>JBMOLU010000040.1:197542-237340 GCA_049325275.1 Chloroflexota bacterium
CCCCCCCCCCCCCCCAAAAAAACACCCCACGTTCCCCTACTTTTTGGGAAGATACCTTCTTCTTTATTTGCGGCAGCGGCGCACGGGCGTCAGGCCGCCACCCTGCGGGCAAGACACCCGCCGTCCCGGGGTGGGCGTGGCCATCCCGGCCAAAAAGCCGGATTGATCCGGCGCCGCCCCGTAGCCCGGGCATTGATGCCCGGGCGGGCCCGGGTGTGGGTACGTCTTCCGGGCCCTAACGAGGCTGGGGCAGCTTGCGCCAGGCACTCACGCCCCCGCCGTTCACGGCGGGCAGGTAGATCGACGTTCCATACCGGGGCCCGGGTTCGAAAACGATCAGGTAAGCGCTGCGTGCGGGCAGGTTGAGCGCATACGCCGGGCCGGCGCTTCCCACGTGATCGAAACGGATCGGCAGATCGCTCACCAGGTTGTCGAAGACTTGCACCCGGATGCCTTCATTGCCCGCCGGGAACCCCGCCGCGGTGATCGTCACGGGTATGCCGGCCGTTGCCGGGTTCGTCACCCACACGGCCAGGCGGGGCCTGGCCTGGTCTCGCCGCGCGGCGACCACGGCGAGTTCGGGCGGTGCGCTGGTCTGTACGATTTGGCCGCCGCCCAGTTCCCGATACAGGTTGGCAAAGACGTAGTAAGCCGGGAAGATGGCGTACGGCTGCCCGCCGGCGTGCGTGCCGCGGCTGTCGGCGAACAGCCCATGCCCGGCCCACTGGGCAGGTAGGCCGGCAAAGGTATCGGACAGGCGAAAATGGATCAGCCCCTCCAACCCGCTGCCCCAGGTGCGTCCGAGCATTTCGGCAAAGCCCAGGGCAGCCGAAACCGTGGAGAAATCCATCCGGGCATCGGGGCTGCCGTTGGCCGTATCGGCGAACTCGGTTACCCACACCGGGCCGTAGGCCCGCAGCCCGCCAGACACATCCAGCAACTCGCCGATCACGGCTGCCGTGCCGTACTGATAAACATGGTACGTCCAAAAATCGCAGCAGCCTATGGGCCGCAGGGGGTAAAAGGCGTCGGTTGTTTGCGTGCCGTGGACCTCGTCCAGGCCACCCATGCGGATTTGGGGTGAAACCTGGTCCAGCGCGGCGCGTGTGGTTGCGGCCATGCGCACCAGGTCCTGTGTGTTGCCGGCAAAGAACGCCGGTAAATTGGCTTCGTTGACGAAGGTGAAAGAAAGCTGATCGGCCGGGATGCCGCAGTCCTGCACCAGCCAGCGGGCCAGCGCACGGATGAACTCGGCGTGCTCGGCGTCGTCGAGCGGAGGAAAGGCCCCGCCCAGGCCCAGGTAGCCGTCC
Organism: Chloroflexota bacterium; assembly: GCA_049325275.1. Classification (GTDB taxonomy): domain Bacteria; phylum Chloroflexota; class Anaerolineae; order Anaerolineales; family UBA4823; genus CAIQJJ01. The sequence continues at coordinate 198,853 of JBMOLU010000040.1, forward strand.
GGGTCGCTGGCGTTCCAGCGGGCAGCCAGCCAGACGTTGATCTGCACGTGTAAAGCGGGATTGGCGGCGATGATCTGCGTGAACATCGTCTCGTAATTGAGCGACGTGCCTCCCTGGATGTCGAGCGGGATGGTGCGGGAAAAGTCGATCGTTGAAATGCCGGGGTCTGCGTTGTCGTTGACCGGCTCGAAGATTTGCTGCGTGATCTGCACGCGCAGCGTGTTGGCGTGCAGGCGTGCGAAGCGTTCGAGGTAGCGATCGGCGGCCTGGTCTACCCAGGTGTACTCCACGCCGTAGAAATCCGGGCCTTTGCCGCTCACGTCGGCATAATCGACTTGGATCGTTGCCGCGGCGGCCGGCGCCCGGTCGGGCTGCACGGCTGCGGCCCGAACCCCGGCGCCAGCCGATGCTATGCCGCTCACGATCAGCAGGGTGAGTGAGATAGCCAATAAACGCAGGATCGGCTTTGGGGTGCTCACGGACGGTTTGCTCATGCTTCTTGCGGGTTGCGTTTGAAAACTTTTAGCAGGTTGCCGAAGCGTGCGCCGCCGAGCGCCAGGCGCCAAAACGCAAAGAACGACAGCAGCACGAAGTATGCCGGGACCTTCAACGCTATGGCGAACAACAATGCCACCGGCAGGCCGAAGTTGGGCAGCGTTTCGTGCAGCAGGCGGGCGAAGGATGGCCCACTGCCGTAGTACGGGTCCTGGATTGCGCCGCCCCTGAGCGCCCGCCAGGCGCCCGGCAAAGAAAGCGCCAGGAGCCCCAGGTAGAGTGCAGCCAGCCCTGCGGCCATGCCCCACGCCCACCAGCTCGACATGCGCACCAGGCTGGCGACGGCCAGCGCGGCGATCAATCCGACCGCCAGTTTGTCGAACAGCACGGCCAGTGCATACAGGCGATCCAGCCTCTCTGGCGGCGTGCGCACGGCAAAGGTCCCGGCGCGCGTGGCTGCATCACGCTGGCGGTCGTAACGCTGGTGTGCGATTTCGAGCGTTGCCCCGCTCGCCGTCAGCGCCAGCGTCCACAGCCACATGTCGGCGTGGCCGGCGCGCCCGAAGGCGGCAAAGGCGAGCAAAACCGGCAGCGACCACTGCGCGATGAAGGAAAACGCCAGGCCCGGTACGCCGCGCGTTTTGAAGCGCAGCGGTGGCAGCGAGTAGGCGGCTGCCGCAAACGCCCACACCAGCCACAACGGCAGAAACCAGGCGCGCATGACGAAGGGCAGGCCGCTGGCGGCTGCCAGGGCCAGCACCAACCCGACGTAGAAGCGCAGCGTATGCGCCGGCAGCGCGTTGAAGGGATTGGCCTTCCCCTGCCGGTGGTCCAGTTCGCGGTCGCCCCGGTCGTTGAGCACGAAGCCCAACGCCGACTGCGCCGACGCGAACAGCAGGAAGAAGACGAACCGGGCGGCGAAATCCACGAAGGGCAGTTGGTAGGCAGCCGCCAGATAGAAACACAGCCCCGAAAGGATCGTCGTTTTTCCGGGTCCCCAGTCTTTCCAACGGATGAAGCGGGCAAAGCTGCTCACGGCGTTAAAACCAGCCCGTCTGCCTGCCAGACCGGGTGTCGACCGGTGGGGATTTCGATGATCCAGATCGAGAATTCACCGCGCCGGCGGGTTTCCAGCCACGCCGCGCTGGCCGGGATGGCTTCGGGGGGGATGTCCAAAAAGGCGACGTAACGCGTCCCTGCCGGTACGAACTGGCCGGCGGGCAGGTCGCGCCGCACACGCACACGGCCGTCTTGCACGCACGTGACTTTCTGGATCGTCGCGGGCGCATCTGCCCGCATGGCCGGCTGCGCGCAGGCGGCGTATGCGGGCAGGTAGTACTGGATGTGCCGGTAATTGGACGTCAGCACGAGCGTTTCTGCCGCCGGCAGTTCGGCGATCATGCTGAGCGTCGTGGCGAAGTAACGCTGGCTGAGATCGAGCGCGTCGGCGCTGTCCACCAGGCGGTGTGGCAGGCCGTTGTAAGGCATACCGGTGAACAACCAAACCTGCCAGGCCAGCACAGCGCCCAGCAGTACCCGGCCGATCCAGGCCCGGCGCACCGCGGCCGTCCCCGGCGTGGCTGCGGCCAGCAGGGCGTCGTACCCGCGGCCTGCCCACAAGAAGAACGGCGGCATGCAGACCAGGATCGTGCCCGGGTTGCCCGGGTAGAGCAGGCAGAAGACTGCCCAGGTGGGCAAAATCCACAGAAACAGGAACAGGTTTTCCCGTTTTTGGCCGCGTGCGCCCCACCAGCCCAGCAGCACCGAGAGGGCGAGCGCTTCGCCCAACGCGGCAAAGGTGATTTCGGCGGTGGTGATGGCGTAGCCCAGGTAGCGCCAGTAGCCATAACTCGCCTGGTGCGTGGCCGTGGTCGTGTCCGTCAGGTTGAAGACGGCGCCGGTGTAGCCGCGCAGCCCGCCGCTGGCAAAGATCGCCGGGCTGAAGAGCAGGGCCGCGCTGGCGGCGCTGAGTGCCCCGGCTGCCAGCCAGAGCTTCCACGGGCGGCCCCACAGGGCAAAGGCCAGCAGCGGGCCGAGAAAAAACATCGTCTGCGGGCGGTAGGCGCCCGCAACGCCAAGCGTAAGCGCCGCCAGCAGGGCATGGCGTGCCTGCCCTTTGCTGGCGCGCCAGCAAAGCCACCCGGCCAATGCCGAAAGCGCCAGGTCGCCGGTGTAGGGGGCGGCGATTTCGCCCTGGTGCCAGAAGGTAGTCGAAACGGCCAGCAAAACGGCGCCGATCAGCCCGGCGCGCCGCCCAAAGATGGCGCGGCCGGCCAGGTAAACGAACCACGCCCCCAGCGCGCTCGCCAGGGTGCTGAAGATCGTCAGCGCTTCCAGCGGGTTACGCACGAACAGATTCACCAGGCGCGCGCCGGCAATGTAGAGAAAATAACCCGGGGGCTGCGTTTGGTGCAGGCGCACGTCGAATTGCTCGACGGCCAGGACATAGTTGACCGCGTCGAAATTGGTCAGCATGGACGCCCGACAGAACCAGCGCGACAGGAGGACGCCGCCGATCAGCAGGACGGCGATCCATAGCTCGGCATGCGCAAAGGAAGCCTTTTTCACGGAATGAACTCCGGGGTTTCGATGGCCGTCGGCCGGGTAGGCGGTTGATCGAAGAGAATGAAAATGTCCTCCTCGGGGTCGATCATGCCGCGCAAACCGCTCAGGCCGGTCAGTGCGCCGGCTGCAAAGCCGCGTGCCCACCAGATCGAGCCGAGCAGCAGCAGCGGGACCAGCGCCGGCCGGCGGATGGCTTCCTGTGGCATGGATCGCCAGAAGATGCCCAGGTTACGAAAGTACTTGACGACGCCGAGCGCAGGTGAGGCCGCCCACGCCAGCCAGGGCCGGCGGGCCAGCCGCGAGCCTTCCATCTCGATGCGCGTCAGCGTGACGCGCGTGACGCGCCCCACACGGTGCTGGTGCGAAAGATAGCCGTGCAGGCTTTCGCGGCAAAAGTGGCGCACCCGAATGGCCGGATCGAACCAGACCCGGTAGCCGTTGCGGGCCAACAGATAGTTGAAGAGCATGTCTTCCTGCGGATAGTAAGCGTTGGGAAAGCCGCCGTACGTTTCGATCAGCGCTTTGCGGTAGGAGATATTGCACGTCGGTACGTGACTGACCATCCGCTCCGGCCCTGTGGGCAGGAATTCGCGGAACTCTCCCAGGTGCCCGGCCCAGGCCAGCAGGCTTTTCGAATTCCCCACTTCGACGGCCCCGCCGACGATTTGGTGCCCGGCGCTGTGCTGGGCGGCCATGCGTTTGACCCAATCGGGCGCCGCCAGGCAGTCGGCATCGATAAAGGCGACGATGCTGCCGCGGGCCAGGCTCGTGCCTTTGTTGCGCGCCGGGCCGGGGAAGGTGCGGTGCTCGAACTTGTAGGTGATCACCTGCGGATAATGCTCGTGGATCAGGGCCACCGTGTCGTCTTCCGACGAATCCGCCACGATCACTTCGGCAGGCAGTTCCTCCTGTTCGTACAGCGATTTCAGGCAGTGCAAGATCGTGCCGCGGCTGCCAAAGGATGGGATGATCACGGAAACGTCGGTGGAAGTAAACATTGCAATTCGGTCTCTAAAGATGTGTCTGAAGAATCCACGCGTACGTGGCGGCCATGCCGGCCGCATAGCCCCAACGGGGACGATAATCGATGCGCTGTACGGCGCGCGCCGATGAAAAGCTGCGGTTGGCGCACAGGTTATCGACCTTGTCGGGCGTGATGGGCGGCTGCCAACGACCCGGCAGGAAGCGATACAGGCTTTCACAGCCTGCCCCGGCCAGTCGCGCCAGGCGGGCCGGCACATACCAGCCGGGCAGTTCCACGCCCGTTTGCGCCTCGACCAGGCCGAGCAAATCCCGCATCCGGATCGGTTCCGGGCCGGCCAGGATGAACGTACCACCTGGCGCCTGGGGATGGGTCATCGCCAGCTGCAAGCCGTCGATCAGATCGTCGATATACGTCAGGTGGACGTGGTTGTCGCCGCGCCCGATGCGCACGAAGCGGCGGCGCGCCACCATCTGTACCAGGCGGGTGAGCATGCCGTCTTCGTCGCCGGGGCCGTAGGTGATGGTAGGACGGACGACGACGGCTTCGATGCGCTCCTTGCAGGCCAGCGTGGCCCGTTCTCCGGCTGCTTTGCTGCTGTGATAGTCCCAGGTAGAAGCCACACGCAGCGGGAAACCTTCGTCGATGCCCAGGACGCCCGGCCGGCCGAACACACCCACCGAGCTGACGTAGACGAAACGCCCGGCACGCCCGGCCAGCGCATCCAACAAAACCTGGGTGGCCGTCACGTTGACGGCCCGGTAGGCCTCGGGAGGCGTGCCCCAACGGTTGCGGATAGCGCCTGCGTGGACGACGACGTCCACCGTCAGGCCGCCGACGGCGCCGGCCAGCGCAGCCGCTTCGGCCAGGTCGGCCTCGATCACGTCGAACGGTCCCGGCGGCAGCCTGTCCCGGCTCTGGCGGCGTGCCAGCAGCGTGACGTCCCAGCCCGCCGCTGCCAACGCCAGGGCCAGCGCCTTGCCGATGAAACCGGTCGCCCCGGTGAGCAGCGCTTTCACGACTCTTTCTCGGCTCCCGCTTCGTAGTCCATCACGGGCCGGTAAACGCACTGGCAGCGCTGCCCCAACGGGCAGCCCGCCAGGGGCAGGATCGGCGCTTCGTCGGGATGGTAGACGATCCCCGCCTCAAGCTGGCGGGCGGCCTGGCAGCACGTTTCGGCCACGTCGATGCGCACGCCGGCGATCGCACCGCCAGCCTTCATCCCCAGGCGGTAGGCTGCCAGCGTGCGCTCGGCGTAATCTTGCGGCTTTTCGGTTTGCCGGTGGAAGGATTTCAACCAATCGAAAGGCATATCGGTGCCGGCAGGCATGCCGGCCTCTCCTAGCAATGAAGTCTTCTCCGACGGGCTGCTAGCGGATGATTTTTGTGCTGACCCGCGCCAGCGTGGGTACGTCGATCAATAAATTGGTGTAAGAGGCATTTGCCAGCGGGCAGTGGCATTCTTTGGCGGCGATGCTGCGGCGTACTTCCCTGGTTTTTTCGCCGAACCAGATCGCCGGGAAGTCGTAGCCGGCGTCACGCAAATTGCCCAAATCGTCGGCGCGCACGCAGCACGGCCAGACGGTGCCGTCGGCGTAAATTTGGGCGCTGGCCCAGCCGGCGTAGCAGGGCAGCACCTGGTCCTGTTCTTCCAGGATGCGCTTGACCAGTTGGTAGTATTCGATGCGGAAGGCTTCGGTGATGCGTGAAATGCCCCGGTATTGCCGGGCGCGCACGTGCTCGATCAGTTTGTCGATCGCCTGCGCATAGGAGTCCTTGTCCGGCGTGATCGGCAGGCCGATCGTGTCCAGCTCCACACGCGGCTCGGCGATCTCGGTGATGAACTGGTCCGCCCCGGAGCGATCGGCGTAGGCCATCACCTGGTCGAGGTGGCCGATGCTGAAGGTGGATATCACCGTGTGGATGCCGATGGCCAGGTTGGGCAGCGTTTTGCGCAATTCCAGCAACGCCTTGAGGGTGCGTTCGAACTTCTCGAAGTTGCCGGGCACGCCGCGGATGCGATCGTGCTTCTCGCCGACGCCATCCAGCGACAGGTTGATGATGATCTGCGACTTCGGGCAGCCCTGCGCGATGCGCTGCACGCGGTCAGGAATGCTGCCCAGGATGGCGTTGGTGGGGATATTGATGATCCCCGGTTGGCAAATTTCGTAGGCCGCCAGCGCCAGCTCGGTGATGAAGGTATTCATGAACGGTTCGCCGCCGCTGATTGTGAACCAGAAGGGGGCCTTGCCCATCGAGCGCAGAACCTTGACCCATTCTTCCAGCGAGAGTTCGTTCTCGCGTTTCATCCAGATATTGCACGTCAAGCAGCGTGAGTTGCAGCGCGGTGAAGGCGAAAGCGTCAGGTTGACGGGCAGCATTTGCGGCCAGCCAAAGCGGCGGTAGCTTTGAAACAGGGGTACACGGGCGAGCACGCCCAGCATCGAATTCATGACACTATTTCATACGTTCTGCGAAAATTCCGAAGTGATGGCCAAACAGGCGTTTGAGCCAGGCGGCGCGGCTGTTCTCGAAAAAGGCCAGTTTTGCCATTTGGCGGTGCACTTCGGGATGCCGTTCGGGTTGGTAGTAAGGCAGGGCGTACGCTTCCCACTTCATGCGCTGTTCGGGCTTTGCTTTTTGGGCCGCCTTTTTCATCAGCGGGAAGAAGTCGGCGATCAACTGGCCCATATCGACGATGTCCGGCCACCAGGGGCAGTCGAGGTAAAGCACTTCGTGGACGCGCAGGCCCATGCGCCCGGCGAGCGCCTTCCACGGTGCGGGCCGCATGAGGCCGACATCCCCATGATCCCAGGCCTGTTTGGCTACCCGGTGGTGCAGGCGGTGCAGCCAGAAGGCGTAGTTCTGTGCATTGGGCACGCAGAAGAATACGTAGCGGCGGCTGACGCGCGCCATTTCAGCCAGCAGGCCCTGCGGATCGGCGGCACGCGTCAAGATGTTGAAGTTCCAGGCCAGGTCGAACGATTGATCGGGGAAAGGCATGCCGGCCGTCTCTTCGGTGGAAAACGCGGCTTGCGGGGCATGGGTCTGCCACACCCGGCGGGCAAACGCAGCGCGTTCGGCGTCGCCCAGCGCCAGGGTCACCTCACAGCCTTGCAGGCCCAGGATCAACGAATTGATTCCGGCGATGCCGGTCATGCCGTCGCCGGGGCCTTCGAGCACACGCTCGAAACCGTAGGTTTGCTGCAGCTGCTTCAAAGCGCGGTTGAGCGCCCAGCGTTCGAAGGTGGTGCCCAGCCCGGTGTCGGCGTGTGTGATGTTACTACCTGTCATGGCCTTCCTGTTTCTTTAGACCGTTTTCAGGTCTTTCTTGGTGCTTTCGGCCATCTGCCAGATGTACGGATTGCGCTTGCGCACGACGTAATCGTAGGTGCCGAGCAGGCGCACGAACACCTCCAGCGCCATCACCGCCGGTCCCCATACGTAATAATGCCAGTCGCTGCGCTTCATCGCCTTCCAGTAACAACGCAAAATGCGTACGGCCCCCATGGTAGCGACCTGATAGCCGAGCATGTCTTTCACGTACAGGTGCCCGGTGAAAATGCGCCGGCGCTGTTTGACGAAGTCGCGCACGTTTTCCGGCCCGTGGTTGTATACGATAGCTTCGGGTGCATAGCGCAGCTTCATCCCCTGGCCGATGATCAGCGGTTCGATGCTGGCCTCGTCGACCGCCGAATCGCCCGGGATCTGGTAAAAGATATTGCGAAAAGCGATCAGTTCTCCCATCTTGGGCCACTGCAACGAAACCTGGTGGTGCAATTCCCACAACAGGTTGATGCCGAAGCCGATGAACGTCTCGCGCCGGTTGGTCGGCACCGGGTGGCCGCCGACCATGCCCACGGTTGAGTCTGCAAACGGCGAGACCAGCGCCTCGATGGCGCCGGGCACGGGCAGGAGATCGGCGCTGGCCAGCACGATCACTTCGGCGCTGCGAGCGTTGGCCATGAAGAGGTTGACGGCCGACGCCTTGCCTTCGCGCCTGGCCTGGTGCAGCAGCAAAACGCGCGCATCGAGCGCAGCGTAACGCTGCACGATGCTTTCCGTGTCGTCGGTGCAGCCGCTGGCTACAACGATCACGCGGTCGATCTCGACGTTGCGCGTTTCCTGCGTAAGAAGCGCTTCGAGCAAACGCCCGATATTGGCAGCCTCGTTGTAGGCCATGATGCCGATCGTACAGTGGATCATTTTCTTCGCTCAGAGTCCAAGGGGGAATGGGAAAACAGTAAACGGCCTATTTCGTTTCGAGCCGGCCGGCAGTTTGCCGGGCATAGTCGCTCAAATCGTTCAATCCCTGGCTGGCCCACCATTGGGCATAGATACTTAATTCGTAGGCGGCCTCGGGAATCGTTTCTAGCGTTTGCCCGGCGGCGTCGATCTGGCCGGTCCAGGCATAGCTGTAACCCAACGCTTTGCGGATGCCACGGTGGCCGGGGCGCTGCTCGAAAGCGGCCAGCAGGTAGGCGTTGGCGCGTGCAAAGTCCCGCCGCTCGTTGGCGAGCAGCCCCAGGCGATAGTTCGCCGTAGGTTGCGCCTGCCAGCGCAGCGCCTGCTCGAACTGGCGTTCTGCCGGGCCGGTGACGGACAACAGCCGTTCGCCATCGATAAGTTGTTCAGGCCACCCGGCAAGCTGCACGCGTGACATCAGCACGGCGCCCAGGTTGGCATGCCACAGGGCCATGAGCGGACGCAAAGCGGCGGCGATCAGAATGGCGGCAGCCGCCGCAGCGGCCACCCGCCACCGGATGGCCACGCGGCGTTTGGCAGCGGGTGCCTGCAAGGCAGCCGCCAGGCCCGGCAAAATCAACAGCAGGACCGCCCCCCAACTGCTGTAGGCCACGTCTTCCATCAGGCCGTGCCAGCCAAAGACGACGATGCCCAGCCCGACGGCCCAACGGCAGGCGCCAAACGCGTCGGCCGCCCCAGGCGTTGCCGGTGGATGCCGAAGCATCCCGAGCAAAGCGCCGGCGAAGAGCCAGATCGCGGCCGCCAGGCCGGGCAGCCCCTGCTCGATGCCGATGTTCAGGTACTGGTTGCGGATGTTAGGGATGTATAAATACGGGATCCCCAGGATGTAGCGGGAATACAGCCCGGCCGTGGCGCTCAGGCCGCCACCGATCAACGGATAGCTGGCCGCCAGGTGTGCGCCGTTGACGACTTCATCCACGCGGCCGGGCATCGAGCCGCGCCGGGCCCCATGCTGCCAGAGCGCCAGCCCGGGGAACGACCCCGCCGCCAGGATCACGAGCAGCCCAAGCACGGCGATGGTTTCTGCCCGGCGCTTCAAGCGCCCGGCAAGCCACCGGCAGCCCTGCCAGCCGAGCCACAGGCTTCCGGCCAGCATCAGCCCGATCCACGCCGGCCGCTCGGCAGACATCAGCAGCCCGAGGCCAAACGCCAGTAGCGTTGCCAGGTGTACGGCTAGGCGGGCGTGATCGCGATGCCGGTATGCGGCAAGGGCCATGACCAACGCCAGCGGCAAAAGCATTGCCGCCAACCCGCCGATGAAATCCGGTTCGGGCGCCGGCAGCGGCAGGCCGGGGCGCAGCGCCATCCAGCGCACGCCGATGCGGTCGATCGGTCCGAGCAGGGGGTGCGCGGCCCAGTCGAAGGCCAGCAGGAACAGCAGGCAGAGCAGCGCCGCCGTCCCTGTGACGAGCGTGGCCGCAGCGAAAAAGTTCTCACGCCGTTGGCCGGCCAGGGCATAGTACAGGCGGCTGGCGGCTACGAGCCACCAGAATTTTTCCCAGGCGGCGCTCCGATCGTACGCCGCCCACAGGCCAATCCCGGCCGTCAACAGGAACAAAAGGATGGGCGCATCGAGCGCCGTGCGCCGGAACGGGAATCGTCCGGCTCCGATGCGTACTGCCCACGGCAGCAAGGAAACGGCGAGGATTACCCAACCCCACGAGCCGATGAAGGCCCACGCCAGGGCGCACGCCAGCGCCAGCAAAAGATCGGCCAGATCGAACCAACGGGATTGGGTAACGGGGATGAGCATATCGGGTGCAGGATGGGCCAGATCAATCCGTTGCGCCGCCAACCTGCCACTTCATCGTTTGCAGGCCGACATCCAGCGCCGACTTGAAGGTCTGGGGGTCGAAAAGCAGCATCTTCAGGTAGGTCATCGCCGGCCCGGGGCGGAAGGCCCATTCGCGGAAGGCGCGCTTTTGCCAGTAGAGCAGCTTTTCGGCGGGCAGTTCGGGGTAGTCGAGTACGGTGCCCTTGTCCATGTCGACCTGTTCCCAGCGTGTGCCGGGGCGGAACCAGTTGTTTTCGGCCACTTCGAAAAAGAAAGGCGTGCCGGGATAGGGCGCAGCCACGTGGAACAGGGCGATATCCAGCGGCAGGCCCTTGGCAAACTTGATCGTGTCCTGGATGGTCTGTTCGGTCTCGCCGGGAAGCCCGATGATGAAGTATCCCCAGTTCATGATGCCGGCCTGCCGCGCCCAGGTGAGGGCGCGCTGGGCTTTGTCGGGGTAAGCGCCTTTGCGGGCGTGTTTGAGGATCTGCTCGTTGCCGCTTTCGATGCCCCAGGCGATCATGAAGCTGCCGGCCTTGCCCATCATCTTGAGCATTTCTTCGTCCACGTAGTCGACGCGGCTATTGGACATCCACTTAATGTCGATTTTCTCGTCGATCATGCGTTGGCAGAGTTCCATCACCTGGTCGCGGCTGACGGTGAACAGGTCGGAGTACATGTTGATGTAGTTGATGCCCAGGTTCTTGAGCTTCCACAACTCTTCCATGATCAGCTTCGGTGAACGCAGGCGCACGCTGTACTGGTAGCTGACGTGCTTGATGCAGTAGATGCAGCCCGCCGTGCAGCCGCGGCTGGTGACGATGAAGGTAAAGGGGCCTTTCATCATCGGCATACGGTACTTGTCCAGGGGCAGCAGTTCGTGCATGGGGATGGGCAGATCGTCCAGGTCGCTGATGAACGGGCGCGGGAAGTTGACGATGATTTCGCCCTTTTCGCGCCAGGCCAGTCCCTTGATTTTGCGCATCTCCAGGGTGCCGTCGGCCGCGCGGGCCGGCTCGTAGGCCGGATCGTGCTTTTCGAAGAGCGTGACGATGTTTGCCGGGCGTTCGCCGACGCGGTTCTCCAGGTTGTCGAGCAGGTCGCGGATGGTGAGGTCGGGTTCGCCCACCAGGCCGAAATCCAGCGCCGGGTAGGGGCGCAGCGTTTCGACCGGAATGGGGGTGATGTGCGTGCCGAAGGCTATCGTCTTCGCCCCGCGCGCCTTGGCAAGGAACACGCCATACATGTCGTTTTCCAGTGTCGGAGCGGTCAGTTGGGTGAAGTAGTACTTGGGCTGGTACTTGTCGAGCAGCTGGGCGAATTCGGGCCAGCGCATTCGTTCGGCGTTGGCGTCGACGATCTTGACCTTGTACGTTGGGTGCAGCAAAGCGGCCATCTGCGCCAGCGAAACCTGCGGCCAGACCATGTTCTCGCGCGTGCGGCGTCCCACCCGGTGCTGCGTGCGGATCCAGAGCCCGCCATCCGGGGTGGGCGGGTTGACCAGCAGGATGTCCACCGCCTCGGGTGAGCGCGGTGCAGACATCAGCCCTTGAAACACGATTGTGTCGGCGTTAGGGAACCTCGCCGCCGGCAGTTTTTTGATTTTGCGCGTACCCAGGTTGACGGCACTGGGATCGCCTTCGACATTATCTTCCATGAGGATGTTTTTTTCCTCGGCCATAGATACCTCCGTAAACTGGTTGGCACGTTACGCGATCGCAATTGCGTGCATTTCGACGCAACCTGCCATTTTCAACCGGTAAGGTCTTGCCTGGTTAGCTCGGCGCGCTGGCTGACTTCGTCGAGCACGCGCACCAGCATCCAGGAAATTAACAATTGTACACCGATCAGAATCAATACGGCGCTGCCCAGCAGGTAAAGCCACTGCTGTACGATCGTCCAGCCGCCAAAACCGAGCGCCAGGACCGTTGCGCCCAGCAGGAACCCCACGGCCAGACTCAACACGCCCATCCAACCGAAGTAGCGGTCCGGCGATTGGCGGAACACCAAACCGCCAAACATACCCTGGTGCCCGATCGGGCGCGGGTTGAACATCCCCACCAGCCGGTTGAAGGCCACGCCCAGGGTGTACAGGCTGACTCCGACGGCCCCCGAAATCGCGCCGATGAAGGTGCCGGCCACGCCGACCGGCCCCAGCGTGGTGACGCCCGACAGACGCTCGATCACCAGGGCGATCAGCGCCAGCAGGGTGATTGCCACGCCGCCCAGCCCAACCAACCCCAGGATGCGCACCGGGTTGTACATCATCACCGTCCACAGGATGGACTGCAAGAAAATCCGCCCATCGTGCACCACGCTCAGCTTCGAACGCCCGACGCGCTCGCTGTAAGGAATGGGCACCTCGACGATCTTCATGTTCTCGTGCAGGGCGCGCGCGCTCTGCACGGGGGTCAGGTTCAGGCCGTTGGGCAGTGGCAGCATGCGTTCGAAAATTTCGCGCTTGAAGACGCGCTGCCCACTGGCGCTGTCGGTCACTTTCTGGCGGCTGACCAGCGTCAGCAGGTTGGCGAAGAAAAAGTTTCCGATGCGCCGGGTGAGCGGCATCTGGCTCTTTGCGCCGGCCATGCGCGAGCCGATCACCAGGTCGGCGCCTTTGAGGGCTTCGACGCACAACTGGGGAAAGTACTCGGGCGGGTAGGTGCCATCGGCGTCCAAAAAGCCGATCAATTCGCCCTTGGCTGCCACGAAGCCGGTTTTCAGCGCCCCACCGTAGCCTTTGTTGGGCTGCCGGATCAGGGTGACGCCTTCGATAGCGCCGGCAATTTCGCCGGTGCGGTCCTTCGAGCCGTCGTCTACGACGATCAACTCCAGTTGTTCGACCCCGGCCTGCGCCAGGGCGGGTTGGACTGCCAGCACGCGGCGGGCAATTTCTTCGATTCCGTTTTCTTCATTGTATGCCGGAATGACGACTGAAAGCATGGTCATGGTGACTCTCCTACAGATGATAGATAGTTCGATCGCTTCGGGGAGGCGTGCTCCCATCAATCTCTTTTATCGGTTTGGCGGGCACACCGCCTACGACCGTGTGCGGGGGCACATCCTTCGTCACCACCGCACCGGCAGCGATCACTGCCCCGCGCCCTACCCTCACCCCGTCGGTGATGATCGCCCCGGAACCGATCCACACGTCGTCTTCGATGACGATCCCCTGGGCGGTGATCCCCTGTTCGATAAACGGCCGGTTGGGATCGTCGAAAATGTGGTTGACAGCAATGATCTGCGAGAAGGGGGACGTGTATACCCGATCTCCAATCGTTACCCCACCCTGCCCGCGGATGACGCTGTACTCGCCTACCAGGCTGTCCTTCCCGATCTGGATGCCCGAATGCGGCATGTTGCGGAAATTGTAGACGTGCAGTACGGCCCCGTGCATGACGATCGTGCCTTCGCCCAGTTCGATTCCGTTCGGGCAGGCGTGCAGATAGGCCCCTTGATCGATGTATACCCCATGATGCAGCCGGATATGGCTGGCGAAGCGCAGCCGGACGTTGTTCTCGATGGCGGCAACGCCCTCCATGCGCAGGATCAGCCTGTAAAGAATCCCGCGCACCCCGATCCCGAGGATGGTTGGTATCCACCCCAGGAAAAGGAAAAAGGTTTGTTCGAGGAAATACCGCCAGATGTTCGCGGCTTGCCGGTCGAGATAGCGTTGGAAGTTTTTTAGCATCGCCTGGTTACTCTTTCGGTTTGGATAGGCACGCTCCGCCCTTCCGACACGGCGGAACCTGGTAACGAACAAGTGATCACTTTCACAGGTTTACCTCGTGGCGGCGGCAAGGACCCAAGCATATACAAAACGAAACCGGCAACTTTTCGTGGCCGGTTTCGCACTGTGCTCCCCAGAGGACCGCCGGCCCGTGCCGGCTTGCGACCATCATCCTTTGGATCGAAGCATCCACATCGACTGGGTATAAAGTTTATCATCTTGGAATTGGATAGATTCTATCCTGATCCTGGTTGTGGGTCAACCAAGTCATAGAACGGGGACCTTCTCTTTATACCCGGGTGAGTCGTCGTGCTGTATAATCGCTGCCATGAAGCCACTGCCAACCTCCAGTTCAGCCATCTTTCTCGATCGAGATGGCGTCATTATTGAGAATCGCGCCGGTTATGTGCGCGGCTGGGAAGACGTCGAATTCTTCCCGGCGGCCATCCAGGCGCTGGCAGGCCTGGCGGCCAGCCCATATCGCATCGTCCTGGTTACCAACCAGTCTGCCGTCGGGCGCGGCATTCTCTCGCTGGCGGCGGCTCAGGCGATTAATCGACAACTCGTTATTGAGTTAGAAAGGAACGGTTGCCGCATCGATGGCGTTTTTATGTGCCCGCACGGGCCAGAGATGAACTGCACCTGCCGGAAGCCACGCCCGGGCCTGCTTCTGCAAGCTGCCGAAGCGTTGTCGATAGATCTGGCAAGTTCTATCATGATCGGTGATGCCTGGACGGATTTGCAGGCCGGCCAGGCTGCCGGGGTAGATCGAACTGCATTGTTGCGCACCGGCCGGGGCAAGCAACAGCTTTCGTTGCCGCCGCCTGCCGGGTTGAAATCATGGGCCGTTTACGATGACCTGGCAGAAGCCTTGGCGCATCTCTTCGCTGCGCCGGACGGCTGACGGGTTAACAAGATTCGTCCAGAACCGTTGCCGGTTGGCCGAACAGTTCGCTGGCCGCGCCGTTGGTGTAGGGGGCGGCCAGCTCGCGTACCAATTGCTTCAGGTTGAGCACGACCATGTGTTCCAGCATCAAGTGAATATCTTCGACATGCTCGATGATGTCGCTGTCGATGTGAATGCCGAAATCGACCATCTGGCGCAGTTTTCCACCGTTGAAACCGGTGAAGCCAATCGTTAAGGCTTCGTACTGCCGGGCTGTCTCCATGGCTTTCAGCACGTTGGGTGAGTTGCCGCTTGCCGAAATCCCGATTACCAAATCGCCGGGTTGGATCAGGCTGGCGAGCTGTTGTGCAAAGGCATTTTCATAACCTTCGTCGTTGGCGTAGGCGGAAAAAATAGCCATGTTATCGGTCAGGCCAAGCACCTTGAAATCAGGCCAACCCTTCATACGGGTGTTCTTGGCCAGGTCGCAAACGAAGTGGGATGCGGTTGCAGCGCTGCCGCCGTTGCCCATGATAAAAACGCGCTTGCCTTCCAGGCGCGCCGCTTGTAACAGTTGAGCCAGGCTTTCAATCTTTTCAACCGGTAAGTCGTCAAGCGTTCGCTGTAACGTGGTGATATAGGAACCAATTTGCATGAAATTACTCCTTTTTGTGGTAGCAGATTTCGTGGCAGCAGATTTCTGAGAAAAACGGACGTGCCGGCGCCTACCGGCGGTAGTTGAAGATGACCTTACTGCCATCTCGTTCGAGTTGGAACGGTAATTCCTGTAACGATTTGAGCGCCGAACGAACGGCATTGTGTTTGTGGTGATGGCAGTACAGCAGGAGGAAACCACCACCGCCCGCGCCGGTGATTTTGCCGCCGGTTGCCCCGGCTTTGCGGGCTGCATCGTACATGTCGTCGATCAAACCGTTGCTGATCTTGCCGGCCAACTGCTTTTTGAGCACCCAGCCTTCGTGAAGTAACTCGCCCAGGATGTCGACATTGCCGGCTTCGAGTTCGCCGCGGGCAATATAGGCCATTTCTTTGATGCGGCGCAGAACCGGAAGGCGGTCGACGATATTCTCACGCTGCTCTTCCAGGATGGAATTCGCTTTTCGCGCCACGCCGGTATAAAAGAGCAGGAAATTGTCGTTCAGAGAGCGCCGTTTGTCGTCGTTCAGCTTGATTTTCTCTGACGTGACGCTGCCATTGGTTTGAAATTCAAAGAAGCGCAGGCCACCGTAGGCTGCAATGTACTGATCCTGTTTGCCGATGGGTTGGTCCAGGTGGTCGATCTCGATTTCGCAGGCTTCGCCTGCCAACTGCTCGGCAGATGGCAGTTCACCCAGGTGCGCGTACATGGCGTGCAGCGCACCAACGGTTACCGTGCTCGAGGAACCCAGGCCCGATCCTTCGGATGGGATGTCTCCGGTTGTCGTCACTTCAACACCCTGTGTAATGTTCGTTTTACGCAGCGCTTCGCGAATCAGGGTGTGCTGAATCTCTTCGACCCTGTCGACCATTTCGGTTTTTGTGTAACCCACGCGTATCTTTTGATCGAAACGCTTCTTCAGCGTGACGAAAATGTACTTGTCGATGGCCGAACTGAGCACTGCACCGCCTTCTGACAGGTAATAGGAAGGAAAATCGGTGCCGCCGCCAAAGAAGCTGACGCGAAGTGGGGTCTGGACGATAATCAAGTGGATGACTCCGAAGATAGCGATGAAGGTAGATAAGTGTCGGGCCTTACAATTTTCTAAGTATACGAATTGGACTTAACCCGTCTGAGGCGGCGGAATAGCCCTAATCTTGCTCGATGTGCAAACGCGTTCATGTACTCTCGCTGCACGAGTGCTTGCCTCAGTCCCTGACTAATAAGCACCGCGTCCTTTGAGGATGGCCGGAATGGTCTGTAAAACGATCTGAATGTCCAGCCAAATGCTCCAGTTGCGCACGTAGTACATATCCAACTGCACGCGTTCCTCGTAAGAGACGTCAGAGCGCCCGCTGACCTGCCACAAACCGCTAAGGCCGGGGCTGACGGTGAGCAGATTCATGTCCCACTGGTTGTACTTTGCCACTTCTTCCAGGGTAATCATGCGCGGCCCCACCAGCGACATTTCCCGGCGTAGCACGTTGATCAATTGCGGAACTTCGTCGAGGCTGTACTTGCGGATGATGTGGCCGATGCGGGTGATGCGCGGATCGTTCTTGAGTTTGTGGTTGGTGGCCAGTTCGAGCTTCAACTCAGGGTGTGCGTTCAAGATTTCTTCGCCATTGATGTGCATCGAGCGGAACTTGAAGGCATCGAACTGCTTGCCGTTGACGCCCATGACGCGCCGGCGGTGAATGATCGGGCCTGGCGAATCGAGCTTGATGGCAATGGCCAGTGCCAGTAAGAACGGCGAAGCCAGGATTAGAAACGGGATCGTCAACGCATAGTCCAGCACCAGCTTCAGGAATTGATCGAAACCGGTCAGGCGTGCCTTGTTGATCGTCACCAGCGGCACGTAGGCGAACTCGCTGACCGTAATCCCGGTGGTGATGATTTCGTAGAGGCCGGAAGACATGCGCACGTTGACGTCGCTGGAAACGCCGTATTGCTTGAAGATTTCGAGCTGTTTGTTGCGTGAAGAGATCGCACTGGTTGCCAGGATGACTTCACCAATATCGTACTTTTGGATGATTTCATCGATTTGGTCTACGGTGCCCAGGGAGTACAAATTGCGAAACAGGTGCGTACCCGGTGGGACTTTATCGTCTACGAAGCCAAGCAGCAGGAGACCGGACGTTGTCCAGCTCAGCATTTGTTCAGCCAGCCAGCGCCCTTCCTGGTTCCCACCGATAATGACGGCCGGCGTGAGAAAGTAGCCCTGGTGGCGCAGAAAGTGGATCAACCTGCGGAAAAGAAACCGGCCCAGGGCGATGAAGAAGAACGAGATCGGCCAGGTGAGCACCAACCAACCTCGGGCAACGTCGAAGGTCGTGTTCAAGAAACTGGCCACCAAAACCAACCAGATGCCCATGCTGACTCCACGGAAAGCCATAGCATATTCTTCGATGCCGCCCATCAGGCGTTGGCGGTTGTACATACCTACCATGGCGAAAATACCCAGCCAGAGGGGAACGAGCAAGAGCGATATGTTTCGGTAAAAAGCGATATCTTTCACGGCGTCTTGTTGGAAGAAGCTCAACTGTAAAGAGAAACGCAGGTAATAAGACATCAAAAACGATGTGCCCAGCATGAAGATATCGATGATCAGCAGGCCGATGAGAATCAGTTTGTTTTGGGTGTTGCGGTGAATTCGCTTTGTGGCGTGCGTAGTTTTTACCATAAGCATATTCTCGATCGAATTATCCAGGTTGGTGACATATTGGCTCATAGAAACACCTCACTCTTGTGCTGTATTCACTAATTCTTTTTCGGTGTCCGAGAAACGCATCAACGTTCCATTTTGAGGGACTTCTGGGACGTTCATTATCGTCATGGGCAGGGATTGATCTTTCAGGAAGTCGAAAAGATCCTGAAGACTGGCAAAATGCCGGCGTTCCTGCGTTGGAATCGTTAATAACAACGCTCGCCACTCTCCATCTTCACCATTTCTCCACATACGTAAAAGGTAGGATTGGTATTGTGTTGATTGCCCTTCACCAGATTCTTTCATGTTGCTGCGGACCTTGCCAGTTTATTGGAATGTTATTATTATTAGCCCCTACCGTGAAATCGGCGTGATATGGGCGTGATTTAAGCGTGAAATTTGAAAGAGATTTCTTAAAGTTTGTCTTTTATGAGTTCATTACCACTATCGATCCGTCTTTTTGGTAATTTTCAGGTAGAACTGGGGGCGCAAGACGTTACTGCCATGTTGCGTACTGAAAAGGAACGCGCCCTCTTGGCCTATCTTGCCATGGAGCCGGGGCGCTCTTACACGCGTGAAGCGCTGGCCGAGTTGTTGTGGCCCGATCGCGTGGAAGCGGTTGCGCGTACCAGCCTGCGGCAGGCATTGTTGGGAGTGCGCCGCGCGATCGGCGATCGTGAAGCGGCGTCTCCCTTTTTGTTGACGGACGACGAAAAAATAAGCTTTTCCGGTGAGAAGCCTTATTGGCTGGATACGGAAGTTTTTAATACCTGTTTCCAGCAGGTGTACACGCACACCCACAAAAGTCTCGAAACCTGTCTTACCTGCGCGCAGCGTTTGCAGGAAGCGGTGGAACTATATCGTGGCGATTTCATGGCTGGCCTGCTGCTCTCGGACAGCCCGGGTTTCCAGGAATGGGTTACCATCTACCGCGAACAGTTTTTTCGCTACCTGATTTCTGCCATCCACACGTTGAGCAATTATTTTCAACACGTGGGAGATTTCGATCTGTCGTTGCAGTATGCTCGCCGGCTGGTCAGCCTGGACCCCTTAGACGAAAGCACGCATCAACGTTTGATGTACATCCTCGCGGTCAGTGGCAAGCGTGCGGCTGCCCTCGAACAGTATCAAACCTGTTGCCGTACGCTGAAGAATGAATTGGGCGTCGAGCCTTCCAGCGAAACGGTCGCTATCTATGAGAAAATTCGCAAAGGGGAGGCGTTCCAGTTCAAGCCGGTGACAGGCAGCTTGCGGCGCGTCAACCTGCCCGCACAGTTCACATCCTTCATCGGGCGCGAAACGGAGTTGGAATGGCTGGATAATAGTTTCAAAGACCCCATGCAGCGCCTGATCTCCATTCTGGGGATGGGCGGGGTCGGGAAGACGCGTCTGGCCCTGCAGGCGGCCGAACGGAACGCCCAGTTGTTTGCCGACGGGGTCTATTACGTCGCTTTGGAAAATATCACCTCGAGCGACCTGCTCGTTCCGAGTATCGCCAACGGGGTTGGCTTGTCTTTCCGCGGAGACGCCGAACCACAAAAGCAACTGATCCGCTTTTTGCGCCCCTTGCGTTCTTTGATCGTCATCGACAGCGTCGAGCACATGCTCGAACAGATGCCGTTGTTTATCGAAATCTTGCAGCAGGCGCCGGGGGTGACGCTGCTGTTGACCTCCCGTTGGCGTCTGCATTATCAGGCCGCGGCGGTTCTCGAGCTAAAGGGCTTGCCCTATTCGCAAGATTTGCATGCACCCAATACGGCCGACTACCCGGCGGTCAAGCTGTTTATCAGCCGGGCCGTACACAGCCAGGCCGATTTTTCGTTCATGGAAAAAGACTTGCCGCACATCGTACAGATCTGCCGCCTGGTTGATGGTTTGCCGTTGGCGCTGGAACTGGCCGCCAGCCGTGTGCGGGAGCTATCTTGTGAACAAATCGCTTCACATTTACAGTCCGATCTGGCGGTATTGCAGTCGACGATGCTCGATATTCCAGAACGCCATCGAAACATTCGCACTGCTTTCGACTCTTGCTGGCAGCGTATCGATGCAATGGAGCGCCTGATCTACCAAAGGTTGTCGGTTTTTCAAGACGGTTTCAATCTTGCCGGAGCGCAAGCGGTGGCGGAGGCTTCGTTGGCCCTGCTATCCACTTTCATGGCCCGCTCTTTGCTGCTCGGCGATGCCTCGCGAGGCTTTACGCTGCCGCGCTTGCTAAAGCGTTATGCCGCCGAAAAGCTGGCAGAAAACCCCGAAGAAAGAGAACGTATCCTCGACTTGCATAGCCACTATTACACCGAGTATTTGCACCAGTGCAACGAGCAGCTAAATACAGGAAATGCTTCTCGAGAGCTGTTGCGCGAAATCGATTCGCAAATCGAAAACATACGTTCGGCGCTTTCTCGTGCCAGCTTCCGGCGGCAAACGGCCAGCTTTACCAAAGGCATGGACGCTCTCCAGCGTTTCTATGAGCTGCGTAACGAGTATCGCCAAACAAAGCCCTTGGAAACGCCGCAAACGCCGGCCGTGCAAGAAAAAACACCTACCGCAAGAGTTTCTCAGTCTATCGCTTTTAAACCGGAAACCCGGCAGTTGTTGGACATCTTGATCCACACCTCGTTTGCAGAGCGGGAGGTATTTTTGCGGGAGATGATCGCCAACGCCGCCGACGCGCTGACACGGATGAGTATCGAACTGCTTGGCAACCGCAGCGTATACGATGCCGGCTTGCCGTTGAGCATAAGCATAACCGCCGATCGCGCCGAAAGGACGCTCACCATCACCGATACCGGCCTCGGCATGACGCTCGCCGAAATGAGCGAAAACCTGGGGAGCCTGGTCAATGTGGGCGCCCGTGCCCTTGTCGAGGCAGCAAAGACAGGGGGCAAAAACGTTTCTGATGTGATTTGCCAGTTTGGTGTTGGTTTCTATTCTGCCTTTATGGTGGCGGAGCACGTTCGTGTGGAAGCGCGTTCGTTCCGGCCTGAGACTCATGCCGCCGTTTGGTCGTCTGATGGCAGCGAGACGTTTACCGTTGAAGCCGGCGAGCGCCGCATGCGTGGCACCCGCATCGTACTCAAGTTGCGCGAGGATGCCGCGGAGTTTTTACAGGAAGATCGGCTACGAGAAATCATCCTTTGCCATTGCAACTTCATCACCTTTCCGATTTATCTGGGCGATTCCGAGCAGCAGGTCAACCGGCGGCAGACCATCTGGCGGCAAACCACGCGTGAGGTCAGCAAAGCCGACTACGAAGCGTTTTACCGCCAGATGACGCTGGAACAAGACGCCCCTTTGGCCTGTGGGCACCTGGTGGTCGATGTGCCCGTGAAAACGTTTGCCCTTCTTTACATTCCCTCCCGGCTCGATCGCAGCTTGTTCTCGCCACGCCGTAAAGATGGTCTTAGCCTCTACGCGCAAAAGACGCTCGTTCAGGCATACTGTGCCGATTTGCTGCCGCAGTATTTTGGTTTTGTGCAGGGTGTGGTCGATGTGGAAGACCTGCCCCTCAATGTCTCGCACGAAACCATACAGGCAAGCCGGACGATGGGTAGTTTGAAGAAACTGGTAACCGGCAAAGTCATCGATATTTTGATGGAACTGTCGTCGGTAAATAAAGCCGCTTACCACAGCTTCTGGCAGGAGTTCGGCCGTTCCATCAAGGAAGGGATCGCGACCGAACCTCTGGACGCGGAAAGGCTTTCCCCGCTGTTACGTTTCCACACCACCGAGAGCGCAGAGGCCTGGGTGTCTCTCGATGAATACATCCGGCGTAAAAAGCCCCAACAAAACGCCGTTTACTATATCCTGGGTGACGATGAACGCACCGTCCGTTATAGCCCTCATCTGGACGTGATCCGGTATCACCAGTACGAGGTCTTGTTGCTGACCGACCCGGTGGACGCCTTTATGCTGGCGCATCTCACCCGCTACGGCGGACTGCCATTGATCAATGTCGTCAACGCCGATCTCAAAATGCCCGAGGCTGTTTCGTTTCCTGTCACAAGGAAACGCGGCGCTCCGATAGAGGATGGCTCCAACCTGCTTGCAAGGTTCAAGCAAGTGTTGAAAGAACGCGTCTCTGACGTGCGCATCACCAATCGCTTGAGTGATTCTCCGGCGCGCCTGGTCGACCCTGAGAGCGGCCCAAGCCAGCAGCTGCAGCGCATGTACCGTTTGCTGCAGCAGGATTTCGTCATGCCCAAGAAAGTGCTCGAACTAAACCCTCACCATCCCATTTTGGTCCAGTTCAATGCTTTGCCTGATGACAGCCCGCTCATTCCGCTGATTGTGGAGCAGGTCTATGAAAATACACTCCTCGTTGAGGGCCTGCATCCCGATCCAGCCGGTATGATTCATCGTATTCAAAAGTTGATGGAAGAAGCGTTGGAAAAATAACCGCTGCGGTTAGTGCTGCGCCAGCAAGGAGTTCAAGCGATGCGCAGCAGTGTTCATGTGCTTGGGGACAACTTCGTCGACGGATACATCGGGGTTCTCAAGGACTTCGGTCCACAACCTGGCCAAAGAGGTTGCGAAACGGCTCTCTACCAATCCCCATAACGAATAGTCCGGGGCTTCTCGGCCGTGCCGTAGGGCTGCGATCGTGGCTGTGCGCATTTCGGCAGAGATGAATGGGTAGCTTTCCAGGGCGTTGAGGCGCGCCGGCAGCATGCCGATGGTTTGGGGGTAACTGGATTGGAATTCATTGTTGGTCAGGTACTCGATCACCTCAAAGGATGCCTGTTCCAGGATCGAATTTTTCCAGATACCAAGGCTCGACCCGCCGATAAAGGCGTGATTTAAGGGTGCTGCAACACCGATACTGTCCCGAATCTCGGCGTTTTGCTGGAGCAGGTAGAACATCCACGGCCCGCTGATGACGACGGCAGCCTCACCCTTGTGGAAAGCAAAGTCTGCTTGCAGGTTGCCGGCATCTCGCCACTCGGGGGCAAAGTACTTGTGCAAACGGTAGTAATCTTTTAACCCGGCCAGCGTTTCCGGTTGTGCGATGAGCACTTTTTTGTTGGCTGCATCGATGAATTGGCCGCCGTGGTACCATATCCAACTGCTTACCGCGTGAATCATCAACATCGAGCGCGTTGTCGGTGCGACCCAGGGCTTTCGGATGCCTGCTTCTTTCAACTGGCGTAGCGTTTGTTCGAAGCGTTCAGGGGTCTCGAAGGCGCCTTCTTCGCGGACCCCTGCTTTCTCCAGCAGGTCGCGACGGTAAAAGACCAGGCGCACATCGCTGAGCCATGGAATGGCCCACGTTTGTTTCTCGACGCTGCCCGCCTTCCACAGGTGCTCGACGAACGCATCGGCGCTTCCCAGGCGCTGAACTTCAGATGCATGAAAGGGACGCAAGGCGTTCATCGCCACAAAGTCTCCCAGGAAGCTGGTGCCGACTTCGGCTACGTCGACGGGAGAGTTGTGGATGGTCTTCAAGATCAACTCGGAATACTCCGATCCTTGCGGGGAAAGCTCGCAGTCGATCTCGAGGTTGCGTGGTTTTGCAAAAGCCTGCAACACTTCGTTCAGGCATTCAAAGGCTTCGCGGGTGCGCTCGTTGGTTCGGAAAACGATCTTTCGACTCATGATGGTATCCTCAATTGAAACGCAGCAGTTTTGCATTGTATCATAATACACACCTTCGAACTGTTGTACGTACACAGAACTGTTGGGAAATCGGCTGCGCGAACGAGTGGTAGAATCCTCTTGAGAAGTGCGGCCCTTCCGTTTTCGCGCACGCTTTCCTATCGAAAACAGAAAGGCGATGAAACAAAATGGAACACCCGGCGGCGTGAAACGTCCTAGGTACCTTCTCGCTTACACGCAGGCCGGTTGCCTCTTGGTTCGGCAGGTACCGGAAGCGGTTGGCAGAAAAGATCGCCGACAGAGATTATATGATCGATTGGTTCAATCTTCTTGCAAACAGTTTGTGGATTTTTGGCCTGGCGCTGGCGCTGGCTGTATTAAGTTATGCGAGTTGGCAGGCCGCTTTGGCGCACGACAAGTTACGCCGGTACCTGGAACTTCCGCACAGCCGGGTTTTGCTGAACCTGGCGGGTGTTTTCTTCTGGCTTGGCCTGGCCGCCACTGCCCGGGCCTGGTGGGAAATTGGCCTGTGGCTGGTGGTCGCGGTGGCTTTTGCGGTACCGTTGCTCGCTCGTTATTAAGTTTGCATGATTTGGCTAGGAGAGCTTATGAAAACCCGATTGATCGCATCCCATTCTTGGATGGTAGCATTCACCGTTTTGGTCCTGGCTTCATTGGCCTGCTCCCTGTTCGCGCAGCCAACGCCTACTCTTTCTCCCGTTTCAACGGAGGCAGAAATTCCCCTTCCGACCGATACTCCGGTCCCTTCGCCGACGCCGATGTTGGGGCTTGACGTGCCGTTGAACGACGGCGGCCAGCCGTTGGCGCCGCAGGTTGTGGCGCAGGACCCGCCTCCGGGGGCAGAAGTCTCTGTCGATGGCACCATTTCGGTCACGTTCGATCAACCCATGGACACCGATACGACGGCTGCCGCCTGGCAGGTGACCGATGACGCCGGTAACCCGGTCGATGGCAAGGTCTCCTGGCCAACCGCCCGTACCTTGCAGTTCAACCCCGCGCGGCCGTTGGTTTCTGGTGAAGCGTACCGGGCGCGTTTGAGCAGTGCAGCCAGCAGCGCAGCAGGAGTCGTGCTCCCGGACGCTCTCCTTTTTACGTTCCAGGTGGTGGGGGATTTACAGGTCACCCAGGTGCTGCCGTCAGAAGGGACCCTTGACGTGGCCGTCGACTCGGCGATCACGGTAATTTTCAACCGCCCGGTGGTGCCGTTGGTGCTCGCCGAAGACCAGAGCGCCTTGCCGCAGCCGGTTGTTTTCGAACCCCCTTTGGCCGGCAAAGGGGAATGGCTGAACACCTCCGTCTACGTTTTCCACCCGGAACCTGCCATGTCCTCTGCGACGGCTTATACGGCTCGCATTTCCGCCGGCCTGGCCGACGCAACCGACGAGACGCACCTTTCCAAGGATTATTCCTGGACCTTCACGACGGCTTCTCCTTATATCAGCCAGTTCGGCCTTTTCAATGGCATTTCGGGCCAGTACTACAACCCCGAAGCGTTCTACCAGAACGTCATGCCTAACGCTTCTTACTTCATTTACTTTGGGCAGCCCATGGACCGGGCCAGCGTCGAGGCCAATTTGCAGTTGCTGAGCGCCACGGGCGAAAATTACCCGCTGGTATACGACTGGCAAAATCCCCCATCGCTCCCGGCGGATAGTTATGTCGTGTTTACACCGACGGTGCCCCTACCTCTAGAAAATACCTACACGCTCTGGCTCGGTACATCTGCACAGGCGGCCAGCGGGGGTGATCTGCGCGACGGCCTCAACTGGGCCTTCTCGACCATTCCGTATCCGAGGGTCTTATGGACCAATCCGGGAAGCGGCACAACGCAAAACTGGTTCGACAACAGCTTTTACGTCAAGTTTGCTTCGCCGATGAACATCGAATCGATCAAGGAGCGCGTCGTCTTTTCACCCGATGTCGGCGGGTTGGAGATGTACTACAACGAGTGGGATTGGAGTGTAAACTTTTACGGCGTGCTCAAGCCTTCGACGAGTTATGAAGTGCGCTTCTTGCCGGGGATGAAAGATATTTTCGGTAACGCGACCACGCAAGAGCAGGTGGTGCGCTTCACCACCGCCGCGGTAGAGCCGATGGCGACCCTGCTGATGCCCTACAACACCTCGTTGTATCGGGTCGGGGGGCCACAAACGTTCTACGCCTTTTACCAGAACACCAACACGATCGGCTTCGAGCTGTATAAGTTGACGCCCGAAGCGTTTTTCCTGGTGGGTTATCCTTACACACCGCCGGCCAATGGCCTGGTTTGGCAAACTCGTAAAACCATCGACGCTGCGTTGAATCAGCGCAGCTACGAGCCTTTCACGCCGACCCAGCCCGACGGCAGCCCGCTCGAACCGGGCTTTTACTTCCTCGGAATGACGGCCAGCCCACAGCGCAGTTCCGAACGCTATGAAGACAGCCGCACGCTGGTGATCGCCAATGCCAACCTGACTTTCAAGACCGCACCCACCGAAGCTTTGCTCTGGCTGACCGACCTGAACACAGGCGAGCCGCTGGCGGGCGTTTCGCTCTCCGTGCTGGACAACAATTACCAGGTCGTTGCTACTGGCACCACCGATGCGGATGGTAAGCTTTATCTGGACGATCTGCCGCCGCTTGAAGAACGCTATCACAGCCGTTATGCCATCTCGAACGATGCGGACGTTTTTGCCTACGCCGCCAGCCAGGATGGCGCAGGCGTAAACCCCTGGGATTTCGGCATTTGGGACAATTACTATGCCGAGCCGCAGCCGGGCCTGGCCTATCTTTACACCGACCGCCCGATTTATCGCCCCAACCAGCCGGTTTATTTTAAGGGCGTCGTGCGCATCGATGACGACCTGGCCTATTCCCTGCCATCCCAGGCCGAGGTGCAGGTGACCGTCAGCAACTACAACGACGAAAAAATCTACGAAAAGGCCTTGACGCTGTCCCCCTACGGAAGCTTCAGCGACAGCTTCCTTCTCGATGAAAATGCTTCGCTCGGTTACTATGCCATCACGGCGAGGTTCAACGGCCAGGAATATAACCTCGGTACGGTGGGGTTCACCGTTGCCGAATACCGCAAGCCTGAATTTCAACTCGATGTGACCGTCGATCCGTTGGCCTTGCTGGGCGGCGAGATGTTCGACGTCAACGTACAGGCCGATTACTATTCGGGTGGTGGCCTTGCAGATGCCGATGTGTCCTGGTATCTTTCCAGCGAAACCTACACCTTCGAACCGCCCGCCGATTACAACCGTTTCTCTTTCTCCGATTACGAGTGGGACCGCTACTGGTTCGGTTCTGAAGCCGGTTACGGTGAAACGGTGGCATCCGGCCAGGGATCGACCGACGGGACCGGCAAATTCGCCATCTCCCTGCCGGCCAGCCTGTCGGACAGCGGCAGAAGCCGGCGCCTCACCTTCGAAGCCACGGTTTCCGACCTCTCTGAAAATTACGTCAGTGGACGAGCGACCGTGATCGCTCACCAGAGCCGCGTCTATGCCGGCATCCGGTCGGCTTCGTACATCGGCCGGGTGGGCAACGAACAAGCTTTCGAGATAGCTGCGCTGGATTGGGATGGAAAACCCGTTTCCGGCCAGTTGCTGGATGTGGCGATCGTCGAGCGCCGCTGGCATTCCGTCCAAAAACAGGATGCCTCAGGACGCGTGACTTGGGAATCGGACGTGGAAGAAATCCCGGTAACCAGTTTCACCGGTGTGGCCACCGACGGTCAGGGCCTGGCCTCCGTCATTTTTCTGCCTCCGAATGGCGGCACGTTCCGCGCACGCGTTACGGCGCGTGATGGGCAGGGAAACGCCTCGACAGCCTCGGCTTTCCTGTGGGTAACCGGCGGTACGTATATTCCCTGGCCGGCCAGCAATGACCGCAGCATCCGGCTGGTTGCCGATCGGGCCGAGTATACCCCCGGCGATACGGCAGAGATTTTGATCGCCTCGCCTTTCCAGGGGCAGCCCTATGCCCTGGTGACGGTCGAGCGCGGCCACATTCGCCAGTCGCAGGTCGTTCGCCTGGAGAGCAACAGCCAGGTTTACCGCCTGCCGATCACGGCCGATATGGCCCCCAACGTGTACGTGTCCGTGCTGATCGTCAAAGGGGTGGACGCAACCAACAGCAAGCCCGACTTCCGTATGGGGATGGCAGAGCTCAAGGTGGATACGAACCGGCAGGCGCTTACCGTTACCCTGACCCCCGATAACCCGCAGGCCAAACCGGGCGAAGCCGTCACCTACCAGGTGCGCACAACCGATGTCGATGGCAACCCCGTTTCCGCAGAAGTGTCGCTTTCGCTCTCCGATCTGGCGACATTGTCGCTGGCCGATCCCAACGCTCGCCCGATCTTGGATTATTTCTACGACCGGCGTGCCCTGAGCGTCCGTACGGGCGTGCCGCTCATCAACAGCATCGAGGATTACAACGCCGAGATCCAGGAATATGCAGCCGCCCAGGGCCTGGCCATGGGGTCTGGTGGTGGCAAGGGCAGCGACGAACTTGGGGTGACCGAGGTACGCAGGGATTTCCCCGATACGGCCTTTTGGAGCGCGCATCTGGTGACCGACGCCGATGGCCAGGCCAGCGCGACCGTGACCCTGCCTGACAACCTGACCGTCTGGCGTATGGATGCCCGCGCGGTCACGGAAGACACCCGCGTCGGCCAGACGACGCTCGATATCGTCAGCACGCTGCCCTTGCTGGTGCGCCCGCAGACGCCGCGCTTCTTCGTGGCAGGCGATGAGGCGATTTTGGGAACCGCCGTACACAACAACACCGACGGCCCGCTGACGGTGGATGTCAGCTTGCAGGCCAAAGGCCTGACCCTGATCGGCGAGCCAATTCAGCAGGTCGACATCCCTGCCCGCCGGCAGGCTTATGTCACCTGGCCGGTGGCCGTGCCGCTGCATGCGACCCGCGTTGATGTTGTTTTTGCCGCCGAAGGTGGCGGTTACCGCGACGCCTCGGCGCCTACAATCGGGAAGCAGGATGCAGACGGCAGCTACTATTTGCCCGTCTACCGTTATGAAGCGCCGGAAGTTGTCGGCACGGCCGGCCTGCTCGCAGAGCCGGGAACGCTGGTCGAAGCGATCAGCCTGCCGATCGGCTTCGACGTGACCGAAGGGATGTTGACGATCCGCACGTCGCCTTCGCTGGCAGCCGGGATGACGGACAGCCTGGCCTACCTCGAAAGTTATCCCTACGAGTGTGTCGAGCAAACGATCTCGAAATTCTTGCCCAATATCCTCAGCTTGCAAGCTTTCCAGGCCGCCGGTTTGCACGATGCGGCGCTTGAAGCGGCGTTGAACGAGCATATCAGCACGGTCTTACAGCGCCTGTACAACTGGCAAAATTCGGACGGCGGCTGGGGCTGGTGGGACGCGCAGATCAGTTACCCGCACACCAGCGCCTACGTGGTGCTGGGCCTGTTGGAGGCCCGCCAGGCCGGGTATACCGTGGATGAGCGCGTGCTGGCACGCGGCCTGAACTACCTCATCTCGCAACTGGTATCGTTCGACGACTTGCAAGGGGCCGAGCCGTACCTGCTCAACCGCCAGGCCTTCCTGCTGTACGTCCTGTCCCGTTCCGACTATGCCCGTTCGGCCAGCTACGGCGTACAACTCTACGACTTGCGCGACAACCTGTCGGTTTACGCGCGCGCTTTCCTGGCGCAAACCCTCGAGTCTATGGCGCCGGGCGACCCGCGCGTGCAGACGCTGCTTTCCGACATCAGCAGCGCCGCTATCACGTCGGCTACCGGCACGCATTGGGAGGAAAGCTATCACGACTGGTATAACTGGAACACCGACACGCGCACCACAGCCATTGTGCTGGCGGTGCTCAGCCAGCTCGATGCACAAAACCCGATCAACGCCAATGCGGTGCGCTGGCTGATGAGCAACCGTACCGACGGCCACTGGTATGGCACGCAGGAGACCGCCTGGACGTTGATGGCCCTTTCCGATTGGATGGTGGCCAGCGGTGAACTGGCGGCGGACTACGAATATGCGCTTGGCCTGAACGGCGAACGCGTGGGCGGTGGCGCGGCCAATGCCGAAACGCTGCGCCAAACCGCCGAGTTGAACATTCCGGTGTCTGATCTGCTGAAGGATGAAATCAACCGGCTGGCGTTTGCACGCTCCGAAGGCCCTGGCAACCTGTATTACACCGCCCATCTCAAGGTCGATGTGCCGGTGGAACAGGTCCTGCCCCTGGACCGCGGCATGACCCTCTCTCGCAGCTACTATCGCCTGGACGATCCTGGCACGCCGGTCACCCAAGCGCAGCAAGGAGAGTTGTTGATGGCGAAGCTGACGGTCGTCGTGCCCCATAGCTTGCACTACGTCGTTGTGGATGATCCCCTGCCGGCCGGGCTTGAGGCGGTCGATCGATCCCTCAATACCAGTCAGCAGTCGGTGGATGTGAGCCAGTACAGCTACGATGAACTGCGCACGTACGGTTGGGGGTGGTGGCATTTCGATCACATCCAGTTACGTGATGAGCGTGTGGTACTCTCGGCCACATACCTGCCGCCGGGGACTTATACTTACCACTATCTTGTGCGCGCCGGCACGCCGGGTACCTTCCGGGTAATTCCGCCGACCGGGCAGGAATTCTACTTCCCCGAGGTCTATGGCCGCGGCGCAG
The DNA here is from genome assembly GCA_049325275.1 of Chloroflexota bacterium. Lineage (GTDB taxonomy): Bacteria > Chloroflexota > Anaerolineae > Anaerolineales > UBA4823 > CAIQJJ01. The sequence goes on from JBMOLU010000040.1 coordinate 229,168, forward strand.
GGAGCCTGTTTACGGTAACGCCCAAGTAGGTGCGGGCAGGAGCGAGCCGGGATGTTTTTCGGCTAACACCCACTGAAAGTAAAAAGGTTCTCCCGGTTTCGCCGTGAAAGGGATTCTTCACACTCAACCCGGAAGACCCGTAAAAAATTGAGCGTATGTGGCGGTTTCGCCGCCACGTACGCTCAATTTTTTGGCATCTCTCCCTAAGGGTGTCGGAGAGACCCCACGTTAAGACTTCGGAAGTCTTCTCCGACAGGCTGCCAGGGCTGTGCGAAGCCTATGGGGTCAAAGTAGCTGTAGTTACATGAGGAAGGTCAGCCCTTTGGCTTAACGGGAAGCAGCACGTGGAAACAGCTGCCCGGGCATTTTTCTTCGTCGTAACCGGGGCTTTCGACCCAAATGCCACCGCCGTGGGCGTGGGCGATGCCGCGTGCAATCGCCAGGCCCAACCCTGGGCCGCCCCCTTTGAAGTTGGTGCGGCTGGTGGAGTGAAGCTTGACCTGCCCGGTTTGGAAGAACTTGTCGAAGATCATTTCGTGGTAGGCTGCATCGATGCCGATGCCGGTGTCGCGCACCTGTACTTCCACCACCTCCTGGCCGTTGGTGAATTCGGTAGCAGGCAGCAGGTTCCCGGTGATGGTGATGGCGCCCCCGTCGGGTGTGTATTTGATGGCGTTGCTGAACAACTGGTTGAACATTTTAGCCATCAAATCGGGGTCGGCGGAGATCATGGGCAGAGCTTCCAGGTTGTTGAGGGACAACACCAGGCGGCGTTGCTGGATGGCGCTTTGGAACTCTTCCTGGACTTCGAGAATCGTCTGGCGCAAGTTAACGGTGCCGAGCGAGACTTGCAGCACCTGGCCCTCGATTTTGGAAATATCCAACATATTGTTGACGACTTCCAAAATGCGATCTTCCCCTTTCAAAATGCCCTCAATGGTTTGGATGACTTCGGGATTGTTGGCAAACATGCCCTTAAGCAGGTCGGCGTAACCTTTAATCAGCGTTAAGGGAGTACGCAGTTCGTGGGCGGCAACGGAAATAAAGTCAGACTTGATCTTATCCGCACGTTCCAGTTCCTGGTTGGCTTTCTCGAGCTCCTGGGTGCGTTGTTTGACCTGCGCTTCGAGTTCTTCGTTGAAACGGGAGATTTGATCGTAGAGGCGTGCGTTATCGAGTGCAACCGCAGCCTGGCCGGCAAAGGCCCAGACCAGCATCATATCCTCAGGGGTGAACATGGCTGCCGGTTGGCGGGTCAACGAGAGAATACCCACCACCTGGCCCTGGGCAATCATTGGCGCGCCGATCCAGGAGCGGTGCACGGGAAGGATGTTTTGCTGTAACCATGAAGGCGTGCTGGTCACGTCGTCGATCATCAAGGGGCTGCGGCTGGCCGAGATTTGATGAAACACATCGCCCTGCCGGATCGGAATAGGGGTGCTTGTATCCCAATCATTCGGAAAGCCACGCTGCGCAAGCACGTTGAGCTGGCTTTCGTGCCGCAGTAACACAGAACCGCGTTCGTAAGGCACCAATTTGTAGAGCTGTTCCAGAATGTGCAGTGGAACTTCTTTCATGCTGAGGCTGCTGGCCAGGGTGCGTCCGACGTGTTCCAACGATTCGGCCAGGCGGCGGCGCTGCCGCTCTGCGTTGCGCTGCTGATAAAGCTCGATGAAAACCTTGACTTTGCTGAGCAAGATTTCAGGTACGAACGGTTTGCTCATGAAGTCGACGGCCCCCGCTTCGTATGCTTTGCGGTGGTGATATTCATCCGAAAAGATGGCGCTGACGAAAATGACCGGCAGCGTGTTGGTGCCCTCGTTGCTGCGCAGAAGCTCGACCAGCTCATAGCCGTCCATTTCGGGCATTTGAATGTCAACGATTGCCACGCAAAAATCCTGTTCGAGCGTCAAATTCAGCGCTTCTGCACCGGATAACGCCTGAACCACCTTCACTTCCAGCGCTTTCAACAATTTATCCAGCGCATAAAGGTTTTCGGGGCGATCGTCGACTATTAATATCTTCGGCAGTTCTTTAGGCATACATCACCGTCGGTCAGCACCACATAACAATAACGCTTGGGCAAGTTCCCAGCTCTCGCTTGATAGAATTTTACTGTTTTTTTCCACTTTGTACCTTTGCAATTCACTTAGTTTGCTTGTAAATCGATCGCTTTTTGTAACGAAGCTGTCATGCGGCTTCTATTCCCTGCTCAACCAAACGCGCAACATGGAGAACAGCCTTTCCGGGTCAATTGGCTTAGCCAGGTAGTCGTTTGCCCCGGCCTGAATGCACTTCTCGCGGTCGCCCTTCATGGCCTTGGCGGTCAGGGCGATGACGGGGATTTTTCGGAAGCGGTCTTTCTGGCGCAAGGCATGGATGAACTCGTAGCCGTCCATCCCCGGCATCATGATGTCGGTCAGGATCAAGTGGATGTGGGGCAGTGTTTCAAGCATACTGAGGGCCTTGGCGGCGTTCGGCGCGATGTGCATCTTGACGCCCTTGTCGGCCAATAGCTTGGAAAGGGCGAAGGCGTTGCGGGCGTCGTCGTCGACGATCAGGACCTGCTTGTCTTGCAGCATCATCTCGGCATTGTGCAGCTTGCGGATCGTCTTTTGCTTCTCTTCGGGCATGTCGGCGACGACGCGGTGCAGGAAGAGGGCGGTTTCATCGAGCAGGCGCTCCGGTGACTTGACGCCCTTGACGATCACGGAATCGGCGTACTTGAGCAGTTCCTGGTTTTCCTCTTCACTGAGTTCCTTGCCGGTGTAGATAATCACCGGGCACTTGGGGATGCTGTCGTCGTTGTCCAGGCGGCTGAGCAGTTCGAAGCCGGAGATGTCGGGCAGGGTCAGATCGAGGATCATGCAATCGAAGTGTTGCTTCGTGAGCAGATCCAGGGTGGCTTTGCCGCTGGCGGCTTCGTGGATGGTGACATCGGCGCCTTCGAGCAGCTTCTTGACCGAGCGCCGTAAGGTGTCGTCATCTTCGACGAGCAGCAGGGACTTGATCTCGCCGGAGATGAACTCTTCGATTTTTCCGAAGGCCTCTTCGAGCGCCACCCGATCGACCGGCTTGGTCAGGAAGCCCATCGCACCGCGCTGGTAAGCGGCCAAATTTTCGTCGTCTACGGACATGATGTGGACGGGGATGTGACGCAGGTCGGGGTCGTCTTTGAGCGCATCGAGCACGTCCCAACCGCTCATGCCGGGCAGCTTGAGATCGAGGATGATGGCTGCCGGGCAGTAGGTTGCACACAATGCCAGGGCGCTTTCGCCTTCATCGGTGATCAGGCCCTTGAAGCCCTTCTTGTGGGCGTAGTCGAGCACGATTCGGGCGAATTTGGGGTCGTCTTCGACGATCAACAGCAGCTTGTCATCCGGCCGGAGCTTTTTGCGGTCGTCGGGAATGACGGTGGACGAAGTTTGCCGCTGACGGCGGGCGTCATTCGGGTGGCGAACCGGGTGTGCGGGCGGGTAGAGGCGCTTTTCGTGCAATGCAGGCTGTTGCCTGTCCTCGCTTACCTGCGATAGCGCATGTTGCGGGTCGCCTTCTGCTTTCAACGGCAGGTAGATCGTGAAGGTGCTGCCTTTGCCGGGCTCGCTCTCGAGCACGACCTGCCCACCGAGGCGTTGGGTCATCTCGCGAGAGATCGCCAGCCCCAGGCCTGTGCCGCCATATTGGCGCGACGTGCTGCCGTCAGCTTGCTGGAAGGCTTCGAAGACCACTTTTTGTTGTTCGGGCGTCATGCCGATGCCGGTATCGCTTACCGAGATAGCGATGGCCGTATCGTGCGCCAGCCCGCTGGCCGATAAATCGGCGTCTGGTGAAGGGCGGAAAATTTTCAAAGCAACCTGGCCTTGCTCGGTGAATTTGAAGGCGTTCGAAAGCAGATTCTTGACGACTTGCGCCAGGCGTTGTGCGTCGGTGACGATGCTGGCAGGGGTTTCTTCGGCAATGTGGACGTGAAACTTCAACCCTTTCCGTTGGGCCACAGGCTCGAACTGAGCCTGCATACGGTTGATCAGTGTATGCCATGGCATGGGGGCGAAGTGGAACTCCATCTTGCCAGCTTCGACCTTGGAGAGATCGAGAATCTCGTTGATCAAGTTGAGCAGATCGGTGCCGCCGGAGTGAATCACCTCGGCCGACTCGACCTGGTCGGCGCTCAGGTTACCGCCTTCGTTCTTGGCAAGCATCCCGGCCAGGATGAGCATCGAGTTGAGCGGGGTGCGCAGTTCGTGAGACATATTCGCCAGGAACTCGGACTTGTACTTCGAGGCCAGGGCCAGTTCTTCGGCCTTGCGTTGCAGCTCGGCCTGGGCGTCGCGCAAGATCTGATTCTGGCGGTCGAGTTCGTCCTGCTGCTTTTGTAGGACGTGGGTTTTCTCTTCCAGATCGGCGTTGGCCGCTTCGAGAGCAACCTGATTGGCCTTGAGGCGCTCTTCGGAAGCGCGTAGGGACTCAGTCTGCGCTTCGAGTTCTTCGTTGGTGGCGCGCAGTTCTTCTTCCTGTGTCTGCAATTCTTCGGCCTGCTGGCGGGTCTGGGCAAGCAATGCGTTGACGCGTTTGCGCGCCTGGGCGGTGAGAAAGGCGACCGCCACGCTTTCCAGCGCTTTTTCCAGAAAAGCCGTATGCGTTGGTGTGAACTCGGTTAGCTTGCCGAGTTCGATGACGCCAACGGTCTGTTCGTCGTAGGTGAAGGGTGTCACGATGAAGTGGCGCGGCGTTAATTCCGTGGTGTTGATCGGCGCCTTGACGAGAAGCTCTTCGGGCACGTGCAGCGTGAAGGGCTGCTTTTCTAGCGCTGCCTGGCCGATCGTGCCTTCTCCCAACTTGAGTTGCGTGCTGAGCCGGTTTTGCTGGTAGGCGAAAGCGCCGGCCAGGTTTAATGTGTCGCCGTCCAGGGTGTAAAGCGCGCCGTTGGATGCGTCCAGATAGCGGCACAACTGTTGCAGAACGTTACTGGCAAGGGCGTCGAGCGCTTGTTCGCCGCGCAGGCGTTCGTTGAGCAAAGACTGGCCGGTGATCAGCCACATTTGTGTTGCCAGAGAGCGGTTGGCGGCTTCGGTGTCGCGCCGGGCCTTTTCGGCTTCTTCTTTTGCTGTTTCAGCCGCTTCTTTTCCTTGCAGGGCTTCTTTTCGAGCCTGAACGGCCTCGTCTTTTGCTGCTTCGGCGGTTTGCTTTGCCTTTACCAGTTCGGTGATGTCACGCGAGATGCCAAATGTGCCGATGATGCGGCCGTTTTCGTCGCGCAGCGGCATTTTGGTGGTCAACGACCAGTTTCCCTTTTCATCTCTCTCTTCGATGTTCAGTAGCGCCTGGCCGGTGCGAAGGATGGACTGCTCCTGTTCGTACTTGAGGCGCGCTTCCTGTTCGGGGAAAAAGTCGAAATCGCTTTTCCCGATCTCTTCGGCGGGATCCGCCAGGCCGAGTTTTTTGGCGTGAGCTTTGTTGGCGCGCAGGATGCGGCTTTCGGTGTCTTTGAAGTACACGCGATCGGGGATGTTGTCCATGAACGTATCCAGGACGTACTGTTGGCGGGCCAGCTCTGCCGAACGTTGCTGGATATTTTGCACGAGCAGTGCCCCTTGCAAGGCACTGCTGATCACACCGCGCAGTGTGTGGTACACAGCCCAGGTAGATGGCCCAACTTCGAACAGTGCAAACCCGATCTGGGTGTCCTGGAAATACAGCGTTTGCAGGAGCATGGTGAAGCGCCGATCTTGGGGGAACATCCCATCAGGTAAGAGTTGTTGTGTCGGAAAGCGCAGCGCGTTGTTTTCCAGGGGCATGCGTTCGTCGTTTTGATAGGCAAGGATCAGGCGTGACCAGGGCGGGGCGGCTTGGGGATAGTGGTAGGCCGTTGGATTCTCGTACAAGGCCAGGTAAGCGGCGGGGATGCCCAACTGCGCCAACCCTTGCGAGAGTGCCTGGCTGAATTCCTCCATGTCGAAAGTGGTCATCAGTGATTGATTTAAGCCCTGAATGCTTTCTGTGCCGCGCTGGTGTTGTAGCTGTTGGTAGGTTTGCGTGTGTGAGGCGATCTCGCCGACCAGATCGCGCGCCTGGCCCAAGACGAGCAGGGCTTGCCCGGCTTCCTGGCTGAACTGGGCGTATGCTTGCAGTACTGCCAGCGCTTTTTGCCATACCAATACATCGCGCTGCGCTGCCGCAGTGCGCCGCATGAGAACGCGCAGGATTCCTAAAAGCTGCCGGGGTTGGGGCGTATCGATGCTGCGTAGAAACCTGTCGATTAATTTTTCTGCTTCGGCAGATTCGATGTCGACGGCCTGGCAGAGTTGTTCGGTGATGGCCTGGCGCTGGCTCGCAAAGATCTCCTCGATGGTGAGGTTCCTCAACGATGGCTGTAGCGTGAGATTGGGTACCTTATCTTCCATGCACCCGCAGGACTGATGCACCGCCAACTGCGAATGTACCGGAGTCTTTTCGGCGACGGCCTCACCGGCGATGCATTGCTTCAGAATCTTGACGCCGATGCGTCCCTGCTCATCCAGTGGTACCGTGACCGATGTGAGCGCCGGGATGGCGCACTGCGCTTCGGGAGTGTTGTTGAACCCTACGAGGATGATGTCTTCGGGAACCTGAATCTGGCGTTCGTGCAGCGCCTCCAGTGCGGTAAGCGCCAACAGGTCGCTGACGGCGACGATGGCGTCGAAATCTTTGCCGGGGAACAGGCGGCGTTCATCCAGCAGTTGCGCCACACCGCGGGCGCCGTTGTTTCGGTCCCAGTTTTCGGCCAGGGTGGTCAGATTTGCGTCGAAGGAAAGCTGGTAATGGTCGAGCGCATCCAGATAGGCGCGGTAACGCTCGTGCGCGACCGGGTGCTTTTCCGGTCCACGTAAAAAGGCGATTTTTCGGCATCCATGCACTTCAACCAGATGGGCGATCAAGTCTCGCATTCCCTGGTAGTTGTCCACCAGGACGGTGGGGTGAGCGCCTATTTGTTTGGCGAGCGTGACGAGCGGCAGCCCTTCATAGCGCTGGTGTACCTGGGCCAGCTGCGCCTCGCTCACCGAGCCTTGGATGGATGCCGCCCACGACACAACCCCTGAAACCAGCGCAGGATCGACGAGTTGATAGGCTATATTGGCCTGTTCTGCACCGGCCTGGGTAGCGGAATCCGGCTGGAGCTTTCCACCGGGCACGCCGATCAGGTTGACATCTTGTTCACGCGCACCGGCTTCAATCCCCGACCAGATGGCCTGGGGTGTATCGCCAACGACGGCCTGATCGGCCAGGTAGAGGATGGTGGGGCGTGTGCCGGGAGGCTGCCCGGAAAAACGGGGAGAACGATTTTTGGATGCTGACATAGGTTCCTATTTACTCGACTTGCCGTAGTCTACAGGGAATGTCACGGCCGCCTCGTATGGTGGTAGCTTTTTCACTTTGCACCCTTGCTCAACCACACCCGCAGCAGCGAGAACAGCCGTTCGGGGTCGATCGGCTTGGAAAGATAATCGTCGGCGCCTGCAGCAAGGCATTGTTCGCGGTCGCCCTTCATGGCCTTGGCGGTCAGGGCGATGATGGGAATATTGCGGAAGCGCGGCTGCCGGCGCAGGGCACGGATGAACTCGTAGCCGTCCATGCCGGGCATCATGATGTCGGTCAGGATCAGGTGTACTTCGGGCAGCTTCTCGGGATTCTCGATGTCTTCGAGCGCCCGGGTGGCATTGGGCGCGATGTGCATCTTGACGCCCTTTTCCGACAGCAGCCTGGAGAGGGCGAAGGCGTTGCGGGCGTCGTCGTCGACGATCAAGATTTGCTTGCCCTGCAGGACGGCATCCCGGTCGTGCAGCCGTCGGATGGTTCTCTGCGTTTCCTCGGGCATGTCGGCGACGACGCGGTGCAAGAAGAGGGCGGTTTCGTCGAGCAGGCGTTCGGGCGATTTGACGCCCTTGATGATGACGGAATCGGCGTACTGGAGCAGTTCCTGGTTCTCTTCCTTGGTGAGTTCGCGGCCGGTGTAGACGATCACCGGGCACTTGGGGATGGTTTCGTCCTTGTCCAGGCGGTTGAGCAGTGCGAAGCCGGAGATATCGGGCAGCGAGAGGTCGAGGATCATGCAGTCGAAGTGCTCGGCTTTGAGCGCTTCGAGCGCGGCCTGGCCGCTGGCGGCCTCGTGGATGGCGACGTCGGCGCCTTCGAGCAG
>JBMOLU010000041.1:0-1340 GCA_049325275.1 Chloroflexota bacterium
TTGTTGGACGAAGCCGCTGCGCGGCAGACGAGTCCATAATTAACATATTGTAATCTCAGGGCATGGAGTAATAGATAGAGAGTGGCGGAGCAAAGGCAGTGCCCGCCGCATCAACCATTACCAAGGAGGTTACAAATGAACACCACCATGCCACAGGACCCCCTCTTCAACACGTATTACCATCAACATCTAAAACACCTGAAGCTGGGCGGTCTGCAGCCCAAGACCATCGAAGCCTACGCCAGGGCGATCCGTCGAATCGCCAACTATTTCGACGGGAAGGTTGACGGCCTTACCTCCGGCCAGCTGCTCGATTATTTCACGGAACTCCTGGACACGCATTCCTGGAGCGCGGTCAAGCTCGACCTCTACGGACTGAAGTTTTTCTACGCCCGGGTACTCCACAAGCCTTGGGAGGACATCCCTTTAGTCAAGCCGCCAAAGACCTCGCGAATTCCGGATATCCTCTCTGTCCCGCAGATAGGACACCTGTGTGCCGCAACCAGTATTTTGAGCTACAAGGTCTTCTTCTTCACCTGCTACAGCATGGGCCTGCGTCTTGGCGAGGGCATCCGGCTCACGGTCGGCGACATCGACGCGGACAGGATGCGGGTGCATATTCGTGACGCCAAGGGCAACAAGGACCGGCTGGTGCCGTTGCCCGACAAAACCCTGCGCGTGTTGCGGGATTTCTGGGCCGTCCACCGCCATCCCCATTTTCTCTTTCCCAGCAGAAAACGCGGGCTGAAAAACGCCCATCTGGTTGATCTGCCCTTGGATCGAGGCGGCATTCAAACCGCCATCCAGGCCGTGGTTAAACAGCTTGGCATAAAAAAAAATCTCATGCCACTCCCTGCGTCACAGCTATGCCACCCACATGCTGGAGGCCGGGGTCGATCTGCGTGAACTGCAACAGATCCTTGGTCATGTCAGTATCCTGACCACCTCCAGATACACCCACCTCACCAGTAAGACAGCCGGCAATGCCCGGCTGGCCGTCAACGCCCTGATTAATTCCCTGGATATCAGATGGGGAGGGCGCAAATAATGCTGCTCGCACCGATCATCAAGCAATTCACGGACAGCTTTCGCCGTCGCTATGCAAAAAATCTGCTGCCGGGCCACATCAAGGCACTGGAGTCCATGGCCGCTTGCAGACAGGAACATGGTCCGCACATGCTGGCCCAATGCTCGAATCACCACTGTGGCGCAAAGACCTATATCCCCCATTCCTGCGGCCACAGGAACTGTCCCCATTGCCAGCACCACGAGAGCCAGCAGTGGATCGAGCAGCAGCTTGACAAACGGCTGCCGTGCACGTACTACCTGATCACCTTCAC
>JBMOLU010000042.1:0-1334 GCA_049325275.1 Chloroflexota bacterium
AACACCGGAGCGGCGTCTTCACCGGCTCCGTCCCGCAGCTCTTCGTGCGGGGCGATCCGTTGGAAATGGTTTTCGATGACGTTGGGGTTGCCGCCCGAGCGGCAGAGCTGGAAGTAGGCGCAGGGCCGTCCGTACTGGAAGCAGTAGCTGGTGTTGCGGTAGAAGGTGTTGCGCCGACGGGCGTCGAGCATGGCCTTGGAGAGCTCCCACAGCTCCGCCCGCAGTTCCTCGAACTGGTCGCGGGAGATGTAGAGCACCTCGCGATGGAACATGCCCGGCTCGAGGTACTTCTCCTGGAGCCGCTGCTGAAAGGTGTCGTCGTCCTCCGCCAGCTTGCGCTTGGCGCTGCTCTTGCCGGTTTTCGACTTGGCAATCAGCTCCGCCCGGCGGGCTTCGAATTCGGCTTCGGTCTCACCTTTTCCCTGGCGCAATTTGGCCTTGACCAGGACGTTGTAGATGATGCCGCTGACCGTGATGCCGAGGGTCTGCTCCAGGTACCAGGCGTAGAGGATGATCTGGAAATCGGTCCACAGCCGCTCCAGGTAGCTGGCGTCGATCTGCGAGGCGGTTTTGTGTTCCAGCAGGAAATACTGGCCATCCTGACGGACGATGCCGTCCACCTTCCCGGCGAGAATGAAACTGCGTGAGGTCGCCCCGGTCGCCGGGTTGACGATGGGACCTTCGAAGGTCTTCTCAAGCGCGACGACCTCGAACGCTTCAGCCGGATAGTGTTCCGCATAGGCGCTCATCATGGCTCGGGCGAGATGCCAGTCGGCCTGTTGATGATCGTCCTGCGCTCGGTTCGGATAGGTCCGGTCGATGTGGTCGAGGACCTTGGCCAGATCCCGCTCGCCGTGCCAGCACTCCAGGCAGTCGTGAATGACCGAGCCGAAGGCCAGATTGGGGTCGCGTTCGAGCGGCACCAGCTCGTCGATGTAGCGCCACTTGCAGGCCATGCGGCAGTTGCGGAACAGCCGCCACATGGAATAGGTGGTGGTCATCAGCTCGCTCATACCGCCACCCCCGCTTCGGCGGCGGGCGCTGCGCGATGCTTGGAGGCACAGGCGCAGCCCGACGGCTGGGTACGTTCGATCAGGACCGAGCGTTCGCCGTATTCCTTGGTGGCGAAGCCGGTGAAAATGCGGGCGAGGTCGCTGCCGACATCGGTGGAGGCGTCGATCACGCAGGTGCGTCGGGCCTTGTCCAGATTGAACCGGCTCTCCATCCGCACACGGGAACGGCCATGCAGGCTTTCGACGGCCAGCATCGCCAGCATGAAAGTGTCTTCCAGTTCCTGGGCCGGGACCGACTCGTCAAAACGGTACTTGTAGGTG
>JBMOLU010000043.1:0-10049 GCA_049325275.1 Chloroflexota bacterium
AACGTACGCCAGATCCTCCGCACTGGCCGCCGGTGGCAAGCGCTGAGCGCTTTCCTGGACGATCCGCGGCCAATCCGCATCCAGGCAGACCGTTTGCACACCCGCCACACCCTGCGCCGGCAGCAGGCGCTGCTGCGCCAGCAGCACGCGTGGGGCGGCGTCTGCCAGCATATAGGCCAGGCGTTCGGCCGGGTAATGCGGGTCAAGCGGCACGTACGTCCCGCCAGCCTTCAAGATACCCAGCAAGCCCACCACCATGTCCAACGAACGCTCGACCAAAATACCCACCAGGCTCTCCGCCCCAACACCCAAAGCCTGCAAGTAATGCGCCAGGCGGTTGGCGCGGGCGTCCAGCTCGCCGTAGCGCATCTCAACGCCGTCGAACACCAGCGCCACCGCCTGCGGCGTGCGCTCCGCCTGCGCTTCGAACAACTCGTGCAGGCAGGTTGCCTGTGGGAATTCGGCCCGGGTGGCGTTCCATTCCACCAGCAACCGTTGCCTTTCCGCTTCGGTCAGCAAGGGCAGTGCGGCCAGGCTTTGATCGGGGTTGGCGAGGGCGGCCTCGAGCAGCACCTGATAGTGCCTGCTCATCCGCCCGATCGTCTCACTGTCAAACAAATCGGTGTTGTATTCCAAATCACCCATCAACCCTTGCTCGAATTCAGTTAGCGACAAGGTCAGATCGAATTTTGCCATTTGCTGATCGATCGGTAATGTCTCCAGGCTCAGGCCAGAAAGTTCGGTAACCTCTTGAGGTGTGTTCTGCAAAACAAACATGACCTGGAATAACGGGCTGTGGCTCAAAGCACGAGGCAATTGCAAGGCATCCACCAACATTTCAAAGGGCAAGTCTTGGTGCGCATAAGCCCCTAAAGTTGCCTCGCGCACCTGAAGCAACCACTGGCGAAAGCTGGAAACGCTCGACAGATCAACGCGCAAGGCCAACGTGTTAACAAAAAGGCCGATCAAGTTTTCGACACCCAAATGACTTCGGTTAGCAATCGGTGTTCCCACCACAATGTCTCTCTGCCCACTATAACGGTAAAGCAACGCCTGAAAACCTGCCAACAGAGTCATGAATAACGTGACACCTTCTTGCTTGCTGAATGACTTCAACGCCTGGGTGAGTGATATGGGCAGCACCAGAGGCAGGTGTGCGCCGCGAAAGCGCTGGACTTGCGGCCGCGGACGGTCGGTGGGTAAATCCAGAACAGGCGCTGCCCCGGCCAACTGCTGCTTCCAATAGTTTAGCTGGACATCCAGGGCTTCCCCTTGCAATTTATCTCGCTGCCAGGTGGCATAGTCGGCATACTGGATCGGTAAATCAACAAGAGGCGGTACCCCCTGCTTGACTGACGCATTATAAAGAGAAAACACTTCCTGAGCGAAGATACGAACCGACCATCCATCGGAAATGATGTGATGAACGTTTAAAAACAAGACATATTCATCAAGCCCTAACTGCAACAAACAACACCGCAACAAGGGATCGTTCGCCAGATCGAATGGCCGTCGGACTTCCTGTTCGATAAAACGCAATACAGCAGCATCTCGCTCGGCAAGCGGCAAGTTTTGTAAATCGATCTGTGGCAATGCAAACACAACCGGGGGTGCTATCACCTGCACAGGACGTTCATCAACAACGCGAAAATTCGTACGCAAGATTTCGTGGCGACGAACGACTTCTTGCAAACACTGTCGTAAGGCCGCCACATCCAGCAATCCGCATATACGTAAAGCAAAAGGGATGCTATAAGTTGTCTTGCCTGGATCAAGTTGTTCCAAAAACCACAAACGTTCTTGAGCAAACGAAAGCGGCGCCTTTGTGCGATCTCCATCACGGCGCGGAATTCGGGGGCTTTCTCGCTTGATTCCGTCTTGCACCAAAAGGCGTTTGAAGAGTTCACGCCGCTTTTCCGATAAAGTAGAATTCGTTTTCGTCATTTGGAAAAATTCTCCTCAATCAGTTGGCGTGCTGCTCGAATACGGTTCTCAGTGTTGAAAAGTTACGATGCACGTCTGCTACGCCTCCACCACAGAAAATTCACACGTCAGGCGCTGGCGCGTGTCCAAAATCAAGCGTTTGAGCACCGGCAGCTCGAGGCCGGGCACAACCGGGCAGGTGAGCGCCTTGTTGGTCTGGGCGCTGGCATACAGGCGGAACGGGTCGAGCTGACCGAAATAGTACTCGTCATACTTTCTCGTTTCAGCGATCACCTCAGCCCGCAGAGCCTCGTCGATCACGTTCACGGCGGTCAAGATGCGCCGCCCCATATCGCCGGCGGAGAAATCCACCGGCAGCCAGCCCCGGGCCGGGGCATAGAACTCGGCCCAGGTGTGGTTGAGCGGCGTATGCCCACGGCCGGCGGTGCGGACGGCCTGCCGACCGTTCACCACAAGGCTGCGCCCAAACAAAAGGCCGCACTGCTCGCGCGCCGGGATGCGCATCAGGCGGCACAGGTTGACGAACAGGCGCGCCTGCTGGATGCAGGGGCCGCAGCGCGTGTCGAGGATGGCGTAATCGGGCCAGGCTCCCTGCAAATACGTGGTGTTATCCAAAATCCACTCGTAAATGCGGCGGGCGGCGGCGACGGCATCGCCGACCGGCCCCAGGAAGATCTTTTTCAAGACGGCCTGGGCCTTGGGCAGCTGCGTAGCGGGATAAGCGGGACGCAGGAACGGTGCCAGCTTCGCCGGCGATTCGGGCATCGGGCGCGAGGCCGCAGGCAAGGATTCACGCAAACGGGCTTCGAATTCGTAGCGCAGGGTCAGGTAGCCCATTTCCTGTACTGCCTGTTGCAAAGGAAAATCGCGAATCATCGTTCGGGCAGTATCGGCATAATCCAGCAAGTTTTCAGGCGTACAGCGGGCAAGCTGCACGCCGCTCTGGCAAGGATGCTCGGCCGGGAGGGGGATGTTGAGCGTGCCGGCCACGGCTCGCGCCGGAAAGCTATCGAGCGGTAGCTCGACCTCGTACACGCCGTGGCATTGCAAAGCGAGCGGTTTGCGCACCGCGCCGGCGTGCGACGGCTGCCGGGCGGCTACACGCCCGGCAGCCGGGACGGGGAAAAACGACTTTTGCAGACGGCTGTAACGGGTATGTTTGAGTTCGTATTCCTGATAAGGCGTGCACTTACGCAGCCAGTTGGTGGTGTGATAGAAGTCGAAATAAAGCCGGCCTTCCCGCACTTGCGCGATCAGCCCGCGCGATATGCCCCGATCGAGATAGCTTTCCACGTCGGCCTGTGCAATGCCGGATAACTCGCAAAAGTACGCAGCCATAAACTCGCGCTCGCAGATGCATTCCGCCGGGAAGGGCTGCCCGTATACCCGCTGGAATTCTGCACCCAGGTCGAGCGCCAGGCCGGGCCGGTCGGCGGCGACCAGGGTTTCCAGGCTTTCGAAAACGGGTGACGGGAACTGCGGCTCGGGCTGTTCGTGATAGGCAAACCACAGGTTGAGCAAGATGGCAAAACGATAGGGATGGCGGTAGAACACTGCCATGCGCTCCATCAACGTGTCGTCCCGGTCGCCCTGCCCGGAAAAATACATGTGATAAGCACGCGCACCGGGCGCAAAACCGATGCGCGCGCCCTGTTCCCACAGGCGGATACCCAGTTCGGTATCGTGAACGCGGCGCAGGCCGGGGTCGTAGCCGGACGTGCGTTCCAGAACGGTGCGCCGGACAGCCACGTTGGAAGAGATGAACGCATAAGCGGCCAACACGCTGCCGGGGTGTTGGCGGCAGGCATCGGGCAGCTGTGTTTCGAATTTTCGCATCGCCCGGGTCGGGTACATGCTGATGGTCGCCCGGCTGCGCAAGCGTTCGAACTGCGGTGCGATGTCCCGGCACAGCAGGTCTGCAACCGGCGCGCCGGCCAGGCGAGACAGCGCTGCGAGGTGGTCATCCGCCTTGCTGCCCAGGTCGAGATGGTAGCGCTCGCCCGAAGCCACGTCCAGGCGGCCATCGGCAAAGGCGGCCTGGTAGCAAGACAGCCAGCCGGGTTCGGGAAGCATGTCGGCGTCCAGGAAAACGACGACGTCGCCCTCGGCCTGCCGGCAGGCGGTGTTACGCGCCTGCGAACGGCCCAGATTGACGGGATGAAACAACGGGCGCAGGTCGAAACCTGCCCGGTAGTGGCGCAAGAATTCGGCCGTTCCGTCTGTCGAGCCATCGTCTACCACCAGGCACTCGAACTGCTCACGTGGAAAATCCTGCGCCGCCAGGCAACGGAAGACCATCTCCAGCGAGGCGCGTCCATTCAATTCGGGGATGACAATGCTGAAGGCCGGCGTCATGCGTTCGATCCCAGGTCCAGCAGCATGTTCTCCACGTCCTCATCGGACATCTCCATAACCATGCGCAACTTCTGGGCGATCGTTTCAGCGTCACCGCCCAGGCTTTCGGTCAGCACCTCGGCCAGGCCGGCCACGGTCGGATTCTCGAAGAACAAAATGATCAGCGGCTCTTCGATGGCAAACAAATCTTGCAAGGTGGCCATACTTTGAACCGCCAGCAGGGAATGGCCGCCGAGTTCGAAGAAGCTATCGTGGATGCCCACGCGATCGATCTCTAGCAGTTCCGCCCACATTTCGGCCAGCACTTCCTCGACCGGCGTACGTGGGGCTTCGTAGGCGCCGTCCAACGCCGGGCGGTTGACGTCCAGGGCGGGCAGGGCCTTGCGATCCAGCTTGCCGTTTGGCGTCAACGGAAGGGTTTCGAGGAAAACAAAGGCGGCCGGGATGAGATAGTCGGGCAGTTTGTGCTTCAGGAAACTGCGCAGGTCGCCCAACGAAGGCGGTTCGGGCGAGCGGGCGACGAGATAGGCCACCAACTGATCGTTGACCGTCTCGCCGAACAAGGGCGTGCGCTCGGGCTGCGCCTCGACGGCCGCTGCGGCAAGCGCCGGATGCCGGGAGAGCGCTGCTTCGACTTCACCCGGCTCGACGCGAAAACCGCGAATCTTGACCTGGCGGTCGCTGCGGCCGAGGAATTCCAGGTTGCCATCCGGCAGGTAGCGCACGCGGTCGCCGGTTTTATAGAGTCTCGCGCCGGGCTGGTTGCCAAACGGGTCGGGAATGAAGCGTTCGGCGGTCAACTTGGGCCGATCGAGGTAGCCACGCGCCAGGCCCTGCCCGGCGATGAAAAGTTCCCCGATCACGCCGACCGGAACGGGCTGCAAATGGGCGTCCAGGACGTAAGTACGCATGTTGGCAACCGGGCGGCCGATCGGCACGTGCAGGCGCTCGTCGTCACGCACACAGGCCCACATCGTGGCTGCCACGCACGTTTCGGTCGGCCCGTATTGATTATAAAGAGCCACGCCGGGGAACGATGCGAAAAAGCGTTCCTGCAAATCGAGCGAAAGGCTTTCACCGCCGCAGAAGACTCCCCGCAAAGACGGACAGCCTGCGGCATCGGCATGCTCGAGGAAGACGTTCAGCAAAGCCGGCCCCATACGCAGGTGAGTCACCTGGCGCTCGTCGATCAGGCGCACCAGGCCGCGCAGATCCTTCTCTCCGCCGTGAGGCGGCAAAACGAGTTGCGCCCCACCGAGCAAGGGCGCCAGGATTTCCCACAGCGAGACATCAAAGCTGGCCGATGCCAGTTGCAAAAAGCGGTCTTCACCGCCGAGCGGGCTGGCCACAGCGCGCCAGCGCAGGTGATTGCAAATGGCGCGATGCGGCACCATCACACCCTTGGGCGTCCCGCTGGAACCAGATGTGTAAATAACATAGGCGAGGTTTTCGGGATTGAGCGCCGGCGAGGGGGCCGCATCACTTTGCCCGGTGAGCACATCGGCAACAGCATCCAGGCAAACGAGGCGCGCGGCGCCCTGCGGAATGGCTTGGGCCAAGGACGACACGGTCAACAAGACCGCCAGGCGTGCGTCTGCCTGCATGAACGCCAGGCGCTCTGCCGGGTAAGATGGGTCGAGCGGCACGTAGACGCCGCCGGCCTTGAGAACGCCAAGCAGGGCCACCACGGTCTCGAAGGAACGCTCCAGGCAAACGCCTACACGCACTTCAGGCCCCACCCCCAGCGCCTGCAAATGATGCGCCAGGCGGTTGGCCTGCCGGTTCAGGGTCTGGTACGTCCACGTCCGGCCCTCGAAAACGACCGCCGTGGCCGCAGGAACGTGCCTGGCCACGTCTTCGAACCAGGCCGGCAGGGTGTCCAGAGGCGTTACGAAATCGGCCTGCGTCTCGTTCCAGGCTTCGAGGAGCTGCTGACGCTCGCCGCTCGCAAGGATGGGCAGGGCGGAAACCCGCTGCTCCGGATCGGCCAGGATGCTGTCCAACAAGGCGCGCCAGTGCACCAGCAGGCGCTCGATCGTCTCGGGCGCAAACAGGTCGGTGTTGTACTTGAGCAGGACGGCCAGTTGGCCGTCCACCTCACCGGCAGCCAGGGTCAGATCGAACTGGGCACTCTGGCGCGCCACGGCAAGCGTCTCGAACGGCAAACCAGGTACGTTCACGGGCACGCCATCCAGGCCCAGGTCGAGGGCCACGATCGATTCTTCCCCGGCGACACGCGGCTGCTGGTAAACGAACATGGCTTGAAACAGCGGCGAACGGCTGAAATCGCGCTCGGGCTGCAAGCGCCTGACCAGGGCCGAAAAGGGATAATCCTGGTGCTGCAGGGCTTCGACTTCACTGCGGTGCACCTGGCGGAGAAAGTCGACAAACGACGGGTTCTCATCGAAACGCGCACGCATGACGACCGAATTGACAAAATAGCCGGCCACGTCGAAGAAATCGGCCTGCGTGCGGCCCGAGATGGGCGTGCCAACCAGGATTTGATCCTGCCCGCTGTAACGGTGGAGCAGGACCTGGAAAGCCGCCAGCAAGGTGGCATACAAGGTCACACCCCGTGACTGGCTGAAGGCCTTCAAGCGCCGGGTCACATCCCGATCGAGCTGGCACGGCTGCGCCGCGCCGGCGTAGGTCTGCACGGGCGGGCGCGGGTAGTCCGTCACCAGGCCTAGGTCGGGCAATTCACCGGAAAGCTGCTGCTGCCAGTACGACCAAAGCTGCTCGCCGCGCGGCCCGGCCAGCAGGCCGGTCTGCCAGGCGACATAGTCTGTATAGGAGCGGGAGGATTGCAGTTCGGCAGGAAACGCCGCTTCCTTCTCAGCCGCGTACAGGGCGCCCATCTCGTGAAGCAAAGCCGCCACGGACCAGAAGTCGATCACGATATGGTGGCAGACCAACAGCAAGACGTGCTCCTGCGCCGAGCAGGTGAAGAGGTGCAGGCGAAAGAGTGGGCCTTGCTCCAAATCAAAGGGCTGGTTGGCTTCGTCTGCCAGGCGCAGGCGCAGCGTGTCCTCGGAGCAGCCTGCAAGGTCTTCGTGCTGAAAGAAAGGCGCAGCATCCGCATGGACGTGCTGTACCGGTTCGCCCTGGCGCAGGGAAAAGGTGGTACGCAGCGACGTATGGCGCCGGACCAGTGTGCGCCACACCTGTTGCAAGGCGGCAACATCCAGTTCGCAGCGTAAACGCATAGCATAGGCCAGGTTGTAGGCCGCCTCTTCAGGAGCCATCTGGTACAATGCCCAAAGGGCCTGCTGCCCAAACGATAACGGGAACTCACCCGCCGCCGGCAAAGGTACAGGGGCAGCGCTTTCGAGTGGGGCAGCGGCCTCATCCACAATCCGCTGGGCCAGGGCGGCCGGCGAGATGTCGCCGAAAAAATCGGCCAGGGGGATGACGACACCGAGATCGCTCTCGATGCCATACGAAAGCTCGCCGGACATGAAGGAGTCAAGCCCGAGGGCGATCAAAGAGCGGTGCAGATCGCCCGGGGCGACAGGATGCCGCAGCAGGCGCGCCAGTTGGGCTTGCAGGTAAGCCTGCACCAGCCGCGGATGCTCGGATGCAGCCAATTGCTGCAAAATTTCGCGCGTCAGCGTAAGGGGGGAATGATCTTGAGCGGCCATGAATAAAAATCTCCTCTATGAATGCTGGGAAACTGTTGAAGTGCTCGCTATCAATCCCTTCAACGTGTCCTTGAAATCCTCGACCAGGCGTTTCACGGTGGCCTTGTCGTACAAATTCCGGCTGTAGTCCCAGGTACACACAAGGCGCCTACCGGGTGCGGAGACAATGCAGCCGAGCAGGTACGATTCGCAGCCATCCGGGTTGAGCGTCGCCCCCGGCGGCAAACTGGCCGGCTGTAAAACAGTGTTGGCAGGTTGGCCACCGCGCCCGGCGTAGTTCCAACGCAGGTCACTGGCCCAGCCGGGGAATCCTTTCTGCGCCGGGTATGCGGGGGATAGGCGGGCGATATCGGCAGGAATGCCCGGGCGGGGGAAGCGCCGCAGCTGGTTGCGGATCGATTCGAGCGCTTCGGCAGGCGACTCGCCTTCCCGGCTGTGCAGCAATAAGAGATGGTGGGTGGAAAGCCAGCCGACGGTACGCGACAGGTCCATCTTTTCAGTTCCGGGAATGTCCAGCACCCGCCCGGCATCGACCGTGTCGATTGCCACCCAGGGGCGTCCCGTCCAACGTGCGACGCTTTGCGCCAGCGCCGTCAGCAGCACTTCATGCGGCTGCACCTGGCAGCGGAGCGGGATGACTTTGAACAGCGCTTCGGTCTCCTCGGCGCTCAGCAGGGCCGCTTCGAGATCGCGCGAGCCGAAGGTGTTCTGCGCCCGGTTTTCTGGACGGTCTACCGGCAGCGGCCCGGCCTGATCCCACGGAAGCGCCAGCCATGCGTCCAACTGCTCTTGAAACTGCGGCGTGGCGGCATACGCGTGAAGATTTTCAGCCCACTGCCTGACGGAGGTCGTCTTGGGGGCAAAGGTGACGGCATCACCGCGGCGTAACTGCTGGCAGGCAGCGACCAAATCTTCCATCAACACCCATAAGGCGACCCCATCGGCCACCAGGTGGTGCACCGTCACCAACAGGTAGCAGGGTTTGGCCGCGCCTAAATCGAAGAGCACGACCCGTAAGAGCGGGCCTTCGGCAAGATTCAGGCTTTGCTGAATCTGGGTGGCCTGCGCCAACATGCCCATCTCACGCGTGCGAATGGGGAGGGCCGCAAGGTCAACGCGAGTAACCACGGCTTGTTCGGCGCCCGAGGCGTGAACGATCTGCCGCCAACCGCTCGCTTCATGCACAAAGCGCGCCCGCAAAGCATCGTGATGGACGATCACCTGCTGCACGGCCTGCTCCCAGAGCGCCACATCGGCCAGATCGCGTTCGAGTTTGAAAAGCTTGGAGACGTTCCACCACTGCGGCTGCGGGTAGTCGTGACGGAAGAAACGCGCCTGGCTGGGTGTGAGGGGCATGTCGCCAACGATCGCACCCTGTTCGGCCTCGGCAGCTACGGTTTCACCGGCTGCGGCCAATTCGGCAATCGTCTGGTACTGGAAAATTTGCCGGGGGAGGAGCTTCAACCCGGCCTGGTTCGCGTACGTGATGGCCTGGATGCCGAGCAGTGAATCGCCGCCCAGGGCAAAGAAGTTATCGTGAATGCCAACTTGCGCAAGGCCGAGCACCTGCATCCAGATTTCGGCCAAGGTTTGCTCCTCGGGCGTGTGCGGGGCCACATATGCCTCGGCCAGGCCGGGGCGCTCACCGTCAGGAGCGGGCAAAGCCTTGCGATCGAGCTTTCCATTCGGGGTCAGCGGCAGCATTTCCATAAAAATGTAGGCCGATGGCAACATGTATTCGGGCAACTGCGCCTTGAGCCAGGCGCGCAACTCGGCGATATCCGGCTGCGCCGCACCACAAACCAGATAGGCGACCAGCTGCCTATGCCCGGGTCGATCTTCACGAGCCAGGACAGCAGCTTCGCGCACGATGGGGTGCTGGCCCAGGGCCACTTCGATCTCTCCCAGTTCGATGCGAAAGCCGCGCAGCTTCACCTGGTGGTCCAGCCGCCCCAGGTACACAATATTGCCGTCCGGCAGGCAGCGGCACAAATCGCCCGTCCGGTACAGCCGCTCGCCGCCCACCGCTCCAAACGGGTTCGGCACGAAACGCGCCGCCGTCAGTTCCGGCTGCCCGAAGTAGCCGCGCGCCAGCCCCACGCCCCCCAG
>JBMOLU010000044.1:0-1316 GCA_049325275.1 Chloroflexota bacterium
CGGCCAGCGTGGTCTCGGCTGCATTGGCCGTCAAGTTGATGCTTGACAGCAACACAGCAAAGACAAGCAGGATGGCCGACAGCTTGAAAATGGGTGTATTCACTTTTGTCTTCATGTGTATTCTCCTATTCCTTTCTACGATAGCACCACAGTTAACCGTGGCTTCCCCGTAAGGGGTGGGAGATAGCCTTACCCCCTTCCGAGTGGGAAGGGGGATAAGGGGATATGGGAGAAACTGCCATCGTCGACAGTTTCCAGCTACCCGCTAGCGTTGCAGTGTGAGTAGACCCGGCCGGTACGGCAGCAGGCCATAATCACCGCCAGAGTTGGGATCGCGTCCCTGGTAAAGGAACTGCAGGTTGCACGGGTCAATGGTCATGGTCTGGTCGGCGCTGACGCGAATCAGTTCGCCGTGGCTGATGTCGTTGGTCCAGGCGCCGCCGGGGAAGGTGACGTTGTTTCGGCCGGCGAAGGGATTACTTTCGGTCGCAGCCAACGGCGTCCACGAACCACCGAGGCTGGTTGCGGTGAACGAGCGGAAGTATCTCGCCCCGCTGCTTCCGATCGCCTCGACGATCATGAGGTATTGGTTCGCTCCCTGGACCTTGTAGACCTGCACCGCCTCGAACAAATTGTATGTGCTATCAGTCATAATGGTCGTGTAAGAACTGCCAAAGCTGCCCGGGAAGTTTCCGATCGGCATGCTGGCGCGGTAGATACGCCCGTTGTCCCCGGCAAAGAACAGATAGCAGTTTGTGCTGTCGCAGATCACCGCCTGGTCGATCGGGCCCGTGCTCGAGTCAGAAATGCTGCCGGTGAAGAGTGTGTTCGCACCGGACCACCCGTTGGCGTTGGTGGGGTTGGAGGATGTCTTGTAGCTGAAGGCGGTCGGGCCCCACTGGTAGGCGAGCACCCAGATGTCCTTCGGAGCGAAGTAGAAGAGCGACGGCGCAACGGTCCCTTGAGACATTCCATTCTGGGTTGCTGAAGCCATCTGATTCCAATCGCTGAAGAGGTTAAAGTTCATCGATCCCCAGCCCGTTCCCGTGTCGTGTGTCGTTGCGTAAACGAGCTGCTGGCCATTGTAGGGAGCGTGGGTGAAATCCTTGAGCGAAACCCATCCCGAACGCGGCGTTGCCAGCACGCCTGACGAGGTCCACCGGAACGTTGAAGGAAGAGGGCACGTCGTGCCGTTGAAGGTAGCGGTGACCGAGCGGGCCTGAGTCATGGAGACCGTGCAGGTCCCGGTTCCGGAGCAGGCGCCGCTCCAGCCGGCGAAGGTCGAGCCGGCGGCCGCGGCGGCCGTCAGGGTCACG
>JBMOLU010000045.1:0-66408 GCA_049325275.1 Chloroflexota bacterium
GCGCAGGACTTCTACGCCGCCTTCGGCGTGGGCGAGGACGAGCGGCACATCGCCACCATCGACGCCGACGGCGTGGCCCTGGCGGCCATCCAGGGGTTGAACGAACTCGTGGACGAAAAAGACGCCCAAATCATTGCGCTTCAGGCGCAGAACGCCGCCTTCGAAGCCCGCCTGGCGGCGCTGGAGCGCGGGGAGATGGCCGCCAGCCCCTGGCCGTGGCTGGCGCTGAGCGTCACCATCCTGGGGTGCGTCTTCATTTTCCGGAAGGGGTAGGATCAGGGTCGACCGGGCGTTTCGCCGAGGGCGTAGGCTATGGCCCGCTCGAGGGTCATGGCCGCACCTTCCGCATGGCCGGCGTTGAAAGCCTGTTCCCCCAGCTGCTGGCGGTAGGTCTCCAGGCGGGCCTGCCGCTTCTCGTTTTTGGTCGATCCCATCTCGTAATTGATTTCCCGGCTGAAGGCCATATAGAAGGCCATCAGGCGCAGGCTGCGCAGCATTTCGCCGCGCCGGTAGGCCAGCTCGGCCAGGCCGGAAAAGGGGCTGGCGATGCCGGGTTGGTCGCCGAGGGCGTGTTTGAGCGCCAGGCTCTCGCGAAAAAAGGCTTCCGCTTCGGCGTAGTTCCCTGCTTCGAGGGAAACCGATCCTAAATTGGTCAGCGAGGCTGCCACGCCGTACTGGTTGCCCTGGCTACGCTGGAAAGCAAGCACCTCTTTCAACAAGACTGCGGCGCGCTTGTTCTCCCCGATGCTTCGTAAAACCACGGCCAGGTTGTTGAACGCCAGGGCCATCGTATCGGTGATCGCCCCAGCGGAGAGCGATTTTTCGATGGCGATGCTTTCCTGAAGCAGCGGCTCGGCGCGTGCATAGTCCATGCTGCGCGCCGCAGCCGTGCCCAGCGAGCGCAGGCTGTAGCTGATCAACGACGCGTCTTGTAACTGGCGGGCCAGGGCCAGGGCCTCTTCGTGCAGGGCGATGGCCTCAGGGTGCTGCCCCTGCATCTGGGCAAACTCGCCGGTTTGGTTGAGCAACCGGATGAGCCTGGCCGGCGAAATATCCTGGCGCTGCGCCAGGATGCGTTGGTGCCAGTCTCGCCCGGTGTCGAGCTGTCCGCTCATGCGCCAGAAGCCGGCCAGGCCCTCGGCCAGCCGGACGGCCAGTTCGATGCGCTGCGCTTCGTGAGGGGCCTCGAGTGCCCAGGCCAGGGCAGCTTGCAGGTTGTCGTTTTCCGCCGCCAGGGTGTTCATCCAGAAGCCCTGGCGCGGGCCGCGCCAGTCACGCAGCGCCTGCTCTGCCAGTCCGGTGAAGTAGACGGCGTGGCGCTGCAACCTATCTGCCAGCTGCCCGCTTTCTTCCAACAGGTCGCGGGCATATTCGTGCAGGGTGACCAGCATGGTGAAGCGCGGCTCGCCGCCGCTCGATGTTTGCTGGATCAGGCTGCTGTTGACCAGGGCGGTCAACCCGGTGAGAACATCCCCGCCTGCCGGTGGTTGGCACACGGCCTCGGCGGCCTCCAGCCGCCAGCCGCCGGTGAAGACGCTCAGCGCGGCAAAGAGGGCGCGTTCGCTTTCGTCGAGCAGTTCGTAGCTCCAGTGGATGGCGTTGCGTAGGGTCTGGTGGCGCGGCGGCAGGTTGCGCTCCCCTCCGGCAAGGAAGTCGAAACGATTGGCCAGGCGCGCCAGGATGGCCTGCGGCGGAAAAAGCTTGATGCGTCCGGCGGCCAGTTCGAGGGCCAGCGGCAGGCCGTCCAGGCGGACGCAGATGGCGGCCACCAGGAGGGCGTTGGCGTCGGTCAGAGAAAAACCCGGCGCGTGGGCGCAGGCCCGCGCGACGAATAACGAGATGGACGCGTTTTCGGCGAGTTGTTCGGCAGGCGGCAGGCGTTTGAGATCGGGCAGCGGCAGCGGCGAGACGGGGTATTCGTGCTCGCCGTAAACGCCCAGCGATATGCGGCTGGTGACGAGCAGATGCAGGTCCGGCGCCGTGTTGAGCAGATCGATCAGCAGGGGGCCGGCAGCGGCGATCTGCTCGAAGTTGTCGAGCAGCAGCAGCAGGCGCCTGGGGCGCAGCACTTCTTTCAGGCGCTCCGGCAGCGCCTGGCCCCCACCTTCGCGCAGGCCCATGGCTCTGGCGATGGCCGGGAAGACGCCCTCCTGCACCCGGACCGCGGACAGGTCGACGAAGAAGATGCCATTGGGGAAGCTGCCGGCGCCGTCGTTCAGCAGGTGCGTGGCTGCTTCGAGCGCCAGACGCGTCTTACCGGAGCCGCCCGGCCCGGTGAGGGTCAGCAGACGGATGCGCCGCTCGCGGGCCTTGAACAGGTTTTGCAGCGCCAGCAGTTCTTCATCACGCCCAAAGAATGTGTTGAGTTGGGCCGGCAGGTTGTGCGGCATGGTGGCTGCGGCCTGCGGCGCCGAGACGCTTTGTGGCGGCAAAGGCAGCTCGCGCAGCAGTGCCGTGTGCAGGGCGCGCGTTTCGGGCTGCGGTGGAATCCCCAATTCGTCATCGAGTATGCGGACAAACCTATCGTAGGTTTGCAGCGCCCCCACGCGGTCGCCGGCCTGGGCGCGCAGGCGCATCAGCAGGCAGATGGCGTCTTCGCGCAGCGGCTCCCGGGCCAAAATTTGTTGGGTGTAATCGATCGCCTGGGGAAAGTTGCGCTGCGCCTGGTTCTGGATGGCCAGTTGGTACAGGCAGGCCAGGTGACGGCTGCGCAGGCGTTCCCGTTCGGGGGCAAGCCAGTCCTCGTACAAATCGGGCAGCAGGTCGCCGGTGTAGATGGCTGCCGCGCGCGCCAGGTGCTCGGGTGATGCGGCGAGGCGCTCGAACTCCGCCACGTCCAGCCAGCAATCGGCCTGGGGGTTCCACTGCATGCTGTCGTCGAGGATCAGCAGCCAGGGACGGCCGTCCGGCGCAGGTGGCAGGACCCGGCGCAGCTCGTACAGGTGGCGGCGCAGGTTGGTGCGCGCTTTTTCTTCAGGTTCGTCAGGCCACAGCAAAAAGGCGAGATGCTGGCGCGTCAACGCCTTGCCGCGGTTGAGCAGCAGATAAGCCCACAGGGGTAAGGTCTTTGGTAGAGCTGTGAAGGGCCGTGGGGCTTCTCCGTCGAAAAGATAAAAATGGCCGAGCAAATGAATGTACAGCACTTTCCGCCAACCTGCAAAGGGTTTCAGCCGTTCACCGCCGGCGGGTAGACCGGATGAAACAGCCGCCGGTGTTTTGCTGGAGTCAGTCCGTACAAGTATACCTTGAAGGCCTCTGCTGTGGTCTTTTTTTGGTCTTCCGGGTTTAGCGTGAAGAATTCCTTTCCCGGCGAAGCCGGAAGAGCTTTTTTTGGATTAACTCTGGACCTCTCGTATGAGACTGTCCGGTGGGGAATTTCTCACCGGCGTGAGCGCCTGAGCCAGCGGGGTGGTTTGCAGGTTTCCGGCGATGCCCATCAGGTGCGTACCGTTGGCCCAGGCCAGCAGGGGTTCGCCTTCGAGGCTGCTGTTGGCGCTGATCGGTGTGGCAGCGTGCCAGCCTGCTTTGCCGCGTTCGATGGCGATGATCTCGCGATCGGCGGCGCTGGCCAGGCTGCCGTCGGTATCCAGGCCGGCGGCGATCAGGGCACGTTCGGCGTCGAATGCGGCCAGTCGCCAGGTGAGCGTGCCGGCCAGTTCGGCGGGGGTGGTTTCAAGAGGCGACCACTGCCTGCTGTTCCAACGGGTGGCCAGCAGGCGGTTGGGATGGGTTGTGTTACCGGTAAGGCTGTTGCCGGGGCTGCTGACCCATGCCAGCCACAGGGCGCCATCGTTTCCGCGGGCGAGCTGGGGGTTGATATCCATCATTTCGTCATCGGTCAGGGCCAACCGGCTCAGGATCTGCCCGTTGGTGGGGGCGACAATGGCGTAGTGATTTCAAGCGCCTGGACGAAGGCGGCGTCGAATTCGGCGTCGTCGGGGATGGACAGTTCTTTGTGCTGCGCCCAGGCCATCAGCACGCGCCCGTCGCGGTCGAAGGCTACGGCGGGACTTCGGCGCTGCTGTGGGCGCCGGCCGGCTAAGCCGACCGCCCAAGGAGCAACGCCATCAGGCAAAACACTGCAAGAAGATGTGACTGTTTTTTCATTACTTCACCAGAATAGCCTTAAACCCTTATTTGATAATCAAAGGCAGCATCAACAAATACCTTCCCACGGCTGCTGTGTTGTTACTCGGGTTGGTTTCGTGAACGCCACCGGGGACGGCAACACTAGCCTGGTTGAAAGCATCGGCCTGGCTGTCAGCATTGCCGCTAATGGTAAAGGTAACGACACCGCCAACCGGTAAGATGGGGATGATCTCTTGCAGGGTATTGCCGCTGCCATTGGCGTTGGCGCAGGTGGCCTCGTTCGTGGCAGCACAGGTCCAGGTGACGTTGGTGATGTGTGTTGGCACGGCATCGTAGACACTCGCACCGCCAGCACTATCTGGTCCCAGGTTGGTGACCGTAACGGTGTAGGTGATTTGTGTGGTGCTGCGGGCCGAAATTTCTTTGGTGATGGCCAGGTCGGCCTCCAGAAAAGCGACGTAAAGTTCATACACCCCGTCTGCATCTTGATCGGCGCGATAGACCACCTGCGGGCCGGTGGGGCTGATAGCAAAATCGTCAACATCGCCGCTGCTGACAAGCGCACCATTCAGCTTGGCAACCATGCCTCCTTGAATCGGGGCGCTGTAAATTTCGTAAACATCATCGATAGCCTGATCGGCACGGTAAACTACTCGGCTGCTGTTGGCACCGATTTGATATTGGGTAGTCACCTGGCCTCCAGCAACCAGTGAGCCATTGAGTTGGCTGACTGCGCCGCCTGTTATCGGTACGCTGTATAGTTCGAAGATTTCGTCCGTCTCCTGATCGGCCAGGTAGACCACGCGGCTGCCGTTGGGGCTGATCTGAAAATCCTGAACTGTCCCGCCGCTTGCCAGGGAGCCGTTGAGAACAATCTCAGTACCATCGGTAACCGAAACGCTGTAGATTTCTGCCACATTCGAATTATTCAACGTTTGATACACCACCCGGCTGCTATCCGGGCTGATCTGGATAGCTTGCGCATACGTATCGCTCAACCGGGTAGCCGTGCCGCCACCCAACGGCACGCTGTACAATTCACCGACATAGGCAGATGCCTGCCGCGTGCGATAGATAACCAGGGTATTGTCAGGGCTGATCGCAAATCCGGCTACATCCACATTGTCCAACAAAACCGAATTGAGTTTGACAGGTGTACCGCCGCCAATTGGCACACTGTACAGTTCTTGCACTTCGTCGGTTTCCTGATCGGCGATATACACCACCCGGCTGCTGTCCGCGCTGATTTGGGGGATGCCAGCATCGCCGTTGGTCACCAGATCGCCATTGAGCCGTGTGACCGTACCACCGCCAATCGGCACGCTGAAAATCTCAGCCACTTTGTCCACATTCTGGTCGGCGAAGTAAACCACCCGTTGGCTGTCAGGGCTGATTTCAAAGCGTACCACATTACCGTTCACGGCCATCGGGCCATTGAGTTTGACCACTGCGCCGCCGCCAATTGGCACACTATACAGTTCATCAACGCCATCCGTCTCCTGATCGGCAATGTAAACCACGCGGGTGCTGTCGGGACTGACTTCGAATCGGAAATTTACGTCGCCACTGTTGGCGAGCGGGCCGTTGAGCTTGGTCACTGAGCCGCCGGCAAGCGGCACGCTGTACAGTTCGAAGATTTCATCCGTATCTTGATCGGCATGGTAGATCACACGGTTGCTATCGGGGCTGATGCGGAACTGAACGCTCACATCGCCGCCAGCCGTGAGCGGCCCATTCAGGGTGGCAACTGTGCCGCCGCCAGTCGGCGCACGATAAAGCTCGATCACATCATCCGAATTCCCATCGGCGGTGTAGATCACGTGGCTGCCATCCGCGCTGATCTGAAATTCTGTGGTCACCATTCCCACCAGGGCCTGCGAGTGGCTGAGCCTGGTCACTGAACCGCCATTGCCGGGCACACTGTAGAGTTCGTTCATGCCATCGGTATCTTGATCGGCAATATAGACCACGCGCTCCCCGTTGGGGTTGAACAGGAACTGGCCTACGTTGCCACCAGTGGGCAGATTGGCGTTGAGCCTGGCAGGCGTACCACCCCCAATCGCCACGCTGTACAATTCGAGTTGCTCGTCCACATCCTGATCAGCGCAGTAAACCACGTGGTCGCTATTGGCGCCGATGGTGTACCCGGTTACATCGCCGCCGCCGATCAGCGTGCCGTTTAATTTCGTGGGTGTTGCGCCGCCGGTGATTGGCACACTGAACAATTCATCCCTCCCGTCTGCCGTTTGATCTGCACGATAGACCACCGTGCTGCTATCGGGGCTGATATGGATAAAGTTCACATCGCCTTCACTGACCAGGCTGCCGTTGAGCTTAACGGGGGCGCTGCCGCCAGCGATGGGCGCGCTGTAAATCTCATTGCGTTCGTCCACTTCTTGATCGGCGTAATAAACCACATGGCTGCTGTTGGCACTCCATTGGAAATAAGGTAGAACATTGCCGCCAGCAACCAGCCCGGCGTTGAGCTTAACGGGCGTACTGCCGCCGGCCAGGGGTGCACTGTATAGCTCGTTGGTGCCATCGGTTTCCTGGTCGGCCCGGTAGATGACGCGGCTGCTATCGGGGCTGATGGCGAAACCGCCCTTGACCACATTGCCACCACTGACGAGTGTGCCGTTGAGTTTGACAGGCGTGCTGCCGCCAGCCAAGGGCGCGCTGTATAACTCATCCACATTGTCGGCATCTTGATCGGCGATGTAGATCACACGGGTGCTGTTAGGGCTGATCTCAAAGATGGTGTAAACATCCCCGCCGCTCACCAGCGCTGCATTGAGTTTTGTGGGCGGGTTTGGAGAGCCATTGATGGGTACGCTGTAAAGCTCGGTGGGGCCGCCATCTGATGCTGCGTAGACCACCCGGCTGCTGTTGGGGCTGATTTGGATGCGCCTGACCCGTTGATTGGGCGTGATTGGGCCGCTGAGTAAAACTGGCGTGCCACCGGCCAGGGGTGTGCTGTACAGCGCAGATTGCGCGCTCGTTGATGCGGTGCGGTAGACCACTCGGTTGCTATCGTTGCTGATATAGAACACAATTGAGACATCCCAGCCGACATCCAGCGCATCATTGAGTTTGACCGCTGCCCCCCCTGCAATGGGCACGCTGTACAATTCGAAGCGCTCATCTTCTTCCTGATCGGCAAGGTAGACCACGCGTGCGCTGTCGGCGCTGATATAAAAATCGGTCACGTTGTGGTCTGTGGTGAGGGGGGGATTCAGCCGCACCGGGTCGCCGCCGCCCACTGGCACACTGTACAGTTCAACCACATTGAGCGCATGATGATCGGCCAGATAAACCACGCGGCTGCTGTCGGAGCTGATCTTCATCGCGATCACATTGCCGGCCACAGCCTGGATATCGCTGAGCTTGATATTGCTCACTTGCGGGGCAGCCAGGCTGGGCGCATGCTGTCCCAGGCTGCTCAACAGCAAAACTAATACCAAAATGAAACGCAAACGGACAAATGAAAAACGAAATGGAAAGGACATAACAACACTCCTTGTACCTTCTCAAATAAAGCGGGGTGTGGGGTGTTGTGGGGGAGCGAAGCTCACCCACAACACCCCACTTTTCCTCCTTCTTTGAGAAGGTCTTCGATTTTTTACGGTCGCATCACGGCTGGCAAATACAACGGAAACCATTGTGTGATGGAAATGACCACTTCATCAGGCGATGGATCGGCCAGGCCGAAACTATCGGTCACGACCAGGCGAAAGGTCAGGGTGGCCGGGCCGGCCGGGGCGGTAAAAGTGGGCTGCGCCGCGGCCGGGTCAGAGAGCGTCACCGTCGGGCCGCCGGTCTGCTGCCAAAGATATTGCAGAGCGTCGCCTTCCGGGTCGCTGGAGGCGCTGGCATCTAGTGTGACCAGGGCGTTGGGGGCAACCGATTGATCGGAGCCGGCGTTGGCTGTGGGGGCCGTGTTGGCTAGATACACCTGGCGCACATGTTGGACGTAACTTTTGGCGGTATAGCCGCGGGCGCGGATGGATTGGTAGCCCGCGACGACCGGCGCGCCGCTTAGTTGCCAGCCGCCGCTGATGCGCGTGGCGCTGCCGAGCAGGGTGTAGCTGACCCCATCGGGGGAAGCCTCGAAGGTCACACGGTCTACTTCGGGGCCGGGGCCGCTGCGCAGCCAGGTGATCGTGCCGTTGCGCTGCAGGCTGATCTGTTGGTTGACCATCTCGCCGCCGGAAAGGCGGCCCAGGCGGCTGCGCGCTTGCCCGGCCAGGTTGGTAAAATCGCCGCCCACCACCAATTTGCCGTCGCTTTGCAGGGCCAATGTATGCACTGGCCCGCCGGTGGCCTGGGCGGTGAATGTTGCGTCCAGGCTGCCATCCGCCAGCAGGCGGGCAAGCCCTTCCTGCGTTTGCCCGTTGACCCGGCTAAAGTAGCCGCCGATGACAATCTTGCCATCGGTTTGGACGAGCACGTTGTACACGACCAAATTGGGAGCGGCGTAGAAACTCACATCCAGGTCGCCGCTCGAGTCCAGGCGGGCAATGAAAGGGCGCTCCACCCCACCTACGACGGTAAACCCTCCCCCGATCAAAATTTTGCCATCGGCTTGCAGCGCCAACGCCGATACATAGCCATTGGGAGCCGGGTTGAAGGCGGCATCCAGGCTGCCATCGGGGTTCAGGCGGCCCAGGTAACTGCGCGGCTGCCCGGCTAAGGTGGAGAAAGCGCCGCCGACCAGGATTTTGCCATCGGGCTGTACCAGGAGGACATCCACAGAGCCGCCCAACGCCCCGGGGTTGAAGGTGTTATCTATGCTGCCGGTGGCGTACAGCCGCCCGATGTGATCGCGCACTTGCCCGGCCAACTGCGTGAAGTTACCCCCGACCACAATCCGGCCATCGGGCTGCCTGGCCAGGGCATTCACGGTGGCATTGGCGCCGGGGTTAAAATTGCCATCTATGCCGCCGCTCAAAAGCATGCGCGCAAGGTTGGCGCGCGGTAACGAGCTCAGGTTGGAGAAATGCCCGCCAAACGCGACGCTGCTAAAAACGTTGAAATCGTAGAGCGGCCCGTCGGGGTATGCATAGAAGGTGTTGTCCATCTGCCCGTCGGCGTTGAGGCGCGCCAGGTTTGTGCGTATCTGCCCGCCCAGGTTGCCAAACGCACCGCCCACCAAAATTTTGTTATCGGGTTGGCTGGCAAGGGCATAGACGTTATCATCTGCCCCTGCGGTCAAGGTCGCATCCAGGTTGCCATTGGGGTATAACCGGCCAATTTTCGCACGCGTCACGCCGTTCAAGGCATCGAACGACCCGCCGACCAGGATTTTGTCATCTGGCTGGACGAGCAGGGTATAGACGGTACCGCCGCATTCGGGGGAAAAGCTGGCATCCAACTCGCCATTGGGAAGCAGCCGCCCAATGCGGTAGCGATAGGCACCGTTCAACTGCACGAAATTGCCCCCGACCAGAATGTTGCCATCCGGTTGGATCAGCAAGCTGTACACGAAGCTATGGACAGACGCCGTGAAGGTGTCATCGAGTGTGCCATTGGCGTTGATGCGAGCAATTCTGGTGCGAGCGGCGCCGTTGACGGCGGTAAAGGCCCCGCCAAGCAAGATGCGGCCATCGGGTTGGCGCGCCAGAGCGAAGACGCTTTCGTTGACCGCTACTGTGAAGGTTGCATCGTTGCTGCCGTCGGCGTTGAGGCGGGAGAGATGAGCTTGCGCCGTTTCATTCACTCCGGTGAAAACCCCACCGATCAGGATGCGGCCATCGGGTTGCGTCAACAAGGCGCGCACGATGTCGTTGGCAGATGCGTTGAAGGCGGCGTCGGGCGTGCCGTCGGCGTTGAGGCGGGCGATGCGGGTGTGCGCCTGGCCGCCCACACTGGTAAAGTCGCCGGCGATGAGCAAGGCGTCGCCAGGAAGCGGCTGCACAGCAAAGATTTGCCCGTTGACATCGGGGGCGTAGGCGGTATCCAGGGTGCCATCCGCGTTGAGACGTCCAATGGCGTTACGCACTTGCCCGGCCAGTTCGGTAAACCTCCCGGCAACGATGATCTTGCCATCGCCTTGCACGAGGAACGCCCGCACCCAATCGTTTGCGCCGGGATTGAAGGATGTATCCAGGCTGCCATCGGGATGGAGACGCCCAATGCGGCTGCGCGCCTGCCCACCCAATTGGGTGAAATTACCGCCCACCAAGATACGCCCATCCGGTTGTATGACAAACGTCCATACGGTTTGATTCGCGCCGGGGTCGAAGCCATCGCTGGCGGAGGCCGTTATTGCAGCCAGGTTTGCGGCGCGAACAGCCATACCTGCCCATCCCATGGCCAGCAACAAGCCGGCTGCCAGGGCCAAACGGGCGAGGTTGAAGAAAATCAGAGTGCTGTTTTTGCCGTTCATGAATCGAATCTCCTTAGATATGTGGGTCTTCCGGGTTTAGCGTGAAGGGCTTTCACGGCGAGGCCGGGAGAGCCTGTTTTATTCTTTGGCCAGGTCCGCACCCAATTGGGCGATGGCTGCTACCTGTTCGGGCCGGTTGTACCGGCCCCGGAAAGCCAGCCACAGCCCTTGCGCCGTCAGCCACAGGTGCGGGTCGCTTTCAGCCTGGGCGGCTTCGAGCGGATTGGATTGCATCCAGGCCGCCAACCGGCCGGCGCGCGATGGGGTGAGCCAGGCTTTGGCGGCCACCGGGTCGCTGGTCAGGATGGCGAAGCGTTTTTCCAGCCCTACCTGGTCGCCGGTCAGGAACTGGGCGTTGGCAAAGCCGGGCATATCCTGGTCGGAAAGATCCAACATGCGCAGATATCGGCCGTAGACGGCGCGCACGATCGAACCGGCCAGCCCGCCGGGCATTGAAGCCGTTTGTGCGCGCATGGCGGGCATGGCGGGCATGAGCAAAATAAAGCCGCCGCTAAAACGAGCCTGGGTGGTGTGCCAACGGGTCAGCGGAACATTGTCGTTGGCGGTGACGATGGCGATTTGCCAGCGCACGCCGTCGGTCTCCCCCCCGTTTTCGATACGTACGACACCGTCCAGGGCCGGGCGGATGGGGCTGAAGCGGGCCTGGTTGATGTAGGCGGCGATTTGCTGCGCCAGTTTCTCTTTGCCGCCCTTGCCCGAAGAAGATGTTTTGGTAAGCGGGATGATTTGGCCCGATTGGAGCGCAAACACCAGGCGGTAGGTGATCGATTCGCCGCCGCTGTCGCTTTGCACCGAGATGGTCTGGATATCGTCAAAACTGAACCGGTGTTGCTCCCGGCGCAAGATGCTGGCGCGGCGCAAGGTGACGGTACGCGTCTCCAGGTCGATCCGGCAGGTGACCACCTCGCCCAGGCCAATGGCTGCCGTCAACAATACCGGTAGCAAGATCAGCCCGCCGCAGCGTGCCTGCGGGTTGGTGACAACCAACCAGATGAGTGGGAAGCCAAGAGCGATCAGAATCGCCCAGAGCAGCCAGGGAAAAATGCGGATCGTCCACTGGTGGGTTGAGGGGATGTTCGTGTTCATCAGGCTTCTCTCCTTATAGGATGGCTACCCAAGGAATGGCAATGTTGATGATCAGGTATACCGTTGCCAAGATGACAAACGAGGCCCGATCGAAAAGGCCCGAGAGCGCCTGCATACCACGGCGGTCGTACAGGTACAGCGAGATGGTGGATTGCAGCAGCGTCAGGAAGATCACGCCCATGCCGATGCCGTTGACCATGTCGGTCAGCGTCATCGCGCCGCTATCGGGCAACAGGCTGGCAACGACGTAGGTGTTGGCGATGGCGGCGAAGAAGGCGCCGACGCTCAGGCCAAAGCGCGGATCGACATCGGTCGGCTTGATGAAAAACACGAGCAGGGAAATGGCCACGGCGGCAAACAATCCCTGGAACATCTTGAAGTAGAAGCCGAAATCGGGTCGTTGGGCCCAAATACCAAAGATGAATTGTGAATAGGTTGCTTTGAAGTCTGTTGGCAGGGCGGGGTCGCCGCGCGGCGTTTTGTAAGAATGCGGCTTGACCGTGGCGGTCTGGTCGTAGATTTCGTAACCGGGTATTTTGACGCGCGAGCTGATCGCCGAGCCGCCGGCGTCGGGAACGTAACGCAGTTGATAGGACTGTAGCCCCTGGTCTTCGATGCTGATCGTCAAGAGGTGATCGTCGCAGGGGAAACGGGAAACGTTGAAGAACTTGGTGATGCGCGCCGTGACACGGTAGAGGGCGTAGTGATGGTTGCCGTCGACCGTTTCCTTGAGTTTTTCTTTGGTTTCGATGGCTCCATCGACCACCTGGAAATTCTCGCCGGGATGAATGCTGTCGCCATCCCAATTGAACCAGATGTAAAAATCTACCGTCCAGCCGGTTTCTTTGACCGATATCTCAACGATGCGGTCGACGTACAGGCCCACGCGTACGTCGATGGGAATATCGTTTTCGTGGCCGGGCGGCGGGCTTTTCTCGGCGGCGGTCTTGCCGGCCTCGGTGGCGTTCGGGTCGACGCGGTCTTTGTGGCGTTGAATGGCTGCGGCCCGGCTTTGGTGTGCGGCAGAGATGGCCCAGTAGCCGGCGATCAAGGCCAACAGCAGTACCCCGCTTGCCCAAAGCAGGATCAGGGCGCAGCCTCCCGCGCCGATGGTGGAACGGCGGGAAGATGGGTGGGAAGGCATCGTATGGCTCATCAATCAATTCCTATAAGTTTTGTTTTGGTCCGGGGTTGGGCGGCGGGGCGCCTGCCGCAAGCTTATGCCAGGTCGATTTTTTGAACCACCTGGCAGACGGATGGTTTCTGCGGTAGGTAACGGACCGTAAGCCTGTCCCCGATCTGATACTGTTGGTAAAGAGTGCTGTTCTCCTCGGAACGGGTCACGAGCTGCCGCTGGCCGGGTTTGGAAGCAGCATGGTAGGCATAAGCAACGAAGTAGGTGAGATCGCCGTCCGAATCCTTGCTTTGCCAGCGTGCAAAGACCGTAGCCTCGGCCTGCCGGCCTTCCGTGTGCAAGCGTTTGAGATGCTGCATCGTCCTGATCGCGTAGAACAGCGTTCCCAGGCCTATCGAAAGGAACAAGGCAGCCCCCAGCGCCAGCGCAACCGGCAAAATGGCCGACGGCGGAGCGAGTTCCGCCTGGATGGCGTTCAAGGCCGGGTCGGCCGGCACGTAGCGCACTTCGATAGCCTGCCCGATTTCACGAGCCGTGTAGTAGGCGTGCGAAACGTAGTCGTGGCCTTCGATATTGGTTGGATCACCGTTGCGGAGAACGCTGAAACGGTAGCCGACACGGTAGGTGTTCGAATCGTCGCTGTCGTCTACGTTCAAATGCGTAACGACGCCCTTGGCCGTCACCCCCTCCCCGGTCAGGCGGTTGTATGTTTCGTACGCATCGAGGATAACCCTTGCGCTGAGGAGAAAGAAGCCCAACGTGAAAGCGACCTCCGCCAGGCCGAAGATCAGGCTGAATACGGCCCGCGAGCGCGACAGCGGCGCATTGGGCTTTGGGCGTTTCAGGTTTTGGTATTCCGGGGGCAAAACCCCGGCAGAGGA
The DNA here is from genome assembly GCA_049325275.1 of Chloroflexota bacterium. Lineage (GTDB taxonomy): Bacteria > Chloroflexota > Anaerolineae > Anaerolineales > UBA4823 > CAIQJJ01. The sequence continues at coordinate 13,598 of JBMOLU010000045.1, forward strand.
GGCGTTTTCGAGGTGTTTCATTTTTTTCAGGGTGCAGTGTTTGCGGTGGTCGCCGAACCACAACCAAGCCCGATATCGAGCACGTCTTGCCCGGTGAGCAGCATTTCCCATTGGCTGCCGTCGGCGCGCGCCACTTTGATTTCGTGTATCCCATGGCTGCCCGGCCGGTCCAGCCATAGGGAGACGATGCTGCCGTTCGGCAGCACGCAAGGCGAGTTATCGTTGTTGGCCTGGCGGTCGACCGGGAACGCCTGGCCGCTTTCCGGCAGAAGACGCCAGATGCGCTCGCCGCCCCAGTCGGCCTCGAAGACGATGCTGCCATCAGGGGCGTAGTCGGGCTGGCGCAGGGCGTTGGTAGGGCCGCCGCCCGGGCCGCGGTCGGGTGTGAGCAGCACGCGCAGGCCGGAGCCATCTACGTTTACTTCGCAGATGGCCGAGCCTTCCAGGGCGTACGGCGTGGGGCCGCAGGCGAACACGACCCGGCTGCTGTCGCCGGCAACGGCCGGCTGCACGTTGTAATCGTACGGCGAATCGGCGGTCAGCAGCACCGCCTCGCTCCAGGCGCCGGCCTGGCGCTGCGTGAGCCACAGGTCGCGGCTGTGCGGGCCGCCGCTGTCGACAAAAACGATCGCGTCGCCGCCAGAGGCCACGGCGCTCACGTACTCAGGGTGCAAGGGTTCGCCGTCGATCAGCACCACCTCTAGGCCGGAAAAATCTGCCGGGGCCACCAGCAGGCAGGCCCAGCCTTTGCAGCGCTCGTCGCCGCGTTCGGCGCTGAGCACCAGCCAGTTGCCATCGGGCGAAATATTGATCCACTCATCCGTACCCGGGTCGAACGTATCCAACACAGCGCTGGCGTCGAAAGGCATGGCGTTCTCCTCGGCGTCGAGCAGGTACAGGCGTTCGCCCAGGCGGTAGGTCACGCGCCCGCGCAGCGCAGGTGAGATGCCTGTTGCCGCAGGGTAGGTGACGGCCGGCAGGGCGATCTCGGTTGGCTCGCTTGCCGTGGTCGTTGGCCGTGCTTGCCCGTCTTGCCCGCCGGCGGGATGCGCCGTGACTGCCGGTTGCGCCGGTGAACTGCAAGCCACACCGATCGGCAGCAGGCAAACGAAGCCCAGGAGAGTCTTTTTCAATGGCGTTAATGTCATCGGATACTGGCCGGTTCAGCCGGTCGTCGCCATGGCGGCGGTTGCGGCGGCCAGCTCGATTTCATCGAGCGTCCGGGCCACCGCCTCGCCGTAGCTTTCCCCTTGCACCAGATCGGCCACCTTGTTCGCGGCCGCCTTGCGTTCGTCCTTGGTGAACACCAGGTTGAGCAGGCGGCAGGCTTTGAGCAGGCTCAGCAGGGCGACCACACCGGGTTCGGGCTTTTCACCGCCCAGAACGATGGCGCGCAGGTAGTGCTTGACCCAGTATTTCGCCGACGCATCTTGCTGCGGATAGGCGTCATAGGGGATGACCCACAGGTAGCGCTTCTTTTCGATCGTCAGGATGCCTTTTGCAGCCAGCCCATCGGCCACCTGCCGGATGAGCTTTCTTTCGCTCAATTCGTTGATCCAGCGGGTAGCCTTGCGCTGTTTTGGGCTTGCGGCGAGGGTCGCCAGCATCGCATCCAACTTTTCATCGCCGAGGGGGGTGTCGTTCAGCACGATCACCCGCTCGTCCTCGATGCTGAGCTTGCCTTCGAGAGCCAGCTCTGACAGCATTGCGCCTGCCAGGCCATAGTGCAGGGTTTCTGCAGCGCGTGAGGCAACCATGCCCGTGTAATCGTCGATCGAGATCAAAAAAAATTCTTCGTACAACGTCAACATAGAAACCGGTCCTTATGACTTTTGAAATTTGGAAGATTTCGGAAGCCCGGAGGACTTCCGAAATCTTTTACCTCGAGGAAATTGTTTGGTGCCTAACCCATACGTTTTGTGCAGAAAAAGCACAGAATTAAGAGCGGGATTAGGGCCGTGCCGCTTTATGCGGGTTAGGATGGAAGTAAACAATCGTCCGGAAAGAGCTACTTTTCAAGCCTAGAAATCGGATACTTATTTCATCCGTGTTCCTTAGCGCACGGTCAACGGTAAATAGATCCGGTATACGAAGGGAGAAAATCTTACGATGAAGCCGCCGCTCCCTTCATCTTCGCCGAGGATGTGCTTGAAGCTGAAACCATCGTTGTAGTGCTGGCGCCAGCCGGTTTCGCCGATCACGTACACGTGCGATTTGGCGTCCAGCGCCAGGCCGTAGGCGGTTTCACTGCTTAGATCGCCGCCCAGGTAGGTGCTGTAAACGAGCGATTCTGCGCCGGCTTTGTTGGAATCGAGATGGGCGACAAAAGCATCCTGATCGAGCGTATCCAGGCGGGCATCCCAGTAATCTTTGATGGGAAAATCTCTCGAAGCGGTGTAGCCGGCCAGGAATACATCGCCCTGCGCGGTGACGACAAGGCCGTTGGACAGGTCGTTGTCGCTGCCGCCCAGGTAGGTGCTGTATAACAACTGGCTGCCATCAGCCGAGATTTTTGCTACCCAGGCATCGCGTGGGATCGGTTTGCTGGCCACAACGCTGGCGTTGAAGTCCTGATAGGCCCCTTGCATCGGTACGTCTTCAGACAGAGTGTCGCCGGTCAGGTAGATGTTCCCGGTGGCATCGGCAGCAAGCCCAAAGCAAAAGTCATCATTGCTGCCGCCGAAGTAGGTGCTGTAGATAAGCGAGTCGTCTCCCGGCTGCGTCGTATCAAACTGTGCCAGGAAGGCATCCATTTCACCGGCGCTGGTGGCCTGGAGCGGGTTGCGCGTGGGAAAAGACGTCCCACCGGTCATTCCGGTCACATAGACCTGGGCCGGGCTTTTGACAAGCAGTCCACCGCTGTACACGTTTCCTGTCGAACCGCCCACATAGGTGCTGTAAAGCATGGCCTGCCCATCGGCACTGAGCTTGCTGAGGAAAGCCTTTTGGCCGGTGTCGATGGTGGAATCGTAGGCATTGACCACCGGGAAGTTCATCGACAAGGTTACGCCGGTGACGTAAACGTTGCCGGCGCTGTCCAGGCCAATGCCGCTGGAAGCGCCGCGCGAGTCGCCAGCCTCGGTGAGGCCGCTGTTGTCGGCGTTACTGCCGCCCAGGTAAGTACTAAAAGCCAGGGAATTTCCGGCCGGGTTGAGCTTGGCCACGAATGCGTCGGCGCAGGGTGTCGGCTCGCAGGTTTGGGTGCCCCGGTTGAAAAGGGGTTGGTATGCGTTCACGGTTGGAAAATCATCCGACCAAGTGACGCCGCTGATGTAGACGGCCCCGCTGCTGTCGAGGACGATCGAATCGGCAACATCTTCGTTTCCGCCGCCCAGGTAGGTGGCGTAAACGACCCTGTCACCGGCGGCATTGAGCTTCAAAATGAAGGCATCTCCCCACAGACTTCCACCGGCCAGGTCGGGTTGAGGTTGGCCTGCGCCGGGGAAGTTGGTCGACGTGGTATACCCCACGGCGTAGACGTTCCCTTGAGCATCGATGGCGATCTCGTACCCACCCTCGTATTGATCCCCACCGAAATAGGTGGAATATTGCAGGTAAGGGTCAATGACCAGCGGAAAATCCGGATCGTATGGCCCCAATTCGAACGAAAGGGTGCCCTCCTTGCCAAGGGCGAAGTGCACTGCCACCGCCCGCCGCAGCCCGTTGATCTCTTGCCAGGCGATGGGGGCCAGTTCGCGCAGCGTTTTCCCGCCCACCGCAATCACCAGGTCACCGGTGGCTGCATCGAGGCTGACCCGGTCGGCGTGGCGGTACTGCCAGCGGATCAAGGCCGGGTCTGCGCCTGGGGCGAGGGTGTAGACGCCCTTCAGGCGGCCGTCCTGGCCTGTGTATTCCAGATCGATTCCCGGGTATAAGTCGGTGTATCTCACCCCTGCATAGAGCGGCAAATCGGTTTGCCAACCGGACGGATCGTTGCCGATCAGGTAATTGGCGCGTCCTTCCAGTTGTTGGGCGCCTGATACGCCGGCGCTGGCCTCATGGCCCAGGAACTCGAGCGCTACCGAACCCGCCTGGTTGGCAAAAGCCAGCCAAACCTGCCCGCCGGTAAAGAACACCGTCCCGGCTGCCGATTTTGCCTGGAAAAGCACCTCAGCCGGGCTTTGCCCCACATTCGGCGCGAACGCCAGGGGCAGGCCCGCCTGTTCAGGCGTGGTGGAACCCGTCCGATCTAACGTGTGTGGCTCTGACGGTATGAATCCCCCCGTACAACTCGTCAACAAGAAAAGAAAAATGAGACAGACTTTTTTGAACATGGTTTTAAGCTCCTTTAGCATATCACCGGGCTGTTATGGGATTATTTTGCCTCGGTTAATATTTTGTTAATGTTGCCGCTCCTGCCCGGCAAAAGGCCAGCTTCATCTGGCGCTGTACGGAGGCAGGTAGGCCATCGATTCCGTTCGATCCAGGAACGTTCAATATTTCCATTATCGATTTGCTGCGTCCAAAAAACGTCCAAAGATGAGCGCGCGAAGTTAACGTTTGGTTAAGGCTGCCTCGCGTCGCACAGCGGGGCAAAGGAGGGCTTTTGCGGGGTTCAGCCCAAAAAAGCGGCTGCCGGGCGGAATCGGTGGCCATTTCTGTAAACAAACCATAACAAAACCTTAAGCCCGGAAAAAAGAAGCGTTTACATACGCCTGTTACACTGTTGCTGATCGTTTTTTGATTGCCATCCTTCAAGAAGACTTCTACCAAGAAGGCTTCCACAGCCTTCTCCAACAAACTGCCAGGAACCCACACGATGAGCTTTTTGGAAATCGACGATGTAAAGGTTGTTTACCCGAACGGCTATGAAGCGCTCAAATCGGTCAGCTTGCGGGCAGAAGCCGGGGAAATCCTTGCCCTGGTGGGCAGTTCCGGCGCGGGCAAGTCGACCCTGCTGCGCTGCATCAACGGGCTGCAAAAAACATCTGCCGGGCGTATTTTGCTGGATGGGGATGAGATCACGGCGATGAGCGAAGCCCAACTGCAAGAACACCGCCGCCATATTGGCTTCATCTGGCAGGAATACAATCTGGTGGAACGCCTGAGCGTGTTCGCCAACGTGCTTACCGGGCGCCTGGGCCACTTGCAGAAGGTCTCCAGCCTGTTGGGTTACTTCGACCGTTCGCAGCGCGAGATTGCCCTGCGTAACCTCGATCGGGTAAACCTGCTGCCGCGCGCCATGCAGCGCGCCGATCAGCTTTCGGGCGGCGAAAAGCAGCGCGTCTCGATTGCGCGTGCCATCAGCCAGGAGCCGAAGATCATCCTGGCCGACGAACCGGTGGCCAGCCTCGACCCGACGCTGGCCTGGCAGGTCATGGGCGACCTGGCGCGCGTGGCGCGTGAAGACCACGTCTTGACGCTGATCTGCATCCACCAGCTTGACCTGGCTAGGGAATTTGCCGACCGGGTAATCGGCATTGCCCAGGGCGTGGTCGTCTTCGATGGCCCGCCGATTCAGCTGGACAAAACAATGATGGAACGCATTTATGCCATCAACCGCCCCCGGCCGGTGCAGCCCGCCCTCAACCCGACTTAATGAAGCCCCCATAAGGAGAAATTTCCGATGGAACTCGAAACAACCGGCTCTAAAAATCTTCCCATCTCGTCCAAGAGAGCTGTGGCGGCCACCGCTTCCGATTTTCGTGAGCAGTTGCTCAGGCCCTGGCCGCGCATTGGTTGGCAGACAATCGCTTTTTCTATCGGTGTGGTCATCCTGTACGCCTGGGGGTTACGCGGCACAAAGGCCGACCCGGTGGAACTGATGACGGGGATTCCCAATATCCTGGGTTTCCTGGCGCGTTTGTTCCCACCGGAATTTGCTGTTGTCTCGAAACCGGTTTCTTTGCCGACCGGCTGGCAGGCCGTCCTGCCGTTACCGGAAATCATTTTCGCCATCGTCGAAACGATCCAGATGGCCATCATCGGTACCACGCTGGCGATTTTCCTTTCCATCCCGTTTGGGTTGCTGGCAGCGCGCAACGCCAGCCCGCACCCCTGGATTTACCAGGGCACCCGTATGCTCATGAATATGATCCGCGCCGTGCCGGAAATCATCTTTGCGTTGATCTTCGTCTCTGCGGTCGGGCTGGGGCCTTTCGGCGGTGTGCTGGCCCTGGGCGTCGGTTCGATTGGTTTTCTCGGCAAGCTGTACGCCGAGTCGATCGAAGCGATCGACCCCCAGCAGGTGCTGGCCCTGCGCGCGACCGGGGCCAACCGCTTGCAGGTGTTCCGCTTTAGCGTCATCCCGCAGGCGCTGCCGATGATCGCCGGATATTCGTTGTACCTGTTCGAACACAACGTGCGCTCGGCGACGATCCTGGGGTTGGTGGGGGCCGGGGGCGTGGGTTTTGTGCTTTCCAAGTACATTGCCTTGTTTCAATATCATCGCCTGTTAGGGGCGCTACTCCTGATTATCCTGATGGTGACGCTGGTGGATCGCATCAGCGATCGGCTGCGCAAGAAGATCATTTAGAAGTCACATAGTGAGAAGAAATTCATTCATCCTTGGAGGAGACGTTATGAACACCAAAAAACTAAATATTCTGGTTGTCTGTCTGGTCCTGGTAACGCTGGTGCTTTCTGCTTGCAGCGCCCAATCGGCGAAGGGTGATTGGCCCGAAAAGTTCGTCATGGGCTACTTCGCCGGGGACGATCCCAACAAAGTGCTCGAAACCAACGAGGCCTTCCGCGTTTACATGGAAGAAAAGTTGGGCATCCCGGTAGAAATGGTCACCGGCACGAGCTACTCGGCCGTGATCGAGGCGATGCGCGTCAAGAAAGCGGACGCCATGGAAGTCGGCCCGTTTTCCTACACCCTGGCGGTGCAAGAAGCCGGCGCCGAAGCGCTGGCCGTCAACGTAGCGGCCGAGCATGGCGCCTACGATCCGGACCTGCCCCCTTACTATTTCAGCATCATCTTTACCAAAAAAGGCTCAGGAATTGCCACGCTGGAAGACCTGAAGGGCAAGGATTTCAACTTCGTTGACCCTGCTTCCACTTCCGGCCATCTGATGCCCAAAACGCTGTTGATCAAAAACAACCTCAACCCCGACACCGACATGAAAACCGTCTTCGCCGGCAGCCATCCAAGCTCCGTGATCTCGGTGTGGAATGACAAGGCCCCCGCCGGCGCCACCTACGAACAAAACATGCACTCCCTCGACGCCGATGGGCAGGTGGAATACTGCGCTTTCCCTGATGGACAGCCCAACAAGTTCCGCACCGCCGAAGAGATTAAGGCCAATTACGATGCCTGCCCCGACGGCCACCTGGTTGCGATCGCCTATTCCGACCCGATCCCCAGCACGCCCTTTGCTATCCGTTCCGACCTGCCGCAGGCTTTCAAAGATACCGTCAAAGCTGCCCTGCTGGCGATCAAGGATAACCCCGAGTTGATTGCGGAAACCGGCCAGTGGTACGTCGACCCCAGCGCCGAAATGGGCCTCGCCAACCTGGACGCTTTCTACAACCCGCTGCGCGACATTGCCAAGTTGCTCGATCTCGATCTGAAGGCGATGAAATAATCATGGTTTCTATCAACCGTATCCACTGCCTCAATACCTTGTGCCAGGCCCCCGCCGGGGAGGTTAAAGATTTCGTCGAGGGCCTTTTGCCGGCGTTGGAACCAGTCGGCGTGGTGAAGAATCGCACGGGGTTGGTCATGCTGCCGATGCGCGAACCCGTCCAGGGGGTTCAGTTCTACCTGGGTGAGGCCCTGGTGGCCGAAGCGCATGTTCGCCTGATGAGCGAGACCGGCCAGGCAGAAGGATACGCGGCCTGCCTGGGCCGCGATCAAGAGCAGGCCCTGGCGCTGGCCATCATCGATGCTGCCAACGCAGCCGGGCTGTGCCAGGCGGAAATTGCTGCCTTTCTCGAAAGGCAGGCGCTGGCCCTGCAAGAAGCCGACCACACGTTTTTACAGCAGGTCGAGGCGACGCGGGTCAACATGGAGACTTTCGAATGGCAACTATCCAAATAACCGAACAAGAAGCCCTGACGCAGGAAATGTTCTCGGCCATGTTGTGGGCCTTGAGCTATCCAGGGAACATCCAGACACTGCCGCGTGTGGGCTTGCAGGCTTTTGTGGCCGTTGGTGAAACGTTTCTCGACCTCGAAACCAGCTACTACACCAACAACGCCGATCTGAACGAATACCTGTCCCCGCTCGGCGCGAGCTACGCATCCCCCGACCGGGCGGCTTACCAGTTCTATCCCTCGGTCGATGCCTTTGCCCTGCACACCATGGCCGATGCCCCTTGCGGCACATACCAGTCCCCCGACCATGCTGCGACGCTGATTCTCGGTTGCAGGATCGGAAGCGGTTCCCAGTTGATCTTGAGCGGTCCGGGCATTCACGGGACGGCGTCGATCTCGGTCGGTGAAATCCCCGCCACTTTCTGGCACTTACGCCAGGGGAAGCTTCAATATCCGCTCGGATGGGACGTTTACCTGCTCGACGGTGAAGAGGGGAAGCTGGTTGGCCTGCCGCGTACCACGCAAGTGGAGGTTCTCGAATGGCCTATGTAGCTGTCCGTGGCGGCGAAGAAGCGATCCAGCAGGCCGAGAAGCTCTACCGCGCCCTCAATCAGCCTTTCGACGCCGGTTTCGTCAGCTTGCTGGAACGTCACCTGCCTTACCTGATCGACCGCGTGATGGGGGAGGGTTCGCTGTATGCGCCTGAACTGGCCGCCCTGGCGCTGGCGCAGTCTGGCGGCGATCTCTACGAAGCGATCCTGCTGCTGCGCGCCTACCGCTCTACCCTGCCGCGTGTCGCTTATGCCGAGACGATTACCGATGAAACGATTTTTACAGTACGGCGCATCTCGGCGGCGTTCAAAGATATCCCCGGCGGCCAGGTGCTTGGTCCGACGCTCGACTACAGCCACCGCATCCTCGACCTGGGCCTCTTATCGGCTTCCGGGCGCGAATCTGCGCCCGGAAGCGATTCCGGCGCTCCGGATGCGTCGTCAACAGCCGGCGAGCCGGCTTCGCCTGCCTACCCCCTCGTTTCCGACTGGCATCGCCTGAACGGCCTTCTGCCGCCGCATCCACAGGCGGCACCTGAAGACCCTGCGTCGCTTGCCGACATCACCCGCGAGCCGATTGCCTTCCCGGCGCCACGGGCACACCGGCTTCAGTCGCTGGCACGCGCCGATACGGGCGGTGTGCTCAGCCTGGGCTATGCCAGTATGCGCGGGTACGGGTTGACGCACCCAACCGTCAACGAAGTGCGCCTGGGGTATGCGCAGGTACGCCTGGCGCACCCCCTCCTGGGGGAAGCCTTTACCTTGGGACGGGTGCGCATCAGCCAGACCGAAGTGGTCGACAGCAAGGCCGACGAATTGGCCCTGGGTTTTGCCGCAACGCTCGGCTGGAATGAAGTCAAGACGATTTCTGCGGCCATGCTCGACCTGGAAATGGACCGGCCCAACCCGCACCCGGCGCACAGCGAAGAGTTCGTTCTCTACCACACCGAATCGGTTGAGGCTTCGGGTTTTTGCATTCACTACAAACTGCCGCACTACGTTACTTTCAACAGCAGCCTCGATTCGATCCGCCGCGCCAGGCACCGCACGCCGATTGCCATCGCAGCGCAGGAAGACGCCGCCCGGCAGTTCGAATCGATCACCGAGGAAGCGCCCGCATGAGCCTGGCTTCACTTGCCCACCCACGCCGAGACTATTCGTACGCCTTCTTGGACGAGTTCGCCAAGCGCGAAATCCGCCGGCGCATTCTCAAAGCCGTCGCTATTCCGGGTTACCAGGTGCCTTATGCCAGCCGTGAGATGCCGATGGCGCGCGGCTGGGGAACCGGTGGCCTGCAGGTGACGCTCGCCCTGGTCGGGCCGAAGGATGTCGTCAAGGTCATCGACCAGGGCGACGATGACTCCGTCAACGCTGCCAACCTGCGCCGCTTCATCGCCCGCATGGCCGGCGTCGAAACCACAACCGACACGCTGCGCGCCACCCTGATCCAGAGCCGCCACCGCATCCCCGAGGAACGCCTGGCCGAGCGCCAGGCCCTGATCTTGCAGGTGCCCATCCCCGAGCCGCTACGTCATGTGGAACCCAGCATGGCGCGCACGCGTGAAATGCACGCCGAGGCAGACTATTCGTTGATGTACCTCGGCCTCTACGAACAGTTGGTACGGTACGGTACCTTCATCACCGGCGCCAGTTACCCGGCGATCGTTCACGGGCGTTACCTGATCAGCCCCAGCCCGATCCCCCGCTGGGACACCCCCATGTTGCACCAGGCCGCACACCTGACGCTGCTTTCTGCCGGCCGTGAAAAACGCCTGTACGCCGTGCCGCCGTACACCAACGTCTACCCGCTCGAGTTCGAGGACGTTCACTTCTCGGTAGAAGACCAGGCCGGGCGCGTGTGCGCCTTGAGCGGTGCAACATACAAGTACATGAACGAGCTGCCGCAGCCGGACGGCAGTTCACGCTATGCGCTTTCCGACAGCAGCTTTGCCGATAAACTCATCCGGCGTCAAAAAGGTGAAGAAATTCCCCTCGGGCCAACTTACTATGACAATGATGGAAACTTCTACCACCCCGGTTATCTCAAATAGCGTTGCCTTTTCACTGGAGCCGCCTCGTTTGGTCGTTGCCCGGCCGCTGCTGGTCGCGCAACGCCTGGCCAAGCGCTACCAGAATATTCTCGCCATCGCCGATGTGGATCTCAGCGTCTATCCGGGCGAAGTCCTGGGCATCGTCGGCGAATCGGGCTCGGGAAAATCGACCCTGCTGCGTATGCTCAACCTGGAAGAACTCCCCGATGAGGGCGAATACCGCTGGGCCTTGCCGGGCTACGATGGCGTGAACTTGTTTCAGCTCGACCACTACCGCCGCCGCGCGGCGCGTATCGAGCACATCGGTATCGTTTACCAGCACCCGCACCTGGGCCTGCGCATGCGCTACACCAGCAGCGGGAACGTGGCCGAGCGCCTGATCCTTTCCGGCGAGCGCGGCTTCGACACCATGCGCCTGAAAGCGCGGGATGCCCTGTCCGCCTCCGAATTCCCCTTGCAACGCATGGACGATTTTCCCTACCGGCTCTCGGGTGGGATGCAGCAGCGCGTTCAACTCGCCAAGGCGCTGGCCCTTCGTCCCCAGCTTTTGCTCCTCGATGAACCCACCAGCGGCCTGGACGTTTCGGTGCAGGCCACGGTGCTCGATACCCTCAAGCGCTTGCAGCGCGAGATGCAGATGACCATGATCCTCGTTTCGCACGATCTGGGGGTCATCCGTACCCTGGCCGACCGGGTGATGGTCATGCGTCGGGGGCGCGTGATCGAAACAGGCCTCACCGACCAGGTGCTCGAAGACCCGCAGGAAGCCTATACGCAGCAGTTGGTACACGCAAAACTATGAAAATTGGCCTGATTTCCGATATACACGGCAACCTGCACGCGCTGGAGCGCGTGCTCGACTATCTCAGCATGCACGATGTCGGCCTGATCTTGTGCGCCGGCGATATCGTCAGCTATGGGGCTTATCCCAACCAGGTCATCCGGCGCTTGCGGGAAGAGAACGTTTCCTGCGTGGCCGGAAACTACGACGATGCCGTCGCCTGGGACCGCCCGCGGGCCTCGCGCCAGTCTTCTACCCCGCTGAATGAACCACTCAAACAGGCCGCGCTCGACTGGAGCAAAAAGCATGTCAGCCCCTACAATCGCCAGTATTTGCAAAGCCTTCCCTGGATCAGCAAGTTCGTCATCGACGGTTGGACGATCAGCCTGATTCATGCCGGGCTGGATCACCTGGATGAATGGCATACGCCAGATTCCCCGGACAGTTTGTCGCTGTTGGCATCTCGCCTGGCGTCGGATGTCGTCGTCCTGGGGCATACACACCAGGCATTTACCTATTACACCGAGCGCACACGCTTCGTCAATCCCGGGGCGGTCGGGCGCTCGCTCGACGGCGACCTGCGGGCAAGCTATGCCATCCTCGATACCCGCCAGCTCAAGGTGGACTTCCTGCGCGTCGGTTACGATGTACAGGCTGCCACGCAGGCGATTATCGACTGTGGAATGCCGGAAGAAATTGCTTGGATGGTTCGACACGGTGCCCGACGCATCGAAGAGGTCATGACGCATGAAAATTCTTGAAGTCAGCAATTTTTCGAAAACGTTTCATATTCACCAACTCGGCCGCCAGATCGCCGTCTTTGATGGTTTGAACTTCACCCTGCGCCAGGGCGAATTCATCCTGGTTAGCGGCTCGAATGGCGCCGGAAAGTCGACCCTGTTGCGCTGCCTTTACCGTACCTACCGCCCGACCGGGGGGAAGGCGCTTTATTTTTCTCATCACGGGCCTATCGATCTGGCGCTCGCCGCCGATGTGGATATGGGCCTCCTGCGGCAGAAAGAGTTGGGCTTTGTCACGCAGTTTTTACGCCCGCGCCCGCGCGTCACCGCGCTGGAACTGGTTGCCGAACCGCTGCTGGCCTTTGGCATGGACTGGGAGAGCGCCGGCCGCATGGCGGGCAAGATGCTGGAAACCTTCGGCCTGAAAGCCGAACTGTGGTCGGCTTATCCCACCACCTTTTCGGGCGGTGAACAACAAAAAGTCAACCTGGCGCGTGCCTTGATCTTCCCACGCCGCCTGCTGCTGCTCGACGAACCGACAGCCTCGTTGGACAGCACCACACGCGAGGCGCTGCAAGACCGGCTGGAAACGCTCAAGTCGCAGGGCGTTGCCATGATCGCGGTTTTGCACCACCCGGAGGATGTCGAAAAACTGATCGACCAACGTATCGAGATCGACGGGCAGTCCGCTTATGCCCTCGATCGAAGCTCGGAGTATGCTTATGTGGATTAGCAATGTTTCTATCGTTTTACCCGATCGCATCCTTGCCGCCGGTTCCTTGCGCATCGAAGATGGCTGCATTACCGAGATCGTGGAAAATGCACCCAACGAGAACCCCGACGATGGGGGACAAACGAACCTGGTCGTCCTTCCGGGTATCGTCGACTTGCACGGCGATATGCTCGAGCGCGAGATCGAGCCACGCCCCGGCGCACTGTTCCCCATCGATCTGTCGTTGATCGAACTCGATAAACGCCTGGCCTCGGCCGGCGTGACGACCGCCTTTGCTGCGGTCAGTTTTTGGGAGAGCGAACGGCGCCGGCTGCGTACGGACAAAAACGCGGTCAATATTATCGAGACCATCGTCCGGCTGCGCCCGCATCTCTTGGTCGATTTTTGCGTCCACGCCCGCTACGAAATTTCCACACCCGTGGTCGCCCCTTCGGTCAGGCACGTGATCGAACGCGGGTGGGTGCAGCTCGTCTCGCTGATGGATCACACCCCTGGCCAGGGGCAGTACCGGGACATGGAACGCTACTACGATTTTATGGCGAAGTGGGTGGATAAATCGCGTGACGAGGTGGTGCAGATCACTCAAAAACGCCTGGCCGGCCTGCCGCCCGAGACGGAAATTTGGCAGGCCGCCAACCAGATCGCCGGCCTCGCCCGCCAGCACGGTTTACCGCTGGCTTCGCATGATGACGATACGCCCGAGAAGGTGTCCCTGGTCACCGGATTGGGCGCCACGTTGAGCGAGTTTCCGGTCTCGCTCGAAGCCGCACAGGCCGCCCGCCGGCATGGCATGAACATCATCATGGGCGCGCCGAATGCGCTGCGCGATGAGTCGACCTCGGGCAACCTCACGGCACGCCAGGGGCTGGCTGCCGGCGTGACCGATATTCTGGCCGCCGACTATCACCCGGCGTCCCTCTTACATGCCGCCTGGGAACTGGCGCAGGCCGGCGTGCTGCCGCTTTACGAAGCCGTCAACCTGATCAGCCGCAATCCTGCCGAAGCGGTCGGCCTGCATGACCGCGGCGGCATCGCCGTTGGAAAGCGCGCCGATTTGGTGGTGGTCGAAGCCGGGCTGCTGCCGCGCGTGCGCACCACCTTCCGCTGTGGTGTGCCGATCTATGACGATCACCAGTTGGCCCGCAAGGCGCAGCCCTTCGTCGCCTTTTCCCACGCCGGGCCTGCGATTGCCTGGGTACCCGGTTGACCCCGCGCGAAACGAATTTGCCCGAAGATCGAGGCGAAAATGCTCTACACCTTTCCTTACTTCCCCGATACCCTGGAAAACGACCACGCACCCAAAATGCTCGGTGAACGACCCACCGTTCACCCGACGGTGCGGCTGAAGCAGTGTGTGCTTGGCTCGTGGAGCGATATCGGCCCCAACTCTGTGCTGATAGAGTCTTGCCTGGGCGATTACACCTACCTCGCCGGTGATGTTTCTATCGTCTATGCCGATGTGGGCAAGTTTTGCTCGATTGCCTCGCACGTGCGTATCAATCCCGGCAATCATCCCATGCAGCGCGTCATGCAGCATCACTGCACCTATCGCCGCGTGCAGTACGGCTTCGACGATCACGATGACGAAGAATTTTTCGACTGGCGGCGCGAGCACCGCTGTGTCGTCGGGCACGACGTCTGGCTGGGGCACGGGGCGATCGTGATGCCGGGCGTCAAGATCGGCAACGGCGCAGTCATCGGTTCGGGCGCCGTGGTGACCCACGATATCGCTCCGTATGAAATCGCCGTTGGCGTACCGGCAAAACCGATCCGCACGCGCTTTACCCCCGAAGTGATCGCCGCCCTCGAACAGATTGCCTGGTGGGACTGGGACCGGGCCACCCTCGAAGCCCGCTTCCACGACTTTTTCGAAATCAACTCATTTATGGAGAAATATCGTCGCCATGGTACACCTTAGCGTAATGACCTTCAATATTCGCGGCGCTCCCGAAGGGGATGGCCCCAATGCCTGGGAACACCGTGCCCGCTTGAATACGCATACGATCCGGCGTTACATGCCCGACCTGATCGGCTTCCAGGAACTGCAACCCGAGAACCTGGCAACCTACCAGCTGCACCTGCCGGAGTACCGCTTCCTCTTGGGGCGGCCGTCCAACCGCTCGGAGCGTATGCTCTACAACACGATTGCCTGGAAACCGGATTTGCTGGAAATGGTGGAAAACAGCGGGTTCTACCTGAGCCAGACGCCTTACCAGTGGAGCGTTGGTTGGGATGCAGCTCGCGTGCGCGTGGCGAACTGGGCGCAATTTCGTATTTTGCGCCATCCGATCGAGTTCATGCACATCAACACCCACTTCGATCACATCGGAGAACAGGCGCGGCAGGAAGGCGCCCGCGCCGTCATCAAGGCGATCAACAACTTGCATAGCCGCCTCTTGCCCGTGATCCTCACCGGCGACTTCAACTGCCCGGCCGCCGACGGGGACGGCAGCGAGACTTCCTCGCCCGCCTACAGGCTGCTGCGTGGAGAAGGCTTCGAGGACTGTTACCTGCTCGGCGGTTACGCGGCCAACGGCTCATCGGGCACGTTTCACGGCTTCCAGGGCGCGGACTTTCCGGCCAGCACCCGGATGGATTGGATCATGACTCTGGATGGGGAATACAACATCAAGACCCGCTTTTGCCAGATCATCCAGGATGCGGCTCCACCGCTTTATCCCAGCGATCACTATCCTGTGCTGGCCAATTTGCAGATTCAACCCGAGTTTTCTTTCTTCTCGCGGCAAACCGTAACTTCGCAGGATGCCATTCCTGCATAACTGATTCTCGCACCGGTTGGACTCGTCGTTCACCGGCCGGTTCGCAACCGGCTGATGGCGTTGCCAAACGGCTCTCCGGCGGTCAAACGTTCTACTTCCACCCTGGCGGCCTTGCGCTCATCTTTCGTGAAGACCAGGCCGAGCAAGCCGCAGGCCTTGAGCAAACTCAGCAGGATGATTGTGTCGACATCCGTCGGGGTGCTTTCGTGGGCCAGCACGGCGGCCCGCAGGCTTTCTTTTACCCAATACTTTGCCGAAGCATCCGGCCGCGGGGGAATACCACAGGCCATCACCTGATGGCAGCGTTTTGCCTCGATTTTCAACACGCCCTTTTTTACCAGGCCCCTTACGATGCGCCTGGTAAGTTTTTTCTTGCTCAAGGCGCGCATCCAGTGCTGCGGTTTGCGCCGTTTCTCGCTGGAAGCGACCGATATCAAGATTGCGTCGAGTTTTTTATTCCCCGTGGGGGTGACGTCGCTGACGGCCAACCGCCCGTTTTTCAGGCGCAGCCTGCCCTGCAGCACCAGCTCCGCCAGGAGCGCACCGGCCAGGCCGTAGGTGAGGCTGTCGCTTGCCGGTGGCGTCACCACGCCTTTTTGATCGTCCAGCGAGAGCAAAAACAACTTTTCGTATAAAGTCAGCATAGATTGTTCGGTTCTTCCCTATGGAAGGGTGGCGGCGTTGGATATTCTCGCGCTGTGCCTCGAAAACATCCAACGCCGCCCATGTCCCCCTGAACCACCTTTCGATATTATTTCCTCACCAGTGGCAAGAAAACCTGATAGTCTGTTTGTTCGACCGAAATTTCATAGATCGTGGTCGACCCGGTCAACTCGTGGGCGAGCACCAACAGGGGGGTGCCCGTCGGGCTTTGCGCCGCAGGGATGAATTTGATCCCTTCGGGGCTGATGTCGCCTGCTGCCGAGGGGATGTAGCACACGAAGGTGGGCGCTTGCGGGTTGGTGATGTCGTACACCATCACGCCGCCGGCGCTGCGTTCCAGGCCGATGAAGGCGTAGGTGTGCCCGTCGAGCGTGCCCAGCGCGATCGACTCGGCTTCAGGGCCTTTATCGTCGCTGCGTGTGTCCACGGCCTCAGATTCGCCGCTATCGGCATTGAACAGGTTGGGGTGTTGGGCAGCGATGATGCGCTCGAAATCGGCGCCGCTGTCGTACACCAGTTCTCCATCGGTACCGTTCCAGATGGAGAAAGAACGCCCGCCAAACGTGTAGAGGTTGCTGTCCCCGGCTGCCGTGACCGTGGTGGTCTTGAGGCGGCCCAGGGCTGCATTGGACTGGATGGTGTCGGCATAGGCGGTGGGGTAGCGTTCGGGATCGAGCGAGAGGTCTTTGATGCGGGCCTCTTCGCTGAAACCGTTGTAGTCGCGTGCATCGCCTTCGTTGGCCGTCACCAGGTAGGTGGTGCTGAGAACGGTGTAGGCGGCGATGCCGTCGGGTTCGTAGAGGCCGAGCACTTCCCAGTTGGTAATGTTGATTGCGTCGTCTCGATCGCTGGCGTCGAGGCCAAGGGCGCTCCAATCTTTCGTGCCCAGGGCTACCAGGTCGGTGATCGTCATTTCGGTCAGGTCGACCACGGCCAGGGCGTTGTTCTCTTGCAGGGTGACCCAGGCCATCGTCGAATCGGCAGAAACGGCGATGTATTCAGGCTCCAGGTCTTGCGCCACGCTGGCATGGGGGCCGTAGATGCGGATGCGGGGGTCGATCGCCGCAGGCGTGTTAAAGGCGGTAAAGCCAAGCTGCGTCACGTCGCTTTGTGCCGTGCCGCTGATGCCGCCGGTCACGTCGATGACGCTGATCGAACCTTCCGGGTCGATGTCGTAGTCGTCGTTCGGCTCGCCTTCGTTGGCGACGAGCAGCTTGCTGCCGTCCGGCGTGAAGGTGAGCATGTCGGGCAAGGCCCCAACGGTGACGGAGATCATCACACCGTCTTGCATCAAGACCACCACGCCATTGTCGGTCTTCGGGTTGGCAGGCACGGCCGCAGCGATCAGCCCATCGTGATAGGCCACGCTGGTGACACCGGCGCCATACGGCGACAGGTCAATCGAGGCGACCAGGGTGGGCGTAAACACGGTGGCGATGCCGGTGATGCGCAAGACATCGAGCGTCGAACTGATGCCGTTGGTGACGTAGAGCAGATCGTTTTCGGGGTCGAAGGTGACGATCTCACTGGCGCCTTTGATGCCCGGCCGGTAGCTGCCGAGCAGGTTCAGCGTGATGGCGTTGCTGGCCGTGGGAGTCTCACCGCTGCTGCGTACTTTGAGCACCACGGGGATGACGATGTCGCCGAAGGGGTTGTTGAAGGTCAGGTTGGTGCGGTAGAACCCGGCCTCCAGGCCGGCGGCGTTTACCTGCACGGGCAGTTCGACGGCGCCATCATAGGCGATCACGCCGCCGGCAGGATCGGCAGCGAGCCAGTCGACGGTGGGATCTTCGAGCCACTGCCACGTCACATTCGAACTGCCGGTCTTGGTGACGGTAACGGTTTCTGTCAGGGCGTTTCCGCTTTCCAGTTCGATGTAGAGTGATTGGGGCCAGGCTTCCAGGTCGGCATGGGAAGGCTGCAAGCGGAAGGGCGCCGAGCCGCCCTGCATGGGGTCGTAGCCCACGAGCGGGTCGAACGTGTTGGCATCGTAGGCCGGGGCGCCTGCCAGGGAAGCGTAGACGTTGTAAGTCGTTACGTCCCATGTAGAAGCATACCCACCCCAGCCGTCGTTCAGGTTGCGCCAATCATGCCATGCCAGGCCCTGATCGACGCCGTAGAGGTAGCGGCTGGCGGCGATCTCGTGTTCGATGTTCATGCCATCGCCGACGAAGAGCACGATGTGCTTCACGCCCAGGTCCTCTGCCGCAGCAAGCATGACCTGGTAGATTTGCGTGTTGTCGACGATATTGTCGTTGGCGTACCAGCTACCGGCGTATGCGGCGAAGCGTTCTGCGCCCATACCGCGTGCCCACAGAGAGACCAGTTCGTTGGTGTGGCCGGTGCTTTGGTAGGTGATTTCCCCGCCAGGGTATTGCCATTCACCGTCGGCAGCGACCCACACCTGCTCGGGCAAGTCTCCAGCTCCCAGCCATTGCCGGTTGCGCATGTAGCTGTTGGAGTGGTCGGATGTGACGATGATGAGGGTGTCAGCCCAGGATGGGCCGCCTGGCTGGTCGATGAAGGCTTCGGCGGTCTTGACGGCGGTGTCGAGGTCCCAGAGGCCGCCGATCATGCTGGCGAAGTCGTTGTCGTGGTTGGCCCAGTCGATGTCGCCCTGTTCGAACATGGCGAAGAAGCCGTCGGCTTCCTGGTCGAGTACGTCCAGGGTTGCGGTGACGACATCGGCCAGGAGGGGGTTCTCGGTGCTGCCCTGGGTGATGGCGGGGGCGCCTGGGGCATCGGCAGGGATGTGATAGTCGAAGTTGCTGCCGTCGCCGCCGAAGACGCCGATCAGGCGGTCGCCGTTGTCGAGGTCGACGGCTGCGGCCTGGGCGAGGAGAGCGTCGCCGCCATCGACACCGGGGGTGCGTGTGACGATGTGGGTGTAGGTGATGGCCTGGTTGATGTGCAGCCAGGTGGCTTCACCACCGACGTACTTGTACTCGCCGCCGTTGAAAGCGGGGTGCCCGCCGCCGATGACGACTTCGGGTTGGGTGGTGTTGATGATCTCGTTGGCGATGGCGGCGTAGTTGTTGCGGCTGACGTTGTGTGCGAGGAAGCCGGCCGGGGTGGCGTGGCTGAACTGCACCGTGGATGCCACGCCGATGGCGAAGCCGTGGTCGCTGCGCAGGGTCTCGGCGATGGTGGTCAGCGAGCCGGTGATGGGGTCGCCGGGCAGCCAGGCGATGTTCCCGTCGTCGGTCTTGTGCCCGGTCGAAAGCGCCGTGGCCGCCGAGGCGGAGTCGGTGGCCTTGGTCATCAGGTAGGCGTCGTGCGCCCCGCCGCCGACGAAGAACGGGCCAGCGGCGGCCGGATAAGGAACGGCCCCACCCGCCGCGGGATCGTACCCGATGGCCGGGTCGAAGGTGAGCGGGTCGTAAGCAGGTTGGCCGGCTGCCGTCGCGTATTTGTTATACGCGGTCACATCCCAGGTAGATGCGTAACCGGCCCAGCCATTGCCCAAATCTCCCCAACCGTGCCAGGCGAGGGCATGATCGGCGCCGTAGAGGTAGCGGCTGGCGGCGATCTCGTGTCCGATGTTCATGCCGTCGCCGATGAAGAGGATGATATGGGTCGTGCCGGCTGCGGCAGCATCCATCATCACCTGATAAATCTGCGTGTTGTCGACGATCTGGGTGCCGCTGTACCAATCGCCGGCGTAGGCGGTGAACAGGTCGGCATTGCTGCCGCGTGCCGACAGCGTAACCAGTTCGTTGGTGTGGTTGTCGGTGCGGTAGGTCACTTCGCCGTTCGGGTAGAGCCAGGCGCCGCCGTGACTGCCCGCTGTTTCACCGGCGATTTGTGCTGGCAAATCGCCCAGGCCGAGCGGATAGGGCAGGCGCATGTAGCTGTTGGAGTGGTCGGATGTGACGATGATGAGGGTGTCAGCCCAGGACGGGCCGCCTGGCTGGTCGATGAAGGCTTCGGCGGTCTTGACGGCGGTGTCGAGGTCCCAGAGGCCGCCGATCATGCTGGCGAAGTCGTTGTCGTGGTTGGCCCAGTCGATGTCGCCCTGTTCGAACATGGCGAAGAAGCCGTCGGCTTCCTGGTCGAGTACGTCCAGGGTTGCGGTGACGACATCGGCCAGGAGGGGGTTCTCGGTGCTGCCCTGGGTGATGGCGGGGGCGCCTGGGGCATCGGCAGGGATGTGATAGTCGAAGTTGCTGCCGTCGCCGCCGAAGACGCCGATCAGGCGGTCGCCGTTGTCGAGGTCGACGGCTGCGGCCTGGGCGAGGAGAGCGTCGCCGCCATCGACACCGGGGGTGCGTGTGACGATGTGGGTGTAGGTGATGGCCTGGTTGATGTGCAGCCAGGTGGCTTCACCACCGACGTACTTGTACTCGCCGCCGTTGAAAGCGGGGTGCCCGCCGCCGATGACGACTTCGGGTTGGGTGGTGTTGATGATCTCGTTGGCGATGGCGGCGTAGTTGTTGCGGCTGACGTTGTGTGCGAGGAAGCCGGCCGGGGTGGCGTGGCTGAACTGCACCGTGGATGCCACGCCGATGGCGAAGCCGTGGTCGCTGCGCAGGGTCTCGGCGATGGTGGTCAGCGAGCCGGTGATGGGGTCGCCGGGCAGCCAGGCGATGTTCCCGTCGTCGGTCTTGTGCCCGGTCGAAAGCGCCGTGGCCGCCGAGGCGGAGTCGGTGGCCGGTTCTTTTCCGCCGAGCCTGGTCAGAAAGTAGGCGTCGCGGCCGGTTTCACTTTCCAGTGCCGCAGCCGGAGATGATGTTTCCGCTTCCGGCGCCGCCCATGCCGGTGAATGCGGGGCAGCCAGGTTGGTAAAGAGCAGGCTGATGAGAATTAAGAAAGAAAGCAGGGAATAGGCTGGATGGCTTTTGAACATGAACGACTCCTTGAGATGTAAGATAGGCAAGTATCGCCCTTGAAACCGGCTTTTTGCCGCTTTTCATGGTATCAAACCAGCCTTAAGGGAATGTTTCCGGCAAGTTAACTTTGCTTTTAATTTGGGTTAATAACTTCGAGCCTGCCTGATGGCCGCAACCTGTCTCTCGGTCAATTAAGAAGACGTTTACCGAACCTTAACGCGTTGTTGGATGATGTTTAACAATGCACCTGTACAATGGCGAGGAAAGTGAGGAACACGGATTGAATACGTGCTCCGTTTCTATGCCTGCGAACGGGCAGAATCCGGACAGCCATTTCATCCCTGTTCCAAAAGGAGTGTGGCATGGCGCAGAACATTCTCTTCATCGGCGGCTCGCTCAACCAGACCACACAGATGCACCAGATCGCCCAGCATCTGAGCAGTCACAACTGCTTCTTTACCCCGTTTTACCTGGAAGGGATTGCAGACCAGCTTTTGCGCACTGGCCTCTTTAAGTTTTCGGTGCTCGGGTGGCGGCATCATCTGGATACGGTCCAGTATCTGAAAAACAACCACCTGCCAACCGACCCCGGTGGCAACGGACGCGACTATGATCTGGTCGTAACGTGCACCGACCTGGTCGTGCAGGCCAACGTCCGTCAAAAACGTTTGCTGCTGGTGCAAGAGGGGATTACCGAACCGGAAGGCAAGCTGTATCGTTTGTGGAAGGCGCTTCCTTTTCTTCCCCGCTATATCGCCAATACGGCCACGGTGGGCCTTTCCAACGCTTACGACTTGTTCTGTGTGGCATCCGAAGGGTATCGCAACCTTTTCATCCGTAAAGGGGTGCGCCCGGAGAAAATGGCCGTCACGGGCATTCCCAATTTCGACAACTTGAAAAGCTACTACGACAACGATTTTCCCCACCGGGAATATGTGTTGGTCGCGACAACCCCTTACCGCGAGACGCTGCGCGGCGACCGGCGTCGTGCCTTCCTCGAACGCTGTGTGCAGATCGCCAACGGGCGGCCGCTGATCTTCAAGCTGCACCCGCTGGAAAATGCTGCCCGCGCCTCACGAGAGATTCGCCGGGCGGCCCCCGACGCATTGATCTTCACCCACGGCAACGTCAACCCGATGATCGCCAATGCAGCCACCGTGATCACGCAGCAATCGACCTGCACCTTTGTGGCCCTGGCGTTGGGTAAGGAGACCTTCACTTATCTCGATCAGGAAGAACTGCGCCGCTTGATGCCGATCCAGAATGGCGGCACGTCGGCACAGAATATTGCTTTAGCCTGCGGGCGGTTGTTGCAAATCCCAATGCCGGTGTTGATGCAAAGACGCCGCTATGCTGTTTCACCGGTGCAGTGGGGGAGGGCGGATGTGTCGTAAAAAAGGAGGTCACACTTGTACGTCTTACAATTTGACGGCTTGTATCGGGAGGTGGAAGAACATTCGGGGGGTGGGATTCATGCCGGGTGGATGAGTTATGGTTGGTTGATCTACAGGCGGGGAAAATCGATTGCTCGCGGGTTGGGGGTTTTTGCCAGGCGAAAATATGCTGGATCGAGTATTGCCGAATACCTGGCGTTGATTGACGGCCTGGAAGCTCTGAGCGATTTGAATGCCCAGGATGCCCATATCGAAATTCGTGGCGATGCCAAGTGTGTGCTGGATCAGATGGCAGGGCGGGCTAACGTGACATCGCTGTCCACGCGCAGCCTGTACCGGCAGGCCTCAAAACTGGCCGGCGCTTTTGCGCACATCGAGTGGCATTGGGTGCCGCGACGTGAAAACCATGCCGCCGATTCGCTGACCCGCCAGGCCATTCGCCGCTTGCATGGCTTTCCGGCTACGTACCGCAGCGCGCTGGATTCGCTGGCACACCCGGCGCGCGGACGTGCCTCAAGCCTGCTTCCTATCTTGGATTTGCGAGTTTTCCACTTTGGGCAGGCGGGTTTGTTAACTTCTGCTTAACAAATGGAAAACTTTTGGTAAAGGTTTTGCCGGGACACTTCCTTTACACCGTGTGGTGGATATAATCCAGACACCCTTTTGATGGTTAGCCTTTTTGTACTGATGCACACCCCTCGTCTTAACTTGTTCTTGCTCTTCGTCTACGCTGCGGCCAGTTTGGTGGTATTGGTTGCAGCGTTTCTTTTCCCACCCTTCCGCCAGGTGGCATATGCTCCGTTGCGCGAACTGGTCATGCCTCCGCCCGCTCCTGTCGTCATCGAGGTCTTGTATTCGACCGAAAAAGAAGCCTGGCTTAACGAGATCATTCAGGACTTCGAAGCCCAAGAGTTCCGCATCGATGGCCATCCGATCGAAATACGCCTGGAAAAAATGGGATCGCGCGAGATCTACCTCGCCGTGCTGGACGGCACACGTAAGCCGGATGTGATCAGCCCGGCCAGTTCGCTGCAAATCGCCATCTTGCAGGATCAATCGGCGGCGCAGTCGGGCAGGGCGATCGTCAACCCATCCGACCCGGCGGACTGCCGTTCTGTGCTAACGACGCCGCTGGTGGTGGTGGCCTGGCAGGAGCGCGCCGATGTCCTGTGGGGGGGAAATCCCAACGGCAATATGTGGTTGCGCTTACAGGATGCCGTCACCCAACCGGAAGGCTGGAATGCCTACGGCCAGCCGGAATGGGGCTACGTCAAATACGGCCACACCGATCCGCTTAAGTCGAACAGCGGTTTCATGGCCGTTTTGCTGATGACCTACAATTATTTCGGAAAAACCAGCGGGCTGACCGCTGAAGACATTCTCTCCAACCAGGATTATCGGGACTGGTTCCTGGCTTTCGAACAGAGCATTTCGCAGTTCGAGTACAGCACCGGGCCGTTGATGCAAAAGATGGTTTCTTATGGCCCCAGTACCTACGATATGGTGGCCGTCTACGAGGCAACCGCCATCGAACAGGCCGAGAATGCCGTCGGGCGTTATGGCGAGTTGCGCGTCTACTACCCGCCGGCCACGGTGTGGAGTGACCATCCTTTTTGCATCCTGGATGCCGATTGGGTTACCCCCGATAAACAACGCGCCGCCCAGGCCTTCATCGATTACCTGTTGACGGAGGATGCCCAACAAAGCGCCCTGGTGCAGTATGGCTTTCGCCCGGCGCTGGCCGGCATTCCCCTGGTGCAGGCAGGCAGCCCGTTCGAACGTTATGCTGCCAATGGCCTGCGCGCCGACCTGTCCGGCCTTCCCACGGTAGAAGTCCCGCCCGGTCACGTGCTCGCCACCCTGCTCGATTTCTGGACCCGCAACGTGCAAAGGTAAGCGACGATGGATAAAAAACTTTCTGCAATTTTCTCGTGGATGCTGATTCTCTCCCTGCTGATCTCGGCTTGCCAGTCGATTCCGGCCCTGGGCAAGTCTGTGACCGTGAGCATCGTGTACGGTTCGGAAAAGCAAGCGTGGCTCGAGCCGCTGGTACAGGAATACAACGCCGCCGGGCACAAGACGGCAGAAGGGACCGTCATCAAGGTCGAAGCCACACCGATGGGGTCGATTGAATCGGTGGAGGCGATCCTTGACGGGACGTTGCAGCCGACCGTATGGAGTCCGGCTTCTTCCGTATACATTCCGGTGGCCAATGCAGAATGGGCCAAAAGCCATACCGGCGATCTGGTGGACGCCAGCGCGCCCGATCTGGTGCTCAGCCCGGTCGTGATCGCCATGTGGGAGCCGATGGCGCGTGCCCTCGGCTGGCCCGACAAGGCCCTGGGCTGGCGAGATATTGCCGAACTGGCCACCTCGAAAGATGGTTGGGAAGCCTATGGCTTTCCGGCATGGGGTGCCTTTCAGTTTGGGCACACACACCCCGAATACAGCAACAGCGGCCTGGTTTCCGTCCTTGCTGAGGCTTACGCCGGCGCCGGCAAGCAGCGTGGCCTGACACTGGCCGATATCAACGATCCGGCCGTCAGCCAGTTTATGGCCCAGGTGGAAAGCAGCGTGATCCACTACGGCACGAGCACCGGTTTCTTCGCCGAGCGAATGTTCGAGCGCGGACCTTCCTACCTGAGCGCGGCGGTGCTCTACGAAAACCTGATCGTCGCTCAGGAGAGCAAACGCCTTGCCGGCCAGAGCAATCAGACCCAGGTCGTGGCCATTTACCCCAAGGAAGGCACGTTCTGGTCGAATCACCCGTATGCGATCCTCAACGCGCCCTGGGTGACGGCAGAACAACGCGCCGCCGCCGATGACTTCCAGGCCTTCCTGCTCGATAAACCCCAACAACAGCGCGCCATCGCGTTGGGCTTTCGCCCGGCCGACCCGTCCATCCCGCTGGCGTCGCCGCTGGATGCCCAGCACGGGGTCGACATCAACCAACCCCAATCCATCCTGGAAGTGCCGCCGGTGGCGGTGATTGCAGGCATTGGAAAGCTTTGGGAGCAGACCAAAAAACCGGTCGATCTGGTGGTCGTTATGGACATTTCCGGCAGCATGAAGGGCGACAAGATCTCCGCCGCACGCGAGAGCCTGAAGCAGTTTATCCGCCTGCTCGACGATCGCGATCGCCTGGAGATCATCCTTTTCAACTCCGAAATGACCGTTCTGACCGATCTGTCGCCCGTCGGTGAGAAGCGCGAGAACGTGCTTGCCAACGTAGGGGGCATCTTCGAGCGGGGCGGCACACGCCTGTACGATGCCGTGGAGATGGCTTACCAGGAGTTGGATGCCAAAGGCGACCCCGAACACATTCGCGGCATTGTCGTGCTATCGGATGGGGTGGATACCGAGTCGCAGACGCCGCTGCCAGGGATCATGCAGATGTTGCAAACCGGCAGTGAAGAAAGCGGCGGCAATTCGATCAAACTCTTCACCATCGGTTTCGGTGAGGATGCCGACAAGCAAACGCTGGTTTCGATGGCGGAAGCCACCGGCGGCAAGCAGTACGACGCCTCACCTGAAAACATCATCAAAATCTACGCCGAAATTGCTACGTTCTTTTAGCCATGCGTTCGCCGTTTGTTACCGCCCTTCTGAACCCGGCCAATCTGGCCATGCTGGCACTTTCGGTCGCCGCAGGTTTGTGCGCCGCCTGGTGGTTGTTCCCCTTGGGCCTGCTGCTGTGGTCGATCATGTTCTTCGTGATCCTGCGTGACCCCGCCCTGCGCATGAAACAGGCCATCGAGACACGCGCCTCGTTGGCCTATCGCTTTCAACAACGCTTCGATCGCATCGAACGCAGCCAGGTGGCTTTGAACAACGGCCTGATATCAGCGTCCTCATCGCTGAAGCAGTCATTATCCCCGGTGCAAGAAGCCGTCAATGCTCTGGTGGAACAGGCTTACCAGGCGTGCCTGCGCATGACGGCCCTCGAAAACCGCCGCCTGGTCTTGCAGCGCAGCCAAAACCTGACGGAAGAGATGGCACTGATCGACGCCAAAATCCTGTCGGCTCACGATCTAAAGGTCAAACAGCAATACGAAGAGTCGCGCGCCGCTTTGCAGGAACGCATCAACAAGTTCCAGGCAACATCAGCGGTGCTCGATCAATTCGAAGCGCAGCTCATCAGCCTGGATAACGATCTGAGCAGCATCGTCACCGAAACCATTCACCTGCAAACATTGGGCAAGAAGGCTTCGGGAGAGGGGGTGACTGCCTTGCTGGCGCAGGTGCGTGTGCAGCAAAAAGAACTGGCCGAGTTCGACAGGCGCATGAACGAATAGGAAAGACGAGCGGGGGTTACGACGTCTCGTCTTCCCGGACCGAGCACACGGCATGTTCGATTTCCTCGAACACCTGCATCACCGTATTGCCGAGCGCGGCGGCTAAAAATTTCTTGTGAATCATCTGGGCGGCGGTGATCAGTTCGTCTTGGGTAAAAATCAGGCCGAGCAGGTTGCCGGCTGCCATCATCTTGAGCAGCACGAGGTTGCGCAAGTCGTTTTCACCGTTCGAGAGAATCAACGCGCGCAGCCGGCGTTTCATCTCGAACTTTTCGGGCGCTGCAGGGGGTGTCTCTTCGGCGCTGCAAACCTGGCGGAAAAAGCGCTTCTCGTCCTGGATCAACACGTTTTTTCTGACGAGGCTTTCCCCCACGCTGTGCCGCAGCTTTTTCGCATCTTCGCTCAGGTAGCTGATCCAGTAAGCGGGCTTCCGGTTCTTTTCCGCCAGGCAGATTTGTTCCAAGGCCCCATCGAGAATTGGATCGCCAAGTGGGGTCGATTCACAAAGTACCAGGCGGAGTTTTTCCCCCGCACTTAACTTTCCTGCCAACGCCAACTCGGCCAGGATGCCTCCTGCAAGGGAATAAGGAAGGGATTGGCGGGCAAACGAAAAAATATTGCCTCGTTCCTCATCCAGAGCGAGCAAAAAAAGTTCTTCGTACAAAGTTAACATGTTGGGGGTCCTCCTTACCGTTAATTATATTGGCCCGATTCGTTTCTGCAACTGTTCTGTTTGTTAACGTTTTGTAAACGATTGCCGCTTGGCGCACCTGCGAGGCATTTCTACGTGACTGTCCGGGAGTGCTGCCGAGAGGCACGGCGCACTGCCACCCGGAGAGACGGCGCCGGCTTTTCAGGCAGGTTCTACGACCGCTTAAAAGCCGTGATTTTCGAGCAATTTCGCCTTATTTCGTGCTCAAACTGCCCGGTAGAGGCTTCCGAAATCTTAAGTGGGGTCTCTCCGATACCCTGCTAGGCAACTTCTGCCAACCAGTTAATGATTTGTGCTTCGATCTGGTCTCGCACCCTGCGGAAGATGGCCAGCTTTTCTTCGTCGCTGCCCGTAGCGGCCGCAAGGTCTTCGAACGGCCAGTGCAGGCGTTGTCCCATGCCCGGGAAAGTCGGGCATTCCGCTTCGGCGCGGCTGCAAACGGTGATCAGGTAGCCAAAATGTACTTTCCCCATGTACTCCATCACACTTTTTGCACGGGCATCCTTCATGGAGATGCCGATCTCTTCCATCACTTGAACGGTAAACGGGTTGATCGTGCTGGGGTGCACGCCTGCGCTGTGCACCTCGAAGCGATCTGCAGCGTGCTTGCGTAGCAGGCCCTCGGCCATCTGGCTGCGGGCAGAATTTCCGGTACAGAGAAAGAGAACTTTCGTCTTTGTCATCACATGCCTCGGTATTCGTCATCGGAAATGTCAAGGTCTTTCAACTCGCCGGAAGCCACGTAAATCACGCGCTCGCAAATATTGGTCACGCGGTCGGCCATGCGTTCCAGGTTGTGGGCGGCCCACATGAGATGGTTGGCGCGTTCGATCGTGGTTGTGTCGGCCATCATTTCCCGGACAAGTTCTTGGTAAATCTGGTTGTAAAGGTGATCGATGGCGTTGTCTTCGTTGGGGATGGTGCGGGCAAGGGCAACGTCGGTAGCGATGAAAGCATCCAGAGAGCGCCGCAGCATGTCCAGGCCGAGGTCGGTCATCTCTTGCAGGTTCAACAGGAGCGCCGGGGCGATCGCTTCGTCAGCATCCGTGGCCGTGCTGGCCAGCATCAAGTTGACCTTGCAGATGCCCTTGGCGTAGTCGCCGATGCGTTCCAGTTCGGTGATGATTTCGAGGGTAGACGCCAGAAAACGCACATCGCGTGCCATGGGCTGCTGGGTAGCGATCAGCGTCACCACTTCGTTTTCGATAGCGTAACGTCGCTCGTTGATGCGCTCGTCGGCATCATAAATGCGCCGGGCGGCGGTGTGGTCGCCGCGCTTGAGCGCCGCAATCGAGGCGCGTATGGCGTCGGCGACCATACTGCCCAGCACCAGTACTTGCTCGGAGAGCTTTTCGAGGTGACGATCAAAGGTGACTCGAGAAGAAAGATTGTACATAGGGTTTATCCGTAACGCCCGGTGATGTAACCTTCCGTACGCGGATCCTTCGGCGTGGTGAAGATTTGGGGCGTCGGGCTGAATTCTACCAGGATGCCGGCGCGATCTTCGTCGAGCGTGAAAAACGCCGTGTCATCGGACACGCGGGCGGCCTGCTGCATGTTGTGGGTAACGATGATGATGGTGTAGGCTTTGATCAGTTCGCGCATCAATTCTTCGATCTTCAAGGTGGCAATCGGGTCGAGCGCCGAACAGGGTTCGTCCATCAGGATGATGTCGGGCTTGATGGCGATGGCGCGGGCAATGCACAGGCGCTGTTGCTGGCCGCCCGAAAGCGACAGCCCGCTTTGGTGCAGCTTGTCTTTGACTTCATCCCAAAGCGCAGCGCTGACCAGGGCTTCTTCGACCAGGTTATCCATATCTGCCTTGCCGCCGCGGAAACCGTTGATTTTTGCGCCCCAAGCGATGTTTTCGTAAATCGATTTGGGGAATGGGTTGGGCTTTTGGAAGACCATCCCGACGTGGCGGCGTACCTCCACCGGGTCCACGCCTGGCGCGTAGATGTTCTGGCCGTGGAAGAAGACTTCGCCTTCGGCATGCGCCACACCGATCAAGTCGTTCATCCGGTTGAAGGCGCGCAGCACGGTGCTCTTCCCGCAGCCGGAGGGGCCGATCATGGCGGTTACTTTCTGGCGCTGCACTTTCATGTTGACGCCCTTGACGGCGCGGAAGCTGCCGTAGTAGATCGACAGGCCGCTCGCTTCGATAGCGTGTTTCCCGTTCGTTTCAGCGGCCGTTTCGGCGGCTTCTTCTTCGGCAGTTTTGGTAAAGGAGGTATGCAAGGAGAGATTCATTAAAGTTTCCTCGAATAACGGTTGCGCAGGAAGATGGCGAAGGCATTGATCGCCAGGAGCAAGGCCAGCAGTGTGAGGATGCCTGCCGAAGCGATGTGGTGGAAGGCCTCCTGCGGGCGGGAAGTCCACTGGTAAATTTGAATCGGCAGCGTGGTAAAGCGGGAGAAGACGCCATCGGGGTTGAAGGTGATGTAAGTGGATGCCCCAACGATAATGAGCGGGGCCGTCTCGCCGAAGGCACGCGAAATGGAAATGATCGTGCCGGTCAGAATGCCGGGAATGGCGTTCGGCAGCACGTGCGCCCATACGGTCTGCCATTGGGTAGCGCCCAGCCCAAAACTGGCCTCACGCAGCGAGTTGGGCACGGCTTTGATCGCTTCCTGGGCGTTGATGATAATCACCGGCAGGATCAAGAGCGCCATCGTCAGGCCCGCCGAAAGGATCGTACGCCCGTTGTCGGGGTCGGCGTCGGCGTAGCCGGTCAAGGCGCCGCTGGTCAACGCCGACAGGGCGCGCACGAAAATGGCCAGGCCCAACATGCCGTAGATTACGGAAGGTACACCGGCCAGGTTGTTGATATTGGTCTGGATCAGGCGGTTGAACCACGAATCTTCGGCGTATTCTTGCAAATAAATAGCGGCGCTGACGCCGATCGGGAAGGCCACCAGGATCGTGATCACGATCACGTATAGCGAACCGACGATGGCCGTGCTGATGCCGGCATATAGCGGGTCGCTGTTTTGCGGTGTGCGCACAAAATCTGCGTTGAGCCAGGAAACGAATTGGATGTACGCATCGGGGTATTTTTCGGCCGTTTCGGCCAGGATGGCTTCCTTTTGAAACAGCGATGCAAACAATCCCCAACTGGCCTTCAACGTCGGCTTGACGATCTCGGCGTTGACGATATCGATCAAATCCTCTTTGGCGCGTTCCTCGAGCGGCTGCGCTTTTTCCAACGTTTTGACCCGGTTGGGCGTCAGCTTTTCGTTGATGATGGCGATGAGTTGGGCTTCATCCAATGCCTCGAGGTTTTCGCCATTGGGGGTAAAGGCCGCCGGGGGTACCTTGGCTTCGAAGGCCGCATATCCGAAGCTGTTGTTGATTTGATCGGCCAACAAAATGGCCAGCATGAAAATGCCGAAGGCGGTCGCGGCCAGGAAGAGCACGTGCCAGAGCTTGCCCTGCCGGTGACGGTTGGGCAGCGTTTGATCGTCCCAGTAGCTGCCCAATTTTTGGAATGGAGGGGTGGTGTGTGGGGTCATTCGTACTGCTCGCGGAACTTCTCGACCACGCGCTGGCTGATCAGGTTCAAGAGCAAGGTCATCAAGAACAGCACCAACGCCAGTGCAAACAGGCTGTTGTAATCGACCGAGTTGTAGCTCAAATCACCGCCGCTGATGCGCACAATGTGGCCGGTGATGGTTTCGGCGGCTTTGAAAGGGTTGAAGCTAAAGTTTGGCCCCGACCCGGCGGCGACGGCGACGATCATCGTCTCGCCGACCGCACGCGAGATGCCCAGGATGATCGCCGCAGCGATCCCCGAAAAAGCCGCCGGCACGACCACTTTGAGCGACGTTTCCAGCTTGGTCGCGCCGAGGCCGTAGGCGGCCTCGCGCAGGGCGTTGGGGACGGCGTGCAGGGCGTCTTCGCTGATGGTCGCGATCAGCGGCAGCAGCAAAATACCCATCACCAGGCCCGCCGAGGCGGTATTGTAAATTTGCACCGTGTCTTTGCCGAAGAGGTCGCGCAGGAGCGGGGTCATCCAATATAAGGCGAAATAACCGTAAACCACGGTCGGAATACCCGCCAGAACTTCCAGCACCGGCTTAATCGTCTTGCGGACCCTGTCCGAAGCGTACTCACTTAGGAAAACGGCCACGGCCAGGCCAATGGGGACGGCCAGAAACATGGCCACCGTGGAGGTCATCAGGGTGGCATTGAGCAGGGGCCAGATGCCGAATTCCCCAATTTTGGGCTGCCAAGTGGTGTTGGTGAAAAACTCGGCCAGGCTGACTTCGGGGCTGGCAAAGAAATTCAGGGATTCTCGCAGCAAAATAACGACGATGCCAATGGTGGTGAAGATGGAAACGATGCCGCAGAAAAACAAGAATCCCTGGATCAGCATCTCGGCCGGTCGCAGCCGTTTATGCAAATTAAAGGCTTTCACCTGCTCAGTTTCCATGAGGTTGGAATAAGTTGCCATAACACGATCTTTCGGTTGTTCTTCCACTTTTTCGAGCTCGTTCATTATGAAGTGCCAGCGAAATCGATAGAGAAACCTGCCAGGCCCACTGGTTCATGCTTGGGCCTGGCAGGCGGGCAAAGGAGAAGAAGCTTATTTCATCGCATCGAGCCATGCCTGCTTGGCGGCATCGAGGGCTTCGGTGCTGGCGGGGAAGTAACCGACTTCGATGATGACTTCGTTGACGTAGGTGAGGAAGTAGTTGATGTAGTCGGCGACCTGGGGCTTGGCCTGCATGATACCCGCATCGGAGTAGATGAACAGGGGGCGGGAGAGGGGATAAGAGTTGTCTTCGGCGGTTTCGGCGCTGGGGGCGATGCCGTCGATAGAGAGGGCCTTGAGGGCGCCTTCGTTTTCGACGTAGTAGGCGAAGCCGAAGAAGCCGATGGCGTAGGGGCTGCCTTGGACGCCCTGGACGAGGACGTTGTCATCTTCGGAGAACTGGATGTTGGCGGCTTCGAGGATGTCCTTCTCGCCGGCTTCCATGTCGGCCTTGCCTTCAGCGTTGGGGTGAGCGGGGGCCATGATGCCTTCGACGAAGAAGTCGAAGGTGCCGGAGTCGGTGCCGGGGGAGAAGCGCAGGATGTCTTCGTTGGGCCATTCGGCGCGCACTTCGGACCACTTGGTGACGCTGCTGGAGAAGATCAGGGCCAGTTCTGCGCTGGTGACGTCGGTGAGGAAGTCATTCTCGGCGCTGACGACCATGGCGATGGCATCGGTGCCGACGCGGAATTCGATCGGCGTGCGGCCGATGGCGGCGCAAGATTCCTTTTCGCTGTCTTTGATGCCACGCGAAGCGTTGGCGACGTCGGTCTCACCGGTGACGCAGAAGCGTTCGAACCCGGCGCCCGAGCCGATGCTGTCGATGGTGACCTTGTCGGCGTAGCCTTCGCTCTCGAAACGGGTGGCAATGGCTTCGGCCAACGGGTAGACGGTCGAGCTGCCGGCCGAGACGACGTTGCCACTCACGGCCGCCGGGTCGACGGCGGGCAGGGTGACGCCTTCTGCCATCGGCGCTTCGGTGGGCGCTTCGGTTGGGGCAGCCGCTACGGTGGCGCTCATCGCATCGAGCCATGCCTGCTTGGCGGCATCGAGGGCTTCGGTGCTGGCGGGGAAGTAACCGACTTCGATGATGACTTCGTTGACGTAGGTGAGGAAGTAGTTGATGTAGTCGGCGACCTGGGGCTTGGCCTGCATGATACCCGCATCGGAGTAGATGAACAGGGGGCGGGAGAGGGGATAAGAGTTGTCTTCGGCGGTTTCGGCGCTGGGGGCGATGCCGTCGATAGAGAGGGCCTTGAGGGCGCCTTCGTTTTCGACGTAGTAGGCGAAGCCGAAGAAGCCGATGGCGTAGGGGCTGCCTTGGACGCCCTGGACGAGGACGTTGTCATCTTCGGAGAACTGGATGTTGGCGGCTTCGAGGATGTCCTTCTCGCCGGCTTCCATGTCGGCCTTGCCTTCAGCGTTGGGGTGAGCGGGGGCCATGATGCCTTCGACGAAGAAGTCGAAGGTGCCGGAGTCGGTGCCGGGGGAGAAGCGCAGGATGTCTTCGTTGGGCCATTCGGCGCGCACTTCGGACCACTTGGTGACGCTGCTGGAGAAGATCAGGGCCAGTTCTGCGCTGGTGACGTCGGTGAGGAAGTCATTCTCGGCGCTGACGACCATGGCGATGGCATCGGTGCCGACGCGGAATTCGATCGGCGTGCGGCCGATGGCGGCGCAAGATTCCTTTTCGCTGTCTTTGATGCCACGCGAAGCGTTGGCGACGTCGGTCTCACCGGTGACGCAGAAGCGTTCGAACCCGGCGCCCGATCCGACGCTGTCGATGGTGACCTTGTCGGCGTAGCCTTCGCTCTCGAAACGGGTGGCAATAGCTTCGGCCAACGGGTAGACGGTCGAGCTGCCGGCCGAGACGACGTTGCCGCTCACGGCCGCCGGGTCGACGACCGGTAGTTCGACCATGCTGACGGGCGCTTCGGTCGGTTCGACAGCCGTTGTTGCGGTCGGTTCGACGGGCGCGGCCGTATCTGTCGGTTCAGCCGGGGCTGCGGTCGGTTCGACGGCTACGGTCGGGGCGACCGTGGTCGCGCTGGCGCCGCAGGCGCTCAACACAAGCGCCAGGATGGTAAGCGCGACAAGAACAAATTGAAACTTGCGATGCATTTCTTGATCCTCCAAAAATATAAGACTGATTGTAACTTCTCAAAAAGAAGGGGAAAGTGGGGTGAGTGAAGCAAGTGGGTTGCCGCTCGCCCAAAACACCTCACACCCCAGGTTGTTGAGAAGGTATGCCTGTTCGCATGACTGGGGCAAGGATACTACGGGCTGTTTAACGATTTACGAATGCAATGTTAAGGCCCGGTCAAGGGTTTGTAATGATTTTGTTAACGAGTGTATTTTCACCGTCAAGCCACTTGTGAAGCACCTGCATGGCCGGATAGCAGGTCAGGTCGAGCTGTAGCGGCGTTAACGCAACGTATCCTTCGGCCAACGCGCCGACGTCGGTGCCGCTTTCGGCCAGGCCGGTCGGCGCGTCGCCGCCGATCCAGTAATAGGGTTTCCCGCGCGGGTCGACGCGTTTGTCCAGGCGATCGTGGTAGACGCGCAATCCTTGCCGGCTGATGCGCAGGCCTTTGATTTGTTCGGCCGGTAGCATGGGGATGTTCACATTGACGAGAATGCCGGCGGGTTGGCGGTGATGCAGGGCCTTTTCCGTAATTTGCCGGGCAATTGTGGCCGCCACGGCGTAATCGTTGGCTTGCAGCCCGTTATCGACGGACCCGATCGAGAAGGCAATCCCCGGCACGCCCCAAATGACCGCTTCCATCGCCGCCGTGACCGTGCCGGAATAGGTGACGTCGTGACCCAGGTTGGGCACCGGGTTGATGCCGGAGACGACCAGGTCGAACTTTTCGTCGAAGAAACCCAGGAGCGCAATGGCCACGCAGTCGGATGGCGCACCGTCGCTGGACCAACCGCTTGTTCCGTCGGGAAGCGGCACTTCCTTTACCCGTAAGGGACGGTCGAGCGTTTTGACATGCCCACCTCCCGACCAGTTGCGTTCGGGTGCTAGAATGGACACGTTTCCGAGGGGGCGCACGGCCTGGGCCAGCGCCAGCAGGCCGGGGGCGTAAATGCCATCGTCGTTGGTGACCAGGATGTTCATGTCATTTCCCCTGGCGCGGGCGCCGTTGGTAGATGTCGATGGCAAAGGCCGAGAGGAGTGCAAGGGTGCACAAGATCAGGAAAAAGGTGTTCATGATGTTTCCTTTGTGAAGAGCGTCACGCGGCGTTCTTGCCGCAGCCAAAAGTGGTAGAGACGCCACGCCATCTGTTGGACGGCTTGCGCTCGGCAGCGTGTACAGCCGCACCGCGTAGGGATACGATAGCACGCGCCTGTTAGCAAGGGTTTAAGGTTCGGTTATGGTTTTGTAAGGGCTTTGTTAAATCGCAAAGGAGCTGCCTGGAAAAAACCAGGCAGCTCCTTTGCGGTTGTGGCTTGCCTTATGCGAGTGGGATGGTGAAGTAGAACGTGCTGCCCCGGTTCAACTCGCTCTCGACCCAAATGCGCCCATTGTGGGCCTCGATCAAGTGGCGGGCAATCGCCAGTCCCAGGCCGGTACCGCTGGTGGTGCGGGCGCGATCCACTTTGTAGAAGCGTTCGAAAATGCGCGGCAAGTCTTCGCTGGCGATCCCGATCCCGGTGTCGCGCACGAAAAAGACGGCTTCCTGTCCCTGGATAGACGCGCCGATCGTCACCTGCCCTCCTTCGGCGGTAAATTTGATGGCGTTGTGCAAGAGGTTGACGATCACCTGTTGGATGCGCCCTGCATCGGCCAGCACGCCGGGCAAGCCGTCTGCACAGTCGACCTGTAGTGCCAGGTTGGCGCGTTCGGCTTGCAGGCAAAGGCGTTCGTGTGCCGGCAGGATGATGTCGATCGGCCGGGTCGGTGCCAGCTCGAGGGGCACGCGGCCCGATTCGATACGCGAAAGCTCCAGCAGCTCACTGACCATCAGGTTCAGCGCGTCCACTTCGGTTTCCATACGGCTCAAGAAGCGGCGTGCAGCGGTTGGATCTTCGAGCGCGCCGCTTTGCAGGGTCTCTGAAATGGCTTTGATGCCGGCCAGCGGCGTACGCAGTTCGTGAGAGACGTTGCTGACGAAGTCGCGGCGCATCATTTCGATCTGGCGCTGGCGGGTAACGTCCTGGAAGAGCAGCAGGGTGCTGCCCGGCAGGGCCTGGCCCATCGGTGTGGCGATCCCTTGCAGGTGGCAGGTTTTGTGCAGCTCGAACGTGGCTTGTTGCTGCATCCCGCTGGTTTCGCATTCCTGCCAAAGCTCGAAGGGCTGGTGGTGGCGGATGACCTTCGCCAGCGGGGTGCCTACGGCATTTTCTTGCTTGATGCCGAAGAATCTTTCGGCGGTTGGGTTGAGTAACTGCACCTTGCCTTCTTCATCGACAATCAAAACCCCATCGGTCATTTTCTCCAACACGGCGGAGAGCTTGCCGCGTTCCGTTTGTAGTTCGCCGATCTGGTCGTGGATGCGCACGGCCATGCTGTTGAAGGCCTGAGCAAGCTGCGAAAGCTCGTGAATGTTGGTCGAGATGGGCTGCTGCAAGGGCCGGTCGGCAGCCAGGGACGTGGCTGCGCTGGTAATTTGCGCCACGGGGCGGGCGATGCGCAGCCCCAGCCATCCTGCCAATAAAATCGCCAGGATGGTCGTGACGGCGGTTGCAGCGGTCAGCAGTTGCTGCAGGTCAAAGATGTCTTCTTGAACGCGGTTGAGCGGCAGCGAAATGCGCATCACCCCGCGTGGCGCGCCGGCCTCGCCCAATCGTTCGGCGACATAGAGCATATCGTAGCCGACCGTGTGGCTGAAACGGATGCTGCTGCCCTGGCCCTGCTGCAAGGCAGCGACGATCTCTGGCCGGTCGCTGTGGTTGTTCATCTGGTTGCGGTCCTCGTTCGATTCGCCCAGGACGACCCCGTCGGGTCGAATGATCGTCACGCGTGCGCCGAGAACCTGCGCCCAGTGCCGGGCGACGCCGTCCAGCCCGGTATCGAGATCGACCCCTTCTTCCAACGCGGGGATGACGAGATCGCCGACCATGCGCGCCTGGATCGAAAGCTGGTCCTGCAGGTTGGCAATATACGTCTGTTTGATGAAATTCACCAGGTAAGCGCTCAACCCCAACAGGGTCAGCAAAATCAAAACGGCGTAGGAGACGGCGATCCGCCAGCGTAACGATGTCATGGGGTTAACCTTCGAAGCGATACCCGGCGCCGCGTACGGTAATGATGCGGTTTGGCCGGCCCGGATCCGGCTCGATCTTTTCACGCAGCCAATGGATGTGTACGTCTACAGTACGCGTGTCGACGCTTACTTCCCACCCCCAGACGCGTTCCAACAAAAATTCACGCGTCAACGCGTGGCCACGGTGCTCGGCGAGAAAAAGCAACAGGTCGTATTCTTTCGGTTTGAGCGCCATAGGCTGATCGTCGATATAGGCTTCGCGGCGGGTCAGGTTGATCGCCAGGTTGCCGAAAGAAATGATATTTTTCGGGGTGGTGGCTGCCGGTGTACCGACGTCTGCGCGCACGCGGCGATCGTGCCGCAGGTGCGCTTTGACGCGCGCTAACAACTCACGCATGCTGAACGGCTTGGTGATATAGTCGTCCGCACCGATCTCCAGGCCGAGTACGCGATCGATTTCTTCGTCGCGAGCGGTCAGCATCAAGATCGGAATATTCATTTCCTGGCGTACCGCCCGGCAGACCTCATGCCCGTGAACTTTGGGCAGCATCAGATCGAGCAAAATGAGATCGGGCTTCCACTGGCTGGCCTTTTCAATCGCCGCTTGCCCATCACCAACCACTTCGACGACGTACCCTTCACGCTTCAAGTTGTAGCTGACGGTTTCTTGCAGCGTGGGGTCATCTTCTACGACAAGGACTTTGCTCATTTATCACTTCCTGTTCTTATTCGAGCAAGGATACCACGTGTGGACAAGCCCAAGGATAATGCTGCTTTAATGAAGTGTAAAGGATTTGTTAACGCCGAATCTAGTAAAAGGACCGTTTTCACTTTCGTTCGCAGTACAAGATATCCATCCCACTTTAAAGCGTCAGACTAATGCCTGTCGCGATCAGCAGGGTGGGAATCTCGTGCCAGATGAGAATTCCCACAAGATGCGGATCGATTCCACATCTGCCAACGGCAGGGCTGCCAAACCCGTCACGAACCTGATTTACGGATGGGAATGGCTCAACCTGCCCGCTAAAAGCCGGGACGTTGCGCCTGCTGAGCGTTCAAAGGTAGTCCTGTACGAGCAGAACCACTTGTCCCTGCCGGTTGCCTTTTTCGATGTACTGGTGCGCTTCGGCGGTTCGTTCGAGCGGGAAGCGCTTGTCGACGATGGCTTGGATTTTCCCGGCTTCGGCCAGTTCCTTGATCAACGCCAGGTTCTCAGCCTTCTCATCAGCCATGGCGCAGATCACCTTCTTGCGGCTGAAGAGCGAAGTCCAAAGCATGTCGAGAATCGCCCGGCCCTTGAAGCTGGCGAGCAGGTAGATGCCGTTGGGCTTGAGCGAGTTTTTGCAGCGGATAAACGAGCTGCGGCCCAGGATGTCGAAAATCACATCGTAGGTTTCGCCGTTTTGGGTGAAATCCTGTTTTTTATAATCGATCACTTTGTCCGCGCCCAATGCCCGGACAAATTCCAGGCGGGGTGTGCCGCAAACACCGGTCACTTCGGCGCCGTAGTGCTTGGCAAGCTGGACGGCCATGGCGCCGATGCCGCCGGAAGCGCCGTTGATCAGGATTTTTTGCCCTGGCTTGAGGTTGGCCTTCTGCAGCAAGCTGACGGCCATCACCGCCCCGTAGGGCAGGGTGGCGGCTTCGGCGTAGTCCAGGTTGGTGGGTTTGTGCGCGATGGTTCCACTTTCGGGGAGACAAATATACTCGGCATTGGCGCCCATGTTCATCCCGATGTAGGCAAAGATGTGGTCGCCGGGCTTGAATTTCGTCACGTGGCTGCCGACCGCTTCCACATCCCCGGCCAGTTCGCTGCCGAGGATGGTAATTTTGGGTTTGTTCCAGCCGAAGGCCATGCGCGCCGGGATGTAAAACAGGGCAGGCATGTTGAATTGGCTGTGGGCAAAATCGCGCGCCGTCAGGTCGCCGTAGTTGACCGGCGTAGCGCGCACCCGCACCAGGATTTCGTTTTCCTTGGGGGTGGGTTTGGGGACTTCTTTGAGTTGCAGCACATCGGGAGAACCGTATTCGCTAAAAACAATCGCTTTCATGGGTGTGTTTCCTGTTTGTTGAAAAATGATCGATATGATAGGTTTGGCAAGCATTAAGCGCCTCTCTCAGGGCGCTTTTTGAGCCTTATATGCCAGCGCCGAAGGTGTCTGGCAGCCGACGATGGCGGGGGCTTCGTGAACGAGCGCATCGTTTTCGAGGGCTGCGACCATGAACAGGGCGTAATCCACCCGGCGGGTCAGGTTGCTGGCGAGGATGGGGTCGCCCACATGGCGGCTCCAGGCCGGCAAGCCCTGGCTTTCGCCTTCTTCCAGGTCGCTGCCGCGCACGACCGTCCAGCGGGCCGGGCTGGCAAAGATGCGCCGGCAGGCTTCCACCTGATCGTCGATGTCAATCATGCGGGTTAGCTGCCCGATCCACCAGGCCAGGGTCATATCGCGCTTGAAGGAGGCCGGGTACACATCCTGGCCGTCACGCGTGATATGCCAGCCACAGGAAAAGATCAGCCGTGCTTCGGGGATGGCATAATCCATCACCGCCTGGGCCGTCCCGGTGGAATAGTGCTTCCGGCCCCAGGGGACCAGCACGGTCAGTACCCCATCGCAATCCGCAACAGCTTTCTGGATAACGGCGCGGTTGTTGGTGTTGCCGGGGAAGACGCGCATGCGCCCTTGGAACCGTTTTAGCTTGCCCACGCTGCGTTCCCGGCAGACGCCTGCCACTTCGTAGCCCCGGTCGAGACAGTGTTGAATCATGTACTGGCCAAGTTTGCCAGATGCGCCGACGATACAGACTTTTTTCATGACTTGTCCATCACTCCTTTCTGGCGGCTTTATTGAGAAGTTCCAGTGAATTCACTTTCTTGCTCCTCGCTGTTCGTGAAATTTTTATCTTCAAAAGAAAAAACTTCTTCTACGGTCGTGCCAAAGATACGGGCGATGCGAAAGGCCAGTTCGAGCGAGGGGGAGTACTTGGCGTTTTCGATGGCAATGATGGTCTGGCGGGTGACGCCGACTTTTTTCGCCAGTTCATCCTGGGTCATTTCGCCGTGGTTGAAGCGCAGTTTGCGGATGGCGTTAGTGATGTGGCATTCGCTCATCTTAGAACCCCCGGCGATAGAGCACAAACTGGGTCAATTCATCCACCACCGAGGAAAGCAACCCGGCATAGATGATGGTGATGAACATGACGTAGATCGGCATTTCGAGCGTCAGCGTCACCATCGCAAGCACCACACCGATGGCAAAAATGAACAGGGCATTGCGGCTGCCTTTTAGCTCGATGATTTTGTCACGCTCGTCGGTAATGGATGGTGCCTCATCGTGAGTGGTGATATGGTAGTGGATGGTAAAAATAATCGTGATGATGATGTTGGCAACAACCGAGATTGGGATGAAAACCAGGAAGGCTTTGGCCCAAAAGGCGGGATCGTTGATGAACGCGCCGTTCCCGGCCAGGTAGCGGAAATACAGGTAGACGGAATAGATGGCGGTGATCGACACCGAACTGAACACATTGACGATGGCACGCTTTTCGTGATAGGACATATTCACCTCGTTCTGTATGTATTTGTTGACATGTAGGCTCTTCCGGCTTCGCCGGGAAAGGGATTCTTCACGCTAAACGCGGAAGACCCACACTTAGTAAATAATACTGTACTTATTGTAAAGCAAAATATACATAGTGTCAATATTACTTTACATTTCCTTGCTGTTGCCCGACTTCTGGCACAGTGGCCGACACATCGAATCCTTTGATAATCAGCCAGAGCGCCAAAACGATTCCTTGAAAGGCCAGGGGCATATTCAAAAGCATGTAGGCGGGTGTGATCACATCGGTGAGACGGAACAAGATCAGCAGGCTTGCCAATAGCGTCAGTGACACGCCCGTAAGCCCCCAACCGGCCAGCCAGCGGGGAACCAGCCGGGTTTGGTAGAGCACTACGAAAAACAGCAGATCGCCCAGGTTCAACGCCACGATCATGGCCACGTGATTGACCAGGTCGCGCCCGGCCCGCAACAGGCCGCCAATCGTTTGAAAATGCGACGCTGCTGGCGTGCCGGCCTGGAGAAACGCCTCGCTCAAGATGATGAACAGCGGTAGAAGAATTACGCCAACCAGAAGAAACACCGCGGCTATCATCCTGAAAGCGGCAAATCCCAGGGTAAGGGCCTGGTTGTGCTCGCTCAAAAGCGGGTACAGCACCAAGGCAAACCCAAGATAGGCGGGTACCATCAGCAACTGGAAAAACGCTCCGAGAAGCACCTGGTTTTGCTGGGCAGCAACTTCAACCAGATAAGCCGGGCCTTCTACGGCAGGCACAACACTGAAAATGCCTGCCACCATGCCAATGAAGAACAGGATACCGGCCAGGAAGGTATGCTTGCCCTGGGTAGCCACTTTCATTTTCCTTGCTCCTTGTATAGCATGAGGCCGTTTTTATGCTGTCTGGCCGGGTTGCTGCGCCATAAGGCAATCCCCAACCCGACGAACCAGGGAATCATTCCCAGCCCAAAAATCATCGAGGCCGTCTCTGTGATGGGCGGAAAAACCGAGACCACGCCCGCCAGGCCAAGCACCAACCCAAGGTAACGGAGCAGCCTGGGCAAGCCGCCCGTTCGCAAGGCTGCCCAACTGAGCAGCAGCGACCATAAGCCGCCAATCACCTCATTCCCGCTGATGATGCCATTCTCGACTAGCCCTAAGGTCAACAAGATCGTCTCTGCCTGCTGCGGGTTGTTGGCATAAAGATCGACGACCTTGATAAAGTCGTTCAGCATCAGATTGCCGCTGCCGATAATCAGTGCAGCCCAGATCAGCCCAAAGGCGGTCGCCACTTGCATCATCGCCGGGGCTTTCGCCTTCAACCGGTCGTAGAGTGCCAGGGCAGCCACAATGAGGGCAGCCGCGGATACCCAATAGCCGATCAGAATCCACACATACAACAGGCCCTGGTAATCTGGGAGCATGGCCAGGTACTGGGCCGGTTCGGCCTCAAGTATCGGAGACATCACGCTCAGATATAGTGCAATAGCCACCAGGTAGGCGACGGCGTGGATGAGTGCGGCGATGCCGCCACTTTTTTGTAAGCTGTTCATGATTGAATCTCCTTTTTTGCGTTGAGCTTTTTACGGTCTCCCATTGAAGGTGGCAGACCTGTTTCTTGAATGCTCGAGTCGTCGGGTTCGATACGATTGACCGAGATCAGAGGCAAACCCATATCGCGCACCTTTTTGAGCAAAGCGTACAAAGCCGCCTGATCGACGATCAGGCCGGTGAGAAGCGTATTGCCGCTGTCTTCTGGCTTGATGGTTACAGCCTCCAACCGGTTGCGCCAACGTTCATCTAAGTGCCCGCGGATGCGGATTTCGTAGAACCGGGCATCATCATGGGTTGGTATGTTTGCTGCATTCATTCGCACCTCGCTCGTGTTCGCTCTTTGTTTCGG
The DNA here is from genome assembly GCA_049325275.1 of Chloroflexota bacterium. GTDB lineage: Bacteria > Chloroflexota > Anaerolineae > Anaerolineales > UBA4823 > CAIQJJ01. Next base: position 56,310 of record JBMOLU010000045.1, read on the forward strand.
TCAGAGTATACAGAGCGATGTGGTGAGTTGTCATCACATCATGTGGTGATTGTTTTGTGGGGAACACAAAAAGGCGAACACATTGGTTCGCCTTTTTGCAAAAAAAAACCGGCAGGCCGTTCGATCCCTTTGCCAGGGCAGATGTTGGTGCGTGCGTATTTCGTTACAACAATCCAAGTTCCTGTGCCCGGCGGACGGCCGCCCGGCGGTTGTTGGCCCCCAACTTGTTGAAGATGTTCTTGGTGTGTGTACGTAAGGTGTTGAGCGAGATGGTCAGTTGGCGGGCAATTTCGGGGCCGCTCAATTCGGTGGCGAGCAGTTTGAGAACTTCAAACTCACGGTCGCTCAGAGCCTCCACCATTTCCAGCTTTTGGCCGCTCGTTGCCGATTGTTTGCCTACGAGCGGCCCAGCAGCAAGCAGGAGTTTGTTCGCATAGGCGAGCAAACGGCGATCGGGTTGGTTCTCACGAAACTCTGCAAGCAGCGATCGCATTTCCTCGCCTTCATCTACGAAAACGCGGGAATAGCCTTGCGGTTCGGCCAGGGCCAGGGCACGTGCCAGGGATTGCTGCGCTTCAGATGGGCTTCCCTGTGCCTGCCAGGCGAGCGCCTGCATTACCAGGATTTCGATTACGCTGCCCATCCGGCGTCCCGTTTCCGCCGCCTGCAACAGGCGACTCAGCAGGCGGATGGCCTCCTGAGCGTGACCGGCTTGCGGGTCGCTGCGATGCTGGGCGACGAGCAGCCGGGCCAGCGTGATATGCTCGAACTCGCACAGATAGCTCAGCGCATCCTTCACCGATAACCTGCGCTGGCGTGCCCAGGCTTGCGCGTCCGCCAGACGGCCCTGTTTGATCCATACTCGTGCCTTCAGGGCTGCCACGGGACGTACCTTGGGCAAAGGTTCGCGTACATACACCCGCTCCGCCTCGTCCAATAAGGCAAGCGCTTCATCCAGGTCGCCCTGCGATTCTCGCAGGCGCGCTTCGGTGATGCACAGGCGCTGCGGCCAGTTGGTCAGCACGGCCCGTCTGCCCAGTTCTTTGCTGGCCAGCAGGTGTTGTTCGGCCGTTTCCAGGTGGCCCTGTTCGCAGGTAAGTTCACTCAGGCCGCGGTAAAGGTCTGAAGTTCCCACGAGCGAATCCTCGTTACCCGCTTTTGGCACGAGTTGTAAGATGTGCTGATAGACGCTGATGGCCTCATGGAGGCGGCCAAGCGCGGCCTTGATCTCGGCCAGAATAAAGGCAATCCCAATGAAGGTCAGAATATCTTCCGTATGGCGGATATTGGCTTGGAAGTCCATTAAGGAAGCCTCGGCCGCTTCCAGGTCTCCGCTGGCGTATTGGGTCAGGCCCAGCAACGACAGTGCCGCCACACGCCATTGATGATTTTCTCCGGCCGAGATGTCGAGCGCCTGCCGGGCGTACTTCACCGTTTCGGGCAAATCGGCAAATGCCAGGGCGCGGTAGGCCCGGGCGACGGCAATGGAAGCCGGCAGCAAACGAAATTGTTCTGCATCTACGACTACCATCTCATCCGAAGGCGTGGCCTGCCAGCGTTCGGCGTCTTGCAGGCGGGCTTCGCAGGCTTCCATCTCTCCGGTATCCAGCAGCGCCCAGGCAACGCCAACGCTGAGCACGGGCCGGGTGCTGATCAGCGCTTCGGGAAGTTTTTTGGCCCAGGCGAGCCACGCCGCCGACTGATAACTGGTATCCATGGCCGGGCGGGACAGTTCGATCAGCGCCGCGGCACGCTCCCAGTCTTCGGCGGCCAAGGCATGCTGGATGGCGTCGGCGGGTAAGTCATTTTGCTCGTACCATTCGCTTGCCCGTTGGTGCAGCGCAGCCACTTGATCGGGGTGTTCTTCCAGCAAATGCGCCAGAAGCACCTCGGAAAAAAGATGGTGATAGCGATACCACCGGCGCTGGTCATCGAGTGGAACGAGGAAAAGGTTGCCTCGTTCCAGGGTCTCCAGCATTGTTTTGCCATCTTTTCGCCCGGTGAGGGCGTTGCATAGGGGCGCGCTTAGCCGTTCGAGGATGGCAGTTCGCAGCAGGAAACCATGGACGTTTTCAGGCTGGCGTTGCAGAACCTCCTCGACCAGGTAGTCGAGCACAAAGCGGTGGCTGCCGGTGAAAGACTGGATGAAGCTGGCCGTGTCTGTTCGCCCCTGCAAGGCCAGCGCAGCCAATTGCAGGCCGGTGATCCATCCTTCGGTGTGGGTTTCCAAAGCCGTGATATCTTCTGCGGAGAGATCCAAATTCATCACCTGGTTGAGGAATTCGGCGGCTTCACTCGGGGTGAAGCGCAGGTCTGCGGCGCGCAGTTCGGTGAGCTGGCCGCGGGCGCGCAGCCGGGCCAGGGGAATATCGGGGTCCTGGCGGGTGGTGATCACCAGGTGCATCTGCGGCGGCAAGTGCTCGATTAGGAATACCAGGGCCTCGTCAATCGTTTCGGCGTCGATTAGGTGGTAATCGTCAAGGATCAGAATAAAGTTTTTGGGGCTGGCGCTGATCTCGTTGAGCAGGGTGGATAAAAGCACATGGGTTGGCGGCGGCTGTGACGCATGAAGCGCAGCCAGCATACCTTCGCCGAGTGTGGGAACAATGGCTTGTAAGGCTGTCACCAGGTAGGCCAGAAAACGGGTGGGGTCACGATCCTCATGGTCGAGGGAGAGCCAGGCGAACGAGGGTTGCAAGGCTGTGTTGGGAAGTTGTTGAGGATTTCTGAGTCTATCGATCTTCAATCTACAATTTGCAACCCATTCACTGATCAGTGTGGTCTTGCCACAGCCGGCCGGGGCAGAGATGAGGGTCAGTTTGCGTCCTGCTGCCAGGCCCTCGTTCATCCGCACCACCAGGCGCGGGCGCATAACCATCCCTGGCCGGAACGGGGGGAGATAGAGTTTGGTGGCTAAAATGGGGGCAGGCACAGCATCATTATACTGTCCGGGGCAGTAAATGTGTTTTCAGGAACTGGAAAAGCATCAAGGGTCACGTTTTTGCAGGAAAAATCATCGGCAGTACCTTGCTTGTAGCGTGCTTACGACGTTCTCACCGCACAGGGCGAGGCGGGCCGCGCACTCTACCTGCACGGCATCATCCCGCAGGACTTCTTGCTGCCGCTGCTCTATGCCCTGTTCCACGCCACAATGCTGATCTACCTGGCGCGCCGGCTGTTTCCGGGCAATCACCCTGTGGAATCGATTGGGCTGCTTGGCCTGTGCGCCGGGCTGGGCCATTTTGCGCTCACCGGCCTGTTGCTGCACCAGATCGTTCACACGCCCCAGGCGCGTGTCGTTGAAGTTTTGTTTACAGCTTCGCTTTCTCCAAAAGCCAGTGTTTATCTTGTGTCCACCCCAGAAAAAGCCTGGCTCCGCCGGCCGGATTCTCAGCAGATTGGCCGTGTAAGGCCAGGAGCAAACCTTGCAGGGCCGGGCGAAAGCGCTCCTGGAAAGCAACGGGTTGTTGACTCAAATAATCGGTTGCCCAGGCGAGAAACTCAACCTGTACTGAGGCAGGCCGTATAGCAAGGAAAAAGATCATTTGACGCCAGGCATAAGCAGCATTTTTGACTTGAATCAGGTGGGCATGCCAACGGGTAGCCTTGATTTGAAGATGTTCACAAACCCAGGCAAAACAACAACGAGGAAGTTCGTCCAACCGCTCACCAAGTTTTTTGGCCACCTGAAATTCGTTGAAAAGTACGGCGAGGTTCTGGCTGGTTAGAATCTGCTGTTGTTCGATGACCATCCCATTTGCTGCCGGTTTCCATCCGCCCAGGTTAACACCTGCGCGCCGGGCGCAGAGTTCTGCAAAAGCATTGGCCTCGTTGTCGCGAGGAACGCCAAATAGCCGAAGCTTCTTTGTGGGCCGGGCAGGCAGGGGCGGCAGTTGGCGATAGTCGATCTGGTAGTAGGATGCATACAAAGTCTTGTCGAGCAACATCGCAGCCCGATGAGCAGCGTGGAGGAATTTCTCCGAGAATCGCCCCATGAAGATGTCTGCGGCCACTTCCTCCACCAAGGGTAGATCGAGTTCAGCCGTCTTGGCCAGGGCATTCAACTCCTGAAGCAATTTATTGGGCAGGATGGCCTGGGGAAAGGCGCTGAAGGCCAGGATGCTGATTTCCTCGAGCGTCTGCCGTGCCAATTCGCGCCCGGCCAGATCGCGTTGGCGGAAACGGTCAAGAGCCGACACCCAGGGAAGCTCCTCGATTTGTACCTGTTTCTCCAGGTTGAGCAAAAGCAACGAGCGGCGGCGACGAAAGGCGGCATAGATAGCTGAAACCAACCGCCGGGCAGCAGGATCGCTGAAACCGGCTGCCCGAATATCAGCAGTCATTTGGGGCAGGACACGGGCCAAAACCTCCCCCGAGGTGATTAATCCCTTTTCGACAAGTATATCCACCGTTTCGATCAAGCAGCGCTCGACTTTGCGCTGTAAAGCATCGGGGATTGATGTCCCCACCGGAAGGTGATAGCAAGCAGCTTCGCCGGCTGAGATGGGCCGGGTTATTTGCGAAGGATCATCCAGGCCAGCCTGGGCCGGAAAAGCCTGTAGGCGGGGAAGCAGGGCTGCAGCGATTTCCTGATGGGTTGGCGCACTGGCGTGCTGAATTTGCCGTTGGCGCAGATCCTGACAACGAACTGAAGCTGGCGCGCCGCGTTTGGTCAGGTAGCAGGCCAGAATTTGGCGAATACGGCCTACGTCGCGCCCGGTGAGTGCCGCCGGGCTTTTGACACAGCAATGCAAAGCATCTGCTAATTGGGAAAGATGTTCTTTCTTATTGCGTGGGCGTTGGCAATACGGATAAGTGTTTTGGGCCGTATCCCACTCTTCGAGCAGCGCAGCAGCCCGGGATGACCAACCGGGCGGATAATGCTGGCAGGGCCAGCCGCCCTGCACCGGGAATTTACCATTCTCCGCTCGTGTCCAATGGCCATTTGCGTCGCATTCCAGGCTGGGAGGAGCGCCTGACACCGTTTCGAGGAAAAGCGCTACCATCCGGTCATACAGTGGGGTCCAAACACAGACCATTTCCCGCTGGGCCAGGATTTGTGGGTTGGGGCCAATGCGTTGCAGGTTGGTGGCCGTCGTGCCGACATCCTGGACAAAAACGCGCGTACCCGACTGGCGTATGACGGAAGATGGGATGGGATAGAAACGCAGGCGGGAGAACCACGGACCGAGGACTTCGAGAAGCTCCTGGGCCACAGCCACTTTATCGTTCTGGATAAGCCAGGCGACGACCAACAACGCGCCTTCTTCAGGCAAGTTGATGTTATATGCGCCGGATGCAAGCCAGCTTTGTAATTCGGCCAAGCCCCTCTCGGATAGGAAATAGGTGTTCAATGCCAGGCGTGCATTTTCAACGGGAACCGGGGAAGTCTTTTCCAATAAAAGCTGTTCGTATGGCTCAAGTTCACCACCAGCAAGCAGTTCACCAGTGGCGAAACCCCCCGTCAACACTTTGAGCGTAACCCATTCTGGCACACCAGCCAGCGGTGTCCGTGATCCAACGGCCAGGTTCCCGTTGATTATCCCCGTAAAAACCTGGACCCAATTCTCCGCTCGACGCTGTGCCCGCTCACGGGTGGCAGCATCAGGATGTTGAGATTGAGTGGTCAAAGCTTTGGCAAGTTGAAGCAGGGGATACCCTTCACCAATATGAACGTCTTCCGGCTTCGACTGGTTTACACGCATAATCATCTCCTAAAAGTCCGGGGGCCGGATTCGGACCAGCGCCCTTTCGGTCCCGAGCCGAATGCTCTACCACTGAGCTACCCCGGAATGGCGTACTTCCAAATTATACCTTTCGATGCCCGCCAGCATATAAAACCATCAGGCCAGGTTGTTGAGCGAGGCCATTTCTTCGTCGCTGAAATGGATGTCCATGGCAGCCAGGTTTTCGGCCTGGTGCTGCGGGTTGAAGGATGTTGGGATGGTAATGACGCGCGGCTGTTGCACCAACCAGGCCAGCCCGATCTGGAAGGGTGTGCTCGCCTTTGCGCGGGCAAACTCGGCCAGTTTTTTGCCTTTGAAAAAGCGGCTCTTGATCGGGGAGTAGGCCGTCAGCAGGATATCGTTGGCCTGGCAATAGGCCAGCACACCGTTCTCGACATAGCGCCGGTCTCGGAGGCTGTAGGGGACCTGGTTGGTCAAGAGCGGGGTTTCTGATAAAGCTTGGGCTTCTTGAAGCAATTTCAGGTTGAAGTTGCTGACACCCAGGTAGCGCACCTGCCCATCACGCACCAACTGATTGAGCGCTCGAAAGGTTTCAGGCAGGTTCATCCGGCGCGCCGGCCAGTGAATCAGGTACAGGTCAAGGCTTTCCATCTTCAGCCGCTTCAGGCTGGCCGCGCACGAGCGCAGCACATCGTCATACCCCAGATGTTCTGGGCTGACCTTGGTTGTGATGAAAAACGAATCGCGCGGCTTGCCCGATTCGCGCACGGCCTGTCCCAACAGTTCTTCGGAGTGGCCGGCGGCGTAATATTCGGCGGTGTCAAAGTGGGTATACCCCAGGTCGATGGCCGAGCGCAGGGCCGTAAGCGAGCGTTCATCTTCCGTGGGGTTGGCCGTGCTTTCGCCGCCGATGCTCCAACAGCCAAAGCCGATTTTCGGGACCGAGAGATTGTGCAGGATTTCGTATTTCATGGGGATTTTTCACTTTCGTTTCTGTGTGCGCTGCCGTTCGGCTAATATTGTACACCGTCAACCAGGTAAATATGGCTGGATAACATCGCTCAGCCGCCAGGGGCGGTAATCACGAACTTCTACCGATAGGTTGATGTGCCGCGGCCCCAGTTCAGTTGTCGGGTTGTTGTGGGTGTGGCCGTGCAGGTTGAGTACATCAGGTTCCAACGGAACAATCGGGCGGTGGGAGAAGACTAACGCCAACCCGGAAGGATGGCTGAAGCGAAAGGGATCGGCGATCAGGATGATTCCAAGGGCAATGTAGGATGACACACCGCGGCGATCGTGATTGCCACGGATTAGATGTAGTTTCCCGTGGAGTTGCTGGAGCAGGTCTTCGAGGCCATCCTTTTTGCCGAACGCCAGATCGCCCAGGTGGAAAACGACATCGCCTGGCTGAATATATCGATTCCAGTTGGCGATGATCAAATCTTGCCAGCCATCAGGCCGATTGCAGTATCGCCCGATGTTGGCATGGAAGAAGTGGGTGTCTGAAACGAGCCAGGTGCTGTCGTCGAAAATGGGGGCGTCCATGCTCAATACAGTGCGTAGAAATTGTCCGTTCCCAGGGCGGGAATAACCATCTTTGCCAAATCATCCATCTGGCCTGAATGACCAGCGTAGATCCAACCGTCAACACTGCCGCGAAAACACCAGCGTTCGGCCACAAATTCGCGTGTTTCTGGATTCGTCAACGTGAAACGCATAATCGCCATGTAGTCAGCAAACCGATCCAGGCTCTCTTGCAGGCGAGATATGAAGCGAAAGTGAAAATAAGGCGGCCAAAAGCCAAGTCAGTTTTGTCGCCTTTTCGTTTATGTCAAAATTCCCCTTTGTATGTCGAAGACCAGCCGAACAGCGCTCGCATGAAATGCGCCGCCACATTTTGGCAAGGATTGAACTTGAATGCTCAGCTCTCGCGTTCTGGGCGCACGAAAAAGCCGCCAAACCCTTTGAACGCGACTCCCTCGCCTGGTAAGTTTCATCCCGGAAGGTTTCTACTACCGTGTCCACCGTTCCCATATCTTGGCCAGTGCGTTGAGCAACCAGGTGAATCGATTCTTCTCGTTCAATGCGGCGCAGGGGCGATCAGCCATTTTCATCTCCATCTTCTGTCCACAGTAGCTTCAACCGCCGTTCAAAACCGCCGCGGTCCGCATGGCGTTGGGCCTGCACCTGCTGAACCAGATCGGGGGAAATCTCCCAGGCAGCCAACACAGCGGCAATCACTTCCTGTAAATCAGCCAGTTCGGTGATTAATTCATCAGGTGCGGCTGAGCGCAAGATTGCGTCGCGCGCTTCCTGGGCTTCCTCGACCAGCTTTTCCAGCAGCGCCTGGCGGCATTCGGCCTCAAGTAGGGTTTCGATGGCGCAGTTTTTGCCGCTGACCAAGGCATAATACTTGGCATCGCCAACAAATTCACCATTCGCCTTACACCATGCCAGTAGGTGAACTATATATTTTTTTAGGGCATGATCGACCAGTTCGAGTGCTTTTTGGGGTTCGAGCGCCTGGGATAAATACACTTCGGCCATGTAATGATAAGCGCCGGGGTGTTGCGGGGAAACTGTGATCGCAGCTTCAAACATTTTCAATGCTTCGGCAGTGTGCCCTTGTGCTCCAAGGATACGTGCCATATCCTCCAGGTTGCCGCCCCCTCCGGTTTGAATTTCTTTCCTGTGTTCCAGGATGCCTTCCTCCAGTACCTGTTTCGTTTCTTTGTATCTTCCTGCAAGGAAGAGCATATAGCCGCGGAGATCCATAAACATTGCCCGAAACACGTGCAGTTGTTCAACCCATTTCGACCTCTGTACAGCTGCTTCATACCAACCCTTTTTAAGGCATGCATCACCCATGTATAGGGAATAATCTGATAAAGCATCAGGCAGGTCCCAAAGACAAGGGCTAGAGCGGGGAAGAGCATCAATGTGAATATACCTCCCAGGTTCCCTTTCACCCTGGCGGAGTTGAGCAGTACAAGTAGGATATTTGGCGGAAAGAGAACCAACCCGTAAAAGATGAGACTGGCACTAAACCGCAGCAAGAATTCCTTGAAGGTTTCTCTGAAAGTGGGTAGGCTCTTGGCCGATTTGCCTTTGTAGCGCTTTTTGTAGATATCGGCTAGGAGAAGCGTGCCTCCGATCAAAAACAACCATTCACTTGCTGCTTTGTCATCCTTTTCGTCGATGAGATGAGGCAGGTTTTGCTGCAATACCATCTTGCCGCGCTCAAATTTCTGCTTTTCGGCCTCGTTCGACCAGCGCATGATATAAAACATTGCAATCAGGCGACCAACAGCGGTGCAGACGAGCAGAAGCATTGTGATGATGCCTACCGTTTTGATTAATCCGGCCGATAGCGGTGAGCCAATTTTACCTGTTACATATACTAGTCCGCTGATTAAACCACCCATGATCATCATAAAAACAATGACAATTACAAACATAAGCAGTAAAGCCTGCCATGAGCGGTGAAACAGTTTTTTTATCTTCTTTTTCGATTTTGTCGTATTGGCCATTCACAAGATGCTTTAACGAACTCCCCATATTCTAATCAAGCCGTCTGTACCGCCAGAGATGAGAATTGTGCCATCGGAGCTAAACAGCAGTTTTGTAGTCACACCAATGTGCCCGGGCAAGGCATTCAACAACGACCCATCACGCGCAAGCCGCAGAATGATCTGGCCGTCTGCGCTGGCCAAGATTTGCCCATCGGGTGAGAAAACTATGCTATTGACTTCTTTTTTGTGAGCGTCAGGAATGTTATATAGCAACCTGCCATCCGATGTATCCCATACCATAAGCGCGTGATCGTTTGCGGTAGATGCCAGAAGATTACCATCGGGGGAGAAAGCTAACTGGGTGATGGTATCAACATGACCTTGCCAGCGATAAATGAGCGATAAATCCTGGGAATTCCATAGATGAACCAAAAACGAATCGTTGGTACCCGTAGCGATAAAGCGCCCGTCAGGTGAGAAGGCAACACTGGTCGTGCCGTCTTGCTCATCCAAACTCCCCGCCGATGTGCCATCGGTATGCCACAAGGATACCTTTTCTCCGTTTTGATTGGCAACAGCAAAAGTCAGGCTGTCAGGGGCAAAGAACACATATTCAGGAGCCATTTCCGGAAACTGTAGACTTAACATTGTGGCCCCCGTTTTCGTTTGGAGAAGTTTTAGTGTATTTGAATTGGGTTCCCGCGAGATACTGATTTCCCCATTGGGTGCAAGTGTACTCCGTTGCATTATTGGATGGTAAATGGATGCCTGTTCACTGACATGCTTCAGTTTTTATACCCAACTGAAATGAGAGTCCGAGCGGTTTGATTGGCATATTGTGCGGCAAAAGCCGCCGGTGCCTGATAGCCCAGCGAACTGTGAGGCCGTTGGGTATTATAG
>JBMOLU010000046.1:0-232858 GCA_049325275.1 Chloroflexota bacterium
GGGGGTGCTGTCGGTCACCAGGATCGGCGTGGCCGTGCCGTTGAGGACGGCCTGCATACCGTAGCCACTGCCGTTCATCGCCGCCGCCGCACTGACGCTCAGCCGGCCGCTGCCCGTGGCGCTGCTGCTCCAGGCGCTGAAATCGCCGCTCTCGAAGCCGTCGGCGAAGAGCGGGGCAGACGGATCGGTGGTGGGTGTCACGGTCGGGGTTGCCGTGACCGTAGGCGTGTTCGTCACCGTTGCCGTTGGCGTTGGCGTACGCGTGATCGTGGCCGTGGCCGTCGGTGTCGGCGTAGGGACCGCCGTGGTGATAGGTACGTTTTCGGCATACAAGTAGGTGGAGGGGATCACCTGGAAGGGAAGGCCCGGCGCACTCCAGTAAAGGAAGATCGAGGCGCCGACATCGTTTTCGAAGTATTGTAGTTCGATGTCATACACCTCGCCCGCCGTCAAGGCGATTGGCAGGAGCGTTTCATCTCGGGTTGGGCCATGTATCGTCCAGTTTTCGAGTACCCAATTTTGGCCGATCCGCAAACGCACGCCGTCATCAGAATCGGTGTAGAACGTATAGTTGCCGCTGAAGGGTACGTGCAGCTGCCCAGTCCAGGAGACCGAGAAGCCATCTTTTGCCACTCGCGTGTCGGGCCTGCCTTCGCCCCAGTCAAAGGATACCTGCGCATCCAGATGAACGGCTGCGGGTGTACCCTCCAGGCCCACATTGTTATAGTAATTGCCGCGCAGGCCCGGCCCGCTGACCGGGACCAGTGTGGGCGCAGGCGTAGGCATGGCTGCCGGATAAAGGTAGCTGGTCGGGATCGTGCTCCAGTTGGAACCTATGGCATTCCACATAAGGTAAACGTGTGCCGTACCTGTTTCGTCATAATACTGTAGTTCGATATCATACAACTGACCGGCGGTCAATGCAACGGGATCGCTGTTTTGTATCCAGCTACCTTCATTCACCCAATGATCAATTATCTGAACGCCATTCACCCAGAGCTTCGCGCCACCATCTGCATTGAGACGAAACGCACAGTTACCGGTGATTGGCGCCAGGATTTGCCCTCGCCAGGATACAGAGAAGAAGTCTTCGTCAACGGTAATGTCTGGGCTACCTCCACTCCAGTAGAAGGAGACCTGTTCATCCAGGCGAACGAGCGCCGGTTCGCCACTCAGCGCGATGTTGTTGTAGTAGTCGCCGCGCAAGCCGGCGCCATTGCCCGGTAATGCGGTGGGCGTGTAGGTGGTCGTGGGCGTACGAGTGGGCGTATGCGTGCGGGTGGCTGTCGCGGTAGGCGTGAGCGACGCAGTCGGTGTGTTGGTCGGCGTCGGAAGGGGCTCTGGATACAGATAAGCCGATGGAATAACCTGGCGAGTAAAATTGGCCGACTGCCAGTAGAGATGAACCTGGGCATGGCCGGTGTCTTCGTAGTATTGCAGTTCGATGTCATAAAACTGCCCGGCGGTCAATGCGATCGGAAGGCTGTACCTTTCCACAGGCCCGGTTTGCCAGGCATCCGGGATCACCGGGACGCCGTCAACCAGCAGGCGGGCGCCGTCATCCGAATAGGTTGAGAAGACAAAATCGCCGCTGTTGGGGGCCATCAACTGCCCACGCCATGAAGCCGAGAAACCGTCCACCGGAACCTGCGAAACCGGCCTGCCCAGTTCCCAGTTGAAATCCACCTGGGCATTCAGATGGATTGCGACCGGTGTGCCGGATAAGGTCATGTTGTCATGGTAGTCGCCGCGCAGCCCTGTGCCATTCCCAGGAATGAGCGTCGGCGTCAGGCTTCGTGTCGGGGTAAGCGTACGAGTAGGTGTATGGGTTGATGTGGGTGTATAAGTAACGGTGGGCGTCGGCGAAGGCGGCAGGGGAATGCTCGGGTCTGGCCCAATGTAGCTCGAACGACGGCTGATGAAGCCATCGAAGTAAGACGTACCAATAGCATCGTAATAAGGGATGCTTACGAAGCCAAAGGAGACGTTTTCCACGCGCAAGCCGCCGTTTTGAAGGCCGGATAAGCGAGCGCGTTCGCTGTCATCAATCCAGAAGACCAGGTTACCATCCTGTCCGTCAGCGGTAGTCGCCGCCTGCCACATGATCTCAAAGCAGTGCTGCTCGTCGCTGAAATCCATCCAGGGGGTATAGATATTAGTGGGATAAGAATTCTGCAATACTTCTACCCTGATCTGGTAACCGCCAACCACTTGCCGGAAATTAACAGCAAACACGCCCCCCTTCAGCATTCCTACACCCACCTCTTCGTATGGAATGGTGATGCCGTTCGGATCGAAGTAGAAACGTGCCCGGTAAAGGCTCTCATCGAAAGGCGAAAAGTCGACCACGTAAGCCGGCTTGCGTTCGCCAGCAGATGAGTGTGCGCTCATACCATACGAGCCCAAGATGGCCGACTGCGCTGCGACGCTGAGGTCGGCTGCGTTGACGGCCTGCGACCATGACAATAGGTTGCCGCGCTCATAGTCATCAGCAAACACAAAATCGGCTCGTGGTGTAGGAGTCGGCACCGGGTATCCTGGCTCAGCACCGATATAGGTGCTATAGCGCGATTCGAACGAGTCGAAATAGCAGGTACCGCGCGTGTTGGAGGTTATCTCCAAGACACCCAGCCAGACCTGGTCGATGCTCTGCCCGGCCGTACCTAGCCCTGTTCTCTGAACGTGCAGGCTTTCATCCACCCACAAATCGATACGACCGCTATAGGGTGCTGCCTCCGTTGCTGCCTGCCATTCGATCTCAACGATGTGAGGTGCATCGGAAAATGGTACAGAAGCTGTGGACACCCAGTTGCCAATGTTATTGACGATTTCCAGTGCCAGCTCGTAGCCACCGGATGCCCGGTATAGTTTCAGCTTGAAAAGCGCCTTTGTGCTAAGCCCTTCCAACAAGGTCACCCATTCGCCCCCCATCATGATGATGGAATTCGGGTCGAAGTAGAAACGCGCTCGGTAATGGGTTTCGTTATCGGGTGAATAACTGACGGCCATGATGCGTTCGTTGTTGTAAACATCCGCCTGCAGACCATAGTCGCCACTCAGGGCAGCTTCGGTCGAAACGTGCAGTGCGCCGACGTTGGTTTGCGCGAAACTCCAGGCCGTCAGGCCGCCGCTCTCGAAGCCGTCCATGAAGATCACGTCGGTGTTGGCGTAGGTCGGGGAGGGCGTCACCGTGATCGTGTTGGTGCGAGAAGCCGTTGCCGTGGCCGTTGGGCTGGCGGTACGGGTGGCCGTAGCCGTGCGGGTGCTGGTTGCCGTACGCGTGTTGGTCGCCGTGCGCGTGGGGCTGGCCGGCGGGACCTGCGTGGCGGTGTTGGTGGCCATGCTCGTTTTGGTGGCGCTGGGTGTGACGCTGAACTGCGGCGTCGGCGAAGGTGTGGCGGTGGGCGGCTCGTCGCCGGGGTTGGTCAGCTGCTCGATGGCCTGCGTGCGGTTGCCGGCGGCGTCGTATGCGTAGGTAAACGACGAAAGCAGTGTCTCGCCGCGGCGGTGTTCGAGCGTCCACAGGCGGCCGTCGTCGTAGTAGCTGGAAAACGTCGTCACGCCGTTAGGACGCGCTTCACTCAACGTGCGCCCGGCACGGTCGTAGGTATAAATCGTCTCCCCCCCATCCCAATCGGTGACCTTTTCCAGACGCCCGGCGTCGTCATACAGGTAGCTGACAACCTTGTTATCCGGGTATCTCAGGCTGGCGCGGTTGCCGCCGGCGTCGTACGTGTACTGCACCATGCCGGTGAAGGGATCGGTGACGCTCAGTGCGCGCCCGAGACCGTCGTAGAGCCAGGTGGTGACGCCCACGCCGTCGGTCATCTTGCTCTGCAGGCCGGCGATATTGTACTCATAGTGCGCGTCGGCATCCGGGTCGGGGTAGTCGGTCAGCGCCAGGCGGCCGAGGCGGTCGTAGGCATACGTGGTCGTGGCTCCGTTGGCGTCCAGCTTGCGGATTTGCTGGCCGGCGAGGTTGTAGGTGTAGACTGTGGCGTGTGTCAGCGCATCGGTTTCGCTCAGCAGGCGGCCGAGGGCATCGTAAACGAAGTTGGTGGTGTGGTTGTTGGCGTCCCGAATCGCGGTGCGGTTACCGGAAATATCATCGGTATACTCCGTGCGCACGTTGATTTCGGCCGTTGAGCCGTACTCGGGGCGGTAGTTTTCGATCACGGCTGTCAGACGGCCGAGGGCATCGTATTCATACAACGTGACCACGCCGTTGCCGTCGGTTGTGGTGCGGCGGTTGCCGCGCAGATCGTAGCTCGTACCACTGGTGTGCTCCAAGGGATCGCGGGTGCTCACCAGGCGGCCCAGGCCATCGTATTCGTAGCGGGTCTCGTTGCCGTTGGCATCGATGCTCGCCTGGCGGCTGCCATCGCGGTTGTAGACGGTCGCCGTGGTGATGTCGCGGTCGGTTTCTGCGCTTGGGGTGTACGCCACACACGGGTTGGCAACCGAAGGGTTGACGACGGTCTTGATCGTGCGTCCCAGGGCATCGTAGCAGGAATGCGTCACGCGCCCGTCGTTGGTGATGGTCTGCGTCACGCGCCCGGCAGCGCCGTAGACGGTGCGGGTGGTGATGTTTTCGTCCGGGTAGTCCGGATTGTAGGCCGGGGGCGTCTCGAGCGCCAGGGCTTCTGCCAGCGGGCGCAGGTTCCCGCCGCCGTCGCGCAGCGCCAGGTTACGCACGCTGGCGTAGCTGCGGCCGAGCGTATCATAATAGGTGCGTGTGACCTTGCCGTCGCTGCCCTTGCTGGCGATGGCGCGGCCGTCCGCGCCGTAAATGGTCTCGCTGCGCAGGTTCTGCCCAGGAGTGGTGGGGGCCTCGGCTTCGGTGGGCGGGGTGTCCTCGGTCACCTCCCAGCCGGTCAGGTTGCGGATTACCAGGGTCGGCCGCTCGAACTCGTCGAGGTAGGTGCGCGTGACGTTCCAGGACACGACGCCACCCATGGTATAGGGGCTGCGCGTGGCAATCGCCTTTCCTTCGGCGTCGTAAATCGTTTCGCTGCCCGGCACGTTTTCGTCGGGGTAGTTGGCTTCGTCGTAAGCCGGCGGCGCGGCCAAAGCAATGGCATCGGCATCCGGCTGGCGTTCTCCAGCGATGCGTAAGACCAGGTTGCGCACGCTGTGCGCCACACGCCCGTTTTCATCATAGTAGGTGCGGTTGACCACACCGGCCGGATCGATCGTGGCAATCTGCTGCCCGGTTTCGGGGTCGTAGATCGTATCGCTGCGCAGGTTTTCGGCCGTAACGGCCGGGTTGCGTTCAGGTGGGGTGGCCTTCAGAATGGCCTGGTCGAGCGGCAGGGGTGCGCCGTTTTCATACTGCACCAGGTTCTGCACCGTCGTCACGGCGCGGTTGAGTTCGTCGTAGTAGGTGCGGGTAACCTGTAACTGTGGGTCGATCGTAGCGATGACGTTACCGTTGGCGTCGTAGATCGTGTCGTTGCGCACGTTCTGGTCGGGATGCAGGGGGAAGGGCGACAGGTCTCGGTCGGGCGGAATCGGGTCTTCGTAGCCCTGGCCGGCCAGGTTTTGCACGGTCGAGACGGGGCGGTTGGCGGCATCGTAGTAGGTGCGCGTCACCCGCCCACCGGCGTTGATGGTGGCGATGGCATTGCCGCCAGCATCATAGATGGTTTGGGTCAGGATGTTTTCGTCGGCGGCCTCGCTGGGTCCGGTGGGCAACTGCGGGTGAGTGGCCGGCTGTCCGGTCAGATTTTGCACTACGGCCACCGGGCGGTTGAGTTCGTCATAGTAGGTGCGGGTGACTTTCCCAAGCGTATCCGTTATCGCAATCGTATTCCCAACGGCATCGTAGAGCGTCTTGCTGCGCAGGTTCTGATCGGGATGGTTTTCAGCATCGTAGCCAGGGATGGTTTCGGAATAAAGGTCGGTCCCCACCCAATTTCTCACCACCGCAATCGGGCGGTTGGCGGAATCGTAGTAGGTACGCGTGATCAGCCCTTCCGCATCGGTCACGGCGATCAGGTTGCCCTTCTGATCGTAGGTATTGCGCGTGATGCGGTCGTAGAAGGGATCGGTGCTTTTCACATAAGCCGGGTTGCACGGGTGGCTGGCCGGCGTGCCGCCGTCCCCGCTGGCGTTGGCGACCGTCTGGGCTACCCGCCCGGCAGTGTCGTAACAGGTCCAATTGGTCTGCCCGTTCGGATAGGAGACCTTTTCCACCCGCCCCAGCAAGTCGTAGGTATACGTGGGGTAGCGCGTGCCGATGGTATCCGTCATCGTCACCTGGTTGCCGTATGCATCGTAAACGTAGAAGGTACGGACGCCGTTTTGCGCCCAACGGATGCGCAGCTGGCCGTATTCGTTGTAGGCAAAACGCGTTTCGCCGTCCAGCGTGTCGGTGATCACGGTCAGGTTGTTGTGGGCATCGTAGGCAAAATCCGTCGGGTTGAGGCGGGCGTCGGTGACCTGGGTGACGTTGTTGTGGCTGTCGTATGTCATTTCCGTGCGGTTGCCCAACGGGTCGCTGACTTCGTCCGGGCGGCAGCCGAACTCGTTCCACGAGTACTGGCTGGCCGGGCTGGCGGGGGCCGCGGCCGCAATTTCCATCAGGTTCTCGTCGCGTTCGATCACGCTGGCGCCGCCCAGGGCGTCCACCACCCCGGCCAGGCCCTGCTCGTTGTAGACGTGTTGAGTCGGGTAACCGAGGGCGTTGGTGATGGTGGCCGAAGCCGACACACGGTTGGCGTAGGCCAGCGTGGTGGGGCTGCCGGCCGCGTCCAGCTGGCGGATCACGCGCCCCTGGTTATCGTAGGTATTGGTGACGATCAGCCCACCGGGCGTGGTGATCGTTCGCAGGTAACCGTCGGCCGTATAGCCGTAGGTGGTGGTGCTGGTGTTGTCGGTATCGGTCATGGTTTCCAGCTGGCGCTGGCCGATCCAGGTCATCTTGTACGTAAAGCGCACCGTCTGGTCCATCGGGCCGCTAACGCTATCGAGCATCCCATCCTGCGTGTAGGCCAGGGTCAGGGCACGCCCATCCGGCGCCTCGATCGCCACCAGGCGGCCGTCCAGATAGGCCAGCGTGGTGGCGTTACCGTTGGAATCGGTGATCGCCGCCAGGGCGCCGTCAGCGTCGAAGGTATAGCGCAGCTGGTCGCCGCGCGTCAACGTGTAGGTGCCGTCGGTGTGGCGCTCCAGGCGGGCGTGGACGCCCGGCACGGGGGTGTAGCTGCCATCGCTGTTGATGGTAAAGGCCAGGCGTGAGCCGCGTTCGGCGCGCAGGATCATCTGGCCGTATTCCGCCGCCAGGCGCATGGCGTAGCTGTGCGTCCAGCCCTGGCCCAGCGGGCCTTCGTTGTAGTCCAGGGCGTTGTACGAACGTTCGAACAGGAGCGGTTGGCCGCGCGTGGGGATGTTGAAGTCCACCTCCTGGTGGGTGAAGTTGCCGGAGTTGGTGTTGACCGGGTCGCCCAGGAAGCCGTTGCAGTTGCAGGCGGCCATACAGCCGTTTTCCTTGGCAAAGGGGGTGCAGCGCGGGGCGGTAAGGTCAAATTCGATCACGGCGAAGCCGGGGCGGCCGTGCCCGCACCATACGCCGATGTTCAGGGCGTGCAGGTCGGCGCGGTATTTGCCGGGCGGCAGGAAACGGTTGCCGTCATACTGGGCCTGCCGCTGCGTATCGCGAATCGTGTTCGAAAGGCAGCCGTGTTCCCACAGCTTTTTCGATGGCGAGGCGATGATGATTTCTGCATCGGGTTCGATGCGCGCCAGCCTGGCGTTGACGTTCACCGACATGCCCAGGCTGGCGGCGAACATGTGCAGGTAGGCATCTCCGCCCGACGTGCAGAAGAAAAAGGACTGCGCGACGGCCCCAGGTTGCTCACCGTCCCGCCCGGATCGTCGTCGCGATAGGGCAATTCGATGGTTTGCGCTTCGGGGTTGGGAGCGTTGCAGTCGCCCGGGTCGCTGTTGTAGACGGTCACACCGGGTGGGGGAGAATGGGTGGCTGCCAGCGCCGGCAGTTCCAATGCCGAAAGCCGCTCCGCCGTCGCTGCCGTCTCTCCGAAGAGCAACGACAGCGGCACGTCCGGTTGCTCCTGGACAGGCTGACCGGCGGCCGGCTCTCCCGCCGTGGGTGCCTCGTTCAGCCCACGCGCCTGGGCGGCCGGCACGGGCACGAAGCCCTGCACGAGCAGTGAAGCCGCCAGCAGGGCGTGCAGCAAGGCAAAGACAGGGCCCGAATGCGGGTTGGTAAGTCGTTTGATAGCAGCAAGCAGTTTAACCATCGAAAGTCCTCTCCCGGGTAAATGGCCCGCAGGCAGGCAGTTAGCGCTGCCCCGGTATGCAGATGTGCAAAAACTGTATAAAAAGCTGGAATTCAATCTTTGTTTGGGTGTTTTTCCCCCATCAAAGCTTTCCTGCGAGAACGAACCTTGCAGAAATGCAAGGTCTTGCAAGAGTTTACCAGGGTTTCGCCTTTTTGTCCAACGAAATGAGAGCCGGATGAGAAGCTCGCTGGCATTTTACAGCCTTTTAACGGTGCCACCTTAGTCGGTGGTCAAGGATGGCGTTGATCGGTTATCTGCCGAGCACATGAATGGAGGACAAAAGCTGGATTCCTTGGCCGATTCTGGCAGCACTTCCGCCAGTCATGCCGTTTTTGCGCAAAAACGCGCCCGGCTGGGCGCGTTTTCGTTATCAATTGTGGTGTATGACTGTACCTCATCTTGGGTGAAGGGTTCGATAGGGGGCTTTTGGTACTTGGGCGATGGCACATCTTTCATCGGATTAGCGATGTGCAGTTCTTTCGATGCCCAGGTGTAGAACGACGAAAGCCCAACCCAGATATTGCGCAGTGTTTTGGGGGATAGGGAATGGGTTTTGCCATTGAAGCGCTTGGGTGTGTAATCGGTTTTGAAGTGGATGAAGCCTGGAATGGCCTTGCTCAAAAGTAGCGAGCTTGACGATGGGTGGTTCATGAGATTTACCTCCGTTGAAAAGGGTTTGGCAATCTCTCATCGTCGGGTTAAGCGAAAAACCATAGCCTTACGAGCTATGGTTTTCGAGTTCGGCGATGCCGACCTTCAAAGAGTAGCGGGGAGTGGATTCGAACCACTGACCTTTGGGTTATGAGCCCAACGAGCTGCCACTGCTCCACCCCGCAATGTTGGTTACTGAGCGGGCGGATTATAGCACGCACCCCCCTCACCGTCAAGCGCTCTTTCGTGAGAAAATATTAATCACTTTAAAGCTATAATGCTGTGCATGAACACTCGCCTGCTTGCTACCAAATTCCATATCCCGCCCCGGCGCATGGGGGTGGTCGCGCGTTCGCGCCTGCTCGAACGACTCGATGCAGGCCTGCACGACGGATGCAAACTGACCCTTGTCTCTGCCCCGGCAGGGTATGGAAAGAGCACGCTGGTTATCCAGTGGCTCGCCGGCCTCCACGCCAGAATCTCCTGGCTTTCCCTCGACGAGGCCGATAACGCCCCCGTACGCTTTCTGCATTACCTCCTGGCGGCTTTCCGGTTTATAGATGATACGCTCGGCGCGCATATCCAGGCCATGTTGGAAATGCCCGGCCTGCCGTCGCCGTCTGTCTTGCTTGACGACTTGATCAATGGCCTGGCCGCGTTGGATGCGCCCGTTTTACTCGTTCTCGATGATTACCATGTCATTTCTGACCCGCAAATTCACCAACTGCTGGAATACTTCCTGGATCACCAACCGGCATCTGTCCATCTACTCCTAACTACTCGCACTGCCCCCCCTTTGCCGCTGGCGCGTTTACGGGCGCGCCGCCAGATCACCGAAATCGGTGCGCGCGACCTGCGCTTCACAGTGGACGAGACGCGCGCCTTTTTCAACCTGGCCGACCTGCCGCTGGCCGAGAGATCCCTGTACGCTCTGGAGGAACGTACCGAAGGCTGGGCAGCCGGGTTGCAACTGGCAGCGCTTGCTCTGCAACACCAGCCTGATGCAGAAACCTTTATCGCAACTTTTCGCGGCAGTCACCGTTATATCCTCGATTACCTGGCCGGCGAAGTCATCCACCAGCAGGACGAGACGATACGTACTTTCCTGACACAGACCAGCGTGCTCACGCGTTTCAACACGGAACTGTGCAACGCACTCACCGGGCGGGAAGATTCGCAGGCGATCATCGCCCAGTTGGAGCGATTCAACCTGTTTACCATCCCGCTCGATGACGAATGTCGTTGGTATCGCTACCACCATCTATTTGCGGACTACTTGCGCAGTATGCTTCCGAAGCCTGAACGGGCATTGCTTTATCAAAAAGCGGCTGCCTGGCACGAGCAGAATGACCTGGCCGCCGAAGCCGTACGTTATGCCCTCGCCGGCGGCGGTTGCGAGTTTGCCGCCGAAGTCATCGAGAGGGCGTTGGCGCTCGATTCCACCTGGTCGGAGGGTAACCTGGCGCAGCTGGCCGCCTGGCTCGAAGCGCTGCCGCCTGCCGCAATCCGATCTCGCCCACACCTGGGACTGCATGTTTCGCGTGTGCGTTATCTTCAAGGGCGCTTCGACCAGGCCGAGATACAACTGGCGCAGACCGAGCAATCCTTACGCGCATTGCCTGCGGCGCCCGATTCCGAACAGTTGCTGGCAATGGTCATGCTTTACCGCGGCGCAATTGCTGCCGTGCGCGGTGATTTCCAGCAGGCTATCGCGCTCGTTCCCACAGCCCAGTCCGGCATCCCCTACGAAAATCATCTGGCGCATGCCCGTGCTTTTTTCAGTCTTGGCCTGGCCTACGAGATCGCCGGGCAAACCGCGCTGGCAGTGGAAAGCTACTTGCAATCCAGCACCGAAGCGCGTCTTGCAGGCATCCTGTTCATGGACGTGCACGGGCTGTGTGCCGCCGCACAACTGCAAATCGCACAAGGCCGCCTCAACCTGGCCGAACAAACCTGCTGCCAGGCCATTCAACGGGCAGAAGGCGCCCGTTTGCCACCCCTGGGGCTGGCCTGGATCGTTCTGGGGGCGATTGCCCTGGAGCGGAACGACCTGCCGTCTGCCGAGAAGTACTTACTGGATGGCATCGGCCTTGCCCGCCAGGGCGGTCTGCTGGACGACATCATAGTTGGATTGGCTTCTGCGGGACGTTTGTATGCCTACCAGGGCAACCTCGACGGAATACGAACGGTGCTGGATGAGGCGCTGTCCATTACCCGGGCGGTTGGTATTCCGCGCGCCGAGCAACTGGCCCACGCCTATCTGGCGCGTTTTCAATATTTCCTCGGTCAACGTGAAGCGGCGGCGCGCTGGGCTTGCGACTATCGATCCACGCGCGCGGAACCACTGCGTGAGTTCGAGGAATTGACCCTGGCGCGTATCTTGCTGGCATCCGGTGAAGTAAAGGCCGTTTACGCTATCTTGCACCCGATGCTGGAAAAGGCTGCCGCTGCCGGCCGGATGCAAACGTATCTCGAAGCCGCGATTCTGCTTGGCCTGTATCACCAGGCCCGAGCGGAGACCGCCGTTGCGCTGGCGTGGCTGAAGAAATCGTTGGAACTGGCCGCCCCTGAAGGCTACCTGCGCGTTTTTTTGGATGAAGGCCAGCCGCTGTTGCAGTTGCTGCCGCACCTGCGCGGCGTTGCCCCGGCGCTGGTCGATGCCATCCTGAACGCAGGCCTGGCTCCGGCGCACGCCCGCTTCCGCGCTATCCCCATCGATGGGTTGCCCGCTCCGTTGAGCGAGCAGGAAACGCGCGTCTTGAAACTGATCGTCGCGGGAAAATCCAACGCTGAAATTGCCGCCGAATTGGTAATCAGCGCTGGGACGGCCAAGTGGCATGTCCACAATATTTTGCAAAAACTGGGGGTCCGCAACCGGCCGCAAGCCATCGCTCGTGCCAGGGAACTGGGGCTCTAGCCCACATAGGTTTTTATCGCATCGAGCCGCGCGGGCGGTTTTTTTGGTTAATTCCTGTGCTTTTTCTGCATAGAATTTACGATCCGGCCCTACCCACCTGACCTATCCCGGGATAGGGGACAGAAGTCGCCGCGTGCAATATACTGGGGACGAAACCGACCAGAGAACGTCAGAAACAGCAAGAGAAAGGCTTTTTTTATGAATGCAACGACGACAAACGAAAATCCCATGGTGCGGGTGATGGCCCTGCGCGATTTTCGTCTCTTGTTCGCTGGTTCGAGCACCTCCCTGCTCGGCGACCAGTTCGCCCTGATTGCCACGCCCTGGCTGGTGTTGAAATTGACCGGCGATCCGCTGGCCTTGGGCATCGTGCTGGCTCTCGAGGGATTCCCCCGCGCCGTCTTCATGTTGCTGGGCGGTGCGGTCACCGATCGCCTTTCCCCGCGCAGGGTCATGCTGATTTCAGATTTCGCCCGCCTGGGATTGACGATTCTGATGGCGCTGGCAATCTTCCTGGGAGCCGTACAGATGTGGATGGTGTATGCCTTCGCGCTGGGTTTTGGACTCGTGGCCGGTTTTGCCGTCCCGGCTGGAAGCAGTATCGTACCGATGTTGGTGAAGGAAGATGATTTACAGGCCGGGAATTCGATCATCATGGGCAGCAGTCAGTTGGTCCAATTTGTGGGGCCAACGATTGCCGGTATCTTGATCGGGCGGTATTCGTCCTCGACGCTGGGGATTGGCCTGGCTTTTGCTATCGATGCACTCAGTTTCACCATCTCTGCCGTTTGCTTGTGGGTCATGCGCAGCGGGCGGCACGTGGTATCCGCTGGCGAGACGCAAAAGGAGAATATCTGGGCTTCGATTTTGGCCGGCGTGAAATACCTTTGGAACGACGAAACCTTGCGAATGCTGTTCCTGCTCCTGGCAGCGGTGAACTTTTTCTTTACCGGTCCGCTTTTGGTGGGCATCCCGGTGCTTGCCGATCAGTACCTGCCGGAAGGCGCCGTGGCGTTCGGTCTGTTGATGTCTGCCTTTGCTGGTGGGAGCCTGCTCGGCATCCTACTGGCCGGTGCGCTTCCCCGCCCAAAGGGCAAAGGGATGAGCGCCTTCCTGATCCTCCTGCTGGCTGCATTCGGTGTTTCGCTGGGCTTCTTTGGGTTCATCCGTGCAACCTGGCCGGACTTCGCCCTGATGCTGTTGCTCGGCGCAGGGAACGGTTACATCGCCATTCTGATGTTTACCTGGATGCAAACGAATACGCCCAAAGAAATGCTCGGGCGGATGATGAGCATGGTGATGCTGGCCGGCAGCGGCCTCGTTCCCATTTCGCAGGCGCTTTCCGGCGCACTTATCAAGTGGAGCCTGGAAGCCCTGTTTGTCTCTGCGGGTGTTTTGATCGTGCTGGTATCTCTCTGGACGGCCATGCAACCGGGGCTGAGAATATTCAGTGAGGGTCTGGCAGCAGGGCACCAGGTTGCCGTAAATGATTGAAGCCAAATCACACTGCGCACAACTGGCGGCAGTAAATAAAGGTGAGCCATGTATTTCAGAATAGTCCACAACGATATCCGACGGAACAAGGCCATTACGCTGACAACCATGGCGTTTATCGCTGCTGCCGCGTGGCTTGTTGCACTTGCAGCTATCCTGGTGGCCAATCTTTCGGGTGCGCTCGACACCTTGATGCTCCAGGCGAAAACACCACACTTCATGCAGATGCACTCCGGTGAACTGGATTTCGCCCGGTTGGCAACATTTGCAGCGCAGCATGAGGCTGTCGCCGATTTTCAGGTGCTTGAGTTTCTCAATATGGATAACGCACAAATTTTATTCGAAAGCGGTTCGTTGGCGGGCAGCGTCCAGGATAACGGGCTTTCTGTGCAGAGCGGGAAATTCGATTTCCTGCTCGGCCTCAATGGAAACCCGCTTGCGGTGTCGGATGGGGAACTCTATGTTCCAATCCGATATATGCAGGATGGCACCGCCAGGCTTGGCGAGAAGGTGTTGGTTGCGGGAAAAGAATTCGTCGTTGCAGGATTTCTGCGTGATTCGCAGATGAACTCGCTGCTCTCCTCGTCCAAACGGTTTTTGGTGAGCCAAAACGACTTTGCAGAACTCAAAGCTTTTGGCAGCATGGAATATCTGATCGAGTTCCGGCTAAAGGATTTATCTATGCTGGGCGCGTTCGAAACCGCCTATACCACTGCAGGACTCGATGCAAACGGCCCCGTGCTTACCTATCCGCTTTTCAGAATGATTAATGCGATTTCTGACGGGATGATGGCTGCGGTCATTCTCCTGGTCAGTGTGCTGGTGATCGCCATCGCATTCCTGTGTATCCGCTTCACGCTCCTGGCAAAAATCGAGGACGACTACCGCGAAATCGGCGTGATGAAGGCCATCGGTCTGCGTGTTTCCGATATCAAACGAATTTACCTGGTGGAGTACGCAGCGCTGGCAGCGGTGGGATGCCTGCTCGGCTTTGCGCTTTCGTTTTTCTTTCGGGGCGCGCTGCTCGAAAACATCCGGCTTTATATGGGTGAAAGTGAAAACGCCGCCCTGGCACCGCTTTTTGGAGGGCTGGGTGTCAGCCTCATGTTCTTGACGGTGGTGGTGTACGTGAACGGCGTGCTGCAGCAGTTTCGGAAAATATCCCCCGCACAGGCTATCCGTTTTGGCGTTTCCCAGGAGAAAGCTGGCGGACTGCGTTACTTTCACTTGAGCCAAAACAGGTTGCTCGGCACGAACGTTTTCATGGGAATAAAGGATGTGCTCGCCAGGAAGAGGCTGTATGCAACCATGCTGGCGGTCTTGGTGCTGGCGGCATTCATCATCGTTTTGCCGCAGAATTTGCACAGTACCATAGCTTCCAAGAGCTTCATCGCCTATATGGGCCTCGGCGACAGCGATCTGCGCATTGACATCCAGCAAACCGACCGGATTGCCGAAAAGTCGGCCGAAATTGCCCGCATAATGGCGCAGGATGACGCCATTGCCCAATATGCCTTGCTCACAACCAAAACATTCCGGGCGATCCTGGTGGATGGTTCGGAGAGACGCATAACGGTCGAACTGGGCGACCATGCGGTCTTACCCATCAACTATTCCGAGGGCAGGGCGCCGATCGCAGAAGATGAGATTGCACTCTCGGTGCTGAATGCCGGCGAACTGGGAAAAAAGGTTGGGGATGCCGTGATCCTGGTGATTGACGGGCGTGAGCAGGTCCTGACGGTCTGCGGGATTTATTCCGACATTACCAACGGCGGCAAAACCGCCAAGGCTGTCTTCCGTGACCATTCGGCGGAGGTTATGTGGAGCGTGATCAATGCCAGGCTTTCGCAAGCCGCTTCCGCCGGCGCCGTGACCCGGGCGTATGCCGAACAGTTCGCCTTCGCCAAAGTTTCAGGCGTCGATGAATATGTCACGCAGACCTTCGGTGGCACAATCCGTGCGGTTGAAACGGCCTCCCTGGCCGCAATTGCCGTCGCACTGTGCATCACGGCACTGGTTACGCTGTTGTTTATGAGAATGTTGGTTGTCAAGGACCGGTATACGATTGCCGTAATGAAAGCCTTCGGTTTTACGAATGCCGATGTTACCGTGCAGTATATTGCACGTGCGGTGTTCGTCCTGGTGTGTGGAATTCTACTCGGCACACTTCTGGCCGGCACACTCGGCGAGGCCCTTGCCGGACTTGTAATCGCCTCGTTTGGCGCGTCATCCTTCAAGTTTGCCGTCAATCCGCTGTTTGCTTATCTGTTCAGCCCGCTGATGATGGCATGCGTGGTGCTGGCGGCTACGATCCTCGGCACCCTGGACGCCGGGCAGATCAAAATCTCTGAAAACATAAAGGAATAATCCATGCAACCCCTCATTAGCGGTGAAAACATCGTCAAATCTTTTGGCCTCGGAGACGAAAAACGCAACGTTCTCGATGGCGTTTCGGTCGGTATCAACCGGGGTGAGTTTGTCTCCGTGATGGGCCCCTCGGGTTCGGGAAAGTCAACGCTGATGTTTGCCCTGAGCGGCATGGACAGCGTGGATGGTGGCCGGATCGTTTTCGATGGGACTGATTTGTCGACGCTCAAGGAAAACCAACTCGCCGATTTACGCCGCACCCAAATGGGTTTCGTTTTCCAGCAGCCGACCCTGCTAAAAAACCTCAACATTCTCGATAATATTCTCCTTCCATCCCTGCGTACTGGCGGCAAAAACGCCGCACAGCTCACCGAAAGGGCTGAAACGCTCATGAAAAAGACGGGCATCGCCGGGTTGGCAAGGCGTGGCATTACCGAGGCATCCGGCGGTCAGCTTCAGCGGGTGGGAATATGCCGCGCCTTGATGAGCGCCCCGAAGGTTATCTTTGGCGACGAACCAACCGGTGCTTTGAACTCAGCCGTCGCCGGCGAGATCCTTTCCCTGCTGGCCGAGATCCATCGCGCCGGCACAGCCGTCCTGCTGGTCACGCACGACGTCAGCGTGGCTGCCAAAACCGAGCGCGTGTTATTCCTCTTCGATGGCAAGATTGCCGGCGAGTACCGGCCTGAAGGGGATGTAGAAACCCGCGCGGGTCTCAAAACCCGCCAGGAAAGTCTCTCGGCCTGGTTGGCCACAATGAAGTTCTGAGAAATTAACCGAAGAAGCTCAAATCCCACCGATCGTACCAGCCGATCTCGGCCTGATCGTTGACAAAACGGAGCGGAAGCCAGACGTAGCGCGAGTCGCGCAGGTCTTTCTTGTTCCAGCGGTCGAAAAGGGCAATGTAGGCGTCTTCTTTGCCGGCGACCGGCAGAACGAAGGTGCTTTGCGCCTGGAAGGTGATCGCTGCATCAGGCCCGGTACAGGGATTGCCGGCCAGCGTCCACGGCCCGAGCGGTGCAGGGGCCGTGGCTATCTCCGCCTGGTTGGGATCCCAGCCCGTGCAGCCCGAAGAGAGCAGGTAATACTTGCCGCGGCGTTTGAACACCGCCGGGGCCTCGCGCGAGGTTCCGACGAACGCCCTGTCTTCGATTGCCGTAGGTGTTAGGTAATCTTCGCTCAGCCGGACGATGTGCAGCGTTTTATTCCATTCGGATGAGAAGAACAGGTAAGCGGTGCCGTCGTCGTCTTGGAATGCCGTCATGTCGCGGCTGTCAGCCCCGTTGGGTTGGACGCTGCCGATGTAGTGATAAGGGCCGGTGGGTTGGGCGCTGATCGCGATGCCGATCCTGGCGTAGTGGTAATCGGCCGTGTCCACGTGGGCGAAGAGCACGTACTGGCCGGTGTGCGGGTTGTGCAGCACCTTGGGACGTTCGAGCACCTTCGATGGGTGCAGATCGTGGTTCGGATCGCCGGGAACCGCCGGCAGCACGATGCCTTCGTTTTTCCAGTTGAGCAGATCGGTGGACGAGTAGCACGAGACGCCGATCACGTCGACCCGGTGCAGGCTGCCGCGCGCCGGGTCGAGATTGGTATCACCATCCTTGTTTTCGCCGAACCAGTAGTACGTGCCGTCGACATGCAACACACCGCCACCATGCGCCTGGATCGGCCTGCCGTCTGTGTCCGACCAGACCTCGCCGGGGAAAAAAGCGGTGTTTTTCATGTTCCTGTCACTTTCCCGCAGCAGTCTTGGCAGGCGAAACCCAGCTCAGCCCGATGCGGCCGCGCTCGATCTCCACGCGTTGAATCTCGACATCGATGATGTCGCCGACCTGTAAGGCCGTGCCTTGCGGCATTTGCGTGCGGTGCAGCAGGCCATCTTGCTTGACGCCGATGTCGACGAAGGCGCCGAAATCGACAACGTTGCGCACCGTGCCCTTCAAGCGCATGCCGATCGACAGGTCTTCCATTTTGAGTACGTCGGAACGCAGGATGGGAGCCGGGGTATCGGTGCGCGGGTCGCGGCCCGGGCGGACGAGTTGTTCGAAGATGTCGGTCAGTGTCGGCACGCCGCAGCCGAGTTCGGCGGCCAGGTCGGCCAGGGGCTGGCGCTTCAGCAGCGCGTCCAGGGCAGGCTTGCGTTCGGCGGGTGGCGTGCGCGCGCTGATGCCGGCTTTCTTCAGTACGGCTTCGGCCACGGCGTAACTTTCGGGGTGAATGGCGCTGCCATCGAGCGGGTTCTTGCCATCGCGCACGCGTAAGAAGCCCGCCGACTGCTCGAAGGCCTTGGGACCGAGCCCGGCTACCTTCTTGATGGCGGTCCGGCTGTCGAATGGGCCATTGGTGTCGCGGTGTACGACGATCTTCTCGGCCAGTTTTGGGCCGATGCCGGCCACGTGCGTCAGCAGCGCCGGGCTGGCTGTGTTGACATCCACGCCGACGGCGTTGACGACGCTCTCGACGACCCCATCCAGGCTGGCAGAAAGCTGCTTTTGATCGACGTCGTGCTGGTACAGACCGACACCGATCGACCTGGGATCGATCTTGACCAGCTCTGCCAGAGGGTCCTGTGCACGGCGGGCGATCGAGACAGCCCCACGCATCGAAACATCCAGGTCCGGCATCTCCGCACGCGCCAGTGGGCTGGCCGAATAGACGCTGGCCCCGGCCTCGTTGACGATCAAATAGCGAATCTCGGGTTTTGCATCGCGCAGCGCCTCGCCTTGCAGCAGTTCGGCGACCAGTTGCTCGGTTTCACGCGAGGCCGTACCGTTGCCGATCGTGATCAGCGTAGCCTTGTGTTTGAGCGCCAGGGCCGCCAGGATTTTCAGGGCGCGTTCTTTCTCGCGCTGCGGTTCGTGCGGGTAAATGGTGGCTGTGTCGAGAATTTTGCCGGTTGGATCGACGACGGCGACCTTGCAGCCGGTGCGGAAGCCGGGGTCGATGCCCAACACGGTGTGGCCGGCCAACGGCGGCTGGCCGAGCAGCGCCCGCAGGTTGCTGGCAAAGACGTTGATGGCGTGTGTGTCGGCTTTCTCGCCAAGTTCGCGGCGTACGTCGCGTTCGATGGCGGGCAGCAGCAGGCGCTCGGCGGCGTCGTCGATCGTTGCTTCCATTTGTGCGGCCAACGGCGAGATGCGGTTGGGACGGAAGACACTCTCGACGGCGTTGCGCCAGTCACGTTCGGGTACGTTCACTTTCACGCGCAGCACCTTTTCAGCCTCGCCGCGGTTGATCGCCAGGGCCTGGTGCGGGCGCAGCCGGTCGACACTGCACTCGAACTCGTAATAAGTCTCGTAGATGCCTTTTTCATCTTTCGCATCTTCGATCTTTTCGACTTTGACCTGGCCCCACTTCATGGCTTTCTCGCGCGTCAGGCGGCGCACTTCGGCGTGATCGCTGATCGCTTCGGCGACGATATCGCGCGCGCCTGACCAGGCATCTTCGAGGGTAGGCACCTGCTCGTTCAGGAAAGGTTTGGCGATCTGATCGAGCGGCGTTTTGGTTTGGGGCTGCTGCAAAATCCAGTCGGCCAGCCCTTGCAGGCCTCTTTCTTTGGCGATCATGGCGCGCGTGCGGCGCTTGGGCTTGTAGGGGGCGTAAAGGTCTTCGAGCGCCGTCATGGTTTCGGCGCCTTCGAACTGGGCTTGCAGTTCAGGGGTCAGTTTGCCCTGTTCTTCGACCGATTTGATGATGGCGGCGCGGCGTTCGTCGAGGGCGCGCAGTTTTTCGAGCGTCTCGACGATCTGGCGGATTTGCTCTTCGTCCAGCCCGCCGGTGGCTTCCTTGCGGTAGCGGGCAATGAAAGGCAGGGTGTTGTCGGCGTCGAGCAGCTCGATGGTGGCTGTGACCTGCTCCAGCCGAACTTTAATTTGGGAGGCGATGGTTTGTGCGTGGGTCATGCGCCGAATTATACCAAGCAGCTTGCTTTTCAGACGGCTTCTTCCTTGCAGCAGCGGTTATTGACTTCCTGTTCCTTCAGGCTTGTTCTTTCCGCTACCGGTCGGAGATGTCCAGAACGTAGGGGATGTACGTGCGCGGCTTTTTGGATTCGACGCTGAGCAGGATGTAAAAGCCTTTCACGTCCTGCGGGACGCTTACCTGGGTCGCCCATTGCATGTTTTCGTTGGCCGGTGTGATCGGCACGGGCGCCATATCGAGCGTTTCGTAGATGCCGTAGAGTATCCCATCTGCGCCGATCACGGGCGGCGTGCCGATGTGGGTTTTCAGGGGGAATTTGGTGGGGTTGAAGTTCTGCCAGGTGAATTCGAACCCGCTTTCGGTACGTTGGGCGTCGATCAGCGTGACGATGTTGTCGCTCAGCGCGGTGATTTCGATGCTCGCTTCCTGGATTAGGCCATCGACCGGCGCGGCGATCGGATAGGCCAGATCGCCGGCCACCTCGTCGAGGCTCAATGTAAGCGTGCCTTCAGCCTTGTTCGCTTCGGGATCGTAGTCGTCCAGGATGCCGTTGAAGCTGACGTAGTCGATGGCGAGCGTGGCGCCTGCGGCGGCGCTGGCGCCCTCGCAGATCACGTGCAGCATCTGAACTTCGGGCTGCTCGACGGCGCCGGTGGTGTAGCCGCGCATCTGGAAGCCGGGCGCCAGGCGGTGCCCGCCGGTGCCGACGAACACGGTCTGGCAGGTGCTCTTTTTCCCGTCGCCGCTCGCCAGGGTGGCGGGTCGATCGGCGACGGCTTGCATCGTGCTCCACTGGCCCGTGTCGTTGCGGATCGTGATGTCGATCTGCAAGTCGCCGTTGTCCGTTTGACTCACGCCGGTTACCAGGGCGCTCCAGTCTTTGATCGAAGCGCCTTGTGCTTCTTCAGCTTCTTCCAGGCCTTCGGGTAAGACGATGTAGACGCAGGCCGAGGTAACCAGCAGCGCGCCAGCCAGGAAAGCGAACATAAGCATTCTTTTCCAATTCATCTAAACTTCTCCTCGGCGATGTTTGTTTACGGCGCCGGCAGCTCGGGCAGCAGCGGCCTGATCTCTGCCAGGGCGAAGGCGAAGCCCGGTGGCATCGCCGTCGTGCCGTCCACGCCGGTGACGGCCTTCTGTTGCCCATCGTAGGAAATATCGATGTAGTGGGCAAAGCACTGCCGGCACGGGTTCAGGTACGTGCTGTAGATTTCAGGGGTGAACCACTGGTGATCGACACTGATCGCACGCAGAACCTGTGCGACATCTGCTGCCTCGATCTGGTTTTCCGCCTGGGCCACGCCGTTCGTGCCCGTGATGCGCCCATCCGCATAAATGGCAAAGAGCTCATCGACGCACTGCGGCCCGGCTGTGCGGTGATAGACGATGACGGCCCCCGACTGGATCAGCCCGTTAGCTTCCTGTTCGCGGAATGGCGCCACCTGGCACTGGCTGCTTTCGGATGTTGCCGCCGGGGAGTTTGCCCGGAACCTGGAAACGGCAGCCGTTGCCAACAGAACCACGATGACGGCCGCACCAATGCCGATGGCCAGCCTTTGCCGCTGCCGTTGGGCCGTCGGTGCTGCCCGGCCCGGTGCCTGCCGGCCTTTGCGGTTTGCCAGAACCGTCTGCACGCCAATAAAGGTCAGCGTCAGCACGCCGATGACGATCTTCGTCCACCAGGAACTCAACGAACCGATGAACTGGATCAAAACCTGCGTGATGGCGAGCACCATCACACCGAACAAGGTGCCAAACACGTATCCCGAACCGCCGCTCAGCATCGTACCGCCCATGACCACCGAAGCGATCACGTCCAGTTCGAAGCCGGGCGCATACAGGCCGTGTCCCGATTCGACGAACAGGGCGAAGGACAACCCGGCCAGGGCAGAGCAAAAGCCGTTGAAGGTGTATACCAGTAACTTGGTTCGATCGACCGCCAGGCCCATCAGCCGCGCCGATTGCTCGTTGCGGCCTTCGTTGCCGCCGATGGCATAGACCGTACGCCCGAAGCGGGTGTACTGGGCGATGTAAATGGCTGCACCCAACAAGAGAAAAGCCACGACCACCGGGATGGAGACGTAAGGCGACGGCACGCCCTGGATGTCGGCCAGTTCTTTTAATCCGGGAATCAGGATTTTGGTCTTGCCCAGAATCTGGAAGACGCGTTGATCGATCTGCACGGCGTCATCGCTGATAAAAAAGCACATGCCGCGGGCGAACCACATTCCGGCCAACGTGGCGATGAAAGGCTGCACCTTCAGCTTGACGATGAAGGTGCCCATCGTCGCCCCCAGGGCCATCCCCATCAGCAGCATGAGCAGGATCACCAGCCAGGCATTCCAGCCCTCGCGCAGCAGCACCGCTGAAGCCACCGTCGTCAGCGCCACCACGCCGCTGACCGAAAGATCGATGCCGCCGGTCAGGATGACGAAGGTCATACCGATCCCGCTGATCAGCAGGTGGACGTTGTTGCGGAACAGGTTGAAGAATACCTGCGGATTGCGCATGCCGACGAAAAAGTAAGCACCGATGCCGTAAGCGGCCAGCGCCAGCATGGCTGTCGACATCACCGGGATGAAACGGCGATTCTTTGCAAAGAAGCTGCCGAGCTGCTTCATGGCCGCACCTCTTTTCGCGCCGTGCCGATTTTTCTCACCAGGCCGCGTACCTGGTCCGAATACAGGATGATGACCAGAATCACCACGACAGCCTTGATGGCTTGCAGGGCAAAGGCCGGCACGCCAAACGCGTACATCGACTGCGTAATCGCCTGCATGACCAACGCGCCGATCATGCTTGCCAGCAGGGAAAAGCGCCCGCCGTTCATCGATGTCCCGCCGATCACGACCGCCAGGATGGCGTCCAGTTCGGTGGTCAGGCCGATATTGTTCGCATCGGAGGTTTTGATGTTCGAGCTGGCGACCAGCCCGGCGATGCCGGCGCAAAAGCCACAAAATGTGTACACCATGAGCTTGATCTTTTTCTCATCGATGCCGCTGAAGAAACTGGAGCGGAAATTGATGCCCACCGATTCGATGAACATGCCGATGGCCGTTTTGCGTGTCAGCAGCCAGGTAAGGACAAAAACGAAGGCAACGATGTACAAAGAAAACGGCAGGACGATCCAACCCTGCCCCAGGAAGGCGTAGGGTTTATAGGTGATCTGGACGCGCAGGCCGTTGGTGATCAGTTGGGCGATGCCGCGGCCGGAAATCATCAAGATCAACGTTGCCACCATCGGCTGGATGCGCATGTAAGCCACCAGCACGCCGTTCCACAAGCCGCAAAGGATGGATACCAACAGCGCGGCAGCGATCACCAGCCAGAGCGGTTGAAACGTGTAATTGGGATCGGTGACGAAGAAAACCTCGTTTCTGAGCGCAGAGGGGTTCATCAAAATCCCTGCCACTGAAGCGGCGATCGCCATCACGGCGCCCACTGAAAGGTCCACGCCGCCCGTGGCGATCACCAGGGTCATGCCGATTGCAAGCAGCATGACCGTCGAACCGTTACGGAAGATGTCGATCAGGCTGCCGTGCAGGTTACCGTCTCGATTTTCGATGGTGAAAAAGCCCGGGATGAAGATCAGATCGACGAGCAAGATCAGCGAAAAGGCGACGAGCGGAAAGAAGAGCCTGCTCTCGGTGATGCTTTTCCAGTTAAGCGAAATTTTGGTTGCTTTTTTCATGCTTCACTTCCTGCAATGGCGTGAATGATCGTGTTCTCGTCCACCTCGCCCGCAAACTCGGCCACTTTTTCGCGCTCGCGCAGGACGACGATGCGGTGGCTGGTGCGCAGCACTTCCTCCAGCTCGGACGAGATGAAGATGCAGGCTTTGCCCTCTTCTGCCAGCGAAAGCACCAGCTTTTGGATTTCTGCCTTGGTGCCGACATCGATGCCGCGCGTAGGCTCGTCGAGGATCAGGACGTGCGGGTTGGTTGCCAGCCAGCGCGCCAGGATGACCTTCTGTTGGTTGCCGCCGCTCAAGTTTTTGACCAACTGGTCGGCCGACGGCGTGGCGATGCTCAGCAGGGTGATGTATTTCTCTGCAATGGCATATTGTTCGGCCTCGTTCAGGTGCTTGAACCAGCCCTGGTTAGCCTGCATCGCCAGGACGATGTTCTCGCGGATGGTCAAATCGTCCACGATGCCGGCGGCTTTGCGATCTTCAGGGCAAAGCGCCAGGCCGTGTTTGATCGACTGCAAAGGCGATGGCTCGCAGACCTGCTTGCCGTTGATCGTCAGAGTGCCCGAATCGGCCTTTTCGACGCCAAACAGGATGGCGGCGGTTTCGGTACGCCCCGACCCGAGCAGGCCGGCCAGGCCGACCACTTCTCCGGCGTGCAAATCGAGGCTGATCGGTTGCAGGGTGCCTGTCAGGCCGAGTTCCCTGGCTTGTAGCAGGACCTCGGGGTGAATGTGTTTGCTGCTCTCCAGTTTGATCTGGTTCATTTCGTCGAACTCGGCCAGGCTGCGGCCGAGCATCTTTGAAATCAATCCCACACGGGTGATCGAGGCGGTTTCGTAGGTTCCTACCAGTTTTCCGTTGCGCAAAACGGTGATGCGGTCGGAGATTTCGTAAATCTGGCCGATGAAGTGGGTAATAAAGATAATGCCGACGCCCTCGCTTTTGAGTTTGCGCATGACCTTGAAGAGCTGCTCGGTTTCGTGGACGTCCAGGCTGGATGTCGGCTCGTCCAGGATGAGAATCTTTGCCGAGGCGATGTAGAGCGCCCGGGCGATGGCGATCATCTGTTGGATGGCGACGGTATAAGACCCCAACGGCTGCGTGACGTCGATCTCGATGCCCAGCAAGTTGCGCAGCGTCTCGGCCGCCAGGGCATTCATCCTGCCCCAGTCGATGCGCCCCATCTTGTGCGGCTCGTGGCCGATCAGGATGTTTTCGGCTACCGTCAGGTTGGAGCACAGGTTGATTTCCTGGTAGACCGTGCTGATGCCCAGCGTTTGGGCGTGTTGGGGTGAGCGGGCCTGAATCTCTTTGCCATCGAGCACGATCCGGCCGGCATCGGGCCGGTCGACCCCGGTTAACACCTTCATCAGCGTGGATTTTCCCGCCCCGTTTTCCCCGACCAGGCACAGAATTTCACCCTTGCGTAGCGACAGGCTGACATCCTCCAGGGCCTGCACGCCGGGGAAGGCTTTGTGAATACCCTCCATCAAGAGGATGTTTTGATCGGTATCAGACATCTTGGCTGTCCTTTATCCCCAGAGAGGAAACCTTATCGGTAAAACGCCCTCATCCCAATCCTTCTCTCAGAAGCTGCCGAAAGTAAACAGCCACGCGCTTTGTCGACGAGAAACAGGCGTCATCTGCCCTTACGGAAGTGCGTCACACCTGCCGGCGGCTCTTTTTAGACAGTCTCTCATGAGGAGAAGGGAGCCAACCCCTCGCCCGAAGGGCGAGGGGTTGGGGTGAGGGGAACCCACCAACTTGCGGAAAAGCCTGTCCTTTTTCATCCGGCAGGCTCTCCCAGGCCTGGCGGCTTTTAATACTTGCGGCCGGCAGCGATCTCTTGCAGCTTCGGATCGTCCATGAAGAAGACGCTTTCCTGTGAAGGGATCCACTTCGGCAGCGTTTCGCCGTTGAGGGCCGCCAGGGCGGCTTCGTAAACCTGCGGGGCGAGCAGCGGGTTGCATTCGACGGTTACGTTCAGGGTCCCATCGAGCATGGCCTGGAAGGCGCCGGCGGTGGCATCGACGGAGATGATCTTGACGTCTACGGCGGGGGTCAGGCCGGCTTCTTTCAGGGCTTCGATGGCCCCGAATGCCATTTCGTCGTTCTGGCCGAAGATCCCCTGGACATCCTTGCTTTCTTTCAACCAGGCCTCGGTCACCTGCTTGCCTTCCACCACGCTCCAGTTAGCGGTCTGGCTGTTGACGACGGTGATGCCGCATTTCTCGGCGGTTTCGCGGAAGCCCGTGCCGCGATCGATCGCCGGGGCGGAACCGACGTTCCCGACGAGTTCCCAGACGTTCTTCTTTTCGCTGCCCTCGAGCAGTTTGCACATTTCCGTGCCGGCCTTGCGGCCTTCTTCGACGAAGTCAGCGCCGATGAAGGTCACGTACAGGTCTTCGAAACCATCGATGCGGCGGTCGGACAAAATGACGGGCTTGCCGGCGGCCTTGGCGTCTTTCAGTACCTGTTCCCAACCGGTCGTTTCCAGGGGCGACATGATGATCACGTTGACTTCAGGGTCCTGGATGAACTGCTGGAAGCCGGCCACCTGCTTGGCGAGATCGTTTTGCGAGTCGTAGAATTTCAGGTTGATGCCCAGTTGGGTTGCGGTTTCTTTGAAAGATGCACTGTTGGCGGCGCGCCAGCCACCTTCAGAGCCGGTCTGCAAGAAACCCACGGTCATATCCTTGTATGTGTAGACTTTTTGCGTGGGTTCGGGGGGAGTGGTTGCCGTGGGGGCCGGTGTGGGAGTCGCTGCCGGCGCAGAGGTACAGCCGATCAGAGTCACCAGGCTGACGATCAGGGTGAGCACGACCCACAGGTTGGATTTACGCATGAGATTTTCTCCTCGTTTGTTTGGCGAGACGGATAGATGGATGGCGGCGGCGCATTTCCCGGGTCGAATGCGCCGGCTGCCGGGGATGCTTCTACGATACGCTTTTTTTCGAGAAAAGTCGATCCTTTTTCTTTGGGAGATTGTGAAGATTTTTTCGTGATTCAGGCGAAAAAAACTGCCACGCGCACGGCGTGGCAGTTTTTTGGGGCAGAAGTTAAATTTCTTTGGGTCTTCGGGTTTCGAGTGAAGGTTTTTTCCGGTGAAGTGGAAGGGCCATTCCTTGCGGTGGTGACGAGGGGCGGTACGGATAGGCCTCAATACTTGCGCGTCGGCAGGATCGCTTCGGCTTCTTCGGGCAAGAAGATGCCTTCGAGCGGTGAGACCCACTTCGGCACGTTTTCGCCGTTGACGACTTTGAGGGCCAGTTCGAAGAATTGTGGGCCGAGCAGCGGGTTGCATTCGATCGTGGCGTTCAAGGTGCCCGCAATCATCGCTTCGAATGCCCCGCGCGCCGCATCGATGGAAACGATTTTAATGTCCACGCCGGGGCGCAGGCCGGCTTCTGCAATGGCCTGGATTGCTCCCAGGGCCATATCATCGTTGTGGCTGTAGACGGCGCTGATCGCTGCGCCGTGTTCTTTTAGGAATGTTGCCATCACTTCTCTGCCGCGGGCGCGCGTAAAATCCCCGGACTCGGAAGCGATGATTTGCATGTCGGGATACTCGCGCAGGACTTCGCGGAATCCGGCGGCGCGGTCGTTTGCCGGAGCGGAGCCGATCGTGCCAACAAGCTCGACGATCTTGGCTTCTCCAGCCACGATCTCGGCCAGGGTGCGGGCGGCCTTGCGTCCTTCCTCGAGAAAATCGGAGCCGAGGTAGCTGACGTAGAGCGTTTCAGGCACCGCAGCCCGCCGATCGACCAGGATGATGGGAATGCCGGCCTGTTTGGCTTCGAGGAAAATCTCTTCCCAACCGGTCTCGACCACCGGGGAGATGCCGATCACGTCGACTTTTTGTACGATAAAAGAGCGTAAGGCAACGATCTGGTTGTCTTGTTTCTGTTGCGCATCCGAAAATTTCAGTTCTACGCCCAGTTCCTCGGCAGTTTCCTTGATCGAGCGCGTGTTGGCGGTGCGCCACTCGCTCTCTGCGCCGATTTGCGCATAGCCAACGATCAGGTCCTGGTAGGTTTTCGGCGCAGGCGTCGTAACCCCGGTGCCCGTAGGTGCGCCGGCGGAGACTTGAGCGAGTTGTTCGGTTTGCAGGCTGCAAGCGGCGAGCGCCAGCATAAGAAGCATACCCAAAAAATGGAAGGTTTTCATGTCCTTGTTCCACAGTTTGCCTGCCTGCCAGGCAGGTTTTGTGCGCGTCGCACCCGGACTCCCGTTTTTACCCCGGCGCCTGCGGTTCCGCTTCGGCACCTGAATCCCGGATTGCCGGAATGATCAGCGTGACGCGCGTCCCGGTGTGATATT
The DNA here is from genome assembly GCA_049325275.1 of Chloroflexota bacterium. GTDB lineage: Bacteria > Chloroflexota > Anaerolineae > Anaerolineales > UBA4823 > CAIQJJ01. The sequence goes on from JBMOLU010000046.1 coordinate 27,668, forward strand.
CGCTGATGACCGACAGGCCATATTGTTTGCCGTAGTACAGCCGAATGCGTTTGTTGACGTTGCCGATGCCGAAGCCGCTTTCCATGCGGATATCGCCCGAATCGTCGGCCAGCGCAGCGCGCAACTGAGCCAATTTTTCGGCGCTGAAGCCGATGCCGTTATCCTCCACCTCCAACACGACTTCGTCGGCATTTCCCGGGCGCGCTCGCACGAAAATGCTGCCTCCCTGGCGCTTGTTTTTGATGCCGTGGTACAGCGCGTTTTCGACCAGGGGCTGCAAAATCAGTTTCAAAATCGTGCAGCCGGCCACTGTGTCGCTGACCTCGATCCGGTAATCCATGATGTCACGGTAGCGCATCTTCTGAATGGTCAGGTAACTGCGGATGCGCTCGACTTCTTCGCCTATCGTGATCCAGTCTTTCCCCTTGCTCAGGCTGATGCGGAAGAAACTTGACAGGGCCCCCACGATCTCGACGATCTGCTCGGTCTTTTGCGCCTCGGCCATCCAGATGATCGTGTCGAGCGTGTTGTAGAGAAAGTGGGGGTTGATCTGCGCTTGCAGGGCGCGCAGTTCGGCTTTCTTCAGGTTTTCCTGTTCCTTTACCTTCGCATCCAACAGCTCACGGATCTTGCCGATCATGATGTTGAAGCTCATGCCCAGTTCGGTAATCTCATCTACGTTCTCGCTGTTGACGAGGGCTTGCAGATCGTTTTTGGTGATCGTCGTGGTCACGTCGTGCAGCTTTTTGATCGGCGTATAGATGCTGCGCGATAACTCCCAGGCGGCTGCCACCGAAAAGGCGACCGCGCACAACATTAAGATCACGGAAACAACCTCCCAGCGGATGAAGCCCCGGCGCATTTCCTGGTACTGGCCTTCCGTGCGGCGTACTTCGTACAGAGCGTAATCCTGGACCACTTCTTCGACGGTGCTGGAGGCAAACCAGATCTTTTCCAGCGCCTTCTCGTTCTCGGCGGCGGTGCTGTTGTTGGCGATTTGTGTTCCCATCTGGTTGACGTATTCGGTCAGCGTTTGCATGGTGCGCAGGGCCACCTCGAGCTTGATTTGCGCACGGTGTGAGTCGGTGTTGGCTTTCATCCACGTCATTTGTTCGACCACATTCTGAATGATTTCGTACTGTTTGCCGTCGTCGAAGCTGGTTTTCCCGGCCACGATGCGCCACATTTCGGTGTCGATATCGGGCTTGATGCTGCCGCTGATGCTGTTGGCGGTGGTGATATTGGTAATGATGGCATCGTACTGGCGGCTGTAGCTCAACATTTGCAGCATCAGCGCCACGTTGATGGCGCCCATCAGCAGGATGACGATGCACAACGAAAGCAGGATTTTGGCGCGGATGGAAAGATTCAGCCGGGAAAACAGATCGGCCAACCGGCCGAAAATGCGGCGCGGTGCCCGGGCAATCGGGGCGAGGAGTGATGGTTGCGCTCCGGTGGATTTCTGCTCGATCAAAGCTGGCTCCTGTAAGCCTGGGCGCGAAACTCCGTAGGGGTCATGCCGGTGTTTTTGCGGAAGACGGCGCTGAAGTAGTGTGCGTCGTGATAACCTACCTCGTAGGAGATTTCAGCCGTCTTGTGTCGGGTCGTGCGCAGCAGTTCTTTGGCTTTCTGGATGCGTAGCCCGATCAGGTATTCCTTGAAGGTCTGGCCTGTTTCCTGGCTGAAGACGGTGCTGAAATGACTTGGGCTTAGGTTGACATGGGCGGCCACATCGTTGAGGGATAGTTCCGGGTTGGTGTAGTGGCCGGCAAGGTACGCTTTTGCTTGCCGGATGAGGTGGTTGTAGGAGTTTTTGCTCTCTTCATCACGATATGCCAGGGTCTGGCTTGCAATGCGAAAGAGCTGTGCCTTGAGCTGTTCGGTGCTGTTGATTTGCATGGAAGTGGTTTCGAGAGCGTGTAACTGTGCGAGGATGCTGTCTATCTCACCGTCCAGTTCACCGATTAATTGGGCGGCCGATAGGATAAAGTCTACGAGAATGTAGTGCTTGATGGAGGCTTGCAGCGCGCTCTCTCTAAGCGGATGGAGATAGCTTTCGAAAAAGGCATCGAAATCTGCCAGCGTGCCGCAACGCAGGTAATTCTCGACCGCCGCCCTGTCTACTTCGAGCAGTTCGGCGCGTGCCGGGTTCGTGCGCTCGTTTGTTGCGCCTGGATAAGGCTGAACGTTCACCAAAGCCTCCGCAAAGGACTGGCGAATATCTGTCAGGCGGTTTTTGGGCGTACCGACGCCGATTTTCAGTTGATAGCGCGTCTTGCCGGTGACCTCCTGCATCTTTTTTGCCAATCGTTCGCGTTCCTCGGCCAGGAATTCGGGGGCGTTTCCTTTTATGACCAGGACCAGTTCTTCCCAATCTTTTTGCACCAGGAAAACGTCCGGGTCGTTTGCGGCCAGGCTCGAAACTTCTGCGAGGACCTGTTTGTACTCCTCGTAATCGAATGGGTCGGAACGATCGTTCAGCACAGTCTTGATCAGCATCACGAAATAGCTGCGCGCCACCAGGTCCAGCCCGATTGCCTGGCCTTCTTCGAGCGCCTCCGGCAGTGAAACGGCCCCCACCATTAACTTCATTAATAGTTTTTCTTGTAGCAAGGCCTGGCTTTCTGCCACCTGCGCTTGCAGCTTTCGGCGGGTTTCTTCTTCTTTCCTCTCCTGATCGAGTTGTTGGGTGAGCTTTCTCAGCACGCGGTGGATATCGTGCGTCGTGACGGGTTTGAGCAGGTATTCGGTGATGCCGATCTGAATCGCCTGCTGCGCGTACTCGAACTCGTCGTGACCGCTAAGGATGACGATTTTGACGCCCGGAATGCGTTCGCGCACGATTTTACTGAGCTGTAGGCCATCCATGAACGGCATTTTGATGTCCGTGATCAGCACATCCGGCCGGCTCGCCTGGATCAAGGGCAAGGCCATCTCGCCGTCTGAGGCTTCGCCGCAGAATGCGAAGCCATTGCCCTGCCAGTCGACTCTTTCGCGAATGCCTTCGCGCGTGACGATTTCATCCTCTACCAGGAAAACTTTATATGCCATAACAGGACTTCCTCGGGAAACGAATCTCAGGAGTTGGTTTATTGTATCTCATTCCGCATTCTGTTACTGGAATTATAATTGTGGCATCACGCCTTCGACTTGTATTCCGGTTGCTCGTAGTGGGCGCCCCCTTTTCTTCGCGACGTCAAGTTGTTTTCGATACGCACAGGCATCCTTTTTACGAACATTTTCCAGATGCCCGAATTTTTGTATTATAATGAATAGACTGGGAGCGCTCCCAACGGTTGTCGGTACCATCGTTGGTGTGCGATTCACGGAGGTTTGTGTATGCCAGAACTGACCTTGGAAGATATTGCCCTTCGAGCCGGCGTTTCGCGTTCCACCGTTTCGAGAGTGATCAACAATCATCCGAATGTAAGCGACAACGTGCGGCTGCGCGTGCAGGACGTCATCGAAAAAACCGGGTTTCATCCCAACGTGGCCGCCCGCACCCTGGCCTCTCACCGTTCCTGGACGGTTGGGCTGGTCTTGCCACACAGTGTCAGCCTTTTCTTCACAGACCCGTACTACCCGCACCTGACCAAAGGCGTGGCCCAGGCGTGTAACCAGTATGACTACACCCTGGCGCTCTTTCTGGTCGGTAATGAAGCGGATGAAAAGAAAATCCTTCCTCGCGTATCTCGCAACAGCCTGCTGGACGGTGTCTTGCTGCAATCGGGACACCGCGGCGATCTTTTGACCGATCGCTTGTTGCAGTCGCGCGTCCCCTTGGTGCTGCTTGGCCGTTCGCTGCACTTGGCCGACGTGAATTCCATCGACATCGATAACGTGGCCGCAGCTTACCAGGCGGTCCGCCACCTGGTTCAGGTGGGCTACCGGCGAATTGGAACGATCACCGGTCCGCTGACCAGCGCGGTGGGCATCGATCGTAGAGACGGTTACTTGAAGGCGCTTGCCGAAAAGGGGATACCGGCCGAAGATGCTTTGATCGCCGAAAGCGACTTTACGGAAGCAGGGGGGTACCTATCCATGCAGGCTTTGCTGCCGGCCGGGCCGGATGCTGTGTTTGCGGCGTCCGATATCATGGCGTCTGGCGCCATGCGTGCGGCACGCGACGCCGGGCTGGATATTCCGAATGACATCGGTTTTGTCGGTTTCGACGATTTGCCGATCGGCGGTGTGCACCTGGCAAACCCACCTTTGACGACGGTGCGCCAGCCCATTTTCGACATGGGCTTTCAGGCGGTCGAGATTTTGATCGGTTTAATCGAAAACGGCACATCCCCGGCGCGCCGTACCATCTTGAATACAGATTTAATTGTGCGCAGCTCCTGCCGCAGCCGTGAGGCGATATCCGGTACCTGCTCGTGATATGGACGAGAGCAAACCGAGAAGGGTTTTCTTAACACTCTGAAACCGAAAGGAGGTGAGATACACTGTAACCCATCGATACCATTACGGACTTTCCTCACTTTGTTCGTACGTCAATTTCAAGGAGAAAGAAAATGCGTAAGTTCGCTTTTACTTTTTTGAGCCTGGTCTTGCTGGCCGGCTTTACACTCAGCGCCTGTACGGATGCCACACCGGTGGTCGTCGTTCAGACGCAACTCGTTGTCGAAACGGCTACGCCCGCCGAAGATGGCCAAGGCACACCTGCCGAAGTCGAAGGCGTGTATGCCCGCAACGAGACCCTTTACACCAGTGGGACCCAGTGGGGGCCGCCTTCGAGTTGGAATCCCTTCAACACCGGCGGGTATGCCATGGGTACCATCGGCCTGTGCTACGAAACCCTGTTTATCTACGATCCTTTGACCAACGAATACATCCCCTGGCTGGCTGCCGAAGCCGGCACATGGAACGAAGACAACACCGTCTACACTTTGAAAGTGCGCGAAGGCGTTGCCTGGTCGGATGGCACCCCCTTCACGGCTGCCGATGTCAAGTTTACTTTCGAACTTGCCAATCCTGCCGGTTTGAATGCACCCATCAACGTCAGCACGGTGTGGCAGTTCCTCCAGGCGGTCGATCTGGTGGATGACTACACCCTGGCTTTTACCTTCAGCGAATCGCTCTTCCAGCAATGGGGGAACACCCTCTACTCGACCCCCATTGTGCCTGAGCACGTTTGGTCGGCGTTTACTGCCGAAGAAGTCGCCTCCGGCGCCAACGAAAACCCCATCGGCACAGGCCCTTACCGCTTCGAAACCTCCGACCAGAGCCGTGTGGTTTGGATCAAGCGGGATGGTTGGTGGGCCACGGATGCTCTCGGCCTCGATCCGCAGCCGAAACGCATTGTGGATATCGTCAACGGTAGCAATAATGTGGCCCTTGGCCTGGTTCTCCAGGGTGGCCTCGATCTGAGCAATAACTTCCTGCCGGGCATCGCTACGCTGGTCGACGGCGGCTACGGCGTCCAGACCTACTATCCCGAACCCCCTTACATGCTTTCCGCCAACACCGCCTGGCTGCTGGTCAACACGACCAAAGCCCCCATGGATGACGCCGAATTCCGCAAGGCGATTGCCAATGCCATCAACGTCCGGCAAATTGTCGAGCAGGCCTACGGGAACATCGTCCTGCCTGCAAACCCAACCGGTTTGCTTCCCATCTGGGACCAGTATGTCGACGAAGGTGTCGTTGAAAGCCTCGGTTTCAGTTTCGATCCCGAAAAGGCCAAGTCCCTCCTGGCTGCCGCCGGTTATACGGACGGTGACGGGGATGGTTTCGTTGAAGACAAAGACGGCAATGCCTTTACCTTGAAAGTCAACAATCCCAACGGGTGGACCGACTGGATGGCCGCCAACCAGATCATCGTCGCAAGCCTGCGGGATGTCGGCATCAACGCCGAATCGAACTACCCCGATTACGGTGGTTACCTCGACGAACGCAACCAGGGCACCTTCGACATGATGATTGCCAATGATGCCCAGATGAGCAACACCCCGTGGACTTACTACAACTGGATGTTCCAAAGCGACATCGAAAACATCGCCACAATCCAGAACGGGAACTACGGCCGCTACAACAACCCCGAAGCTTTCCAACTGGTCGATCAACTCGATCAGACCCCGGTGGAAGACATCGCCGGTATGCGGGAGATCGCTTCCAAGCTCCAGACGATCATGCTGACCGACATGCCCTTGATCCCCTTGTGGTACAACGGTTTATGGGCGCAGTACAGCAACGCCGTCTGGACGCAGTGGCCTTCCTCCGCAGCGGACGCCAATCATTACCTGCCTGCCAGTTGGCGCGGTTACTGGAACATGACCGCCATCCTCATGCTCTGCGATTTGGAACCGGCCGTTCCGTAACCTGATTGTTTTTGCCGCCCTCGTTTTCCGGGTATCCGGGAGGGCGGTTTGTTTGGCCCATTTTGACGAAAGGGGATAACCCGGGCTGAAAAGCCCAGGTTATCCCCCTGTGTGAGAACAGGGCGCTTGCATGCCCTTCCTCACAAGAAAAGGAGGCCGTGTGACTCGTTATTTTGGCAGAAAACTCCTGCTTTATCTCCTTACGTTCTTTCTGGCCGTTACCATCGACTGGCTAATCCCGCGCTTTATGCCGGGGGATCCCATTCAAATTCTGATGTCCAGGTTTGCCCTGCGGGCCAATGCTGCGGAAGCAATGACTTCTTACTACACCCAGTCTTTTGGCCTGGACCTGCCCCTCTGGAAGCAGTATCTAAACTTCTGGAACGCGCTCTTTCACGGCGATTTGGGCGTCAGCATTTTCGTGTTCCCGACCCCAGTGCTCGACGTGATCAAGCGTGCCCTACCGTACGATATTCTCCTGCTGTTGCCGGCCATCTTGTTGAGTTGGGTGATTGGCAACCAGTTCGGCGCTTTTGCGGCCCGCAACAAGTATCTCGATAACACACTCTTGCCGATCGGCTATATCCTCACGGCAATGCCCTATATGTGGTTGGGAATTTTGCTGGCCTGGGTCTTTGGAATCGTCTTGGATATTTTTCCGATTGCAGGCGCTTATGATTTTTCGCTGCAACCGCAGTTTACGTGGGTGTTCATTCGAAGCGTTCTCATGCACTGGTTCTTGCCGTTCGCATCGCTTTTCATGGTGATGCTAGGGGGTTGGGCCATCGGTATGAGGAATATGATCATTTATGAATTAGAAGCTGATTATTCCCATTACCTGGAAGCGCTTGGCGCGCCCACCCGCCTGATCCGCCGCTACGCCTTTCGCAATGCCGTGCTACCCCAACTGACCGGGTTGGCGCTCCAACTGGGCGTAATTGTCGCCGGCGCACTGGCGACTGAAATCGTATTTTCCTATCCCGGGATCGGATACCTGATCCTGCAGGCGATCCAAAACCAGGATTATTTCCTGCTCCAGGGATGTTTTCTTTTCATCATCATCGGGGTTCTGGTCGCTAACTTCGTGATCGATGTCGCCTATGTCCTGGTCGATCCGCGCACCCGCATGGGCATGCAAGGGGAGGGCTAAATTCCATGAACAGCCTCAAAGAAAAGAACGAAATGCTTTACTTCGCCCTGCGCAATCCCAAGCTGATCATCGGAACGCTGGTGTTGTTATTCTTTTTGATCCTGACGGCGATCGGTCCCTTGCTGACGGACTATGCCTGGGATGATTTTGTTACTCCAAGCCCCGTACCCCCTTCCTCTGAATATTGGTTTGGGACGAACATGTTCGGGCAGGATGTCTTTACCCAGTTCATTTATGGGCTGCGGGCAACGTTCTATGTCGGCATTGTCGGTGGCAGCCTGGGAACGCTGCTCGGTGTGTTGATCGGTTTTACGGCAGGTTACCAGGGCGGATGGCTGGACGAAATCTTGAACATGTTCACCAACATCGTGCTCGTGATCCCCACCCTGGCCGTTTTGCTGATCATTGCAGCCTATCTCGAGGTGCGTGGCTTGCTGGTGGAAAGCCTCTTCATCGCTTTCTTCTCCTGGCCCTGGGCGGCGAGAGCTATCCGGGCGCAGACCTTTTCGCTGCGCAACCGCGATTTCGTCGATCTCGCCCGCCTGACCGGGATGAGTTCGTGGAAGATCGTCTTTACCGAAATCGCGCCCAATATGATGTCTTACCTCTTCATGGCCTTCATTTTGCAGTTTGGCGGCGCCATTCTGCAGGCGGCGGCGCTCGACTTTATCGGCCTCGGCCCGACGAACACCATTTCGCTGGGTGTGATGATGAATAACGCCATGAACTGGGGCGCGCTGATGCTCAGAATCTGGTGGTGGTTCGTTCCGCCGGGCCTGGCGATTACAGCGATTGTAGGCGCCCTCTACGTGATGAATGTGGGGCTGGACGAAGTGTTCAACCCGAAACTCAGGGAGATGTAAGCGATGAGCTTGAAAATAGAAAACCTGAGAGTTTACTATCAAACCTTAAGCGGCAGCGCCAAGGCGCTCGACGGTGCGACCTTCAGCCTGGCAGACGGGGAAATCATGGGCCTGGCAGGTGAATCGGGTTGTGGAAAGACCACTTTGGGCCACAGCCTGGTCCGCCTTTCCCCTCCCATGGCCTATATCGAAGGGAAGGTCACCCTGGATGGCGAGGAAGTGCCGATCTGGGATACGGAGAAGATGAACAAGTATCGTTTCAAGAGAATCTCCATCGTCCCGCAGTACGCCATGAACGCCATGAACCCCACACGCAAGATCGGCAAGATGATCGGCGAGCTTCTTGCCTCGCGCGGAGAAAGCCATGCCCGCATTCAGCCGGAACTGAAGCGCCGCCTCGACCTCGTAGAACTCTCGCAGGATGTGCTGGACATGTATCCCATCGAGCTTTCAGGAGGAATGAAGCAGCGCATGGTGATGGTCATTTCGACGCTGCTGAACCCATCTCTGTTGATCGCCGACGAAATTACTTCAGCCCTGGACGTTTCGACGCAGCAGGCCGTGGCCAAAATGCTGGTCGAGTTTCGCGATCGCCAGTTCGTCAAGAGCATGATCGTCATCACGCACGACATTTCGATCCTCTACCAGATTGCCGACAGCATTCTGGTGATGTATGCCGGGAAGCTGGCCGAAAAGGGACCAACCGAAGATGTGGTCAAGGCGCCGCGCCACCCTTATACCAGGCTGTTGATTTCGTCGCTGCCGGAGATCGGCGTCAAGTATTCGCAGCAAAAGCTTTCCGGTATCCCCGGTAACCCTCCCTTGCTGCTCGACCCGCCGACCGGATGCCGCTTTCGCGAGCGCTGCCCGTTGGCGTTCGAAAAATGTGTGCAGGAACCTCCTTTCATCGAACTAAGCCCGAATCATTTCGTGGCTTGCTGGGCGGAGGCCGCGAAAGATGCTTAAGATCGATCACCTCACAAAGATTTACCGCACCGGCGCCTTTGGCAACAAAGAACTGCGGGCGGTCGATGACGTCAGCTTCGAGATCAAAGACGGCGAAGTCGTTTCGCTGATCGGCGAAAGCGGCAGCGGCAAGAGCACCATCGGCAAAATGATTCTGCGCCTGATTTCGATCAGCGGCGGGAAGATTTTGTTCAACGGCACCGATATCGCTACTTTGCGCGGCAGCGCGCTCAAAGCATACTACCGCGAGGTGCAAGGCGTTTTCCAGGACCCATTCAGTTCGTATAATCCCATCTTCAAGGCCGATCGGGTCTTCGAAAAGATCCGCCAGGAGTTCTTTCCGCAGATAAAAAGCCGTGAGTGGCAGGAGCGGGTCGAGAGCGCCTTGTCTTCGGTTGGCCTGAATCCCGTTCATGTTTCGAATAAATATCCGCACCAGTTGAGCGGCGGGCAGTTGCAGCGCTTCTTGATCGCGCGTGCTTTGCTGTTGGACATCAAGTTCCTGGTGGCAGATGAACTGATCAGCATGTTGGATGCTTCGACGCGCATCGATGTGCTCAACCTCCTGGCCGAACTCAAGACTACGGGGTTATCGATCCTGTTCATTACGCACGATCTCTCGTTGGGCTACTATATCAGCGAGCACTCGGTGATCCTTTATCGCGGCGCAATCATGGAGATGGGTGCCACCGAAAAGATTTTCAGCAACACCTTGCATCCCTATACCAGGATGCTGGTGGCTTCCGTACCCCGCATGGACATGAAGTGGCGCGATGTGAAGCAGCCGTTGAAGGCCCCACATGCCGCGGCGCAGAACGGTTGCGCTTACTATGACCGTTGTACGCTGGCCGACGCTGAGTGCGCCGCCGCACGCCCGCCGTTGGTAGAAGTCGAAAAGGATCATTGGGTTGCTTGTCGTAAACTGTAGCGTTTCGAGCGGCCGGTGGCCCTACTATCCCGCTTCTTTTGCGTAGCGACGTGATGAGACACATCCCATCCGCTGTCAGGAGAGAGAGACGATGAAAAAGACGTTCGACGTTTATGCTTATGGCATGATTGCTGCCAGCACCCTACACGTTCTGAGCATGCCGTTTCCGGCGCCGGACGGGTACAGCGAGATTCGGGAGAGCCTGCGCATGACCGGCGGTGAGGCTGCCAACGCATCCATCGTGCTCAGCCGGCTGGGGGTGACAGTCAAGCTCGACGGAACCTGGATTGGCGATACTGCCGAGGGCCAGGCCCTACTCGAAACGCTGCGCAGTTTCAACTTGGAGATTTCGCGCCTGCACGTTGAAGCGGGATACCCGGGGGTACGCGAGATCGTTTTTTCCGATGACGAAACGCGCTCGGTTTTCGGCAGTTACGCTACGCTGCTTGCTCCCGGCGCACCGGTGCGCTGGAACATGCCCTGCCGGGAAGATGTAGCCGCAGCGGCGCTGGCCTGCATCGATCCCTTCTTCGGCCCGGCCAGTGAACTGGCTGCACAATATGCATTGGATGAAGGCGTCCCTTACGTCACGGTTGACTGTCCTCACACCGGCTCGCTTGCGCAAAATGCGGCGGCTGTGATTGTCTCCGGGGAGTATCGCCGCCGCGATTGCCCGGGGGAAGATTTGATGGTGCTTTTCAACGCCTACCAAAAAAGCTGCCGCGGGCTGGTGATCTTCACCGGCGGCGGTGAAGGCGGATGGTACGCACGCCCCGGTGAGCCGAGCAGGCAGTTTTCCTCGTACCCGGTCCAGGTAGTCGATACGGCCGGCGCCGGCGATTCCTTCCGCTCGGGTGTGATGTATGGCCTGCTCAAGGGCTGGCCGGATACGGAGACGGTAAACTATGCTGCTGCACTGGCGGCGCTGGTTTGTGCTTCCTTCCCAGGCGTGCTGAACTCCCCCAGCCACGAGCAGATCTTGGATTTGGTGAAAACGAAACCGAAATAGGAGGCAAGGAATTCTGATATATCAGACCCAAGCGCGTATAATTGCGCCATGGACATCTCGCAAACCATCCACTTGCTCGGCGACCTGCTTGGCCAGGTGATCGCCGAACTGGAATCCCCCGAAGTTTTTGCGCTCGAAGAAGAAATTCGCGCTGAGGCCAAAGGCCGGCGCAGTGGCGATGCAGCGGCGGCGGGTCGCTTGCAGGCCCTCATCACGGCGTTGCCTACGCAGCAAGCGCGCCCTGTCGCGGCCGCCTTTGCTGCCTATTTCGACCTGGTCAACCTGGCCGAGGAAGATATGCGCGTCAGCCTGCTGCATGCCCGGCAGGAAGACGCCTACCCGCAGCCCACGCGCGAGTCGATTGGCGCGGCCATCGCAACGCTCAAGCAGTACGGCCTCAGCGTTGCACAGATGGCGCAGCTGCTCGATACTTTATCCATCGAACTCGTGTTGACAGCGCATCCCACCGAGGCACGCCGCCGGACGGTGCTTTCGAAAATCCAACGCATCGGCGGCCTGCTTGTGCGCTTCAAAGAGGGTAACGTACCGGCCCGCCGGCGGGAAAGCCTGCTGGCGGCGCTGCATGCCCAAATCGCCCTGCTTTGGTTGACCGACCGCGCCCGTACGGCCAGGCCGGCGGTTACCGATGAAGTCCGTACCGGCCTGTACTTTGTCGAATCATCCTTGTGGCAGGTCATCCCGCGACTATACGACGATCTCGAGCGCGCATTGGCCGAGCACTACCCGGGCTTGGCGTGTACCCGCCCCTGGTTGTCGCTGGCCTCGTGGATCGGCGGTGACCGCGACGGCAATCCCTTCGTTACGGCGGCGGTTACGGCGGAGACGTTGCGCCTGCATCGCGGCCTGGCAGTCGAAAGCCACCGCCGCGCTTTGCAAGAACTGGCGCGCCACCTCAGCATCAGCGCGCGACGCTTGCCGCTGCCTGCCGTCTTACAGGCCTGGCTCGACGGCCGCCGTCCGCTGCGCGAACACGTCGCCTATATCGAGCAGCGCTATGCCAGCGAGCCGTACCGCCTGATCCTTGCCTTGCTGGCGGCCGATCTGGCCGAAGCCTCGCGCCAAGACATGGCCGCCCACCTGCTCTCGGATGATGCCGGCCACGCTCTGGTGAGTTTCGAACACCTGCGTGAACCCGTCGAAGCGATTGCCGAACACTTGCCCCACAACCTGGCGCGCGATGAAATCCACACTTTTTTGTGCCAGCTCAAGGTTTTTGGCCTGCACACGGCCCGTCTGGATGTGCGCGAGGACACGGCTCGTTGGAATGCTGCCCTGGGAGAGATTCTGCGTGCGCTCGAAATTGCTCCCCAGTTCGACCGGCTCTCTGAAGACCAACGCCTGAAACTGCTCGATACCCTCTTCTGCGATACGCCGCCGCCGCTTTCCCATAACCCGGGCGTGACCCCGGAAGCTTCCGAGACCTGGGCCTTGCTGCGCCTGTTGGCGCGCACGCGTGCGCGCTATGGAGATGCCCTGCTGGGTCCGGTCATTTTGTCGATGACGCGTTCGGCAGCCGATGTGCTGGCCGTGCTGCTGTTGCTGCACTGGGTGGGGTGCGACAATGGACAGCAGGTGGTGCCGCTGTTCGAGACCATTGATGATCTCCAGGCCGCGCCACGGATTCTCGATACGCTTTTTGCTTCGAGCGTTTACCGCGCCCATCTGGAAAGCTGCGGCGGCGAGCAGATCGTGATGATCGGTTATTCCGACAGCAACAAGGACGGCGGTTACCTCATGGCCAACTGGTCGCTCTACCAGGCACAGGAAGCCATCACGCGCGTGGCCGAAGCGCACGGCATTACCTTGACAATTTTCCACGGCCGGGGCGGCACGATTGCCCGCGGCGGCGGCCCGGCCAACCGTGCTATTCGCGCCCAGCCGCCCGGCAGCATCCGTGGCCGCTTTCGCGTGACCGAACAGGGCGAGATCATCGCTTCGCGCTATGCCAACCCCGATCTGGCGCACCGCCACCTGGAGCAAATCGTCCACGCCGTGCTGCTGGCTTCCGCTCCTGGTGTGGCCGGCGAAGTCGATATCCCCACGGCCTGGCGCCAGGTGATGGACCTGGCTTCGGCGGTTGCCCGCCGGGTTTATCGTTCCCTCGTGTATGAGACGCCCGGCTTTATCGAATTCTGGCAGGCGGTCACGCCGCTGGAAGAGATCAGGCACCTGACGATCGGCTCACGCCCGGCTGCACGCGCGCGTATGGGGGCGGTCGACCAGATTCGCGCCATCCCGTGGGTGTTTTCATGGATGCAGAGCCGTTTCAATTTACCCGGCTGGTATGGGCTGGGCAGCGGCCTGGACGCCGTTTCTGACTTCTCTTTGTTGCGCGAGATGTACGCCGGCTGGCCGTTCTTCACGACCTTGTTGGCCAACACCGAGATGTCTTTGCTGAAAGCGGATATGGATATCGCTGCCCTGTATGTAGACCTGGCACCCGATCGGGCGCGCGCACGGGCAATTTTCACGGAGATTCGCCAGGAATACCGGCGCACTTGCGATGCCGTGCTTACCGTCAGCGGCCACGCTAGCCTGCTCGAAGCCGAACCGGTGACGCAAAACGCCATCCACCTGCGCAATCCCTATATCGACCCGTTGAACTGCCTGCAAGTGGAAATGCTACGCCGCCTGCGTGCGCTGCCCGATACGGAAGGCGATGGCGCCCAGGCGCTTCGTGAGGTGATCGTACTGACCATCAACGGGATTGCTGCCGGCTTACGCAACACTGGATGAATGGATGAACTTTCTCTTTCTTTTTCTCGATGGGGTCGGCCTGGGCGCCGACGATCCGGCGGCCAACCCGTGGGCCGCGGCGGCCATGCCGAACCTGCAAACCTTGTTGGGCGGCAGGCGTATGTTGGCCGGGTTGGCGCCCTTCGATGGGCCGCGCGCCAGCCTGCGCGCCGTGGATGCCTGCCTGGGGGTTGCCGGCTTGCCGCAGTCGGCCACCGGACAAGCTGTCTTGTTGACGGGCGTCAACGTGCCGGCTGCCATCGGCTACCACTATGGCCCCAAACCCAACCCGGCAGTGGCGCAGTTCGTCACGAACGGCAGCCTGTTCAACCGTCTGCGCCAGGCCGGTCGCCACGCCGTTTTTCTCAACGCCTACCCGCCACGCTATTTTCAGGGAATTGAAAGCGGGCGGCGCATTCACTCGGCCATTCCGCTGGCGGCCGCCAGCGCCGGGGTGGCGCTGCACACCCATGCCGATCTGTATGCCGGGCGGGCGCTGAGCGCCGATTTCACCGCCCAGGGCTGGCGCGAGCATTTGGGCTTTCCGGATGCGCCGCAGTTTTCTCCCGCCGAAGCGGGGAAAAAGCTGGCGCTTCTCGCCTCACAGGCCGATTTTTCTTTGTTCGAATACTGGTTGAGCGATTTTGCCGGCCACAAGCAGGACATGTCTCAGGCGGTTTCACTGCTCGAGACTTTCGATGCTGTGCTTGGCGGCCTGCTGTCGGCCTGGGATGATGACGGCGGGTTGATCTTGATCACCTCCGATCACGGCAATCTCGAAGATTTAACCACCCGCCATCACACCTCGAACGCGGTACCCGCCTTGGTGATCGGCGCACCTGAGCTGCGGCTGCCCTTTGTCACAAGGCTGCACACCCTTTGCGATATTGCCCCCGCTATCCTGGCGCATGGATTGCCATTCTCCGGCCGTACCTAACTTTACCGCCTCAACGCCCCTCAACTTTTCTCACGAGGTTTCACCTGAGTGTGCCGGCATGGACGCCGTGCCGGCCGCAACTTGATCGCCATCTTCGAGCGCCAGATTGCCTGCGGCCAGCACCCAGGTGCACAGCTTGTCGTACTGCGGCACGGCCGGGCCGTGCTCGATCGGGCGACCGGCCTGGCCGATGTACGTAGCCGGCATGCGGTTACACCGCAGACGCCTTTTCTGACCTGTTCGGTGACGAAAGCTTTTACGGGGATGTGCGTTCATGGGCTGATCGGGCAGGGTGACATCTACGCATTCAGCCAGGCACTGATCGCCCCGCGTACAGAGACCATGCGTGCCCCGGCCGCGTTGGCGGCTGCACAGGCTGCGGGCAGCGCTTTGCCTGCCAGCGTGGCGGCGATCAGCCCGGCGGCAAAAGCATCGCCGGCGCCGGTCGTATCGATGACGTGAGCGACGGCGACGCCCGGGACGTGGCCCGACCAGCCTTCGCTTTCTGCCCAACAACCCGCCGCGCCAAGTTTGACGATGGCCGTTCTGGCGCCGCACATGCGCAGAAACTTTGCCGCTTCTTCGGATGTGGTTTTTCCGCTCAGGCGTTGGGCTTCCGGGGTGTTGCACACGAAGTAATCGAGGTGCGGGAGGCAATCCCAAAGAAATCCGGGGTGCTCGTCCATTCGTTTGGCGTTGGCGACGTCCATGAAAGTCAGGATGCCTCGTTGTTGCATATCGGCCAGCACCGCCGGCAGGTTCCCGTCCAGCAGGCCGGGCAGCACGAAGAACCCTGCTACCATCAGAGCCTGCGCGCCCCAGGCGATGTAGTCGTCGACGGCCAGGTCGAGGGATGTCAGGTGGTGGTTGGCCCCCGGCGTGTGGATAAAGCGCGGCTGGTATGCGCTGTCCACCAGGCCAATGCTGACCGCCGGCGCTGCACCTGAGACACGGCGTACGAAACCGGTATCCAGGCCGACCTGTTGCCAGATGGCTTCGACGGTGGCGTAGGCATCGTCATCGCTGATGGTGGTAACCAGGGCGGTGTTCACCCCGAGCGATTGCAGGCCGATGGCGACATTCGAGCCACAGCCCCCGGGGCAGAGCAGGACGTGCTCGAAGACCAGCGAATCGTGCCGGGGCACTTCATCCACATGGTAGCAAAGCACGTCCAGGGTGGTATTTCCGATCACGATGGCTTTCATGGCATCATCCCATCAAACGGTGTTTCCGGCAGGAAGTGGGTGAACGGCAAGAATCAAAGAGCCTCCCAGTAGGTGGAAGGCTCTTGATTTTTTGCGGGAGGACTAATAATCGTCGTCGTCATCCAGCCAGAGTTCGTCGTCATCGTCTTCGTCAACGTCGGTTTCTTCCCATTCTTCCAGTTCATCTTCGTCGTCTTCCCAGTCGTTTTCTACGTTGGCGTCATCGGCGCGGGTGTAAGTCTGGCAACCCGTGTCGGGATCGAGTTCTACGGCGGCGGCACCGCAATAACTCTCATCCAAGAAAACACAGTCTACATAGTGGCAACGAATGCGAGGCATAATGTCCTCCTAAGTGTGGATTATAGGGCCTTCTTCAGTATTCGCCAGGTCTCCCAACCAGCGGGCTGCGATCCTGGCCCCGGTCGGCAGGGATTTTACCTCAGAAGGGATAATTAGCAAAGCATTTGCTTGGGTTAAACCGCGTAAATTCCCCGATCCCTGGTGCCCGGCAAGCGATGCCAGCCAGCGATCGCCTTTCCGGGCGACGTAAGCCCGCAAATAGCTCTCGCGCCCATCTGATTCGATCGGTTCTGCCAGTTCGGCGAGAAAATGCACCGGCTGCCAGTACTTCAGGCCGGCAAGTTTGAGCAGGCCGGGGCGGACGAAGACTTCAAACCCGATAAACGTCGACACCGGGTTGCCCGGCAATCCGACGAAGGGGAGGCCGCAATAGGCGCCACACACCAGCGGCTTGCCGGGGCGCATATTGACCCGCCAGAAGTCGAGTCTGCCGTGCGTTTCGACCACCTGGCGCACGAAGTCGAACGCGCCCACACTGACCCCTGCAGAGGAGATGATCGCATCGGCGCCGTCGGCCACTGCCCGGTCGAGGGCAGCCTGGATGGCCTCGGGCCGGTCGGCAACGATGCCCAAGGGGATGGCCTCGGCGCCGCAGGATTGGATTTGCCCGGCAAGCATGTAGGAATTGGATTCGTGAATGGTGCCGGGGCGCAGGGGTTCGTCGACAGGCAGCAATTCATCCCCGCTGGAGAGGATGGCCACGCGCGGTCGGCGGTAAACCGGCACCTTGGCGATCCCCAGGCTTGCCAGCAGGCCTACTTCCTGGGGGCGCAAACGCCGGCCTGGCATCAGAAGCGTTTCTCCGTTTCGAAAGTCTTGTCCCCGCGGCCGAATATATCCACCGGCCTGTACGGCGCGATAGACGTGGATGTGTGGGGGGGGCGGCAGGCCGGCGTCGCGGTTGGCGGCGTCGGTCTCTTCGACCGGGATCACCGCATCGGCGCCCTCGGGCAGCGGCGCACCGGTCATGATGCGGGCTGCCTGGCCGGGCTGGAGGCTGACCTGGGAGGTGTACCCGGCGGGGATATCCGCCATCACCCGCAGCCGGATCGGGGTTTCAGGAGTGGCCGCGGCAGTATCGCCGGCCTGCAAGGCAAAGCCATCCATGCTGGCGTTGGCGAAGGGGGGCGAATCGCTGGTGGCATGAATCGCTTCAGCCAGCACGCGTCCGTGGCTGGCTGCCAGGGAAACTCGCTCGTTTTCTACTGGTTCGAAGGCCGCCAACAAACGCTCGAGTGCGGTGGAAACGGAAAGTAAATCGGGCATAGGCTTATCCGGGGCGCATGCGGTGAACGTCCATAACGTTCGGCAGGGCTTCCAGACGGGTCAGGACGCGGGTGAGTTGGTCCACATCACGCACTTCGAGAATCAGGTGGACGACGGCCAGGTTGAGCTTATGATCGTGATCGACGTCAGCAGTCACCTGGCTCATGTTGACACCTTCGTCGGAAACCAAGTTGGAAACATCCTTTACCAGCCCGTCGCGGTCGTAGGCTTTGATCTGCACGGAAACCGGATAGGTGTTTTTCGGTTCACCCCACGAAACGCGCACCAGGCGTTCGCGGTCTTTCATACGCAAAATATTGGGGCAATCGGAACGGTGAATGGTTGCCCCGCGCCCGCGTGTGATGTAGCCGACGATCTCATCGCCGGGGACGGGGTTGCAGCAGCGGCCCATCGAGGTCAGCAGGCCTTTCAGCCCCAACACCGTCAACGATTCCTCCCCCATGCGCGCCGGCTCGCCGGGGATACGACTGGTGAATTTTTGCCCCTCTTCGTCTTCCTCTTCCGTCATCAACTGATTAGCGATGCGTACGAGGGGCAGGTCGCCACAGCCGATGGCGACGAACAGGTCTTCCAGGCTGCGAAAGTCGAACTGGCGTGCCAACTGCTCGAGGTTACATTCCACAATTCCCAGGCGGCGCAGTTCTTTTTCGAGCATTTCGCGCCCCTGGCTGATGTTGTGTTCGCGTTCCTGGCGCTTGAACCAGTGGCGGATCTTGGCGCGCGCCCGCTGGGTTTTGACCATCCCCAGGTTGGGGTTGAGCCAATCCCGGCTTGGGCCGCCGCGTTTGGCCGTCAGGATTTCGACTTTTTCACCCGTCCGAAGAACGTAATCGAGCGGCACGATTTTGCCGTTGATTTTGGCCCCGCGGCAGCGGTTGCCCACGTCGGTGTGGACGTGGTAGGCAAAGTCGATCGGGGTGGAGCCGGCGGGCATGTCGATGATGTCGCCTTTGGGGGTGAAGACGTAGACGCGGTCTTCGAACACGTCCGTTTTGAGGCTGTCGACGAACTCCTTGGCGTCTTCGACATCCTGGCGCCAGTCCATCAGCGAGCGCCACCACAAAATGCGGCGTTCGTAATCGTCGTCGCGCTTGCCACCTTCCTTGTAGCGCCAGTGAGCGGCGATGCCGAACTCGGCGTTTTGGTGCATTTCCGGCGTACGAATTTGCACCTCCAGCGTTTGCCCGTCGTCGTAGACCACGGCGGTGTGCAGCGAGCGGTAGAAATTGTCTTTCGGAACGGCGATGTAGTCATCGAACTCGCCGGGGATCGGCCGCCAGTGGGTGTGGATCAACCCCAGGGTGACGTAGCAGGCAGGGATATCGGGTACGATCACCCGCACGCCGCGCACGTCATACAACATACTAAACGGGACGCCCTTGCGCGCCATCTTGCGGTAAATCGAGTAGATGTGCTTGGGGCGTCCCGATATTTCACCTTTGATATTGTTTTCGGCCAGCAGTTTTTTCAGTCCCGCTGTGATGGCCTGCATTTCGCGCTCACGGTCGGCGTGGCGCAGTTCGATCTGGCTGGCGATTTCTTTGTAGCGGTCGGGGTAAAAATAGCGGAAGCCGAGGTCTTCCAATTCCCACTTGAACTGCCAGATGCCCAGGCGATTGGCCAGCGGCGCGAAGATATCGAGCGTTTGCTGGGCGATGCGGCGGCGCTTGTGTTCGGGCAGGTGACCTATCGTGCGCATATTGTGCAGCCGGTCGGCCAGCTTGATCAGCACCACGCGCACGTCTTCCCCCATGGCCATAAAGGTTTTGCGCAGGGTTTCCGATGCAGCGTCATAACGGCGGCTGCGTACCAGGTTTTCAGCTTCGGTTTCGGGGTCCATCTCGCCGCGGCGTTCGGCGATCTGGCGCTCTTCTTCTTCACGCGCGGCGTCTTGGGGACGCTGGTTGTCGCGCGAGACGCGTGGCAGTTGGGTCAACTTGGTGACGCTGTCCACCATCTTGGCGATGTCGTTGCCGAAGTCGCGGCGCAGATCGTCGAGGGTGATGGGGGTGTCTTCGACGGTATCGTGCAGCAGGCCGGCTGCGATCACATCCGGCGGTACACGCATGTCGGCCAGGATAGCCGCCACGGCAACGCAGTGATTGATGTAAGGCTCGCCGGATGCGCGTGACTGGCTGCGGTGCGCCTCCTCCGCCACGCGGTAGGCGCGCAAAACCAACTCCTGTTCGGCCGTGGAGTAATCGCGAGAGACCATTTCCATCAGGCTTTCAATGCGCATGTTCCGGCTCCTGTGGGAGCACAGTATACCCACCTGGGGTGCGGGCAGCAAGGGGCAATTTGTCGCTCTCCCGGGGTTGCTCTTGCCCGCCTTTATGTCACCGCGCCTTTCGCTGAAGCCGGCTGCGCCAGATCCGCCAGCGCTCTGAGCGCCGGTTGCAGGGCCGGAAACAGTGTGCGGTAGACCGTTGTATACAGCTTCGAATAGGCATCGTGCCGGGTGGGATCGGGGATGAACGCGTCTGGCTGGTAGTGGCTCATCGCTGCGGCGGCCTGGCGTAACGTGGGATACAGCCCTGCGCCGACAGCGGCCAGGATACCGGCGCCCAGGGCGGCCGCCTCGTGCGTGGCAGCGCGCCAGACCTGTTTGCCCGTGATGTCGGCGATGATTTGCAGCCACAGGGCGTTTTTGGCGCCCCCACCGACGGCAATGTAGCGCTCGATGTTGCTCCCCAGCGCGGCCTCGACGCCCTCGGTGTTGAGGCGCTGCTCGAAGGCTATGCCTTCCAGGACGGCGCGGTACAGGTGTGCCGGACGGTGAATGCCGCGCCAGCCGACGACGATCCCGCTGGCGCTGGCGTCCCAGTAAGGGCCGAGCACGCTGTTCCAGTAAGGGACCAGCACCAGGCCGTCACTCCCCAACGGAATGGCAGAAGCCTGCGCGTCCAGGTTCTCCTGGGATGTGTTTTCGTCCAGCCCAAGAAAGCGCCTTAGCCAGCTTAGCGTGTAGCCGCCGCTGAGCAGCGCTGTCTCGAGTAGGTAAGCCTGGCTGCCGATCATCGTTCGGAAGGCGCGGCCTGTGACGAAGCGTTCGCTGAATGTACCGGAAATCACGGAAGTGCCCAACGTCAGGCAGGCCTCGCCCGTTGTGGTGGTGTTGGCGCCCAGCGCCGCAGCCTGCCCATCTCCCAGGCCGGCCGCAACGGGCAGGCCGGCGGGCAGCCCGGTGGCCCTGGCCGCCTCGGGCGTGACGTTTCCCAGGATGGTGCCGGGGGCGTAGGCCCGGGGGAGCTGTTCGGGCCGAACACCGATTGGGGCGTACAGCTCCTCGGCCCAGGTGTGGCGTTTCAGATCGAACAGGCCACCAGGGCAGGCGCATCCCCAACCCGTGGCATACTCGCCGGTCAGCCGCTGGACGAGGAAGGCGTGTACGTCCAGGTAATAAACCGTGCTGTCGAAAGCTTCCGGCCGGAAGCGGCGCAGCCAGGCGATTTTAGGGAGCATCAGATTGACGGAGAGCGGTTTGCCGGTAACCCGGTGAAACCGCGCTCGTCCAAGTAGGTCGCCGATTTCGGGAAGCAGGAGCGCGGCGCGTTCGTCCATCCACAAGATCGCCGGGCAGAGCGGTTTGTCGTGCGCATTCACCGGCACGAAAGTCTCGCGTTGGTGAGCGATGGCCAGGCCGGCCAGGCGAGAGGGATCGATCTGCTGTGTGACCTCTTGTACGGCTGCGCAAAGCGCCTCCCACCAATCAGTGGCGTTTTGTTCGTGCCAACCGGGTTGTGGGGTTGCCGTAGCGATCGGGCAGCGCCCTTCGGCCACGGCGCTTCCTTGCGCGTCCCATGCGATGGCCTTGCAGGCCGTGGTGCTGCTATCGATGCCGAGGATCAAATCAGGTGACATAGTGGACTTCCGTTTTTTTGCCTTTCAACCGGCCACTTTCCTGTTATACTTTCATTAACTTTACTGAGGAGGATGCGATGCGCACAGTTCGCTTGGCTCTGATCGGTTTTGGCAACGTCGGGCAGGGCTTCGCCCAAATTTTACACGATCAAGGGGCCGAATTGGCCCGTCGTTTCGATCTCGACGCCAAGGTTGTGGCCGTTTGCGATCTGCTCAAGGGCAGTCTATACGACCCGGCCGGCCTGATCCCGGCGGAACTGCTGGCCACCGTGGAGGTCGGTAAAGGCCTCGAGACGATCCATGCCCCCGTGCGCGGCTGGGATGCCGCCCAGACGATTGCCGAAAGCGGCGCCGACGTGCTTGTCGAGTTGAGCTATACGGATTTGAAGACCGGCGAACCGGCGGCCACCCACATCCGTGAAGCACTGAAGCGTGGTATGCACGCCATCACAACGAACAAAGGACCGGTCGCACTGCATTACGCAACCTTGAGCGCCCTGGCACGCCAGAACAACGCCCGGCTTGGCATCGAGGGTACCGTGATGAGCGGTACGCCTGCTTTGCATCTTGGCGCTGATTTGTTGGCCGGTGCAGGCGTCACCCGGATTCAGGGCATCGTGAATGGTACGACGAACTACATTTTGACTGAGATGGACAACGGCGGTTCGTACACCCAGGCCCTGGCCGAAGCCCAGGCACGCGGTTACGCCGAAGCCGACCCTACCGGAGACGTGGAAGGTTTCGATGCGGCCGGGAAGGTTGTCATCCTGGCGAACGTTTTGATGGGCGCGGCGATTACGATGGCCGATGTGGACCGGCAGGGCATTACGGCGCTGACCGTTGCGGATGTGAATGCAGCCCGCGCCGCCGGCGAACGTTGGAAGTTGATCGCCTGTGTCGAAAAAACGGCCGATGGCGTCCTGGCCAGTGTGCGGCCGACGCGCATTCCCTGCGAACACCCGCTGGCCTCGGTCAGCGGCCCGACGAATGCCGTTACTTACAGCACACGCTTGCTGGGTGATGTCACCCTGATCGGTCCCGGCGCTGGGCGCCTGGCGACCGGTTATGCCATTTTGTGCGATCTCTTGGCGATGATCCGATAATATCGAAGCAGGGTCCTGGGTAGCATCAGGTTGGTGTCCAAGAATCTCGTTTCTTCTTCATTATCTCAGCTGTTCCTTACCTCACTGGAGTCCCCATGGCGTTCTTTGATCTCCCCCTTTCTCAGTTGGAAGCCTACAAGCCCGAACGTGTCGAGCCGGAAGATTTCGACGTTTTCTGGCATTCTACCCTGGCCGCGGCGCGATCGCACCCGCTCAACCCTATGTTCAAGCAGGTTGACTATGGCCTGGCGGCGCAAGAAACTTTCGATGTCACTTATGCCGGCTTCGACGGCCAGCCGATCAAGGGTTGGCTGATTTTGCCGCGCCAGCGCAGCGAGAAATTGCCCTGCGTCGTCGAGTATATCGGGTATGGCGGGGGACGCGGCTTCCCGACAGATTGGCTGTTGTGGGCCAGCCTGGGGTACGCTCACCTGGTGATGGACACGCGCGGCCAGGGATCCAACTGGCAAAAAGGGGATACGCCCGATAACGGCGCCGGCGGCAATCCCTTCCACCCGGGTTTCATGACCCAGGGTATCCTCAGCCCGCAGGACTATTACTACCGCCGTGTCTTCACCGACGCGGCGCGCTCGATCGAAGCGGCGCGTGCTCACCCGGCCGTCGATGCCCAGCGTATCGCCGTGACGGGCGGTTCGCAGGGCGGCGGCGTGACCATCGCTGCCGCGGCCCTGGTGCCTGATGTTCAAGTCGCCATGGCGGATGTGCCCTTCCTGTGCCACTATCGCCGCGCCACCGAAATTGTGGATAGCTACCCCTATCAGGAGATTTCTCGTTACCTCAACACCCATCGGAACCATGTCGAGCAGGTTTTCCGCACGCTGTCGTACTTCGATGGCGTCAACCTGGCCGTACGCGCAAAGGCGAAGGCACTCTTCTCGGTGGGCCTGATGGATATGGTTTGCCCACCATCGACCGTCTATGCGGCTTATAACCACTGGGGCGGTCCCAAGGAAATCCGTACGTATGCCTACAACGGGCACGAAGGTGGCGGCGATTTTCATACGGTGGAAAAAGTCAGGTTTTTGAAGAATCTTTGGGGCTGATGGCTCCCGTGGCGCGTGTCTTGCCCGGTTATCCAAGGCGGCACGAATCACGTTTTGTGAGATACCTTGTCGCCCATATCCTCTTCTTCTCCGCTGGCTGCCGGCCGCATGGCCGAAATCTATCCGTGGGATGGCGGCCGTGTGATCAAACTGTTCCGCAATGACTGGCCTGAAGCCGCGCAGCACGAGTTGCGTATTGCCCGTATGGCCTATGAACAGGGGGCGGTGACGCCGCAGGCTTTCGAGATCGTACGAGAAAACGGCCGCCCCGGCATCGTTTACGAGCGCGTGCCGGGCATCTCGCTGCTGCGAACCCTGGGCAGAAGGCCTTGGCTGGTGTTCCGGCTGGCGCGGCAATTCGCCGGCCTGCATCACACGGTTCACCGTTGCCGTGCGCCAGATTTGCCGCCCGCCCGTCCGGCATTGGCCCAGGCCATTCAGAATCGGGACGAGCTTTCGGCGGCGACGAAGGCTTCGCTGCGCAAACTGCTCGATACGCTCCCCGACGGCGATGCGCTGTTGCACGGTGACTTTCACCCCGATAATGTGATGGTTACGCCACAAAAAATGCTGATCGTCGATTGGCCCAATGCCGCCCAAGGCTGCCCGCTGGCCGATGTGGCCCGTACCACCGTGATCTTTCGCGTGGGAGAACCGCCTGCCCCTCCCCCGCACCTTCGTGTTTTGTTGCGCACGTTCAGCGGGCTTTTTCGCAGCACTTATCTGCGTGCCTATTTTGCACAAAGTTGCTATCCCTTCGCCGATCTGGCCCCCTGGGAAGCCGTTTTGGCCGCCCACCGCCTGGTCGACAATATCCCTGGCGAGGCCGAGCGACTCGTGCGTTTCATCCGTGCTCGCCTGTCGACCATACAGTAGCCGGTTACGCCTCGCACAAAAGGATGCACCCCATGACCGAATCTCTCCTCTCCCTCGCAAAAATGATCGACCATTCATTGTTGCATCCCACTCTGACCGACAAGGAATTGGCCGATGGCTGCCGCCTGGCGGCCAGGTATCGCGTGGCGACGGTTTGTATCAAGCCCTACGCGGTCAGACTGGCGGCCGAACTGCTCCTTCCCGGCACCGAGATCGGTGTTTGTGTAGTGGCCGGTTTTCCCCACGGCAGTAGCCGTACTGACATTAAGCTGGCCGAAACCATCCACGCCATCGAAGACGGTGCCGGTGAGGTCGACATGGTAGTCAACATCGGCAAAGTACTCGGCAAAGAATGGGCCTATGTTTCGGATGAAATTGAAGCCCTCAACCAGGCTTGTGTGCAGCGGGGTGCAATTCTGAAGGTGATCTTCGAAAACGATTACCTGCCGGGCAATCACTACAAAATCCGGCTGTGCGAAATCTGCTCGCAGCACAAGGTCGCCTTTGTGAAGACCTCTACCGGCTATGGCTTTGTCAAAGGTTCCGATGGCAGCTACAGCTATGCCGGCGCTACCGACCGCGACCTGGCACTCATGCGCCAGTATTCGGCGCCCGAAGTCCAAATCAAGGCGGCCGGTGGCGTGCGCACGCTCGACGACTTGTTGCGCGTCAAGGCTCTGGGGGTTACGCGCGTCGGGGCGACGGCAACCGAATCCATCCTGACCGAGGCGCGCCGGCGGGGCTACGCCTGAGGTTCTTTGGCTGTTGAACTGCTGTTTGCCATTTTTTTATCGCATTGAGTTCACCACTGCGGGAGGCTTCTGATGACCGATACGGACAAATCTTGCACAACGCTATCCATGCCTGCAAAAGCGTTCTACGGCGCCGCTTGCGAGCTTTGACCTTGCCATGCCTTCAAAGTTGAAAGCGCTGATCGGTTTCCTGCTAACCGTTTTGCTGTTTGCCGGCTGTTACCATCCCGTCGATACGCCCACGGCGGCGTTAACGATGATGCCCACTTTGGCCGTTCGTGTGGCCAAAACAGCAAGCGCCATGCCGCCCACCTCCTTACCCGAAGGCGCGGCGCCGGTCGTGATCGGCGAGGTCCTGGCGGGAATCGCAGGCAACAATACCTACGAATTCATCGAACTCTACAACCGTTCAGAAAAGCCCGTCGAGTTGCAGGGCTGGGCGCTTTGGTATCGCCTGCCAAACAGCGATGAAGATTTGTTCGTTTATCGTTGGCAGAAACCTGCGCTCATTGCGCCCTTCGGCCACTATCTGCTGACGTATAACGGCGAGGATGTCGGGCTGCCTGCCGATGCAGCCTACCACGAGCAGGCGCTCAACCTGTCTGCCGGTGGCTTACAACTGCGCCAGACGGACGGTGCAGTGGTGGATGCGGTTGGCTGGGGCAATGCGCCGCCAGGCTTCTACGAAGGCTCTCCGGCGCCGAAACTGACCCATGGCGTCTCTCTTGAGCGCCTGCCCGGCGATGAAGCCGGTAACGGGTTGGACAGCGATGACAACAACGCCGATTTCGTCTTGCGCGATGCGCCAGGTCCGCAAAACAGCGGCAGCGCCATCACGCCGCTGCCGGCCGAGCGCATCGAACTGCTCGTCGAAGCCCCCTCCAGCGTTGAACCGGGCGGATGCTTCACGTACACCGTTACCGTGCTCAACGTGACCGGCCGGGATTTGCACAACCTGGCCGTGACCTTGCCGATTCCAGTAGAGCTTACCGCTGACACGAAGCCGCTCTTGTGGCAAGTGCCGGATTTAGCAGCTGGCCGCTCTGTTGTGGCACAATTTCCTGTGTGCGTGCCGTACGCTTACTTCGACGCCGATCTGCGCAATGCCTTCGTTCGGGCCGAAAACTGGCCCGCGCCGGCCTTTGCAGCACCGGCTATCACGCACGTTGCCGGCGGGCGTGTGCCGATCGGTGCGGCGCGTGCCCTTTCGGGCAGCGAATTGACCATTGAAGGCGTTGCCGTGATGTATACCGGAGGCTATTACGCCGGCAGCGGCAACACCAAGTTCTACCTGGCCGATGAGACGGGCAGCATCCAGGTGCAGGTTTTTGGCGGGCAAAACGTGGTCAACGTGCGTGTCGGAGACCACGTGCGTGTGCGCGGCGAGGTCAGTATCTACCGGGACGCGCTGCAAATCGTCCCCGGCGATCCGGCAGCGGATGTCACCATCCTTGCCAGAGCGGGGGATGCGGCGCCGTTTCCTGCCGACGTCGGGATCGAGGATGCCGCCACGGATGTGAAGAACCTGCCCGGCCGCTTGATCGGCGTCGAGGGCCTGGTGACCCGCGTGGAAGAGTTTGCCTACAGCTACGAAATCGATCTCAGCAGCGAAACCGGGGTGGCGCTCACCGTATATGTCGACAAGCAAACGGGCATCGACGTCGCAGCGATCGAAAGCGGTCTCCGCTATCGCGCCATCGGTATTCTCGACCGTCGCGATGGCCAAAACCTGCTCTACCCGCGTTTTCAGAGCGATCTGGTGGAGGCCTTCCCGCCCGTTTTGCGCCTGGATGCCGCCGGTCCGCTAACGCGTGCCGGCAACAAAATCACATATACCATCACCGCCTACAACCATACCGCTGAAGTTTTCCATAACGTGGTCATTACGGCCACGCAGCCTCACTATACTTCGATTTTCTATGTGCAGGGTGGGGAACGCCGCACAAACCGGGCCGTTTGGACCTTGCCGGCGCTCCCGGCAAACGAGGCGGTTGCGGTGACGCTGGTTCTCAAGGTGACCGCAGGCTATGACGGTCCAGTTGTGCTGGATGAAGTTGTCGCCACTGCCGATGAATGGCAGGCTGAGCCTGCCGCGGCGGCGACGCTGCGCACTTTCTCCGGCGATACGGTGCCGGTATGGGCTATCCAGGGGGATGGTTTTCGTTCGCCGCTGGCCTTCGAGCGCCTGGCGGCCCAGGGTGTGGTGACCGGGGTTTTCCCCGGCCTGGAAGGCTTTTTCATTCAGGACCGGCGCGATGAAGATCCACTGACCTCCGAGGGCATCTTTGTCTCCAGCGCCGGGCTTGAGGTGGATGTGATGGCCGGCGACCGTGTGCGCGTGCACGGAAAAGTGCGCGAGTTGTCGGGCCAGACCAGCCTGCAACTGGCAACTGCTGCCGACGTGGAGATTCTGGCGCGTGGACAACCCCTGCCCAAACCGGTCGAACTTGACCCGCCGGCCGATCTTAGCGCTGCGCGTGCATACTACGAAAGCCTGGAAGGCATGTTTTGCCAGGTAACTGGCCCGGCCCGGGTCGTGGCGCCGACTTCCAAGTATGGCGAGACGGTGCTGGTGCTCGCCAGGCACGAGGTGACGCGCCTTTACCAGGGCGACGAGGCCCGTAACGGCCTCGCCATTATGGTGGACGACGGCTCGTCTGTCACTTACACCGATCGCTCGCAGATGCCCTACGCTGCCGCTTCCGGCGATACGCTTCGCTCCCTGGCCGGCCCGCTGGCATATACCTACGAACGCTACAAGCTCGAACCGGTGGTCGTTCCCGTAATCCAGCCTGCGGTTTTTCAACCTGTAACCTTGCCGCCTGTAACCTCCACTCACATGAGCCTCATGACCTGGAACGTCGAAAACCTCTTCGACACGCGCCCGCCGCACCCCAGCGATCCGCCGCTGCCGACGCAGGCGCAGTACGAGGTTGCCGTCGCCAAGGTGGCCAACACTATTGAAGCGGCGGGGGCGCCGTTGATCGTCGCTTTGCAGGAAGTGGAGAACGTGGGCGTTTTGCAAGACGTTGCCGATCAGCAGGTGCTGGCGGCGTATGCCTACCGGCCGGTGTTGATCGAAGGCTTCGACAGCCGCGGCATCGACGTGGGCTACCTGATCCGCAGCGACCGCGTCGAAGTGCTCGACGTGCAGCAGCGCGATGCGCCTGGGGGCATCACCAGCCGCCCACCGCTGGTGATCAAGGCCTCCGTGCAGTTGGCGGGCGGCCCGGTAATGCTGTACGTGATCAACAATCATTTCACCTCGATGAGCGGCGGCGAACAGGCCAGCGAGCCGCGCCGCATGGCCCAGGCAGAGTGGAATCTAGCCCTGCTCGAGGAGATTCTCGCCGCCGATCCGCAGGCGATGGTGGCCGTGGTCGGGGATCTCAACGCCTATCTTCACGCTGCGCCTGTCGAAACCCTGCGCGCCGGCGGCTTACGGCATATTTTCGATGCCTGCCTGGCGGACGAAAGCATCTGCACGCAGGGCGTCCCTTACACTTACCTGTACCAGGGCGAGGCGCAGGTGCTCGATCACGTTCTGGTCTCACCCGGTCTGTATGCTTTGTTGGACAGCGTGTTCGTCCTGCACGTCAATGCCGACTATCCTTTGCCCGATGCCGACGATACATCCCCGCGTCACAAGTCCGATCACGATCCTGTCATTGCCACATTTACGGTGCCGGATCGTCGGTGAAGGAAAACGCCCCGCCAGGCGCCTTGTGTTGTGACGTGCACGGCCGAAAGCAACCCATCGCCGACCGTGACGTACATAGGTTGAGCCGTGAACGAACTCAAGCACATATCCAGTCCTTATGCTACAATCTTCCTGCAACCCATAACCCCTCTGGAGGTGAGAGATGAATAAAGCTTCTACATTGGTCGTCCGTTTTGTCGTCATAGCCGTGATTGCGCTGGTAGCTTTTTTGGTTCTGATGAGCTTCAGCAGCCGCTTCTTCTACCTGTTCGAAGTGGTCGAGCAAAACCAGGTCGGCGTGCAGTTCCGCAGTGGGATGATCCACGACATCGTTGGCCCGGGCGTGTACAGCGACTTCGGCCTGTTCGTGCAGATCAGGACCGTGTCCAGCCAGGCTGTGCCGTTCAGTGTGCGTGACGAAGAGATCATCACCACTGACAAGCAGCGTATCGGTCTGGTGGTCAGTGGCGACGTTTTTCGCCCGAATCTGTCGCAGGAAGATATCTTGCTGGCGAATTGGGCGCAGTACAGCAATATTTACCTCGACGACGAGCTGCTCAAAACGCGCGTTAGCGATCTGACCCGCCAGGCGATGAAGGTCTGTGTGGGCGAACGCACGTTCGACGACTCGATCATCGGCACGGCGCGTGATGAGGTGCGCACCTGCGTGGACGAAGAACTCAGCAAACTGGCCGAAAATTACGGCCTGGGCATCCAGAATGTGACCATCCCAGAAGTCGTTCTTTCGGAGGAAGTGCAGGCGGCCTTGGATGCCATCGTTCAGTCACGCCTGTCCACCGAAAAGGCCGCCCAGGATAAGCTCAAGGCCGAGGCCGAGGCACTGGCCGAGCAGGCCAAGCGCGAGGGTGAGATTCGCGTGGAGCAGAGCGTTTACCAGGAAGAAACCCGTCAGCAGACGATTCTGGCTCAGTTGCAGCAGGAAAAACTGGTCGCTCAAAAAGCCGTGATCGAAGCGCAGAAAGCCAATGACCTTTACTCGGCCCAACAAGACCTGGAGGTCAACAAGGCCATGGCTGCGGCTGCGGCCGAAAAGGCCAAGGTCGATCTGGCTCGCGAGACGGCGTTGGCCGCCCTGTACGCCCGCTATCCGGAGTACTATCGCCTGCAACTTGCCATCGCCAACGCCAGCGCGCTTAAAGAAACCGACAAGATCATCTTCACCCTGGAAGGCATGACCCCCACCCTGGTGCTGCCCGGTCCCGGCATCGTGCCGACGGTGGAAACCGGGCAGGATACCCCCCGGCCCGAATAAAACAAAACGAGACCGAAAAGCAACATCCCGGGTAGCGAGCTACCCGGGATGTTGCTTTTCGGTCTCCGGCTTATTGGCCGGGCCTTTTACGCACCCGATTCTTTTGCGTTGAGGATACTTTCGATACGCACCAGTTCTTCGTCGCGCAAGGCCAGGTTGTCGAGTGCCGCGGCGCTGTCTTCTACCTGGCTGACCTTGCTGGCGCCGATCAAGGCCGAGGTCATCCCCGGGTGGCGCAGTACCCAGGCCAATGCCAGTTGGGCCAGCGTTTGCCCGCGTGCCTGGGCAACTTCGTTTAGCTTGCGGGCCTTGTCGACCTTCTCGTCGTTGACGTGTTCGGGGCGCAGGAAGCCGTGTGCTTTCGCTGCCCGTGAGCCTTCGGGGATGCCGCCGAGGTATTTGTTGGTCAACAGGCCCTGCGCCAGGGGGGAGAAGGCGATGCAGCCCACGCCTTCTTCTTGCAGCGTTTGCAGCAGGCCGTCTTCGATCCAGCGGCCGAACATGTTGTAGGATGGCTGGTGGATCAGCAGCGGTGTGCCCAGGCTGCGCAGAATCTGCGCTGCCTGGCGAGCCTGTTCGGGATTGTAGTTGGAGATTCCGGCGTAAAGCGCCCGCCCCGAACGTACGGCAAAGTCGAGCGCCAGCATGGTCTCTTCCAGTGGGGTGTCGGGGTCCGGGCGGTGGTGATAGAAAATGTCGACGTAGGCGAGGCCCATCCGTTTCAGGCTCTGGTCGAGGCTGGCGATCAGGTACTTGCGCGAGCCCCACTCGCCGTAAGGGCCAGGCCACATCCAGTAACCGGCTTTTGTCGAGACGATCAGTTCGTCGCGGTAGGGGGCGAAGTCCTGCTTCAAGAGGCGTCCAAAGTGTTCTTCGGCTGAGCCGGGGGGTGGGCCGTAGTTGTTGGCCAGGTCGAAGTGGGTGATGCCCAGGTCGAAGGCGCGTCGCAGCATAACGCGCATATTTTCGAGCGTATCCACGCCGCCGAAGTTGTGCCACAGGCCGAGCGAAATAGCCGGCAGCTTGAGGCCGCTGCGGCCGCAGCGGCGGTATTGCATGGCGTCGTAGCGTTTGGGAGAAGCGTCGTAAGGCATGGGCGATTCCTCTATTCCGTGTTAGTAATCTTCCCGCTTCGAGCTTCTTTCGGCGTCGCGCTTGGCGATCGCCTCGCGCTTGTCGTAGAGCTTTTTGCCTTTGGCGACGGCGATCTCGACTTTGGCGCGCCCTTCTTTCAGATAGACTCGCAGCGGCACGATCGTCACACCCTTTTGCCTGATCTGCTGCCACAGCTTGTAGATTTCCCCCTTGTGTAGCAGCAGCTTACGTGGCCGGCGTGACTCGTGGCCGAAGCGGTTGGCTTGCTCGTAAGGAGCGATGTGGGCATCGAGCAACCAGGCTTCCTGCCCGTTCTTGATCTCGACGTAGGCTTCGCCCAGGCTGATCTGCCCGGCGCGGATCGACTTGATCTCGCTGCCCATCAGGGCGATGCCGGCTTCATGGGTTTCCTGGATGAAATATTCGAACCGCGCTTTACGGTTGGTGGCGACGACTTTGACGTTATCCATAGGCAGTGGATTCTAACAGACTTTTTTACTGTCCGAAGACTTCGAGCAGCAGCGGATCGATTAAGTCCCAGCGCGGCAGCAGCACCGATGCGCCGCCCTGCGTGGTAAAAGGGGTGACCATCTCATGGGTGATCGAGCGCCCATCGATGTTTCCCGGCCCAACGGCGAGCAGGGTGATGCCCAAGCGTCCCCACATCCAGACGGGGATATCGGTGTCCACGGTTTGCATCAGGGCGGCGAAAAAGTCCGGCATGTGCGGCCAGTTGGCCGGGCGCAAGACTTCATCGATAAATGCACGCAGGAAGATGATGGCGCGTTCATTGCGGAAGAGATCGTCAGAGCCGGCACGGTCGCGTACGAAAGCCAGGGCCTGTGTACCGTCCATGCGATGCGTTCCTTGCGTGTAGCCAGACATATCGCGTGGCAGAGTGACCTCCAGGCCACCAAGCGTGTCGACAAGGTCTTTCAACCCATCGAAACGAATGCGAACGAAGTAATCGACGTCGACGCCGAAGTTTTCCCGCACGGCTTGCTTGGCGGCCGTCGGGCCGCTGTCTTTCTGTTCAGCCTCGGCGAAGAAGTGGGCGGTGTTGATGCGGTTTTCACCCACACCGGGAATCTCGACCCACAGGTCGCGCGGAATCGTCAACATGCCGACGTAGCGGCGCAGCGGTTGAAAGGTGGTCAAAATCATTGTGTCGCTGCGGCCCAGGTTGCCTTCGCCGGGCCGGGCGTCCACGCCGAGCAGGAGCACGTTTGTCCGTCCGGGCAGCACGAGCGGCAGGAAGGCAAGCAGGCAGAGAACGATGATGGCGACGATGCAGCCCGGCGTCTTGCGGCGTGGTTTCAAGGATGGAAAGGAATAATCTCCCTTGGGGTTGTGCGGATCCAGTTGGATACGTTGGAATTCAGAAAGATCGGATGACATGTTTTTTTTTCTATGTGAAACCCGGGTAGGTTTTCGCACCTGCCCGGCCTGCTATCTATGGAAAAAGAACCTGAATCGCTGCCCGGATGCCTTCATCGGGGGTGGCGCCGCTGGCGGCGGGGATGTCGGGCGTCAGGCCTTTTCCGGGGCGGGGCGCGTCCAGGCCCGGGATGCGCCATTCGGCTGCCGTGACGTGCAGGCTGGATTGATCGGACAGCTCGTATACGAGTTGGATCGTATTTTTGCCGTAGCTGGTTTCGCCGATCAACCGGGCACGCCCGTGCGCCTGCAATGCCCCGGCGACGATCTCGGCCGCGCTGGCCGTGCCGCCGTTGATCAAGACGACCATGGGAATATCGGAGAGTTTACCGGGCTTGTTGACCTTGAAGGTTTCTACTGCCTCGCCGCGGTACTGCTGTTCGATGACGATGCCATCTTTCAGGAACAGGCGCGCGACTTCGATGCCCACATCGAGCAGCCCGCCGCCGTTGTTGCGCAGATCGAGCGCCAGGGCGGTCGCGCCGCGCGCTTGCAAGTCTGTGGCGGCATCGAAAATTTCACCGATCGTGGTAGAGGCCATGGCGTTGACTTCGATGACGCCCAGGCGCGCTTCGTCGGCGTCGATGTGAAAGGTGACTGAAGGCAAGGCCACCTCTTCCCGTTTCACGTCGAAGGAGACCGGTTCGAAGCCGGGCGCCCGCCCCACGACGATGCGTACTTTTTTCCCGATGGGGCCGCGCACGGCGGCAGTCAGTTGATCGACAGGCGTTTGTGGCGTGATTGCCAGATCGTCTACAGCCAGCAGCCGGTCCCCGTCCTGGATGCCGGCTTTGGCTGCAGGCCCGTTGGGGAAGGGGTAGAGCACGTAGTTGCCGTCTGCATCGTTGCTCAGGCGTACCCCGATGCCGCCAAATTTGCCGGCGAGGGTGTCGTTTTCCAGTTCGGCCTGCGGTGGTTCGAGGAAGCTGGTGTGCGGATCGTTGACGGCGCTGCCGTAGGCCTGTACCATGCCGCGAATCGCGCCGTACTGCATGGCCTGGCCGGTCGGAAGCGGGGTGAAGGCGTGCCCTTCGATCAGCCTGTAGGCTTCGTCGAAGACCGGAAAGGTCGCTGCCCGGCGCTGCTGCCAGTCGCGCAGCAAGAAACCGGCGAAGAAGGCTACCAGTAGTGACAGAGAAGAAACGAAGGTGAGCAGGAAAGAGCGTTTGAAAGCATTCATTGGATATCGTCTCAAGGCACCCGTATCGACAGGGGTGTCACGTTGCTGTCCGAGTGTTCACATCGGGGCGGACGACCGGAGACCCGGCCGGGGAGGGAAGCCCGGCAAGCCACAGGCTTGTCTGGTGGGGAGACCGGAAGTGATGAACCGCCAGGTGAGCGTGTTCCGGCTTTTGCAGCAGTTTGGGCGTTTCCCGTTTGCGCCGCCAGTAGCTTTTGAACAGCCACAGGATGATCGAATCTTTTCCGAAGATGGCCGCCAGGTTTTCACGGTTGCCGTTGCAGGCCAGTTCGCCGGTGATGACACGGCTGATCGTGCGTTTCGTCAGGCGGTAGAAGACCAGGGGAAAGGCATAGTCGAGCCAGATCAGCGTGTCGGCACGCGGCCAGACCAGGTCGCGCACCACGCGGTAATTGCCGCTGAGCGCCCAATTTGACTGGTTGGTGACGTGATCGGTTTTTGCGCGGAATTCTTCCAGGGGCACAGGCGTCCAGCCTGGGCCCCAGTACAGATCGTCCAGATCGACGCCGGGGATTTGCATCCGGCCGGCGAGCGCCATCGCCAGGGTGGTCTTCCCTGAGCCGGTGGCACCGGTAACGATAATGCGTTTCATGTCGTTCATATCCCTGGATTGTATCAGAGTGTGTTTTAGTTTGGGACTGTGCCGGTAAGACGAAATTGTTTTGCCGTAGCCGGGCGTTTTTCGTACGGACGCCGCAGCGCCGAATCGGTTGACAGGTTTTCGGCAACGTGATACCCTCCAAACGGCAAAAATCTCCAAGAAAACGACAAAATTCTACAAATCATGATTACGCAAGAGCGCCGCCAAAAACTCCTCAGCCTGCTGCAAAGCCAACCCGGTTTGCGCGTGCTCGAACTTGCCGAGGCTTTAGCGGTTTCGGAAGGCACGGTGCGTAATGATCTCAATGCCCTCGAAGATGAGGGTTTGTTGGCTCGCGTGCACGGTGGGGCGCGTTTATTGCAGGACCTTTCCGTGCACATCCCGGCCTTTGCGGCCCGTTTGCAAACCCGGCGCCAGGCGAAGCAAGCGATTGCGCGCCGGGCTGCGGAGTTTGTGCAAGACGGCGACTCGCTGCTGTTGGACGCCAGTTCGACGGTGTTTGCCCTGTGCGCGCACCTGCACCACCGCAAGGGGTTGACGATCTTCACCAACGGCATCGAGACGGCACGCGAGTTGGCGAAAAACACGGCCAACACGGTCGTTGTTTTGGGTGGCGTGCTGCGTTCGGATGGCATGACGATTAACGTCCCGCTCAGCGATGAGATGATGGCCGGTTTGCATTTCAAGGTAGCTTTCGTTTCGTGCAGCGGTTTCAGCCCCGAAATCGGCATGACCGAAGTGGATATTTACGAGGCGCAGCTCAAGCACAAAATGGTGACGCGCGCCGGCAAGCTGGTGGCCTTGGTGGATGCGAGCAAGTTTGGCCGGGTCGATTTGACCACGTTTGCTCGCCCCAGCCAGGTGGACTGTATCCTGACCGATAGTACGCTGGATGCAGAATGGCAGGCAAGGTTGCAGCAGGCCGGGTGCAACTATGCCCTGTGCTCGATGGAGGTGGACCCATGACGAACATCCCGTTTTACCTGGGTGAACAGGCTATCGATGAGCTTGTCCGCTATTGCCAGGCACGCAACCTGGAACATTTCTTCCTGATCGCCGACCGCAATACGTACCCTATTTTGGGCCAGGCCGCAGAGCAGGCTTTGCAGGCCCAGGGTTGGGATGTGAGGACACTCATCTACGCCGCGCACGATGTCGTGCCCGACGAAACCTTCATCGTACAAGCGCTGGTGCAGACGGATTGGGTCGAACGAATGTTCCTGGCCGTGGGTTCGGGCGTCATCACCGATATTACGCGCTTCGTTAGCC
The DNA here is from genome assembly GCA_049325275.1 of Chloroflexota bacterium. GTDB lineage: Bacteria > Chloroflexota > Anaerolineae > Anaerolineales > UBA4823 > CAIQJJ01. The sequence continues at coordinate 63,685 of JBMOLU010000046.1, forward strand.
ATCGCACGCGGCGCCCGTTCCTTTCGCTGCCCACGGCGCCTTCGGTAGATGGTTTTACCTCGCCCAGCGCCTCGTTGGTGTTGGATGGGATCAAAAAAACGGTTGTTTCTCAACCGCCGGAAGCGATCTTTGCCCATCTGCCCACACTGGCCGCTGCGCCGCAGGCGATGATCGCTGCCGGGTATGGTGATATCCTGGGCAAAGCGATTGCCCTGGCCGATTGGAAGCTGGGGAACCTGCTGTGGGACGAGCCTTACAGCGCGGCGATCGCTGCCCGGGTGCGCCAAACGCTCGAGACGTGCCTTGCCGCGACGGACGAGATCGGCCAGGCCACGCCTGGTGGGATTGAGAAGCTGATGAACGCCCTCGTCGATTCGGGCCTGTGCATGCTCGATTTTGGCAACTCCCGCCCGGCGGCAGGAGCCGAACATTACATGTCTCATTTCCTGGAAATGAAATTCCTGGCTGAAGGGCGGCCGGCCGTGTTACATGGCGCCAAGGTGGCGTTGTGTTCGCTGGCGGTTGCCGAACTGTACGACCGCCTGCGCCAGATGACGCGTGCCGAGATGGTGGAGCGCTTGCGCACCATTCCCTTGCCGGACCGTGACGCCGACATCCAGCGTATTCGCGACATTTACGGCCCGATCGCCGATAGCCTGGTGCTCGAACAGGCACCCTTCCTCAACCTGACACCGCACGCGTATACGCAACTCAAGGGGCGCGTGCTGGAAAATTGGGAAGACATCCAGGCCCTGGCGGGGGGGGGGGGGGGGGCCGCGGGGGGGGGGGGGGGGGGGCGGGGGGGCGCCCCCCCCGGCTCGCGGCCCCCCCCCCCCCCCCCCGGGCGGGTGGCTCGACGGACCCGGCCAGCCTGGCGCTGCGGCCGGGTGAAATCGAACAGGCCTTGCGCCATTCCCATCTTTTCCGCAACCGGTTTACGGTTTGCAAGCTGGGGCGCATGCTGGGTCTCGAAGCCGGATTGTAAACAAAGAAAGTGAAGAAAAACGATGAGTGTAGAAGCACCTTATCCTGAGTTGGACGAATTGCTGGAACTGGTTGGGATGGCCGGGCGGCGCCTTTCGGAGATCGATGCCAGCGAAGGGGCTGCGGGAAATATCTCGGTTTTCCTGGGTTGGTCGCTCGAGCCGCGCCGCCGTTTCCCTCAGGTAGAAGATATTCGCCTGCCGGTGGCGGTGCCTGCCCTGGCGGGTGGCACGCTGATCGTCAGCGGCTCGGGAAGGCGCCTGCGCGAAATCATCCAGGAACCACAGGCTAACCTGGGAGTCGTCACGGTTGGGCCGGGCGGAAATACCGGGAAGCTTTACACCTCTCCGAACCGCCTGTTTACAAGCTTGACCAGTGAATTCAACTCGCACCTGGCCGTTCACCAGGACCAACTTGCCATGACGGCTACCAATTTCCACGCCATTATTCACGCACAACCCCCCCATCTCACCTATTTGAGCAACGTGCCCCGCTACCAGGACCAGAAATACATCAACACGCACCTGCTGCGTTGGCAGCCTGAGTTGATCGTCAATCTGCCCGAGGGTGTGGGTTACGTCCCCTTTTTCGTTCCGGGATCGGACGACTTGATGGCTGCGACGTTGGAAAAGCTGCGCACCTACCGGGTGGTGGTATGGGCCAAGCATGGCGCCATGGCGCGCTCCGATACCTCCGTCAAGCGCGCTGCCGATCGCATCGAATACGCCGAGACGGCAGCCCGTTATGAGTACATGAATCTCGTTGCGGGCGAGCAGGCAACCGGGCTTTCGCCTGAAGAGATTCGAACGATTTGCGCTGCTTTCAAGATCAGACAAAACATCTTTTGAAAACGTTTTGCACCTTTTTTCTGGAGCTCCTCATGTCCCTTCTCAACCAATATGCTGCCCAAGTCTCGGACCTCGTGGCCGTGTGCCACCGCCTGGCCGATCGCCTCTACGTCACCAGCGCCGGGGGCAACCTGGCCTGGAAGCTGGAACCGAACCTGCTTCTCATCACCCCGACGCAGCTCAACAAGGGCTTTGTCATGCCGGAAGATGTGGTCTTCATCGACCTGGCCGGCAGGTTGATCGAGGGCAAGCGGCGTCCTACGGGTGAAACACCGATGTATCTCAAGTTTTTCAACACCCGTCCCGACATCGCCTCCGTGATCCACTGCCATGCGCCGCATGCGGGCGCGCTGGCGATCTCCCGGGCCAAAAACTGGCTGATGCGCCCGCTCTACCCCGAAACGACGATGGAAATCGGACCGGTTCCGGTCGTCCCGTACGCCGAGCCGCTCACCGAGAAGCTGGCGCGTGCCTTCGAGCCGTTTTTGCCCAGGTACAACAGCTTCATCATGGAAAATCATGGCCTGGTGACGATGACCTGCGGCAGCATCTGGGAGACGTTGATGGCTGTCGAACTGCTCGAAGCGACGGCGCAGTCGGTTCTGCTGGCGATGGCTGCCGGGGACCTGAAAGAACTCGCCCGCGAAGACGTGGCCGATCTCGATAGCGTCATGCGCACGCGTTCCATTCCCTACGTGGGCTTGCCGGGCGTCAATAAATCGCTGGTCGACCTGTATTTCTAACCCATGAGTGACTTTCCTGCCTTCAACCTGCACTGCCATACCCATTATTCGTTCAATGCCAACGGGTATTCGCCCACCGATCTGGCGCAGTTGGCAAAGGCGCACGGCTGGTACGCCGCCGGCATCGTCGATTTCGATGTTCTGGACGGCGTGGATGAATTCCTGGATGCCTGCGATCGTTTGGCCGTGCGCGGTGTGGCCTCACTGGAGACGCGCGTCTACGTGCCGGAATTTGCCACGCGCGAGATCAATTCGCCGGGCGAGCCGGGCGTATTCTATTTCATGGGGGTTGGTTTTACGCAGTGTGCGGTGGCTCCTGAAGCAGCCGGGACCCTATCTGCCATGCGCCGGCGGGCCGAGGCGCGCAACCGCCAGATGATCGAACGCATCAACACCCACCTGGTGCCCGTTGCCGTGGACTATGCGCGTGACGTCTTGCCGCTAACGCCTGCCGGTAACGCCACCGAACGCCACCTGCTCAAGGCATACATTCAGGCCGTCGAAGGGGACGGGCAGGAGCGAATCGGTTTTTGGGCTGAGAAGTTGGGCTTGACGGCAGAACAGGTCGCCGCTCAGGTGGATGACTACGCCCGCTTCTCTAACACCGTGCGCGGCAGGCTGATGAAACGCGGCGGTGTGGGGTACATCGCACCTGCGCCGGGAACGTTTCCCACCGTCGAGGAAGCCAGCCACCTTGCCGTTGCTTGTGGGGCCTTGCCCTGCGCCACGTGGCTGGACGGCTTTTCGGCAGGCGAGCAGGCCGAAGAAGAACTGCTCGAGCTGCTGATCGCCAAGGGTACGGTGGCCATCAATATCATCCCGGACCGCAATTGGAACATTTCCGATCCCGAACAGCGCCGTTTGAAAGTGCAAAAGCTTTATGAGGTGGTAGCTTTGGCGCAGCGCCTCGATTTGCCGGTGATCGTCGGCACGGAGATGAATGCCCCCGGCCAAAAGTTGGTGGACGACTTCGCCGCTGCCGAGTTGCTGCCCGTGCGCCGGGTCTTTCGCGCCGGCGTCGACTTTCTCTACGGGCATACCCTGATGCAGCGTGCCCTGGGCCTTGGGTACCAGTCGGATTGGGCCAGAACCCATCTGCCCGCTCGCCGCCAGCGCAACGATTTTTACACCCACATCGGCCGCGCCGTGCCTCCCGGCGCCCAAGGCCGGGCGCATCTGGCGGCGATCGCTCCGGATTCGACGCCGGATGCGGTTTTATCGCACGTGGGTGAGCCTGCCAGTGTGCTCGCAACCGCTCCGCAATCCGTGTAAACCGTGACTGAAAGGTTTTCTATGACCGATAAATTGACCTCCTATCGTCTGGCTGCTGCCCCCCAGGGCCAGACCCACCGGCTCTGGCCGCTCTACGGCGCCGGCCTCGAGAATTTTGGTGTCGACGGCAAGCCGGTCGATGTCCCTGTGCCGGCCTATGGCCCCGATGAACTGCTCGTACGGCACGATGCCTGCGGGCTGTGCTTCTCGGACGTCAAGGTCGTCAACCAGGGTCAGAGCCACCCGCGTATCTTTCGCGACATGAAAGCCGAGCCGGTCGTCATGGGCCATGAAGTTGCGATGACGATCGTTGGTGTGGGAGAAAATCTGACCGATCGTTACCGGGTCGGCGAGCGCCTGACCCTGGAGACCGACATCGTCATCCGCGGCAACACCTACGCTTACGGGTACTGGTTCCAGGGTGGCCTGTCGCAATACAGCGTGATCGGCCCTGATATCTACGCTGCCGACAACGGCAACAACCTGATCAAGGTGCGCGACGACAAGGGCTACGCCGAAATTGCCCTGACGGAGCCGTGGGCCTGCGTGGTGGCTGCCTATGCGCTGACGTATCGCGACGGGATCAAACCCGGCGGTTCTTTGTGGATCGTCGGCACCGGCGGCGAAGACCGCCCCTACACCATCCGCCGCGGCTTCGACGAGTCTGCACACCCCGCTCGTTTGTTCCTGACCGCCGTCCCTACCCGCTTTGCCGCCTGGCTCAAAGAACGCGCCGCGGCCCTGGGGGTAGACGTTGTCGAAGTCGCCGACGCCGGCGCGCCGCCTTTCGAGTTCGTCGACGACATCGCCGTCCTGGGGGCAAACGCCGATCTCATCGAGCAGGTCAGCCCCAGGCTCGACCAGTTCGGAATCCTGGCCGTGGTTTCCGAGACGCCGCTGCCGCGCAAGGTCAATGTGGACGTGGGCCGTATTCACTACCACCGTTGGGTGTATGTTGGCACGCCCGGTAGCGACCTGGCGGCGGCTTACCGGCCTGCCGTACGATCCAACCTGAAACCCGGCGGTAAGGCCTGGTTCATCGGCGCGGGTGGCCCGATGGGACGCATGCACGTCCAGCGGGCGATCGAGTTCAACGATCCGCCGGCAACCATCGTCTGCACCGATGTCAGCGACATGCGCCTGGGCGAACTGTGCGACGCTTTCTCCCAGCAGGCGCAGGAGAAGGGTATCCGCTGGCTGTGCCTGAATCCGGCGAATAAAGATGAATACGCTGCCAAGATGGCCGAGATAGGCGCCTTCGACGACATCATCGTGCTGGCGCCGGTGGCGGCGATCATCGCCGAAGCTGGCGAACACCTGGCGCAGGATGGCGTGATGAACGTCTTTGCAGGCGTGGCGCGTGGCACGCTGGCGGCGCTCGACCTCAACGGTGCCGTTTTCAAGAACACCCGTGTCATCGGCCATTCGGCATCGTTGATGTCCGACTTCGAGCTGGTCCTCGATAAAACCAACGCCGGCGAGCTGTCGCCCAACCGTTCGGTGGCTGCGCTTGGCTCGCTCAGCGCCGCCCGCGACGGTTTGCAGGCCGTCAAAGACGCCAGCTTTGCCGGGAAGGTTGTCATTTACCCCAACATCCAGGAATTCCCCCTCACCCCGCTGGCCGATCTCAAGGAGAAACTGCCCGGCGTTCACGCCCTGCTCAACGAACGCGGCGAGTGGACGAACGAAGCCGAGGCGGAATTCTTGCGCTTGATGCTGCCGTAGCCGTCTTTCCGTATGCACTTCGGCGCCCACATTTTTCTCTGGACCGGCCGTTGGACGAATGCCTGCCTGCCTTTGATGGATCGGGTGCGCGGCCTCGGCCTCGATTTACTCGAAATCGCCTGCGGTGACGATATCGAATTCGACCCATCAGCCGTGCGACGGCGCGCCGGCTCGCTCGGTTTGTCCTTGGCTCTCAGTCCCGGTGGAAGCTGGCCGATGGAAGCGGATATTGCACACGCCGATCCCGCAGTCCGCCGCAAGGGCCTTGCCTGGCACCGGCGCTGGATCGAACGGGCCGGTGAGGCCGGCGTGATCGCCTATACCGGGGCGCTGTACGCGCATCCGGGCCGGGTCGAACGCCGCGGCCCGGATGCGGACGAACACCGGCGGGCCGCCGAAGGCCTGCACGCCCTGGCTGCGATCGGCGCAGCCTGCGGCGTGGCGGTTGTCATCGAGCCGATGAGCCACTTTCGCACCCACCTCGTCAACACGCCGGACCAGGCCATGCGCCTGCTGGATGCGGCCGATCACCCCAACCTGGGCGTGCTCTTCGATACTTATCATGCCGTCACTGAAGTGCGCGATTATGCCGCCGCCGTCCACACGCTGGCGCCGCGCCTGTGGGGCCTACACGCCTGCGAGAGCGACCGCGGCGTTCCCGGCGGTGGTCTCGTGCCGTGGGATGCACTTTTTGCGGCCTTGAGCGCCGTGCGTTTCGATGGCTGTGTCCTCTTTGAAACCTACAACAGCACGCTCGATGCGGGCCGTTTTGCGTACGCTCGCAGCATGTTCCACCAGGTATGTCCCGATGGCGATGCGTTCGTACGCGCCGGGCTGGAATTTATGCACGCGTTTTTAGTGCCTGCCGCCGATGCATCGCTTGTAAAGCCTGCCCGGCAGGCGGCCGCTTTTCGTTCACCCTCCCCCTGAACCTTGTCCCCTGTGCCTTCCCTCCCTCCTTATCTGATGACATCCGATCCCGGTTCGTTCGCCCGGCGTACCATCGTCGAGCGCAAGCCGCAGATCATCGCCCAGGTGCTGGGCGATCACGCCTACCCGGCGGAAATTGTGGCCGCTCTCGAAACTTTGCGCCAGGAGATCGCCGGCCGGCCGATGCAGCCCCTGCGTGAAAACGCCCCAGATGTGGACTTCTGGAACGGCGAACTGGCCGCACACACCGGGAAAACCTGGCTCGAGGTACCCTGGTACTTCGCCGAAACCTTTTTCTATCGCAAGCTGCTGGAGGTGGTTGGCTATTTCCGGGCGGGTGACTGGCAGGGCATCGACCCATTTGCAAAGCAGAAATCGCGCCAGATCACCCACGACGTGCAGCGCGCCGCCGATGAATGGGCTTCCCTCGCCGACCTGCCGCCGCAGGATGCCTTCGAAGTCTTGATCCACTCTTGCCTGTGGGGCAACCGCACCGATTTGAGTAACTTCACCGTCACGCGCCGCGGGTTTACCGGCGTCGCAGCCCGCGCAGACCGCCACCGCATCCTGATCGACGACACGGCCATCCTGGGCAACCTGCTCGCCGGCGGTTTGCCGCGCCTCGATTTTATCAACGACAACTGCGGTATCGATTTTCTTACCGACCTGGCACTGGCTGATTTTTTGCTGCAAAGGGGCTGGGCCGGGCAAATCGTGATGCATCTCAAGCCCCAGCCGTTCTTCGTTTCGGATGTGATGCCTGCGGATGCAGCCGCCACCCTGCATGCGCTGCAACGTTCGGAAAGTGCGCCGTTGCAGCAGCTCGGCGGCCGTTTGCAGGGCCTGCAGGCCGAGGGGAAGCTGCACTTTACCCACGATTCTTTCTGGGCCACCTGCCTGATGTTCCGCCAGATGCCCGCCGCGCTGCGCGCCGAACTGGCGCAGTCGTCGTTGGTACTGCTCAAAGGCGACGTCAACTACCGCCGCCTGCTCGACGACCGTCACTGGCCTCATACGGCCCGCATGGAAACGATCGCCGCGTACTTCCCGGCGCCGTTTGCAACGCTGCGAACGTTGAAAGGTGAGATCATGGTGGGTTTGCAGCCGGGCCAGGCCGAACGTTTGGCTGCTGAGGACCCCGCCTGGCTGATCGATGGGCAAAGAGGCGTCATTCAGTTTGTTGATACGAAGGATGCAGGCGCTGGATGCCTAAGCGCTTCGTAAAACCTTTCCGGCTCTCCCGGCTTCGCCGTGGAGGCCCGATCCCTTTTCTGAGGAGTGTTCAATGCAACTGGAGAACCGTATTGCCATCGTGACCGGAGGCGCGCAGGGGTTGGGGCAGGCGATTTGCCTGCGCCTGGCCCGGGAAGGCTGCCACGTCGTCGTTGCCGATTTGAAAGAAGATCAGGCTGTCCAGACCGCCGAACAGGCCGCCGCTGCGACGGGGCGCCGCATCCTGGCCGTCAAGGTCGACGTCAGTGATGAAGCGCAGGTGGAGGCCATGGTGGCCCGTACCGTGCAGGAATTCGGCCGCCTGGATCTCCTGGTCGCCAATGCCGGCATCCTGATTGCCGAGGAGATCACCGAGTTTCCGGCCGAAAAATGGCGTGCGGTCATGAACGTCAACTTGTTCGGCTATTTCCTGTGCGCCAAGCACGCCGCCCGTGTGATGAAGGCCCAGAAAAAGGGCGTCATCCTCGAGATCAACTCCAAATCGGGCAAGAAAGGAAGTTTCAAGAATTCGGCCTATGCCGCCAGTAAGTTCGGCGGTATCGGCCTGACGCAATCCATCGCCCTCGACCTGGCCGAGCATGGCGTACGGGTCAATGCCATTTGCCCCGGCAACCTGCTCGACTCGCCCTTGTGGAATGAAGGCCCGAACGCCCTTTTCAAGCAGTATGCGCGCAACCGCGGCATCCGCGAAGAAGAAGTGCGCCAAATTTACATCAACCAAGTGCCGATGAAACGCGGCTGCACGTACGAAGACGTCTGCAATGTCGTCGTTTTCATGGCCTCCGATCAGGCCAGTTATATGACCGGGCAGGCAATCAATGTGACCGGCGGCCAGGAGATGCGCTGAAAGGGTTTGGCCGGCTCCATGTATCCACCCCGCTTCTACGCCGGTTATATTTTCGACCTCGACGGCACGGTTTATCTCGGCGAGGCGTTGTTGCCACAGGCCGGTGAGACGATTGCAGCATTACGCGCCCGCGGCTGCCGCACCGTGTTCGTCTCGAACAATCCCACCCACACGCGCCAAAACTACGCCGAGAAGCTGACGCGCCTGGGGCTGCCGACGCCGGTGGCAGACATCCTCAATTCATCCAGTGTAATGGTCGACTTTTTGCAGTGCCGCATGCCGGGCGCCAGGCTCTTCGTCATCGGCGAAGCCCCCCTGTTGGACGATCTGGCCAAAGCGGGGTTCTCGTTCACCGAGAATCCGGCCGAGGTGCAGGCCGTGATTGCCAGCTTCGACCGGACCTTCGCCTATCGCAAGCTGCAAACCGCCTTCGACGCCATTCGCCAGGGAGCGCGCTTTTTTGCCACCAACCCCGATAAGTACTGTCCCGTACCCATCGATGCCGGGCGTCCAACGGGCGGCGAACCTGACTGCGCCGCCATCATCGCTGCCATCGAGGCCTGCACGGGTGTGGAGGCCGAGGCGGTGGTCGGGAAGCCGTCGCCTTTCATGATCGAGGCAGCCCTGCGCCTGGTGGGCCTGCCGGCCAGCGAATGCTTGATGATCGGCGACCGCCTGGAAACGGACGTGCAGATGGGCCTGGACGCCGGCATGGCCGGTGCATTGACCCTGACGGGCGCTACACCGGAAACAGCGTTGGCCGGATCACCGATCCGGCCAACGTACGTGCTGCGTAACCTGGGAGATTTGTGGCCCGCTCGGGCCTGAACTCAATGCGTTTGCAGCAGTTCGGTCATTCTCTTGCGCGCCACGTTGATCGGTTCGGAGAGAGAAAAGGTCCACTCGCTGAGCAGCGCATTCTGGGCGCGTTCGAGGATGGCCCGATCGTCATCGGAGAGCTTTTTCTTTTGACCCTGGCCAGATAAATCCCGGATCAGATAGCACAGCGACGTGATGCTGCCGTCCGTTAATTGGGCGAGCAAATAGGTTTTCCGTTCTTTACGGTCTTCCGGCAAGGGTTCATAGGGGCTTCGTAGAATCTTGAACAGATTCTCGAAATCGCTTTTGGATGCCGGCATTCGCAGGCTGCATTGCCCTGCTTCACTTTCGATCGGTACCCAAATCGTCATATTGCCTGCTGTCACGACATAACAGGCCGTTTTTTGCCCATTAATCAAGTTTTCTTCAATCTGAACGATCTGTCCCAATCCATGCCTGGCGTGGATCACGGTGCTGCCAACTGGAAATCCCATAAGATTACTCCTTTTTGGGGGCGCTCTTCGATCGCAACGTGTGGAGTTTGCGAAATATCGTTTGCTGCACACGCCACGTCTACGGAGCCGTTACTAGGCCTAACCCATAGGATCTTTGCGAAAAAAGCACGGCGCACGAGTGCGCAATCAAGAGCGATGTTAGGGTTGTTCTGTTTTATGCGGGCTAGGAAGATAGGTGGCGATTAATAGCGACGTCGACGGTTGAAGCTGCTTTGCTGCGGGCGTTCTTCGCGTGGTTTCGCAATGCTGACCTTTAAAGCGAAATTGTCGATGTTTTTCCCGTTGAGTGTGCGGATGGCCTCTTGCGCTTCTTGTTGGTTGCTCATCGTGATAAACGCAAACCCTTTTGGACGGCCCGAATCACGATCTTTGATAATGTCTACCGTAACGACTGTCCCGGCCTGTCCGAATAGCTCGCGTAAGCTTTCTTCGGTAGTTTGATAAGATAAATTGCCAATATACAACTTTGCGTCCATATTCTTGTTCCTTCGTTTTATTTCGGTTCTTCCACATTCCCGCCAGGAAATCGTGATTCCTTTCGCATTGAGAGCAGCAGAACCTATATTTCTCAGCCATCTATCTCGAAAACCACAAGACGGTGACCGGTGGATTGAAACTGATTTGGCGAAGAAAGAAAAAGCCGCCATTCTGTTACAGAATGGCGGCAAGTGTCTTTTGAACGCAAATCCGAAGCAATTACCTAATTTTACCATGAATACTCCAAAATAAACGTTGCATCGCCGTCATCGTTGCCGTGCTGACAACCAGGCCGTCTTCTTATCCGGCGCTTCATTCTTTCAGGTAGCGATCGAAAAATTCGATCGAGCGGTTCATTGCGCTGTTGAAGTACAGCGTAATGTTATGATTGTCCCCTTCGTAGGTGTACAGTTCCACCATTTTTCCTGCGTCGAGCAGCCGCATAAACAAAGTCTCTGAGAATTCCAACGGCACGCTCTCGTCGTTTGTGCCGTGGTGGAGTTGCAGCGGACCGGATATGTCGTTCAGATAACTGGTCGCGGAGATGGCGCGCCAGAAATCGGGGTTCTCTTCAGGAGTGCCATAGGTTGCGATCCAGTGAGAGCGCCAGCCGCGGTAGCTGGTGGGTGGTGTGGGGGATGGTTGGTTCCCGCGACGCCAGTTGTAGATTAAATCTTCGTAGGACCCAACTACACCGGCCCAAACGACGCCCACCTTGATTTCGGGCGAGATGACCATGGCCCGTAAGGTCAGGTATCCGCCCATCGAGTGACCCCACATGCCGATGCGCTCCGCATCTACCTGTGGGTACTGCTGCAGGGCCGCTACGGCGTTGAGCACGTCCGTCGTATAGCCCGTGTCGCCGTAGGCGCCGGTGGCTTTGCCTTCCGAGCGATCGTGCCCGCGGTAGTCGATGCGGAAGACGACGTACCCGCTGCTGGCGAGCCGGTCGACGTAGGCGATGTAGCGCTCGGTGGTACGGTAGACATCGGGTGGAATGTAGCCGTGATTGAAGACGATCCCCGGCCAGCCGCCCGAAGGCATTTCGCCGCGCGGTACGGTCAGCAGGCCGTAAATTTTCAGCCCATCGGACAGATAAGAGACGTAGTACCGGTCGTAATTTCCGCCGGGCTCGAGGGTTTCTTCGATCGCGATCTCGCTGCCGGGATATTCCTTTTGGCGTTGTGCCACGATGAACATCGGGTGGTCAGTGGGCGTTGGGGTCGGCGTGATGGTGGGGGTGCGTGTGCGCGTCGCGGTAGGCGCCGGGGTGTGTGATGGCGTGGGAGAAAATGTGGGGGATAGGCTGGGCGATGATGCCGGCCGTCGCATGGCCGTCGCTGTGGCGCGTTCGGGCGGCGGGGTGTTCGAAGCGGCGCGCCCACACGCCGCCGCATACACCAGCACCAGCAGTGCCGCCATACGGATGGTCTTATGGGGAAGCTGAAATTGGGACATAGTTTATCCTGATTATACCTGTAAGGAATGGTTTTGCGTTGCCCGACCGTGCGTCGCCTTCTTTCGAATCGTGGTAAAATGAAAGTAACCGAAAGATCGAGAAATCGAATAAAACACCCTTTTCCCTTGCCCATGGATATTCTCTACCCGGCGGAACGCCACCAGCAAATCCTCGACCTGCTTGCCCAGTTGGGGCGTGTGACCGTGGCCAATTTGAGCGAGCGCTTTGCGGTTTCTGAAGTCACCATCCGTACTGACCTGCAACTGCTGGCCGAGCAGGGGTTGCTAATCCGTACACACGGCGGCGCCGTGCCCGCCGACCGCGCCCCCGAACTGGCGCTGACTTTGCGCCGCCAGCAGCAGGTGGCCGAGAAGGAACGCATCGGCATGGCCGCTGCGGCCCTGGTCGAAAACGGCGAAGCCATTTTTCTCGATACCAGCAGCACGTCGCTTTCAATTGCCGCCTATCTCAGGCGGCATCGCGACCTGACGATCCTGACCAACAGCCTGGCGCTGGCACAGTCTTTACTGCACATTCACAGCATCACCGTGGTGGTGGCGGGCGGCGTCTTGCAGCGTGACACCGTCTCGTTCGTCGGCCTTGACGGCCTGGCCGGCCTGAGCAAGTTCAATATCCAAAAAGGCTTCTTCGGCGCCCACGGCCTAAACGATCGTGAGGGCCTGACCGATGTCTCGGCGGCCGAAGCCGAAGTCAAACGCCACGTGATCCCGCTTTGCCGCCAGGTATTTGCCGTACTCGATGCCACCAAGTGGGGACGCGCCGGCCTGGCCTCGTTTGCGCAGATCGATCAACTGCACGCGGTGATCACGAATGAACCCGTTCCCCCCGTGCTGGCCGGGCACGTGCACGGCCTGGGTGTTCAAGTCATGAAGGTGTAAACGCCCGCCGGGCGCACCCTTCCGCTGTAATCTTCCCGCCAACCCTTTCCCCGGAGTTTTTCCCATGCTTTCATCCCCTACCCGTTTCGAACTCGTTTCTGCAATGATCGAAGAACAGGCGCTGACCAAAGAGGAGCTGTTCGCCATGCTGCGCCAGACGATGGAAATTCGCGCCCTCGAAAACAATATTTCAACCTTGCTCGGCAAGGCGGTGCTCAAAGGCGCTTCGCACCTTTACGCCGGCGAAGAGGCGGTGGCCGTGGGCGCCGTGGCGGCCATTCGCCCCGACGACCTGATCACCAGCACCCATCGCGGCCACGGCCATGCCCACGCCCACGGCGACAAGGTCGCCCAGACGGCCGATGCGCAGCAGTTGCACTACAACCGCATGATGGCCGAGGTGCTGGGGAAATCGGGCGGCTACTGCAAAGGTAAAGGCGGTTCGATGCATATTGCCGATGTGGCGCATGGTAACCTGGGCGCGACCGGCATCGTTGGTGGCAATATCCCCGTGGCGGTGGGTGCTGCGCTGGCCCAAAAGCTGCTCGGCACCGACCGGGTGGTGATCTGTTTCTTCGGTGACGGCGCCTCCAACACCGGCAACTTCCACGAGTCGCTCAACATGGCCGCTACCTGGGACCTGCCGGTGATTTTCGTGGCCGAGAACAACCTGTACGGTATGTCGGTGCCTTTCAAGAAGGTCACCAAGCTGCCGGACATTGCCAGCCGGGCCTGTGCGTACGGGATTCCCGGTGAAGTGGCCGATGGCATGGATGCCCTGGCCGTGCGCGGGGCGGTGGCGAAGGCTGTCGAGCGTGCCCGCCGCGGCGAAGGCCCGACGCTGATCGAGTGCAAAACCTACCGCTGGTTCGGCCATTCGCATTCCGACCCGCGCACTTACCGCACGCGTGAAGAGGAGGCTGAATGGAAGCGGCGGGACCCGATCGGAGTGATGAAGGACAACATGCAGATCGTCAAGTGGCTGACCGATGACGAATTCGAGCAGTTGGAAGAAGCGACGGATGCCAAGTTGGGCGCGGCAATGGATTATTCCAACGCCTCGCCCGAGCCGGAAGCGGACGAAGTCGACACGGACGTTTTCGCGCCGGCCAGGTTCACCCCTGCCGATTATGAAACCGATCGTCGCTTGCGGGCAGCTATTGCCAGGGGCGAGATCGGGCGCGAGATTTCTTATGCCCAGGCGCTGGTCGAAGCAGCACGCGAGGAGATGCTCCGTGACCCGAAGGTTTTCATCATGGGGGAAGACGTGGGCCTGTACGGTGGAGCTTACGGCGCGACGCGCGACCTGTTCAAGGAATTTGGCGAATGGCGCGTGCTTGACACCCCGATCTCCGAAGCCACCATCGGCGGTGCGGCGGTCGGTGCGGCCATGGCGGGTATGCGTCCGATTGCCGAGATCATGTACGTCGACTTTACCCCCCTGGCAATGGACCAGATCGCCAACCAGGGCGCCAAGAACCGCTATATGTTCGGCGGTAAGACCAGCGTGCCGATGGTGATCCGCACCGAGGGCGGCGCCGGGCGGGCGATCGCCGCACACCATTCGCAGAGCCTCGAATCGCTGTGGACGCATTTCCCCGGCATTTACGTCGTCATGCCCGCGACACCTTACGATGCCAAGGGCCTGCTCAAGGCCGCCATCCGCGACGACAATCCGGTGATGTTCATCGAGCACAAGATGCTCTACAAGGAAAAGGGCCTTGTGCCGGAGGAAGACTACATCATCCCCTTCGGCGTGGCCGATATCAAACGCCCCGGCGAAGACGTGACCCTCGTCACTTACTCGCGCCAGGTGCTCAACGCCCTCGAGGCGGCCAAAAAACTGGCCGAAGAAGATATCGATGTCGAGGTGATCGACCTGCGTACGCTTAAGCCGCTCGACATCGAGACCATCGTCGCCTCCGTCAAGAAAACCGGGCGGCTGGTCGGTGTGACCGAGGCCTACGAAAACACCAGCTTCATCAACGAGGTCATGGCTCAGGTCAACGAACAAGCCTTCGACTACCTCGACGCGCCGATGATCCGGGTGGCCGCGGCCAACGTGCCCGTGCCGCGTGCCGAAATCCTCGAAGACCGCGCCATCCCCAACGTGGGGCGCATCATGGCAGCCTGCCGAAAGGTGGTCAGTTAACATGGCGGAATCGTTTTTCATTCCCAAGCTGGGCCAGACGGTTGAGGAAGTGACGCTGGTGCGTTGGCTGGTTGCCGATGGTGACAAGGTCAGCCAGGGCCAGGAAATTTGCGAGGTCGAGACCGATAAGGCCATCTTCCCCGTCGAAGCGCCGGCCAAAGGCTACATTCATTTCGGCCCGTTCAACGAAGGCGACGTGGTGCCGGTGCTGACGGTCGTGGCGGTGATCGGCAAGCAGGATGAGGCCTTCCACCTGTCAGAAGCCGGTGAGCGGGGTGCCCAGGCCGCGACCGAGATGCCCGCTGCCGAGCCAGCACCGCAAGCCGCTGTTCCGCGGCCGGCCGTCGGCAACCGCCCGTCGGAAATCCTCGCCTCGCCGCGCGCCCGCAGGCTTGCCGCCGAAAAGGGCGTCGATCTGTCTCAGGTGAAGCCCACCGGCTACGAGGGCCTGCGCATCGCTGAACGGGACGTGCGGGCTTACCTGGCCGCAGCGGTTTCAAGCGGCCCGGCCGTCGCGGCGAAAGCGACCCCGCTGGCTGCCCGTATGGCCGCCGAGACCGGCGTCGATCTGCGCCTGGTGGCCGGCAGCGGCCCCGGCGGTAAAATCGTCAAAAGCGACGTTGCCCGTGCGGCGGTTCCAGCAGCGGATGCCGTGGAATCCGCTGCTGAAACCGGCGACGTTCTCGAACGCATCCCCCTCAAAGGGGTGCGTGCCGTTGTCGCCGAACGCATGGCCGCTTCCGTTCACACCGGCGCACGCGTGACCCTCTTTATGGATGCCGACGCCACCGAACTGGCCGCTGCCCGCGCCCGCCTGAAAGCGCGCCTCGAGCAGGATTGGGGCTTTGCGCCCTCGTACAATGACCTGCTGATCAAAATCGTGGTGGCCGCCTTGCGCCGCTTCCCTTACATGAATGCCCGCATCGTCAACGGCCCGGACGGCACAGCGCAGGCCATCGAAATCCTGCGCCCCATTCACATCGGCCAGGCGGTGGACACCGAACGCGGCTTGCTCGTCCCGGTGATCAAAAATGCCGATCGCAAAAGCCTGCGCCAGCTCGGTGAAGCGTTTCGCACCCTGGCCGAAAACGCCCGCAGCGGGCGCGTCCTGCCAGATGATTTAAGCGGCGGGACGTTTACGGTAACAAACCTCGGTATGTACGAGGTCGATGCCTTCACGCCGGTGATCAACCTGCCCGAAGCGGCCATTTTGGGCGTCGGCCGCATCGCGCCCAAGGTGGTGCCCTACCAGGGCGAAGTTGCCGTCCGGCAGGTGCTCACGCTCAGCCTGGCCTTCGACCACCGCCTGGTGGACGGTGCGCCGGCGGCCAGGTTCTTGCAAGCGATCAAGCAGATGATCGAGGAACCTTACCTCTTGCTGGCAGCTTAACGGGGCTGGGCTGGTGAATGATGCCCGCATCGATAAGGGAAAACCAGACTGATCTGGCGCTGCATTGTAGCCCGGGCATTGATGTCTGGGCGGGTGGCCGGCGGGAATGCTGGCGCCCATGGTGCCGTTGAATGGCAACGGACGAACGGATGATTCTGGAGGCAAATGATGACGATTCCACTTTGGACAAGCCCTGTTCCGTACTACCGTGAAGATTTCCCCGGCGATGTTCCGGCGCTCGATCCCTTTCTGCTGCCTGGGCCTGCGCCGCGCCCGGTGGTGATCGTTTTTCCCGGCGGTGGCTACAATCACCGGGCGGCGCACGAAGGCGAACCCATCGCGCGCTGGCTGAACGGCATCGGCGTTTCGGCCTTCGTACTGCACTACCGGGTCGCGCCTTATCGCCATCCGGTCCCGCTGCTGGATGCGCAGCGCGCCATCCGCACCGTGCGCATCCGGGCGGCCGAGTTTGGCGTCGACCCGCAGCGCGTCGGAGTGCTGGGTTTCTCGGCCGGCGGGCACCTGGCTTCCACGGCCGGCACGCATTTCGATGCCGGCGACCCCACCGCGGCGGACCCTGTTGCGCGCGCCAGCGCGCGCCCTGACGCCCTGATCCTTTGCTACCCGGTGATCACCTTCGGCGAGTACCGCCACGATGGCTCGCGTGCTTCGCTGCTCGGCGAGAACCCGCCGCAGGATTTGATCGATCTGCTTTCCAACGAAAAGCAGGTCAGCGCCCAAACCCCGCCCACCTTCTTGTGGCACACGGCCAACGATGGCGGCGTGCCGGTGGAAAACAGCCTGCTGTTTGCCGCGGCCTTGCACCGTTACTGCGTGCCGTTCGATCTGCACGTCTTTGCCGACGGCCCACACGGCGTTGGCCTGGCCCTCGATCGTCCCGCATTGGCGGCCTGGACCGGCTTGTGCGAGACCTGGTTGAGGGAAGTGGGTTTTTTGGCTTCGCCGTGATACTGTGCTAGAATGAGGACAGTCTTTGCGAGAGGAGCGTGCAATGGCCAAAAAGGACAAAAAATCGAAGAAACATGGCGATCCGGAGCCAGCCGAATCCACTTCTGGCGTACCGGAAAAGCCCATGTCCCGCCAGGAGGCAGCGGACGAACTCGAACGCCTCGAAGAAGAGTTGGTCAAGCTGCAATGGTGGGTCAAGCAGCAGGGCCTGAAGGTGGTGGTCATTTTTGAAGGGCGCGATACAGCCGGCAAGGGCGGCGTGATCAAGCGCATTACCGATCGGCTCAGCCCGCGCATTGTCCGTACGGTGGCGCTTGCCGCCCCGACCGAACGCGAAAAGTCGCAGTATTACTTGCAGCGTTATATCGTCCATTTGCCCGCAGCCGGTGAGATCGTGCTCTTCGACCGCAGTTGGTACAATCGCCTGGGCGTCGAACGCGTGATGGGGTTTTGCACGGAAGAAGAATACAACGACTTTTTGCGCGTCTGCCCGGTTTTCGAGCGCACGCTGGTCGATTCGGGCATCATCCTGATCAAGTACTGGCTCGACATCACCCAGGAGACCCAGGAAAAGCGCTTCCAGGAACGGCGTGATGACGTGCGCAAAAGCTGGAAGCTCAGCCCGATGGATCTCGAATCCCGCGACTGTTGGGACGAATACACCCGGGCGCGCGACATCATGTTCGAGTATACCAGCACTGAAAGTGCCCCCTGGTACGTCGTCGATGCTAACAAGCAGCGTTACGCTCGCCTGAACTGTATCGCGCATTTGCTGGGCCAGTTCGATTACGAAGATGTGCGCATCGAAACGATGAAGCTGCCCAAGCAGAAAAAGGGCAAAGACGCCTCCATTCCCGATTTGCCAAACGTCAAGCGCGTGCCCCAGGTTTACCCGAAATCGGCGGCGTAACCGCAGCAATGCCTCATCGGTTTTGAAGCCGGTAAGGGATGCCGAAGAAGGTATCTTCAGAAAGGATATGTTCGATTGCCTGGCGGTCGCTATGCGAGGCGTACCATATCAACAAATCGGCCTTTCCGGGGCAGGTGGTGGTATCCACTTCGATACCGACGTTACCGGGGTTGACTTGCTCGATGCGAGTAACGGTCTCCTGGTGTGCGGCCACGGTTTCAAGGACGACGTCGGCTGCCGGCAGGGCCTCGCAGGGGAGATAATGATTTTTGTTATCCAGTACGATGTCGTCGTATAAACGGTGCGCCCACCTGGTTTGGCGTTCGAAGGCCAATGCCGTGATGAGGCAGCACGCCAAAATGCCGATGAGGGCGATCAAAATCGCGGAAGGTTTCATTGTCATGAGATTACCAGGGATCCAAACCGACCAGAACCCTTTCAGGTTTCTGAAAGGGTTCTGGTCGGTCTACTTATCAGTTTTTAATAGTTCTGGTGCCACCAACGGACATAAAATCCCCAATTCCAATATGGCCATACATAGGAGTGAATTTCAGGATTTGGCTCACCATATTGAATAGAGAAGGATTTGGATAGTCTCTTCCAGAGTCAGAATTGTTTGCGAGGTTGCATTTGCCGGCATAGAACTACTACCGACAGTAAGCAACAAAAGCGCCCATAAGAATAGACTCGCTTGAAGCTTTTTTCCATGACATGTTTCTCCTGGTTTCATCGACTTTTTGCCTTAAGGTAAACGTTTTTTAAAGAGGTCAAGACGCTTCTTATACTGTACCCCACATGATGCATCAATCGTCCTTTAAGATTAATTCACCGCCACTCGATCGTTTTTTGCCGGGCAGGCTGTTGGCCCAGGATGGAAAAACTCAGTTCGAAGAGCTTCGGCAGTGTCGTCTGTTTTCCGGCCTGCCAGGCGGCCCGGTAAGCGGCGGCGCCAAGCGCCTGCCAGGCAGTTTGCAGGCCGGCCGGGATGGGGTCCACCTCGCTTTGCGGCGGAAGCATGCCGGTCTGGTTGGCCGGCGTGTTGCGCAGGGCGGCTTCGAGCTGTACGGCCTGGGCGTATTGGCGCTGCCGGATGGCTAGCGGCACGGTCTTCAGGATGGCGTCGAACCAGCCGTTGCGGTTGTCCATTTCGATGTGCAGGTTGATGCTCCGGGCCAGCAGCGGCGCAGCCTGCGATGGCCGATCTTGCAGCAGCAGGTTGTAGCCTGTGTAGGAGAGCGCCCAGGCCAGCTGCCAATGGGTGCCGAAACGGCCCAGGTGCCGGAGCGATTCTTCCAGGTGCGTTTGTGCGGCGGTGTAATTGCCTTGCGCTTGCAATACGTCACCCAGGTGGAACAGTGCCCACCCCAGTCCCCAGGGATGATTCAGGCGCCGGAAGACAGCGATGGCCCGCTCGAGGTTGGTGCGGGCTTCGTCGTAGCGCCGGAGGGCCAGCAAACAGCGCCCGCGCATATCCAGGCCCCAGGCAATTTCTTCTTCGTCGTTCAGGGCGGCAAAAATGGCGTCGGCTTCCTCTTGTGCCTGAAAGCTGGCCTCGATTTGATTCTGGCTGAACAGCGTATCGACCAATCCGTGCAGCAGCCAGCCCACCGCACGCCGTTCACCCAATGCACGGGCGAGGGCCAATCCTTCCTCGAAAAACGGGTGCCCCACTGCGGCGGCTTCCCCCTGGCTGATGGCCAGCCAGCCGGCGCCCCACAGGGTTTTGACGCGGTCCAACGACCGAACCTGTGCGCTCTTTTGCAGCGCCAGGTTCAACCAGTAGCGGCCCTCGCTCAGCAGGTTGAGCATCTGCCAGAAGCGCCAGACGCATCCGGTCAAGTGCAGAGCGGGTTCGATACGGTCCGTTTCCAAGGCCCATTGCAGTGCGCTGCGCAAATTGCCGTGTTCGTGGTGGATGTGCGCCATCCATTGGGCGTGTTCAGGCGCGCCGATTGCATCTTCGGCGCGCTGCGCCAGCGCCACATAACAGGCCAGGTGGCGCTGGCGGGTGGCTTCTGTTTCGCCGCTTTGCGCCAGGCGCTGCAGGGCGTACTCGCGTACGATTTGCAGCATATTGACCCGTAGTTGTCCTGCATAGGCATCTGCATGGCCTGGGTGCAGCAGGTTTTTACGCATCAGGGCTTCGATACATTCGGCGGCGTTGGGGATTTGGGTGACGGCGGCGGCCGCTTCGATGGAAAAATCGGCGCTGAAGACGGCCAGGCGCCGGAAGACGCTTTGCTCGGCAGGGGATAGAAGCTGGTAGCTCCAATCCAGCATTTGCCACAAGCTCTGGTGGCGGGGCGGCAGGTCGCGTGGTCCCTGGATCAGGAAGGCCGATGCGCCCGTGAGCCGGAGGAGAATCTGGCGCGGTGTGAAGAGAAAAGCGCCTGCGGCCGCCAGTTCGATGGCCAGGGGCAGGCCGTCCAGGCGGCGGCAAATCTGAATGACTTCCGGCAGATTGGCCTCGTTCACCTGGAACCGGTCGTTGGCTGCACGGGCGCGCTCGACGAACAGGCGCAAGGCGGCATACTGTTGCCATTCGTCGAGTGGAAGTGTATCGTCTTGCGGCAGGCGCAGGGCGGGCACGCAGTAATTGTGTTCGCCGTAGATTTGCAGCGGTTCGCGGCTGGTGACGATGATTTTCGAGCTTGGCGCCGCATGCAGGATTTCTGAAACCAAGCCGGCGGCGACTAGCACCTGCTCGAAGTTGTCGAGCACGAGCAAGAGGTGGCGGGGGTGCAGGTACTCGAGCAGCGCCTGATGGAGCGTTTTTTCGCCGTTCGATTCAACCCCCAGGGCGCGGGCGATTTCGACGTGCACCAGGCTGGCGTCGTCCGTCGTTTCGAGCGGGACAAAGCAGGCCCCGTGCGGAAACTGGCCTGCCGTTTGTTCGGCGGCGGCGATGGCGAGCCGGGTTTTGCCCATGCCGCCCGGCCCCGTAATTGTCAGCAGCCGGACCTCTGGTGTGCGGATTCGCTGGCAAACCGCCGCAACGGCGCTTTCGGCGCCTACCAGCGATGTGAGGGGGGTTGGTATACGGCGGTGGGCCGCAGCCGCAGGGAGGGACGCCGGGCGTGCTGCGCTGGCGCTCTCCCAGTGATTCAACGCCGAGGCAAGCACGGCGACCAGGTCCTTGAGGTAATTGGAGTAGGCCCGCTCGCTGATATGCAGCCGGGTGATGTAGGAACGGATCGGCTGCCCGGGTTGTTCGCACAGCGCGTTTAGCAGATCGCGCAGCGCCGGCGCCAGCGGTACGTCCAGAAGGTAACTCCGGACTGCGGCAAGCCCCCCGTGGGCGGCAATCCATTCGGCGAAGGGCGCTTCAACCAGGAAGCGTTGCGGATAGCGAGGCAGGGCCAGCAGCGCTTTCACGTGTGCTTCGTCCCAAAGATCGGTTGAAGTGTGTGGAGGGCATGAAAACGCGACGGTTAGGTGGTCATCGAGCATTTGAATATCTTATCATGGGTCTTCTGCCTGGGGTGGTGGACGTCTTGTCCGCCAGAGTGTGCGGCCAGGATGGCCGCCCTCCCAGGGTTGCGTCTTGTCTACCAGAATCGAAAACGTATGGGGTAGGCCTCAACGTGCGACAAGTGAAGGTAATCGTGCGGTTAAACCAGGCGTATTTTTTATATGATCGGGTTACCAGTCGTTTTGCTTTTAAAAGGAGCCGTACACCGCCGAAAAAATACGAAAATCACCCGTGCTTTCTATCCATTGTGACATCGAGCAAAATTTTTGCAAGGTAAAGGAGTCCACTCATGAAGAAGAAAACGTTTCTTTTGCGCTGTTTCTGCTTTCTTATGGTGATCGCCCTGGTAGGCGGCCTTTGGGGCTTCCGCCCGACGCAGCCGGCACAGGCGGCTTTTGGCGACCGGATCACCATTGCCAACGGCCAGTTCGTTGCCGGCGGCAGCCGTATCTGGATCAATGGCGCCAACACACCGTGGAATGCCTGGAACGACTTCGGCGGCAACTACAACGCCGGCTGGTGGAGCAACCACTTTCAGGCGTTGCACGATAACGGTATCAATGCCATCCGGGTCTGGATCACTTGCAGCGGCGAGGTAGGCATTAATATCAGCGACGCGGGCTACGTATCCGGGGCAACCGAAAAGCACTGGCAGGACCTCGACAGCTTCTTCCAGATCGCCCAGGAGAAGCAAATCTACGTCATGGCCACGTTGATCTCCTTCGATCACTTCAAGAATACCTACACCACCTACAATAAGTGGCGTAACTGGATCAAGAGTACCAGCAATATCGATTCATACATTACCAACTACCTGATCCCCTTCGTCAACCGTTACGAGGCCAACCCGTATCTGTGGTCGATCGACCTGATCAACGAACCCGATTGGGCCGTGGAAAACAACGACTGGGGCAACAGCTGGGATAATATGCAGCAATATTGGGCGCGTGCGGCGCGTGCCATCCATGAAAACAGCCCGATCCTGGTGACGGTCGGCATGGGCATGCCCAAGTACAACAGCTCCTGTTCCAACGGCTGCCAGGGAAACATGATCGCCGACAGCGCCCTGCGCGCCAAGGTTAATGACGCGGACGTCTACATCGATTTTTACTCGTCCCACTACTATCCCTGGCAGGACCCCTATTTCGGCGGGATTCCGTTCTACAAATCGCCCACTGCCTACTACGGCGCCGATCCCGGCAAGCCGTCCATGATCGGTGAGACGCCCGCTACGGGTTCTACCGGCCACACCCTCACCGAGGACTATGAAAATGCCTATCTCAATGGCTGGCAGGGCGTTATGCCCTGGACTTCCAACGGTGTCGATTCGAACGGTGGCTTCGACCAAGTGACACCCGCCACGCGCGCTTTCCGCGACAATCACCTCAGCCTGGTCTTCCCCGGTGCGACCACTGTCACACCAACCCGTACGAGTACTGCCACGGCGCCGACCAACACGCCAACCCGTACGAGCACGCCCACGCGTACGCCGACCGGCCCGACGCCCTCGCCTACCCGTACAAGCACGGCGACGGCCACCCCGACGAGCACCCCAACCGGAGGATCGGGAACGACCTGCAGCCCGATCAGCGCCACGATCGCGGCGTCCTTTACCTACGATGGTGTTGGAACGTTCTGCTGGCAAACCAACAATCTGGGCACCTACATCAACTCGTGGAACCTGGCCAACCTGACGATCAATGGCGTCAGTTACACCAACCGTTACGCCTTTACCAGCAGCCTGCCGGCCAAGATCAACGGCTACTGGTACGTCAGCTACACCGGAAACTATCCCTGGAGCCATTTCGAAGCCAGATAGCCCCGTTTGTCCCGCATCAATACAAGTATTTGGGCCGCCTGTAAAAACAGGCGGCCCCTTTGCGCTTTGATACTTTGGTCTTGTCCGTCCAGATTGGTTACAGTACCTGGATGCCAAGCCGTTCCAGCAATTCGCGGCACAGTTCAGCCTGGTACTGGATAGGCGGCTTATCCGGGCGGTGCGAGTCGGAGCCTGCGCCGATCAGCAAGTGGTGGCGCCGGGCATATTCCTGGTACATCGCCGTTTGGGCGGGGCCGTGCAGGGGATGATACACCTCCAGGCCGTCGATTGGAGCCTCGCGGCGGAATTCATCCAGCAGCGGAGCATCGTACGTTACGAAGCCGTCTTCGTGGCCGGGGTGCGCCAACAGGCACACGGCCCCGCTGCGGTGGGCGGCTTCCACCACCATCGCCGGTTCGTTCGTCGCGAACGTAATTCCTGCTTCCCACAAAATTCTGCCTGCCGAAGGCTCGCCGAGGCCGTAGCCGTGTTCCTTGAGCAGGGCGACAAAGGCGTGGGGCTGCTCTGCACTGGGTATGGCGAGCAGGGCCGGCAGTGTTTGGGGTGGCAGGGTGTAGCCCTGCCGTTGTAGCTTTTCGTAAACTTCCTGCGTATTTTCTTGCTGGCGCCGCAGCAGGTCTTGCGCCAGGTCGTTCAAGGCGCTGTGATGCGGATCGAACCCATAGCAAAGCAGGTCGGTCATCTCGCCTTTCCAGGTAGTGGTCATTTCGACGCCGACGAGCATGGGCAGGCCTTTTTCGAGCGCCAGTTGTTGAATGCCGGTGAGCGTGTCGGTACGATCGTGATCGGTAATTGCTGCCAGTGCAAACTGCTCGGCCAGCAAATGATCGATCAGCGGCTCTACCGTCCAACGGCCATCGCTATAAGTCGTGTGCAGGTGGAGATCGATGGCCGCCTCGGCGGCAAGGTGGAGGTCTGTTGTAGATAGCTTCATAAGTAATGCGCTTACGACTGAGAACTGGCGAAGCGAAGCGCTAGTTCGCGCAGCTGCACCGGGCTGATCGGCTTGAGCAAGACGACATCGGCCTTGTCTTGCAATTGTTCGGCCATCCGGGCGTCGGCAGTCGCCAGGATGATGCGCGCCCGGCCCAGGCGCGGTTCTTCACAGATATAGGACAGGATTTTTTCCCCGTTTACTTCGGGCAGGTGTAGGTCCAGCACGATGACGTTGGGCGAGACCTGCGCCAATCGATCGAGGGCAGCCTGTCCGTCTTGAATGGCTTCGCACTCGAACTGCGAAGATAAGGCCAGCGTGAAGATCTGGCTCAACTGTGGATCGTCTTCGATGATGATGGCGTAGGGTTTGCTCATGAGGTGGCTTCCTTTCGCTGCGTGAGCGGCCTGGTTCCTAATTCAGAAAACGTACGCACGGGCAATTTTACGCTAAAGAGGCTGCCGCGGCCGAGTTCACTTTCGAGCGTGATTTCACCCCCCATCAACTCGACCAGTTGGTGCGTGATGCTAAGACCCAGACCGGTGCCGCGATGATCGCGCGTGGAGGATGTCTGGACCTGGCGGAAAGGTTCGAAAATATGGCCGTGCGCTTCGGCAGGGATGCCGATGCCGGTGTCGCGGACTTGAATGATCCAGTGATTGGCGTCGGGCAGGAACATCTTCACGTGTATTTCGCCGGCCTGGGTAAATTTGATCGCATTCCCCACCAGGTTAATGACAACTTGTTTCAGGCGGCTTTCATCCCCCAAGATCGCTTCGGGCAAGTCGGGGCTGGCTTCGGCGATCAGTTCCAGGCCCTTCTTGGCCGCCAGAACCGATAGCTGCCCCTCCACCTGCTTCAAGATGGTGCGCGGGTTGCAAGGCTCCATCTTGAGGGTCAATTTACGGGCTTCGATTTGGGCCGCATCGAGCAGCTCGTTGACGATACCGGTCAGGTAGTTGACGCTGTCCATGATTTCGGCCACGGCCTGATCCTGCTCTGGTGCCAGTGGGCCGAAGGTGCCTGTGCGCAGCAGTTCGGCGTATCCCAAGATGCCGCCCAGCGGCGTGCGCAACTCGTGATTGACCTTGGAGAGCAGTTGGCTTTTGACCTGGCTCGCTTCCAGCGCCTGATCGCGCGCCACGGCAAGCGCATCTTCGAAGCGCTTGCGCTCGGTGATATCGCGCGCCAGGGCTTGCAGGCCGATCACTTCGCCATCTTTCAGAATGATTTGCACGTTTTGCCCGAGCCAGATTTCACCTCCGTCGGCGCCGATGAGGGGGAATTCCAGGTAGGTGTTGAGCGTTTTGCTCACCACCTGCCTGGTGTAGAAGCGTTGCACCCGGTGACGCGCATCCGGATGGATAACCCGCAGGAAACGCTGTCCCACCAATTCTTTTTCTTCGAAGCCGGTGACCCGTAGGCCTGGTGGGTTGACGTACGTGAAATATCCCTCTTTGTCGGTGCGGTAGATGATATCGCTGGCGTTTTCCACGATCTGGCGGAAACGCGCCTCGCTCTCTTGCAGGCGGGTCTCGGCGACGATGCGCTCGGCAATTTCTGCGGCCATCTGCTCGTTTTGAACACGTAAGCGTTCCTGAAGCTCTTTTTGTGCGGTAATGTCCTCTTTGATCGCAATGTAGTGGGTAATTTCGCCCAGGTGATTGAGCACCGGAGCGATGGTGGCCGACTCCCAGAACAAGCTGCCGTCTTTGCGGCGGTTGTAAAACTCACCGTGCCAGATCAACCCGCCGCGGATGGTTTCCCACAACTCTTGGTAGAATGCCCGGTCGTGCTCGCCCGATTGCAAGATGCGCGGGTTTTGGCCGATGGCTTCTTCCAGGCGGTAGCCGGTCAGCGTGGTGAAGTGAGGGTTAGCGTACTCGATCTTCCCGCTTGGATCGGTGATCACAATTGTGTTCCCGCTTTGTTCGATGGCGAGGAAATACTTACGCATTTCATCGCGGTTGCGCACGGCTTCATCGCGCGCTTCGGCCAGGTCGCGCGTGCGTTCTTGAACGCGCATTTCCAGCAAATCGCGTTCCTGCTGCAAGAGATTGACTGCCTGGGTTTCCAGGCGCCAGGCACGATTAAGGCTTTCCATCAAGACCAATGTCGAAACGATCAGCGCTGTGGCGACCAGCCAGAATCTGAGCAGGATGGCAATGGCCTGAGGGAGCGTGGCAGGCACGATCGCGCCCTCCGCTGCTAGGGGTGGAACGAATGCGCCGCGCCCGATTTGTATGCCCAGGAACCCCAGGGTAACGATGCTTGCGGCGAATGCGGCCAGGCTTCCGTTTCGGCCCAGCATCAAAACGGCAACCACATTGAGGGCCAGGAAGAAAAGGATGCTTTCGACGGAATAGCCGAAGGAATATGTTTCGACAAGCGCAACTGCATACAGCAGGACGAGGAAAGTGAGGGCGCGGTAGTTGAAGTTGACATGGCGCACCAGCCCGAGAAACCAGAGGATGAGGATGATCAGAGGGTATGGTTTGCTAATTTGAAAATTAGAGAAAGATATTCCGACAAGAAAGGCCAGGGTGCTGAACAGAGCTGCGACGCGCAGGATAAGCGTAAAAGAGCGCTCACGCGCCTGGTACCATTTCGGATTGACATGGGGCGGCATGGGCAGGTCGGTTTTGATCGGGATGCGCAAAAAGTCGAGCAGCCGCCCTACAAATGCGTTCGCGCTTTCAGGCCTCGGTTCGTTTGCATCCCTGGTGGGGGCTGGTTTTTCGCCATCGTGTGGCCCGTAGCGTGGCGCCGGCACGCCTGCCCCACCGACTTCGCGCAGCATGATGGTGTGTCCCAGCCAGCGCCCCTGCCGGTCACGCAGCGGCGAGATACGCAGTTCATACGTGCGGCGCGCTGCCCCTGCACCGACTGCAATCTGGGCGTTGGTATCTGTCTGGTTTTGGATGTGTTCGAGCAAGCCGGGCCAGGGTGCGAAAGTATCGACGACGGGTTTGCCGATGGCGTCAGACACTGCCACACCGAGCATACGCCCGGCTGCCGGGTTCATGTCCACCACGCGGGCGCGCCCGTCGACGACGAGCATACCGTCGGCCATGCTGTCCACCAGTAAATCGCGCGCCAAGGGTGAGAGATTCACCAGCTTATAACCAAAAATGGCCCAGGTAAGGCCGACGATGGTCACGGTAAATGCAAAGGGCGTTAAATCCAGGTAGGGGATGGGGCTGATGCGGAAAATGTACAGCGCATTTCCTGCCCACGGAGCCAGCGTTGCAATCAGCAGCGTGGCCGCCTGGCTCCGGTACATTCCTTCGCGTTTTGCCAGCATCCGCAAAATCAGGCCGGTACCGCCCAACAGCATGAGATACGAATACCCTACGTGAATCCAAAACCAGAAGCCGTACCGGGTCTCCAGCGCCGAAAAACCGGGGCCTTCGTACAGCCCGATCTCCTGCCACAGCCAACCGTGCATTTCCGTGGTGAACGCCAAGAGGGTCGTCGCCAGCGGCGGCAGCGAGATTGCGAACATCATCCATCCCGGCGGGCGTTTGCCGCGTAGGGTATGGCGCATGGCGAAAATTAACCAGGCCAGAGGCACCGTGGTAATGCCGATGTACTGCAGCTTGCCCCACAAAACTTTCGCGGCGAAGTCGCGGGCGCCGATTTCCAGTGCATAACCCAGGCACCACGCTGCAATCGTGAGTGCCAGCAGGCCAAGCGTCACCGCGCTATGGGCGCGCCGTTGAGACCAGGCATATATGGCAATGCCAAGTGAAACCGCCGCGGCGGCGAACAGCGGGAGATTATACGCGTTGAGCTGATAAGAGGCTGGCATTGTATTTTGCCTTGGACGAAGCTTTCCCTTGCCGACTTTTTTATGCGGAGCCGCGTTCTTCGGCCCATACTTCGGGCACCGGCGTCACCGGGGCCGGATACCAGAATGGTCCCAGGCGCACGCCCAGGCCCAAGGTCGGCGCTTTTTGCCAGACATCGGCGTGGGCGCGTGCCGTTTCGGCGCGCCCGGTTTTGTCTTGCCGCCAGGTTTTGCGCGTGAACGCGTAATCGTAAAGGATCGTGCGAAAATCGTCCGAGGAGAGCCGGTACCCAGGTTGCTGTTTCCAATAACATTGCATGTGGCCTATCAGAAGCGGCGGCAGGACGGGCGGGCTAACGAAAGGTTTGCCGTATCCCAGGAACAACTCGACCGGTGGAATGTCTTCTCCATAAAGCGCGCGGATGGCTTCTTGCTGGCTGTTTGCCCCCGACTGCGGCACTGCTTTCAAGAAATGTTCCCAAAAGCAGGTTTCGGTGGGTGCAACGGTAAACCAGAGCGTGGGCGCCCGCGGGTCGGGATTGGTTTCTTTTTTCAGACGTTGGGTGGCGTCTTCCAATTCAGGAATGCTTTCGGCGCCCAGCAGACGTGCCCGCCATCCGAGGCGGTCGTAGCAGGCCAGCGATTCTTTCCCGGATGCGCCCCACTCGATCCATGCCACCAGCGACTGGCGGTAACCGGGCGTGGTTTCTTGCCACTGCTCGGGCAGGAGGACGGGCGCCAGCAAGTGATGTACCCCATGGGTGAAGATGACTTCGAAGCCATCGAACATGAGGCGGTGAGCGTGGCGAACGAATTCGTCGTTATCCGGCGAGATGCCGGCCAGCGCCGCTTCACGCCGCGTGCCGCCGGCGGCAAAAGTCATCGTTGCCGGGGCCAGCGGGCGTATGCTTTCGAGCGGCGCAGACAGAAACTCGGCCAGAGTAGGAAACGTGGGGATCGATTGCATCGGCTTTTCTTTACAGGGTTTCATCCAGCAGTTTCAGGGCGCTTAGAATGGCCGCCTGTACGGCCAGGACCGGGGAGTAGAGGCATTTACCGATCCATAGGGGAGGAAAGGAGTCGGTCATGTGGTCGAGCAGCCAATCTTCCCCGCGAATGAGGGTATCTTTGGGAACGTATTGGCCGCTGCGGTGCCAAAAAACCAGCGCTTGCAGGCAGTAGGCGGTTTCTTCTGCGGTCGAGGTGTAGTAGCCCCAGGAGCCATCGTCGTGCTGCGTCTGGATGAGCCAACCGGCTGCCGTTTCGACCAGCGCATTGTCGTATTCGGCGCAGGCGATGATCGCATGGCTGGTCGTGTAATAAGGAGAAGCGTGCCACTTGTCGAACCA
The DNA here is from genome assembly GCA_049325275.1 of Chloroflexota bacterium. Taxonomy (GTDB): domain Bacteria; phylum Chloroflexota; class Anaerolineae; order Anaerolineales; family UBA4823; genus CAIQJJ01. Next base: position 93,242 of record JBMOLU010000046.1, read on the forward strand.
GTAGGCGCCAAGTTTCAACTTGTCGCGCAAAAACGTTCGTACCTTTTTGACGACGGTGTGTTTCTTATCCAGGCCGGCGCGGCGCAAGGCGCCCAAGACGTGCACGTTGGTGCTGACAGATTTGTCCGCTTCGATTTTGAAGCACCGGAAGCAACTCTCTTCTTCATACACCAAGACGTCGTCCAGGCACGGCGAACGCCCAAACTGCACCAGAACATCGTAGACCATTGCCGTGGTATCGCCATCGACCAGCGATAACGGTGAGACGGCGCTGACCCCCAGGCCGGGCTGCCAGTTTTGTTCGAGGAAATCGACTTGGTGCTGGCACCTCGCCAACAACTCTTCGTCGTTCACCAGGTCGGTCAGCCCCAGATTCCATAAGGCCCACGCCACCTCGAAGACGTCGATGGGGGCAATGTAAGGTACGAGCGCCGGTTCATCGCTTTCTGCGTCGACGATGATCGATTCGAGGTACTGCAATGCAGCGTCGTCCGGTTCGATGTTCAACATGTACCAGGCGGTCGATGCCGGGCTGCAAGCCACCGACCCGTTCGGCTCACGCAGCCGATCGAGGTCGAGCAGGCGCTTTTCTTCAGCGCTGATCATTTCGGTCGAAAAGGCTACGGTCACGTAGCGGTTGATCATCCCGTCCGGCAGGGCAGCCAGCTTGGCCTTTCTGCGCTTGAGCAGATCACCAAAGAAGATGCTTTCCAGCCGCAAGGCGCCCAGGGAAACGGCCTCGCTAAGCAAGGCCGGGACAATCATTTCGAAGCCGATCGTATCGCCGGCAGGATCGGCCCTCAAGCCACTGGCATGGATTTCGAGGGCGCTTTGGGCACGGCGGATTGCTTGTTGGTCGCGTATATCGCGTTGAGCGGCGAGCGCCGTGATCGAGGCCAGCGTGCAGACCAGGCGCTCGTGGTGATAGCTGACTCCCCAGGTCCCCCAACTGCCGTCAGGAAGCTGGTGGTTTCGAATCCATTCCAGGGCACGTTTTCCCATGGGAATATCCAGGCTTGCCAGGCGTGCGATCCAGGCGGTGTCGTATATCGATGGTGTGATGTAGCCAGGCCCCAATTGGGCCGCGAGTTGTTCGAAGGATCGTCGTAAATCCACCGGACAGGCTCCTTTCGGTGCTGGTAGGATTTCTTATAAAAGACGATCTGATGCTCGCAGACGTGAGGGCCATACCGGATCCACATGCGTTCAAAACAGGGCCGGCGAATCGTTCATCAGGTTGCCTGGGAGGCATCTCCCAGGCCATCAAATGGGACAGGCCTCTGAGCGATGTTATGTCGCACTGTCTGCTGCGTCTTCTTCGTCGTGCAAACCTTGTGCCGCAAATTATGAAGGAACGGGGAGTAAATAACTGTCCACAGCAAGCCCTTTTCAGGCATAGGAATCGGACACTTGTTCGATCCGCGTTCCTAAGTCACCATTGCTTGCCAAATGAGTTCCGCATTACAATTTTATTCGCAATACGGCGCTTTGAAATCGACAAAATGGAAAGGTGCTCCGATTGGATAGCTTCCTTGTGCACGATTACTGGCTTGTCGGAAAAATTGGTTCGAATTCCCCCAAAACGGGCAGCGGGTGGCTGATGTGGACTTCCCACAATGCCGTCAGTGTAGCGGGCAGCTCGCGCGCATTCCACACCAGGCGCGAAATTTTGCGGTAGTAACGGTTGTCCGAAGCGACACCGACGCCGTTCATCCCCAAATGGTTGCACAGATACAACGCACGCGGCAGGTGAAAGTGCTGCGTGACCAAAATGGCTTCGTCCAGCCCGAAGATGGCCTTGGCGCGGTAACAGGTGTCGTAGGTGCGCCGCCCGGCGTAGTCGAGCACGATGGCTTCGTCGGGTACGCCCAGGGCGATGGCGTACCGGCGCATCGATTCTGGCTCGTTGTAACTGGCAAAGCGGTTATCGCCGCTCATCAGCAGTTTTTGCACCTTGCCGGCAAAATAGAGTTGGGCGGCGGTTTCGACGCGGTCGCGCAAGACTGGCGTCGGCGAGCCATCGCGCTGCAGCCCGGCCCCGAAAACGATGGCCACAGTCTGCACGGGGGCGTCGTTGACCGTGTACACACGTGGTTTTGCATACACGGCGGTAACCAGCCGGGAAAGCAGCAGCATCAAGCCGGTCACTGCCCCCAGGGTGAAAAGAACTTTGAAGATGTTGCGGGCCAGTGTTTTGAGCTTTTTCCACATGGGCAGGATTTTATCACAGCGCGGCGGTGGCTGCGTCGGCTGCGTCGGTTTTCCGGCCGGCATTCTGCCCCCGCCTGGTGAGCAGGCTTCTGGCTTCCATGTGCAGCAGCAGCGGGATAATTTCTTTGTAGATGGCGCAGTAGGGTGAGGCTGCCGTGTCGCTGCCCGTGGCGTACTTTGCCAGGGCCGGGCACCCGCCGGCACACCACCATCGCCACTCGCAACCTGCGCAGGCCGCTTTTTGTGTGACGGGTGCGTTCTGTGGCCCGGAAGAGGCGCTTTGGATGGCTGCCAACGGATCGGCCGTGCGGTAACTTCCCATCGTTGCGTCGATTGCCATCTGGCAGCCGGCCAGGTTGCCGTGAACGTCGAACACCAGGTAACTTCTGCCTGCCGAACAGGGCCTGGTATGCGGCTGCCGCAAGTTTACCCGGTCGGCGAGCGCGTACCAAAACGCGAAGCCGGGCCTGCGGCTTTCGATCAGCGCGTAGCTCTGGCGCAGTGCATCGATGATCTGGCGGTTTTCGAAGTCGAGCGCAGCCTGCCCCTGTGATAAAGGATTAGGGCGGTAAAAGTTGAAAGTGAAACGCAGGTCCCGGTCCAGCAGCCAGGCAACCAGTTCGGGCAGCCCGCCGGCGTTTGCCCCGCTCAGGGTAACGGATATGCCGGGTTGCAAACCCGCTTCCATCGCCAGGGAAATGCCCCTTTCGACCAGGGCAAACGAACTTCCACCGCCGCGCAAAGGCCGCTGGGTGTCGTGCCAGGCCCCGATGCCATCCAGGGAAACGGTCAGGGACAACCCATGCGCTTTGATCTGCGAAACCGTTTCGTGGTCGAGCAGCAGGCCGTTGGTCAAGATACGCCCCTCCAGGGCGAGACCGGCCTTTTGGGCCTGGGCGGTTGCGTAACCGAAATTGTCGACCAGCACCGGAAAGTTCAAAAGCGGTTCGCCGCCGGCGTATTTCAGCTTGATCGTGCTGTAGCCGTGGGCGCAGGCGGCGTGCAAGATAGCATCGACGACTGCGCGGCCCAGGGCAGGCGCTAACATTTCTGTTTTGTGCGGCAGGTAGCAATACCGGCAGGCCAGGTTGCACTGCGAAGTCAGGTGAATCCAACTGGCCAATACTGTCGATGGAACTTCATCCGGGCAGGATGCTGTGTTCGGCTTGTCGCTCAGGAGTCCGTGCTCGACCATTTGAGCGATTGCCTCGTGGATGTGTCCGGCGCTCCAACGGGCTTGCATTTGTTCGACGGCCTCGTACGCACGGGCGGGAAAGCGCCTGAATAAATCGTAGCAGGCGGCGCTCATGACCGCAGGTGAAGAACTTCCTCCCAGGACGATCCAGTTCTGTGCGTCCAGTGCATAACACTGGACGTTTGCCGAAGGGAAAAGCGTTGCGTCTTGCGCAAACGCTCGGTACGGGCTTTCTTCTGCTTCGAGCACGCTTGGACAGGCGCAGTCGCAGTCGCAATCGCAGTTGCAGTCGCAATCGCTTGTTTCGAGCATCGAACGACACGCCGTGTGGGTGATGAAATACAGTTCGGATGTCTTACTCATGCTCGGCCTGGCTGAACTTGACTTGATTGATGAATGTGCTGCACCAGCCGAGCAGTTTGCCGCGCTTTTCTTCGTTCTGGCTGGCGTGCTCACGCCAATAGGACCTCAAGAAATTGAGCCATTCGATGATGGCCGCAGGCAACAGGTGTTCTCGCATCAGGTTCTTGAGACGTACCAACTCGCGATCCAAAAAATACAACCCATAGCCACCGTGAAGCGAAATTTGCGCCAGGCCGATAGCGTACAACGCTTTCGATGTTTCCCAGTTTTTGCTGATCAGTGCAGCGTCAGCCTGAATGCGCTTCATGCGGCCGTAAAACAAAGGGAATTCGTAACCGCGATCCTCGTAATTCTCTTTCAACTCCTTGGCGTAGGCTGGGATGCGATCGACCTTGCCCTCTTCCAGATCGAACTCCGCAAAGCCAAGCAAGCTATCCACCTGGTGACGGATATCGTTATACTTTTTGCTCAGTTCATAGGATTCGTTGAGCAACTGGCGCGCTTTTTCGCGTAAATTGAGACGCCAGTAGACATTGCTCATCTGGTTGACGATGCCGGGCAGGAAACTGATGACTTCGTAGTTTTCTGCCAGCAGCTTGGCCTGGTCGAAGAAATCTTTGGACGTTCGATAGAGCCTTTGCGCTTCATCGATGTCGCTCTCTTCGTAAGCTTGATCCCCTTCGAACCACAGCGACCAGGCGTAATCGAAGTACGCGCCCACCAGGTTTTTTAAGTCGTCAGGTTCCTCGGATTTTTTGAAAATCTCGATCGCTTTCTTGAAATAAGGATTGGCCTGCTCGTAGTTACCTCCGTCACGATAGATGATGGCGCGCGTCAGGTACCCGCGGCCTAATGGGCTGGTCGCGGCCAGCAGCTCCCAAATGCGTATCGCCTCCAGGCAGTATTCCTGTGCTTCGATGTAATTGCCCGCCAAGCACACCACATAGGCCAGGTTGTTGTAAATGTTGGCGACGGCATTTTCCCGGATATTCGAGGACTGTTGGGCTTGATCCAAGGCCTGTTCGTAATACTCGCGGGCCTTCCGCCAATCCCCTTTCAGGCGATGGATGTAGCCGAGATAATTCAAAACACGCACGATTTCTTCGGCGCGGTTGAGCTTGCTGAGGACTTCCTGTTCGTAGGCGATGGCCAACTCGTAATTTCCACTCAATTCCTCGCAGCGTCCCAGCAGGTTGTCGATTTCGAGCTTCTTCTCCGGCGCGTCGGGGTTGTGCTCGAGCAGCGCAAGCAGCGCCTGTTTTACCTGAGGGACTGCCTGATAGCCATCGTCGATCATTTGCTTCAAGCGGGCAATTTCTACTTTGTACTTCTTTTCGCCATCCAACGAAGCGTTGACGGCCTGGATGCACGTACCCAGCCTCTGGGCAAAGCGCAGGCGGTGGACTTTACGGGCATCATCTGCCGTCTTGATGTAGTAATCCACACCTTGCGCAATATCGACGATGAGCAGGTGACGCAGGTATTCGATCTGGGCGTTGTCTTTGCGGCGGGTCAGGTTATCCAGGGCGATCGAAGTTTCCAGCGAGGATGGATTCTCACCCGATTTCTCCTTTTCCATTTGTGCCGCGAGAAACTGGATGTCTTTGCCAAAAAAGGTTACCGCTTTCTGGCTGTACTGCCTTCGCTGGTAATGATCGGGATCGCAGACCGGCCAGACGTGTTCGTTGACCATGCGGCACATTTCGTCGTGAAGGGCGATGCGCCCACCGGGCAGTTGTTTGACGTAAACGGTGGACAGGGCTTTCTCGAGCAGCATGTCTACGTCAGCGGGCGTATCCAGGCGCAGGAGGTCCAGCAGCATGTTTTTGTTGGCCGGGTAGACGTGGGCGAGCAGCAAGACCAGTTCGGAAAGCTCCGAGCGCTGGTCTGCCAGATAGCTGACCATGATTTTCTCGCTTTCGCTGCGGCTTTCCAGCGAGAGATTTTCAAAGTACAGGTTCGGTTTTGAATCGAGGAACTCGGCGAAGCGGTCGTCCTGGGCGAGCCTTTCCAGGGCCAGATCGAACAAAATCGGAATGCCTTTGCTCAACAGCTTGACCTTTTCGACAGTTTCTTCCTGGAAGACCTGCTTGATGTGCAAACGTTTGATTTGCAGGTAGTGATCGCTTTCATCGGAAGAAAACGGCCGCAAGGGCACCAAAACTTGCCGGAACCTGGCCGTTTGGAAATGCTCCTGGTAAATGTCCTTGGCATTCCTGCCGGAGATGATGACGACGATGTTTTGCGATTCCACCAGCAGGCTTTTGATGAAATTCCAGATTTCATTCCCTTCCGCTTTGTCGGTCGTATCGAGCAGAAAGGCTATCCGCTGGCTGAGGGCGACCTGGTTCAGGCAGTGTTGGAACTCTTTACGCACCTGCTGGCTTTCTTCCTCCAGCCTTTGCAGGCTGACCCCTGCCGCTTCGAGCTTCCGCCAGTCGACCAACTTTCTCAGGTAGCTGGTAAACTTCTCGTCGCCCAGTTCCGAAACCATCTTTCTTTGCAGAGTCCCGCGGCTGTTGACCGCGCGGTCGTCGAAGTCGATCGTCGGGACGATCAATAAACGCCTCTCGGCATAATCGGGACCGGAATACTTGCTGTAGATTTCCTGCAAAAGGCGCGTCTTGCCGATGCCGCCATCTTCGCTGTAGACAAAGAGACACTGCGTCGTTTTCCAGTCGAACAGGGATTTCTCGACTTTTTCCATCTCGGCCTGGCGCCCAATGAATGGGAAACGTTCTGTCATGTTATGCTCCGTTCTGCGACTGCGGGGTCTACAGGATGCGATCGAATTCGTTTTTGGCAAATGCGATCAGGCTCTCGAACGAGCGAATTTCGAAGTGGTTGTCTTTGGCCGTACCGAAATTGTAAAGGAACTTCAGTTCGGCATCGTCGTTCAGGCCGTTGATGAAATCTTCGCGCATGATCTCGATATCGGCTTCGGACAGGTTGGATTTCATGCCGGCCAGCTCACCGATCACCCACGACATGTTCTCTTTGGTCTGTTTGACCAGGGCGTTCCCGGTGATTTTTTGCACGTGGTAGTTCTGAACGATGTTGAGATAGATGAACTCAATGGCCCATTTCTCGATGCGCCGGATGTCGCCCCCGCTGTTGATCTGTTTGCGGTAGATTTCGATGCCCGCATTGCACAGGTCTGCATAGAGCACCGGCTGTTGGATGCGCAGCCAGACGCCGAGCAAATAACGGTAGATGCCATCGTGCAAGAAGCCGCTTTGCCGGTCGACCAGGTAGGTGCTCAAGAGGCTCTTTTCGATCTCTTCCTCGTCCAGGTCGCCGGGCAAGAACTTTCTCTCTTTCAGTTCTTTCAAGAAAAACCAGCGGTCGTATTTGCGGAAGGGGCTTAGGCTGACCAGGATATCGATCAACTGGTGTTCTTTGAGTTTCGGCGATTCCTGGATGAGTTGGTTGTAGAAACGCTGCGTGAAATTAGCCTGGTAGTGATGGCAGTTCCTGACCAGGGGCCTGACGCCCCGGGTGAAGTGCTCGAGGGCCAACTGGTTGAGGATTTCGGCCGTGAAGCCAGGATGGCCGCCGGTGATGTACATCAGGTAGGCGGCAATATCGGTGGCCTGGTTCAGGCCGCCGGAAATCCCTTTCGAGATGGCAAATTCCTGGATGGTGTCGGCGATCACTTCGAAGGTGAACGGTGCGAGGGAGATGTCGGCCATCATAATCTGATCGCGGGCGTTCTTGATTTTGTTGCGGGCGTATCGCCCGGAGACGAAGACGCGCAGGTGCCTGGATTTAAAAAAGTCGTTGTTGTTGCTCAAACCGGTGAAAATCCCCGAGATCAGTTCGACAAAACCCAGGACTTCTACATCGGGACAGTTCTCGAAGTTGTCGACGATGATGGCCACGCCGCGCAGGTGCGGTGCTTCCGCTTTCTGAGCCGCCATCAAAACCGCAGTCGAGATTTCCATGCCGATCTCTTCCGGTGCTTGGGTCGCATCGACGGCAATTTCGTCTCGCCCATCGTGTAGTTGGCGCAGAATGGGTTTGGCGACCAGGTCGATCAGCAGGAGTTCGGGTTGCTCCTTCGGGATGCGATCCATTTTGCGCGGGAAGGCGATCTTAACCGTCAGCCAGTTGTTTTGCTGGTAACGCTTTTCGACTTCGGCGAGCAACTGCGACTTTCCGTAGCCGGCGGGAGCATCGATGACCCAGTAACGCGAAATCTGCCCGGGAATGAGAAAGATGGTCTCAAGCTCTTTTTTGCGGTTGACGAAGCCGATGACCTGTTCGCAAGCGTTCGTTTCTTCTGGCAGTGTTTCCTGCGTCGGGGCCTGTTTCCGGTTGATTTCTTCCCACAGAGACTGCAAGGCTTTGTTCGATGGGTTGTTCTCGACGGCGACCGCAACCAACCGTTCGCAGGCATCGCGCGATTCGGAGATATCCAAGATTTTTTCCACCATCTGGTTGAGAGGCAGGGTAGAAGAGCAAACTTCGGCCAGATTTTGGTCGAAGGTCATGCGGTACAAGCGCACTAAATCCCCAAATTCGGGGAATGCATCGCGCAGGGCGAAACTGTATTGCTCGCGAATGTTTTGAGGAAGTTTGGCCATTCTTCAACGCTCCAGTGACTTGGTTGAATGCGTGGTCAGCTCACCGGTACGATTCCGAAGAGCCGATGAATCCTTTTTTTTCCAGGGAGGGGATGATCTTTGCGACGGGGATAGCGAGGTTATAACCTGCTGCTGTGCCCGATGGAGCCGACCCTGCCTGATGGATAGCCACCAGATCCCAATTGAAATTGAAACAAGGCGCCCCCGAAGACCCCCGGGCCGTGTTCACCCGGTGCTTGATGCGCTTTTCGGATGGGTGGATCGCCAGCACGGCCTCGCTTTCGATGCCCACCTTCAAAGCTTCTCCCTCGGGATGCTGTACCACGATCAGTCCCATCCCGACCACACCACTGGTGATGCGCGGGTTCAGCCTTACCCACCCCCTTGTGGTTTCGGGCCCACCGGTTGCGCTTTGCAGCAGGGGTTGCTCTCCCGGCGAGCCCGCGACTGCCAGCAGGGCGTAGTCCAGTTCATCGGCGATGGAACCGGTCCAATCGGGCTGGCCCTGCAAATCGAGCAGATGGTAGGGACTTGAAGCGATCAACCAGTCCGGCTTCAGGCGGAATTCCACACCGGGTTGGATGTAACCCAGGCTGCCCCTGCGATTGTCGAAGCGGATGGTGACGTCGGATGGCGCTGCATCGTGGCCGGCCTGGCGGAATTTTTCCGGCGCAGCAACGCATTCGATGACGTGGTAATTGGTCAAGACGGTGTCCGGGGCGATCAATACGCCGGTGCCGAAACTTCTGCCCCCGGCGCTGGTTTTGATCTCGATCTGGCAGACTTGGTTGACGATGTCTTTGAAGCGCGCATACCAGATTTCCGGGTCCAAGAAACTGTTCGCCTGGCGCAAGATACGTTCCAGGTGATCGCTTTCGGGTAGGACCGGCACCTGATTCCACTTGACGGCCAGCTTGTGGATACCTGCATGGTGGGGCCGTTCGTTGAAGGCGGCCTGGATCAGTTCTGCAAACGTATCCCGCGCCAAAAACCACTGGATGGCGTCGTCGACGGTGTCTTGCAGGTTGCCGTTGGAAGCGGCGATTTCGTTGATGTTTTTCCCGAAGTAGTCGTTGAGCAGCCGTTCCAGTTCACGGCGTGAGGGAAAGGCGTCGCATAAGGCCTGGCGCGTTTCACGCCATTCGGCTCCCGAGATTTTCATAGGCGCTATTCTTGTACAAAGACGATCGTCTCGACCAGCTTTAATTCATCGGCTCCATATTGAATGCAGGAGAGCTTTTCCAATAGTTCCAGGGACCGAAGTATCCTGCTTTCGTCCATGACCGCCGTCAGCCCGGCGAAGAGCCGATCCACGGTGATCTTTTCTTTGTCGTTTTCGAGGGTGTACATTGCGAGCAAAACGTGCGCTTCGTCGGTGGAGAGTTTGTATTCCATCATGCCGCTTAGCTTTTGCAGGAATTCCAGCAGGACCAGCGTCAGCGCCAGCCAGTTTTGCTTTGCGGACTGAACTTTAAGGGTTGTCCGCATCGATTCCAACAGCAGGTCCTTCAGGCGGAATTTCAGGTTCGAAAGCTTGGCACTCGCCACCGTGGTTGTGGTGGCGCTTTTGCCGACCTTGACCGTCAGTTTTTCCAGCCTGGCCGTGTCTTCTTCCGCATCGGAAAAGTAAGGCTCGATTGTTTCGTAGAACTGCCCGGCCGGCAGGTTGGCCGGCAGCTCGAGAGTTTCGATGACGTCCATGACGGGTGGTAGTGGGTGGTGTGACATACGTTCTCCTCGATAAAAGTATAGCACCAGGTCGGCATGGCTGCCACTCGATGACGTTCACGAGATGCAACCACGGCTGAATGTGGGTTTCCCACACCTCTATGAGGCGACCTTATCCACGCGCGTGCTGAAGAGCGTTTGCCGGATGTGTTCTACCACCACATCCAAAGGGACGATCGCTTTCTCGGCCTGCCGGCGCTGTTTGAATTCCACGCCGCCTTGTTGCAGGGCGCGTTCGCTGACCGTGACGCGCAACGGCAAGCCGATCAGATCGGCGTCGTTGAACTTGACGCCCGGGCTTTCGGGGCGGTCGTCCCACAGGGTTTCGATGCCGGCTTCCCACAGCGCCCGGTACAGTGCTGCGGCTGTTCCCGCCGCCTGGTTTCCGTTCTCCATTCCCTTGCCCTGCAACTCCACCAGGTGGACGTGATAGGGCGCAATGCTTACCGGCCAGATCAGGCCGTATGCGTCGTGATGTTCCTCGGCCACGCAGGCCAGCAGGCGGCCGGTCCCGATGCCGTACGACCCCATGATGACGGGTTTCTCGACGCCGTTTTTGTCCAGGAAGGTGGCGCCCAGGGCTTCGGTATACTTCGTGCCGAGCTTGAAGATGTTGCCTACTTCCACGCCGCGTACTTCACGCAGCGCCGCGCCGCAGTCCGGGCAGGCGTGGCCTGCGCTGGCTGCAGCGATGTCGGTGACAAGATCGGCGGTGTAATCGCGGCCGTAATTGACATTGCGCAGGTGGTAACCTTCTTCGTTGGCCCCGGCGACGAGGTTGGGCGAAGATGGGATCAAGTCGTCGACAACGGTGACGCACGCCGCCTGGCGTGCGATGCCGATGGGAGAAGCGTAGCCTGGCGCTGCACCGATCGCCCGGATTTCGGCCTCGGTGGCCGGGCGCAGGGCCTGGGCCTTCAACGCGTTGGCCAGCTTGGTCTCGTTGACATCCATGTCGCCGCGCATCACGGCGAAGACGAATTGTTCGCGGCTCTTTTCACCTTCGGCAAGCGTGGCGATCAAGAAAACGGCCTTGGCTGTGCGCGCGGCCGGGATGTGGAGCAGTGCGGCCAGATCGGCGATGGTCTTTGTCTCGGGCGTGGCGATTTTTTCGAGCGCCAGGGCCGCTTCGGGTGCCGCAGGCTCCTTGCGGAAGCGCGCCACCTGGCGGTTGGCGGAGTAGCCGCACGCATCGCACAAAAGCAGCGTGTCCTCGCCGATGGGGGTCAGGTACATGTACTCGTGCGCCACCTGCCCACCCATCATGCCCGTGTCGCTCTTGACGGCGATCACGTTTTCCAGGCCGCAGCGCCGGAAGATGCGAAAGTAGGCTTCGTAGTGGGCGGTGTATTGCTGGTCGAGACCGTCCCAGTCGGCGTCGAGGGAATAGCTGTCTTTCATCGTGAACTCGCGCACGCGGATCAGCCCGGCGCGCGGGCGGGGGTCGTCACGGAACTTGGTTTGCAGGTGATAGACCAGGCGCGGTAAGTGACGGTACGAACGGATTTCGCGCCGTGCCAGGTCGGCGACGACTTCTTCATGCGTCATCGCCAGGCACATGTCGCGCCCGCCACGATCTTTGAAGCGCGCCATCTCGGCATCGATGCTGTACCAGCGTCCCGTTTGCTGCCATAAATCGGCGGGGTGGACGACCGGCATGGTCATCTCTTGCCCGCCGATGGCATCCATTTCCTGGCGGATGATGGCTTCGATTTTGTTCAGCGCCCGGCGTCCCAACGGCAGGTAGCTGAAAATGCCGGCCGCCAACGGGGCGATGTACCCCGCCCGCAGCAGCAGTTGATGGCTGGCTGCCTCGGCTTCGGAGGGGGCATCGCGCAGGGTTTGAGAGAAGAGTTTAGAGAGGCGCATGGTGAGAACTCCATAAGAAAACACCCTCCGGGCTTGTGTCCCGAAGGGTGGTGGGGGAGCGAACGTTTTCCTGCCAGCCTCAAGCGACCAAAAGCCCGAATGGGAATGGGTGACACGGGGCAGGCGGAACCGGCAGGCTGTGCATGGCGGCAAGTTTACCAGAGATCGGGCGATTGTGGGGAGGCGGTTTGCTTTCTGCGCCAGCTGTCAAGCCACTACAGTGCGCCGATCAGGCCGCATGGTTATCTTCGATACGGGACCGGTCCGTCAAGGGAGGATAATTTCCCCTCGGATAACGGTGACCGCGCCACCGCCGACCTTGACCGTTTCCATGTCCTGCCGCGGCCCGATGACTTCCACCGTGCCGATGCCGGGGCGCGCCATCCAGTGACCCTGTTCGGCCAGGAAGCTGGGCGAGTCGATCAGCCCGTGGTGCCACAGGTAGGCGCCCATGCCGCCGCTGGCCGAGCCGGTGAAGGGGTCTTCGAAGACATCCGGCGGCGGGGCAAAGTGACGGGCAAACGTCGCGCCGCGTTCCACGCCTTGCAGGCAAAACAGGTGCACGCTGAAAAAATCACCGGTCCGGTGAAAGGCGGTGAAGCGTGGCAGATCGGTGGCTATGTGGTGTAGTGGTTCGAGGCTTTTCAGCGGGATGAAGAGTTGCGGGGTGCCGGTGCTGACCGTCTGGACCGGTGCACCGGGCAGCAGATCGCCGGGCTGCAAACCGAAGATGGGGCAGACCTCCTCGGGCGTGTAGGTGCGCAGAAACTTTGGTTTGCGCTGCGACATAACGACGCGGTCAACTTTCCCTGCCACCCTGAAAATCTCGACGTCGATTGGGCCGTCACGCAGTTCGAGCGGGATCTTCGTCACATCGCCGCTCAACGCCAGGCGGCCTGTTTCGACGAGGGCGTAGACGGTGGCCACGGTGGGGTGCCCGGCCAGGGGGATTTCTTCTGCCGGGGTGAAGTAACGCGCCCGGAAGTGGCCGTCGGGCTTTTCCCAGACGAAAGACGTTTCGGAGAGATTCATCTCTTTGGCGATTGCCTGCATGGTGGCCTCGGGCAGTTCGGCGCAGTCGAAGAGGATGGCGCAGGGATTGCCGCCCAGGGGGCGATCGGTAAAGGCGTCTACTTGCATGAAGGGGTAAGTGGTCATGGCGTGTTCTTTCGCAGGTGTGATTGTCCGGCCCGGCTACGGTTGCAGCGTGGGCGCAGTCTTGAGACGGTCTGCCTGGCGTGCGGACGCGTGCGGCAGCGCGTGGATTTGAAGCGTGTAGGGGGTGCTGTTGTTGTGCCCCTGCGCTGTGTAGACGTAGACGTAGTACCAGCCGGCTTTACCGTTGTACTCGATGTGGTAGGGCAGCTGGTAGACGCGGGCGACTTCGCCGTTGGCAACAGGAACCCGGTCGTAGAGCAGGACTTGTACGCCGTCGCCGCTGTGGTTGAGCACGTCGATGTGCAGCGCGCCAGGCTCGAACAGGTAGAAAGAGAAGTAATCCTTGCTGTCGTTGGGATAAGCAGTGTAGGCCGTATCGAAGCGCAGCGGCCCGTTGGCTTGCTGGTAATCGTTGTTTGGCTCGCTTTCCCATGGCCCTTCGAAGTAAGCGATGTATTTCTTCATCGTCAGGGGCAGGTAGACCGGCGCCGGTGTGAATGTGACGGCAGGCGTGAGGGTTTGCGTCGGGGTACGGGTGGCGGTCGGGGTCGGCGTCGGTTCGGAAGCCCGGACGATGATTAATCCGTCTTGCGCGTCGGCCAGGTAGACGTAATCGCCGGCGACGGCCACGCTATGTGTGTAGCCATCGGTAGCGTAAAAGCCGCTGTGCCGCAGCGATAATGGGTTGGCGATGTCCAGGATTTGCAGGCCGTTGTAGCCGTCTGCGACAAAGATGTCGTCGCCCGCAACGAAGATATCCTCGCAAAACGATACGGGGCGTTCTTCCACCTCGACCGGATTTCGCGGGTAAGAGACATCGATCACCCGGATGCCATCCAGGTAGGCGTAGCCGCCGGCCACCACGACCTGAGAAACTTCCCCAGAGACGCCATCGAAGTAACGCCCAACCTGAACCGGGCCGGAGGGAACCGCGATGTCGATCACGAGTAGCCCGTTCGCACCATCGGCGAGATAAGCGTAGCCGCCGGCGACGACCACGTCGTAGGCACTGCCGGCAGTATCGAGTGAATCGGTTTCGATCGGGTTGGCCGGGTCGTTGACGTTGACCACGCGCAAACCGCTGCTGCCGTCGGCGATGTAGACCTCGTTGCCGGCAACGGCAACGCCGTACGTGGCGCTCGACGTGCCGGTATGGCCGACTTCTCGCGGCGCGGCAGGGTTGGAAATGTCGATAATTCGCAGCCCCCCGCTGTCGTTGGCGACATAGGCGTAACCGCCGGAGACCTTGACATCCCAGATTTGTTCCGGGAAGCTGATCTCACCCACCCACGCCGGGTGCGCCGGGTCGGCCACATCGACGATCACCAGCGGCTGGTTGCCCGGACGCTCGTAGCCGATGTAGGCGTAATTCCCTTGCACGGCGATGGCGATGGCCGATTCGTCACCATCGTCATAACGGCCGACAAACTCGACGGTGAATTCGCCTGGCGCGCGCGGCCCGGCCGCCAGGGAAATTCTGGGAACCGGCCGGGCCTGTAAGAACAGAAAGAACACGATGGCGAATACGGTGGCAGCGGAGCGGCATGAAGAGGGTAAAAAATGAAGTCGCATACGTTCGATTTCCTTGTGGCGCTTCCCTGGCGGCCGATGGCCGGTGGCGTGTGATATCGAACAGTATACCCCGATCCGGCAAGTATTGTCTAATACAGCCACCCCGTCACCGCAAATACGGCCACCCAGGCGGCCAGTTGCCAGGCCCAGGCCCGCCGGTCGTTCGCCGTGAAGTAGCGCCATCCCTGGGTGAACAGGCCGGCCACAGCCATGCTCCAGGCCGAAATGGGGGCGTTGCCGGCGTATAGCAGCAGGCTGGCGGCGAAAGCGATCAGGGCCACCCCCAAACCGTTTCCGGCGCCGCTCAGCGCGATTTGCAAGCAGGATGCCCGCGGGCTTTCGGCGGGCACGGGCGCCAGCCTGGCGAGGCGCCGTATGGCGTGCACGAGCAGGTAGACGCCCGTACCGATCGCGATCACGCCGCCTGCCTGGAAGATGGCGGCCGCGAGGTAGGAGCCGATCAGCAGCCACAACATCAGGCTGGCCAGGCCGGGATCGTCCTGCTGGGTTTCCTGCAGCTGTTGCCGCATATCGGCTTGCATCGTGTCGAAGCGCTGGCGCAACTCGGGCGTCATGCCTTCTATGTGGGCCAGTTCGTCGAGGCTGTGAAAGTGGCCGTGCGCCTCGCGGGCCTGGATGATGCGCGCCGCCAGGGCCTGGTCGACGCCCGGCACGGAGCGCAGATCGGCAGCGTCGGCGGCGTTCAGGTCGAAGGTATAAGGCGGGCGCAAAGGAAAGTAGCGGAAGATGCCGAAGCCGCCTTTGAAGTCGGAGTTGGACAACCACAGCGCCGGCCCCAGGTTATCGTGCAGGCCGGCTTCGCCGTTGAGCAAACGTTGGCGTAAGCTTTCCAGGTCGGCGCCTGTTGGGGCGACCGTGACCCCGTGGGTGACTTCCAGGAAGACGTCGTACATGGCCTCGGCTTCGTCGGGATAGCGCCGGGCATAGCCTTCGATGATCTGGATGGCCGGCGGGGCACCGGTGCCGCTGTCCCAGTCGAGTGTCGTGGCGAAGACGGCAAACAGCTTCAGGTAGACGTTCTCTTGCGGCGTGAAGCGCATCTGCGGTTTTTCGCTGCCGTACTCGAACGCCTGGTAGAACTCGGCTTCACGCCAGGTGTTTTGCAGGCGCCGATCGTTGACCAGGCGGTAGAAAAGGGTGGCGATCACGCCCTCGCTGGCGAGCATTTGCGAGCCGTTTTTGAGGGGGGCGTCTGCATCCGGCGGGACCAGGTCACGGTAGAGCATGGCATCGTAGTAGGGACGCCGTTCGCTTTGCAACGATGCCGGCAGGGTGCTTTGGTGGGCGAACAGGTTGGCGCGCACGGCGCCATCACGCAGTTGCTGCTCGCTGCGGCCTTGCCAGAAAAGCAGGCTGAGGTTGGCCGGGCAGAAGAAGCAGCCTTGCGCCTGTTCCCCGGCAAAACGGGCATACCAGCCGCTTTCGGCCGTCGGCCAGGGAGTGTCGCGTTGGGCCAGCATGGCGCTGTTGCCGCTTGCAGCAAGCGCCGCCGGCTGGAAGTGCTCACCCCAGCCTTCGTCGAAGGCATACCACGGATCGGTGCGTACCGTGACGAAGTGAACGGCATTGGAATATTTCTGCGTTGGTTGGCCGGCCAGGTCGCGCAGGATGATGTGCCCTAATTCGTGGGCAAAAATCTCGGCAAAACCGCCCCAGCGTTCACCGGCCAGGTCACTCTCGTCGAAAGCCATATCGACAAAGGCGACCCCCTGCTTTTCCAGCAGCGCGCCGCCGGGCGTTTCCAGCCAGAAACCCTGCGCCGGGAATCCGCCCTGCCGGTCGGAAATGAAAAGATAGGTCGGTTCGTCGGGCCGCGCGAAGCCCTGCTGCTCCAGGTAGTTATTTGCCAGCCGGCGCAGGCGCAGGGCGAAGTGCGGGTAACTTTGCGGGTCGTTCAAAATCTCCGCGGCCCGGCGGGCCAGGGTGTCGTTTTCTAAATCGGCGGCCACGAGCACGTCGCCACTTTGGCCCGGTGGGGGGGGCAGCCGGCTGCGCCGCAGGATCACGAAAGGCGGATTTTCGCCGTCCTGTGGCTGTACCGCCTGGGCGTGGGCGAAGCGCGAGCGCACCAGGCTGATCAGTACGATCAACACGATAAAAAACAAGATGGGGGTAAAGCGTTTCACGTCTGCATTCCTTCGTTTTCTGCGTTTGTTTCTCGATTTGCGTATAGCCAAAGCGGAGGCGGAGGTATTCTCCGCAATTCCGTCACCATTGCGTGCCAGGTTGGCTCCCCGCGGAAAGCCGCTGGCTACTGCGATCTGGCCGCTTTCACCAAGCGTGGGGTGATGTTTTTGACAAACTGCAAGAAGCCAAATGTGCTGCGCATGCCGCCCACGCTTTCGGCCCCGCCGCCGTTGGTGAAGGTGATCAGCGCCAGGCGCTCGGCCGGCTTGAGGACGACCATGGTGGTGATCCCCGGGTCGCTGCCGGTGTGCTGGAACTGCACGCCTTCTACGTCGACGTGCCAGGCCAGGCCGGTCATTTCGCCGCTCTGCGGGTATTGCACGCGCAGCATCTCAGCCACCGTTGCCGCTTGGAGGAAAATCTCGCCGCCGGCGGTTTTCCCGCCGTTGGTGAAGGGGATCAGAAAGCGGGCAAAGTCGTTGATGCTGGTCTTGAGGGCGCCGTCCGGATAAGTGGCAAAGCTGTAGGCTCCCAGGGGCAGGTAGCCGCGCTGCAAGACATCGTAACGGTACGGCATGGCCCAGTGCGCTTCGTCGACATCGCGGTACAGCCAGTGCGTCGAAGCCATGCCCAGCGGGGTAAAGACTTCTTGTTCGCAAAACCGATCGAAGGGCATGCCGGTGATTTGTTCGATCAGATACCCCACCAGGGCAAAGCCCGTGTTGCTGTATTCGTAGGCCGAGCCGGGCTGGTTGCGGGTGAAGTTCTTGCGGATGTCGTAGTACTTTCCGGCCGGGGTGAAGTATTCGAGCAGGTATTCGCCCAGGGCGATGGGAGAATCTTCGCTCTTTCCGAGCGTGTAGGTCGCGTTATAGGATGGGCCGTCGGCAATACTGGATGTGTGCGCCAGCAGCATACGGAAGGTGATCGGAATTGCCGGGTAGCGCGGGTTGCGTACGCTGAACGGCAGGTAAGCGTCGATATCGTCATCCAGGCCAAACTTACCCTGGTCGTAGAGCCGCATCAGGGCGGCCCCCGTTACCAGCTTGGAGACGGAAGCGATCTGGAAGGTGGTAACGGGGGTGACAGGACGGCCTTCTGCGATGTTGGCCTCGCCATACCCTTTGGCGAAGACGAGTTGATTGTCCTCGATCACCCCCAGCGCCACGCCGGGCAGCTTGGCGGCTTCCATCTGCTGGCGAACGGCCGCATCGAAGTCGGCAGGTATCGGCCGCAGGTAGAGGTGCAAATCGAGGTAGACGGCAAGAGCGCCGGAGATCAGTAGGGCAGCTGACAACCCGGAGAGCAGGATAAGAAGAAACTTACGCATGATAGATTTCCTTGTTTTAAGATATTGAGGGGATCTTCTCGGTTGGCAGGCTTTCTACATGGAAGCGCCCGTTCACCTTGCGGTAGACCCATGCAAACAAGAGCAGAAAGGCAGGATTCGAGCAGCACGTGATGGGGTACTGGCCGTTCGTCACAATCGGCATGGCGATCAGAAAGAAGGACAGCGATCCACTGAGCAGGGCGAGCCTGTGGCGGTCGTCCCAGCTTTTTCCTTTATCGCTCCAGCGCTGCACAAGCCAGAGGGTAAAAAGGCTTGGCAAGGCGATGAGGATCATGCCCACGAAGAAGGGTGGGTCGTTGTTTTCTGCCGTAACGCTGACGATAAAAAAGTGGGCGAACGTTGCCGCAAAACCCAGCAACCCAAAACGCCGTGGGCGGGGGACTTTCACCGGTGGGCCTTCTTTGGGGGGCACCGGCGCCCGGCGGGCCGCCAGCACCAGCAGTGCCATCGCGAGCCAGCACACCCCAAGCCAGGCATCGGGCGTGTCGTAGGGGTTCAGCAGCGCCCCAACGAGCAGCATGGCCGTAAACGCCGCCAGGTTCCACGCCAGGCCGCGTTCTCCGACCCAGCTTTCCGTGCGCCTGCCTGCATAGAGAATCTCGACGAAAGCGATGCTGGCGGCAATGCTGATCAGCGCGTGGTAAATCGTCAGGTGTTCCGCCCAGACCAGGTTGATGCCTGCCACGCGCCCGTAAACGCCCAGGTCACCCAGATCGATCCAGTGGGGATCGAAGAAGGAGCGCACGACGAGCCCCTCCTCGTAGATGCCGAAGGCCATTCCCAGCAGGAGCAGGCTGAGCCAGCCCTTGCGCCAGCGAATGAGAAGTTCACGGATCAGAATCGCTCCGCTTCCGTAAAGCATGCCAAAGATCAAAACGATGAAAGGGGACAGGTATTCATTCAAGGGGGTGGAGCCTGAAAACAGTTCCCCGAAAACCGGCGTAACCAGCCACAGGGCCAGGGCCGGGGGAATGCGCTGTTTGCGCGGGGATTCGGCTGGATGCGAGTCGCTCATTTCTTCCTCCTCAGAAGGTTTTTCGGGCGGCCATGTTCAACCTCACAGCGTAGCCAGTCTTTTTTGGTGCGCTCTTCTCGACACCTGTGGCACGGCTTTCGACAAAAGCCAGAATGCGAACGCCGTCACGACAAACAAACCGGTGATGATGAGGTCGAGTGCCAGCGGCGAAAAGTGGCCGATCTGCCACAGATGTGTCTCCTGGACATATCCTGCCGCGTAGTTGACGATGCCGTGGAAAAGGATGGCGATTAAGACGCTGCCGCGGCTCCAGTGGTGGAGTTTGGTCATGGCATAAGCGATGGCGATCGTGCTGAACGGGTAGATGCCAACGGCGATAGCGATCGGCAAATCGCCGCGCCATTCGACAAACAAGAAAACGGGCAGGTGCCAGAAGGCCCACACCAGGCCGAGAACGACGCTGCTGGAAAAATCTCCGTAGCGTTCGAGCAGGCGCGGCAGCATGAAACCACGCCAGCCCAATTCTTCTCCCAGGGGGCCAACGTCGAGCAGGATCGAGCCGACCAGGGCATTGAGCGGCGCCAGGATCACCAGCGTCAGGAAGAGTTCGGGCATGTTTTCTCCCGGCCCGGGTTGAATTCCCAGCGCCTGGTAGCCGAGAAACAGGATTGCCGGGAAGGTGAAAAGTGCCATCAGGTAGACGCGCCAGGAAACCCGCCACTGCAGCAGGTGTTTGAGCAGCGCTTTGACGCCGTCCCGGCCTTCGAGAACGGCCGTCACTGCAATGGCGGCCAGGCTCGGTCCGTAGGAAGAGAGGTTGAGCAGCAAAAGATAGCGTTCGGTGAACTGGTAGCTGCCGCGCATGGCGAGCAGTTCAGGAAGCTGAATCAGCCAGGTAATGGCATAGGCGAGAATGGCGTATGCCCAAACAGGATGGGATTTCATCAGGGCCTTCACAGAAAAGCTCCTTTCCAAAAACGTTGATACTGTAATGATAGTGGGCCTGTGTCGTGCTTCCGTCGCCGGATTGTCGCAAAAGTGTCGCAGGGCCGGCCGGCTGCCGAAAAGCACGCATTGACGCATTTGTGGTTTTCGTATAAAATTGAACGACGTACAACTTTGATCGTTGTTTATTTATGGAGCGATCGATGGCGCAAGCTTCACCGCGCATGGCGCGAAAAAAAGAAGAAACGAAACAGAAAATCATCACGGCGGCGTTGGGCCTTTTTCGGGAGCAAGGCTTCGATGCGACGACGATGGAGTCGATTGCCGAGGCGGTGGATATTGCCAAGGGAACGCTGTACAACTACTTCCCGGTCAAGGAAGCTATCCTTGATGAGTACATCCGGCGTGGCTTTCGTGAGCGAAACGCCGGCAGTTTGGCGCAGATACAGTCGCTGCCGGATACGCGTGCTCGCATGGGGCACTCCTTTGCTCATTTGCTGGCCGGCGTGCAGGCCCAGCCGGTTATTTTCGAAAAGTACGTTACCTATCGCATGCAGCGGTGGATTTCCTTTCAGCAGGACGAGGAGGAGAAAAGCGGTTTTCACCTGTTGGCGGCCGAAATCGTCCGTCTCGGGCAGCAAAGCGGTGAGTTACGCCGTGATTTGCCGGCCGGTATGCTGGAAGATTTGTGTGAATATGCCTTTATGCTGGCGGTGAAGGCCTTTTATCTTTCCCCCGAAAGTTTTTCTGCCGAGCAGGCCATCGGGCGCTGCGTGGATGTCTTTATCAACGGTGCGGGAGATTGCCCCAAGGAAGTTTGAAATGACCAGTTTACGAAGCCAATGGATTTATCTCTTGATGAAAAACCGCCACCTGCTTCACTTCCGCTTGAAGGAAGAAGCCTGGGATTGGAACACGTCCATTCCAAAGTACCGTGAAGAATGCGAACGCGCGAGCCGGGCGATGGCCGGCAAGATGCCGCCCGGCGTCGAGGTGTCTCCTTTTTCCCTGGAGAACATGCGCGCCGAATGGCTGCTGCCGGCCGGGGCCGGCAAAGAAAAGGTAGTCTTATACATGATCGGTGGCGGATACGTCAGCGGTTCGTGCGACGATCACCGTTTCCTGGTCTCCAAGGTGGCCGATTGCAGCGGCGTGCCCGTGTTGATGTTCGATCATCGCCTGGCGCCGGAGCATCCCTTCCCGGCGGCCCTGGAAGATGCCGTAACGGCCTACCGTTGGCTGCTGGCGCAGGGCACCGCGCCGCAGAATATCGTCATCATGGGTGAATCGGCGGGCGGCGGCCTGTGCCTGGCGACGCTGCTGGCCCTGCGCGATCGGGGTTTTCCGCTTCCGGCGGGCGGCGTGGCGCTTTCCCCCTGGACCGATTTGAAGTTGACCGGCGAATCGTACCGCACGAAGGCGAAGGTGTGTATGTCACCGCCGGGGATGTCCATCGTGTGCAGCAAGTACTATGCCGGCGATCACGACCCGGCAGACCCCTGGATTTCACCGCTTTATGGTGACCTGCACGGCCTGCCGCCGCTTTTTATCAACGTCGGCGAATACGAGACCATGCTCGATGACTCGACGCGCTTTGCTGCCAAAGCGCAGGCCGCCGGAGTCGACGTGACGCTGGTCGTCGCCGAAAAGATGATCCATTGTTATCCCTTGCTGGCGCCGATGTTCCCCGAAGCGACCCAGGCGATGAACGAAATTTGTGCCTTCATCCGGGGGCGGCTAAGATCATCGCTCGGTAACGTTGTAGGGTAAGGTTTTTGAGTTCTCTGGGATTGTTGTGGTGGTTACGAGTTGAATGGTAAAGCGGCTGCCTTTGCCTTGTTTGCTTTCCACGCTAGCTTGCCCCCCCATGGCTTCGACCAAGCCCTTCACCAGCGCCAGCCCGGCACTGCTGCGTTCGGCTTACTGGGCGTTTTTGCCGCGGTAAAAGCGTTCCCAGATGTGGGGCAAATCATCTGGGTCGATCCCCTCGCCGGTATCACAGACATCGATTTGTAGGTGGTTGCCGGTTACGCTTGCCGTGACGGCCACGATCCCGCCTGGCGGCGTGTGCCGGATGGTGTTGCGTAGCAGGTTGACAACCACCTGCTGCAGCCGGCATTCATCTATCTGTGCGGCGGGTAGAGATGGCGGAATTTGGGCATTGACTGTGACACGAGAAGCCAGTAGATTAAGGCCGCCGGTGCATGGATGCGGGCAATGAGCAAGGGGGTGATAAGCCAGGTCAGCTCTGAAAATGTATAGGAACATCGTAGAAAAACTTTATCGCACGCTTATCGTAAAAGTGTCGCAAAAGTGTCGCAGGCGCCGGCTGCCCGACCGAAAGATGCTGGCAAAGGGCAAGATCGTTCAAGACGCCACGCCGTGCCGGGCGTATCATCGGGCCATCCCAATGTTCATAAGGAGTTTGACCGATGACATCGTCTATCCAGCAAGGAATTGTGATCACTGTAGAAAGCATGCAGGCTGTCAACAGCCTGCCCTGGAAGGAGCATGCCACCTGCGAGGGCGTTTTCCTCAAGCACCTGGTAACCGGTGTGGCCACGGGCGGCCGGTTCAGCTGCCACTTGGTGAAAGTCCGGGCCGGATGTGAAATTTCCGAGCATGTCCATCCCGGCCATTGGGAACTGCACGAGGTGGCCGAAGGAAGCGGGCAGGGTTTCCTGGCAGGAAACGTGTTGGATTACCGGCCGGGAAACGCCATCGTCATCCCCATGGGCGAAAAACATCGCGTGGTGGCAAACGACGAAGACCTGTACCTGTGGGCCAAGTTCATCCCCGCGCTGGTGTGAAGCACAGTCGTTTGAACAGCCCCCACCCCTACGGTTTTCTGTGCGTGTCCAAAAACTTTCCCGGCGTGACGCCGACCTGGCGCTTGAAGAGCCGGGTAAAGTGGCTCTGATCGGCAAAGCCCAGTTGTTGGGCGGCAGCGGCGATCGAATCAGTTTCGAGCAAGATAGCGAGCGATTTTTTGATGCGCGTATGCAGCAGGTAGGTGTGCGGCGGCACGCCGGCTGCCTTGCGGAAAACCCGGTGCAGATAAAAGGGGCTGACGTGCGCCGCGGCGGCAAGCTCGTCGAGCAAGACGGCCTCATTTTGGCAGGTTTCGAGCTGCCGAAACGTCGCCGCCAGCCACACCTCGTGGGCCGGCGCCGGCGGTGCAGCTTCACCGGCATGGCTTTTGAAGAGAGCGCCGAGCAGCGCCTCGAAGTGGCCTTCGTTGCCATCGGGCTGGCTTTTCAGCCACGCTGCCAGATCGGCCAGGAATGGCGCATCGCTAAGTTTGATGCCCGCCAGGCGAGGAAGCCCCGTAAGCCCGGTGGCCTGCTCGAACAGCCCTTGCACGTAAGCCGGGCGGAGCGAGACGACCCAGTAGCCGTGCCCTCCCGGCTCGTCGATGCGGCAGGTGTGTGGCTGGTTCGGGTTGAGCCAAAAACCTTCTCCGGCCGCAACGTAAATGGTTTTACCGTTGGTCTGGATGATGCGCCGTCCCTTCTCGACCCAGCCAAGCGAGAACGAGCGGTGGGCGTGCACCGGGAAGGTGTGCGCGGCGACGTTTTGGCCGTGAACCAGGCGTACGTCGGCTTCGGAGCCAAGCGTGTAAAAACGTATGAGGCTGTCGTCCATCCCTGGCTACCCCTTTCGCAGCAATACGATGAAACAGCTCCCCTCGCTGGGCACGCTTTCTACGCCGACGCGGCCGCCCATTGCTTCGACCAACTCCTTGACCAGTGCCAGCCCCAGGCCGGCGCTTTCGCTGTTGGCGTTTTTGCCCCGGTAAAAGCGCTCCCAGATGTGCGGCAGGTCGCCGGGATCGATCCCCTCGCCGGTGTCCCGCACCTCAATGCGCACGCCCTCCTCTGTGGCCTGGGCCAACACGGCAACGACGCCACCGGGTGGCGTGTAGCGCACGGCATTGCGCAGCAAATTGAGCAGCACCTGTTTCAGGCGTTCGGCGTCGGCCTGTACGCAGGGCAGATTTTCAGGCAGTTCGGCGGTCACTTCCACGCGGCCCGACTGCCATGCCAGCGGCGCAAAGGTGGCGATGACCTGTTCGACAAGGGATCGCAGCGCTGTCGGCGCACAGTCGACGCGCAAGTTATCGACCTCCGCCTGAGAGAGCACGAAGAGATCGTCGATCAACCCGGACAGGCGCTGAATTTCCTTTTCCATCAGTTCCAGTTTGGCGCACAGGCTCTCGGTGGGTGCTGCTTCTTGGGCCAGGGTGGTTTCAACGGCCGCCCGCAGGGTTGCGACCGGCGTGCGCAGTTCGTGAGAGACGCTGGCGACCAGGTCGCGGCGCGCTTGCAGCACCTGGGTCACGGTGTCGCGTTCGGATTTTAGCGCTGCCAGCGTCGAAGCAAGTTGTTCTGCCATGGCATTGAAGTCAGCTTGCAGGCGGGCGACTTCGTCCTCGCCGTCGACCGGCACGCGGGCCGTGTAGTAGCCGGAGCAAAAGGCTGCCGTCGCCTGCGCCAGTTGGGCGACGCGCCGGGTTGTGCGCCGCGCGATCAGAAAGGAAAACAGGACGGCAAACGGCAGCAGGATCAACAGAATCACCAGCGCGGCGGCCAATGCCGTCAGAAATGACGGCACGACCATGACGAAAAAGTGCCGCACCAGGCCAAACGGGAAGTTGGCGTAGGGCGAACCCAGGTCTGAATCGATGCCGGGGATCAAGAACACCAGGTTCAGCAACAGCACGCCCCCAAAAATCATGCTCGCCACCACGGCCAGGATCGTGTTGGCCAGCCATAGCACCATCGAGCGGCGGCTGCGTTGCCGCCAGGCCACCCAGGTGTGTACGCCCAGCCGCATCCAGGGATAGAGCGCCACGATGGCGATCGGTAACGCAAAGCTCTCCTCACCGTCGGGGGTTGCCGCCAGCGCCGACAGCCATCCCAGGGCATGCGCCGGCAGCCAGGCCCCGAAGCTAAGAACGGCGCCGAGAACCAGGGCCAGCGTGCAAACACGCAGCAGGCGCTGCCACCAACCCGCGTGAGCGGGTTTCGTCCGTACGGCCACCCAAAACGTGCCAAGCAGGGTCACCATGAGCAGGCCGGTCGGAAATGCATCGACGATCGGCGAGCCAAAAACCATCTCGACGCTTTCGGCGGAAAAGCGTGTGAACAGGAAGATGTACAACAAAACCCCTGCCCAGGCCTCGAGGACAGCCCGCCAGGCAGGGGTTTGCAGAAAGATGCCGGCGCGAGACCTTGCGTTCATCGTAACGGTGTCAGGCGGTAGCCGACCCCCCAGATGGCCTCGACGTTTTCGCCCATTTCCCCCAGCTTCTTGCGCAGGCGCAGAATGGCATTATCGACCGAGCGATCGCCGGGGATGTAGTTTTCCTGCCAGATCGTTTCGAGCAGGTAGGTGCGGCTGAACGTGCGCCCCGGGTTGCGCGCCAGCAAGCAGAGCAGATCGAATTCGGTGCGTGTCAGTTCGAGCGGTGCGTCGTTCAGCCGCGCCAGGTGTGCATCGGGATCGATGTGCACGGCGCCGTAGGTGAAGGCGTGTTCGCTGCTGGCCCGGTCGGCGGCAACGATGGCCTGGACGTGTTCGATGCGCCGCAGGAGGGCGCGCACCCGCGCCACCAGTTCGCGCATGCCGAAGGGCTTCGTCAGGTAGTCGTCGGCGCCGACTTCGAGGCCGATCACCCGGTCGATTTCCTCCTGCCGGGCGGTCAGCATCAGCACCGGCACGGCAGAGGCCTGCCGCACGCGGCGCAGCACTTCCAGGCCATCCAGCTTGGGCAGCATCCAGTCCAGGATGATCAGATCGGGGGGGGCTTCCTGAAATGCCTGCAATGCCGCCTGGCCGTCGGTGGTGTGCCGGACCTGGTAGCCGTTTGCTTCCAGTTCCTGGGTGACCATCTGCGCCAGGTCACGGGCGTCTTCGGCAAACAAGATGGTGGGCATGACGGGCATTATAACCTCCAATCGGTGCGCCGGTGTTCGTTATCCGCCGTTCGAACGATTTTACAGGCCGCTTGTCATGTTCCCGTCTCCGAATTGTCGCAGCTTTGTCGTAGAATCAACCCCCTTGCCTGCGAAACCCTATCCTGTTTATAAGGTGTAACGCACCTGTCTACAGGCCAAAAAACGCTTGAAAATGCCGAAGTGCGTTACACCTTGATCCGTTACCGAGACCAGGATTGCTGCTAAACCAATCGATCGCCGGAGCGCTTCATCAGCCATACGTAGCCATCTTCCAGGCCCGGTTGGGCCGTCTGGGCGCCGGCATAGTGGCTGGCATCGGCGCCGACGAGACGAAATTGCGTGCCTTCGGCCAGGTGCTGCATGGAAACGACCGTGAGGCCGTTGTCGGGCTTGCGGCTGTCCGATGAGACCAGTGTCCACACCCGCCCTTCGGCAGATCGGGTCAGTTCGGCCGGGCTGCCGCGGAACAGGATTTTGCCTTTGGAAAGCACCGCCAGCTCGCGGCAGGTCTGGCCGATATCTTCGACGATGTGCGTGGAAAGCAGCACCGTGCGATCGACGGCCAGGTCGACCAGCAGGTTGCGGAAGCGAATGCGCTCTTCCGGGTCGAGACCGGCGGTGGGTTCGTCCACGATCAGCAGCTTGGGATCGTTGACCAGTGCCTGCGCGATGCCGGCGCGCCGCTTCATCCCGCCCGAGAAGCCCTTCAACTTGCGGTTGGCCGCCTGGCCCAGGCCCACCATCTCGATGACTTGTTCGACGCGGCGCTTGCGTTCGGCGCTATCATCCATGCCTTTCAGAATGGCCATGTAGTCGATGAACTGGCGGGCGGTCAGGTCTGGGTAGAGGCCCAGTTCCTGGGGTAGGTAGCCGAGCATGGCCTTGACCGCCTGCTTGCCCTTTTCGTCGGCGAGGTTGTGCCCGCCGACGATCACGCTGCCGCCACCTGGGTTGGCAATCCCTGCCAGGATGCGCATCAACGTGGTTTTGCCGGCGCCGTTCGGCCCGAGCAGGCCAAACATGCCGTTGCCGATGTGAAGTTCGACGCCGTTCAGGGCGTGGACGGCCTTTTCGCCGCGGCCGTAGGTTTTGGTGAGTTGCGTGATTTCGATCATGGAAAATCCTTTGGGTGAGCAAACCGGGCAGGAAACGCTGGTTTCTAGATGTAGCGTTCCTGTTGTTTGAAGAGATGTTGGGCGCCGAGCAGCAGGAGCGCTGCCAGGAGCAGAAGCGTTACCTGGTTGGCCGGTAGGCTTGGGTGTTCGGGCGCCAGGATGCCAAAAAAGACAAGCAGGTAGCGTGCCCAGCGGTGATCGATAAACCAGCCGCGCAAGAGCAGTTCCATCAGCCAGACCAGGCCGACCACGATCGCTCCGCCGTTCGATTGGCCGAAGGCCAGCGAGACGGTGCATCCCAGCGCCATCAGGGCCAACGTGGGCGCCAGCCAGGCCAGTTGGATCGCCCAGAAGCCCCCCAGGGGCTCCAGCGAAACGCCCAGCAGAGCCGTCACCCCTTGAAAGCCCAGGGCCGTGATGGCGGCGATGGCGAAGGTGATCGCCAGGCGTTCGGCCAGCGCCTTCCAGGCAGGCAGCCGAATGGCGAAGCGCAGTTCGAGCGCCGGGTCTTCGAGCAGGGCGTAAGCGGCCATGATCCCGGCCGTAAGCGGCATGACCGCCCCCAGGTACGAACGGGCCATGTTGAAGGCCTGATCGGCCGTGCCGCGCATGATCAGCAGGATGATGGCGAAGAGCGCCCATAGGCCCGCCGGGAACCAGACTTGATCCAGGCGGTAGGTGAGAAGGGAGTAAGCAATGCGTTTCATGGTAAACCTTGTAGCAAGCTCAGGCCTGCCGTACCTGCCGGCGGTGATACAGATCGAGCGCAACCATCACGCCGAGAATGGACAGCGCCAGTACGGACCAGTTGAGCGCCAGGTTGAAGGGGGCTGCGGCCAGTTCGGTGGCGGTAGGCTGGCGCACACCGCCGCTGAACGTACCCGAGAAGAAGGCCAGCCAGGCGAATTCGCCGTTGGGTGTCAGCGCCGTCCCGGCCAGGGTGGGGATGTAGTCGGGGTTCAGGTAATTGCCCCAGAACCAGTAACCGACGAAGAGAATCTGGTAGACACGCACCGGCATGATCAACGGGCAGGCCAGCGAAAAGGCCACCACGAAGGCGTAGGCCGGCACGGCCATGGCCAGGAAGGCCAGCACCAGCGCACCGACGAAGCTCCACGGAGCCATTCCCGCCAGCGCCGCTACCGCACCCGTAAAGATGACATACACGAAGGCCGGGGTCAGCACGCCGAGCAGCACGCCACAATATTTGCCGAGGATGTAGGTCCAGTGATGCAGGGGCGTGCTGCGTTGAAGCTCACGCAGGCCGAGTTTCACGTCCCGTTGCATACGATCGGCAGCCAGGATGCCGCCCATCAGGGGCATGAACATATTGATCATGAAGATCATCATCCCCGCGCTGAACCAGATTTCGTCCTGCGAGATGATCACCTGCGCTTCCACGTTGCCGGGCGGCGAAGCGAAGAAAGACGCGCTGTAGAAGGCATAGGTCAACCCGTAGGCAAACCACAGCCCCCAGCGGCGGATCAACATGCCGTATTCATAGCGCAAAATGCCTGAGAAAGTGTTCATTCGAAAATCCTAAGGGTTTAAAGTTGCTTCTTTTGCCAGGCGCAATACCGTTCCGCGGCGACGAGTACGGCCAGGCTGCAAAGCATTAACACAAGAATGTTAAGGACAGCATCCAGCGGCGTGTAACGGATCCAGCCTGCCGGCGCATTCGTCCAGCCGCCAAACAACCCCTGGTGGGCAAGCTCGCCGTTGGCACTCAGCAAGGTGCCGCGTAAAGTCGGGATCGCATCGGGGTTGATGTAATTGCCCCAAATCCAGTATCCGGCAAATAGCACCTGGTACACACGCAGCGGCATGATCAGCGGGCAGGCCAGTGAGAAAGCGGTGACGAAGACGTAAGCCGGCACCGTAATACTCAAGAAGGCCAAAGCCAGAATCAGGAGATCTTTTACGAATACGCCTCGCTGCAGCCAGGACAGGCCAAAGAAGCAGAGCGTGATGAACGCCGGTGTCAGCCCGGAGAGAAGCGCGCCGGTATATTTCCCGAGTAAGTAGGGCCAGGGCTTTAGCGGGAAACTCGGCAGAAGGTTGTCAAGTTGCAGGTGGCGATCCCGTACCAGGCGATCGGCCAGGAGTATGCCTGCTGCCAGGGGCATGAACATGTTCAGCCCGAACACCCTTGAACCGCCAATTTGCCAGAGGGCTTCACCGGGGTAATTCCAGATGCCTTGGATGCCAAGCGTGAGCAGAATGCCCTGGATTTGCCACAGGACCAGTATGCCGAACACACACCAAAACAGCGGGCGGCGGATGGACATGCGGTATTCGTAAGAGAGGACGCCTGCAAAAACGTGCATGATGGCTATGCCGCGGTAGCCGCGATGGTGTCGTTGTTCGTCAGGATGACCAGGAACCAGCCGAGCAGGAGCAGCCAGGGCGGTAGGGCAGCCGCCGGGGCGATTTCGACATCGAGCGCCGGGTTGATCACGCCCTTGCCGGTTATCTTGACCAACTGGCTGCCGTTTTCGTCGAAAAAGGCATATTCCCTGCGCCAAAGGCTGAACTTGGCAGAGAAGGGCGTTCCATCACGGCGCTCGATGCGTCGGGTCTTGTAGTCGAGGGTGGCGATGGGCGTTTCAACCCCGGGCTGGCGCACGTAAATTTTCTGGTTGAGGATCCCCACGCGTTCGAACGACCAATCTCCGTCGGCGCAGGTGGCGTTGGCGAGCGACTTGAATCCGCTGGGAATGTGAAGCCGCGCCATCAACACACCTTGTTGATGGAGTTCGTATTCCATTTTGAGCAAATGAGTTTGCTTCCAGTGTAATTCGGTCGTGGACAGGTGTGTGAGCGAAAACATTTTGACTGCCTCGTTATCTTTGTCGGTGTAAGCTGTGTTCGGGTGCGTTCGCCGACCACAGGGCAGCTGCAAAGAGCAGCAAAGCGGCGCTCAGGAGCGTTGCCGGCGACTGCCAGATTTGCGTATAGCCATCGGTTGCGGCGGTGAGCCAGCCGGGCATCGCAACCGGCCGCATAAAGAAAGGAATGAACTGCGCCAGCCAGCCCAGGTAAGCCAGCATCAGGGCATTGGTAGTGCCAACCCACTGCGACAGCAGCAGCGCCAGAGTGGAAAGAAAGGTCATCGGGGCCAGCCAGCCGAGAATTAGCCCGCCGAGGCTTTCGGCGGGGATGAACACCAGCACGAACAGGCTGACGGCCAGGGCCAACAGCAGATTGTAGCCGAAGACCAGCGTCACGCGTGCGAGCAGGATCTTCCAGGGTGAAGTGGTCGTGCTGGCGGTCAATTCTGCGGCCGGATCGTGCTCGGGACCGTGGATTACGGCCAGGCAGGCGGCGGTCACCAGGGGGGCCAGGATGCGCAGTACGGCTGTTTTGTCGACGAGGAGCGTGATCACGAAGCCGATCAGCATTACCAGGGCGGCGGCCGGCCACATTTCACGTTGCACCAGTGGTACCTGGGCCCAGAGCAGTTGCCAGGCGCGCTGCGCCGGCGTGGCGGGCTTCTTTTTGTGCGCTCTTTTCCGGATGCTCTCGGTCGGGATCAGCCCTGGCTTTGAAGAAAAGATGCGCAAGTTTTCCACGTGCGGCGCGGCTATGTTTTGGTTGGCAGCCGAAATTTCTGCGCCAACGGCTCGCCAGAGCGCCAGGTCCTCCCGGCAGTCGGCGCATTCCTGCAGGTGGCTTTCCAGGGTGCGGCGTTGCTCGCTATCGAGATGTCCGGCCGCGTAGATGGGCAGTAAGTGCGAGTAGGTTTCGTGCGTGTACATCGGACGCTCCTCAGGGCCTTGCCAGATCTTCAGCGGACAGCCCTGCGCGATGCAGCACGCCGCGCAGGGCTGCCTTGGCGTAGTTGAGGCGGCTTTTGATCGTGCCGACCGGGCAGCCGCATACCTGGGCGGCCTCTTCCAGGCTCAAGCCCTGGTAGAAGACCAGTTCGAGAACGCTGCGCTGTTCGAGCGGTAGGTGTTGCAGGCCGGCCTGTAACAGGCGGCATTGCTCGTTTTGGGAGGCGTGTTCGTCAGGTAGCGGGGCCGGATCGGGCATTTCGATCATCGTTTCGACCGAAACGCTCGCCCGTCCACGTACGGCGTTGAGCGCCTTGTGGTGGACGATGCCCAGCACCCAGGTGAGCGCGCGGCTCTTTTGCCGGTAGCGTCCTGCGCCTTGCCAGATAGCCACCAGGCTGTCCTGCGTGACGTCCTCGGCCAGGGCAGAGTCGCCGGTCAGGCGTAGGGCAAAGGCGAACATACGCTGGCCGTAGGCGGCGTAAAGCTGGCGCAGGGCGTCTTCGTCGCCGTGGGCGATGCGTTGCAGCAGGTCGGTCTCGGGTTGAGAAACGGGCATGACACGTTTCAGGGATGTCTCCATGGCTTTTTCCTGAGCAGCTTTCCCATCGAAGCGGTCGAACCGGCCCGCGAGGCTTGCTCAGTAGTAAGTCACAGAGGATGGTGAAAAGGTTCGATTTTGGTGAAAAATTAGAAGAGCTTGAGCTGTTCGGGCATCTTGGGCGGCGCAAACAGACTCATGTCTGTGGCCAGGCCGTACTTTTCGCAGGCGGCGTGGAACACCGGCCACAGGGCGCGTTCGTTCGGCGTCGGGCAGCTATAACGTTCGCCGTAGCATTTTTCGTACCGGCTGCGCAGGCCGGGAAAGCGCCGGTCGAGTTGTTCGTAAAAATACTCACGCTGCCCGGCGCGCAGGCTCATCCCGAACCACGGCGTGATGAACTTCCCCCCGGCTTCGGCCGTGCGGTGGACGATGGCTGTGATGTTTTCAGGACTGTCTTCGATGAAGGGCAGGATCGGCATCACCAGGGTGCCGGTCAGCACGCCCGCTTCGGCCAACCTGGCCATTGCTTCCAGGCGGGCCGAGGGACGCGGCGCGCCTGGTTCGACCTGGGCAGCCAGCGCATCGTCGGTGGTGGTCAGGGTGAAACCGACCGATGCCCGTGTCGTGTGGGCGATCTCGCGCAGGACTTCCAGATCTTTTAGCACCAGGTCGCTTTTGGTGGTGATATGGGCAGGAAAGCGATGCCGGGCGATCACGCCAAGCGCTTTGCCGGTCAGCCCGTAGCGTTTTTCGGTGTAGGTGTATGGATCGCTCATCGCCCCGGTGCCTACCGTCCCCCGGATGCGTTTGCGGGCGAGCTCTTTTTCCAGCAGTTCGATGGCGTTGGCTTTGACGAGCACTTCCCCGTCGAAATCTTCGATCTGGTAACATTCCGAGCGCGAATCGCAGTAGATGCAGCGATGTTCGCAGCCCCGGTAGATGTTCATGTTGTACTTGACCCCGAACCAGCCCATCGGGTTTTTGATCGGGATCAACAGCGTTTTGGCCTCGATTTCACGGATCATGCCGTGATCATATCACAGCGTTCTCCCGTCTCGCAAATGCAGAACCGGTTGGGTGGGGCTTTGGGCTGGCAGGGTGCCCGCTATCCCAGGTGGAACAGCCGCCCCGGGCATCAGTGTCCGGGTGGGGGGCGTCTCAGAGTGGAAGATGCGACGCGCTTTACCGGTTAGAAACAGGCATCATCTATCCTTGTGGAAGTGCGTCGCACCTGTCAATGGTACTTTTCGGACGGTCTCTTAAAATATGGAGACCCAGGCAAGATGCGGTAAAATTTCTCCTGAAAGATATTGAAAAAAAAGGAGATTGCCCTCTATGGTCCTATCGAACCCCGCTGTGAACGAGCCTATCGACGCCTGTTTGCCTGCCCAACGCACCGACGAACATGCCCTGGAACGCCACGCCACGTTTCTCAAGCGCATTCAGGAGGCGCCCATCGATTTGCTCTTCCTGGGAGACTCGATCACGCGCCGTTGGGCCGAAGTGCCGCACCTTTGGGAACGCTATTTTGCCGTCTACCGGCCTGCCAATTTTGGCGTGGGTGGCGACGCCACGCAGAACTTGCTCTGGCGTATCCAACACGGCGAATTGGATGGCATTCATCCACGCGTCATTGTCTTGCTGATCGGGACCAATAATGCGCCGACCCACAACGGGCAGGAAGTTGCGGCCGCGGTTTACAAAATCGTTGCAGTGATTCGGGCCAGGTTGCCCCAGACCAGGCTGCTGCTGATGGCCATCTTCCCGCGCGGGCCGCAGACGCCCGAGTGTGCAAACGGCGACAATCCTTTTTACATGGATGTCATCCGGGTTGCCAATACCGAACTGGCGAAACTTGACGACGGTGAAACGATTCGTTTCCTCGATATTGGCGCTTCATTCATCGGCGCAGATGGCGAACTGGTCTCCGCTTACATGCCGGACGGTCTGCACCTTGTCGAAGCGGGCTATCTCGTTTGGGGGGATGCGATGAAAGGCCTTTTGGACGAGATGATGATTGGGTAACGTGTTTGATAGCCTGCACATTCATGCCCGGGCGGGCGCAGCAGGCAAACAGGCCTGTGATGCCTTTTCGATTTGGTGTGCGGCAAGATGCAGCTTTTCGGTTTTCGGGTAAAATTTAACTATGAAAGACTCTATCCACCGCGTTACCCGTTCAAAAGCAGAGGCAAAAGCCAGTTACAACCGCATGAGTCGTTGGTACGACGCCATCGCGGGCAGCAGTGAGAAGAAATACCGCGAGTTGGGTTTGAAAAAGCTTGATGTCCGGCCGGATGAGCATGTGCTCGAGATTGGCTTTGGCACCGGCCACTGTCTCGTCGCCCTTGCCCGGTCGGTAGGGCCGGCAGGAAAGGTCTATGGCCTGGACCTTTCGGAGGGCATGATGGAAGTAGCCCGGCAGCGCTTGCAGGCGGCGGGCCTGGCCGAGCGTGTCGAACTGCACCTGGGGGATGCGGCTGTGCTGCCATTCCCGCCGGAATCTTTCCACGCAGTGTTTCTTTCATTTACGCTGGAATTATTCGATACGCCTGAGATTCCCCAGGTGCTGGCACAGTGCCATAGCGCTTTGAAGCCTGATGGGCGGCTGGGTATCGTCACATTGGTGAAGCAAGACACCCTGCCCGTGCGTATTTATGAGTGGTTTCATGAAAAAATGCCCGGTGTGGTGGACTGCCGGCCGATTTTTGCGCTGGATGCTTTACGCCAGGCGGACTTTGCGATCCAGGATGCGACCACCTATTCGATGTGGGGTTTGCCGGTAGAAATCGTTTTAGCCCGCAAGGCCTGACTATGAAAATTGCTTACCTTGCAACCGGTGCGGCTAATATGTATTGCGGGAGTTGCATGCGCGACAATACACTGGTGGCTGCCATGCAGGCGCTCGGTCACGATGTCACCCTGCTGCCCATGTACACGCCGATGCGCTTGGATGAGGAGGACGCCGGTGAAAAGCATATTTTCTACGGGGGCATTGAAGCCTATTTGCTACAGCGCTTCCCGCGTGCATCCTGGTGGCGCAATTTTTTGCTCAGGATGGCCGGAACGCAGGCGGTCTTGCGTTTGATGCCGCGCTTCGACATCGGCGGGGCGGTGGATCCAAAGGCCAATGCGGAACTGACCCTCTCGATGCTGCGTGGCGAAAATGGCAACCAGGCCAGCCTGTTGGGCGAAATGGTTGACTGGCTTGCCGGTGAACTCAAGCCTGATTTAATTCACGTCACCAACACGCTCGTTTCGGGCCTGGTGCCGGCCCTCAAACGGCGCCTGAAGGTGCCGATTGTTTGCGGGTTGCACGGCGAGGACATTTTCCTCGAAGGCCTGCCCGAGGCCTATTATCCCCAGGCGCTTCAACTCATCCGTCAAAACGCAGCCTACATCGATCACTTCATCGCTATCAGCGCGTACTATGCCGCTTACTTTGCACCCCAGGCGGGTATCTTGCCCGAACAGATCACCCTGGTGCGGCCGGGGATTGACTTTCGCGATTATCCCCATCCAGACAAAGCCTCCCTGCCGGACGGCGTGCCGACGATCGGCTACCTTGCCCGTATCTCGCCGGAAAAAGGCCTGCACCTGCTCGTCGAAGCCTTCATTCTGCTGGCCCGCTCCGGCGAATTCCCGGGCCTGCGGCTGCGGGCGGCGGGCTACCTCAGCAACGCACAGGCCGCATATGTCGCCGCAATCCGCAAGCGCGCGCGGGAAGCCGGTTTGAGCGGGCAGGTTGAGATTGTTGGAACGGTCGATCGCCGCCAAAAGTTGGACTTTCTGGCAAGCCTGGATGTTTTTTCCGTTCCCACGATCTATCGGGACCCAAAAGGTTTGCCGGTGCTCGAAGCGCTGGCTGCCGGCGTGCCGGTCGTGCAGCCGAATCACGGCGCTTTTCCCGAACTGCTTCGGGCCACCGGCGGCGGTTTGCTGCACGAACCGGAAAACCCCGCCGATCTGGCGAATTGCCTGGCTGTGTTACTGCGTGATCCGCAACAACGCCACGACATGGGGCGGCGCGGCCGGCAAATTGTTTTCGAACACTTTTCTGCCGTGCGCATGGCGCAAGACACCGCGGCCGTATACCAAAAGGTGCTCTCATGATCGATCGCATCAAGAAACTCCTTGCTCCTCCCGTATTCCAAGGCGACGAAGAGAAAACGCGGCTGGCCCGCTTGTTGAACGTCATTTTGATCATCGTGATGTTATTGGTGATGCTGTTTAGCGTGCCGGCCCTGGTGATTACCCCGCAGATTGGCCGGGTGGCCATTGAGTTTCTCCTGGCGGCTCTGGCTGTCGGGATGTTGTTCCTGCTGCGGCGGGGCTACGTGCGCCCGGCTGGCTTCCTGCTTTCTCTGACGATTTGGGGCATGGTGACGTATGGCACCTACGAGGCAGGTGGTTTCCGAGGTTCGATTATGAGTGCTTATTTCGGCATCATTTTGATTGCCGAGTTGATGCTGGGGGCCTGGGCGGGTATTGTTTTCGGGGTGCTCTCCATCGTTGCTACCGGGTGGATGCTACTGGCCGACCAGGCCAATCTGCTGCCGCCGGTGCCGGAATATGCGACATTGACCACCTTCTGGGTTGAATTTTCGGTGGTCGTCATCGGTGTTGTGGGTTTGCTGACCCTGGTGATGAACAGCTTGCACGAGGCGTTGCACCGTGCCCGGCGAAACGAACGCGAGTTGGCTCAAAAGGTGATCGAAGTACAGGAGTTTGCCCAGCGGGCGGTCGAAGCCAGCGACTTCAAGTCGCGCCTGATCGCCCGCGTCAGTCACGAGCTGCGAACCCCCCTGGGCGCCATGCTGGGCATTGCAGAGATGCTTCAACTGGCCGCGCACGGTTCGCTGCCGCCGGAGCAGAAAGATTTGATGCTGCGCATCATCGAAAACTCCCGCCACCTGGACCGGGTTTTCTCCGGCCTGGTCGTTCAATCGGAGTTGGAAGCGGGGCAACTGAGCATTCGTGAAATTCCTACCTCGCCGGCCCATTTGCTGCGCCAGGTGGAAACCATTCACCGTCCCGATGCAGAACGGAAGGGGTTGAGCCTGCACACACATCTCGATCCCACCCTGCCGCCCATCCTGGTGAGCGATCCCATGCGGCTGGAAACCGTTCTGGCCAACCTGCTCCGCAATGCAATTAAATTTACGGAGTCGGGCAGCATCGCAGTAGAAGTCTTGTCGGCCGATGCGGATCGCTGGGTATTGAAAGTCAGCGACACCGGGATCGGCATCCCCGCCGATGCGCACGGTTATATTTTTGAACCATTCCGCCAGGTGGATGAAAGCATTTCGCGCCGCTACGGCGGAGTCGGCCTGGGTTTGTCGATTTCCAATCAGCTGGTGCAGGCGATGAAAGGCTCGATTACCGTGGAAAGCGAGTTAGGTAAAGGAAGCACCTTTACGGTATCTTTGCCGCTCAGGCTGGTCAGCGACGCTTCTCATGGGATGGTTAGACAAAGGAGTCCGCTGTGAGCGAAATTTCCCCTTTGGCAATCGTGATCGAGGATTATTCGGATACGGCCTTTATTTTCCAGCAGGCCCTTGAAATGGCGGGTTATGAAACCCGCGTTTTATCAGATGGCGCCGAAGCGCAAAGCCTGCTGGAAAACACGGTTCCGGCGCTCGTCGTTCTCGATCTGCACATTCCCTCTATCGATGGCGCGGCGCTGCTGAAGAAGATCCGCAACGACCCACGCTTGACGAAAACACGTGTGATCCTGGCTACGGCGGATGCACTGCTGGCGCAGCGCATCACCGATCAGGCGGATATGGTGCTGCTCAAACCGATCAGCTTTACACAACTCAACCAACTTGCAGCGC
The DNA here is from genome assembly GCA_049325275.1 of Chloroflexota bacterium. Taxonomy (GTDB): domain Bacteria; phylum Chloroflexota; class Anaerolineae; order Anaerolineales; family UBA4823; genus CAIQJJ01. Next base: position 130,573 of record JBMOLU010000046.1, read on the forward strand.
GTTACTTTGCGCATCCCAAAGAGTAAACGCCCAGCCGGAGGCATGATGCTTTCTTACCAACGCTCCCCCGCAGCAGTCAACACCGGTGTGCTCGATTTTGCCTGGTTGCAAGATGCCCCTGCGGGTAAACATGGTTTCTTACATACCACTTCTGACGGGCATTTCGAGTTCGAAGATGGTTCGCGCGTGCGTTTCATGGGAGTCAACCTGGCTTTTTCGGGCGCGTTGTGCGATCGCGACGTAGCCGACGCAATTGCCGACGATCTGTACCATTCCGGGGTCAATCTCGTCCGTTTCCACCACATCGACTCGCGTGACGAACGTTCCCTGCTCGACTGCCGGAACGGCAGTTCGCAGGCGCTATCGGCCGAGAATTTCGACCGGCTGGACTACCTGATGGCGCAGCTCAAGGCGCGCGGAATGTATTTTCACATCGATCTGCACACGCTGCGCACTTATTTTCCTGATGACGGCCTTTCGCCAGACGAAGCAGCCCAGCTTGTTCCGCCGGTCAAGTCGGTGCACCACTACGACCGGCGCATACTCGACCTGCACAAGCGCTTCGTTCGCCAATATCTCACCCACTTCAACCCGTACACCCAGCTGCGCTACGTAGACGATCCGGCCGTCGCCGTCGTGCAGTTTGTCAACGAGAACGGCATTTTTTGGGATCACACCGACGAAAACCCCACCTTGTTCTACCGGCAGCTCGATCAGCGTTTCAATCGATGGCTGCTGGAAAAATACGGCTCCCGCACAGCGCTCGACGAAGCCTGGACGCGCGACGACGGCCAAAAAGCGCTTCACCCGTGGGAAGATCCTGCGCAGGATACGGTCGCCCGCCCGCCCCTGGGCATCTGGAGCGAACGCGCCATCACCTGGAAGCAGCCGTACACCAGCCTGGAAAGCCCGGCCCGCTTCGCCGATCACATGGAATTCCTGGCCGAGATCGAACGCAGCACCTACCAGGAGATTCATGCTTACCTGCGCGACGAGTTGGGTGTGCGCTGCGCCATCAACCTGTCCAACTTGCCGGGCGGCCCGGCGGAACTGCGCTGTATTGCGGATGGCGATTTCACCGAACACAACAACTACTGGAATCACCCCGTGGGCGGTTTTCGCCCGCCGGTTTCCTTCCACCAGGAGGAAATGTGCGCCATCGATCCACACAAGCCTGGCAGCGGATTTGCCATGCACAGCCCGGCGGCACTTGCGCGCGGCGTGGTGCGCAACAAGCCTTTCATCGTCACCGAATGGAACTGCATTCCGGTTACTGCATTCCGTGTCGATACACTGCTGCAAATGGCCTCTTATGGCGCGCTGCAAGACTGGGATGGTATCCTGCTCTTCACCTATGCCAGCATGGGAACGCAGCGCTTTTGGGAGGCGCATGGCATTGCGGGCTTTTTCGAAGGCGGTAGCGACCCGGCCATCTGGGGTTACTTCGGCATCGCTGCGGCCATCTTTCGCCTGGGGTTGGTCGATGTGGCCCGCAACACGATCGAGATCGGTTACTCTCCTGAAGACTGGAAGGCCGGCCGGCCGGACTACGGTATCTTGCACCAGAACACGATCTTCGTTTCGAAAGTCGCCGCTTGCTTTCTAGATGGCCCTTACGCCGGTGATGCCGACGTCGTACTGGCCTCCGGCAACACGGCCACCGGCGACTACACCGCCGCGCGCCATGCCATCGTCCATTCCGATAACCCCTATTCCGATTCGCACCAGCAGGCCTGCGGCCGTGCGGCATGGTACGACCGGCATACCGATCCTGGTGCCCGTACCGTTGACATCGTGGGCATGGCGGCTCGCCTGGGCGAGCGCAATCTCATCGTCGCCACGCCTGACGGGGCCGGGTCGTTGGCCCACGTTGGGCATGAGGTGGTCCAGGCTGCGATGACACACTGGGGGCTGCTCGAACCCGGGCAGGGCTGGGATACATCCCGGGTCACCTCGGATACGGGCCAGATTACCTACGCTTTTGGGCAGGGTGCGTTTCTGGTAAACGCCCCGCGCGTGGGCATCTTTGCCGGAAAGACCGGCGCCGGTGACAAGGTCGGGCCTTGCACGCTGTGGGCTGAGAACGAGAAGGCGGGTGTGGTCGTCCTGGCCCTGGACGAAGCGCCCATTGCGCAATCCCGCCGTCTGTTGATCAACGCCATGGGTATCTGCCACAACAGCCGCATGCGTTTTGTCGGCCAGACGCTGATCGATGCCGGCGGCCCACCGATCCTTTACGACGATGTGCGCGGCACGCTGGCGCTTCCCTCGCAGGCGCAGCAGTGCAAAGCCTATGGCCTGGACGCAACCGGTGCACCGTTGGCGGAAGTTCCCGTCACACCGCTTGCTGCTGGTTTCGCCATCATTCTGGGCGGGTATGCGCACTATGCGGTGGAATTGTCGTAACCGGCTGCATGACCGCGCAGGCGCGCAAAGTGCCCGCCTGCCTGTGATTATGGGGCCAGGGAAACGGAGCGCTTATGTTGAAGGCCGCACACAGCCAATCTGGTGAAGAATTCCTGATCGTTTCCCAACACTGGAGACAACAACTCGATATCTTGAGGCGGCTCGATCGGCAGGGTTTTCTCGTTTGCCCCGGTTGCCGGCAGCCGGTACGTGTCAAGGCCGGCCGGGTCAGACGCTGGCATTTTGCGCACAAGCACCTGGTGAACTGCCCGTTCGAGCGCCAGTCGGCCCTGTTGTTGGAAACGCGCGCCGCACTGTACGAATGGCTGGTGGTGCAGTTTGGCGAAAGCGCTGTAACGCTGGAAAAGATCGTTTCCGGCCTACCGCGCCCTTTGGATTGTTCTGTCGCTTTGCCGGGCGATTCTGGCGCTGCCGCCTATTGGATTTTCGACGCCCGTATGCCACCGGACGAGCGTGCGCGGCTGGTGGATGCCCTCTCCGGGTTGCAGGCGAGCATCGTGTGGCTCTTTGCTGCTTCCCTGCTGCGCACCGAACCAGGCCAGCCGACGCAAGTTCACCTTACCACGACCGAACGTGCGTTCAAGCGCCAGACCGACAGCGACGCCGCCAACCCGCTGGAAGCGTTTACAGCCGGCGAGACCCTGCACTACCTGGATGCCGAAAGCAGTACCCTGATCAGCTACCACAACCTGAACCTGTTCCACCCGCCGCAGTTGTTCGCCGGCCGCCGCCTGTGCACCCCGCTGATCGACGTATACGCAGACCCGCAAAACGGCGATTTTCTCCACCCGGGCGAAGCCGTGCGCATTTCTCACTACCGCCAGACCCGCCGGCGCCGTGAAGAAAAGATGCAGGCCACGCTGCCGAATCTGGGCGTCCACTTTGATGCGACCCTTCCACCGAAACAACAGCCGGGATCGTTTTCTCCTCGACCGGCCGGGTCATTGCCGCGCGAGGACTTCCGCGAACCATTCGCCCGCGTGGGAACCTGCAAACACTGCGGCAGGCAGACCGGCGACTGGGTCAGTTTCGATGGGCGCACAGCGACTTGCGTTTGTCGCGATTGTGTTGGAAAATAAGGTTTCACCCATCTTTTCACAAGGAGCTGCTATGCCTCGACCTGTCACCCTCTTTACCGGCCAGTGGGCCGACCTGACTTTCGATACCTTGTGTGCCAAGGCCAAATCATATGGATACGACGGTGTTGAAATTGCTTGCTGGGGGGATCACTTCGAGGTCGATAAGGCCCTGAGCGATGACGCCTACATTCGAGGCCGCTGGGATATCCTCAACAAACACGGCCTGAAATGCCTGGCGATGAGCTGTCACCTGGTGGGGCAGGCCGTTTGCGATCGCATCGACGAGCGCCACAAGGCAATTCTGCCCGCGCGGATTTACGGCGATGGCAAGGAGGACGGCGTACGCGCCCGTGCCGCCGAGGAGATCAAAGACACGGCCCGCGCCGCTGCCCGGATGGGCGTCAAGGTGGTGCCCGGCTTTACCGGTTCGTCGATCTGGCACATGGTTTATTCCTTCCCACCCAACCCGGCCGATTTCTATGAAAAGGGGCTGGCTTTCTTCGCCGAGATGTGGCGGCCGATTTTGGATGTCTTCCAGCAGGTCGGCGTGCGTTTTGCCCTGGAAGTGCATCCGACCGAGATCGCCTTTGACCTCCCCACGGCCGCTGCCGCCGTCGAAGCCTTGAACTGCCATCCGGCCTTTGGCTTCAACTACGACCCTTCCCACCTGGCCTACCAGGGCGTCGACTACGTCAAATTCATCCGTACCTTTGCCGATCGCATCTATCACGTTCACATGAAAGACGTTTTCTGGTCGCCGGTTCCCACGGATGCGGGCGTCTTTGGCGGGCACTTGAGCTTTGGCGATCCTCGCCGTTTTTGGGATTTCCGTTCGTTGGGGCGCGGTCGGATTGACTTCGAGGCCATTTTACGGGCCTTGAACGACATCGGCTACACCGGCCCGCTTTCGGTAGAGTGGGAAGACGGCAAGATGGATCGCGAGTTTGGCGCCGCCGAGGCTTGTGCATTCGTCAGGAAGCTGGATTTTGCGCCTTCGGCAGTCGCTTTCGATGCGGCTTTTGAACGTCAAGAAGTTTAGGGGTCTTCCGGTTGCGCGTGAAGAATCCCTTTCACGGCGAAGCCGGGAGAGCCAATTTTAGGAGTTCTCCATGTCCGATTCATCCGGTTTTACCTCGATGGCCGGTCCCAGGGCCGGCGGCTCGGCGCCCGAAGTTGGTGTCGGGATGCTCGGTTACGCTTTCATGGGCAAGGCGCATTCCAACGCCTTTTTGAAAATTCCCCACATGATGTACCCGCCGCCGGCGATCCCGAAACTGCTCGGCATTGCCGGGCGCAACGAAGAAGCCGTCAAAGAGGCGGCGCGCCGTTTCGGTTACGAAAAACACTACACCGACTGGCGCGCAATGCTCAAGGACGACCGCATCCGGCTCTTCGACAACGGCGGGCCGAACGACGTACACGCCGAGCCTTGCATCGCAGCCGCCCGGGCCGGAAAGCACATCCTGTGCGAAAAACCCCTCGCCCGCACGGCCAAAGAAGCGGCTGCGATGCTGGATGCCGTGCAGAAGGCGGGCGTCAAGCATGCCGTTGCCTTCAACTATCGTTTCGTCCCGGCCGTGCGCCAGATGCGTGAGATCATCGAATCCGGCGCGTTAGGGCAGATTTATCACTTCCGCGCTGTTTACCTGCAAGAGTGGATCATGCCGCATTACAACCTGCCGCACATCTGGCGTCTGGAGAAAGCCACGGCCGGCTCCGGCGCGTTGGGGGACCTGGGTGCGCACATCATCGATCTGGCGCGTTTCCTGGTCGGCGAATTCAGGCACGTCAGCGCGCTGACGAAAACCTTCATCCCTGAACGCCCCGGCGCTGACGGCAAGATGAAGAAAGTGGATGTCGACGATGCCTTCGTGGCCGCCGTCGAATTCGAAAACGGCGCCATCGGCACGCTCGAGGCCACGCGCTTTGCCGCCGGGCGCAAAAACGGCAACAACTTCGAAATCAACGGCGAAAAAGGCAGCATCCGTTTCAACCTGGAGCGGATGAACGAAATGGAAGTCTTCTGGGTGGATAGCCGGCCCAAGGAGACGCAAGGTTTTACCAACGTACTGGTCAGCGAGCCTTTCCATCCCTTCTGGTCGAACTGGTGGCCGCAGGGGCACATCATCGGTTGGGAACACACCTTCGTTCACGAGATCACCCACCTGCTGGACGCTATCATCAACGACAAGCAGGTAGCCCCCTACGGCGCCGACTTCGTCGATGGTTACAAGAACGCCGTAATCTGCGATGCGATCCTCGAGTCGGCGGCCAGTGGGCGGCGCGTGGACATCACTTTTTGAGCTATGTTAGAGATTGCCTGAAAAGCGCCATAGACAGGTGCGCCGCAGCTTACTTTTCAGGCCGCTTCTTAGCCTTCTTCAGGCTTGTGTTGTGGCGCTGCCTCGGGAAAGAGCGCCGGGCCAAACTCTTCGATCAAACGCTCCAGGCGTTCGTACGCCTCGGCGGCGGCTTTTGCCTGCCGTTCGAAGTACTGCGGATCGACCGTTGTTGTGGCCGATGCGTACGCATCGGCAGCCAGCGTTTTTGCGGCGTCCTCTTTCTCTTTCATAATCGACATTAAGCGCCAGAAATGCTCCTCGACCGCCGCGTTTTGTTCGGCCATCATCGTCTCGGGTGCGAAGCGGTGGCCTACCCGGCATTGGTACCATGCGCTTCTGCCGTTCTCGTAGCGATGCAAAACACCCCCGCAGCCCGGGCAGGTTACGACCTGCCCGGGCTGCGGGGCTTCCGGTTCTCCCGGCAGCGTTCCTTCGGGCACTTCTGTCTTGACGAGTTCGGTGAGCAGAGGCGCGATTTCGGCCAGCGGGATAACGTAGTCAGGCTGGGCGTTCTCGGCTGCCGAGCGCGGCATGTCTGCGCGCGCGGCCTCGTTGGGGTCCTGGACGATTGCCAGGCCGCCTTCATCCTTGATGACGCCCAGCCCGGCCGTGCCGTCGTCGAGGTTGCCGGTCAGCACGATGCCGATCACGCGCCTGGCATAGGTGCGTGCGGCAGAACGGAACATCGGGTCGATCGCCGGCCGGGCGGCGTTTTCTTTGGGGAGAAAGCGGTTTTTGATATAGCCGCGTTTGAGGATCAGGTGCAGGTTGGGTGCGGCGACGTACACGCGGCCATGCTGTATGGCTGCATTGTCTTTTGCCGGGATGACCTGAAGCGGCGAGGTGGCCGCCAGGACATTGGCCAGGTACCCTGGCCCAGTTGGGGTGGTATGAATGGTCACGAAGATCGATGCGGGAAAGTCCGGCGCCAGGCCGGCGAGGATCGTCTTTACGGCGTCGATGCCCCCTGCCGATGCGCCGATGACGATGATGTCACGTTTCATCGTGTTCTCCTGTGAACGAATACTCACTCTTCGCTGCGCCGGAAAATCCTTAGAGACTGTCTGAAAAGTGCCGCCGACAGGTGCGACGCACTTTCCATGTTTCTCGTCGGCAAAGTGCGTTGCACCTGCTTTTCAGACAGCTTTTAGAACTCGCCGGCTTCGTTGGCCATGCGGACGATTTTCGGCATAAATTTTCCGATCACTTCCACGAGATCGGCCTGCGCGGCGATCACCTTTTCGATCGGCTTGTACGCTTGCGGCGCTTCATCCATGCCGCCGCCCAGCAGTGTGACGCCGCGCTCTTTGAGATACGTATCCCGCGACGATTTGCTGATCGAATCCAGTGCTGCCCGCCGGCTCATCAGGCGGCCTGCGCCGTGGGAAGCAGAGTCGAGCGAATCCGTGCTGCCGCGCCCGCGCACCAGGAACCCGGCGTCGCCCATCGAACCCGGGATCACGCCCAGCACCCCGGCGCCGGCCGGGGTTGCACCCTTGCGGTGCACGATGACGGTTTTCCCGTCTGGCAGGGTGTGTTTCCAGGCAAAGTTGTGGTGATTCTCCACGGCGGCGGCTTCTCGCAGCCCCGCCGCTTCGGCGACGCGCCGATGGATGACGAAGTGGTTTGCCGCGGCGAAGCGGCCGGCCAGTTCCATCGAGAGCCAATACTCCTGGCCTTCTTCAGAATCGAGCGGCAGCCACGCCAGGTGACGGACGCTTTTCTCCAGCTTGGCGTGCTTTTCCATTGCCAGTTTGCTGTAGTGTTCGGCCAATTTGTAGCCCACGCTGCGCGAGCCGCTGTGCGAAAGCAGCGCCAGGTATTCACCCGCTTGCAGGCCCTCGAAAGGCTCGTGCAGTTGGAAAGCGCCCCACTCCACGAAATGGTTGCCGGTGCCGCTGGTGCCCAGCTGGCGCAGCGCGTTACTTTGCAGGCTTTTGAGCAAACGCGTGGCATCCCAGGCGGGGTCGTCGAGGACGGCGTGCTCCGGCCGGTCTTTTCCCTGCCATTGCGCGCCCATGCCGAATACGGTTTGCTCACGCAGCGCTTTTTCGAGCAGGGCCTTCTTTTGCCCGATCAGGCTTGGAGAGACTTCGTACAGCGAGAGGCGCATACGGCAGGCGATGTCGACTCCGACGGCATAGGGAATGACGACGTTGTCGGTGGCGAGCACGCCGCCGATCGGCAGGCCGTAGCCTACGTGGGCGTCGGGCATCAACGCGCCGGCAACGCTGACCGGCAGGCGCATGGCGTTGTCCATTTGGGCCAGCGAGCCTTCGTCGATCGCCTCGCGGCCCCAAATCGGGTAAGCCAGTGGGGATTGGCGCAGCTCGGCTGCCAAATCTTCTCTCTTTGGGCGCAAACGCATGCACTCGCGGGCCAGCTCTGCCATTTGCGGGTCCGTAAGGAACGTTTCGGGTTCGTCCCGCACGACATCCAGGCGCGCCAGGATCGTGTCTCTTTCGATGCCTTGCGCGGCCAGTTCGGCGGCGACGCCCTTGGCGATGCCGATGACTTTTCCGTCAGGCCAGTTATTGCGTTTGAGAGTTTTCCCGGTGATGATGTCCATCGTTTGCTCCTTTGCGTTTTGTGCCGAAGGCACGCTCTTGGCGTTTGCCCTGCTACAAAAAAAAGACAGTCACTTTCAATGTGACTGTCTTGGGATGGCCTGTTTGCGTTCGGCCTGAACTTGCCAGATGCGGTCAAATTGAAGTGCGAATCGGTATGAGCGGCGCCGCTCGGCGGCCGGCTTCGGGTTTGGATGTTCTCGGTGGCTGCATAGGGCTGATTATAACAAACTTTTGCTTATGGGATCACCTGCGATTCGCTATCGATCACCCAGGCCGAAAAATCCGGCGGGCCAAAGGATGGGTAATGGCGCACCAGCCAGGCTTTGGTGATGGCCGTGGTGGCTTCGAAAAAGAGCGGGGCATAGGCGGCTTCATCGACTGCCAGGATTTGCTCCGCCTGGGCGTAGCGTTCCCGGCGTTGGTCGGGATCGGTGATGCTGGACGCTTCGAGCGTCAGGGTGTCGAATGTGCCCGGCGCGTTTACCTGGTTGCAGTTGGCGTCTGCGCAGTTGCGCCGGACGCCGTTGGAGCCGTTTTGTGCGTTGAACAAAAAGCGCACGAAATTGTCCTGGTCGGGGTAGTCGGCACACCAGTTGCCCTGGAACATGTGAAAGACTTTTTCGACCGGTACGTTTTTGCGATCGTAAGGGCTGAGATCGTCGTTGGGGGCAGTGATCAATTCGACCTCGACGTCGAGCACCTCCTTCCAGCCTGCGACGATTGCCCGGTTGACGGCGTTGCCGCTGGAAAGCTGGCCGAATTGCAGGGGATAGGCGGTGTTGAATTCTTCAACCGTCATGCCGAGCTCGCCCAAAAATTCTTTGAACAGGCTTTGTGCCAGGAGCGGGTCGTACCCTTGCCCTGCAGACGGATCGGTCGCCGCACCGAACACGCCGGGCGGGGCCAACACCTGGGCCGGCAGCGAACCGTTGCGCAGCACCTGCTCGACGATGTACTCCCGGTCGATGGCTGCCGAGAAGGCCCGCCGTACGCGCACATCGTTGAAAGGCGCTTTGGTGTTGACGAAACCGATATACTGCGTGCACAGGCGCGGGTAGGTGACCTGGTCTTTCGTCAGGGTGGCATTGCTTTGAATGGCCTCGACCATTTCGCTGGTGGGGTTGCCAACCGTATCCAGTTCGTTGTTGCGGTACATTTGCAGGATGGCGCTGAAGTTTGCCGCGTTGAGCAGCGGCTCTTCAATCCACTCGATTTGCACCTGGTCGGCTTCGGGCCAGAAGGGATTTTTCGTCAGCGTCAGGCCTTGGCCGCTGTTGAAACCGGCCAGCAGGTACGGCCCGTTGGTGTTGATATACCCCACGGAGGTCCACAGATCGGCCCATTCCTCGACGGACCAGCGGGGTACGGCGTAGGCGATATCGTAGGCCAGCAGGCTTGGCAGGTACGGTGCAGGGCTTTCGAGCGTAATTTCGAGCGTGGCGGCATCGATGGCGTGTACCCCCAGCATCTCGGCAGCCTGTGCGCCGTTGAAGACTTCTTCAGCGTTTTGGATCACGAAGAGCAGTTGCGCCGAAGGATTTTTGGAAAGCAGGGCGCGTTGGATGCCGTAAACGACATCCGTTGCCGTGACGAATAGCGGGTTGCCCTGGCGATCGGTGACCTGGCGAACCGTTCCTTTGTCGGTTTTTCCGCCGGCCGCATCGGGCGTGTACTGCACCCAGGGAATGTCGCTGCGCAGGGAGAAAGTCCAGGTCAGGCCATCTTCCGACGTCTCCCAGGCGGTGGCCAGCGAAGGCACAGGCTCCAACGTCTCTGCATCGAGACGCGTCAGGCCGACGAACAGGTTGCCGATCTGTTCGGTAGAATCGTAGCGGTTGGATAGCGATGGATCGAACGTGGTGGGCGCGCTATAAATGGGGTAGCGGAGCGTGACCGAGTCGTTGGTGCGTTCGATGGTTTGCGCACGCGCACGCACGCCGGATGGGGGCGGCAGCGCTGCCGCCTCGCCCGTCGCGGAGGGCGTGTTTGCTTGATCCGCCGGCGTGGTGGGGGTGATGTAGGGTGTGGAAGTCCTTCTGGGCGCCTGGTTCACTGCCAGGCTGGTGTCGGTGCTATCTTCCAGGGCGTAGGGCGGGTAGAAGATGCCCAGGGTGACTGCGATCAGCAGGACGAGAAAGACCGGCCAGTAAGCCAGACGTGGAATCAGGTTGTTTTGATAGTGAATCCAGTCTTCGCGCTTGCTGCCGTAGTACAGCAGGCCGTTGACGGCGCCAAGCAGGACGAACACGTATTGAAGAATGAAGATGTATTCAAGGTATACCACCCCGCTTGTGTTCAGGGCGCCGCGCAGCCCGACGTGTGTGATGGCGACGATAAAGAACAGGGCCGATGCGTTGGCCAGCACGTTGTAGGGCGTTTCGATGTCGACCATCTGGATGCCGAATAACATCGAAGCGACGACGACGGCGGTGATACAGTAGGCGATCAGGGGGGAGAGCAGGTTGCGGGTGGCGTTGACATTGAAGGCCAGGGTGGGCAGGCGGCCTTGCTGCACGAAGGTGGCACTGCCCAGGTCGGTGTTGAACGCTTCTTTCGTGAAGCTAAAGTAGCTGCGTTGAATGTTCCAGCCGGACAAGTCCAGGTTGGATACCAGCCCTGGTTGTTCGTTGGGTGCCGTCCACTCGTAGGAATCGAGATCGGGCACCAGCAGCAGATTGTCGTCCAACTCGGCGGGCAAAATCTTGATCAGGATGTTCGCCTGGTCGAGCGGGTAACGGTACATGTCGAAGGTTTGCTGCACGGTGACGATGAAGAACCAGCCGACCGTTTCGACATCGCCTTTGGTGAAACGATAGACTTCTTCCAGGCTGGCCCCGCTCAAATCGTCCGGGAAGCGGATGCCGCGCGTGACGCTTGCGCTCAACTGCACCGGGTATTTTTGCCATACGTAGCCGGAAACGGTCGCGCTCAACGGGTCCACGCTCAGCGTTTTGATCAGCACGCCGGTCGGGATGCGGATCGGCGCCGGATGGCTGGCCTCGGCTGCCTCGGTATCGATGGGGTCGATGACTTCGTCGACGTTGGCTGCGTTGACGAGGATATTCTCACCCGGCGGCCGCGGCGGATAGGTGTGAATTACTGCCCAAGTATAGGCCACGTAAGCGATCAGGACGATGGCTGCTGTAACCGACATACGCCACCAACTCTTCGGTTGGCCTTTCTTCAGCAAAAACAGCAGGGCGGCCAGCCCCAGGATAGAGGCCGAAAGCAACAGGCCGATCCAAAGCAGTTCGCGCACCATCCATTCGGGTGTCGGCTCGTTGGCGTTTTGTTTGATCACGATGAGAATCACCCAGCCCTGCGCCACCAGCGGGCGCGAGAAGCGCCAGGCGGCATCCCCACCCGCTACCGATATGCCTGTCACATCGACTGCCTCCCCGGCGCTGGCGCGTTCGTTGTCTTCGATATAGGTTTCGGGCAGCTTGAATTCGTGGACAATTTCAGCGACGGTCTTGTTGACGTACACAGTCTTTGGGTGAACGATGACCAACCCCGTATCGGCGATCAGGGATGTGTACCCCTCCCGGCCGACATCAATCGAGCGCATGAACTGTTTGATCGTATCCAGCGAGTGATCGATGTACACCACGCCGGCCACGGTTTTTTGCTGCGTAGCCGGGTCGGTGAGGAAGAAAGGCACGGCATACTCGATTTGCGTCGAGCGTGTGGTTGCATCATCGTAGACATACCAGTGTGCCTGCGCTTCTTCCACTGTCTGGTAGTACCAGGCATTGTTGGGGTTGCTGCGATCGGTGTAGAAATCGGTTTCTTCGACCTGGGTTCGGATAAATTTGCCGGTATCATCTTTGTAGTAGCAGGGGCCAAACAGTTCCAGCGAGGCGCTGTAGCGATAGGGCTCAAAGGCCGCTCCGATGCCGTACATATTGGGTTTGCGCTGCACTTCTTCGCGCAGGCGGGCGGAGAGATTCTCATAAGGCAGCGCCCCGCTGGTGAGATCGTTTGCGATCGCATCCGCCACGTTCATCTGGGCGATGAACTCGGCGTTGATTTCTTCCTGCACGCGGGCCGCCTGCTGCTGGCCGTAGGCAAAGGCCTGGTCCCGCCGGCGATGCAATGTGTAGAAAAGGCTGCCGGTTTTCCAGCCCGACAGCAGAATGCTGCAAAGACAGAACAGGATCGTAGCGATATAGACCATGCGCTTCATGACATCGCCTCCAAAAATTCCTACGGATAAAAGGTGAACAGTGTGATCAGCAGCCCCAGGCCTAAGTAGGTGGGCCAAAACAAGACTTTGATCAAGAGATTTTCCTGGTAAGAAACCAATATCAACTTGATCGCCAGCACGCGGGTAACCGCGTTGATGGTGGTGAACAGAATCGTCACGTAGAGCAGGATGAAAAAGTATTCCAGGTAGACGACTCCCGTTGCCCCTACGCTATCGCGCAGGGTATTGTGCGAGATGGCGCTTGCCAGGAACAACGCCGCCGCAATGGAAAGCACCTGGAAGGCATTGTCGATGTTCAGGATGGCCAGGCCGTATACCTGGATGATGATCACGTAGAGCACGATGCAGTAAGCGATCACCGGCGAGATGATGTCTCGCGTCAGGCGAATGTTGAAGTTTAAAATGGGAATGGTGTCTTTCTGGATTTTTTGGTAGATGCCGAATTGGGTGCCGTAGGCGTCGTAATCGTAGGAAAAATAGCTGTTGGTCACGTGCCAACCGCGCACCCACAACTCTTCCGACAGGCCCGGCTTGTAGCCCGGCCCGAGATGCGCATACTCCTGAATATCGGGTACCAGCACGTAGGTATCCGAAAACTTTGACGGTTCGATCTGGATGTGAACAAAGGTTTGATCGAGCGGGTAGTGTGAAACGTCGAACGCTTGCTGGATTTCGGTCGAGAAGAACCACCCGACCACGGTCATCCCGTTTTTCTGCACGCGGTACGTTTCGCGGCGGCTCAACCCACCGATCTGATCGGTAAGCTGCGGAAAGTCGATCATCTCTTCGGGCGTGCCGGCGGGATAGCGCTGCCAGAGATAACCGGCCAACTTGACCGTTTGGGTCCCCAGGGTCAGATTCTCGACGACGATACCGGTGGGAATCCGAACCGGGCTTCCCGCGTTGATGCTTTGTAGCCGATCGGCCATCGGTTCGAGCAGCCGCTGGAGATCGGTGTCGTTGATGATAACTTTCTGGTGATTGAGCTCGGGGTTGGTGTAGATCAGGTGCCAGATCCAAAGAATTTCTGCCGCGAAAAGAACCCCCAGGCCAACCGAAAAGCCCATCAAACGGGTTGGTGTGACGCGTTCGATGGACAGCAAACGCATCAGTACGCCGGTGAGGCAGATCATTACCGCCAGCCCAAGGTTGATTTTCGGGCGGATGGCGCCGGCGGCATCGTAGGTCGACAGCCGCTCGTTGATTGCCACGACCAGGCGCCACCCCGGCACGCTTAAAGGATGGACGAAGAACCATCCCCTTTCGCCTTCCTGCCCCATTTCCCCGGAAAAGCTGATGGCGTCTTCTTCGCTACCCGTGACTTTGGCGAGCGATTCGAGCAATCTACCCCCTCCCAGATAACCGGCTGCTTCCTTGGCATCCAGGCCTATCATCTCGGCCTCAGGATGATAAGCAATTTTTTGGTCGGCATTTACCAGGAACGCGTAGCCGGCCTGCCCCAGGTCGGTGCCTTGAACGATGTGTTTGAATGTAGCCGTTGCCGAATGGGCTACCACGACCACGCCCACGTTCTGGTTTCTGTTCTGCGGGGATTGGAAGGGGACCGAGTAGACGATCAGCAGATCGTCGGCCGCTTTGCCGTAGTATGCGCCACGCCATACTCCCGCCTGCCCGTCGATGGCTTTGTAGTACCATTGGGCGCTGTCGATGGATGCGTCTGTGTAGTCGTAAGAGTTTTCTACCTGGATGCGCGTGATCTGGCCGGCACCGTTTTTGATGTAGTAGGGAGCGTACAGTTTGACCGTGGTGCTGTAGCAATAGGGTTCGAAAGCGATCGCGATCCCCTGGAGTCCCGGTTTTTCGTCAAAGGCCAATGCGATGGCGTCTACCGCCTGCGGGTATGAAAGCTCGCCCGAGCTCAGGCGTTCGGCGAAGCCGTTGGCTACTTCCATTTCGGCCTGCATCTCGCCATCGATGGTGTCGTGTAGCAGGGCCGACTGCTGCGTGGCAAATGCAAGGGCGATAGCCATTCTTTCTTGGGTTTCCCCTGTAATCTGCACGGCGATCAGCGTGCTGACCACCAGGCCACCGACAATCATCGCCCAGGCAGATAGAAGAACCAGCTTTTGAAAGATGCTGCGTGGTTGCATGGTTTCGCTTTCGCTGCCCCGCCGGCAGTGTGGGTGTCTTGCGTGATGTACTCGCGTCTTGATGTATTATAGGATTTGTGTGCGTCGAACAACCAAGCAACCTTGTAAGATTCGTATCGAATCCGTTCAAAACCGCTCAGGCTGTGTCATCCTCGGTGCCGTACAGCAAAAAAAAACAGGCTCCTTGCCTGCTTTTTTTTGCTGTACGGCACCGTTGTGCAACTATATATGGGGATAGCCTGGAAAGATGAGCCGCCTGGCATTCCCTGCGTAAACCAGTTCTTTGTCGGCCGTCGGGTACTGTGCCAGCGCACCTTCGACGAAATCCACCGTGTCCTGATGGCTTTGCACGGGGAAATCGCTGCCGAACAGCACTTTCTCAGGCCCGGCTTCACCCACGAAGCGTTTGACGATCTCGATGCAGTGGGGGCGAAAATCCTGGTCGTCCTGCGAGTCCAGCAGGCCGCTCGTGTCCGTAAAGAGGTTGTCGAACTGCTTCAGCGCCTGGATCATCGGCTGGAAGAATGGTTTGCACAGGTGGCTGACGATGAAGGTGACGTCCGGGTACTTTTGTGCCAGGCCGGCGAAGTCGCGGGGCGTCTTGACCGCTTCGACGCGGGACGCATCCGATTCCGACAGGGTGAGGATATCGGCCAGGGAGAGCCGTTTCCAGACGTCGTAAGAGATGCCGCCGTGAAACATCAGCGGAAGACGTTGGGTCTGCGCCAACTCGACGACGCGGCAAAACTTTTCGCCCTCGAAATCGATGGGCTGGTAAGCAGTGTAGAGCTTGATGCCTTGGATGGCTCCGAGCTGCGCCAGCTCTTGCAGTTCGTTCAGGCCCTGATAGAAGTAGTGTTCGAAATCCAGGCTGCCGAACATCGAGAAGTGAGGCTGTCCCTGGAGCCAGCGGTGCAGGCGAAAATTGGAGATCCCCGTTCCTTTGGCGGGAAAGTAGGTCGCCAGGAGGACGGTGTGAACGATCTGGTGGCGCTGCATCAGGGCCGAAATGGCTGCGATGGATGCATCCGGGTTGGTGGCGTGGGGGAGCGGGCGGTTGGTCGTGTGGCAGTGAATGTCGATTTTCTTCATGCGGCGCTATTTTTCGTCTCGGGTTATCGTGGTGCCGCTGGGAATGTGGGCATGCGGGGTAAAACCCATCGCCTCGAAATCCTTTGCGCTTACATGCGGGTCGATCCGGCAATTTCGCCCAACCACCAGGCCCTGGGGAATGTGCGCGCCCTTGCCGATTACCGTGATGCCGTTTCGGAGCACTTCGGGTTCTTGCGAGTTTGGCGTCAGATCGCCCCCGGCACCGATGTGCGCGTTGGCGTCGATGCACACTTCCTTATCGAGGATGCAGCCACAGACCATGGCGCCCGCCCGGATAACTGTGTCGTGCAAGATGACCGCATCGCGGACGACCGCGCCGCGCTCCACCCGCACCCCCGGCGAGAGAACGCTGTGCATGACTTCGCCATCGATGACGCACCCTTCTGAAACGAGACTGTTCATTACGTGGCCGGCCGGGCGGATCGTCGTGGGTGGTTTTTGGACCGTTCTTGTGAGCACCGGCCAGGCAGGATCATGCAGCGCAAGGACCGGTTCATCTCCTAGTAAGGCCAGATTGGTTTTCCAATACAGATCGACCGTCCCCATATCGGCCCAGTAGGTCGTAAAGGGATAGGCGTAAACATTTCCCGTTTCTACCATGCGGGCGATCACATCGCGGCCGAAGTCGTGGGTTGAGTCGGGCGTGCGCGCATCTTCTTCCAGGTAGGCGAGAAGAAATTTTGTCTCGAAAACGTAGATGCCTTTCGACGCCTGGTGACTCTGCGCGGCACCCGGTTTCTCGATGAACCAAGTAATCTTTTTGTTGTCATCAACGTTGAGAATGCCGAAACGCTGCACTTCGCCGGCAGGCACCGGCATCGTGGCGATCGTTAGAGAAGCGCCTTTTTCTCGATGAAAGCGGATCAAATTGCCATAATCCTGGCAGTAAATGTGATCGCCGGAAACGATCAGCACCAGTTCGCAACCCAGTTCGGCGATGTAGCGCTGGTTCTGGTACACGGCGTCTGCCGTGCCGATATAGTGTTCGTGGCCGGTGCGTTCAAGCGAAGGCAGCCAGGTTTGAAGGAGGCCTGTTTCGAATCCCCAGGGTTTACCATCCCCGATATGCTCGGCCATTGATGGCGTTTGGCGCTGCGCCAGGATGGCCACCTGATCGAGGCCTGAATGGGCAATATTCGACAGCACAAAATCGATCAATCGGTACTTTGCACCGAAAGGAAGTTCCGGCTTCCCGCGCCCGGCCGTCAGGGCGCTTAACGATTTTCCCTGGCCGCCAGCAAGCACGATGGTTAAAATAGACATGGTAGCCCTCCGCAGTCAAAGTGAAGTAGGTTTACAAATTCTATTGTAGCGCCTATTACGCTGTTTTTCTCCCCCCCTCTGGGGGGGATTTTTCCGCTGGAAGCGGAAGTGCCCTTCTTGTATAATGAACGTGAGGATGGCAACCATGAGGAAGCGCATCACAGAAAATGGGCAGCCCACACCGATTACGGAAAAACTGACTCCCCGTGAACAGGACGTGTTGGCCCTGATGGCGGAGGGCCTCTCGAACCGCGAGATTGCCGCCATATTGACCATCCAACCGGCTTCAGTGAAGTGGTATACCAAACAGATTTATGGCAAGCTGGGGGTGCATAACCGCCAGCTTGCCGCCGCGTGGGCGCGCCGGTTTGGCATGGTTGGCGCGGACGATCACGATCCCGAACAGGCTTCCTGCCCGCCGGACAACCTGCCTGCCGCGTTGAGCAGCTTTATTGGGCGGGAGCAGGAGATTGCCCGGGTGAGCGAGATGTTGGCAAACCCGAGCTGCCGCCTGGTTACGCTCACGGGCGCGGGCGGCGTCGGTAAGACGCGGCTGGCTTTGCGTGTGGCGCAGGCGAAAAGCGCTCACATTGCGAGCCAGGTTTGGTTGGTCGAGCTGGCAAGTATCAGCCGTGAAGCGATGGTCGTCGAAGCCGTCAACGCCAGTTTTGGCTTGCCGATCGATAAAGATCGCAGCCCGGCGAGCGTGCTCCAGGATCATTTACGCCCAAAGGATGTGCTTCTCGTCCTCGACAACTGTGAGCACGTGATAGCAGCCTGTGCCAGCCTGATTGAAAGCTTGCTAAAGGCCTGCCCCAAGCTGCGGATTCTGGCTACCAGCCGCGAGCTGCTGGGCGTCAGTGGTGAGATCGCTTACTGCGTGCCTTCGCTGTCCGTCCCCGAAACCGATGCATGCGAAGATCTCGCGCGGCTTGCAGGCTATGAAGCGGTGCTTTTGTTTGTAGCGCGCGCCAGGCAGGCGCTGGCATCCTTCCAGCTTACCTCCGGCAATGTTCGCGCCATCATTCGCATTTGCCGGCGCCTGGATGGCATTCCGCTGGCCATCGAGCTGGCTGCTGCCCAGGTGGCTGTGCTTGGTGTCGCGCAGCTTGCTGCCCGCCTGGACGAGGATCTTGCCATCCTGGCGCACGGCGGCCGCATGGCCCTGGCGCGTCACCAGACGATACAGGCATCCATTCGTTGGAGTTATGGCTTGCTGGCCGAAAACGAGCGCCTCTTGTTGTCGCGTCTGTCTGTGTTCGCGGGTGGGTGGACGTTGCCGGCCGCCGAGCAGGTTTGTTCAGATGAACTTTTGCCGCCAGCAGAAGTTTTTCCCACGCTTGTGAAACTGATCCAAAAATCGTTGGTGCAGGTGAAGCACCTGTCCGAACAAGAAGCGCGCTATCAGATGCTGGAAATGGTGCGCCAGTTTGTCGAAATGGAACGATGCCTGAACGGGCAAGAGGAAGAAGCCCTGCGCAACCGCCACAACATGTGGTGTTTGTGCTTTGCCGAGATGGCCTCGCAGAAACTGTCCGGTGGGGAGCGGTTGGCCTGGCAAAAAAAAATCGACGCCGATTACGATAACCTGCGGGCAGCCCTGACTTCGTGCCTGGCCGATGGCTTGCAGCCAGAAACCGGTTCCCGAATCGCCATTGCGCTGGGCTCTTACTGGGAGTGGAATAGCCATCGTATTGAAGGCTGCCGTTGGGTGAAAGCAGGCCTGGATGCCTTGGCGCAGCCAGATGCGGCTGAGTGTCCCACCGGTTGCTCGCTCCTGAAAAGCCGGCTATGGCGCATCCTGGCCGTTCTGGACGTTACGGCCGACCCGCTGACAAGAATCACGTGGTTGGAGAACGCCTGCAACGAGTGCCGGGCGTCTGGATGCGCCGGTGACTTGGACGCAGCGTTGGCGCTTGCCGTACACGGGGTGATCGAAGCCTTCGATCTGGGCAACTTGCAGCGCGGCCTGGCGCTGCTCGAGCAAAGCGATGCCTTGTTGCGTGCAAGGCCGGAGGACGTGAAAGGTTATCTTGCGAGCGTTCTTTCCAGCAAAGGCGCGGTTCTGGCGATGCGCAATCGCCACGCTGAGGCGTTGGATTGCGTGCACGAGAGCGCCGTGCTTTGCCGTGCAAAAGGTGATGTATGGATGACGATGGAACAAACCATGTTCGGGGATCGAGCGCTGCGCCGGGGTGCGTATGCACTTGCTCGCCGGCATTACGAAGAAGCGTTATCCGTTTCTCTGGAAGCAGGCAACCGCGTCGAGATCGCCGGTCACTACAAAAAATTGGGCGATCTGGAAAGAACGCTTGGCCATCACGCGCAGGCTTTTCAGTTCTACGACAAGACTCTGGAGTTCTACGTGGAGACTGGTTGGTTGTCCCGGCCGCGCGCGTTTGCCTGGCTACTGGAAGGCCTGGCCCTGAACGAAATTGCCTGGGGGGGCGATCCAGATTCGCCGGCGGCGCAAGCGCATGACCTGCGCGCGGCGTGTATCTTGGGGGTGGAACGGGCGCTGCTTGAAAAGGTGAGCCTGCCGATGTTCATCGAGTGGCGCGCAGAATACGAGCGCGCTGTGGCGACCCTGCGAGCGCGGCTCGATCCTGTTATGCTAGAGACGGTCCAAGCGGAAGGGCGGGCGATGTCTATCGATGATGCTGTGCGTTTGATCCGCTGCCCGCAATCAGGGGACGAGTTTGTACACCTTTCCGGTGTGTCCGGCCGGCCCGGGGGTGTCGGAGGTTAGTACGTAGAGTTCTTGCTCCTCATCCTGTCCAAAGGAAAGCAAGAAACTTTCCAGGCGCTGGTTCTCGCGCCCCCGCAGGCGGAGTTCTTGAAACGGCCACATTTTTCCATCGGTAGGCGGCGAGGCGATCAAGATCACACCATTCGGTTGTCCCCAGCGCGTGCTCCAGTCGCCGAAGATGTAACGTCCCTGCAGGGCTGGGATTGCTTCTCCCCGGTATACCAGGCCACCGATGACGACCAGCCCCAACCCATCTTGCTGATGGGCGTTTGGGTATTCGATGATCGGATCGATCAGGTCTTCGCCCAAGGGTCCTGTCTCCGGGCAGTCGGGCGGTGAATCGTTGGCGCTTTCGGGGTCGAAGCAGTGCGTGCCCTCTTTGATATTCCAGCCATAGTTGCCGCCCCGTGTGACGATATCGACCTCTTCCCAGAGATTTTGCCCGGCGTCGCCGACGAACAGTTGGTGCTCGCCGCCGGTATCGAATGCGATCCGGTAGGGATTGCGAAAGCCGTAGGCGTAGATTTCTTCAAGCCCTTGTTGGCCTTCGAAAGGATTATCTGCCGGAATGGCATACGGGTCGCCGCCGTCTACGTCGATGCGCAGGATACTGCCGAACCAGCGGCTTGTGTCCTGCGCGTTGCCGAGAACCGGCGTGTGCCCGGTGCCCGTATCGTTCGCACCTCCGCCATCACCCAGGGGAATGTAGAGATAGCCATCCGGCCCAAAGGCAATCTGCCCGCCATTGTGATTCATTTGAGGTTGGTCGATTTCCAGGATGATGCGCTCCGAAGCGGGGTCGGCGGCATTGGGGTTTTCTTGAGAGACGTGGAATTCGGAGATGCGGCTGGTGTGATTCCAGTCGGAAGGCGCATCTGCGCGTAAGGGAATGCTGTAGTAGACGTAGAAACGCCCATTCTCGGCGTAGCGGGGATGAAAGGCGAGGCCGAGCAAGCCACGTTCGTCGTAATCGGTGGCCAGCATGACGATGCGTTTCGCCAAGTCGAGGAAGGGTTCATCCATGAGTTTCCCTTGCGGGGTGAGGATGCGGATTTCTCCCACCTGATCGATGACAAACAGCCGCCCGCTGCCGTCGCCGGCTGCGACCAGCCCGAGGGGTGAGGTAAAGCCTTCGGCCACCAGCTCCACGCCCACTGTGGCTTCGAATGCCGCCGAGGGCGTGGGCTGGCCGGGTGGGGCCGTAGGCGCAGCCGCATGGGTTGGGTCCTGCGCTGGCAGCAGCCCGGAGTAGAGACAGGCCATGCTGAATGCAGTAAGAATTAAAAAGCTGAGGATCGTAAGGTTTCGTTTTAACATGATTTTTCTCCTTTCAGAGACCGGCTACGTACAGTACGTAGGTGGCAACCCCGCCGACAACCATCAAGAGCCACAGGGTCAGTGTAATGCGCATCAACCAGAGGGGGTGTTCCGGTGGTAGTTGCTTTAGCCAATACATGCGTACCACGGTATACGTCATAAGCGATTGCGTGATCAGGCCCAGCGCACCGTGAAACAAAGGTGCCGCAACCAGGGGGCCGGAGAGCAGCGCTTCGGTCCTGTAACCAACGCTGGCCCATTTCGGAATCATGTGCAGCAGTACGGGTATCCAGTTCGCCAGTGCAGCCGCCGCCATGAGCGGGCAGTGCGATGAGAAACGCTTTTGGTGCGCTTGCAGCGCGCCATACACGGCAACTGCTCCAAAGATGACGGTGAACAATAACGACAGATCGGACGCCAGGGATGCTGACGTGCCAAATATCCCTCTCATGACTTTCTCCTTTCCAACTCATTATGCTGTCAGACAGGGGGAGGCTCATCCGTCGCGAGGATCTCTGGTGTGTAGTGATTTAAGCAGGTGGGGAAATCAGAACGTGGCTGTAGTGAAACGCCCCGGACGGTGAGTGGCCCCCTTTCTTTTGTGTAATGAGATAATTTTACTCTTGAATAGGAGATTTGACCAGCGCGAAAACGTCCTTAGCGGGGCCTCGTTAAATCGCGAAAATAGCCTTCACCCAGTCCTTCTTCCACAGAGAGAGGGACTGGGTGAAGGGAGACGGCTTTTCCGTTTTCAGAAACGCTTACCGAAAATGTTCCAAAAATACAAAAACCATACAAAACCAACGGCGCCCAACGTGACCAGGGTGTAGTGAACGCGCCCCGCCAGGCTCCAGAAACCTCGCATCCAGGCCAGGCCGGTGAAGACGAGCATCCCCAGGGTACATAAGACAACGACCGCCGCCGCCCACGAAACGAGCGGCCACAGGGGCAAGTTGCCGAGATAGGCGCCGACTATATTCAACAGGGGCGTAGACGCCAGGGCGCCGAGCACGATCGGCACGCTAAGCAGGGCCGGAAGCGCGGCGGTCAGGTGGGCGGCTCGTTCGACGGTTGCGTGTGATGCAAGTTGGCCTGGCCGGTCTCGCCCAAGCAAACGCTTCAAGGCGTGGATGAGAAAACTGAGAAACAGGGCGGCGCAGGTAGACAGCAAGGCCAGGTTGAAGGGAAGCGTTTCGTACCAGGCGTTCTTGATCATGCCGGTCAGCGGTGCAGAATTCAAGAACATCGCCGTGATATTGCCGGAAGAGTCCTGGCGAAACACAAGCCGGTCGTCGCCGTCTACCTGGCGGAAGACGAGCGGCTCCACTTCGACGAAACGCTGTTTGCCGGCAGGCATCGCGAGCAGCAGGCCGTCTGGATCGCTTTCTACATTGACGGCCATTAACAAGGCGGACAGTTTTTGTGGCGTGCTTTCAGACCTGGCCATGGTAAAGTGGTAACTGCCGCGAAAGCGGCCGGCGCGTGCTTCGAAGCCGGGCGCAGGGGCGAGCGTGGGCGGTTCCTGAGGAAAGTAATGGTTAACGAAGGCCTTTTCGAAGGGCAGGTAGTCTGCTCCGATGAATGCGTTTCCGCCATAGCTGTTGGTTGCCAGGAAAACGCCGAGATTGTGCTCGGGAAAAAGCATCAGAAGGCTGTTGAAGATAAAATGCGATCCGGCGTGACCGATGATGCGCTGGCCGTTCATGTCCAGCTCCCAGAAGCCGTGTGCCATCCCGTTTACGTGCGGGTCGTTGCTGAAGCTCTGGCTGTGCATCTGTTGGCACGTGGCAGGCTGCAAAATACTTGCATCGCCGTAGCGCCCGTCATTTAGATGGGCAATCATGAAGTGCGTGAGATCAACGGCAGTTGACCGCATCGAGGCTGCCGGCGCGACGTTGGCGGCAACATTCAGGGCCGGCTGGGGCTGGTAGTTGCCGTTGGTGTAGCGATAACTTTGCGTCATGGCGGCATTCAAGGCTTCGGGCAGCGGCTGGCGTGAAGATGAATGGGTCATTTCCAGAGGAGACAGGATATTCTTCTCGATGTACTCATCGTAGCTCATCCCGGATACGCGGGCGATGATGTAACCGGCCAATGTTGTCCCGTAGTTGGCGTAGGCAGTCATCTGGCCGGGCGGGCGTACCCGGGCGGGGATGTGCGTTTTCAGCCAGTCGCCGAGGGGCGTCAACTGTTCAGGGGTGGCGGCCATCTGGGCAAACAGGTTGTCTTCGAAGCCGGCCGTGTGAGCCATCAGGTGGTTGAGGGTGATCGGCTCAGGATACGTCGCCGGGAGTTCGAAATCAAGATACGTGTTAATATCGGCGTCTAAATCTAGTTTCCCTTGCTCGGCGAGTTGCATGACGGCCGTCCAGGTGAATAGCTTGGTGAGCGAGCCAAGGACAAATACCGTTTTTTCTGGATCGACCGGGATCCCCTGGGCCACATCGGCGTAGCCGTAGCCCTTGGTGAAAAGTACCTGGCCATCTTTAACGACTGCTACCATAGCCCCGGCGACGTGGTGGGCCGGCATTTGGGTTGCAAGATAGTCATCGAAGAAGCTTTCCACTTCGGCTGCTTCGAAGGCCGGGCGTCCTGCACGCTGCCCGGCGTTGCGTTGGGCTAATACGTGCAAACCGGGGGACAGGAAGGCCAAAGTAACTGCGACAATGAACCAAATTGAAATCAATTTACGCATGAAGTATCTCCAGAGATAGTTTAGTTGGGTTGGTTGACATCACACCTTTCCCCTGCTATCATGCCGCAACGTCGTTTATCTTTCCAGGTCTGATTCGTGCCAGTTTGTGCCAAACGAGGAGAATGAATGCCGACACCGCCCGATGCCTCCTTCGCAGCAATCCTCGCCCGCTACGTAAGCCGCTGTGGGTACAGTTGTGGGCAGCTCGCCCGCCTTTCCGGTTTGCCAAAGCGTACGGTTGCGCACTGGCTCGAAGGGATCGTCGAGCGGCCGAGGGATTGGCGCGATCTGATCAGGCTGGCCGCTGCCCTTCACCTGGATGAAGCAGATGCCGACAGGCTCTTGCAGGCGGCCCGGCACGTGGCGGTGGCGCAGTTGATGGCGCAGGCAGACGGCGACCTCGAGCGCCGCTTGCTGGCCCCGTGGGCCGAAGCTATCCGGCAGCGTCTGGCACACGCTCCCTTTCAGGCAGTTGCCGACTTGCCTTATTTTGTCGGCCGTGGATGCGAGTTGCAGGCCTTGCGGCAAGTTTTGCTTGGCGAACCGCCGCTCAAGTTGTGCAGTTTGCATGGGATGGGGGGAGCAGGAAAGACCGTGCTGGCGGCTCACTTAGCGTACAGTTTGCGAGCCAATTTCCCCGATGGGGTTTTATGGGCCCGCCTGGATAGTTCGGATACGAGGTCCATTCTCAGTTCTTTCGCTCGCGCCTATGGGCTGGATTTGGGCGCTTACAAAGATAATGAAAGTTGCAGCCGCGCTGTACGTGAATTGTTGGCCCATAAACGGGCCTTCATAATTCTCGATAATGCCGAGTCCAGCGAGCAGGTCGAGCCGCTCCTGCCTCCCAGCGGCACTTGCGCCGTTTTGATCACCACTCGCCGTCACGATCTGGCTGTCACCCGCGCCGCGCACCGCTTTCAGCTTGGCCCGTTTGAGCGAAAAGAAGACACACTGGCTTTGTTCGAGAAGCTCTTGGGGCTGGATGTGGTCCGGCGAGAAGGCGATGCCTTGCTGGCAATTGCCGAACTGCTCGGACATCTGCCCCTGGCCCTCGATATTGCCGCCAGCCGCATGGCGAACGAACCGGGCTGGTCCGCCACTGATTTTCTCGAGAGGCTGCGCCGGGAAGAGAACCGCCTGAGCCAACTGGTCTACGAAAACCAAAGCGTGCGGCTTTCGTTCGGTGTCAGTTACCAGGCGCTTTCTACAGAACAGCGAGGCATCTTCCATGCCTTGGGTGTGTTTGGCGGTGAAGATTTCAGCCTGGAGGCGGTTGCGTCGGTTGCCGCTCTGGACAGCGATGCTGCGGCCGATCGTCTGCGTGGCTTGTACGCACTGTCGTTAGTTCAGTTGGGCCGTTTGGACCGTTACCGCCTTCACCCGCTGCTGCGAGATCTGGCCCTGGAGGGGGAAGTTGACGGCAGCGCCTATCAGCGAATGGTGACGTTTTATGTGCAGTACGCACAGCAGCACCGCGAGGCTTACGAAAACCTCGATCTCGAGATCGCCAATATCCTGGAAGTGTTAGAAGTTGCCTTCGCGCGCAAGATGGATACAGCGCTTATTCAAGGGATCGACGCGTTGGGAGATTACCTGGAAGCCCGCGGGTTGTACGGCCAGGCCGAACTGCATTTGAGGCGAGCCATCAAGGTTGTTGAGGCACGCGGGCTGCATGAGCGTCCAGTTTCTATGCCTGGAAATGAGCCTGATGCGGACAGCTATTTCACTCCCGATCCGGAAGCGCAAGGCGATCTTCATACGCAGTCGTCCGCAAGGACGCAGTCGTCCGCAAGGACGCAGTCGTCCTTGTTGTGCAAACTCGGTTTGACGCTGATCCGTGCCGGGAAATTGTCGGATGGGGAAGGATGTCTGCGGGATGGGCTGGCGGTCGTTCGTTCTGCCGACGCAACGGAAGATATTGCCTGCCTGATCCTCGGATATCTTGGCCTTGTGGCTTACTATCGCAGCGACTACGATCAGATGGAAGCCTGCCTGCAAGATGCCTTGCGACTGGCACGCCTTTCCCACCAAAGTGAGACCATTTGCCGCTTGCTGGAAGGTCTCAACGAGACAGCGCAACGACGCGGGGATTATGTAACTGCCGAAGCATATTGCCGTGAAGGCCTTGCTTTGGCAAGCCGGTTGCAAAACCGTGAACTGATCAGCGTGCTGCTCAAGAGCCTGGCCAGCGTCCTGTTCGAAAAAGGCGGCGAAGACGCCGAGATTGACCGCTGCTCGCAGGAAAGCCTGGCCGTGGCGCGGGAACTTGGTCACCAGCGGGTGATCTGTCTGAGTCTCTTGTCGTCGGGGTATATTGCCTGTGAACGCGGTCACTACGATGCGGCCGAAGCGTATTTGCAAGAGGCGTTTTGCCTGGCCGGTGAGATTGATGTTCCGGTTGAACGGACTTTTATTCTGTGCACCCTTGGCCTGGCGGCGCGTGGGCGAGGCATGTACGAACAGGCGGCAAGCTATTTGGGCCGTGCCTTGGACATGGCCCAACAGGTGGGCATTGCCGTGCTGATTCCGCCGATTCAAAACGCGTGGGGCGAGTTGTATGCCAGGCAAAACGCTTGGGAGGCTGCCGAAAAGGCCTTCGCCGAGGCCTTGGCGTTGTCACGCCAGACCGGTAGTCGCGCCCAAATTGCTGAGGCGCTCTACGGTATGGCTCGTGTGCTGGCTGCACAGCAGGCCTTCTTTGCTGCACGGCGTTACGGCGAGGAAAGCCTGACGATCTTACGCGCCATCGGGCACCGTAAGCAGGGGGACGTGCAGGGCTGGTTGTTAACGCTTCGATAAATATCTCAACTATCGGTGTGGCATGTTAAAATCTCTATTGCCAAAGAACGCAAAACCGTATATAACTTTAATGTTTTAGCCCCTCTACATTCAAGAGAAAATACTTCCGGGTAGGGTGTGCGTGTCTGCCTGGTATCTTTCCGTGAAAACGGTAGAACGATCTTTATTGGTGGGAATGTGCTGCAATCGCTGCGTGTTGTGCGTTTTTACAGGTGCGCGCCAGATCAGCACCCGATTCTCCGTGATGTTTCAATCGTAACCGGTTGGTTGCCGGCGTGTCTTTTGCAAACGCTTCCAAATCCTATTCGATAGTGATGTGAGGGCTTTCCTATGGTCAACTTTTTCTTGGGCGCTGTGCTTTTCTCAGGGATGATCTTTGCGATTCTGCTCAGCCATCTCATCCGGCTTAGACTGATCAAAATCTATCCTCCCACGCAGGAATTTTCCGTTGCCGTCATCGTGCCTTGTAAGGGGAATGATGACCCGAACTTTGGGGAAAACCTATCCAGCATTGTCTGCCAGGAGTACCAGGGTCAGGTTCAATTCGTTTTCTGCGTTGAAAGCGAACTGGATTCGGCCTTTCCGGTGCTGCAACAACTCAAACAGCGCTTTCCTCACATACAAATATGCGTTGCCGGCCTGGCAACGGCATCGGCCCAGAAAACGTTTAACATCCTGAAATCCATGGAGCTGGCTGGCGAGGTAGACTTATTCCTCTTTGCCGATGCGGATATTGAGCCACACCGCACCTGGCTGCAAGAAATGGTGGCGCCATTTGTCGAGCCGCATACCGGCGTCGTGAGCGGCATTTTTCGCCGTGTGCCGGTTAACCGGGGTGTCAGTTTGGGGAATTACCTGGCGGGCGTGTTCGGAGCTTATATCGTTGCCGGTATGTCGGATGACCGGCTCAAGGCCGTGTGGGGCGGCAGCCTGGCAATTCGCCGTTCTGTAATTGAAGGGCTTCACCTGCGTGAACGCCTGGCGACGGAGATTGTGGACGATATCGTCATCATGGATGCCTTACGCCAGCACAAGGTCGAGCGGCGTTACGTGCCGAGCTGCACCCTGAAAAGCTACTGCGACATGTCTACGCCAGACAGCATCGAATGGCTGGCGCGCCAGATGCAGTTCTCACAGGTTTACCTGAAAGGCCTGTACACCCTTTTCTGCTGTTTTTGCCTGCCTTATGCGCTTTATATCCTGGCCACGCCTTTTGCTTTCACCTACGGCGTGGCACGGGCAGATTGGGAACTGGTGAAGACGATCACGGTGTTTTTGTTGTCGGTGATGCTGGTGGGAGCGCTGCTGCGTTTGGGCGTTCCCGTCAATCGTGAAAGCGTTCTACCCGATGAACCGCGCTATCGCTTGTTGCCGTGGATGTTGATTACGCCGATCGCCTTTGTTGCGGTTGCCCAGGCACTGCTCAAAACCCGCTGGCGTATCAAGCGCGGGGTTTTGACCATGTATTGGCGCAAGGTCGAATACCGGGTGGATGTAAAAACGGGCAAGGTGCTGGAAATCATTCGGCAGGCGGGATAACAAAAAACGGTGCAGGCCATCCACAAGCGATAGCCTGCACCGTCTATTCCTTGACTTCTCTTAGTATCCCATCAAACCGCAGCACCGGGTGCAAACCGGCATCAGTCCATCCGAAGCGATCGAACTGCGGAACTTGCGGGCGGCCTCACCGTACCATAACTCCCTGGCGCCCTCTGTTTTGATATTGCCGATGATGTAGTCGTGATAGTCACGGCACAAGCTGACATCGCCATTGCTATCGACCTCCATGGTCATATAAGGGCTAACGCATTGCGTGTACCCAAACGTAGCCGTGTGGTCCTGGTAGTATTCCTGGATCTCCTGTCGGTTTTTGAGCGGTGGGTACATCAGCGCCGGACACTTGCGCTGCTGGTCGGCGAGCTGCCACATTTTTTCGAACTGCTCGAAAATGAGATTGTGGTCGAAGTCTTTCCAGTTCCCAACCCAACCCCAGTGCGTGCGCGGTTCGAAACCAAAACGGCGTTCGAAGTCCTGGTTGTGTAGTTGCGCTCTCTGCTCGTCGATCCACCAGGAAAGGTAAAAGATGTGCGCATCGGCGTACTGGCTGGTGAACTTGTAAATGTCTACCAGGTAGTCGATATTATAGCTGGCCACGACCGAGATCGGTGCAACGTAGGGGAATACCAGGTTACGCCGCTTTTTCTCTTCGCTGAGAGCCTTCAGGGCCTGCTCGACGGCTTTGAAGTTGTCGATTTTTGGCGAAACGCCGGGGCGTTGCTGGTTGTGGATCGCGGCCGTAGGCCCGTCGATACTCAACCACAAAATCTTGCACGTCGCCAGGATTTGATCGAGGTTATCGACCAGGTTGGTTCCATTCGTTACCATGGCGATCGGCATTTTGCGCGCCGTGATGTACTCGAGCAGATCGAACAAGCCCGGGTACATCATGGGTTCCCCACCCCAGATATACCATATCGGTGACCAGCCTTCTGCGACGATCTGGTCGACGAAACCTTTATAGACATCCAGCGGCACTTCCTGCTGTTTTAATTCCTTGAGTGATTTGTCCAACAGGTAACCGTTGTCGCCCCACTGGCCGCAGGTATGGCAGCGCAGGTTGCACATGTCGGTGATGCGCAGGCTGACCTGGCGCAGTTTGTCGGGGTGCCCATTGCGGCCCCGTTCTGGCCGTCTGATGTTGAAAGTCTCTTTGGCGAGTTGCAGCCCTGCGGCTGTGGTGAGCGACGGCCAGTCAGTCGTCATGATCTTGAAGAGATTTTTGAAGATAAATTCTCCCGGTATCCTACTTCGAGCTTGGAGCATAGTTTTCCCTTTCTGGAAATCATCGTTTCCTGAAACGCTTGAAGGTTCTTTCGCTTTTGCTGCGAAGGCGCGCTTCACGCAAAACCCGAAAGCCCCCGATTTTTTCAACGAGAACGTGAGTTTTACTCGTCTGCGCCGCCTTTTTTTACGTCTGCCGCGTAGCTAGCCAGGCCGCTGCACCAGGATAGAGACCCATGCGTGAATCTCAACCACAGCACAATGGCCCCACTGCCCACCAGCATGGCTGCCAGGCCGATCAGGCCCGCCTCAGGCCCGAAGGCGCCGCCCGTCCATGCTTCGGGGCCGCCTTGCTGGATGGCAATCCAGGTTGTGGAAGGCGCAGCGCCGCTGACCGGAAAGCCAAACACGTTTCCCTGGAAGAGATTCCAGCTGATGTGCAGGCCGATCGGGATGGCGAGGTCGCCCGTGAGCACGTAAGGAAGCCCGAGAAAGAAACCGGCGAGGATCAAGTTGATCGTGCTGACCGCCGAGGCGTTTGGGTTGCCGAGGTGTAGGAAGCCGAAAATGGAAGAGGACAGAACGTACCCGATCAGCAGCGCCGTCTTTGGCCCGAAAACGCGAAAATTGAAGCCTTCGGCCAGGTTTCGCAACCAGTAGCCGCGCGTCAGCACTTCTTCCTGGATGCCAACGGCGATGAACAGGCCGATGTAGAATAGAAAGCCCGCTGCAAATGAGGAAGAGCCTGTCTGTATGTAGCCCGCGATCGTTATCCAGCCCAGTGCATACTCGATGCCGAAAACAGCAGCCATCAACAGGGCACCGAGCACCAATCCAAAGCCTAAGTCCAGCCACCAGCGCCGGGTGAGCGCGAAGCCGAAGCGCTTGAACGGCCGGTGATCGATGAATCGTCCGGCAAAGACGAGGCTGAGAAGAACGCAAACCCAGGTCAGCGAGACTTCGGTGAGGTTGGCGACCAGCCGAACGGCAGGATTTGACAGGAAGGGTTTCACCACGAACTCGTGAACAACAGAAAAGGCCAGGACGCTCAAGCCGACCAGGGCCGCCAGAAAGGCCAGGTGGGCCAGGATGCGCCATCCGGCGCGCAGCCGTCCTTCGGTGCGATTCCAAAACAGGCCTTTTAGAAATTCGAGTGCATTACCGGGGGGGGGCGTTGCTTGATCGGGATTGTCCATCTTTCCATGCAGTTTCTTGTAGAGAAATTCTCAAGCGAATGCGCTGCGGTAGTCAGCCCCGCAGCGCATTCGCTTGGTGCAATCACGTGGCGCAGGTTTGCAGATATTCGCGCTGGACCTGCGGGTGACGCGGCTTACTTGGGCCAGAAGTGAATCACTTTGTTGGCGGTCAGTACGGCCGTGTTGTAGCTGTACGGGTTGCCGGCGTTACCGGCCGCATCCTCGATGCCGCAGGTAGCCGACGCGCCATTGTCGTAGGTCGTCGAGCCAAAGACGCCATCCTGGATCAGGATCCAGACCTGGTTGCTGCCTTCGACCAGTTGGATTTCGAAGGTGACCCCATTGGTGCTGCCGCTGTAACGGCGCACATCGCGCCACTCGACGACGAAAACGCGGTTGGGGGCAGTCCCCGATACGGCCGTGTAGATCGCTCCGCCCAGGTTCGGGCTGAGATCGTCCCAGTAAGCGGCGATCAGGGCGTTGGGGTTACCCGTGTTGGGAATGGCCACGTTGCTGTAAGCATTGCTGGCCGTGCCAAAGTGGATGTTGCCGTTCGATGAGATGTTGACGGACGTGTAGGCTGTGCCGGCAAAGGTGAACGAGAACGGCAAGGAGACGTTCTTGGTTGTGTCGTCGCCGGTGATGCTCTGGTTGGTCGTTCCGGCAATCCAGGCGCGCGTTTCCGAATCCGTCCGGCAGTAGCCGCCCGATTCGTTGGGGCAGGTGGGGGGTGTGGTCGGCGATGGCGGCGTGGCGGTGTAGGTCGATGTCGGGAGCGGGGTGAAGGTAGAAGTCGGCACCGTGCCGCCCTGTGTCGGCATCAGGCACCACTGGTTGACGGTCCCCGTGTCGCCTGAAGCTGCATCGGTGACGGTCAGCGTCCAGGTACCGTTGAGCGCCTGCCCATCGAACGCGCTGAGCAAAGCATTGGGCCGGAAGGTGCCGTTGATGGTGGGGGTGCCGCTGCCGCACTGGCTCTCGATGACGGCCGCAGCTTCATCATCCAGCGTTGCCAGGATATTGTTCCCGCTGCAACCGTACGTGCTGCCCGGTACGCCCGGGCGATCGACCAGCGTCACGCTGGTGCCGTTGTGGCTCAGGCTAAAGATCAGATCGCCCACGTAGGTATGGCTCACGTCCAGCTTGACGTCCATGTCCGCAAGGGCGTACGCATCGCTGACCGTGATCACGTTGGTCGTTGCGTTGCTGTCCGGAATGCTGAAGGCGCCCGTGGAGCAGTATTGGGCTGCGCCTGTCGGCGTGACTGTGCTCGTCGGTGTGCGGGAGAAGGTGGCCGTGGGCGCCGTTGGTGTATTGCTTGGTGTGGGTGTGCGGGTGCTGGTTGCCGTTGCTGTGAAGGTCGGCGTGGAAGAAGATGGCGTATTGGTTCGGGTAGGCGTGGCGGTGTGGGTTGCCGTACCGGTAGGTGTGGCGGTGTTGGTTGGCGTGACCGCCGTGTTGGTTGCAGTTGGCGTAGGCCCATCCCCACAAGACGGGAATTTGAACGAGCCGATGCGGGTCTGCCAGTTGCTGCCCGTCGTTTCGTAGTATTCGGTCGTGTACCAGAAGGTGCAGTCGTCCGCGGGGTCCACGCTCATGGCGCTGTAATCGCCCCAGCGGCTGTAGCCGCCGTTTTGCGAGCCGGTGCCGGCGATCAACGTTGTCTCTCCCTGGCTCAAAACGCTCAGCGGGTCGCTTGCCAGACGCCCGGCGTAGCGGATTGCCGGGTACATCGACGAACTCGAGACGCTGTAGCCGACGGCCATATTGCCCTGCCTGTCGACGGCCAGGCTGCCCATCCAGCGGTAGGACGAATCGGGTTGGTAGGTGCTCTGTTGATAAACGGTGGGGGTGCCGTTCAGGTTGCGGAACTCGTACCAGCGGATGCCGGTAACGCCGCCGCTCGACACCGTGTGATTGGCCCACAGCGATTCCGTTCCACCGATATTACGATACTGGAGCTGAACCATCAGCCGGTCGCCGAGTGCATCCAGGCTTTCGCTGCTGCCCTGCTGCGGGATGTCTGCCGATGGAATGGAAAAACCCGATACCGTAATATTGGTCGGCCCGGTAAAGGTCGAGTTGGACGTGTTGTTCCAGTCCACGCGGAATTTCCACAACTGGAAGGTGTTGGGTGAGTAGATCGAGCCGAAATAGTTAGGCGTTCCGGCCGGGGGTTGTGTGCCGCGGTAGTTGCTGGGGAACACGCTGAAGTACGCCGTGCCGAGGTCGAAGCGGACGCTGCGCAGCGGTGCGCCGCTGATCATGTCCTCCCGGTTGAGCGCCCAGACGCGTACGCCTTTGTAGTTGGCGCTGGAGCAGGTGCTGGTCAGGCAGTCGAACATGTTGACCGACATATAGATGCCGTCATGCCACACGCCCAGCTTGGGATAGTCGTTGAGCCAGGCGTGCGAAGCATCGTCGGCGCGGAAGCCATACATCCACCAGCCACCCGAAACCGGGTCGGCCGTCTTGGAGACTGCAATACACTCGTAGTAAGGCCCGCTTTGGGTGTTCGACCAGGCAAAATCGGTAATGATCCAGCGTCCGCTCTGTGCGTCATAGAGCACGACCGGGTCGCCATTGTTGTTGTCGTCGCAGGGTGTGCCGGTACCGGTGAAGAAGGTATCGAGGGTAAAGACGGCCAGGCGAGTGCCGGTTTTGTTGTAAATTCCCACGGAGTTGTTCACCGTCTGGATGTAGTGGTCAGGCCCTACGTCCCCGTTCGTATCGGGCGGCCAGCCTGCGCCCCAGTTGCTCTGGTCGAGGCCTTTGAAGCTTTGTACCGGGCCGGGCATAGCCAGGGTCCCCATGGATGTTTGCGCAATGAGGTCAACCACTTCGGCCGGCGCAACGGAAAGCCTTTCGACCTCGTGGGGTGACGGCATTTCCTGCATGGGTTTTACTTCCGAAGGACCCACTTCGGGAAGCGCGCTCAAATTGACATCCAGCGAAGCCGGTTCGATCCTTTCGCCTTCTACCGGCCCGACAAT
This sequence comes from Chloroflexota bacterium, assembly GCA_049325275.1. Lineage (GTDB taxonomy): Bacteria > Chloroflexota > Anaerolineae > Anaerolineales > UBA4823 > CAIQJJ01. Next base: position 164,215 of record JBMOLU010000046.1, read on the forward strand.
GTCGTACGTGGGTGGTTCGAGGGTGGTCTCGGCTTCGCGGGCGAGCTTTTCACCTTCTGCCCCAAGCATGCGCGGGCTTGCAAAGGATATGTTGGGGGTGCTTGGCGGCCTGGCGCACAGGACCCCAACGGCCAGGACAATGATAAAACTCAAAACAAGCAACTTGAAGTTTTGTTGACGTTTCATGGCTGCCTCTTCCTTCTCCTTCGGAATGATTGCTATTCAGTTGTTAGAAATGTGGACACGCGAACGCTTGTCAATTTACCTTAGACTTGCCATCATGTCAAGAAATTCGATGCCGTGTGTGTATATGCCGACCGACTACCATGCACTTTGTTGTTTTCGCTCTGCCACCTTTGGGAGGAAATATCCCAGATTTGGAGTGCGATTGGGTGCGAAGCATCGAAGCGCACATTCTATTGAAAATGGGAGAACCGTTGTTTTTTTGGTAAGATAGGGCCATGAACAGTTCTTTTGTCGAAATTGCCGTGATCGTTTTGCTCCTGTTGGCCAATGGCGTATTTGCAATGGCCGAAATTGCCGTTGTTTCGGCGCGCAAGCTACGCCTGCAACGGATGGCAGAGCAGGGAAGCGCCCAGGCGCGTACCGCGCTGGAACTGGCGAATCACCCCAACCAGTTTTTGGCGACCGTGCAAATCGGCATCACCCTGGTGGGCATTCTGGCCGGCGCTTTCGGCGGCGCCACTATCGCCCAAAAGCTTGCCGCCGTCCTGGCGAACGTTCGATTTCTGGCCGCATACAGCGAGAGTATCGCCGTCGGCCTTGTCGTCCTGGTCATTACGTATCTTTCCCTCGTAGTCGGCGAGCTGGCTCCGAAGCGCGTCGGGCTGAGCAACGCTGAACGGATCGCGGCGGCCGTTGCCGTGCCGATGAAAAGCCTGGCGGCCATCACCCGTCCCATCGTGCGTTTTCTGGACATCTCCACAGACGTCGTCGTCCGCTCCCTGGGCATCAAACCGTCCGACGAACCTTCGATCACGCCGGAGGAGCTCAAAATCTTAATCGACCAGGGCACGGCAAGCGGCGCTTTCGAGGAGATGGAACAGGACATGATCGAAAAGGTGCTGCGCCTGGACGAGCGCAGCATCAGCGCGGTGATGACGCCGCGCCCGCAGATCATCTGGTTCGATGTGGATGATGCCCCCGCACAGATTTATCAAAAGATAGCCGAAAGCCAGCATTCGCGCTTCCCGGTTTTTCAAGACACCCAGGATAACGTTTTGGGCATCGTGCGCGTCAAGGACGTTCTGATCCAGAACTTGAGTGGCCATTCCTTCGACTTACGCCCCCTGCTGCGCCCGGTGGTGTTTGTCCCGGAGAACCTTTCGGTCCTGGAAGTGTTAGAACTCTTCAAGCAGCGCGGTACCCATCTGGCGCTGATCACCGACGAGTACGGCAGTATCGAGGGCATGGTCACGCACAACGATATTCTCGAAAACATTGTCGGTGAAATTCCCATCCCCGGCGAGCCTGCCGATCCGAAGGCCATCCGCCGTGACGATGGTTCCTGGTTGATCGATGGCTTGCTCGATATCGAAGAATTCAAAGACACGCTCCAAATTCGAGTGCTGCCGAAAGATGACGAGTATCAGTACCAAACGGTTGGCGGTTTCGTGATCAGCCGGCTCGGCAGCATTCCGACCGCCGGGCAAAGCTTTACCTGGGATAACTGGCACGTCGAAGTCGTGGATATGGACGGACGGCGTGTGGACAAAGTGTTGGTCGCGCCCATCAAGGGCTAACTTGCAATTGAGGAGTTTACGATGCTGCCTTACCGTGCCATTCAATGGATCGATAACCCACCTGCTGTTCGTATGCTCGACCAGCGGCTGCTTCCGCAGGAAGTGCAATACCTGGACTATACCGACTACCGCCATCTGGCGAATGCTATCCGAGACATGGTGATCCGGGGCGCGCCGGCCATTGGTCTGGCCGCTGCGTACGGCATGGCCCTGGCGGCCTTCCAAGGCCCCGACTCGCTGCCTGCCTTGCGGCTTACCATCCACCATGCCGCCGACACGCTCAAGGCGGCGCGCCCCACGGCCGTCAACCTGTCGTGGGCGGTGGACCGGTTGCGCAACCGTTTGAACGATGCCGCGCTGGAAACGGTTGGCGCGATTCGGAGCGCTGCATTGAAAGAGGCGCAGGCGGTCGATGCCGAAAACCTGCAAATGGACCTGGCCATGGCGCGTCACGCTTTGCCCTTGATCCCCGAAGGCGCCAACATCTACCATCACTGCAACACGGGGCCGTTGGCGACCGGCGGCTACGGCACCGCACTGGGGGTGATTCGCTATGCCCACGAACAGGGCAAGCAAGTTCACGTCTTCGTCGATGAGACGCGCCCGCGTCTGCAGGGCGCACGCCTGACGGCTTGGGAGTTGCAGCAAATGGGCGTGCCCTTTACCATCGTGCCTGACGGCGCCTCGGGGCATTTCATGCGTACGCGCAAAATCGATTTGTGCGTCGTGGGCTGCGATCGCGTGGCTGCGAACGGCGATACGGCCAACAAGATCGGCACCTACAACCTGGCCCTGGCCGCCAGGGCGCACGGCGTGCCCTTCTATATCGCCGGGCCGACCTCCACCGTGGACCTTGCTACGCCCGGCGGAGACGCTATTCCCATCGAAGAGCGCCCGGAAGATGAGATCACCCACGTAGCCGGCGTGCGCCTGGCGCCGGAAGGGGTTCATGTGGCCAACCCGGCCTTCGACGTTACGCCGGCCGGCTTCATCACCGCCATCATCACCGAGAAGGGCGTCGCCTACCCGCCGTTTACAGAGAGCCTGGCCGGTTTTCTGCGCCCGTAGGATCGTGTTATAATTCTTGCCGGTTCAGCACCAAGGAATGGCATTCGTGACCACACTCTTGTAGCAGCTTTCTTTCTTTTCGGGGTACCCGCTCGTTGGTTCGTTTTTCGCGGCCGGGGGCTTTGCCCCCGGCTTTTGTCTTGCTACCGGAGTGTTTATGCTAACCGCCCATCACCTTTGTAAATCATTTAATATTGTTCCCGTCCTTCAGGACGTGTCTTTCACCATCAACGCGGGCGAACGGGTCGGCCTGATCGGCCCGAACGGCTGTGGGAAGACTACTTTGCTGCGCATCCTGGCCGGCGTGGAGATTCCCGACCGGGGTACGGTGACCACGCTGCCCAACCTGGCGATCGGTTACCTGCGGCAGGGATTCGAGCCGGATGGCCATGTTTCGGTCGGTGGGTTGATCCAGGATGCATTGGGTGATCCGCAGGCGGCCGAAGCTGAGATCGAGCGCCTGGCGTCGGCCCTCGCCGGGCAACCCGACAGCCCGGCGTTGCAGGCCGCCTACGATGCAGCTTTGCAGCGCCTGGAAGCCATCGCACCGGAAGAGACCGGCCGCGCCAGGGCGATCCGGGCGGCGCTGGGGCTTGCGGCCATCCCGGACGATCAGCCGGCCGGTACGTTGAGCGGGGGGCAGAAGACGCGCCTGGCCTTGGCCCTGGTGCTGTTACGCAGCCCGCAACTGCTGCTGCTGGACGAACCAACCAATCACCTCGATATCGAGATGCTCGAATGGCTCGAAACGTGGCTGCGGGCTTACAACGGCGCCGCGCTGATCGTCTCTCACGATCGCACATTTTTAGATCGCAGCGTCAACCGCATCCTCGATCTCGATCCGGAGATGCATACCCTGCATGAGTATGCAGGCAATTACACCGCCTACCTCGAACAGTACCTTGCCGTGCGTGAAAAGCAAGCGGCGGTTTACCGCGATCAAGAAGACGAAATCCGCCGCATGAAACAAGACATTGCCCGTACCAAGCAGCAATCTCTCAAGGTGGAGCGGTCCACCACGCCGCGCCAGCCCGGTGTGCGCCGCATCGCCAAGAAGGTGGCAAAAAAGGCCCTCGCGCGCGAGAAAAAACTGGCGCGTTACCTGGAATCGGACGAGCGGGTGGAAAAAGTGCGCGCCGGCTGGCAAATGAAGGCGGATGTCTTCTCGGCGGAGTTTGGCGCACCGCCCCGTTCGGGGCAGGACGTCCTGGTGCTGGAAGATTTGTCGGTTGGCTATCCCGGAGGCCAGCCCTTGCTGGCGGGAATTGATCTGTATGTGCGCGCCGGGCAACGGATCGCCGTGACCGGGCGCAACGGCGCCGGCAAGACGTCCCTGCTGCGCACGCTTGCCGGCATTCTTTCTCCCATAGCTGGGACGCTGCGGCTTGGTGCCAATACCCGCCTGGGCTACATGGCGCAGGAACAAGAGTTCATCGACCCCAGCCTGACGGCGTTGGCGCTCGTCCAGCAGGCTGCCCCGTTCAGCGATACCGAAGCGCGATCTTTCCTGCATTACTTCTTGTTTGGTGGCGACGACCCACTGCGCCCGTGCCGAGCGTTGAGCTTTGGTGAACGGGCACGCTTAAACCTGGCCGTGTTGGTGGCTCAGGGCTGCAATTTTCTGCTGCTCGATGAACCCATCAACCACCTCGATATTCCCTCGCGCACGCGTTTCGAACAATCCCTCGATCACTTCGACGGGACGGTGATCGCCGTAGTTCACGACCGCTATTTCATCGAGCGCTTTGCCGATACGCTATGGCTGGTAGATGGTGGCACGGTTACCCGTAATGTTTTGCGTGTGTGAGGAAGGAAAAGATGGATCTTCAGCGTATCCAGGGGAATCTCGGCAAGATTGCGGCTGACGCCGGCTGCGGATGCGGCCTCGGGAATTCTTCACGCTCAACCCGGAAGACCAAAAAAACTATCTCAGCTCCGGTTGATCCAAACCCTCAGCAAGGAGAACAAGCGCTCGGGATCGACGGGCTTGGAGAGGTAATCGTTTGCCCCGGCTTCCAGGCATTTTTCGCGATCGCCTTTCATGGCCTTGGCCGTCAGGGCAATAATCGGCAGACTCTGGTAGCTCGACTGCCCCCGTAGGGTACGGATGAACTCATATCCATCCATGACAGGCATCATGATGTCGGTCAGAATCAAAGAAATGTTGGGGCTGTGCGCAAGGATTTCAAAGGCCTTTTGCGCACTGGCAGCGATGTGCATTTTGACCCCCTTTTCGCTCAGGAGCTTGGAAAGGGCAAATGCGTTGCGCGCGTCGTCATCCACTATCAAAATCTGCTTTCCTTTCAACGCCGCCTCGGGATCGTGCAGCCTGCGGATCGCCAGCTGCATCTCGTCGGGCATGTCGGCCACAACGCGATGCAAGAAGAGAGCGGTTTCGTCGAGCAGGCGCTCGGGCGATTTGACGCCCTTGACGATCACGCTGTCGGTGTACTTGAGCAGTTCCTGGCTCTCTTCCTTGGTGAGTTCCCGGCCGGTGTAGACGATCACCGGGCATTTGGGAACGGTTTCATCCTTGTCCATGCGGCTGAGCAGCTCGAAGCCGGAGATATCGGGCAGCGAGAGGTCGACGATCATGCAGTCGAAGTGCTGGCTGGCCAGTTGCTCGAGGGCGGCCTGGCCGGTGGCGGCTTCGCGGATGGCAACGTCGGACCCTTCGAGCAGCTTCTTGACGGAGAGGCGCAGGGCCTGGTCGTCTTCGACAAGCAGGAGGGATTTGATCTTGCCGGCGATGAAGCCCTCGATCTTCGTGAAGGCGCTCTCCAGGCTTTGCGGATCGATGGGCTTGGTAAGGAAGCCCATGGCGCCGCGCTGGTAAGCGGAGAGGTCTTCGCTGTCAGCCGACATGATGTGGACGGGGATGTGGCGCAGGTCGGGGTCGTCCTTGAGCACATCGAGCACGTCCCAGCCGGAGATGCCAGGCAGCTTGAGGTCGAGGATGATGGCGGCGGGGCAACAGGTTTTGCTGAGTTTCAAGGCGTTTTCGCCGTTGGCGCTGATGATGCCCTTGAAGCCCTTCTTGTGCGCGTAGTCGAGGACGATTTTGGCGAACTTGGGGTCATCTTCGACGATCAGCAGCGTTTTATCGCCCGGTTGGAGGTCGTTGCGATCGTCGGGGATAGGGGGTGGCTGCTCGGCGGGGGCGGGCGTCTGGCTGCGGGTGGTTGTTGCCACGCGGGTTGAAGGCGCCTGTCCTTTGCGTTCTGTCTGTTGCTCTGTGGCGGCGTCTGGCTGGCTGGCTGCGTGTTCGATGGGCAGGTAGATAGTGAAGGTGCTGCCCTTGCCGGGTTCGCTCTCGAGCGCAACCTGCCCGCCCAGGTGCTGGGTCATCTCACGTGTGATTGCCAGGCCGAGGCCGGTGCCGCCGTACTGGCGGGATGTGGAACCATCGGCCTGCTGGAAGGCCTCGAAGACCACCTTCTGCTGCTCGGGGGTCATGCCGATGCCGGTGTCGCTGACCGAGATGGCGATGGCCGTGTCGGGCGTCAGTCCGCTGGCCGACAGGTTTGCGCCGGCCGGTGGGCGAGTGACGGTCAGGGTCACGTTGCCCTGCTCGGTGAACTTGAAGGCATTGGAGAGCAGATTTTTGACGATCTGCGCCAGGCGCTGGCTGTCGGTGACGATGCCGGGGGGGGCGTTGTTTGCGACGGTGGTGATGAATTGCAGTCCCTTGCGCTGCGCAAGGGGGTCGAACTGGGCGTGCATGCGCCCCAGGAGCACGTCCCATTCCATCGGGGCAAAGTGAAACTCCATCTTTCCGGCTTCGACCTTGGCCAGGTCGAGGATTTCGTTAATCAAGTTTAACAGATCGGTGCCGCCGGAGTGGATCACCTGGGCTGACTGCACCTGATCGCCGGACAGGTTGCCATCTTCGTTCTTGGCGAGCATGCCGGCCAGGATCAGCATCGAGTTGAGCGGGGTGCGCAGCTCGTGGCTCATATTGGCCAGGAATTCGGACTTGTACTTGGAGGCAAGCGCCAGCTCTTCGGCCTTACGCTCTAACTCGCGGTTTTGCTGGTCGACCTTTTCCTGTTGTTGCAGCAGGGCTTGCGCTTTTTCTTCCAGTTCGACATTGGCCGCTTCGAGGGCGGCCTGGTTGGCCTTCAATTTGACCTCAGACGCCCGCAGGCTCTCGGTCTGCGCCTCCAGCTCCTCGTTGGTTGCCCGCAGCTCTTCCTCTTGAGCCTGTAGTTCGGATGCTTGCTGTTGCGTGCGGGTCAATAACTCATCAACACGGGCACGCGCTTGGGCAGTGGTGAAAGCGATGGCCACGCTTTCCAGTGCCTTCGCCAAAAATGCTTCCTGTACCGGCGTAAAATCGACCAGTTGGCCGATTTCGATCACGCCGGTGACGCTGCCATCGTATACCATAGGGGCTATCAGGAAGCGTTTGGGTGGGACCTGCGTGCTGCTGGTTGGAGCAGCGGGGAGGTAGCCGTCTGGAATGTTCACCTTGATCGTGCGTTGCTCGCGTGCTGCCTGGCCGATCAGGTCTTCCCCGATCTGGAACTGCTGCGGAAAGCTTTCACGTCGGTAGGCGTAGGAGTCTGCGAGCTTGAGCGCATTGTCTTCCACCACATAGATGACGCCCATGCGGGCTTCCAGGTACTGGCATAGCTGCTGGATGACGTTGCTTGCCAGGGTATGCGCGTCCTGTTCGCCGCGCATTCGTTCGTTCAACAACGCCTGGCCGGCGGTTTGCCACATTTGCTCGGCCAGGGAGCGGTTGGCTGCTTCGGCTTTTTCTTTCTCTGCTTCGGCATCGTGGCGGGCCTTTTCCGCTTCTGCCTTAGCGATTTCGGCGCGCTGCTGTTCCTGTTCGGCTTTGTGGCGTGCCTTTTCCGATTCTTCATGCGCCGCTTCGGCTGCCTGCCGGGCTGCGTCAACCAATTCGATGGCCTCCCCTAGCTCGGTAGCGCGCTGCTGGGCCTGATCGTACAGGCGGGCTTTTTCGATCGCGTTGGCCAATTGATCGGCCAGGGTTTGCAAAACGGTAATATCGTCTGTGCCAAAGGCGGCCCTTTGGGCGCTCTGTACCGTCATGGCGCCGATCACCTGGCTTCTCGAAACCAGGGGTAGGGCCAGTTCGGAGCGCGTGGCCGGAAGGAGTGGGTTTTTGAAGTGCTTTTCTTCTCTTTCGGCATCCTGGGCGATTATGGCCTGCTGATTGGTGATGCAACGGCCGATTAGCGAATGGCCGTTGACTTCCAGGCAGTGCCGGTTCTCGACCATCGTACGGCCGGCCTCGCCGGTTCCGGCCGCGAGCGTGGCATAGCGGCGTTCTTCATCCAATAGAAACAGGCCCACATAGTACAAACCGAAGCGTTCGCGGACCAGTTCAACGGCTTGTGCGATCAACTCATCCGATTCGAGCATGCTGCTGGTGGCGCGTGAGACTTCTGCGGCCGTCTGTAACTGAACGGCACGCGACGCAACCTGCTGGACAAGCAGGGCGCCTTTGATAGCTGTGCTGATCTGGCGGCTGAGCGTGTCGTAGAACATGCCGTTGTGCTCGCCCACTTCAAGGACAACAAACCCGATCTCTTCGCGGCCAAATGCAAGCGGTTTGGCTACCAGGCAAGCGGCTTCTTCCCGTTCCAGCGGCAGCACTGTGGAAGGGATCAGGCGTCCCGCTTCCGTGAGCATCCCACCCGCTGGAAGGTCAATGCGGCCATGCTCGTCGAAGGCCAATACCAACCGGGCAGGTCCAAATGCGTCTTGCGGGTTTTCGTAGAGCGATAGATAAAAGCAGGAAACCCCCAGAGCGGGCAAATGTCCGGTGAGAATATCCAGAATCCCGGCCATATCGAAGGTCGTGCCCAGCGCCTGGTAAAGTTCCTGGATGGCGATGTCCTGGTTTTCCTTCATCAATCCGAGCCAGGCCTGTCTTTGCAGCATGATCTGGCCGATAAAGACGCGCGCCTGGTGGAAGAGGTTCTCGGCCCTGGTGATGAGGGCGTTTTTTTCGGGCAGGAGCGGGCGCACCTGATCGCGCATACTCGACAGGACCATTTGCAGGCTGGTGATATCTGCATCTTCTTCCACGAGTGCGCGTGCCATATTGTTGAGCGCAGGCAAAAACAGCTTGCCTTCACCACTTTGTAGATCGCTAATAAAGCTGTCGAGCAGCCGGTTCGTCCAGTCATCGATTTGCGCCGGTGCACGCGTCGTCAGCGAGCGGCGCATCACGTCTACGATAACCGGCTTGCAGCCGGCGATCGCTTCGGCAACGATGTCCGCTGGCTTTTCCCCGTAGGTTTCTTCTTCTGGGATGGCCGACTGGCGTATTTCGGGTGCAATGCAACCGCAGGAATAGCGCACTTTTAGCGGATTCGGCAAACTGGTAATGGCCGGCAGATTTTCTCCGGCAATCTGCGACAGAGCCGCTTCCACCATCTGCGCGCCCATTTCATGGTGCGGCGAACGCGTCGTGGTCAGTGTCACCGGCCAGGTGTGGCCGCGCTCCTCGTCGCCTTGCCCGACGACGGCCACGTCATCGGGCACGCGTAAACCGTGCTGCTCCAGAGCCTGTACGATATTGAACGCCGTGGCGTCCGTGGAAGTGACCACTGCCTCGAAGGCGACTTGCCGTTGCAGCAAGCCCACCACCCCCTCCTCCGAACTGGCTATCAATTGGGGATCGAACGGAATTTTGCGTTCGGCCAGCACGTGTTGGTATGCCCGAAACATTTCCTGTTCATTGGGATCGTTCTCTGCACGAGAGATCCAGGCAATGCGGCAAAAGCCGTGTACATCCACCAGGTGTTTCATCGTGTCGTACATCGCATCATAGACATCGTTGTGAATGGTGGGGATGCCCGGGATAGGCCATTGCAGGTTGACCATCGGCAGCGGAGCATATCGCTGAAACTGCTCGGCCCAGGTTGTTTCAGGAAGGGACAACATCACGCCGGAAATCAGCAGGCCGTCGAAAATCTCTCGATCGATACGGCTGTACAAAGGAACCCCCTGCCCAGACGGATTGAGGTAGCCGCCTACATAGGTGATCAGATTGACGCCGTGTTCTCTGGCGGCGTGGATTGCCCCCTGCCAGATACGGAAAGCCCAGGTTTGGTGCTGGACGGGGATCATCAAGCCCAACGTGGTGCGCTCGGACTTTCTGCACGCCGTTTTGAGATTGTCCTCGCTGTTGTTATTTAATGAAGGGCTTTGGGAAGTTGCTTTTGCCATACAGCACATCCTTGGCGAAACGAAACGAATAAAATCGGCTGTACAACCTTCGCTCAGTTTCCTTCTGCATCTGCCGGCCCGTAGGCTTCCAGTTCGGCCAGTTGGAAACGAAATACGCCCGCCTCGCCGGCTGCTGCACCCAGGCGAGTCGCGAGCACGCGTAAATAGCGGCATTCCACCGCGGGGAAGGTGAATGCCTGTACGCCGTATACCGGCTGCCCGGCGCCGTAATTCTCCTGCGTTACCAGGTCTGCCCACCGATCGGGTTCAAGCGCAGCCTGGATTGTGAAATCCAACGGGAAACCGCCCCCCTCGCAGTCCTGCGAGTCGCATGGATAGAGCTTGACGGCATCCACCCTCACCGCTGCGCCGAAATCGACCATCACCCACTCGCGCCGGTCGTCGCTCGTGGCGGCCGTGCTGCTCCACCCCAGCATTCCCGGCAGGCTGTGGGTAATCTCGTCTACCAGCCAGTCAGGCCCCCAGCCTGCCCCTGGGTCTGAATTGCTGGCCGTAACGGGTTTGAAGGCGGCCAGGTTACGATTCGGCAGAGCAGAGGCGGCCTCCACCGCGCCGCCGGTAGGCGGCGAATCGTTCGGTTCGAACAGGTACAGCGAGATGCTGTTCGGGCTGAGCGTTTCCTGGCGTTGGAATGCGTCCGTGCCATGCAAAATACGGCTTTCCACAGGTTGAAGCTCCTCGGTTGGCCCGACCGGATAGCCGCGCAGGCCGGCGGCGTAATCTTTGTAATAGTTGGCATGGTCGGCGTCGATCAGGTAACGGTTGAGTTTGAAGTTCTTTCCGGCGGCCGCGTAGGGCAGGTTGGATAGCCTGAGGTGCAGGGGGGTGGTTTCCTGCCGGTAATTCCATACCAGGACGGCCGCCTTTTGAGCGGCCGTGTCGCGCGTGGCCAGGGCGTAACTGGCATGATCGGCCGTGTTTGGCCCCTCGATTTGGGCCGACAGCAAGTTCTCACCCAGGCAGGTATACATTTGAAACAGGTTGTAGGCCGCCTTTTTGTGGTAGTTGACCGTCAGCAAGCCGAGATCGCCGTTGAATACTTTCTGCGGGGAAAACCCCTCGAGCGGCGAGAAGAAAAAGATGGCCGTGATTTTTGGGTATTGGATCAGCTTGAACATTCTCACTGCATCGGCGGCCGCACCCACGTGTGTATCTGGGTCGGCGCCGGGCGCTGCGTCCATCACGCCGGAAAGATTCCACTCGGTAATAAAAATCTCGACATCGCTGAACTTGTTGAATTCCAGCATCAGGGAAACGTTTTTGTAATTCCAATCCAGTTCGTAGGGCGGTTTTCCGTCGTAATCTGGATCGCTGTACTTGTGATACGAGATGAAATCCAGGGGGATTTCAGGATGCGCCCGTACGTGCTCGAGCAAGGGTGCCAGGCGAGCATTGGATGACACCGGGTCGGCATCCGCCGGCCCGCCCACGCGCGCCGTGGGATCCACTTCCTTGACCGCTTGAACGGATTTGTCGTAAATTTCCAGGTAGCGTTGAGGGCTGCCCTTGAAGAACATCGCCAGGTCCGGTTCGTTCCATATTTCCCAATACCAGCCTGTATATCCGAGGTCTGTGTAGTGTTGTACGTACGCCCTGACCACCTGCTGCCATTCGCCCAGGTCTGCGACGACCTCCTTGGGGTCTTGCGGGGCCAGCGCCTCAGGGGTGTAGGAGAGGCACATAAAAGGCATGATGCCCTTTTCGAGCATGGGTAAGATGATGCGGTCGATGCGCGTGAAGTCAAACTGAAGCCGGCCAGAAGCCTGGCGCGAAACGACCCGGTAGAAGGTATCGTCGGTCAGGTGGTCGATGCGGATCATGCGGAAGCCGAGCGCGGCCAGCCGCTCGTACGCGCCCGGGAACCAGTTGAGGTTCTCCATCGGCCCATAGCCGCCCACGGAGCCGTTCAGCCAGCGGCCTTTGTCGAAAGGACCGCTTTCAAGAGTATAGTCTACGGAAACGGACAGCCGCTCGGTTTTTGGGGCGCCGGTTGGGATGGTGATGGGTGGCATGGGGGATTCTTTCGACCGGAAAGTGGGCTTTGTACAGGCAGAGAAGCAAACCGCAGCAAAGAAGGCAAAAAGCGAGAGAAAGCACCGTGACGGGTACATCGCCTTCTTTATATTCTATAGCAACCTTGTGCGAAAGTCTTCAGGGCTAACAAAAGTGACAACGTTCTTTACGCTTTTTTCGGCTCCCCCGGCTTCGCCGTGAAAGGGATTCCTCACGCTCGACCCGGAAGCCCCTTTTTTCTCACGCGACAGGTTCCAGGCGGAAGCAGTCGACGTCGATGCCGCCCGTGCCATTGTACAGGCGAATCGTGTTGTCGCCGCGCACCAGTTGCACGATGCCGCAGTCTACTTCTTGCCACTCGCTGCACTGCGGGAAGATGATGCTTTTGTCGTAACGGACTTCGGTAACGCCGGGCTGGTCGATCAGGGTGTGGTTGACGAGGACTTTGTTGCGCTGCTCGCCGCCGGGCGCAGCGTAGCGCACGAACAAGCGGTAAAGCTGGTCCTGTCCGCACTGCGCCACGACGCTGACCCCATAGTTGGATTTGTCGAAGCCGGTCACGTAACCCCGGCCGGTGTAACCGGGTCGCTCGGTAGCAACGTGTGTGCCGTGTAGCTTTCCGCAGGCGGCCTCGCCGTTTTCTGCGCCAAGCAGCAGGGTCACTTTGGATGGGCCAGGGACGGCGCCGGCCGCAGCCACACCTTCTTTGGCGGGTGTGATGGGGCGGATGGTGCCATCGGGGTTGTAGTGCAACGCATCGCACATGATGCTGCGGCACTCGCTGATGCCGGAGATCCACATGCTGTGGTGGAAGGCATACCACCGGCCTTTGTACTCGACGATCGAGCCGTGATTGGTGCCGGCCTGACCGGGAAAAACCGGGATGTATTCTCCCGTAAACGTATAGGGGCCTAAGGGATGATCGGCCATGGCGTAATACATGTGCTCGGGCCAGCGGTTTTCGTAGAGGCCGGGGTACGAAAGGTAGTATTTGCCGCCGTACTTGTGGACCCACGGGCCTTCGAAGACCCAGGTAAGCTGGCCGGTAAGGTCCACGCTCGTGCCGGGCACGGCGGAAAGCAAGTCGTCGGCCAGGCGGCAGCCATAACAGTGGCCGCCCGCACCCCAAAAGAGATACGGTGCGCCGTCGTCGTCCACGAATAAAGCCGGGTCCTGGCCCCACTCCACACCCTGGATAAAGCCAATGTCTTTGAAAGGACCCTGCGGCAACGCGCTGGTAGCCAGGCCGGTGCGGAACATGCCGGTGGCGCGTTCGATGGCGCAGTAGACGAGATAATAGGTGCCTTTCCACAGCACGGCATCGATCGCCCACATGTGGCTGACTGCCCAGGGAACGTCTTTGAGATGCAGCACCACGCCGTAGTCGATCCAGTTGACCAGATCGCTGGACGAGAAAACGTGGTAGCTGATCATCGTATCGTGTGTGTTAGTGCCGGGTTGATCGTGAGATGCGTAAATCCACAGGCGTTCGTCGCCCGGCCAGACGTGCGCCGATGGATCGGCAGCGTGAACGGTAGGAATGAGCGGGTTCATGCGAATACAATCTCCTTTAAGCGAATGACGACGCAATCGTTGGGGGCTACTTGCTGGCTGTAGGAATCCCGGTGTATGCCCAGGTTCTGGTGCTTCCACAGGTCGCGCAGGTACAGCTCGGTTTCATCGGCAAGGCCCAAGTCGCGCCATTTGAAGCCGATCTGGCGGGTTTCGCTGCTGCGATTATATAACCCCACCGCGTAGCCGTCGATCAGCGGCTTGACGAACACATTCGTATCGCCGTCGTCGTGGATGCGCAGGGCGGCTTTGACGAGCGCATCCTGGTTGATGGCGATCATCTCGCGATTCCTGAGCGTCTCCAGGCAGAAATCGTCCATGCAGCGGAAATCGTTGCCCATCAGCAGCGGGGCGCTCGCCAGGCACCACAGGGAGAAGTTGGCGCGGTACTGTACACAGGTGCAGCTGTTTTTCGTCAACCCGCCGGAGCCACGCCCGTGCAGACCGACAACGAGGAAATCGGGGTCGTTGACGGCCCCGGGGCGCTGGTAAGGCGCCGAGATGCGGTAACGCTCCGAGTCGATGGCCGCCTGGAAAGTGAACTGCATTCCTTCGGCGTCGGTGATCATGCCATCCCGGATGTCGGCGGCGATGCGCCACATCTTGGCGTAAGGGGCTGCGTACGTCCAGGGGTGCGAACGGCCGTGCTCGCACAGGCTGTAGTAGATATTGCGCCCGGTGGCCTTTAACGCCTCGCCCATGGTAACGATCTCTGCAGGAACGTCGCGCTGTTTCTGGGTGCGATAGTTCAGAGTATCCCATTGCGGATAGGTGCAGTAATCGTATTTCAAGAAATCGAAGCCCCAGCGGGCAATCGTCAGGGCGTCGATGCCCTCGTAGCCCAGGCTGCCCTGCTTGTGATCCCACGTGTAGTGATCCAGCCCACAGGTGAGGTAGATGCCGGCCTTAAAACCTTTCGAGTGAATGTAACTCGCCAGCGCCGACATGCCGCTGGGGAACTTCTCGGGGTTAGGCACGAGGCAACCGTCTTGGTCGCGCCGGTCGGCGGCCCAGGCGTAGTCCAGGTTGACATAACGATAACCGTATTCACGCATGTCGTAGGCGGCCAGGATATCGACGGTTTCGCGAATCATTTCCTCGGCGGATTTGCCTTCGGATGGCTTTTCGATGTAGTTGCCGAAAAAGTTGTACGAATTCCAACCCATCACGGGCAGGCCAAACTCGTCGGGGTTGCGCAGCGAGACGCTGATCACCTGCGTCTGGCTGTCCTGATTGCCGGCCTGGTCCTTGACCGTCAGCGTGACGATGTAGTCTCCTTGCCGGGGATAGGCATGTTCGACGATTTGCCCGCAGGCTTGCGTGCCATCGCCGAGCGTCCATTGGTACTCGACAATGGGGAGACTGGCATCGTGTGCCGGGCGCGTCCAGGCGGCGTCGAGCGTGACCGGCTGGTGAGGGTGGGGATAGTGCGGCGTGTAGTTGAAACTGGCGAAAGGTTTTGGAAGCATGTTTGTATATCCCTGAAAAATGCTGTTTTGGAGCGCTACGGCGTATGCCAATCGTATGCGATCGCTTTCCCCGTAAACGCCCAGTTGTCCGGCGTGATCTCGCTGCCCATTTCAAATCCCCAGCGGATGGGTGTGCGAGACGCTTGCGGGAAAATGTGCACCCCTGAATCTGCGACTTCCAATTCCAGCAAGACATCTTGCGCCCGCCAGCCCTGAGGTTGCGACGGCAAAAGGGAAGATATCCCGCTGTCGCTTTCGATCCAGAGCGAAGCCGGCGCATCGAGAAGGTGAGCGACGATCATTGGTTGTACTCAGGGCGCCGGGCGCAAGATGATGTGAACGGCCGTCGAGGCTGGGATGGTGTAAGAAAAACGATTCGCCTGGATGGTGCCGCCGGGGAAAGGCATGGGTGTGATTTTTGCTGTCGTTGGACCAAAGCTCCACGCTTCTCCGTGGGTATACGCCATCGTGCTGTTGATCACAAACTCGCTTTGCATCGGTTGGTCGAGGTTTTTGTTGAGCACGATCAGATGCAGCGATCCCTGGGCTTCATTTTCATCGGCCAGCGAGGCGTAAATCGAACTGTTGACGATGTCATCGGTGCCGGCGAACGTGTGAATGCTGCCAAAGGCGCTTTTTTGCCCATCGTAGTTACGGTACAGGCGATAAGCCGCACTGTAGTAATCGGTTACCTCGCCCACCTGCCACTGCGAGGCGAAATAAACGCCGTATTTGCCGAAGATGCCCAGCGCGTCGGCGGTTGCGATGCCCCCGGAGACGTGGTCACCCCCGCCGTAAGACCATTCGGTGATTGCCAGCCTGGTGCCAGGATAGTATTCGTCCACCGCCTGCTGCAAGCGCGGCAAGAGCGGGAAGAAGGTACCGTTCCAGGTTGCCAACCAGCTGTCTTCTTCGTACGTCGGGTCCCACAGGGTACGCGGCGCCTGCATGCGGGCCGCTTGCACGGCCGGCCCGCCGGCCTCGCCGAAGACGATGCGCTTTCCGTCCCCACGCGCTTCGGGATACCAGTGCACATCCAGCACATCCAGCAGGCGTACGCCGGCAACGTCTGAAGCCTGGTGCATTCGATCGAGGTAATAATCCAGGAACCAGGCGTAGCCTTGCTCATGCCGGATTGTGCCCCAATCGGGGGCGTCTTGCAGCGTGATATAGGCCCAGGCACCGTAGAGCGCCGGCCCGAAAATTTCCGCCGCTGGGTCCACGTTTTTCACCGCTTGCGACAGCGACGCCGAGCGCTCGACCAACTCGGCGCAAGTCGCCGGTTTTGGGTGCAGGTAGAGGTGTGTCGAAGACCACAGGCCGGGTTCGTTGTCGAGGGAGTAGCCGCGCACGCCTGTGGGCGTATCGGCGGCGCCAAACTGGCTGACGAGGTAAGCCACTTCCTCATCCATGTAAACGGCATCGTCGTTCTGATCGGGTGGGAATGCAAACGGCGTATCCTTGGCGTAGACCACCGGTACCCAGCGGACCGATGGGGCGGTTTCCTTGAAAAGGACTTCGCCGTCCGTATCGCGCGAAACGTACCCGGCAAGCTGTAGTGTGATCAGGGAATAGTCGGCGCCCATCGCCAGGGTTTGCTCGTGAAAGTGGCGTACAATCCCTCCCGGCAGGTTGCAGTCTGCGGCAGATGTGCCCGTGGCCTGGCAGAGCCAGTCGTCGTTGACGTGTTTCCAGTCGCTGCCGGCGTTGGATGCGTTGTTCTCCCAGTTGTATCCCGTGGTGCGGTTGCCGCCAAAGCGCCGGGCCGTCCAAGCTTCATCGCCGGCCATATCCTGGTTGGTGCCGTAAATGTATGGGCTGATCGGGGCGCGTTCCTGGCCGGTATCTACCGTAAAGTGGACCACGCCAAGCGCTGTGGGCGAAACTGTGGGCGGGACAGGCGTGGCTGTTGGCGCCGGAGTCCGTTCGGGCGTCTTGCTGGGCGTGGGCGAAGAGTCCGGTAGGGTTGCGGCCGGTGACGCCGTTGCCGTATGGCAGGCAGTTAGTGTGCCGGCCATGATGATGAGAAGCGATGCGGTGAGAAAATGCTTTTTTGTCATACTAACCCATGAACGCGCCTTTGAGTTGGAGCGTTTCTGCGAAGTGGCAGGCAACCGAATGCCCGTTCCCGCCGAGGGCGCGCAGCGCAGGGGCTTCGACTTTGCAGCGTTCCTGGGCATAGGCGCAACGCGGATGAAAATAGCAGCCGCTGGGTGGATTCGACGGGTCTGCTATTTCGCCTGACAGCCGGATGCGATTCTCTTTGCTGCGCAAGCGTGGATTCTGGATCGGCACGGCCGACATGAGTGCTTCGGTGTAAGGATGGCGAGGCGTCCGGTAAAGCTCGACCACCGGCGCCGATTCGACCACTTTGCCGACGTACATCACGACCACGCGATCGCAGATATAACGAATGACGCTCAGGTCGTGTGAGATGAAAAGATACGTCAGGTTGAGGTCTCTGCGCAGGTTTTCCAAAAGATTGAGCACCTGGGCGCGCACCGAAACATCCAGGGCCGAAACGGCTTCGTCGCAGATGACCAGTTTGGGGTTGGTTACCAGCGCCCGGGCGATGCCGATGCGCTGTCTTTCTCCACCGCTGAAGGCGTGTGGATAGCGCCGGATGTATTCGGGGCGCAGGCCGACGTGCACCAGGGCGTCTTTGACGCGCGCTTCTATGGCGGCCTTGTCCATGCGGGAAATATTGTGTAAAACTTCACCGACGATTTCGAAAACCGGGATGCGTGGATTGAGCGAAGAGTAAGGGTCCTGGAAAATCATGCGAATGTCGCACAAGTAGCGGGCGAGGGTGTTCTCGTCGATGCTGGCCAGGTCGATGGTGCCGTGCGTTCCCGAATACAAAATGGAACCGGCTGTGGGCTTGTATGCACGCACGATCATGCGGCCAACCGTCGTTTTCCCGCACCCACTCTCCCCGACAAGGCCGAGGGTCTCGCCGTGTGCGATCTCGAAGCTGACCTCGTCGACGGCTTTTACGTAGCCCTTGGTGCCCCCAAAGACACCCTTCACGATGGGGAAATGCATTTTTAAATCGTTTACCTGAAGCAATAAATCAGCCTGGGGCTTCGCTGAAGAGGGTCCTGTGCCGGTATTCATCATGCGGGTTTCTCCGGTGAAGGGTTCATACGTTCTGTCTCGAGAAGCGTTTCGCCGTTCGATGCGAAAGAGCCTTGGTGCAGCAGGCAGCGTACCTGGTGTGCGGGCGTCAGTTGTGACAAAGAAGGTTCATGGGTCTCGCAGGCCTGCATGGCCTGGGCACAGCGTGGGTGGAACGTACAGCCCTTGGGCCGGCGGAATGGGTTGGGGACCATCCCTTTAATTGGTTCGAGCGGCTGGCGGTGCACGGTCACTTTGGGGATGGAGCCTAGCAGTGCCTGGGTATAGGGATGCTTGGGCGCATTGAACAGCGTGTCGGCGTCTGCCCTTTCGACGACGCGTCCCAGGTACATCACGGCGACATCATCGGCGATCTCGGCGACAACCCCCAGATCGTGCGTGATGAACATGATTGCCATACCGTATTCTTCCTGGAGTTCGAGCATCAGATCGAGGATCTGCGCCTGCGTGGTGACGTCCAGGGCGGTACTGGGTTCGTCGGCAATCAGCAGGCTCGGGTTGCACGAGAGTGCCATGGCAATCATGGCGCGCTGGCGCATGCCGCCGCTCAATCGGAAGGGATATTCATCGACCAGGCGTTCAGGCCGCGGGATGCGCACCTTTTGCAGCGTCTCGATGGTACGCTGGCGCGCATCTTTTTTCGTCAACCCCTGGTGCAGGCGAATGGCTTCCATAATTTGATCGCCGATGGTGTGCAGTGGGCTGAGGCTGGTCATCGGCTCCTGAAAGATCATGGAGATTTCTGCGCCACGGATGGCACGGATGCGCTTTCCCTGGGGGTTCAACGAAGCCAGGTCGACCAGTTCACCCGCTTTTGTTTCCCAGAGAATCTGGCCGCTGACGATGCGTCCCGGTTTCTGGATGATGCGCAGCGTGGCCAGCGACATGACGCTTTTGCCGCAGCCGCTTTCGCCGACGATACACAGTGTCTTGCCGCGGCGGGCGATGAGATCGACGCCGTCCACTGCCTTCACGATACCCTCGTCGGTAAAGAAGTGGACACGGAAGTCTTTGAACTCCAGCAGTGTTTCAGATTTGGTTTCTGGTTCTTGTAACATATCAGTTTGCGTAGGGGTCGGCTGCGTCCCGCAGGCCGTTTCCCAAGAAATTCATCGACAGGACGACAATCACGACTGCGCCGGCCGGGAAAAGCAACCACGGATAATTGGCCACCGTGACGATCTGGCGGGCGTCTTGGAGCATGATGCCCCAGCTTACCACCGGTGGGCGTAGCCCAACCCCTAAAAAGCTGAAAAAGGTTTCGCTCAAAATCATATAAGGAATGGAAAGGGTAATGGAGGCCATGATATGGCTAAAAAATGAGGGCAGCATGTGCTTGGTGATCAGGCGTAGCTGCCGGGCGCCGTCCAGGCGGGCCGCAAGAATAAAGTCTTCGGTACGCAGCGCCAGGAAGCGCCCACGCACCACGCGCGCCATGCCCGTCCACCCCACGAGAGAAAGAATCACCGAAATCATAAAGTAAACCTGCAAGGGGCCCCAGCCGGGCGGGACGGCGGCAGCGATGGCGAGCAAGATCGGCACTTGCGGTACCGACATCAGAATCTCGATCGTGCGCTGTACGACATTGTCGATAATGCCGCCTGCCAGGCCTGAAATGCCCCCCAGGATCACGCCGATCACGAGGCTTAGGAACACGCCCACCAGGCCTACCGTGAGCGAGATACGCGCGCTGTAGAGGATGCGGCTCAGGACGTCCCGGCCGCTTTTGTCGGCGCCTAAAAGATAGAAGGGATCGCCGGAATTTTTCGGGCCGATCAGATGGACGCTCGCCGGGATGACCCCCAGCCACTTGTAGGGCCTTCCTTTAACGAACAAGCCGATGGGGATGCGTGTCTCGTAATCGATGCTGAAAATCTTCCGCAAGGACTCCGGATCGCGCTCGAACTTATACCCGTAGACAAAAGGCGCCAGCTTTCCGTCCAGAAACAGAACGATCGGTTGCGGCGGTGCAAAGACATAGTCTTGGTTGAACCAGACGTCTGTGGTGGGTGCGAAAAACTCGCAATTGATGGCGATGAAATAGGTGATGATGACGACGATCCCGCCGATAACCGCCAGGGTGCTCTTGCGAAATTTCCACCACATCAGAAGCCACTGGCCGGCCGCCTCGATCTGTCCATCTTCTATCTCTTGCGGGGCGGTGCCTGTCTTCGTGAACTTACGTTTGCGTGAGTCAAGCTTCATGAAAAGAACCTTTCAAACGTTACTGCAGGCGGATGCGTGGGTCTGCCAACGCCAGCAACAGGTCGGAGATGAAGGTACCGATAACGGTCAAGGTGCTGAGCAGCAAGATGAAACCGGCTGCCACGTATTGATCCTGCTGCATGAGCGACTGGTACAGCACCGGCCCGGCGGTAGGCAAATTCAACACGATCGAAACAATCGCTTCGCCCGAAACCAGCGCCGGCAGCATCCAGCCAATGGTGCTGATGAAAGGATTCATGGCCACTCGCACCGGATACTTCCACAGCAGTTTGTTCTCGGCCAAACCTTTCGAGCGCGCCGTGGCAACGTACGGTTTGTTCAGTTCGTCCAGCAGGTTGGCGCGCATGGTTTGCACCAGGCCGGCGATTCCGCTCAGGCCGACCACGATGGCGGGTATCCATAAGTGCCTGAGCAAATCGACGAATTTGGCAAACGTCCAGGGCGCATCGACAAATTCGTTCGAAAACAGCCCGATGGCCGCCCGGTCGAACAATTTGTAACTGGCGTAAAGCGCCAATAACGCCAGGATGAAATTCGGAATGGCCAGCCCGATAAAGCTAATGAAGGAGGCGCCGTAGTCGAAAATCGAATACTTGTGCACGGCAGAGTAAACGCCCAGGGGAAGGGCAATCGCCCACACCAACAAGAAGGAAGCTATGGCCATGGTTGCCGACATGGGCAAGCGTTCCCAGATCATCTCGCCGGCATCCCGCAGATAGTAAAACGAATAACCGAACTGCCTGTGCACGACGATATTACGTATCCACTTGAAGTACTGGACGTAAATCGGATCGTCGAAGCCGTAAATCTCACGCATCCGGTCTTCGAACTGTGGGTTGATCGTGCCGCCCGATTGAGAGCGAATGCGGTTGACCAGGTCGGTGACGTAATCCCCCGGGGGCAACTGAATGACCGCAAAAGACACCATGGAGATCACCCATATGGTAAAAACTGCATACAGAAAGCGGCGCAGGATATACTTCCACATAATTCGTGTACACCTCCAGAGAAACTGATGACCGGCAGCCGGCTTTCAGGCTTCCGATCACCAGTATTCTTTTTATGCAGGCTCGGTAAGGTCTAGCACATTGAACGTGCTAGCGTTTGATGAACCACTGCTCGGGCAGGATGATGCGGGTGAAGCCTTCTACCCAGCCATGCAGCCAGGTTTCCGGGATGTTCCCGAGGCGGGTGCTGATCGGCTGGTAGCCGGGGCCGGGGCGGGTGATGCCGATGACCCAGAAATTCTCCGTAGACGCTTCGATAACCTTCTTCATCGCTTCAACCTGTGCGTCGTATGAGGATTGCTGGATGGCTTCTTCGTACAGATCGACAACTTCTTGCGCGTAGGCAGGCATTTCCTGCCCGAATTCGTGCGCTTCGTCTGTCGATTGCAGGTACCACGCCATGCCGTAAATGCCCCAGAAGTTGCCCGGAACGTGCCAGCGTGGATCGATGATTGCCGACATGCCCGAGCCACCTTCGCCGCCGTGGTACAGGAATGCATCCACGTCGTTCGAACTGCGGCGTTCGGTCCATACCTGGTCGGTCACTGCGTCCAGCTTGATATCGACGCCGACTTCTTTCCAGTAGGCGATCAGCATCTCGGCCACCTGAACCCAGTGCGGTCCTTCGGACGAGTCGTTGAGGACGGTGAGCACCTCGGAAAAGCGCTTGCCGTTTTTGTCCAGGTAGTAGCCCTCGCTGTCTTTGCCGTTGGGGAAGGCTTTATCCAGGTATTCTTGAGCCTTGGCAACGTCGTATTCGATGTACTGGTTGGCGCACTTTTCATTCCATAACGGTGACTGTTCGTTAGGGCATACCTGGGCGGGTTTTCCCTGGCCCTTGAAGACCACTTCGATGATCTCCTCGCGGTTGATTGCGTAGGACATCCCGATACGGAAATCCTTGTTGCCGTTCACCTCGGCCTTGACGGGGTCTTTGTCCGTGAAGTTGAAGTGAATGGACTGCATATTCCCCAGATCAGGCTGCGGTTTCATGATATTGATCGGCTTGCCTTCATCCCTGGCCTGGTAGAACAGCTCGCGGCTGGGTTCACCGGGGTCCTTGCTGAAATCAAGGTCGCCGTTCAGCATGGCGAACACGCGGCTCTGATCGTCCTGGTAGTTGGTTGCGTTGATCGTGTCGATGTAAGGCAGCTGGTTGCCCTGGTCATCTACCTTCCAGTAATAAGGGTTGCGGACCATGATCAGGGTCGTGCCGGTTCCCAGAGGTTGGGTAACAATGAAGGAGTACAGGGATGGCATGGCCGGATCGTCGAAGTAACGCGCCGGGTCACCCCAGTTGGCGGGCGCTTTCTTGAAGAACAGGCCCATCCAATCTTTGATGGTGGCGTCTTCGGCGACGAGTTTATCTACGTCGGGGTTGTACTTGAGATGGAACTGCTGCAAGTAGTGTTTGGGATACATCACGAACTGCCGGCCTCCCCATGCGGCCATCTGGTAGAGCAATGTCCCGTAGGGTTTATCGAAACTCAGCTTGAAGGTGTAGTCATCGACCTTGCTGGCCGTGAAGCCCTCGACGTAATCGGCAGGCAGCCAATCGGCGCCCGGGCCGGATGGGAACAGATCGGGGTCCTTCAGGACGTCATCGATATAGAACATGATGTCATCTGCGGTGAAAGGCTCCCCGTCGCTCCACTTCATCCCCTTGCGCAGGTGGAAGGTGTATTCCGTTGCGTCGGCATTGATTTCGTAGCTCTCGGCCACATTAGGTTCGAAGCCGCTGTAGTCAGGCTTCCAGGAGACCAGATGTTCCCATCCTGCGACGTAAAGCATACCGCCCCAGGCGGGACAGCCGCCACAGACAAAACCGTAGCGCAGTTCGCCGCCATAGACGCCCTGTTCGACCAGTGGGGAAATAACTTTGGGATTCTCAGGCATGCGCTCTTCGAGCGGGGGCAGTTCGCCGGCCTTGACTTTGTCGGCCAGCATGGGCGCTTCGTTGAACTTTGCCGGCGGCAAAGGAGTGGTGGTGACGATCTTTTCTTGCTCGACGATCTTCGTCGTTTCGACTTTGACTTCTTGCGTTTCTTTTACGACAACGGTTTCTCGAATAACCTGTGGCGTGGCCGGCGTGCTCGATGTTGCGCACGCGCCCAGAAGCAGGCTCAAGAGAACCAAAATATTAACCATCGCGATCTTACGCATTTGCTCCTCCAACAGGATAGACTTGGTAAAAAAGTAGAACCGGACAGCGAAACGAAGTTAACGTTTGCAATAGGCTTATTTTCACCTCCACGGTTATGGATCGGAAACAAGGGAACGGGTGGATTCGCGAACCACGAACTGCGTCGAAACGGCAATATTGACTCTCGGCTGTTCCGGGCGTTGGATACGATCGATCAACTGCCGCACCCCTAAAACTCCCAGCCAGGCTTTTGGCACATTCACGGTGGTCAGGTTAGGCACGACCTCTTTCGCCAGGTCGATATTATCGAAGCCGACGACCGAAACTGTCTCGGGGACCGTGCCGCCTATCTCCCGCACGGCGTCGATCACGCCCAGCGCGACATCGTCGCTGGCCGCAAAGATGGCCGTGACCTGCGGGCAGCGTTGCAGCAAACGCAGCGTGCACTGACGGGCTTCCACGCGCCCAAGCTTGCCGTCTTCGATGTAGCTGTCTGGGATTCCGCGCTTGTGCAAAGCGCTCAAGTAAGTTTCGCGGCGTACCAAAACGCCGGGGTGCGAACGCTCGTTCGTGCCGATCAAGCCAATGTGACGGTGGCCTGCATCCAGCAAGTGTTTCATGGCCATGTGCGCGCCCTCGGCGTTGTCGATGACGATATTGTCGTAAGGGAAGCCCGGCGCATACCCGTCGATCAGGACCAGGGGGATATCCTTGCGTCGCTGGATTTGATCGACTTCTTCGTCGATACAGGCGCCGAGCAAAAGCAGGCCGTCCACCATGGGCTCGCGTACCATCGGCGGCCAGGCCAGCGGGCGATTGCACTCGTCCACCTCCACCATCCCAACCATCAAATTCAACCCCCGCCGGTGGCACTCCATTTCGACGCCTCGTTCCACGTGCGAGTAAAACGAATTGACGGCCTGTCCTAAGCCATAATCGTGCTTGGCCAGCATCCCGATAACCGAGACGCCCACTTCGGCGCCTTCCATATCAGCTTCTCTAATCTGGTATCCCACCGCCATGGCAGCGTCTAACACGCGTGAACGGGTCTCCTGCGAGACGTTGGGGCGGTTGTTGAGCGCTTGCGAAACCGTACCAATGGATACACCGGCCATCTTGGCGACATCGCGAAGAGTTGCGGACACGAAACACCTCTTTTTTTTCTTGTTTTGCTAAAATCGTGAAAATTTCACAGTAAATTCGTAAGATAATTCATGAACTTTTTTGATTATATCCATAAACCGTTTGGTGTGTCAACCGTCTTTTTAGGGTCCATATGTACGCAAGATGCAAGTTTGCTTAATCGAAAGTTTGTTGTATTGTTTAAAATGGAAATCTGTTGTACAATGAAAGTGCTTTAGTGAAAGCACTTTCATAAAGCGAAAGGCCCCACATGAAGTCATTAAAATTCTCTTACACCCCCGGGGATGCGATCGACGCGGCGATCTTTCAGCGGTTGGTTCGCGGTTTCGAGGCGCGCACGCACGTGCAGGTCGAATTGAATGCCGTTGAAACGCGAGCCGCTCGCGAGACTTTGACGCGCTTCGTTGTAGAAAATTGTGGCGCCGATGTTTCTCAAGTGGGCAGCACCTGGTTGCGCGGACTGGTCGACATGGACGCGCTGCGCCCCTTCAAAGCCCATGAGGTCGAACGCTTGGGTGGCAAAGATGCCTTTTTGCCGATGTCGTGGGAGAGCACGCGCTTACCCGATAAGGCTGAACAGTTTGCTATCCCCTGGTTGGCCGATGTCCGCCTGGTGCTGTATCGGCGCGATCTGCTCGAGAAAGCCGGTGTAGATGAAGAAAATGCCTTTGCTTGCGCGCAATGCTTCAGGGCGACGTTGCAAAAACTTCGTGCGGCCGGGGTATCCCTGCCCTGGATCGTGCCGCAGCAGCATTCCTGGCGCTCCTTGCACAATGTCGCTTCCTGGGTGTGGGCGAACGACGGTAACTTCATGAGCAGCGATGGCAGCCGGGTGGCTTTTGCCGAACCAGAGGCGCTGGCAGCTTTCAAGGCCTACTATGCTTTGGGCGAGTTCATCCCGCCGGCGTTCCCGGCCCTCAACCAGGCACAGGCGGAGCGTTTGTTCTTCGAAGGCCAGGCAGCGGTGACGATCGGCGGGCCGAACGTTTTGTCGATGTCCCCCGAAATCAGCGCACAGATCGGGCTGGCTTTGCCGCTGCGCAAGCCTTTTGTCGGTGGGTCGCATCTCGTCGTCTCGAAGACTGTTTGCGCCGAAGAGCTTGCGCTGAGTTTCATCCGTTTTTTGACGTCTAGCGAGACGCAGCAAGCCTTTGGCCTGGAAAGCCTGCTTCCGGCAAACCGTGAGGCATTGATCAACCTGGCGCAGTTGCCCGGCAATTCTGGTGAGGTTGCTCGCTATGCGCTGGAAGCCGTGGTGCAGGGCCGCTCTTTCCGCCCGCTGTATTTGTGGGATATGGTCGAGGCGCGGCTGGTCGCCGCAATGGCGCGCCTTTGGGAGAAATGCTGCCGGGTTTCCGGCGACGAGCTTGATCTTCTCGTTGAAAGAGACCTGACATCTTTGGCCCATCGCCTCAATATGACACTTCAAAGTTTGTGAACAGGAATACGACCCGTGAAAAACCAGGTTCAGCTCATCGCCTACGCTGACCGCTTCGGCTGCGGCGGTATCGCAGGTATCACACGCTTACTCGACGGTCCGTTGGCGGGGCTGTTTGGCGGCATTCATCTCTTGCCGTTTTATTATCCCATTCACGGCAGTGACGCCGGTTTCGATCCCATCGATCACACCTCGGTCGATGCGTGCCTGGGCGGCTGGCATGAGGTCGGCGAACTGGGAAAGCGGGTGGACGTCATGGCCGATCTCATCGTCAACCACATCTCTTCGCAATCGCCACAGTTCCTCGACTACTGCGAAAAGGGGGAGGCCTCAGCCTACAACGGCCTGTTTCTGACGCTGGACGGTGTTTTTCCAAACGGCGCTACCGAAACGGACCTGTTGCGCATCTACCGCCCCAGGCCCGGCCTGCCTTTTACCAGCGTCACGTTGAAGGACGGCCAAAAGCGCTTGTTGTGGACGACTTTTACCAGCGAACAGATCGACATCGACGTTACTAGCTCTCAAGGCCAGGCTTATTTGCAAATGGTGCTGGAAACTTTGCACGATAACGGCATCCGTATGCTGCGGCTGGATGCCGCCGGCTATGCGGTCAAGAAAGCCGGTAGCAGTTGTTTCATGATTCCCGAAACTTTTGCCTTTATCGAAGCGCTGACGCAGCGGGCAAAAGCCTTTGGGATTGAAGTACTGGTCGAGATCCACGCCTATTATCGTAAGCAGATCGAGATCGCCCGCCACGTCGATCGCGTGTACGATTTTGCGCTCCCGCCGCTGATCTTGCACGCCATTTTCAACCACACCGCGCAACCCCTGGCTGAATGGCTGGCGATCAGCCCCCGCAATGCCATCACCGTCCTCGACACGCACGATGGGATCGGTGTGATGGACGTTCGGGCCGATAGTGCAAACCCGCACGCTAACCCCGGCCTGATTTCACCGGCCGCGCTGGATGGCCTGGTAGAAAGAATTCATATCAACAGCCAGGGGCAGAGCCGCCAGGCGACGGGCGCGGCGGCGTCCAATCTCGATCTATACCAGGTAAACAGCACCTTTTACGATGCTCTGGCGCGCAACGACGAGCACTATTTGCTGGCGCGTGCTATCCAATTTTTTGCACCCGGTGTGCCCCAGGTCTACTACGTTGGTTTGCTGGCAGGTGAGAACGATATGGCGCTTTTGCGCAAAAGCGGGGTGGGACGCGACATCAACCGCCATTATTACACTTGCGATGAAATCGAGCAGGCCGTGCAGCGTCCCGTCGTCCAATCGCTGTTCGAATTGATCCGTTTCCGTAACCGGCATCCCGCTTTCAATGGCACATTCAGCCTGCCGGCAACGAATGACGGTGCCCGGCTCGCCATGCGTTGGGACAACGGGGATGCCTGGGCGCTGCTTGAAGTTTCGCTGGTATCGGGTACCTACCACATTTCCAATAGCGTGCCGGGAAGTCCCTGAACAGGCTTTGGAAGCCTTCTCGGTAACTCGGTAACGGTAAGCCCTTAACAAAAATGAAAGGATAGCCCTGTACATTCTTTCGGCGTATCCTTTTTGGCAGATTTACTTGACTTTTAACCTCAGTCCGCCCATAATTATTAACGAAAGATTAGCAAACCCACGCAACTTCACAACCTGTTTTCGTTGAGCGTTTCGACACTGTTCGGGAGGTTTTCTCGATATGCTGTGTTTCTCCGGCGTTTTGTTTTGTCGAAGAAATGCTTTGGTTGTGCTGTGGGGGAACATACACCAAGGGTCGGGGCGCTTTATTAGCCGTTTCTTTGTGGTCGCGCGGCCGGTTTTTCGGTTGCGGTCACCTGCAAACGCTCAAAGCCTTGAGCTTTTCCCAAAAAAACTTTCACCCACAACAAGAACCCCTGTTTTTTCGGGGCAGAGGAAGGCAGCTGTACCATGTCGCGCGCCTGCTGGCGGCGCGGAGGATGCCTATGAGCAAATAAACTTCCTGCATATCGAGCGTGACGGGATGATCGCAGAAGGGGGCAGAAATGCTCCCTTCTGCGATCATCGGTAACCACCATTATAAGGAAAGATGGAAAGAGGTTCCCATGAACGAATCGAAAGCCCCTATCAATATTCTTACCCGCTACGATGTTCGTATTGAAGGAACGCCACAGGAGGCTCGCAGGGTTTCCGCAGACGAAGCGCTGCAGCAGGTCGCCGACTGTGTGATCAAGGGGGATGAAGAAGAAATCGAAGAAGTCGTTTTAATGGCGTTGAAATCGAGGAGTCCGTTGGCTGTGATGAACGAGGGCTTGATCGCCGGCATGAACGAGGTCAGCCGCCTATGGGATGACGGCGTGTACTTCCTTCCACAGGTTATCCTTTCATCAGATGCGATGGGTGCTGGAATCGCGGTATGCGAAGAAAAGATGGGGAAAGCAATGCAAAAGAAAGGGAAAGTGGTCACGCATACCGCGGAAGGCGATATTCACGATCTGGGCCAGGTGATTGTCAATATTTTGTTGAGCGCCAATGGCTTTGAAGTGATCAACCTGGGGGCCGATGTCCCCGTCGATGCGGTCGTTGAGGCTTGCAAGAATCATCATCCGATCTTGTTGACCGGAACGGCGCTGATGACGACAACGATGACGGCCTTCCCAAAGATTGCGGCAAAACTCAAGGAAGAAAACCTGAACATTCCCTTCGTCTGCGGCGGTGGAGCCGTTAACGAAGAGTTTGTGACGAGCTTCGACCTGGGGGTATGGGGCAAGGAGGCCAGCCAGGCCCCGGAAATGGCCGAAGATGCTCGCAAAGGATTGAGTTGGTCAGACATGCGGGCTAAGTGGAATGGTTGACGATCCTTTCTTGAAACGCCCAAAGCTCTTGAAAGATTTAGCAATACCATCAGTCGGTCCTGATTATGGAGGATGAAATGAAACGATACAACACAATGGCCTATCACAGCGCTGAGGAAATGATTTTTGGAACCGCGCTAAAACCTATTCAAACGAAACGCGGGCTTGTTATTGGTGGCGGTTACGTCATTCCTGAAATCAATCCCCATCCCAGGCCAGGCAGCGAAAAGACTCTGACAACGTTACTGAGAGAGTACGAGCGCGCCAACGGCGATGCACTGGAGCGCTGCGTCGTTGTGGGCCACCCCACACTGGTAATCGAAAACGAGCACGTCTATCAGATGACACACAACGCACAATGGGGTGCTGAAGTCGCCGCGCAGACGGCGCGCCAGATGGATCACTATCAAGAAAAATACGGCCTGGTGAGCGCCAACCGCGCCACGATTGCCGACTTGCGCAAGCCGGATATGGTCGATATGCGAGATTCGGATCGCACACAGGCAGTTATCGAAGCTTTCGAAGCATGCGCCCGGTACGCCGACATGGTTTCCATCGAAAGCATTGGCGGTAAAGAAATTACCGACTACGCCATCATTCGCAACGATGTAACCGGCCTGCTGTTCGGGCAAGCTGTGCTCGGTGGTAGGGACATGGAATGGTTATGGCCACAGATTGTTGCCATTGCCGACAAGTATGGCTGTGTTTCCGGCGGAGATACCGATTGTGCCCAGGCGAATACAGCCATGTTCCTGGCGGGCGGCTTCACATCGAAAGATATTCCGCACACGTTTGCTGCGCTCGCACGCGCCATTGCTGCAAGCCGCACGCTGGTGGCTTATGAATGCGGCGCGGTAGGCCCGGGTAAGGACTGCGCTTACGAGAACCCGATCATCAAAGCGATTACCGGCATTCCCGTTTCTACAGAGGGAAAGACGTGCGCCTGCGCTCACGCCGATTTATGCGGCAACGTCATGGCGGCTGTTTGCGACCTGTGGTCGAACGAAGCTGTCGAGTATCACGAAATGTTTGGCGGGACAAGCCCCGCCGTATTCACCGAAATTCTCGGGTACGATGCCGCTGCCATGAATGCTGCCGTGTCCATCGGCTTTCAAAAAGAGTTCCAGGCTTGCCTGGTCGCTTCTGATCGTTACCGCGATCCACAAAGTTACATTCTTTGTCCCGATAACGCCTGGACGATTGGCAAAGCGATTGTCGAAAACGGTGAAAGCCTGTATCGCCGGGCCAGGGCGGCCGCCTGCAAGTGCGGTGAACTTCTGTTGGGTGAAGCGCAGTTAAGCCTGACGAACTTCGAGAAAGAGGCGCTGCTGGGCTATATGAAAGAACTGGATGCCCTGCCCGAAGACGAAGCAGATTTTATCGACCTTTGCTTGCATAAGTACAGCAAAGTGAAAGGCTTCAAACCGGCTTCTTATGGCCTCTAGTGTTGGCATTGCGCTGGATATTGGAACCAGCGGTCTGCGTGCGCAGGCGATCGATCTCTCGTCGTCGTCTGTTCTTGCGACGGCCGTAACCACGCGCCACCCGTTACCGGGTGCCAACGTAATCGATCACCTTCACTTTGCCCTGGAAATGGGTGTAGAAACAGCCGGCGAGGGCATGGCCGAGGCGGTAAATCAGCTCGTTGCATCGCTCCCCATCCAGGCATGCGAGATCGAGCGCCTGGCGGTTTGCGGCAACCCGACCCAGCTTTCCCTGTTCCAGAGCAGCGAGATACGCGATCTGGCCTACGCCGGCGAACGTAAGCTCGTGGAACTCGGTGTTACATCTCCCACGCGAGAAGCCGCCGTTCTGGCGGCCCGCGACCTGCCTGGGCTGCGTTTGGCTCCTCACTGTGAGGTGATTATCCCTCCGGCTGTACGGCATGAAATCGGCGCCGATGCGCTGGCCCTGCTCATCCAGACCGGCATGCTGGAAAAAGATGAAAACGCCCTGGCAACCGACTATGGCACAAACGCAGAAATTGCGCTCGTTCACCGGGGCCAGGTGTTTACAGGCTCGACGGCTGCCGGGCCGGCGCTGGAAGGCCAGCAGATTGCTTGTGGTATGTTGGCGATGCCGGGGGCGATCGCCGACCTGGAGGCCGAACCGCCTTACTTTCGCCTGGCGATTCTCGATGCCGAAATGCACCCAGGTGGTGGGCCACTCGTCGATCTACGAGACGGGCGTATCGTTATGGGCAGCAGGGTACGGCCAACGGGCATTACGGGTACGGGCACGATTGCCATCTTGAGCCAGGCGCTCGAGGCAGGCCTGGTCGTTCTGCCGAACATCCATACGCCTGATGGGCGTCTCCATTTCGGCGAAGAGATCTGGTTTGGCAAAGAAGACCTGTTCGAGGCCGGAAAAGCCATCGGAGCGGTACGCGCCGGCCATATTGCCCTCTGTCACGAGGCGGGGATCGGCCTGGATGAGATCCCTACCGCCTATATGGCCGGCGCATCGGGGACGTATGTCGACACAGTCAAGGCCCAACGGCTTGGCCTGGTTCCGCCTCGGGTGAAAACAATTTATCAGGTGGGGAACACCTCGCTGGCGATGGCGAGGGACCTGGTAAAGGACCCACGCAAACTCGATCAAATGAGCGCTCTTGCCGAACGTTTGCGGCAAAGCCATTGCATGTTTGCCACATCGAAGGCTTTTGGACAGGCCTACTTGCTCGAGCTTTCCTTCTGGGGTGAGGGGATGCCGATATCCATGTACCGGAAGTTCTTGAAGCGTTACGGTTTGCCAGCACTGCCGGAGATCGATGGCATGCCCAACGTGGCCCGCCTGGTCGAACGCGACATTCCTGACCTGGGCCAGATGGGCTTGACGATTGTTACCGATATTGGCAGGCGGTCGCATGCAAGCTTCGATGGTTGCATTGCTTGCATGGACTGCGTAACGGCCTGCCCTGAAAATGCGCTTTCGCTTGCGAGCGATGAAACGCCCACCCGGTTTGGGTTGTACCATTCGTTGTGTGCCGGAATGGCCTGCCGGCGTTGTGAGCGCAGTTGCCCTGAACGTATATTCGATTTGAGACGATTCTTTTGCCCATGAGCGTGATCGGGATTATCACCTGTGAAATCTTGGAGCTTGAGTTTGCCCACCTGTTGACCGGCGACAGCGAGGTGGAACAGATCACGATTCTCGAAGATCGCCGCGCGGCACGATTCATCGAGGCTCTTGAAGCAGGCGGCAACCGCAGTTTTCGCTGCATTCCTCATATCAAGGGATTTCTTCGTGAGCCGTCGGATCGGATCGAGGTTTTGGTGCGTGTCCTGGAGTTTGCCCTGCACCGCAAAAAGGAAATTCTGCAGCAGGCCCTGGTGCGCGCTGCACATGAATTAAGCGCCTCTGTGGACGCAATTCTTTTGGGATATGGCCTGTGCGGCAGCGCCCTCGACCATCCGGCCGAGTTATTAGGCGTTCGCGTTCCTGTTTTCATTCCCATGGACCGAGATCATCCTGTGGACGACTGTGTGGGACTGCTGCTTGGCGGGCGAAGTTGTTACTACGCCGAACAGCGTCAGGCGCCCGGAACTTTTTTTATGATTCCGGGCTGGACGCATCACTGGAGAAGGATATTCGGTGAAGATTTTTGCGGCGCAGACCCCGATACGGCGCGCAGGCTGTTCGCTCACTATGAGCGTTCTTTGTTGGTTCTGACCCCGGTTCTGCCCGAGGCCGTAATGAGGCGAAACGCCGAAGAATTCAACCAACTGTTTGGCGTCCGTGTAGAAACACGGCAGGGAACCTTGACGCTACTTGAAGAAGCCTGGAGTGCGGCGAAAACGTGTCTCCAACAGGAAAGCTGACCGGCCGTTTTTCCCATCTTGTGAGGTGACCCAATGTTCAAGCTGTCCAAACAAAAACTGGCAACGCTGCCTTGCCTGTACGACGGGCCTGACTTTCTGATTTATCGTTTGGATGTGGGTGTGTACGGTCGGCCCGCCGTACTCAAGCTTTGCAGGCATGAGGTCCCCACACCTCTGCAGCAGGCCCATCTGGCCAATGAGTACGAAATGACCAAAGACCTGGATGTACCGGGCGTTCGCCGTGCGTACGAAAGGGCCATCATCGATGGCCGCCCGGCCCTGATCTTGGCGTACGTCGAGGGCCAGACGCTCAAAAAGGCATTTGTAGCCCAACGGCGAAGTCTGGCAGCGCTGTTGACCACCGGGGTCTCGATCGCCCACATCTTAGGTGAGATTCACCAACGAAATATCATCCATAAAAATATCAATAGCGAGAACATTCTGGTGAGTGATCCAGATTTGACAGCCAACCTGCTTGATTTCAGCGTCGCTTCTTATGCCTACTTGCAAACGCGCCACCAGAATAACGTCGAAACGTTGGGCGGTATGCTTGCATACGTTTCACCAGAACAGACCGGACGGACCAACCGTCCACTCGATTACCGTACAGATTTTTACTCGTTGGGGGTGACGCTGTACGAAATGCTGACCGGGAAGCTTCCGTTCGATACCGGCGATCCGGCCGAACTGATTCATTTTCACATCGCCAAAACCCCAAAACCGGCTTGCGAGGTAAACCCTGACATTCCACCGGCGCTTTCCGACATCATACAGAAACTGATGGCGAAAAGCCCGGAAGGCCGCTATCAGTCGGCTTACGGCTTGAAAGCCGATTTCGAAAGATGCCTGGCGCAACTGGAATCGTCAGGGGTGATCAAGGCCTTTCCACTGGCGCAGGACGATTTTTCGGGCCGGCTTCAGATTCCCAGCAAGCTGTATGGCCTGGAAGAAGAATATCTTACGTTGAAGCAAGCCTTCGAATTTGTGAGCAAAAGCTCACGCGAGGTCGTGTTGATTTCAGGGGAGCCAGGGGTTGGAAAATCATCCCTTGCCAGGGAGCTGCGCCAGGTGGTTATGGAACGCGGCGGGTATTTTGTCGAAGGGAAGTGCGATCAGTTCCAACAAAACGTGCCTTATTACGGGCTGACTCAGGTATTTACTGCCCTGGTCGGCCAGCTCCTTACGAAGAGTGGAGAACGGCTGGCGCGTTGCAAGAAGGACATTTTGCAGGCCGTCGGTCATAGGGGGAAAATGTTGCTCGATGTCATTCCCAACCTGGCGTTGATTATTGGCCCGCAAGATGCCGTTCAAAACGTCAGCCCCGGCGAGGCGCAGCACACGTTCAACAACCTCTTTCAGAGCTTCGTACACGTCATCGCACAAAAGGAACATCCCCTTGTCGTCTTCCTGGATAATTTGCAGTGGGTGGACGCTGCCTCGTTGAACCTGCTGCGTTTCCTGATGGCAAGCACGGAAAATCAGTATTTGCTCTTGATCGGCGCCTACCGGGACGATGAAGTGGTGGCTTCGCACCCTTTGCTTTCGATGATCAAGGAGATGAAACAAGAAAAAACCGTCATCAACGAAATCCGCCTCCACCACTTTTCCAGGCTTACGCTCGAACGGCTGGTCGCCGATACCTTGCAATGTGAACCCGGCTATGTGCGGCCACTGGCAGACCTGGTTTACGAAAAGACCGGGGGCAATCCTTTCTTCGTAAACGAGTTTCTGAA
This sequence comes from Chloroflexota bacterium, assembly GCA_049325275.1. GTDB lineage: Bacteria > Chloroflexota > Anaerolineae > Anaerolineales > UBA4823 > CAIQJJ01. The sequence continues at coordinate 198,807 of JBMOLU010000046.1, forward strand.
CGCCGCTTACCAGGAAGGGGAGCTTCGCTTTGACTTCGGTGTCCGGCAGTGGCGATGGGACGATGTTCGCATCCGGGAAAAGAAGATTCCCGACAACATGGCTGCACTGATGACGGCCAAGATCGAAAACCTGCCGGAAGCCAGCAGGCAGATGTTGGCGCTGTCCGCCTGTATTGGGAATGCCTTCAGGCTCCAGACGCTTGTTTCGATTGCCGATCAACCCGTCACCATTATTTTCGAGCACCTTCGCGCCGGAATTGAAGATGGCTTTCTGCTCCCGCCGGAGAATTATGAGTTCTTGCTGACGCTTGATGACGCACAAAAGCTTGAAGCGGGCGCCGTTTTCGAGTTCCTGGATGATCGTATTCGCCAGGCCTTCTATTCGCTGGCCAGCAGGAGGCAACGCCGGCTGATTTACCTGGCTATCGGGCGCTTGCTGTTGCAGGAGATGGATGAAAAGCAACTGGAAGAGCAAATCTTCGATGTTACCGGGCGGCTCAATGAGGGCTTCCAATACATCCACGACGAGCGGGAAATCCTTAAGTTGGCGGAATTGAATTTAATTGCCGGGCGTAAAGCCAAAAACTCTGCCGCTTACAAAACGGCCGTTTGGTATCTGAGCATGGGAATCGGGATGCTGCCGGCTCAAACCAAGTGGAGCCAGCACTTCGATCTGACTTCGAGCTTGTACGCGGTTGCTGCAGAAGCAGAATACTTGAACAGTACCTTTGAACGGGCCGAACAGTTGGCGAAAGAGGGGCTTCTCCATTGCGAAGCGGTCTTGGAAAAGATCGGGTTTTACCAGCTCTTGATGCTGGTCTACACGGCCCAAAATCGCAGCGCGGCTGCGCTTCAATCCGGTTTCGAAGCGCTGGCGTTGTTGGATGTGGTGCTGCCCTCCGAAAGCGGCGAGATCGATCGATTTGTGCGCGACATGCGGGCAAAGTACGGCGCGCAGATTCCTGCGATCGCCGAATTGGCCAAGCGGCCAGAAATGCAAAATCCCGATCATGTGGCTACGATGCACATACTTTCGAAAATGGCGGTGCCGGCGCATCAGATCAGGCCCGAATTGCTGCCGGTGCTTACACTGACCATGCTTTCCATGACGTTCGAGCACGGCAATTCGCCGTTGACTGCCTTTGCGTACGGGTGGTACGGCGCGCTTTTGTGCGGTACGTATGCAGCGTGCGAAGCAGGGTATGCCTTTGGCCGACTATCCATCGAAATGCTCGATCTGTATAATGCCACCGACCTGCGCACAAAGGTTTCCTATCTCTATAACGTCTTTGTAAGGCCCTGGCGTGAGCACGTTCGAGAGACGGTCGAACCTTTGCAGAAAATCTACCGCCTTGGCAGCGAAGTTGGCGACCTGGATTATGCCTATTTGGGTGCACTGCACAGCTGCAGCCATCTTTTCTTCTCAGGAAGTGAACTGGACCACATCGCCCAGCAACAGGCGCGCTATCTCGATATTACCGACAAATTCCGGCTTGAATTCTACAGCCACTTTGGGAAAATATGGGGCCAAACGATCTTGAATCTCATCGGAAAGTGCCAGGATCCGTATCGATTGAAAGGCGATTTGCTGGACGAAGCCGAATGGCTGCCGCTGTGGATCGCCCAAAAGAACAACGTCCTGGTGTTCTGCTACTATACCTGCAAGACGTTCCTGCTGTATCTGTTCGGCGACTACCCTGGTGCGCTCGAAACTGCCCGATTGGGTGAAGAATACGGCAAAGGCGGTGAGGGTTTTGTCTACCAGTCGCTGCATCACTTCATTTACGCTTTGGCGCTGCTAGCAAATTATTCGGCGGCAGAGCCGGCCGGCCGGCAGGAAATTCTTGTGAAAGTCGATTCGTTGTTGGACAAAATGAGAAGGTGGAGCGAGCAAGCTCCAATGAATTTTCAGCACAAGGCCGATTTGATCGAGGCTGAAAAGGCTCGTATCCAGGGGCAAGTTGGTGAGGCAATTGAACTGTATGGCCGGGCGATCCAGGGCGCCCGAGAGCACGGGTACATTCACGAAGAAGCCCTGGCGTATGAATGCGAAGCGGCGTTCTACCTGGCGTTAGGCAGAGAAGATTTTGCCCAGTTCAGCCTGACGAAAGCGCGTGATGGTTATCGAACGTGGGGTGCAACGCGCAAAGTGGAAAACCTGAAGAAACGCCATCCTTATCTGTTAACGACTGTCGAGCCCAATACGGAAGAAGAAAAAGCGCTCGCCGATGTGGGATCGTTGGCGACTTTTCCCTTGGCCAGATCGCTGGATACGGCCGCCATCCTCAAAGTTTCTCAAACGCTTTCACAGGAAGTGCGCCTGGAGAGCCTGCTGGAAAAAGTGATCCGTATTGTGATGGAGAATGCCGGCGCCGAGAAAGGCATTTTGATCGCCAACGAAGAAAGCGCGCTGCTCGTCCAGGCAAGCGGTCAGCTAGGGCAGGAATCGGTCGAAACGATGCAGGCGATCCCGATCGAAGACAGCAAGGAACTTCCGCTTTCTGTGGTGAACTACGTCGCACGGACGCAAGCGCCAGCCGTTCTGAACGATGCCCTTCACGACAGCGCCTTTTCCTCCGATCCCTACATCGCCACACAGCGCCCAAAATCGCTCTTGTGTCTGCCGATTGTTCACAAAAGCAAGCTTTTGGGGCTTTTGTACCTGGAAAACAGCCTGATTGCGAACGCTTTTACACAGGATCGGCTGGAACTGCTGCATATTCTCTCTTCACAGGCGGCTATTTCGCTTGAAAACGCGCGGCTTTATGCAAACCTGGAGAATAAGATTGGCGAGTTGAATGAGATTCAGAACGCGCTTTCCATTCGGGTGCGCTATGAGGAGGGGCTGTCCGCTTTCTCGCAAGCGCTTCTGACCGGTGAAGAATCATCGCTGGACGAAGCGCTGAAGCATTTGTTGAGAGCTGCGGGTGTCAGCCGGGTTTATATTTTCGAGAACTTCACCGATGCCGTGGATGGCTTGTGTATGCGCCAGCTATACGAAGCGTGTGCGGCTGGCATAAAGCCTCAAATCGATAACCCAATTTTGCAACACACACCTTACCGGGACGGTTTTGAGGCTTTTATCGAACCACTGACATTGGGTGAACCGATCGTTGGGTTGACCGCCGACCTTCCGCCGGGCGTGCGTCAATTCCTGGCGGAACAGGACATCCTCTCGCTCCTGCTCTTACCGATCCATGTCACTGAAGGCTGGTACGGGTTCATCGGTTTCGACGACACGCTAGAGTCGCGCCACTGGAGCGAGCAGGATATTCGCCTGCTGCGTACGGCGGCCGGGATCATTGCCAACCACATCGAACGCAAGCTTGCCATCGTTGCCGCCGCCGAAGCCGAAAAAGCCCAGGCCGTGGCGGCCACCGAAACCGAAAAAGCACGCGCCGTTGCAGATGCCCAGGCCGAAAAAGCAACCGCGCTGAACACCCTGAACGTGATCAGCCGGCAGTTAACCGGCATACTCGATCTCAAAGACTTGCTTCACCAGGTTGTTACGCAAACAAAAGAAACCTTCAATTATTACCACGTACAAATCTTTCTGCTCGATGAGGCGAAAGCGCACCTGGCCGTTGTTGAAAGTTATGGGAAAGCGGGCGCTGAAATGAAGCGCAGCGGCCATCGCTTTGCCATCGACGCGCCCCAAAGCCTGGTGGCTCAGGCCGCCCGCGAAAAACGCGTCGTCACGATACCCGACGTCGAACTGGAGCCTAACTGGAAGTACAATCCCATCTTGCCCGATACCCGCGCCGAAACGGTCATTCCCATTATCTCGGATGAAGAGATCGTCGGGGTTCTCGACGTTCAGTCGGATCGGGTTGCAGGAATCAGCGAGAGCGATGTCAGCCTGTTGCGTTCGCTTGCCAACCAGGTGGCCGTTGCCTTGATCAACGCCCGCCTGTTCGAGGAAGCCAGGCAGGCGAAAGAAGGCGCGGAAAGCGCCCGGCGTGCAGCCGAAGCCGCCAATCGCGCCAAGAGTGAGTTCCTGGCAAACATGAGTCACGAATTCCGCACCCCGCTGAACGGCATTCTTGGTTACACACAGATTCTCAAGCGCGATAGCAAGTTGTCGGAAGCCCAGGACAACTGCCTGAACATCATCTACGATAGTGGCCAACACTTGCTTACGCTGATCAATGACGTGTTGGATCTGGCCAAGATCGAAGCCCGCAAGATGGAATTGCAAATCACCGATATTCACCTTCCCGGCCTGGTACAGAGCGTTGCCGGTATCGCCCGCGTGTTATCGGAAAAGAAAGCGTTGAGCTTCGAAAGCCAGGTCGATCGCTTGCTGCCGGAGGGTGTCCAGGGCGATGAAAAACGGCTACGCCAGGTGTTGATCAACCTGCTCAACAATGCGGTCAAGTTTACGTCTGCCGGTGGAGTCGTGTTGAAGGTGACGCGCGTGCGTGAGGACAGCGCTCAAAACGTCGTCACGATCCGCTTCACAATCGAAGACACCGGCATGGGTATTCCGCCCGATCAGCTGGAAAAGATATTTCAGCCCTTCGAAAGGGCGCGTGAATACGTGCGCAAAATCGAAGGAACGGGCCTGGGACTGCCGATCAGCCGCCAATTGGTGGAGATGATGGGCGGACAGTTGCAGGTACAAAGCACGGTTGGCGAAGGCAGTATCTTCTGGTTCGAACTCGAAATGCCTCTGGCGGTTGGTGATGTCTCGACGGCAAAGCAGGATTACCAGTTGATTACCGGGTACAAAGGCCGCCGCTTGAAGGTTTTGATCGTCGACGATAAGGTATACAACCGTTCGTTCTTGCTGAACTTGCTGGTGCCCATCGGATTCGAATGCAGTGAAGCCGCCAGTGGCGATGAGGCGATCGAGCAGGCCACGCTTGTCAGGCCGGACATCATCATCATGGACCTGGTCATGCCGGTAAAAACAGGCTTCGAAGCCACGCAAGAGATCCGTCACAACCCCGATTTACAGGACACGTTCATCATCGCCTCTTCGGCCAGCGTGTTCGACGAACACCGCCAGCAAAGCATGTTGGCAGGGTGTAACGTATTTTTGCCCAAGCCCATCGAGGTAGACAACCTTTTCGGCCTGTTCGAAGAACACATGGCCCTGGAATGGACCTTCGTCCAGCCAGAAGGGAAGAAGGAGGAGCCGCAGCCCGAGGCCGATGGCCCTGTGGTTGCGCCGCCGCCCGAAAAATTGAAAATTTTGTACGACCTGGCCATGAAAGGCAATATGCCCGAACTGATAGCGCAGGCGGCTTCTCTGGAAGCGCTCGACGAACGTTACAAGCCGTTTGGGCACAAGCTGCGTCAACTGGCGCGTAGCTACGATGATGAGTTGATCCTGGAAATGGTAGAGCGTTTCATGGAGACGTAAGAATGGACGAAGCGATGCCCAAACTTGCAGCCCGGCGCTATTCGATTCTGATTGTAGACGATAACCTCACAAACCTGGGCGTGGTATCAGAATATCTGAAACGCCACGGTTTCGACATCTTGACGGCTCGCAGCGGTGAGGCAGCGCTCAAACGCGTGGCTTATGCCATGCCCGATATCATTCTCCTGGACGTCATGATGGCCGGCATCAACGGTTTCGAAACCTGCCGCCGGCTCAAAGAAAACGAAAAAACGCGCGCCATCCCGGTGATTTTTATGACCGCCCTGGCCGATGACGAGAGCAGGCTTAAAGGCTTCGAAGCTGGCGGTGTCGACTACGTGACCAAACCACTACAACAAACTGAAGTCTTGATACGGGTGATGGTCCATTTGCAGATTCAGGACCTGACAAGCCGTTTGCAAAGGCAAAACGAGGAATTGATGCTTTTGAATCGAGAGCTTGAAGAAAAGAACCGCCTGCTGTTTGAACGCAGCCATTCCACCGAGCGGTAGAGTCTTTGTCCGATTTTTTTGGAGAGAAGCGATGCGTGAGCCACTCCCACAGATCAACCCTTCTGAATGCACGATTCTGATCGTGGATGATAACCCAACCAACCTGGGTGTCATATCTGACTACCTGAAAAGTTATGGCTTTGAGATCTTGACCGCTCGCAGTGGGGATATGGCGCTAAAACGGGTGGAATATGCCCGGCCCGACATTATTTTGATGGACGTGATGATGCCGGGCCTCAACGGCTTTGAGACCTGCCAGACCCTCAAGTTCAACGAGAACACGCGCAGCATCCCGGTGATTTTTATGACCGCGCTGGCAGATACCGAAGACAAAGTAAAGGGCTTTCAAGCCGGCGGCGTCGACTACGTCACGAAGCCCATCCAGCAAGAAGAAGTGCTGGCCAGGGTCACGGCCCATTTGCAAATCAGCAAATTGACGGCCAACCTGACCGCACGAAACGATGAACTGCAAAAGACCTCGAAGGACCTTAACTACCTCAACGAGAAGATGCTCCAGGTCACCGAAAGGCTACGCGGCGCCAACGCGATGCTGGCCCGGCGTGCTTTGCAACTGGAAACCAACAGCCAGGTAAGCCAAAACATTGCATCCTATCTTGAATTGAGCCAACTGTTGCCGGAAGTCGTCAAAATCATTCAGGCCAAGTTTGGTTACTACTTCGTCGCAGTGAACCTGATCGATGAAAGCAAAGAGCACATCGTCCTGCAAGCCTGTATCGGCCGTGACGGCCGGCAGCCGATCCAGCCCGGTTTTTCTCTCCCATTGGCGGATGAACCGAAAAGCATTTCAGCTTCAGCGTGTAGGGCGTGCAAAATCCAGGTGGTCAATGACGTTAGCCGGGAACCTGCCTACTTTGCGGTTGCTGAGCTGCCCGAAACGCGGGCTGAGCTTGTCGTGCCCTTGTGCGTGGGCCAAGAGGTGATGGGTGTGCTCGATATCCAACACGATCAGTGCTTCGCTTTCGCTCCGGAAGACTGCGCGCTGCTCCAGGCGCTGGCCAACCAGATCGCCATTGCAATTCGCAATGCCCAATCCTACGGCATCGTCAAAAGGTTGCACAGCCTCGAGGAAGAGCGAGCGCAGGCGCTGTCCAAGTTGAATGCAGATAAAGATAAATTCTTTTCGATCATTTCCCACGATTTACGCTCACCCTTCAACAGCCTTTTGGGGAACATTCAGCTCGTGAAAGAGATGTTTGGTAGCCTGTCGGCACACGATATGCGAGAGATCCTGGACAGCATTCACCGGCAGGCGAAGCTGGCATATACATTGCTTGATAACCTGTTGACCTGGACGCGTATGCAGCGTGAGGGCGGCATGGTTTGCCAACCGGAGCGCGTCGAGCTGGCGGGGTTGGTGCGAGATACCATCGACGTCTTGAAACAGCCTGCTGAAGATAAAAACGTGCACCTGGAAAACGCCATGCCGTCTGACTTATACGTGTTTGCTGACCGGCAGATGTTGTACACCATTATGCGCAACCTGACCAATAACGCAATCAAGTTTACGCCCGGCGGGGGCACGGTAACGCTCGATGCCTCCCCCTATGGGGAAGGCGAAGTCAAGATCTCGGTGCGCGACACAGGGGTGGGTATCGCGCCGGAAAACCTGGACAAGATTTTTCAGCTAGGGGTGAGTCACAGCACGCCCGGAACCGCACAGGAGCAGGGAACCGGGCTGGGTTTGCTGATCTGCAAGGACATGGTGGCGTGCAATGGCGGCCAGCTCACGATCCAAAGCAGCCTCGGCGCGGGCACGACCGTAGCATTTAACCTGCCGACTTCATGAACCGCCTGCCAAGGGGAAAAAGGGCGCCGGCTTCTCGCTCTTATAGAACGGCGTATGGATGGAGAAGCCTGTACCCGTTCTCATCACTATTTGGGAGTGATACGATGAAAACACGCGTCACCCTTGTCGTCTGCGTTTTCGTTATCCTGGCTGGTATCCTGTCGAACCCGGCCGCAGCCGGCGTTTGCGCCGCCTGCCTGGTATCGCCCGCCGCCGGACAGCCTGCCAAATTCGAACACTATACCGTGGAAGACGGTTTAGCCGATGATATGGTGTACCAGGTTTTACAAAGCCGGCAGGGTTTCATTTGGATTTCATCCCGGGGCGGCCTGAACAAGTTCGATGGTTTGGAGTTCGTCACGTACGCGCACGATCCAAACAACCCGAATAGCCTTACCTCCAACTATTTGTGGACGATGCGTGAAGCGTCTGACGGTATGCTTTGGTTGAGCATGTGGGGGGGCGGCCTGGACAGATTCGATCCGGTAACTGAAACCTTCACCCATTATCTTCATAAGGAAGGCGACCCAAACAGCCTGGCCACCGATCTCGTCAACGCTTCCTTCGAGGACTCGAAAGGTCTCATCTGGATCGCGCACGACAAAGGCCTGGACCGTCTCGATCCTCAAACCGACACCTTCAAACACTATTCCCCAGATCCCAACAAGCCCAACAGCCTGAGCGGACCTGCCAACCAGATCCTGGAAGATGCCGATGGCTTCTTGTGGGTAGGCACCTATGCCGGCCTGGATAAGTTCGACCCGGCTGCTGAAACCTTCGTACATTACCTTCACGACGAAAACAACCCGAATAGCCTGGCCGGGGGCTATGTATGGGCCTTGTATCGCGATCGCGCCGGCATTTTATGGATCGGCTCGGAGGGTGGCGGTTTGAACCGTTTCGACCCGGCCAGCGAAACTTTTACGCACTACCGCTATGTGGAAGATGACCCCGCAAGCATCAGCGGCGATACAGTCGTTTCCATCCTGGAGGATCGCCACGGCATACTTTGGGTTGGCACGCGGGCAGCGGGCTTGAACAGATTCGATGTGGTAAACGAGCGCTTCGTCCGTTACCAGTACGATCCTGCCAATCCCGACAGCCTGGCGAATAACACGGTTTGGCAAATCATGGAGGATGCTACCGGGGCTTTGTGGGTTACGTCGGAAGCAGGCTTGAACAAACTTGACGCGCAGGCCGAACGCTTTACACGCTATCGCAATAACCCGGCCGATCCCAATTCTTTGAGCAGTAATTATCTGGCATCTTTTTACGAGGATGCACAAGGTACGGTTTGGATCGGCACGATTGGAGGCGGCCTGGATAAATTCGAGCGTTCCCAGGGCACTTTTACGCACTACCAGAACGATTTCACCGACGCCAACAGCCTGGCGCAAAACGACGTGCGCAAGATTCTTCCCGCCCAGAACGGTCGTCTCTGGCTGGCAACGGGTAACGGCCTCGATCTGTTCGACCCGAGCACAAAAACCTTTACCCACTATCAGCATGACCCGGCGAACCCCAATACCCCACTCAATAACAATATCCTGAGCATGGCCTTCGATGGGCAGGGTCGCCTTTGGTTGGCCTGCTACCCCGATGGGGCCAGCCGCTTCGACCCGGCGACAGGAAACTTTACCCACTTCCGACCTGACGCCCATAATGCGAACAGCCTTATCTTTGGTAATGTGCTCTTTATCGGTATGACCAGCGATCGGGCGATTTGGTTTGGCACCGAAGCCGGCATCAGCCGTCTGGATGCCCAAACCGAGGCGTTTACGAGCTTTACCGTCGAGAAAAATGGTTTGAGTAATGCAACCGTACCGGATATTTTCGAAGACAGTCGTGGAGTTCTTTGGGCTGCTACTGACAATGGTTTGAACCGGTATGACCCGGCCACAGACACCTTCAGAGCCTACTATACCAAAGATGGCTTGAGTGGGAATAAGGTTGTCAGCATCCTCGAAGACAGCCAGGGCTATCTGTGGGTTGGCACGAACGGTGGCCTATCCAGGTTCGATGCGCAAACCGAAACTTTCCGTAACTACGATGCCAGGGATGGCCTGCAAGGCAATCTCTTCACACACTATGCAAAGTACAAAGCCAGGGATGGCGAACTTTTTTTTGGTGGGACCAATGGTTTCAACACTTTCTACCCCGACCGGCTGCCCGAAAATCCCAACATCCCTCGCGTCGTCTTCACCGCTTTTGAACTGCTCAACCACCCGGTGGACATTGGCGGCGACTCGCCCCTGCAAAAACATATCAGCGTGGCTGAAAAGATCACACTGCCTTACGATTACACCGCCCTGACCATCAAATTTGCTGCCCTTAACTACCGTTCGCCGGCCAAGAACCAGTACGCTTACCGGCTAGAAGGCTTCGACGCCGGCTGGCTCTATACCGATAGCGCCAACCGCCAGGCCACCTACACCAACCTCGATCCCGGGGAATACACCTTCCGCGTCAAAGCCTCCAACAATGATGGCGTGTGGAATGAAGAAGGAACGAGTCTTAAGCTGGTGATCACTCCGCCCTGGTGGGAAACATGGTGGTTCAGGAGCCTGGCCGGGTTGCTCGTCGTGGGGCTGGTAGTTGCCGGGTACCGCTACCGCGTTCGCAGCCTGCGCCGCAGGACCGAAGAACTGGAAGCGCAAGTGATCCAGCGAACGCACGAACTGCAAATTGCCAAGGAAAGGGCCGAGGTCGCTAACCAGGCCAAGAGCGTCTTCCTGGCCAATATGAGCCACGAGTTGCGCACGCCGCTCAACGCCATCTTGGGGTATGCAGATATTCTCAAGCGCCGCAGCGGCCGTACCGGCAGTTTGTTCACCGGCCTGGATGTGATCCAGCAGAGCGGCGAGCATTTGCTGACCCTGATCAACGACATTCTCGATCTGGCCAAGATCGAGGCCGGCAGGTTCGAGCTTTCTCCGGCGATCCTTCACCTGCCCACGCTCCTGCGCCAGGTGACGAACATTGTCCGTATGCGGGCCGAGGCCAAGGATATCTCGTTGACGTGTGAAGCGTTCTCGCCGCTGCCCGAATGTGTGCTGGCCGACGAAAAGCGCCTGCGCCAGGTGCTGCTCAACCTGCTGGGCAACGCCGTCAAATTCACCGACCAGGGTTGCGTTACCTTGTCTGTCACCGCCTTATCTCCCGAAAGTTTACAAGCTGACGTTTTGAAGCCGGCCCCCTGGCCCTCGGCCGATGACCTGGAATATCCACCAGATGCTGCCATGGGGCCTGCAACGGCTTTACTCCGTTTCGAAGTGAGCGATACCGGCATTGGCATCGCCCACGACCAGTTTGCGCGCATCTTCGAGCCTTTCGAGCAAGTGAACGAAGCCGACCGGCAAGCAGAAGGCACCGGGTTAGGCTTGTCCATCAGCCAGCAGATTGTGCGACTGATGGGGGGGCGCCTGCAAGTAAAGAGTGAGCTGGGAAGCGGCAGCACGTTCTGGTTCGACGTCAGTCTGCCGGTGGTAGCGACCGCTGGCGGGCCGCCGATGCCGGCCGCCAGACCCGATATTGTTGGGTATGAAGGGCCTCGACGCAAGATACTGCTGGTGGATGACAAAGAGTATAACCGCCTGGTACTACGCGACATGCTGGAACCCTTGGGATTTGAAGTGCACCTCGCCTGCAATGGGCAGGAAGCGGTGGAGAAAACGCTCGCCCTGAACCCTGATGCCATTGTGATGGACCTCGTGATGCCGATCAAAACCGGTATCGAAGCGTCGCTGGAAATCCGGCAACAGCCAGAACAAAAAAATGTGTTGATCGTCGCTGTATCGGCCAGCGTGCTGGAAGCCGAACAAGAGAAGAGCCGGTTGGCGGGCTGCAACGTCTTTTTGCCGAAACCGGTCGAGCGCAACAGGCTGCTGGAAGCTTTGGGGGGACATCTGAACCTGACCTGGTGCTATGCCGCGCCGGATGAGACCGGTGAAACCACCTTGTTCCCGCCGCCCGCGGAAGAACTGGCCAGGTTCCGTGCGTTGATGAAAACCGGGCGTATCTTCGAGATTCGTGAGTTTGCCAGGCGTCTGATCGACAGCGAGCCGCGCTACGCGCTTTTTGGTGAAAAAGTGCTGGAACTGGCCAGGACATTCGACCTTGATGCCATTGAAAAGCTTATTGAACCGTTTCTGCCGGAGGAGCGTTGATGGGCGTAAACGAAACAGAACCCAATGCATCTACCGGGTCTCAAAATCCGGTGGTTTTAATCGTCGATGACACGCCTGCCAACCTGGCGGTCTTGGGTGAGTATCTGCTCCACGAGCAATACCAGATTATGGTGGCCCGCAGCGGAGAAACCGGTTTGTTGCTGGCCCAAGAACACCATCCAGATTTAATTTTGCTGGATGTCATTTTGCCTGACCTCAGCGGCTTCGATGTCTGCCAGCGTTTGAAGGCGGACGAAAAAACGCGCGACATTCTGGTTATCTTCATGACCATCGTGACCGGCCGGGAAGACAAGGTAAAAGGCTTCCAAGTGGGAGGAGTCGATTACATCACCAAGCCTTTCCAGCATGAAGAAGTTTTGGCGCGCGTCAACACACATTTGCGAATTCGCCGCCTGGCGCGTGCGCTGCTGGCTGCAAATGAGACCCTGGAGCAGCGTGTGGCTGAGCGTACCGCCGAACTGGCGCAGGCCAACCTTGCCCTTGAGATGGAAAACCATGAACGCAGGTTGGGTGAAGAGGCGTTGCGCCGCGAACATGATTTGGTCACCCGCATCATGGAAACCAGTCCCTCGGGAATCACGGTGGTCAACCAGGAAGGGCAGATCACCTTTGCCAATGCACACGCCCAACACATTCTGGGATTGACCAAAGATTCAAGCTGCGCACGCACCTACAATGCTCCTCAGTGGCGCATCACGGATTTCGATGGAAACCCCTTCCCGGAGGAAATTCTGCCCTTCCGCCGCGTGATGCAAACGGGGCAGCCTGTCCGTGACATGCGTCACGCCATCGAGCGGCCTGATGGCCGGCGGGTGCTGCTTTCGATCAGCGCTGCCCCGCTGGTCGATGAAGCCGGCCGGGTAGATGGCATGGTGGCGCTTGTAGAGGATGTTACAGAAAGCGTTTTGGCAAACGTCAAGCTGAAAGAATCGGAACAGCGCCTGACCCAAATGATCGATTTTCTACCCGATGCCACGATGGTTATCAATCAGAATGGCGTCGTCATTGCCTGGAATCGCGCTATGGAAGCGATGACAGGTGTAAAGGCCGAAGACATGCTTGGCAAAGGGAACTTCGCGTATGCGCTGCCTTTCTATGGAGAACGGCGGCCCATGCTGATCGATCTGGTGTCTCAGCCCCAAGCAGATATCGAAAAGCGATACGTGCAAATCCAAAGGAGGCCCGATGGCATCCTGACCGGCGAAAGTTACGTGACGCACCTCAAAAACAGGCCGGCCTATCTCTTTGGGGCAGCGACCAATTTTTACGATCAAGAGGGCCTGCTCATTGGCGCTATCGAGTGCACGCGCGATATTACCGAACGTAAACGGACGCAGGATTTGCTGGCGCTCAACGCAGAACGCATGAGCGTGCTGCTTCAGATGAATCAAATGACCGGCGCAACGCCGGCAGAAATCATGAATTTTGGCTTCGAACAGGCGATTCGCTTGACCAAGAGCAAGGTGGGATACCTGGCCTTTCTCAATGCAGATGAAACCGTCTTGACCATGCAGCTGTGGTCGCGCTCCGCCATGGCGCAATGTACGTTGGACGACAAGCCAATCGTATATCCGCTGGAAAGCACCGGGTTGTGGGGCGAAGCCGTGCGCCAGCGCCGGCCAATCATCACCAACGACTACAGCGCTCCCAACCCATTCAAAAAGGGAACCCCAACCGGGCATGTGCATCTCGTCCGTCACATGAACGTCCCGGTAATTGCCGCTTCGAAGATCGTGCTTGTGATTGGCGTCGGAAACAAGGAAGACGACTATGACGAGATGGATGCGCAGCAACTGATCTTGCTCATGGAAGGAATGTGGCGGCTGCTCGAATTAAAACGGGCAGATGAAGCGCTAAAGCGGCACCGCGACGAGCTTGAAACGTTGGTTCGAGAACGAACCGCCGAACTGCTTTTGGCGAAAGAACACGCCGAGGTTGCCAACCGCGCCAAGAGCATTTTTCTGGCGAATATGAGCCACGAGTTGCGAACCCCTCTCAATGCGATTTTGGGGTATGCCCAAATCTTGAGGCAGCGTTTCGAGGAACAGCGCGATTTGGAAAGCATAAATACGATCTACGAAAGTGGGCAAAACTTGCTGACGCTGATCACGGACGTTTTAGAGCTTTCCAAGATCGAGGCCGGCAAAACAGAGCTACACCTTGTTCCCTTTCACCTTGTATCGTTTCTCGAGAGTCTCGTCACCAGCGTTCGAATCCGTGCGGCGGCCAAGGGTGTCGTTTTTGTCTTCGATCCCTCGGCCGATTTGCCGGTCAATGTGTTGGCCGATGCAACCCGTTTGCGCCAGGTCTTGCTGCATCTGTTGGGAAACGCAGTCAAGCTTACCGATTCAGGCGAGGTGGCGTTCCGCATATCCAGGCTGGCGCATTCGGCGAAAGATGTAGCCCGGTTGCGCTTTGAAATCAGCGATAGCGGTGACGGCATCCCTCCCGATGCGCTCGCACAGATTTTCCAGCCTTTCGAGCAGGCGAATGGCTTGGCATGCAGCGCAGATGGAAGCGGTCTGATGCAGGCGATTAGCCGCCAGTGGATACAGTTCATGGGTGGCGATCTGCACGTCCGGAGCGCGGTAGGGCACGGCAGTACTTTCTGGTTCGATCTCCCGCTCTCGGTATTGACGGCAACTGGCGACATCATTTCCACCGTGGAACGCATCCCGATCGGTTATAGCGGCCCGCCGCGGAAGCTCTTGCTCGTCGATCACGCCTCGGAGCATCGCGCCATGTTGGTAAACTTTTTGCAGCCGATCGGTTTCGAGGTGATCGAAGCGCGTGACGTCCCCCAGGCTGTTCCTGTTGCCGCAGCCATTCGCCCGGACTTAATCCTGCTGGACTGTTCCTTGCCCGCCCAGGAAGATGAAGACCCTTTCGCCGAATTTCGCAAGATTCCTGCGTTGGCGGATGTTCCGCTGATCGTTATGTCTGGCGACATTCAGTCTGGCGACATTCAGTCTGGCGACATTCAGTCTGGCGACATTCAGTCTGGCGACATTCAGTCTGGCGACATTCAGTCTGGCGACATTCAGTCTGGCGACATTCAGTCTGGCGACATTCAGTCTGGCGACATTCAGTCTGGCGACATTCAGTCTGGCGACATTCAGTCTGGCGACATCCAGTCTGGCGACATCCAGTCTGACGCAGCCGCCCATCCTGCTGACTCTGGGCCTGTTTTGCGTAAGCCAGTGCAGCAGCCTGCACTGTTCGCCTTACTGGAAGAATGCCTGAAGCTGGTATGGATTTATCACGAAGAAGGGAGCGATGAGGCCTTGTTCCCCGATAACAAGGATGCTTTCCCCGTCGAGTTCGTACCACCTTCTCAAGAGGAACTGGCATTCTTGCTCGATCTGGCAATGAAGGGCGATATGATCGGAATCGAAACCCGTGCGAAGCGCCTGGCTTCATCGACTTCCGGGCTTCAACCTTTTGCAGATCGGTTATACCACCTGGCCAAAGCATTCGAAGAAGATCAAGTCCTTGCGTTGATCAAACACTATGCAAAGGAGAAGGGGTCATGAAGCCCTCTTCCGTTGAACCTTCTCAATTCGTCAGTCACCATCGTGCCATTCTGATCGTCGACGATGAACCCACGAACCTGCAAGTGCTGTCTGATTTCTTGAACGACCGTGGATTTGAAATCACCATCGCACGCAGTGGGGCTAAGGCTATCGAACGTATCCGCTACGCTCCGCCGGATCTGATCTTGATGGACGTCGCCATGCCAGGGATGGATGGCTTCGAAACCTGCCGCCGGTTGAAAGCGATGGATGAAGCGAAGGATATTCCGGTTTTATTTTTAACGGCGATGACGAGTCAGGAAGATAAAGTAAAGGGTTTTCAGGCCGGCGGCGTCGATTACATCACCAAGCCCATCCAGTTCGAGGAACTGCTGGCGCGCGTCCAGACACACCTTTCTTTACGGGCCATGCACAGGCGCCTCGAAGACCAAAACATCTTGTTACAGCAGGAAGTTGCAGAGCGCAAGCGTGCAGAAGAAGCGCTTCACCGATACCAGGAACAGCTTGAAGCGATGGTCCGGGCGCGCACGGTCGAACTGGCGCAGGCTAACCGCATGCTGCGGATGCTCAGCGCCTGCAATCAAATCGTCGTGAGAGCCACGGAAGAAAGCGCGCTGCTCGAAGAAATATGCCGTGTGATTGTCGATCTGGGCGGGTATCCGCGTGTGTGGATCGCCTACATCAACGCGGTTGACCACTCCGTACACCCGGCCGCGCAAAAGGGTTTTCAGGACCTTGCCAGCCTGGATGGTGAAACGAGACTGGCGGCGGTGACGGCCGCGCTCGATTCCCTGACCCTGAGAATTACCGGCGCAAGCCAGGAAGCCTTGCCTTTCTCATCCGAAGTACGTTCATCGCACGAACGCGGTGCTGCATCTGTGATCGCTTTGCCGCTGTGTGAAGACCGTCACGCCATCGGGGTGTTAACCATCTATGCAGAACAGCCGGACGCGTTTCACCAGGCCGAAGTGGACTTGCTGCTCGAATTGACCGACGACCTGGCGTACGGCATTATCTCCCTGCGCATGCGGGCAGAGCGCAAAAAAGCAGAGGAGGAACTGCGCAAGAGCGAAGCACGCTACAGGGACCTGTTCGAAGAAGCGCCCAACTCTTTATGGGAGGAAGATTTCTCTCGGGTCAAGCAGTATTTCGACCGGCTGCGCCTGGACGGTGTGGTGGATTTCCACGCTTATTTTGAAGACCACCCCAATGCCGTTTTGGAATGCGCCCATCAGGTAGAAGTACTGGATGTCAATCAGGCCACGCTCACCCTTGTCGGGGCAGAGAATAAGCGGCAGTTAATCGGTAGCCTTGGGGATGTTCTTACCGACGAGGCGCTCAAGGTGTTTCGTGATGAACTGGTTGCGTTGGCCAACGGCCAGATGCAGTTCGCGTGCGATGAAACCCAACGTACTTTCTCCGGCGAGCTCAAATACATCACGCTGAACGTTCGGGTGGCGTCAGGATACGAGGAAAGCCTCGGCAGAATACTGGTTTCCGTCCTGGATATTACCGAACGCAAGCACGTCGAAAAGGAGCGCGAAGCCATTTATCAGATTTCACAGGCCGCCATTTCGGCAGATAGCCTGGAAACCCTCTACAGCTCAATTCATCGGATATTGGCCACGCTGCTTCCGGCAGAGAATTTTTACATCGCCATCTACGATTCGGCCGGCGAGACATTCAACTTCCCTTACTACGTAGACCAGTTCGACTCGACCCCGGTACAGGAGAAGGGGTCTCAGGGGTTGACCGGTCATGTGTTTCACACCGGGCGGCCCTTGTTGATTACCGCCGGTCTTTTCGATACGCTGCAACAGCAGCATCAGCTCGAACCCATCGGAACCCCTGCGATTGATTGGCTGGGGGTGCCCTTGAAGGTCGAAAACCGCCTGATCGGCGTTATGGTCGTGCAAAGTTATTCCGAGAGCATCCGCTACGGCAAAAAAGAATTGAGCATCATGGAGTTCGTTTCCGCACAAATCGCCATGGTGATCGAGCGGAAGCAGTCGGAGGACGCACTGCATCACCGGCTTAAAGAACTGACCGTTTTGCATGCGGTTGCGCTTGCTGCCGTACGTGCCGCCACCGAAGATAATTTGATCGAACAGGCCACGCAGATCCTTAGCCATGCGCTTTACACCGACAACTTTGGTGTTTTGCTCTTTGACGAAGAAGCAAACACGCTGCGTTTCCACCCTTCTTACCGCGGTTTGCCGGAAAAAATAGCGTGTTCACACATCGTCTCTGGAGAAAACATCATTGGAAGCGTGGCTTCAAGCGGCGACTCCTGGCTTGTTCCCTACGTACACGATGAGCCTGTCTATCGCGTGCTGGACCCGAGAATCAACGCCGAACTGTGCGTGCCGATGAAGGTCAACGAGCAAGTCATCGGGGTCATCAATGCAGAAAGCGTCCAACGCGACGCATTTACCGAAGCGGACAAACGCTTGTTGGAGACCGTGGCAAGCCAGCTGGCGACGGCTATCAAAAAGGTCCGCCTGTTCGATGAAACCAACCGTCATATTTTACGGCTGAATGCCTTGCACACAGTCGATAAGGCCATTACCGGGGGCAGCGATTTGAAGATTATGCTGGATGTCCTGCTCGATCAGGCGCTCGGCCGGCTGGAGGTCGATGCCGGCGATATTTTGATATTAAACTTGAATACACAAGTCCTCGAATATATTACCGGGCGTGGTTTCCGCACCCCGTCTGCTCAGCAGTTCACCGCCCGGATCGAAGGGCCTTTTCGCTGTCTTGTGCTGGAAAGAGAAGCGCTTTACATTCCCGATCTGGCCGATGGCGCCAGTGAACTGCCCGCGGCGCGGCGCATATGTAGTGAAGGGTTCGTGTCGTACTATGCCGTGCCGTTTGTCGCCAAAGGGCAGGTCAAAGGGATCATCGAAATTTTCCATCGCTCTCCACTCCAGGTGCGGCAGGAATGGGTCGACTTCGTGGTCGCCCTGGCGGCGCAGGCGGCCATTGCCGTCGAAAATACGGCACTGTTCGAGGCTTTGCAGCGTTCCAACCAGGAGCTTACCGTCGCTTACGATGCAACCCTTGAAGGTTGGTCACGTGCCCTGGAACTGCGCGACCAGGAAACCGAAGGGCATTCGCAGCGTGTAACCAGCCTGACCATCGAACTTGCCAAAATGATGGGCTTCAAGGATAGCGATTTGATCCATATTCGTCGGGGGGCTTTGTTGCACGATATCGGTAAAATGGGCATTCCCGACAGCGTTTTGCTTAAATCAGACGCTCTGACCGACGCCGAGCTGGCGATCATGCGCCGCCACCCGGTACACGCATTTTCGATGCTCTCCCCAATCCCATACCTCAACCAGGCGCTGGCCATTCCGCTTCATCACCACGAAAAGTGGGATGGCACCGGTTACCCGACGGGGCTGCGGGGTGAGCAAATCCCTTTGGCGGCCCGCATTTTTGCCGTTGTGGATGTCTGGGACGCCTTGATTTCCGACCGCCCCTACCGGAAAGCCTGGACGGAAGCCGATGCGCTTGAGTACATCCGCTCCCAGGCCGGCAGTCACTTCGATCCCCGTGTCGTCGAAGTGTTTCTGGCGCTTGTGTAAAGCAACAGCCGCGCTCGGATGGTCAGATGCGTTGGACTATTAGCTTCTCTCGGATGGATGGGGCGATGCTGGCCGACTTGATGACACCTGTCAAACGCCGGTGCCATTCCCGATCGCGCCACATGCCTGCAAACTGGGGGCCGCAGAAGTTGCTGGTTGCGATACCGACCCATTGCCCGGTCGCAGCTGCGCTGGTAACGCCCAGTTCGCAAAGCTCCTTTACCCATCCCCAGTCCAGCAGGGGCCAATCCTTGTAATCTACAATTCCCCAGCACTCGGTCGTTACCAGCGGCAAACCGGCGGCACCGGCATGACGGGCCGTGGCCTCGATCTTGTTCGTCAGGAGCTTTTGCCAGTAAGCTGGCTTTTCCTGGTAGATGCCTTGGTATTCGGCCACCAGGTTTTTATAAACCTGGTTGGAAAACAGCGGATCGACATCCACCGGCCGGCCTGCTTCCTGGCTGCGGCGCTTTACCTCCTGGTAAAACTCCCCATTGTTTTCTTTGACCATCCAAATGTGGTGTTCGGCCAGATCGAGAAAAGGCAAGGGGTAACTGGAATATTTCTCAACGTCTGTGTTGTCGAAGGAAAAAGTAATGGGTAGTGACGGAAACGCCTCCCGTACCAGCCCGGCGGCGGTCTTCATCCAGGCCATCGATGCTTCGGTCTGCCAGTGGCCCCAGGTCAGATGAGGCGGGTCGTTTTTGAAGTAGGGCGCCCAGACATCCCCCGGCCACTCGTTGCACAGATCGACGTACCATACAACATCCAGCAGCCCGGCCTGGGCGATGCTTTCCAGTGTTTTGATCCACCGTACGGACATTTGGGATGCAGAAGTGATCTTCCTGCGGGTATGCGCCAGGTCGTCACGGAACCAGGAGGACAGACCCACCTTGACGTCACGCTGGCGACACTTTGCCAGGAATGTGTTCAGGCCGGGTTGGATGCGCACCCGGTTGGTGTCAGGGCTGCCCCAGTCTTGAATGCTCCAGACTTCTTGCAGGGTCCATTCTCGGTTCGGGTCCTCGGCCACCAGGTGAGGAAAGGCATCGATGCGCACGGCATTGTAACCGCGATCGACCAGGCCGTCCAAAGCCTCATCCCAATCTTCGTAGCCGGCGCCGGGCCAGCGCCGTTCCAGCCAGGAGAAATCCCACATGGCGATCGCCCGGGGGGACGGTGAGCGTTCTTTGTTCTGTATCACCTGGATACCTTTCTTTTCAGGGAATAAAATCTTCCCAAACCCGATCCGCCTGATGAGGCCGAGAGACAAACTGGAAGGTTTCGGGGTTGTCTTCGTACTGCCGGTAGATGGGCACGCCCGGTGCGATTCCCAGGGTGGAATAGGCCGCGGGAAGTTTGCGTACCAGCGTGGAAGGCCGGTAGCGGGGATTGGCCTCGAAAGCGATTCTATCCGCCTTCCCTGGAGCGGTTTTTTCGTAAACGGGAAACCAGGCCAGGCCACCGTGGGCGCGTACGTCATCATATGCGAAGCCGTATTCCCGGTCGCACCAGGCCCCGAACGCCAGTGGGCTGGCAGGGTCGGCGCTGATGGTCATGTGCGCCCAGCGCGGAGGCACGACGACGACATCGCCGGGGCCTGCATCCACGGCAAAACACCGTCCGGGGTCATCCGTGGCGCTCTCCTGCATCAGGATGATGGCGCGTCCGTGCCAGATTTCGTACACCTCCGGCGGAGACCAACCGGAATGCTGCGAAACCTTGTGAATGTGGCCCTGGCTGCGGACCGGCTCGCGGCCCAGCTTGCCCGCAGCGTAGGTGACGGCCCCATACAAGAGCATGCGCTTTTCGAGATCGGCCCGGTGCGCCTCCTTTCCTACGTCCATGGCGATAGCGTAAACGATATCGGGGCCCAGGCAGGTGGGATCGAGCAGGCTTTTGCGGATGGAATCGAGTGTTCTAGATTCCGGCCGGGGGCCAAAAACCCCAGGCCCGTAGGCGAAGCCTAAGGGATCGCTGGTGGTGTGGATATCAAATCCCGGTTGAAAGTTCATACCCTTTCTCTCGCTGGCTTTTTTTGCCTCTGGCGGGAAATTTCCCTGATTTAGGGCGGGGTCAGGCGCGTACGTAGGCCTTGATCGTGCCGCATTTGCCGCTGACACCTGGCGCGGGGCGAATGACGTAAGTTCCGACCGCCGCCGGTACGATGAAAGTTTCGGCGTAGTGGACTTCGAAAGGTTCGAAAGCCCCGCTGGGGCTTTCGACGATGACGGCGCTCCCTTCCACCAGGTTTAGAACGTTCACGCTGCCGTGCGTATGGTGGGTGACGGGGCCGTCGAACCAGGTGCGCCGGGTTTCGATGAACTCGCGTTCATGCAGCCCCGTGCGCTCTTCCCACCAACCCGGACCGCATGCGCTCGGTTCTATCCGGTTCACCAGGTTTTTTTGCACCCATTCGGTGTTGCGATGCCATTGAATGTTTTTTGCGCCGTGTTCCAGGTGGACGGGGCGCGGCCTGCCATCCAGGCCCAGGCGGTCCCAGTCCCATAGCTTAAAGGTAAAAATGTAAGGCGTGGCGCTGATTTCCAGCACCATGGCATTCTTGCCCGAGCAGTGCACGGTTCCGGCGGGGATCAGAAAGTGGTCGTGTTTTTTTGCCGGCCACTGATTGATGTAGTCTCGATCCGGAAAGGGCTGCATTCCTGCCTGGGCAGCCTGCAAATCTGCCAGCATGTTACGCGCATCGATGCCGGTTTTGACGCCCAGGAAGACGGTGGCGTCTTCCTGGGCATCCAGGAGATAGTAACTCTCGTCCTGTGTGTAGTGCATGCCAAATTCTTCCTGGATGTATTCGGTAAGCGGGTGAACCTGAAGGCTCAGGTTGCCGCCGTCCATCGTATCGAGGAAATCGAAGCGGATCGGGAATTCGGCACCAAAGCGGGCATGGACCTTGTCCCCCAGGAGTTCCACCGGCTGCAAGAAAACCAGGTTGATAGAAGGAATTTCTAATTTGACGCCGCCGATGTTCAAGTAGAGGCTGTTTTCTTCGGGAACGCAGTCGAAGCACCAGGCGTAGTTGGCCTGTCCGGGGTCCAGCTGGCAGATTTCCTTCATCCACTGGCCGCCCCAGGGACCAGGGTCGAAAAAGGGCACCAGCCGGAAAGGCCGCCGGACGGCCTGCCGTAGGGCCTCGCGGTGCGCCGTGCCGGTCGCCATGGCCGGATCGCCGGGGCGATTGGTGTCGAGGACAAAATCCATACGCGTGAAGAGCTGGCGCTTGTGCCGATCCAGTACGCGCCACTCGATGAAAAAAGATCGCTTGTACTTTCGCAGGAAATCTTCTTCGTAGTTGGTGGCGCCCCAGTTGCAAGCTTCCTTGCGGCGATAGCGCAACTGGATTTCCCAACGGGCCATGTCGGCGTAGACCAGTACGTCCCCCGGGTGCACCAGGGACGCTCCGATCCCGTAGACCAGCACCAATCCCTGAGCTGCCTCTACGGAGTCCCTCAGGCAGGCCAGCTTGGTGCGATCGAAGAAGTCGCCTATCCTGAAGTTCGTCATCACCCCGAAAACCCGGTCGTCGGTCAGGTCCCGGCTCAGGAGGTCGTTTAGCGCCGCCTCGGGCAGGAGAGCCTCCTGCACTTCCACGACCAGGGCGGGCTTCAAGCGCGCCTTCAATTCTCCGAGGACTTCTCGGTCGTTGATGGCGGAATAACAATCCACGGTCAGAACCGTGGCGGTCTTGGCGGCTTCGTTTTGGCCTTTGCGGTTGTGGATGGCTTTTTCCAGCGCGGGGGCCAGCGCGTCCCAGCCGGACCAGGCCTGGCCGTCCATGCCCTTCAGCGCGACTTCAGGGAACTTGTCGTAGTTAGGTATTTGATCGCGGTATCGTCTGGCGCTCATGACTGTGTTTCCTCCAGCAGCGCGTGCAGGCCCAACAGGACCGACTGGTCCGGGTACTCGGCGATCAAGAAGGCAGGGCCGCCCCAGGGTGCCCAGATACGCTCACGTACACGTACCTTTAGCTCCTCCAGAAAGACATCGTGCCCCTTCATCACCCCACCGCTGAGAATGACCACATCCGGGTCATAAGCGTGGATTAGGGTGGCGATGCCGCGGGCCCACTGGGTGAGCGCGCCATCCAGCAGTTCCCGGGCCTCCCGGTCCTTTTGGCGGCAGGCATCCAGCAGTTCCCGGTAAGCGAGGAAGCGGCCGGCGCTTAATCGCGGAACGGCCCAGGAGCCTACGGCCGCTTCCAGGCAGCCGGGGCTGCCGCAGGAACAGGCGGCTTCGTTGAAGGCGGTTTTGAAGTGGCCGCCCAGGATCCCGGCCTGGAAATGAGCCCCTCGCACGAGCCGGCCGTCCATCAGTGCAGCCGTTCCCACGCCGGTGCCTAAAATGAAGAGCACGGCATTGGCGATGCCCCGTCCGCAGCCTTTGCGGCACTCGCCTATCAACGCCGCGTTGGCGTCGTTTTCCATCAGGAAAGGCAAGTCCAGGCGCTCCCGCGCCCAGGTAGAGAGGTCCAACCTCGTGGCATCCTGAAACTTGTTGTTGGAACTGATGACCCGGCGGCGAACGGGATCGACAATGCCGGGGAACGAGAAGGCTACGCCGCTCAGCGGCTTGTCACCCTCCGCCATCGCTTCGAGGGCCAGGGCGATGGTTTCCAGCCGTCCGGCCAGCTGCCCGGACGACTGCGCAGGGATTTCGCGCTTCTCCAGAATCCGGTTCCCTTCCAGAATCCCGATTTTGATGGTCGTCCCACCCAGGTCTACCGCGCCGGTGCGAATGCCGCTTGTATGTGCGCTCACGCGGCTGTCCTGAATTCCGGCCCGTCGGCGCCGCGGAAGATGCGCACGCTGAAACCCCGGGCCGCAATCGTGTCGTAATCGTGCCCGGCATCAGCCGGCCAGCACGCGCCTACCGCGAAGACTTGTGATCCGGTATTGATCAAGCGGTGGGCGACCCGCCCGGGAATAGGATGGACGCTTCCGGGCGTCATCTCTTGGGCCCACCAGCGCCGGTTTTCGTCCATCAAAAGCAGCAATCCCGTTCCCGCGTAGCACCAGTAATATTCGGCCCGGTTCCGCCTGGCGTGATAGTGACCGCGGGTCATGAAGAATTCCCCATCCACCGTGCCGGGAGATACAAAGGATGTGCCGAAAAACAAACCTCCCGCCGTGCCTTCGCCGACCGGCATGTGGCTCTGCACCCGGTAGACTACCGTGGACGGGTCCAGTGTCGCCCGGGCTGTTTCGTTGGCGAATACCTGTGCTAAATCGCCCAGCGTTTTAGCGCTTTCCTTGATAGATGCGCCTTCCAGAAAACCGTTGCTGTAATCTGCACGGAACACGATGTGCTGCTCCTTTCCTTACTTCTTAAGCCGGGCGGGCCGTTTCGGCATCCGGAAACCCATCGCGGGTAATACGGATAGCATACTCGAAGCGATCGGCCCGGTAATGGGCCAGGCCGAACTCGATCGCTTTCCCGGATGCGTCTGTGACCAGGCGGCGGCGATACAAAATGGGAATGGAACGATCGATCCCCAGGCGTTCCCGATCCGGGTTTTCCACGCCGAGCGCGCCAATCCATTCTTCCGAGTGGACCGGGATAGCGTGATAGCGACTTTCGATGATCTGGTAAAGCGGGCCGTCGAAGGTTTCGCTTTCCGGGATTCCCAGGCGGGGATGAAACCAACTGCGAAACAGCACCACCGGTTGGCCCTGCTGGCCTTTCAGGCGTTCCAGCGCGATCACCGCAGTGCCGGGTTGTATTCCCAGGTAACGGGCAACCTCGGCGCGGGCTTCTTCTCGCCAGGAGCGCCTGTCCAGTGTTTCGAAGGGGACACCCAGCCGGTCCATTTCCCGGCTGAAGCTGGTCCACTCGGTCAGGCGCGTCTGGATGGGGGTCGTGTTTACCTGGGTGCCCACCCCTTTTTTTCGGGTGAGCAGCCCCGCCCGCACGAGGGCATCCATGGCGACGCGCATCGTATGCCGGCTGATTCCGAGCCGGCGCGCCAGGTCGGTTTCCCTGGGTAACAAGGCACCGTTTTGGTACTCGGGCCTTTGGATCATTTCCCGTAGGGCTGTTTCAGCCTGGGCGTAGAGGGGTAAGGCAGATTGATGGTCCAGTGGGCGTATCATGTATTTGTATGTCCGTATGTCCGTATATACCCCGATTCTCGTAAAAAATCAAGGCCCATTTTCCGCCCGAGCCTTCTTGTTTTGCCCCCTTGACAGGTGGATGGAATCTTGCTAAACTCGATCAGGCGAACAAACAAACAAACACAAAAAACGAACAAACAAATCGATGGTGGTTTGTTCGAAGGCAGGTGCAGCTATGCCTCCCACAATGGATGATGTAGCCCAGCGAGCGGGCGTATCCAAAAGTACGGTATCTATGGTGCTTAACGATAAGCCTGGCGTCACGCCTGAGACCGCAGAAGCGGTCTTGCAGGCGGTTAAAGAACTTGGATACAACCTGCCTGACCGCCGTCCATTGAGAAATCCACAGTCCAGGCAAAGGAATCTTCTTGGGGATAAATACAGGAATTTTGTCATTGTTCATCATGTCGGGCACGAGCCTTTTGATAGTATCTACGGCATCTTCCTCGACTACCTGCAGGGTGTTCAGGCGTTTGCCAAAGAGGCGAACATCAATATTACGGCCATCGGTGGCTACCGCAGTGGGGACCTCGACCGTCTGGAAGCATACATTCTGAAAGAGCAAAAAGCACCGGTAGATGGGCTGATTCTGATGGGAAAGGGTATCCGGCGAGACAGCAAGCTCGTGCGCTGGGCGCTTGCGTTACAGAAGCCCCTCGTAGTGCTCAGCCGTAACTGGCCCGATATTCCGGTCAGCACCGTGAGCCAGGATCATCAGCAGCAGGCTCAAATTGCCCTTGATTACCTGATCCAGTTGGGCCATCGCCAAATTGCTTTCGTGGCGAAGAAAATGGAAGAGGCGTATGAATGGTATGCTCCCCGTTTGGTTTGTTACCGAAACAAGATGCAGGAACTCAACCAGCGGGTGGATGAAGGCCTGGTTGTGATGGGGGAGGATGGCGCGGAGGCGATCAGAAAGCTTCTGGCCCGAAGGCCTGATGTCACCGCTATTTTGGCCATTCACGATCAGCGAGCCAATGAGGCCATGCAGGGCGCAAGGGAGATGGGGCTTGAAGTCCCAAAGGATATTTCGATCATTGGGTTGGATGACTCCGAACCGGCCCCGCTGGGCTTTCCCAGGTTGACGACTGTCGGATTCTCCCATTTCGAGCTTGGTTACCAGGGAGCCGAGCTTTTATTGAGACAGATCGAAAGAGATCACTTGTGCTTTGGCAAGCTATCGATACGCAGTTATTTGGTCGAAAGGGATTCGTGTGCCAAACCGAAAGCATAAAGCGGCACGGCCCAACCCATACGCTTTGTGCTTTTTCAGCACAAAGCGTATGGGTTAGGTATGAAACGATTTGTGGCTCTCCCAGCTTCGTCGTGAAAGAAGGCTGTGCGGAAGTGCCATAAAAAAGAGCGGAGGCCAGACCTCCCGCCAAGAAGATTCTGGCCCCAACACTAGTTCGAAAACAGTCCTGCTGAGTTCAACCTGACCCGCAGAATGCTGGCCGATAGGTTAAGACTCTGTGCTTCTCGAACCGTTCGAACTGTAACATGATTTGGAAAAATTCGCAAGCAAGCGCAGGGATGATTTGCCAGATTTGTCCGCGCAATATGTGTTTGCGCAGAAAGGATGTGAAGAGAGATAGGATGAAAGACAAGCGTTATTTTCTCGATCGGTGAAGTCTTGTATAAACCCAACCCGAAGCTTACGCAAGGAGAAGATTCGAATGATGAACGCGCAGAAAAATATTAAGATTTTGTCTTTGTTCATGACCATAACCATCTTGCTATCGATGTTTGTGGCGTGTAGCACGCCTACGCCTGAAACGATTATCCAGACCGTTGAAGTCGAAAGAACTGTCGAGGTCGAAAAGACCGTCGAAGTAGAAACGATCGTCGAAAAAGAAGTTATTATTACGCAAGAAGTCGCGGTGCCGGCAGAACGAACGGATATTCGCATCATGATGGCCATTCCCATTAATGCCGAAGTCGTCATGGAAGACTTGCTGGACCGCTTCGAATCTCAGAATCCCGATATCAACGTCATCCTCGATGTGGTTCCTTACGCAACCATCCTGGAGATCCTGCCTTTGCAGCTCGAAACAGGCGAAGGCCCCGATATTGCCAAAGTCAGCGATATCGCAGGACTGTCCGAATATTACCTGGATATGCGTCCCTATTTGTCCGACCCAGCCTACTGGGAAGAAAATATGGGCACGACCATTGAGCATATGAACCCCGATGGCGGCAACAAGATCGCCGGCTTCTACACCGACGTGACGATCACAGGGCCTTTCATCAACCGCACCCTGTTCGAGCAGGCCGGTATTCCCATACCCACTGACACCTCGGATCAGGTCACCTGGGAAGCGTGGGCGGCCGCGGCCAACCAGGTCCGCGAGAGCACAGGCGTGCCTTTCGCCATGGCCATGGACCGGAGTGGTCACCGGTTTGCCGGGCCTGCAATCAGCCAGGGCGCAAAATTCTTTGACGAGAACGGAAATCTGAAACTCGACGATGAAGGTTTTCGCCGGATGAGCGAGTTGATGCTGGGTTGGCATGAGGATGGGACCATGCCGCTCGATGTCTGGGCCGGCGGCGACTCCTACCAGGAAGCTACCACGGACTTTATCAACGGGAATCTCGTTTTCCTGATGAGCGGGGTATGGAACGTAGGTCCCTTCACCGATCAAATCGGCGACGCATTCGATTGGGAAGTCGTTCCTAACCCTTGTGGTCCGGCAACTTGCACGGGCGTGCCAGGTGGTTCTGTGTTGGCAGCCATGAAAGCGACCAAACATCCACAGGAAGTGGCCCGGGTGATGGAATTCCTGGCGGCTGAAGAGAACTACCACGAGTGGGCGTCACGTGCGCTCTATATCCCGCAGCATGACGGGATTATGGCCAAAGGGGTTGCGTGGGCAACCACACTCCCTCAGACGCTGCGGGCTTTCGATGTGTTTGGCCGGGAGGCAGCCCATGCGCATCCGCTTGCCTGGGCGTTACAGAACTCTCCGTATCGAAGTATCATCTTTAACGCGATTCGCGATCGCCTGACTCAAGCGATCGTTGGCGAACTCACTTTGGACGAGGCCATTGCTCGCATGCAAACCGATATCGAAGAAGGTATCGCAGCAGCAGGTCAATAGCGTGAATCAGCACAATGAGGAGGCCCGCGATGCCTCCTCATTGTGCTGGAGTTTTGTTATCAGGGAAGGCAGACATGTCAGGGACAATTATGCAACCAAAAGCAGGGAAGCAACCACCAAGAGCGATCCGGTTGCTGGCTGTGCCGTTAACAGGCCTATACGCTCTTCCAATGAATGCGATCAGCCTGCTGATGGATACTATCCAGAGGTACATCGGCGTTCGAAGGATGGCTTACATATTCGTTTTGCCCAATATGCTGCTCTTCGCCCTTTTTTCACTTTTACCTATTCTGATCAACTTCTATTATGCCTTTACGGGGGGCGCCAAGCTGCTTCCGCGAGACCGCCCTTTTACCGGCTTTGAGAACTTTGCATTTTTGTTGCAGTGCGGCGACTACCTCGATCCCGGGTCCTGCCGGGCTGACTTGTTTTGGCGGGGCCTTTACAACACTGCCGGCTACGTCGTCTTTGCGGTGGGCGGGATCTTGCTCTTTTCTTTGGCTACAGCCATCATTCTGAATCAACCGGTCAAAGGGCGCGGCTTCTTTCGCGGTGTCTTTTTCTACCCTACTCTTCTTTCTTCCGTGGTGATCGCACTGCTATGGAAGTGGATATTACAACGGGAAGGAATTCTCAATTTGACTCTCGTGGGATTGGGGTTCGAACCGGTAAACTTTTTGCTCGACCCAACCTGGTCCAAGTTTTGGGTCATCTTTATCGGTATCTGGGCCAATGCAGGGTTCTATATCTTGATCGTGCTGGCGGGGTTGCAGGCGATACCGGCTACCCTATATGAAGCCGCCGAAATAGACGGGGCTGGCGCATGGGACAGTTTTTGCAATATCACTTTACCGCTGGTGAAACCATCTTTGGTGGTCGTTTTCGTCCTGTCCTTTATTCGTTCCGTGCAGGTTTTTGACCACGTTTTTGTCATGACGGGTGGCGGTCCGGGTACGGCAACGCAGTACGTCGTGCAATACATCTATAACACCGGCTTTTCCTACCAACCGCAAAACCTGGGCCTGGCGGCTGCGGCTTCGATCGTTTTGGGTCTGATTCTGATGGGGATGACGCTCATCCAGTTACGGGTAACCGGAAGTGGCGAAGGAGTTGATTATGCCTGAGCAAATTTTTCGCCCGCTGTTTCGAACCCGGGGGCAGAAACGCCTGCATCTCACAGACCTCTGGATGTATGTTTATCTGACTTTGGGAACGGTCCTGATGTTTGGGCCTGTCGTGTGGGGTGCAATCTCTTCATTCAAGACCCCGGCCGAACTGGAACGATTTCCGCCTTCCTTTTTGCCTTACGCCAATCAGACGGTAGCGGTGGAAGGATATGATCATCCGTTGTTGATGTACGCCGTTACCATGGATGATGGTTCGGTTGTAACGTTGGCCCAGGTGAGAAGGGTCGGCATCGAAGCGCAGTTTATCGATCCCGCTCATCCAGATGAACTCATCAAAGTTCATGTGGATCGAACGGAACCCATCAGATCGCTTGCTTTGCAGTGGGAGAATTACACCCTGCCCTTGGAGCGCTTCGAGTTTTTTACTTTTTTCAAAAACAGTATCGTCGTAACCATCCTGGCGACTCTGATCACATTATGTATCAACAGCATGGCAGCTTTTGCGCTGAGCAAGTATGAGTTTAAGGGGCGCAACCTGATGTTCGCCTTAATCATCAATACCTTGATGATCCCGGCGACTGTGACGCTGGTCCCGAACTTTCTGATCATCACAAAGCTCGGATGGATGAACAATTTGTGGGGCGTTATTTTGCCCACGGTGGCGACACCCACGGGCGTGTTTCTGCTGCGGCAGTACATGCTTACCTTACCGGATGACTTGCTGGAAGCAGCCCGCCTCGACGGAGCATCAGAATGGCGCATCTATTGGCAGATCGTCTTACCGTTATCCGCCCCGGCCGTAGCCGTCCTGGCAATTTTCTCGATCAATTGGCGCTGGAACGATTTTTTGTGGCCCTTGATTGTGTTGACACACACCGAAAAATTTACCATCCCGCTCGGTTTGCACTTGTTCCAGGGCGACTATGCAATCGAGTGGCAATACCTGCTGGCCATGTCTGTCCTGGCGCTGCTGCCGATCACGCTAATTTTTGCCTTTTTGCAGAAATATATCACGACGGGAATTGCTTCGACGGGGATCAAGATGTAAGGACGAGGATAACCCGTGCCAGTGACCCAACGAATTCTTTCCGAGAAGACACGGTAAATTTATTTTAGGAGCCCTATTATGGCAATGCTTGTTACTACCCTTGGTCCTAAAAAAGCGGCTGAACTGAAGATGATTTTGCCGCACGAACACATCTTTGTGGAATTCAGGCCCCCCGAACACCCCGCTCATGCCCTGGCAGATGTGGCCGATGTGGCGGCGTTGATGGTGCCCGAAGTCGAGAAAGCCTGGGCGCTGGGCGTCACTGCCATGGTCGATTGCACGCCGGTTGGTGTTGGTAGAAGGATCGACGTCTTGAAAGCCATCACCGCGGTCACAGGGATGCCGCTGGTGGCGCCTACCGGTATCTATCGTGAGCCTAACGTACCCGCCTGGGCGCACGCTGCCAGCGAAGCCCATTTAGCCGACTGGATGTTAGGCGAATTGCAGGGTGAAATCGAAGGCAGCGGGGTACAGGCGGGTTGGATCAAGTTGGGCGTCAGTGACGACGGTGTAACCGACTGTGAAGCCAAAATCTTGCGTGCGGCCGCCAGGGCGGGCCGAGAAACGAATGCCGTGATCGGCGTTCACACGAAGCGTGGCCGCGTCGTCCGTGATCAACTGGATATCATCGAGGAGGCAGGATATACAGCCGAGCGCTTTGTCTGGATCCACACGCAGTCCGATCCGGACTTCAACCTGCACCTGGAGATGGCCCGGCGCGGGGCGTGGCTGGAATACGATGGGATCGGGAATGGCGATGACGCGTACTACTTGGAGCGCATTCAGCGTGTACTCGATGCCGGCCTGGGTGATCGGGTACTATTGAGCCACGACCGGGGCTGGTATGATCCGGCCAAGCCGGGTGGGGGTGAACCCAAGCCTTTTACGTATCTTTTCGAGCATTTTCTGCCCAAGCTGCGGGCGGCCGGGGTCGACGAGGCGGCGATTCACAAATTCATGCATACCAATCCTTACCGGGCATTTGCCCGCTAGCAGCCTGTCGGAGAGACCCCACGTTAAGACTTCCGAAGTCTTCTCCGGCAGGCTGCTGGAACAGGGAGAATCAACGTGAAGGTTATCGTCATCGATAACAAATGCTACACGGTGGATAGCGCCCGTCTCCTGGTCGAGGCGCTGCGCGATCACGTACAGCATCTCCTCGTTTGCGGCACGATCTGGGTCCACGGCCACAGCGCAAGCGTGCCCACCACCGAAGAGCAGCCCCGGCATCCCTTTGGAGATTACGGCATCCATAAAGCCGCTGTCGAATCCTACCTGTTGGATCAGGCGCGCCGGCAGGGTTTCCCTGCCACCATGCTGCATGCGGGTCATATTGTCTCGCCGGCAGCGCTGACCTTGCGCGGTTACGCCGAGGCCTTGGCTGCCTGGTTTGGCCGGGAGGCTAACCTGCGTTTCCTGCCCTGGGAAGAATGGCGCGCCACCGTTTCCGAAGGAGATGCTGAGCGAACCTGGGATCACATTGCCCACAACCCCAATTGCAGCATTGCCAAAGGGCGGCCTGATTCATCGTTGAATGCGCCTTACGATGCCCTGCTGCCAGGCATAGACAGCAGCCTGGGTGCGGTTGTCGAGGTGAAGTTTCTTCAGCAAATT
This sequence comes from Chloroflexota bacterium, assembly GCA_049325275.1. Classification (GTDB taxonomy): domain Bacteria; phylum Chloroflexota; class Anaerolineae; order Anaerolineales; family UBA4823; genus CAIQJJ01. Next base: position 230,822 of record JBMOLU010000046.1, read on the forward strand.
GCCGATGTGGGTTTTTACCGTGCTTTCGCCGATCACCAGCGCATCAGCGATTTCGGTGTTGGATTTGCCGGCAGCGATCAAGCGCAGAACGTCGAATTCGCCTCGGAAAGCTCGGTGAAGGGGTTGACCTCGTCTTTGCGGAGGCCTTGTAATTCCAAGAATAAGCTGTTTCATGCCTGCCAGTCCGAGCGAGCGTGGGCTGACAGCGGCCGGCTCGAAGCCGCGCCCGTTGTCGGTGAGGCTGAGAATCACTTTATCGGAAGCCATTGTCAGGCTGATTTGGGCCGAATCCGCTTCGGCGCGGCGGGCGATGTTCGAGAGCGATTCCTGCAAAACGCGGTAAATCGCCTGCTCTACTTCCAGCGGCAAAGAGCGCTCACCGCTGGCGGCAATTTCCACCTGGATGCCGGTATGCTCTTGCCAGCGGGTGGCATATTCGCGCAATGCGGGGGCCAGGCTGCGGCCTTCAAGGGCCGCGGGGCGCAGTTCGTCAATGATCAATTTGAGTACCTGCTGGGTTTCGCGGTTGAGTTGCAGGGCAGCTTCGAGATGTTCGGCGGCGGTTGCGGTGTAATGCTGCAAAGGGCGAAAAGAAAGATGAAAAAGACAACGAGAATTGTGGTCATGGCGCAGTCCCCAGATTGCGTAATTTTGGGTTCGATCCTTGTGGATCGTTCGATGCCCCCAAGTATAGAATCGTTCGCTATTTACCGGCTCAGCCGTGAGGATGATTTGTGGTCATCTTGGAGAATGAAAGGCAACCGACTTTATAACGATCAGGGTGCACCCCTTGACATTTTTATACATACGCACTAGAATGTATAAGGATATCGCCAATGAAACGCACCAAGGAAGAAGCAGCTATCACCCGTGAACAACTACTTGCCAAGGCTCTAAAGGTCTTCAGCAAGAAAGGCTACGCCGCCGCTACGCTCGAGGATATTGCGCGCGAAGCAGAGGTCACCCGTGGGGCGATCTATTGGCACTTTGGCAGCAAAGCTGAACTTTACAATACCCTGATCCGCGAATATTCCAGCCGAGGTGCAAACATCATGCAGCAGACGGCATCGGAAGGCGGAACGTTGTCCGACATTTTGCGCAAAGTGTTCGTGCGGCAGCTCCAGGCTGTGGAAGACGATACCGCACTGCGAGCGATGATGGAACTGCAATTGTTCCAAACAGGGTTGATCGCTGAGCTGGCGGAAGGACGCCAGCAGCAGATCGAAGCAAGCGCCGGGTTGGTCGAGATGCTGACAGGGATCATGGAGCAGGGCGCTCAAGAAGGCCTGTTGCGCACAGATGTGCACCCCAAAGAAATGGCGCGGGCGTATCTCGCCCTCCAGAACGGCCTGATTCACTTGTGGCTCACATCCCCCAACCAGTTTTCGTTGCAGGAAAGCGCCGAATCATTTGCCGATATCCTGATGGCTGGTTTACAAAAATAGCAATAAAATCGAAATTTTTTTATCGATTTTACATACTTGATAGTACGTAAAAAAATGGAGACAAACATGAGTACCAAACAGATCGTTACCCGAACCGCAAGCATATTCGCAGGCTTGACTCTCGCTGGAGTCGCCGTTGCGGTTGCAGCGCAGGTTGCTCCGAACAATTTTGCGCAAACCTTGATGATCGCTTTCGGCAGCGCCATCTTCGGCTCTGGCCTGACCTTTTTCTTGATCCGCATGTCCAGCTTCAACGAACAATGAGGCAATAACCCACTCACTTTGCCTGTTCCTGAACGGGCTTGCTTCGCTCGCTTCCCGGTATTTTCCTGAAAAGAAAGGGAAGTGGGGTGTTTTGGGTGAGCTGCAACCTGGTTGCCCGGTTCGCCCAAAACACCCCTTCTTTATTGAGAACTTACCAATCCCGGTTTCGTGGTTACGGGATCAGCATGAGACTACGGCGCGGCGTTCCAGAGTTGGAGCAGCAGGTTGAGCTTGGTCTGGTCGACGGTGCCCCACGTGCCCCAGCCCGATTCGTTCGAACCCGGTTGGTAAGGCGTGGTGTAGAGGCCGCCGGTGTCGCCCGATTCGG
>JBMOLU010000047.1:0-64881 GCA_049325275.1 Chloroflexota bacterium
GGCCGCCGCCGTTGCAGGTGACGCCGTTGAGCACGAAGGTCGTCGGGTTGGTGTTGGTGCCGCTGTGCGTGCCCTGGACGCCGAAGCTGACCGAGCCGCCGTTAGCGGGGATGTTGCCGTTCCAGTGCGAGGTCGGGTTGCTGGCGGTGACGTTGGCGCCCGATTGGGTCACGGTGGCGTTCCAGGCGCTGGTGACCTGCTGGCCGTTGGCGTAGCTGTAGGCCAGCGTCCAGCCCTGGATGGGGCTAGCGCCGTTGTTGGTGATCTTGATTTCGGCCGTGAAGCCGCTGCTCCACGAATTAGGTGTGTAAACAACCGAACACTGGCCCGGCGGGTTGGTGGATGTCGCCGTTGGGGTGTTACTGCTGGTTGGGGTGCGAGTGAACGTCGGTGTCGGACCGGTAGCGGTGGCCGTCGGCGTGCGCGAAGTCGTTGCGGTAGCCGTGGGCGTATCCGTGCTACCCTGGCCGGGTAAATCGCCCCAGACTTTTACGCCGGCATCGTACAATACGATATGGCCGGCCGATGTGGGCGTCGAACCAGGAGTCGTGGGAATGCCTTCGTATGACCAGTCATTGCTGGGATCCCAGGCACCGGTGGAATTGATGCGGAACTGCACCTCTTTCTTGTACTGGCTCTGGCCGCCAGGGTAGACCTTGGTGCCCGTGCAGTCGATTTGAACGTAGTAAATATTGCCAGACCATTGAATGGGGCCGGTGGCAGCGCCACACTGGTTGTAGTTGGTCTGGACGCTGATCATCGATGAGGTCACACCCGGTTCGAGGGTGAAGAAATAGCGGAACGTGCCCTGATCCAGCATGCGGGCCGGGAAGGCCGATTTGTTGTTGACGACGGCCTTGATCTCGGTAAAGTTGCTGCCCGAAGCGTTGACGCTGGCTTCCATGTACATCTCGGCCATGTCGGGGACTTCAGCAGGGGGGAAGTTGGCCAGAGGCGTACCGCCGTATTCCTGGTACAGGCGTGCCAATGCGCCGGTGAATGCGGCGTTGTAGTCGGTGGCGACTTCATTGCTTTCGTAGTCGTCGCGCTTGTCGTTGTACGAGGCGCCGTCGGTTGCCGCTTCGGGGCCACCAACCAGCGCACCGTAGAGGATGTGACGTGTTTCTACGGGCACTTCCTTGCTATCGGCCCAGGAACCATGCGCCGTGCGGTGGTGTGGGTACTGCGGCGGATTGTTGCCGAAACCGATCACGTAGCTGCGGTTTTGCGGGTTATCCCCCAGCATATAGTCAATCTGCTTTTTGGCAAAATCATGATAGCGTGCGTAGAGCGGATTGCTGCTGCCCAGAGAATCGGCATAGACCAGGGCGATAAAGGATGTGTTGGCGGCGTAACGCAGCGATCCCCACATATCCAGCCAGGCGTGCCCGCCGGGCGAATAGCTGATGCGAGAGCCGTTGTAACCAACTGTCCAGTAATCCAGCCAGCGCTGGGCATCGTCTTTGTACTGTTGCTTACCGGTCAGCTTGGCGAGCAAGACATAGCTGCCGTAACCTTTATCGTCCCAGGCGTGCGTCCACTTGTACGACTTGATCGTGGACTGGGGTTCTGTGTTCAGGTTAGCATAGTACTGCTCTGCTTTCGCAAGGTAGGCGGAACCGCTGCCGGCTGCTTTTGCTTCTTCAGCGCGGTAAAGCCAGATAGCGCCCCATACCAGTTCGTCGTTGTAACCGCTCCAGGAATTGTAGGGGCCTTGGGCATCGGTGATACAGTCGGTGTACTTGCCGCGGTAGGTATCGGCGAAGTTGTAGAGCTGTTCGGCGTGGGTGAGCAGGGTGTTCGCATAAGCCGGATCGGTGGGGCGGAAGACGATGGACGAAGCGGCCATGGCAGCAGCCGTCTCACCGGCGAGGTCCGAACCGGGGCAGGATGCGCTGATCTTGTACGAAGGGCGGGCCATCTGCAACACTTCCGCGGGGCCCCACCAGGCATGATCGTCACCGGTTTTGCCTACCTGGCCGTAAAGCTCGTTGGGCGAAACATGCGCCTTGATGAAGTAATCGTTCACAAAGCGCAGGTTGTTGAGCAAATGGGATAGCTGTCCGCTGCTCTGATAGGCCGAGCGGTATTCGACCGCGCCCCAGGCCAACAGGGTGGTGGATGCAGCCATGGGGAAGCCGAACTTGACGTGATCGCCGGCATCGAACCAGCCGCCGGTCAGATCGACGCCCACGTCGGCGCCATCGGTCATGGCCGAATCGCCGCGCCAGCTGACACGATCCCAGGCGGGCTTGGGGCCTGCGACCTGGGCCTCGTAGAAATAAATCGATTTTTGCAAGACTTCGCCGTAATTGTAAGTGGCGGCAAAAGCCCGCTGCGGCTGCGCCCACGAAAACAGCGTGGACAGCACCGCAAGGACGATCAGCAAACTTAAAGCATAGTTTGCTCTCGCTCGGACGGAATGAACAAATTTTCTCATGGTGATTCTCCTTCAAATGTTTTGATAAAAAATTAGGCAGGGAAAGACAGTTCTGCTTCGCATGTCACCCCAATAGAGTCCGGGCCTCACACCAAAAATACATCTTTCCCCACCCTTTCGAAAAATATCCCAAAAAAGAGGCCCTGCACCGGCAAACTTTGCCAGGTGGGGGCCTCTTTGCTTTACAGAAGAATGCAGTCCGTTTACGGGAGAATTTCTAGATCATCCACGTAAATGACCGGTTGCACGTTGCCACCTGCTTCTTGGATGTTCACGCGAGAGACTTCTGTGGGGTTGCCCAGGCTGCTCAGCGCAACGGTTACCTGCGTCCACTGGCCCGCCGTGACATTCAGAGACACTTTGACGCTTTCAACATTGTTGTTATTATGTGTGAAGAGCAGCATCTGGCGTGTACCGCTGCCGCTGGCATAGATCCAGAACCGAATACTTTGATAGCCTGCCGTACTCATGGGAGTCGGCCGGTGGAGCGACACGCCCCCCCAACCACAGGTAAACGTGAAGGCCAACGACTTGACACCACGATAAACCTGGGTAGTGTCATTGAAATTAACCGTCGCGCACCAGGACCAATTTTCCCAGGTGCTGGCGTCGTCGTAAACGACTTCCTGGCCGCCCTCCGGTTGAGCCGTTGCAGTGGCCGGCACTTGCTGCGTTGCCGAAGGCGCTAGCGTGGCAGGAGGCGATGTTGGCTGTACCGTCACGGCCTGGGTTGGCGTCCGGGTAGCCGTCGGCGCCTGGGTCGACGTGCGGGTGGCCGTTGGCTGTTGTGTCGAGGTGCTCGTAGCGGTCATCTGCGGCAACGCCGTTGGGGATGCCGTTGGCATTGCTGTAGGCGATGCAGCGGGGACACTGGTGGTCGGTGAAGGTAGGACGCCGGGAACGGGTTCGTTCCCCCAGGCCAACATGCCGTTGCTGTACAGGCTGATCTGCGGCGCGGGCAAGAACTCTCCCTGACCGTTGATATAGGAATAGTCGTTTAATTCATTGTAGTCGGACCAGTTATCTTTATGGAAATGGACAAGCAGTTCGACTTTTCCACCTGCAGGCAGCGTACCGGCTGCCGATGCGAAACCGATTTCCGCATAAACGTCGGTAGTGGGGTAAGTGGTTGGCAAGGCACCAAACACCCCGGTAACCGTATTACAAGGAGAAAGGCTGTTATAGTCGCAGATCAAAGATTGTGGGCGTACCCCGTCGATCGTATACCAGTAACGCAAAGTCAACTCCTGCAAGGCCCTGTCTTGGGGCGTGTTATTGACCAGCAGGAGGCGAGGCGCAATCATCGCATTGGTTGGGCTTGCCATGTCGCCGACGCGATACTGTACTTCCAGACCCGTGCTCAAGGCCATACCCAAGTTCGTCCGTCCGGCGGCCAGGCCAATCGGATCGACTTCATCGATGATTCGCTGGGCAACCTGGCCAGCGCTCCAGGTCGGATGCCTCGAAATCAACAACGCTGCCTCTGCGGCAATCATGGGGCTTGCCATTGACGTACCGCTGGCGTACACATACTCGTCATAAGGGAAGGCGCTGTAGATATTCACCCCGGGGGCATAAATGTCGGTATCTTGCAGCAAACCGCCAGAGAACCACGACACCGTATCGTTTACATCGGTAGCGCCGACGCCGATCACGGCTAACGGATCGCTATAGCCTGCCGGATAGTTTGGTCCAGCACCATCGCCCGCAGCTGCCACGATAACCACGTCGTTTTCGGCAGCATAGGCGAGGGCGCTATTCAGGCAATCGGGCAGCAAAGGCGCGCTTAAGCTCATGTTAATGACCTTGGCGCCTCGATCGACGGCGTAACGGATGCCTTTGGCGAGTTCCCAATAGGTACCAATACCGTCAGAGTTGAGCACGCGAATCGGCATGATTTGCACGCCCGGTGCCGCCGAGAGAATGATTCCGGCGACGTGAGTACCATGCCCGGTCTGCTCGTCGATCTGTCCGTCGCCGTCATCATCGATGCCGTTCCCCTGATCGAGGATCTGGCTTTTCATGGCGACAAAGTCGTAGCCATCGGTGAGGGAGCTTTGCAGCAGCGAGTGATCGGCGGCCAGCCCGGTATCGAGAACGGCAACGATAACGCCCTGCCCGCTGGCAATCTTATTTGCATCGGTGCGGTTTACACGTTGCCATGCCCAAACAGGGTCACCACTCGGAGCCGGGACCCCCGCATCACGGCCGCCGATATAGCGCGCTACAGAATTCAGGTAAGCGATCCGGCCGCCGATGTAACGCGCCTGGCCGGTAATGGAATCTGCATAGTAGTTGGGTTCGGCATAGTACAGGTCCACATCGGCATTCATCAATGGCAAGAGAGCGTTGGCGTCCTGGCCGTTCAGCTTCAGAAAGTAAAGATTCGTCTCCGCCAGAAAGCCAAACTGGGTGGCGTTGTAGCGCGACAAGATGGTTTGAATATTCACCCCTGGCTTGAGCTTCACAGCGACTTCATCGGCTGGCGGCAGGAAAAAATCAGCACGCGCATCCTGAAGTGGCAACATGCTGAAGAATAAAAATAGAAACGCGCCAAGTCTACCTAACTGAAGCCAGGAAAACCGGAATGATTTGCACATAGCTACCTCCTCATCACAAATATTTCGTGGGAATTACCACAAGGATTGCGCTTTGTTTTCTCAACGCTCACTGCCCACGAGTGCAAGGGGCGCCCAATAGTAGGGGTGAGCATATTCTTCTTTCAAAGATTGATAAGCATCACGCAACGCCTGCGCTTTTTGAACGCCACGCTGCAAGGCCTGATAGAATGTTTTCATCAGGCGGGTAACCGAGTCATCGTCCACCATCCATAAGCTGACCACCAGTGAGGCGGCGCCGGCATACAGAAAGCCACGCGTCAACCCGACCAGGTCATCACCGGCCGTCACCTGTCCCAAACCGGTTTCGCAAGCGCTGAGTGTGACCAGCGATGCGTCCAATTCAAGGTTATAAACATCTTGCACGGCCATCCAGCGGTCGGCCAATTGAATTCCTGAAAGCAATGGGGCATTGGGACGAAAAAGCCCGTGTGCGGCCAGATGAACAACATCTTTACCTGGCAAAGCAGCACGGACCTTATCGAACGTGGCTTCGTCTCCCAGTAAAACCTGTGCCTCGACAAAGCTCTCTGAAAGCACCTGCACTTCCTCGTTGACGCCGGTAGCGCGCTGGTCGGGCACCCCAATGAACAAGGGCATCTGAATGGTATGTTTCGGTTTCTCCCAACAGAATTTCAACACGGCTGCACTCGGCGCATAAGAGATGGCGAACTGTTCAAAAAGATACTGCTTCCCATTAAATAAAGCATGGAACGGTAGCGCGTGCAATGGCCCATGAGGCACAATAATCAACCGATCGACGCCTTTTAAGGCCGTTTGTAGCGGGGTAAACAAAGTCTGATGTAGCTGGGATAGGACGTCCTGTGCATCGTCCAAGAGAGAAGTGTAATGGCGTTCGATATAAGCCGGGCCGTACTGAAACTTGCCCAACTGGAAAGCCAATTGCTCCAAAAGTGAGAAGACGCGGTTGCTCACGCCCAAATCGGAAAAAGCCTGGACCGTATCGCTGGTGACCACAAAAGCCAATAGTTTCCCCCTGGCAATGAAATACTCGACGAGGGCCACACCGTCATCCAATCCCTGCTGGACTTCTTCCACCGTCAGGTGAGCGACTCTTTGCAGCGAAAGGTGTTCTGCGTGACGGGCCTGCAAGGCACGCCAAATCGTGGTAACCTGCCGCTCAATGTCCTGAATTCGATCCCAGACATCCGGGCCTGCAACAGGTAAATCATCTGGGTTGTCCAATGCGGGGCCGCGCGTTACCCGTGAATAGAGCCAGTTCAACTCTTCGCGCAGCGCCTGCAGGTCGTACGCTCGTTGGGCGTCGACGTCGTCCCGGTCGCGTACATGCAACTGCGGGCGAACGCCGGCCGCCAGCAAATCCACCAGGGAACGCGATTTGGCACGTTCGGCCCAGCCATAGGCAACCGAGGCATCTTCATGCGCCGTCAGGGTAACCAGCGCTTCATAGGAGGCCAGCTTATCGGCAAGGTAAGCGGTGCGATGCTCGTCTGCCGCCAGCAAAGTCACCACCTGTTCCATCCGTTCGATGGCAAATTGGTAGTGCCATGCCGCTTCATACGGGTCGCCCAAACCTTCGTAAATACGCCCGTAACCGGCTTCGATGCGCTGCATCAACCAGGGTACGGTCATGCCATTCAACATACGGGCAGAGCGTTGCAATTCATCGAGGGCTTTTTCCCATTCCCCAATATCGGCCAACCACTGGGCACGCATGATGCGGCCATAGGCGGCCTTGGTTTTGACACCCAGGGCCTGGTACGTTTCGACGGCCTGCCTGGCCAGCACGAGGGCTTCCTGTGGGTTCCCGCCTCGTGCGAGCACTTCAGCGATCTGCAAATCGACATGTGCGGTCCACACCCGGTTCCCCTCTGCGGCGAAGAGATGGCGCGCCTCGTACAGTAAATCGGTAACCAAGTCTTCACGTTTTAAACGCGCCAGCGCCACGGCCTGGTTAGAACGGGCACGCGCCAGTTCGAAGTTCATGCCGATTTCGGCAAAGGTTTCCTCTGCCCGCCGCGCCAACAGGAGCGCTTCTTCCGGGATGTTCAAGTCGATGTAGATATCGCTTTCGTATAAATCGACGTAGGCGAGTTCCATCGGAATGGCCAGCTTCTGAAAAATTGCACGTACGTTTTCGAAAACTTGCAGTGCATCGGTATAGTTTCCACGCGCATACTGGAGATGCGCCAGGTTGTGTTCGACCACGGCCACCATAGACTGCAAGTCTGCGGCATCGAAAACGGGCCTGGCGAGCGCATATAGTTTTTCTGCCTGCAAATAATCGTCCATGGCCCGCAACGAAGTAGCCAGGTTCACCCGGGCAATGGCTACGTACAACATATCCCCCAGGGCTTGGTAAGTCTCTAAGGCGCGCTGGAAGTACTTCAAGGCCTGATCATGCTGATCCAGGCGGGCGTGAAGATTCCCCAAGTTCAAGTTAATGGTCGCCAGCGAACGCGTGTCTCCGTGTGCTTCGAACACCTCACGCGCCGACCTGGCCAACTGGCGTGCCAGATCGTACTGCCCCAGGTACATCAGCGCATCAACGTGCCCGATGCGCACACGCGCAGCTTCGTGTGGCATCCCAGCCCGCACGAATAACTGCGCTGCCTGCTCGTATTCTTGAACGGCGATATCGTACCCGGCCAGAGAGTTATGGGCGTTTGCTTTTATCCAAACGGCGTACGCGCGGGCTGCATCATTCCCACTCGCCTCCGCTACTTCGGCAGCTACCTGGCCAATGGCAAAAGCCTGGCGTGCATCGTCTCGTTCGATCAGATCTGCACGGCTTTTGAGCGCATAAACAGTTTCCAGATTGACATACTCGGCGTGCGCTTCGATGATGGCACACCGCTCGCTGCCGTCAGGGACGGACAAAAGATTCTCGATAAACTTCTCTCTCGATAGCAACGCAACTTACTCTCTTAAAGCCTACATAACGATAAAAACCTTCAGGCTAGGCCAGAGATAAATCGTTGATGGCAATCTCCATCTCATCAAATTGGAAAAACAATTGGTAATCGCCTGGAGTAACCTGTTTGAAGAAGAACCGGCCACGTGCATCCGTGGCTAAACAATCCAATATCTCCTGTTCCTGTTTCAGGCAAACTTGAGGATGGGGCTGTTTCAACCCCTCGCTACCCAATATTTGGCCCATCACAGACAAACTATTATCGTCGTTTTTGACACGCAAATCAATGTCGTAGACAGAGGCGGTATATAGATACTGACGCGCAGCACCCACGCCACGCACAGCAGCAAGAGAGGGTTGGCGCAAGCTGTCGAATACCAAGGAAGCGACGAACTGTGGGCGCGCACGCGGCAATTGCGCTTTCCGGAAAGCCTGCATACCTCTTTCGAACACCGCTGCTGGCGGCGCGTAGGTACGATCATCAGCCATTAAAGTGGTTATTCCAACCAGTTGGGCCAGTTTCGCCTGACACAAAGCGCAAGGCGCATCGATATGCGCACTTACCCTTGCCCAGGCTTCCAGGTCCAAGGTTTGTTCAATATAGTCGAGCAATGTGGCCGTATCCAAATGTTTCATACTACTTTTTCCCTTTGGATATATAGAGTGCACACCGTAACAAAAAAATACATCCATTAAGGATCGAAAAAGGAAAAACCCGACTTTTCCAGAATCTTTAATAATTTTTCCATACAGCGTGCACGTGTTGGACCAATGCTACCCTCTGGGACCCCTACTTGCCGCGCGATTTCGCTGTACGAGGGGCGTGGCTCGTGATAAAACATCAAAGTCAGCATGGTGCGACATCGCTGCGCCAGCTGGTCTACCGCAGCGTGTACGACTGCCTGCTGTTCCAGTCGCTGAAAAATATCTTCCAGTTTTGTGGCATCATCCGGATATTCTTCCAACTCATAAATATCGGTCGATCCTTCCGCCCGCAAGCGCCGAATCAAACGCCAACACTCCCGGCGCGTGGTAATGGCCACATAGGCGCCCAGGCGCTCGCGATCGCGTAGATACTGTAAGTTCTTCAGCAACAGAATACTTACATTCTGAAAGATATCAGCCGCATCATTCTCGGATAAGCCATAACGCAGCGGAATTGAATAGATCAATCTAGAGTAACGCGTTAGTAAAGCTTCCCAAGCATGTTCATTCCCCTTCAGGCAGGCCTCAATCAAGTCTGGATCTGGAAGCGTGGAGAGGTCAGTCGAAAACACAGGCTTAGTATAACACTTGAGAAACTTACTGGCATCAGGTAAAAATACCTATTGCAATCGCACAGACGCTTTAGCGCTGGCCTAGAAGATACAAGTCAATCAAACGTTCAGGTAAAAACACGATCCAGGTAAACGGCCAGGGGATTCAAGATTTTATCGAGCACGGCATCGACATCCTTGCGTGGATTTTCCAATAGCTCGCCCCAGATTTGTCCAAAAGCTGTCGCCAGGTATTCTTCTAACAATCCCCAACCAGGAAGCAACGCCGGGTTACAGCCATGTTCGAGGGCGTCCAAAAGCAAAACGTGGTGGGGTGTTGCACGCATAAAAACCTCGGTCGCGGCAACCGAACGCAACACCGGAAGCATCCCGGTGAGCAGATTGAGCTGCCGCTGCACATCCGGTGTCAGCAAGTATTTTACAAGCGCTACTGCGCTCTCTTCATAAGCTGTATGCTGCCAAACGACCAACTGCGATCCCCCAACAAAAGCCGGCCCCGGCGGCAACGCAACGCCTATCTGGCTAAACAAATCTTCGTCCAGGTTGCGCGCCAGGTAGTTCAACACCCACGGACCGGAAAGAATAGCCGCCACCCGACGCTGGCAGAAAATATCGGCAAGCTGGTGAATGTTCAATGGCTGCATTCCCGTTGGAAAGAAAGGATGCAGGCTAAAGTAGGCACGTAGACCCCGACGCGCCGCCGGCTCGTTGAAAACCGTACGCCGGCTGGCGGAATCGATAAAATTGCCACCGGCCCCCCAGACCCAGCTGCAACTTGCGTAGACGATGTCATGCGTATCGGAAAGCGTTTGCACTGCCCACGGCGCCCTGTGAATGCGCCCCAACTTGTGAAAGGTCTCATGCACCTGATCTTGTGAGGCAAAGGCGCCCTGTTCGTCGACACCGGCGCGCGAAAGCATGTCGCGCCAGTAAAAGATCAGCCGTACATCTCCCAAAAATGGGATGCTGGGCAGTTGCGCTTGGCCGAACGTGCTCGGCTGCCAGAGGGACGAAAAAAAGGCTTCCCGTCCGCCGAGCGCAGAAATGTCTGCCGGTGAAAAGGTGCGCAACGTTTCCCGCATGGCCAGGCCGCTAATCCACGTCGAACCGACCTCGGAGACATCTGCGCCACGGCCATGCAAGGCGTAATAGGCCTGGGTCCGCCATGCGGCGTTGCCAGGCACCACCCGCAAGGCAACCGAACAGTCGTTCGCCTGCTGGAAATCGTCCAGCAAACGCCGTAAAACGTGAACACTTTCTAGGAAATGAACGTTGACTGAAAGATCGAGGACGGGCATTAGATCACCGCAGAGATCGAAATCCGCAAGGACAGACCTTTGCTTCTCACGAGGAAACGCCCGTTTGGAGAGCACTTCACACCAGAAGCAGAGGTGCTAAATTATAAGCGCATTCGCTCACCCCGCAAGGATGATGTTCAGGCGGCGAATCAGCGGTGGCAAACGTTTCTCCAGAACCGCACGCACATCCGCCTCTGGAGATTCGGACAACTCGCTCCAAACACGGGCAAAAGTTTCCGAGAGGCGCTGTTCCGTCAACCCCCAAAGCGGTATTGCAGGTAAAGGACGGCCGGCTTTCAAGGCATCGATGAACACCTGAATCTGCACCCTGCCTTTCAAAGCCATGATATCAATCGCTTCGCGGCTTGCGGGCAAGTTACCCGTTGCCGCGCTAATTGCAAGCTGTACCTGCGGGCTTACGAGATGCCTTAAAAGCGCGACGATGTTCTCTTCCTGGTAGCTGTGATTCCAGGCGATCAGGCAAGCCCCCCCAACAAAAGCCGGGCCTGGCAGGCACGCTACCCCAAGACCTTCCAAACGATCAGGAAGAGGCGTCGGGCGAAAGAGTTCCGTTGCAAACCATGGCCCGGAAATCACCACGGCGGCAGAACGCTGCAAAAAGGTTTCTTTCCAGACTGCTATGTCGATTCCTGCCCTTTCCTGTGGCAGGTAACGCGCCAGTTCGAAGTGTTCGCGCAGCGCCTCGTGCGCTTCGGGGCGCTCGAGGAGCGTCGTCTTGCCGTCAGCGCTGGCAAAGTCGCACCCGGCCGCCCACAGCCAGGTCGCTGCCTGATAAACCACCCCGTGATTTCCTGTCTGCGTCTGCATCAACAACGGCGCCGGCACGAGCGCTTTCAGGCGTTCGAGCGTATTCCGCATGGCATCAAACGACTCGAAGGCCTTGCTTTCGTCGACGCCGGCCTTTCTCAACATGTCCGGCCAGTAATAGATCACCCTTACGTCGCTCATAAAAGGCAAGGCCCAAACCTGCTGGCTGCCCCAAACACTGGCGCTCTGCCAGGCGCTCGGCAGAAAGGCCTGCACGCCACCACAGGCATTGATATCCGCCGGCCTGAAGGGACGCAGCGAATTCATCGACGCCAGGCTGGCTACCCAGGTCGAGCCAACCTCCGAAGCGTCTATGCCGCTTCGATGGACACTGATATCGACCAGTTCTTTCCAGACCGCGTGCCATTCGAACGTTTTACTCTCGACAGTGAAATGCTGTTCGCGCGCAAAACTTTGGAGGCTTTCCTCGAGATAAGCACACCACTCAGATCCGTGATTGGCGAAGGTCAAGGTCAGTTTTGCCATGGCTTATGCGAAAGAAACACGCGTTGAACCTTTGGGAAAATACTACGCGTTCACCTGGAACGGTGCACGGACCGGCTGAGCAGCGCCCAAGGCCAGGCCACGTTCTGAAGGAGAACAACCACCTACGGAGACCAAAAACTTGCCCGGCTCGAGCACCTGTTTGCCGTCATGATCGAAAAGCATCATCTGCTCCGGCGTAACGGTAAATCGGATGCGTTTCTGCTGGCCGGGTTTAAGGGTGACCCGCTCGAAACCGACCAGTTGACTCACGGGCACGGGTACACTGGCTTCCAGGTCGCTCAGGTAGCATTGAACCACCTCGGCCGCCTTAACCGCCCCAACATTGGTGACGGTAACGCTGACGCCCAGAGATTCACCAGCTTTCAGGTTTTTCTTGCTTAATTTTAGCCCATGATAGGCAAACTGGGTATAGCTCAACCCAAAACCGAAGGGGAACAGTGGCTCGGCCGTCGCAAAGCGGTAGGTGCGCCCGGCCATATTGTAGTCCTCGAACGGGGGCAGATCTTCCAAAGATTTCGGCCAGGTCAACGGGAGCTTCCCCGAAGGAATTACATCTCCGTAAAGAATATCGGCGACCGCACGCCCACCTTCTTGGCCGGGATAGCCCACCCATAAAATGGCCTGCACGATGTCTTCGATCTCACCCAGCGCGATCGGCCCGCCGCCGGTAAGCACCAGCACGATTTTCGCGCCCTGGGCAGATAGCTTTTTCAAATAGTCAATCTGTGCAGCCGGCAAACCAATTTCGCTGCGATCGCCCTGGTTCGGCGTCAGCAAAGATTCGCCTTCTTCTCCTTCCAAGAAAGGCGCCAGGCCCATAAAAGCGACGGTGACGTCTTTATTGGCAGACATGCCGGGAGCCCACGATTCTGGGATGGCATTCGGGTGAAAGAGCAAGCACCCGGGGTGATACTCAACGCGCACACCTTCGGGAATGCGCCCAACCATGCCTTCGATCAGCGTGACCATTCTGCTGTTCAGGCCGTAGTAATTGCCGAGCAAAGCCTCCATACTGGTTCCCGTGGGACCGGTGAGCATCAGGCTATCGGTCGGCTTGATCGGCAAGATATGGTTGTTGTTTTTTAGCAGGACGACCGTTTCCGTAGCCATCTTATAAGCCAGATCGACGTGTTTCTTGCAAGCCACAACGCTCATCGGTGTAGCAGCATAAGGAACCTCGTCGTCCGGATCGAACATTCCCAGGCGGAAGCGCGTCGTCAGCGTGCGCGAAAGGGCCAGGTTGAGATCCGCTTCGGTCATAAGGCCGCGGTCAATCGCCGCCGGGATTTCCTCATAGACGTGATCGCAACCCAAATCGCACCCCAGCTTGACCGCCAGGGCTGCGCTCTCGGCAGCATCGTTCGTGACCTTGTGATGCGCGTGGATATCGGTCAAAGCGCCGCAGTCGGAAACGACGTGCCCATCGAAGTGCCATTCATTCCGTAAAATATCTTCCAAGAGCAGCTTGCTGGCACAGCAAGGCTCATCTAACGTACGGTTGTAGGCGCCCATGACGGATTCGACCTTGGCGTCCATCACCAGTTTCTTGAAAGCCGGCAAATAGGTGCCATACAGATCGCGCTTCGAAACCGCCGCGTTGAACGTGTGGCGATCGCGCTCCGGCCCGGAATGGACGGCATAGTGCTTGGCACAGGCAGCGGCCTTCATATACCGGGGATGATCGCCCTGCAGGCCACGCACAAAGGCGGTTCCCATCTCTCCGGTCAAAACGGGGTCCTCTCCCCACGTTTCCTGGCCGCGGCCCCAACGCGGATCACGAAAGATATTGACGTTCGGCGACCAGAACGTCAGGCCTTGATAGATATCGGTAAAGCCCTTGCGGCGTAGTGTTTCGTGATACTTGGCCCGCGCTTCATCGCTGATGGCGGAAGCAACTTGCTGCACCAATGCTGGATTCCAACTGGCGGCCATACCAATCGCCTGTGGGAAAACCGTAGCCTGTCCATTTCGAGCCACCCCATGCAACGCCTCGTTCCAGTAGTTGTAAGCAGGGATGTTCAGGCGAGGAATGCCAGCCGCCGGATAGCTCATCAAAGAGACTTTTTCTTCGAGAGTCAAACGAGCTACCAGGTCGTCGACGCGTGCAGCGATTGGCTGGGATGAATCCAGGTACAGGGGTGATGCAGTCATGGCAAGAAGTCCTTATGAAGAGAGATTTTTTAATTAAATTCGCAGAGATTCGCAATAAATGGCCGTAATTTTGCCTTAAACGAATATATCATACCATAGCCATAAAAATGAAATCGATCAAATAAAACTGCCCGGTGCTTCCTAACAAATCAGCAATCCCCTTATTGCCTTAAGTTGAATTTCCTGATTTAATAAGCCTGCCCGAATGATCAACCCAAAAAATCGAAAGGTAAACTTATGGCTTCCAAATCCGTTTTTCCTCGCACGGTAGTTGGTGGGGTTTCGTTGCCGCGCCTGCTCATCGGCACCAATTGGTTCCTGGGATATTCGCACACCAGCCTGGCCAAGGATAAGTTCATCAGGGAACTACAAACCCGCGAACGCATCACGGCCGTTCTCGCTGCTTTTCTGGAATACGGCATCGACGCCGTACTTGGCCCACTCAACGATCACCTGGAATACGCCATCCGCGATGCCGAACAACGATCGGGGAAGAAAATTATCCGTATCTACACCCCCGGCTTCGATCTGGCGCCAGGTTTGGCCGCCGGCCCGAACGGCGGCAGCGCCGAGCAAGTCTTCGACCAGTGCGCGGCCTATGGCGCGACCTTTTGCCTGCCGCACCAGGCCGTTACCGACGCACTGATCGATCGCCGGGAAGGGGTCATTCGCGATATCGATGTCTACACGAAGCTTATTCGCCAACGCGGCATGATTCCCGGGCTGTCAACTCACATGCCCGAAGCCGTCATCTACGCCGACAAACAAAACGCCGATGTCGAAACCTATATCCAGCTTTACAACGCGGCCGGCTTCCTGCTGCAAGTCGAAACCGACTGGATCATGAAGGTCATTCGGGACGCCAAAAAGCCGGTCATGACGATCAAGCCTCTGGCTGCCGGGAAACTGCTGCCCCCGGTTGGGCTGGCCTTCGTGTGGAGCACCATCCGCGACTGCGATATGGTCTCCGTCGGCACGACAACGGCCGATGAAGCGCGCGAGTGCATCGAGATTTCACTCGCCCTGCTCGAAAAGCGCATTCCCAATGTAGAACTGCAAAAAACGCGCAGCAAGAAGTCGCTGGCGTAGTGCCGGCGCTAGACTTTACACGGGAGGGTCTTGGTTATGAATTCTCGAAATCGCATTGGATGGATCGTTGGCTGCCTGGCGGCTTTGCTCATCGTAGCGGGGATTTGTTGCGTCACAACAGTGCTCACCGGCGGGGGCGTCGTTGCCTTTCTGGCGCCGGCGGTACGGGCTACCGGCACCGCCCTGGCGCAGGAAATGGCCCCACAACCCCGCGTGACTGACCTGGCGCCTGCATTGCCGCCGCCACCAGGTCCAACCCCCACGCCACCCGCAGCTACTAACTTTACTAATAATGAAGGCCGCTCAGAGCAACCTGCCGTGGTCTCGGACAACGAAGGCAACCTGCACATTGTCTGGTTTGACGACAGCCTGCGCGCACCCAACTCGGGCGAGGGCGACATTCTGCACCGCCAGCGCTCGGCCGGCGGGGAATGGTCCGACGTGGAAAATTTGACCGAAGGTTTCGAGATGGTCATGGAAAGCAGCCTGCGCCTGCTGGCTGCACCCGACGGCCGCCTGTGTGCCCTCTGGAGCGGCAGCCAATCGCTGACCATCGGCGCCAACGCTTACCTGCGCTGCCAGGCAGGCGGCCAGTGGGCTCCACCTGAAAAACTGGACGATACGGACAGCGCGTTCGATTGCAGCCCGGCCTTCGCTCCCGACGGCGGTCTCGAAGTGGCCTGTTCGTCCTTCGGCGAATGGCGTTTGCGCGATCGGCAACTCGTCCCACCTTCAAACGATTACGTCTACACGCTAAAACTGTTGATCGATTCTCACGGCGGTTACCACGTACTCTGGATACAGGGCGAACCCAACGCCCTATGGCACCGTTACTCGACGGACAAGGGTGAAACCTGGGGAGAGACGACACAGGTCAGCGGGGAGGGCCAGTTTTACACCAGCGGCGCCATCCAGGCCATCTGCGACAGCCGGGACAGTCTGCACGTCGCCTGGTCTGACCCGGACGGCGCACACTACCGCCAGTGGCAAACGGATGGCGGCTGGCAGGCGAGCGAGAAGTTTTTGGCCCCCAACGAATACATGGGCGAGGTCGGTATGGCGGCCGACGCGCAAGGCCTCGTACAGGTTACTTTTACGATGATCATCCACGGCCCACCAAGCCTTGGCTATGTGCAACGGCAAGCCGACGGCAAATGGACTTCACCCATGCTGATTGCCTCCATGGCGCAAGACGAAACGCTCGGCAGTGGTGGCCCGGTCATGGCCGTCGATACCCAGGGCCGGCGGCACTTCGTCTGGCCTGTGTACCGCTTCGGAAACGGCCCCGGGAGTTCCGATTTGTATCACGCCGTGCTGCCGTGACGCGGCATTTATTTCTCACGCAGACAAACGAGAAAAAACAGCGAGCACTCCCTCCTCCGGTCTCCCCGTAAAACCAACTCCAGGCGGGTACGGATTTGCTGCAACCTTAGTATCCTATGAGCGTAAGGTATACGGGATCGCCCAGAAAGGAAGCTAAGATGCTCAAACGTTGGTTCCAACGCGACAAAACCTTGCGCAGCAGCAGCGCTTATAAAAACGGTAACACCCATCTGATCGACTTAAAGGATGTCGCCAAGACCTACAAAAGCGCCGCCGGCTCGTTCACCGCCCTCAAGGGGATTAATCTCCAGGTAGACAAAGGCGAATTCGTCGCCGTGATCGGCAAGTCGGGCAGCGGCAAATCGACGCTGATCAATATGCTCACCGGCATCGATCGCCCGACATCGGGCGAGGTCTTCGTCGGCGATACGGCCGTCCACAAGCTTAACGAAAGCAAGATGGCCGTCTGGCGCGGCAAAAACGTCGGGCTGGTTTTCCAGTTCTTCCAACTGCTGCCAACATTGACGGTGCTCGAAAACGTGATGCTGCCGATGGATTTCTGCAACACCTACCCGTTTCGCAAACGCCGCGAGCGTGCCATGCACCTGCTCGAGCTGGTGGACATGGCCGATCAGGCCAAAAAGCTGCCCTCGACCATTTCGGGGGGGCAGCAGCAGCGCGTCGCCATCGCGCGCTGCCTGGCCAACGATCCGGCCATCATCGTTGCCGACGAACCGACCGGCAACCTGGATTCGAAAACGGCCCAATCCGTTTTTCGCCTGTTCGAGAATCTGGTCGCCGAAGGCAAGACAATTGTGATGGTAACGCACGACAGCGACCTGGCGCGGCGCGTCAGCCGCACGGTGATCCTGGTCGACGGTGAAATCATTGAAGAGTACCTGGCGAAAGCCTTTCCGGCGCTCAACGAGCAGCAGCTGCTGCGCTTCACCAACCAGCTCGAGACCGCTCACTACCTGCCCGGCACCGTGATCATCCGCCAGGGCGAGGCGGGCGACAAATTCTACCTGGTGACCAAAGGACGGGTGGAAGTGGCCCTGGAGCAAAACGACGGGCAAGAAATCGTCGTCAACACGCTCAATCCGGGTCAATTCTTCGGTGAGATGGCGCTGCTCCACGGCGGCGGGCGCACGGCCACCGTACGCGCCGACCCCAACACCGACGTCGAACTGGCAACGCTTTCCAAAGAGGAATTCGAAAGCCTGCTCAGTGAGTCCGATGGTGCCCGCCTTCAAGTAGAAGGCCTCGTCAAAGAGCGCACGCTCACCATCGAAACGGCCCAAAACGGCAAGAACGGCCACCACGGCAAACAAAGCCGCCCGCAAGAAGAGGAGGCCGCATGATCGCCCCCCGCTGGCGCAAAGTGCTGCGCGATCTCACCAGCAACAAAATGCGCACCCTGTTGGTGATCCTTTCCATTGCCGTGGGTATTTTTGCCCTCGGCATGGTCGGTGGCACGCGTGTGCTTCTGGCGCGTGACCTGGGCGATCTCTTCGCCCTGGCGGTCGACCCGCATGCTTTCCTTGGCGTTGACGCTTACAACCCTAACCTGCTCGAGAAAATCCGTGGCATTCCCGGCGTGGCCGAGGCGGATGGCCGTGCCAACGCTTCCATGCGTTACCAGGCCGGCCCTGACGATTGGAAAAACGTCTCGCTGAACGCCGTAGAGGATTTCAACGACATTCGTATCAACAAATTCTTCCCCGAAACGGGCGACTGGCCTCCCAAGGACAAGGAAGTGCTCGTCCACCGCGTGTGGATGAAGTATATGGGCTGGCAAGTAGGCGACACGATCACGCTCGAGTTATCGGGCGGCCGGACGCGTACCCTGCGTATTTCGGGCAGCGTTTCTAACTTTGGGGGTGCGCTGCCGCAGCTCGGCAGCCCGCTGGAAGTGTACGTGACACGAGATACGTTACGCTGGCTGCAACAGTCCGAACGCTACAACGAAGTCTACCTGCGCGTCGAAGGCGACCCCAGGGACAAAGCCTACGTGCAGCGCGTGACCGACGATGTCGAAAAATTGATCAACAAGAGCGGTTCCTACGTTTACTACTCGTATGTGATCGAAACTTCGAAGACCCCGATCGATGACTTCCTCGATCCGATCATCCTGCTGTTGGGATCGTTGGGCGGGCTGTCGCTGCTGTTGAGCGGCTTCCTGGTAGCCAATACCATTTCTGCCCTGCTCGCCCAGCACGTACGCCAGGTGGGCATCATGAAAGCCATCGGCGCCCGCGGCCTGCAAATCTTTGGCATGTACATGGTCGCCGTGATGCTGTTTGGCGTGATCGCCCTGCTGATCGCCATCCCGGCCGGCGGGTACGGGGCCTACATGCTGGCGAACTTCATTGCAGGCCTGTTCGACGTGCAGATCAAGGCGGTCACGTTCGCACCGGAAGTCGTCTTGCTGCAAGTGACCATCGGTCTGCTCGTACCGCTCGTCACGGCGTTCTTCCCCATCCTGATGGGCATTCGCGTGACCGTGCGTGAGGCGATCAGCAGCTACGGCACCGGGCAGGGCAAGTATGGTACCGGGCTGCTCGACCGGGCGATCAACCTCACCCTGCGCCTGTTCCCGCTGCCGCGGCCGCTCCTGCTCTCGCTGCGCAACACGTTCCGCCGCAAGCTGCGCCTGCTGATGACGGTGACCACCCTGACCCTGGCCAGCGCTATCTTCGTCGGCGTGATCAGCGTGCGCACATCTGCCATGCAGACGATCGACGACGTATTGCAGTACTGGGGCTTCGACGTGCAAATTGGGTTGGAGCGCGCCTACCGGTTAGAACAGCTGCTCCCCGAAATCTCCAGCGTTCCCGGTGTCGAGGCCGTCGAAACCTGGGGCGGTGGTTCGGTCAAGCGCATTCGCCCGGACGGCACATCCGGCAAAGAGATTTACATCCAGGCCGCGCCGGCAGACACGAAAATGATCGCGCCCTACATCATCGAAGGGCGCTGGCTGCTTCCCGAGGATCAAAACGCTATTGTAATCAACACCGACGTTCTCAAGGACGAATCGGACATCCGGGTCGGCGACGTGATCCGGCTGGAGTTGAACAAACACGAGCAGGATTGGGTCGTGGTCGGCCTGGCACGCGGCGTCTTATCAGGCCCGCTCATCTTTGCCCCCTACGACTACTTTGCCAGGTTGACCGGGCAAGTAGGCAGTGGAGGTTATGCCTTGGTGAAAACCAACGTTCACGACGCGCAGTCCGTCGCCAAGGTTGCAAAAGAACTGGAAAAACACCTCGAAGATGTCGGCATTCGAGTCGCCCAGGTGCAGCAGATTTCGCAAATTCGCCAGCAATTCGACTACATCTTCAATATGCTGCTGGCCGTGTTGCTGGTGATGGTGGCGCTGATGGCGACCGTCGGTGGACTGGGCCTGATGGGCACGATGAGCATCAACGTCCTGGAGCGTATTCGCGAAATCGGCGTGATGCGTGCCATCGGTGCGACCAACGGCGCCATCCTGCGCATCGTGATGGTCGAAGGAATTTTGATCGGCTGGATCAGCGCGCTGCAAGGCAGCCTGATTGCCGTCCCGATCAGCCGCTATCTCAGCCAGATCGTCGGCGAGCAGCTCTTCCAAATTTCGCTCAGCTTCCGCTTTTCCAACGAAGGCCTGATCGCCTGGCTGGTGTTCGTCACCATTTTGGCGGCTATGGCCAGCTTCCTGCCGGCGTTCCAGGCCAGCCGGCTGACCGTCCGCGACGTTCTGGCCTACGAGTAATCGCCCGGGAGCGCAGGCATCCTTGCCTGTACCCGGTAACGGTGGGCGACTTTTTTGCCCGCCAGGGGCAAAGATGCCCTCATCCAATCATCACGGAGGTTCGTCATGAAAAAAATGCTCTTTCTCATTCTCAGTTGCGCCCTGCTTCTTTCTGCCTGCGCGCAAGTTCCCCAAACGACGGCCGCGCAGGCGGGTCAGGGAACAGAAACCCCCATCCCACCGGTCAAGGCCAGCGACGAAATCATCGCCGAAGCCCGGCTCGTGCCGTTGGACAGCGTCACCCTCAGCTTCGTCACCAGTGGCGTGGTCAAAGAAGTCAACTTCGAGGAAGGAGACCTGGTCAACGACGGCGACGTGATCGCCCGCCTGGGAAACCAGGAACAGTTGATGGCTTCAGTCGCAGCAGCGGAACTGGAACTGCTCAACGCTCAGCAAGCCCTGAAAACCCTGCAAGAAGGTGGCGAATTGGCGCTTGCCGAGGTCACACTCGACGTGGCCAACGCGCAAAAAGAACTTGAAGACGCCAACAAGGAACGCAACAGCCTTGCGCCCGGCAACCGCGCCAGCGCTGAAACCATCGACGAAACCAAGCGGCAACTGAACGAAGCCCAAAAGACCTACAATGACGCCCAAAGCTACTACAACTCCCTGTCTGATATCCCCGAAGACGATCCACGACGCAGCGCTGCCTACGCCAACCTGGCCGAAGCGCGCAGCCTCTACTGGACCTATCTAACCCGCTACAACTGGTACACCGGCAAGCCGACTGAAACCGACCAGGCCGTTTTGGATGCCAAAGTGGCCCTGGCAGAAACCCGGCTGGCCGAAGCCCAAAAGCGCCAGGAAGGCCTGCAAAACGGCGTCGACCCGGATGATATTGCCCTGGCCGAAGCACGAATCGTCAACGCGCAGGCGCAGCTGGCTGCCGCCAAGGCGACGCTGGACGACCTGGTGTTGATCTCACCGTTTACGGGGACGGTGCTGAGTATCGACTTAAAGGCCGGCCAGTTCGTCGGAGCGGCATCACCGAGCGTCAAGCTGGTAGACTTTTCGAGCTGGAAAATCGAGACCACCGACCTGACCGAACTGAGCGTGGTGCGCATCCGCCCCGGCGACGTAGCCAGCATCAAGTTCGACGCCCTGCCGGAAGTAACCTTCAGCGGCACCGTGGAAAAGATCAAGCCGTTAGGCGAAAACATGCAGGGCGACATCGTCTACACGGTCGTGATCATGCCTGACGAAGACGAAACCTGGCAGACGTGGAAGGAACAACTGCGCTGGAATATGACCGCAGCCATAACCATCAAGCCGCAAAAACCATAGTGGAACGGCTGCCGATCCCCCATTGCCCTGGATGCCGGGGCAGTGGGGGATCGGCGGCCCCTGGAGAACATGCGCTTGCCTGCCCTTTGCCGTGGCCGGCAAGCGTATGTTGAGTTGGGCGCTGCGCTTTCGTGCCCAAGCCAAACATCAGAAGTTACGTTGCTTGACAAAACGCCCACGCGCATATAAAATTTTTGAGGTCAACCCTTATCCATATCGTCATATCCCATAAGCAAGCCTCATGCCTCATGCTGCCGCATCATTGCTCTCGGACACCCAACATCTCTACCAACAAGCCGTTGGGGTTCGACGCACCGCAGAGAGCAGGCTGCGCCAAATGGTCGAAACCATCGAGGGGAACATCCAGCCTGGCGCCATCTCCCTGGCCGTAAACCGGCAGAAGCCACAAAACCCGTTGCACGTCCAGCGCACGCACGATGAGGATATCTACTTCTACCTGCGCTTTCCTTACCTGTTTTACGAGTGCTACCACCAGGTTCCGGCAGAAAGCTACGATCAACTGGCGCTCAGCCAGTATCTCTACCTGAATCATGTCCTGATGACCGATCGCCTGATGGACGGAAAGCTGCTTCTGGAACCGCAAATCGCCTACTGGGTCAACGCCGTCCACCAAAAGATCGTCCTGATTTTGAGTCAGTTGTTTGCGCCGGAGGCCCCTTTCTGGGCTTATTTCGACCAGTGCCGCTGCGAAAACACCCAGGCGCTGCTTTTGGAACGCGTCAAGCATACGTACAAACTCCAGCCGTATAGCGAAAGCGAAAAAATCCTGATCTTTGGGGGTAAAAGCGCCATGGCAAAGGCCGGCGTGGCAGCCCTGGCCTGCCTCAGCGGGCAGGATGTGCCCGAAAATTTGTTGATATCCTGCGAGGCCTTCCATATCGGCCTGCAATTGATGGATAACTTGCAGGATTGGCGCAGCGACTACCGCGATCATCTGTATACGCCGCTGCTCACGGAGGTTTTGCTGGAAAACGGCCTGACAGACGAGGCCGAGGCAACGGAACGCGTCGACGTCAACCGGATTGGCACGTTGATTTACAACCACGGTTATGCCCACGCCGCGCTCGACGAAGCGGTGACTTACTTTCAGCTTGCCCTTCACATGGCGCAAGGGATGCTGTGCCCGGCATGGCAGACCGAAATTTTGCGGACCATTCAAGGCTGCAACGAATACGCGGCCACCCTGGCACAAAAAATTCAACAGTTACAGGCCAAACGCACGCCACCGGCCCAAAAGACGCCCGGTGCAGCACCTGGGGAAGCAGACTGGGCAACGACCATGGAAGTTCAGGTTGCTTCTGCACCAGGCTCACCGGCCGACAAAGAAACCCTCCTTCTCGCCGCGCAAGAAACCCTTCAACGCTGCGCCGGGCTGGTTCCCGTTCCCGGCGCGTTGTTTATTACCCTCGATACGGCGCAACCGGCTGGATGCGGCGCAGCGGCCAGGGAAGGAGAGCGCTGGCATATCGGGCTGTTTCCCGGTAAAGCAGATCGCGACGGCCGTCCTGCTCTACAGATTTTCAAGGAACATCTCGCCTGCCAAATCGGGCGTGCGGCGCGGCTGGCGCACTGCGAAGCGCCGCAATCTTTGCTGGACGAACTTTGCATCGACGGGCTTGGCCTGGTTTTAATGAAACAAGCCCTGCCAGAAGTCGAAGATTTCGATCTGCTGCCGTCTTCCTGGCGCTGGTTCGAACACAACAAACACTACCTCTGGCAAGAGATTCAGCCCTTTTTAGGCAGTCCGGCGGGCGAGGAGTCCTTCACGGCGTTCCAGTTTGAAAACTTACGCCCCTGTTTGAGCTACGATTTGATCAACTCATACTGTACGCGCATGGGTGGCGCGGCCCTTGCGAGGGCCGTGCAGGCCGCTTCAGCGGACATTCTGAACAAAAGCACCGTGCTGGCAATCGCTAATCGAATAGCCGGCCAGACTGCCGTGCGTTTCGATCTGTAACCGTTCTTTCCATTCGTAAACATCCTTCAAAGGTTTGATACGTCAAGATGAGTTTTTCATCCATCTCATCTTCGTAAATTTTTAGAAAGGAGAAAAGGATCATGGAAATCGAAGTCATCACCCTGGACGAGCTCGAAATCCTCGAGGAGCCGACAGCCCCCGGGACCAACACCGGCTGTGGACTCTGGTGCTAGGCTAAATGCTTAGTGCAACGGTTTGGATAGAGAGCGTTGCTCTCTATCCAAACACCCCATTTCCATACCCTTGAACGAGCCAGTGGATACAACCCTCACCCGACAACAGCGCCAGGCCTTTTTAAGCGGGCTGCACGTCTTCGTACGCCAGGACCTGGGCGTTGTTTTCGATCCTGACACGCTGGCATTTTTCAAAGTGGATGCCCAAACGGGGCATCTCCTTCAAGATTTGCGCAACGGCAGTCCGGCAGAAGAGGTTACCGCGAAGTACCACCGCCCGGCTGCCGAGGTTGAACAGTTCCTGGCAGCTCTGCAAAGCGAAACCCGGCGGCAGGCTGAACTGCGCCCGGCCAAAGTTTACGATACCGGTTTGTTGGGCGAACGCCTGATTGTGCTGGTCAGCCAGACGTGCAATATGCGCTGCCGCTACTGCAACGCCGGCGGCGGTAACTACGGCCAGGAAAGCGGCCTGATGACGCCTGAAACGGCACGGCAGGCACTGGAAACCTTCATTCAGGACGGACGTTTTCTCTTTCAGGGCGTACAGTTTTTTGGCGGGGAACCGACGCTCAATGTACCGGCGGTGCGCACGATTTGCGAACACCTGCACCAGGCCCATCGCCAGAGACGGATCGCTGCGCTGCCCTGGTTCACCCTGATCACCAACGGCCTGGTAATGAACGACGAGTTTGTGCAACTCGTTCGCGATTACGCCATCAAAGTCACCGTCAGTGTCGACGGGCCACAAGCCCTGCACGATCGCCACCGCCTGGACAGGGCAGGGCAGGGCACGTACCAACGCGTCATCGATAACGTCGCTCGTTTACGAGCCGCCACCGATGGCCAGCAACCGGAAGCTATCGAAGCGACGGTAACCCGCCATCACCTGGACGCCGGTATGACACATGCCGGCTTGCAAGCGTTTTTTGCCCAGGAATTGGATATCCATCGTACGCACCTGGCGTTGATCGAGGGCGGCTACGATATGGCCGGACGCGTTTCAGAAGCAGAACGCACCCAATGGCTGATCGACGCACAAGCCAGCGTAATCGACGATTTGCAGCGCGGCGAGCCGCAGGCATCCACATTGGGGCTGCGGTTGTTGAAGAAACTGATCTTCAAGCGCATCAGCCCTTACATTTGCCCGGTCGGCATCGCTGCCCTGACGGTCAACGTTAACGGGGCAATTTACCCCTGCTACCAATTAATGGACAACCCGTTTTCCATGGGCCACGTTGCACAGACACAGCCCTGGCAGACGCCCGCTTACCAGGAAGTCGTCCAAAAACTACGCGCCAACGACAAGTTCCACAACGTTCACTGCCGGGATTGCTGGGCGCGCGGCGTATGCAGCGGCTGCCTGGGTGAACTGTATGCCGGAACCGGTTCGATCGAAGGACGCATTGAGGCCAACTGCAACGGCATCCGAGGGGGGGTGGAAGAAGTGCTGTACGGGTTGGTAAAACTTCGCAGCGACGCCGATCGCTGGGCAGCCATGCTGGCAAAGCTCAACAGTGAGTTCAAACGGGCGGACAGCGCTGCGGAAGTGTACTGATGTCGTCCACAGAAATACGCTCCCTTGCTCCCCGGGTAATCAATGACGTACAGGCCTGGATGCTGTACGAACGCGCCGACGAAGACCTGTACTGCGTCGGAAACCTGGAACGTGATAAATACATTGCCGTTCCGGCCGGCAAACTGCCGCTGGTGCTCAACTTCGTGCAACTGCTCGACGGCACACGTTCGCTGGAAAGCATTGCCACCACACTCGAACAAGAATACGGCCAGAAGACAGACGTCGTGCAACTCTACCAGCTTCTCTCCCATGCGAACCTGATCGAGGATCCTGCACCCGAAAGCGTTTTCCAGGGAGAGTTCAGGCGTTTTTCGTTCGACTTGCTCACCCTGAATACCCGCCGTTTCTTCGAAAAGCTGCAACCATTCGCCCGGCAAACCAACCGGGCCTTGTGGGCCGTTGGCCTGGTAGTCGTCCTGTTGGGGATCGCGTCGCTCGACGCGCAGTTCCTCAGCAGTCAAAACGTCTTCCTGGTGGGTGACTCGTTCTTGATCGGCTACGCCGTGCTGGCCGCCGGCAGCCTGCTTTCGATCCTCTGCCATGAATTGGCCCACGCTTTCGTCGCATCCGCCTACGGCGCGACGGCGCGCAGCATCCGCATGGCGCTGTACATGGGATTCATCCCTTATTTTTATACCGAGATTGCCGGCATCTACCCGCTCAAACCGGCGCAGCGGATTCGCATCTGGTTGGCCGGCAGTTATCTCAATCTCCTATTGGGCTGTGCGGGTATTCTGCTCTACCGTTGGGCAGGCCCGTTTTTAACGCTGGAAGCGAGGCAGATTCTGACGAAGTTCAGCCTGGCGAACTTCTTTACCATCCTCGGCAACTTGTCGCCGCTCATGCCGACCGACGGGTATTTCATCGTCTCCACCTTGTTAAAACGGGTGAACATCCGCACCAACGCCCTGTTCGAATTTCTGAAGTGGCTGCGCCGCGAGCAAAACCGTTTGCGAGGCTGGATCCTGGTCTACTTTCTCCTGACCAGCAGCATCATCGTCGGCTGGCTGTTGATGCAACTGTATTGGGTTGCCGGCATCGCCGTTGAACTACTGGGGGGGCGTTGGAATCTCGCCGCACTGCAACCCCAGTTTTACTTCCTCATTTTTGTCGGCGTGGTGCTGGTGCGCCTCCTGGGCGTAATTTTCCTCAAGCTGCTCAAAAATCCCCCCAAACGAGGCAACGCGAGGCCATGAATCCACGGCTATCCCCCAACGAAATCTTCGCGCAATCGGAACGACGCGCCGGGGAGATCCTGGCGGCGAAGAACCGCATGTTGATCGCTGCGCCTGAACGAAGCGAGCGCCAAAGCGCTCTCGACTGGGGTATCGCCCGGGCGCGCCACTTTTTCAAGCAGGCGCTGCACATCGCCGGGTTTTGGAGCGATTTTCACAGCATCGCAGCCGGCGGACGGGATTGGATCAGCGCTTACGTCGCCTGGAGCCTGCTCGAAGACGATGCACTCGCCGCCCAAGACGTCGAAGCGGCCATCACCGTCTTGCTGGCCGACCAGTATCCATCTGGCGCGTGGGGCTACCGCCCCGGCCTGCCGGCCGATATGGACTCGACCAGTTGGGCTGCACTGTGCCTGCGCAAGTTCAATGCCGGGTGGGATGCGAACCGCACGCTGGATATCCTGATCGGGCACCAGAACGCCCGTTCCGGCGGCATACAGACCTATCTCGGCCCGCAGTTTGGCATCGGCGCATACGTCGGCGCCAGGCCCGGGGACGATCTTTCAGGCTGGTGCAGCGCGCATGTTTGCATCACGGCAGTCGCCGTCCAGGCCATGCTGGCGTGTGGGCTGGCGGGCGATCACCCGGCGCTCGAAAGCTGCGTCGCTTTCATCCGGCAACAGCAGCGCCCTGACGGTCACTGGGACGCCTACTGGTATCATGGGAAAACCTATGCAACCACCCAGTGCGTGCGCGCCCTGCTGCAAAGCGGTGCGAAACCCGCAGAGATGGCATTCACCCAGGCCCTGCGCTGGCTGAGGCACACCCAACTGGCAGACGGCAGTTGGAACGATGGCGCCGCCGGAACGGCCGGCCGCGTGGCAGACACCGCCCTGGCGGTTTGCGCCTGGCTGGCGCTGGATCCCGGGCCGGCCCCCACGCTCGCAAAAGCCATCGCCTGGCTGCTGAACGAACAGTGGCCGGACGGCAGCTGGAACGCCCTGCCCATTTTGCAACTACCGGCGGCCAACGAACACGAACCCTGGCAAATACGCGAATGGCCTGAAATCGGCGGCAGCCTGACCCAGGGCATCTGCATCGCCGACCGCAATCGCTACTTCACCACGGCGACCGCCCTGCAAGCACTCAGCGCCTGGCGAAAATCTCAAACACTGGAAGCAAACGCATGACTCCTTCCGCGTTGGTTGAACTGAAAAATATCCACAAAAGCTACGCCGGTGAAGCCGGTGAAATCACGGTGCTCAGAGAGATCACGATGCAGGTTCACCCGGGGGAATTTGTAGGCATTTTGGGTCCGTCAGGCTCGGGAAAATCGACCTTGCTCAATATCATCACCGGCATAGACCGCCCGACCAACGGCGAAATTTACATCAACGGCGCCGACATCCGCAAGTATGGAGAAGACAAGCTGGCGCGCTGGCGTGGCCGCCAGATCGGCGTCGTTTTCCAATTTTTCCAGTTGCTGCCGACCCTGACCCTGCTCGAAAACGTGATCTTACCGATGGAGTTTTGCAAAGTCGGCAAACGGGGCGAACGGCGTAAACTGGCCCGGGCGCTGCTTGCCCAGGTAGGCATCGAGCACCTGGCCAACAAGTTGCCCAACCGGGTCAGCGGCGGGGAGCAACAACGCGCCGCCATTGCTCGCGCCCTGGCAACGGACCCGCCCCTGCTGGTTGCCGACGAACCGACCGGCAATTTAGACAGCGCCAACACCAGAATCGTCATCGAATTGTTCGAGCGCCTGGTACAACAAAACAAGACCATCCTGATGGTGACCCACAACCCCGAGTTGTGCAGCCATATGTCGCGTCTGGTTCACCTGTGCGACGGAAAGATCGTGGAGACGGCGGCATGAGCGTTTTGTGGCACAAGACAGGCCGGGATCTTTTCCAAAACCGCTCGCGCTTCTTCACCATCGTCTTTACGATCGGGCTGGGGGTTTTTGCCTTGGGCATGGTGGTCAACCTGTACGTACTTCTACACACAGAAATGGCCGCCGGCTTGCAGCGCGTCAACCCCTCTCACATTCACCTGGCCGTACCGGGTGGGATCGGCGAGGTAGACCTGCAACGCGTCCTTCGTATTCAAGGCGTTACCAACGCCGAAGCGCTCAGCATGGCCCCCATTCACTGGAAAAAAGCCGGCGACCCAGATTGGACCACGGCAATTTTAATTGCCCGCCCAGACTACCAGGAACAGCCGATGGATTACATCGATCTGGACAGCGGGGCGTGGCCCGAACGATACACCGCCGCCGTCGAACGCCTGACGGGCGCGTATTTCGATCTGGCGTTGGGAGAAAGCATCCTCATCCGCCTCGGCCAAAACGACGCAAAAACGTTGACGTTGAATGGGATCGCCCACTCTGTCCAAAGCACTACCCCGCGGCTGGGCGGCGAGGCAACGTTTTACGTCACCCCTGCCACACTGGAGAAATTAACCGGCGTTGCCCGGCCCAACTGGTTGAACGTGCAAATCGCCGATTTCAGCGCCGAACGGGCGGAACAAATCGCCCGGCAGGCTCGGGAACAGGTAGATGCGCCCACCCCGGCTGAAGTGACCGACCCGGCCGAGGGCCAGTACCAGGGCCAGGTGCAGGCGCTGTCGGTTATCCTGGCCGTGTTGGGCAGCGGTATTCTGGGGTTAAGCACTTTGTTGATCGTCAACGTCTTCCACGCCATGATGACGCAGCAGGTTCGCCAAATCGGCAGCATGAAAACCATCGGCGCGGCGACTTTTCAGATCGTGGGCATTTATCTCAACATTGCGTTGTGCTACGGCCTGATCGCCGTAACGCTCGGCATTCCGCTGGCCACCCTGGCCGCCCATAAGCTGGCCGGCGTGCTGCTGGCATTCATGAACCTGGAGGCCCCGGGCCTGCAAATCATTCCGGCGGCCTGGATCGTTCAAGGCATTGCCGGGATCGGCGTACCAGTTCTGGCGGCGCTGCTGCCGGTGTTCGACGGCGCCCGCATCAGCGTGCGGCAAGCGATTCAGGATTATGGCGTCAGCGCGACGTTCGGGCGCAGTTGGTACGAAAGGGCGCTCGTCCGCGTGCAAGGATTCTCGATGTCCTGGGCCATCTCGCTGCGCAATCTGTTACGGCGTAAGCAGCGTTCCCTGCTCACGTTGGTGATGCTGCTGATCGGTGGGCTGCTGTTCATCTCGGTGATGAGCGTCAAGGGCTCTTTCGAATCGACGCTGCGGGAAATGGTATCCGTCTTTCGTTACGACGTGGTCATCAACTTCAGTTCTCCACAAAAAGCCGACGACGTACAAGAACTCGCCGCCGAAATCGCATCGGTTGCCTACACAGAAATGCACTGGACGACAGAAGGCGTCTTCGATCTCGGCGAGGGCAACGAACGCAGCCTGGTGCTGCGGGCGCTGCCCGCCAACACGCAAATTTACGTTCCCAAGGTTGTTTCCGGGCGCTGGCTGCTGCCCGGCGACGGCAACAGCCTGGTGCTGAATGCAAAAATCGCTGAAGAGGAACAGATTCGCGTAGGCGATTACATCAGCCTGACCTCGACGGCCAAACCGACCCGCTGGCTGGTGGTCGGCCTGGCCGTCGACCTGACCAACCGCCAGCGCACCGTGTTCGTGCCGCTCGACGCCTTCGCAAAGGCTAACAAACAGAAGGGTTATGCAACCGATCTGCTCGTGCAAGCCGGCGATCACACCGACAGCATCCAAGAGCAGGTCGAAAAAGACTTGAGCAACCTGTTCGAGGAGAAGAACCTGTTTGTTGGCAGCACCGAACTGGCGAATCGCAACATCACGCAAAACCTTTCTCAGTTCGATCTGATCACCTACCTTCTCATGGCCATGGCCATCCTGGCGGCCTCTGTCGGCGGTCTGGGCCTGATGGGGGCTATGTCGCTCAACGTCAGCGAGCGAATGCGTGAGATCGGCGTCATGCGGGCAATCGGTGGCGACTCGCGGCGCATCGCCGGCATCTTCATCAACGAGGGCATCGCGCTCGGATTTCTCAGTTGGCTGTTAGCCGCCGCGCTCAGCCCCCCCGGCAGCCGGGCCTTTGCAAAAGCCATCGGATCCGCCCTGTTTGGCATTCCGCTCAATGAAAGCCTCTCCTGGACAGGTATCGGCGCCTGGCTGGTGATCGTCTTGTCGTTATCGACGCTGGCATCGGCCTGGCCCGCCGTTCAGGCAGCACGTGTCAGCGTTCGCGACAGTTTGCTGTACGAGTAAGAGACTACCTAAAAAGCGCCGCCGACAGGTGCGTCGCACCTTACGCAGACATGGGTATAATCGGGACTGCGTGTCAAACATTCCCGATAAGGACTTTCCAATCTATGGCAAAAAAACCAACCAACCCCCAACCCTCCACACTCGATCGTCAAGTGGACTCACTCCTGGAACAAATGACCCTCCAGGAAAAAATCGCCCTGCTCTCCGGGCTGGACACGTGGAAAACCGTGCCCATTCCGCGCCTGGGCATCCCTTCCATCGTAATGACCGATGGCCCCCACGGCGTACGCAGCGATCAGGCCGGCGGACGCCCGGTCGGGCCGACTACCTGTTTCCCGACGGGCATCTCGATGGGCGCCGCCTGGAATCCTGAACTGGTCGCTGAAGTGGGCGGGGCGATCGCCGAGGAAACGCGCGCCATGGATTGCGATATCATCCTGGGGCCATGCGTGAACATCGTGCGTGAGCCGCGCGGCGGGCGCAACTTCGAAACCTACGCCGAGGATCCTTACCTGGCAGGTAAGACGGCCATCGGGTATATCAACGGCGTACAAAGCAAGAAGATCGGCACATCGCTCAAGCACTACGCCGTCAACAACTACGAGATCGAGCGCGACCGCGCCAGTTCCAACCTGGACGAGCGTACGCTGCGCGAAATCTACCTGTCGCAGTTCGAAATGGCCGTCAAAGAAACCCAACCCTGGACGGTGATGTGCTCGTATAACCGCATCAATGGCGTCTACGCCAGCCAGCACGACTATCTGCTCAACGAAATTCTGAAAGAAGAATGGGGCTTCGAGGGGCTGGTCGTTTCGGACTGGGGCGCCAACCACACCATTTTCTCGTCGGTCGCCGGCGGGCTGGACCTGGAAATGCCCGGCCCGGCCAAGTACTACAAGCTGCTCAACGATGCCGTGCGCCGCTGGCAGATCGACGAAGCCGCCGTCAGCGAAGCAGCCCGGCGCGTGCTGCGCGTCGTTCTCCTGTCAGGCCGCATGGACGGGAGCGTTTCGCAGGGCGCCGTCAACACGCCCGAGCACCAGGCGCTGGCGCGCCGGCTGGCCGAGGAGGCCATCACCCTGCTCAAAAACGACGGCGGCATCCTGCCGATCGACCCGGCCAAAATCAAAACGATTGCCGTAATCGGCCCCAATGCCGCCCAGGCGGTCATCGAGGGCGGCGGATCGTCGCACGTCGATCCGCCTTACCGTATCAGCCCGCTCGAGGCGCTGCAAGCCAGGCTGGGCGACAAAGTCACCCTCCTCGTAGAGCAGGGCTGCGACAACTTCGACCAGCCGCCGTCCATCCCGCTCGACTGGGTCGCCATGCCCGACGGCTCCGGTCCTGGCATGCACGTCGACGTCTACCGTGACGCCGCCGGTTTCGACGGGCCGGTCGAATCGAGCCTCGACAATCACCGCCCCGAGTTCTGGTGGTGGTTGCAGCCCGCCGACAAGCCCGAACACGATCACTTCGCCACGCGTTGGACGGGCAAGTTGATCGTTCCCACCGGCGGTAACTACACCTTCCAACTACGGCACGGCGGCCAGGTGCGGGTGATTCTTGCAGGCGAAATCGTCGCCGACAGCGCCGCCCCCAACATTCCCACCGAAGCGGGGTGGGATACGGCCCAGGGCCATGTAACCTTCGAGAAGGCGCTCGAAGCGGGCAAAAGCTACGAGCTTTGCATCGAATACACCAAGTACCCGGGACAAAATATCGTCTCCTATCACCTCGCGGCGGCCATTCTCTACAAGCCGGGTGAGGATCCGCGCCCGGCACGGGCGATTGCTGCCGCCCAAAAGGCCGACCTGGTGCTGGCTTTTGTCGGCTACCAGGAAGGATTCGAAAGTGAAGGCTGGGATCGCCCGACGATCGAGTTGCCGGGCGGCCAAAACGAGTTGCTGGCTGCGGTGGCCGCCGTCAACCCGAGGACGGTGGTTGTGCTCAATGCCGGTGCTCCCGTGGCCATGCCGTGGGTCGATGCGGTCGCCAGCATCGTCGAGGCCTACTATCCCGGCCAGGAAAACGGCAACGCCGTGGCCAGTATCCTGCTCGGCGAAACCAACCCCTCCGGCAAGCTGCCGATCACCTTCCCGAAAAAGATCGAGGACAACCCGGCCTTCATCAACGTCTCTCACCCCGGCTGCCGCGCGGTCTCTTATGGTGAGGGGATTTTCGTCGGCTACCGCTACTACGACAAGAAGGCCGTCGAGCCACTTTTCCCCTTCGGACACGGGCTTTCGTACACGACCTTCGAATACCGGAGCGCCAGCGAAGTGCAGCGCGCCAGCAAGGATGCGCTCGACGCCGGCGAAACGATCGCCATCTCGCTGACGGTCGAGAATACCGGCCGGGTAGCCGGCCAGGAAGTGGTGCAACTCTACGTGGCCGACCCAGAATCTTCGCTGCCACGCCCCCCCAAGGAACTCAAGGGCTTCGCCAAAGTGGCCCTGCAGCCCGGTGAGCGCAAGGTGGTCACCTTCGAACTGGACCAGCGCTCGTTTGCATTCTACGACCCCTACCAAAAAGCGTGGGTGGCCGAAACGGGCGAATACGAGATTCTGTTCGCCTCGTCGTCACGCGATGTGCGGGCAAAGGTGACGGTGGCGCTGGAGTAGTTTGCGTGTGCGTACCGGCTAAGTCCATCGCACCCCCTCGTCTTCTTTTTGAGGAGATCCAAATTGAGCGTTTTTGGCGGCTTGGCCGCCAAAAACGCTCAATTTTTCGGTTCTCCGGCAAGCGCATCTTACGTCTTCAACAAATCCTGCGGCTCCGCCTCTTCCCCGGCATCTTCCCCCGGTGGGGTGAGCGGCGGCATTTCGGCCAGCGAATTGAGGCCAAAGTGCTGCAAAAAATCGGCCGTGGTGCTGTACAAGATCGGGCGGCCGGCGCGCTCGGCGCGGCCAACTTCCTGCACCAGGCCCTTGCTGAGCAGGCTCTTCATCACGCCATCGCTGTTGACGCCACGGATGGCATCCACTTCAGGGCGGGTGATCGGCTGCTGATAGGCGACGATGGCCAGCGTCTCGAGGGCCGCGCGGCTCAGGCGGCCGGAGGCTTCCAGCCCGAGGAAACGCTCGATCAACACGGCGCCTTCTGGGGCCGTCGTCAGCTGCACACGGCCCTGGTGACGCTGCAAGCGCAGGCCACCATCCAGGTAAGATGCTTCCAGGTCGGCCAGGCCCTTCTCCACTTCGGGCAGCGGGAGTTCCAACACGGTTGCCAACTGGGCCAGCGTGACCGAGCCGGGCGCGGCAAACAAAAGCGCCTCGAGTTGGGCGCACAGGGTAAGAGAAGTGGCAGGAGAGGTTTGCGGCGTTTGCTCAGTCATCGTGACCGTTTTGCGTTTATAATCGGTGGCTGTTACAGGGATTGAACGGGATGAGATTATACCACGCGCGATTTTCCTCGCTTTGGCTTGCCCTCTGGGCAATGGTCCTGGTTGTCGGCCACCTGGTTGCCTGCAACGCGCCCCAGGCTCAACAAGGGCAGGTGACGGTCAACGTGCTGGCCGATGGCCAGTTACGCAACGTGCAGGTGGCTGCGGGCAGCACCGTGCAGGAGGCGCTGGCCGTTGCCAAGGTAACCGTCAACACGCTCGACCGCAGCGAGCCGCCATTCTACACCATCGTCAGTGAAGGCACACAAATCCGCCTGACGCGCGTTACCGAGGAATTCAGCCGGCCCGTGGAAGAAGTAATTCCCTTCGAGCGCCAGGAAGTGCGCAGCGAATCGCTCCCAGAGGGGCAGATGATGCTCAGCCAGCGAGGCGTCAACGGCCTGCGGCGCATCACCTACCGGCGCATCTTCGAAGAGGGCCAGCAGGTTTCGGACGAAGCGTGGGAATCAGTGGTGGTGCAGAAACCGGTGCCGGAAATCGTGCTGATCGGCATCGGCCAAACCTTTACGCCGGTGGACATTCCTGGGCGCATCGCCTACCTGTTGGGCGGCAATGCCTGGGTAATGGACACGAACACCGGCATCCGCCGCCTGGCGGTCAAATCGGCAGATTTGGACGGGCACGTTTTCGAACTGTCTCCCGACGGGCGCTGGCTGCTCTTCAGCAGGCGCTCGACGAAACCCAACCAGATCAACACCCTGTGGCTGGCGCGCGTCGACCAGGAAGCCGGCGAGATCGCGTTGGATGTTGCCAACGTGATCCATTTCGCCGCTTTCCGCCCGCAGGAAGAAGTCAATGAGTTGATCAGCTATTACACGGTGGGCTATTCGACGGTCGAGCCGCGCACTACCGCACCGGGCTGGCAGGCCAACAACGACCTGGCCTATCGGGGGACGAATCCCAGCACCGGCTATATCGCCGAACCAATCGGGCTGGTCGACAGCAATTCTGGCGGGGCATACGGTTGGTGGGGAACGTCGTTTGCTTGGGGGCCAAACGGCACGCAGTTCGCCTACGCCGGCCCCGACGCAATCGGGATTGTCAGACTCCCGGCGCCCGGTGCCGATGAGGGCGAAGAATCCACCGTTGGCATGCAGCCTCTCCTGGCGGTTGTACCGCTCGAAACCGGCAGCGATTGGGCTTGGGTGCCGGGCATCGCCTGGGGGCCGGACGGCAATATGCTTTACGCCGTGACGCACGATGTCGAGACGGGCGTCGCATCGCCGGACCGTTCGCCGTTGTTCGATCTGGTCGCCATCCCGGCTGCGGGCGGTGCGCCGTTTTCGCTCGTCGAGCAGGTCGGCATGTTCGCCTACCCGGCTCCGTCACCCCTGCAAGCTACCGACGACGGCAGCATTCGGTACCAGGTGGCCTATTTGCAGGCTATCACCCCGCGGGAGAGCCAAACCAGCCTCTATCGCCTGGCGGTGATGGATCGGGACGGGTCGAACCGGCGCGAGATTTTCCCCCCGGCCGAGGCGCGCGGGCTGGAACCGCAGCAGGCCGTCTGGTCGCCGCGTGCGATGAGCGGCGATGGCAGCTATACCCTGTTGGTTTTGTACCAGGGCAACCTCTGGTTTGTCAACTCCGTATCGGGCGAGGCTCAACAACTGACCAGCGACGGCCTGAGCACCCGGGTGGATTGGAAGTAGTTTAAACGGGGTCTTTCGGGTTGCGCGTGAAGAATTTCCTTTCACGGCGAAGCCGGGAGAGCCTTTGAACGTTCAGGTTCTTGAGCGCCTCCTGCTGGAGCGGAAGAACCGGTATTCATCCATAACAGTTTGTTGGAGGTAATCTTATGCGCATTTTGATCACCGGCGCCGCCGGCTTTCTCGGCTCGCATCTCTGCGAACGACTCTTGCGTGACGGGCACGAAGTCGTCGGGATGGACAATTTCGTCACCGGCAATCCCGAAAACCTGGCCCCATTGGCCGGCCATTCGCGTTTTTCGTTCATTCGTCACGACGTTTCGGACTTTATTTTCGTACCGGGTAAGGTGAATGCCGTGATGCACTTCGCTTCACCGGCCAGCCCCAATCCGCTGTCGCCATTCGGTTATGTCAACCTGCCGATCCAGACGATGAAAGCCGGCGCCCTGGGCACGCACAATACCCTCGGCGTGGCACGCGCCCACCAGGCCCGCTTCTTGCTGGCTTCGACCAGCGAAATCTACGGCGACCCGCTGGAGCATCCGCAGACCGAGAGCTACTGGGGCCACTGTGACCCGATCGGGGCGCGCTCCGTGTACGATGAGGCCAAGCGTTTTGCCGAGGCGATGACGATGGCTTATCATCGCGCCCACGGGATCGACACGCGCATCGTGCGCATCTTCAACACTTACGGCCCACGCATGCACGTCGACGATGGCCGCGTGGTGCCCAATTTCATGCAACAGGCCCTTCGCGGCGAACCGCTGACAATCTACGGCGAAGGTGACCAGACGCGTAGTTTCTGCTTCGTCAGCGATCTGATCGAGGGCATCACCCGCCTGCTGTACGCCGAAGCGGAAGACCTGCCGACTTCGCTCAAAAACATTCACTATCCCGTCAACATCGGCAACCCGGTCGAGACCAGTATCCTCGAATTTGCACAGACGATCAACCGCCTGGTGGGCAATGCAGGCGGCGTGGTGCACAAAGCCGAAGGACGCGTGGGTAACGACCCGCAACGCCGCCGTCCCGACATCGGCCGTGCGAAGGACATCTTGCAGTGGGAACCCAAGGTGCAGCTCGAAGAAGGCCTGCAAAAGACCATCGCCTATTTTCGCCAAAAGATGGGGGTTGCATGACCGCCATTCTCACCGACGCCCGTGAACGCGGGCGTTTTCTACGCTTTGCCGTGGTCGGCATCATCGGCGCAATCGTCGATTTTGGCGTGGCCAACCTGCTGGTCTACGCCTTCCACGTGCAACTCGTTGCAGCCGGCACGACTTCTTTCATTTGCGCCGTCATCAGCAACTTCCTGTGGAATCGCTACTGGACGTATCCAGATTCACGCTCCAAGTCGCTATGGAAACAATTCGTCCAGTTTACAGCGATCAGTGTAATGGGCCTGGCAATCCGCGTGCCGGTCTTGCACTACCTGGAACCGGTGCTGCTGCGCCTGTTCAAAGGCCTGCCGTTTTCGCTCTCGTTTTTGCGCCCAGACTTTCTCGCCAAAAACACCACCCTGGCGATC
Organism: Chloroflexota bacterium; assembly: GCA_049325275.1. GTDB lineage: Bacteria > Chloroflexota > Anaerolineae > Anaerolineales > UBA4823 > CAIQJJ01. The sequence continues at coordinate 37,238 of JBMOLU010000047.1, forward strand.
GCCGTGATTATCGTGATGTTTTGGAATTTTTTTGTCAATCGCTACGTTACTTACAACGATGTGAAGTAAAAATCGTCCTTACCGATTCCCTGTATAATAAACTTCATGGCATCATCCTCTCTTCATCCCATCTACAACACCCGCGGCGACGTAGGTGCCTTTCTGTTGTACCCGTACCTGTACAACCGCGCCGGCGAATGGATCGGTGTGGTGATGCAAACCGGCGAGGTCTATTCCGTTCATGGGCACTACGTCGGCCAGCTCACCAAAGAACCGCGCATCCTGCGTAAAATGGCCGACAGCTACGACCGGCCACGCAAAAAAATTACCGAGCGGCCGCCTCAGGAGCGTATCAAGGTGCCGGCCACGGTCCCGCTGGCGCCGATGATGGCCGAGTTGGCCTTCGGTATGCTCGACGTACTGCAAGACGAGCCGGACCTGCTGCCCTCGGTAGATTTTGGCGACCTGCGTGAGGATATGGATTAGCATACCCCGCTATGACGGCAACCCCTGACCTGCCTAAGGATGAAACCCCGGTCGGCGTGCGTTCGCTGCGCGACCTGATCGACCGCGTTTCGGGACGCGCCTTGCGCCCGTTGAGCCAGGAGGAAGATTCGGGCATCGCCGAGCGGCTGCCCTTCCCCTTCCTGGCGATGGTTGGGCAGGTGGAGATGAAAATCGCCCTGCTGCTGGCCCTGGTCAACCCCGGCGTGGGCGGTGTGCTGCTGATCGGCCCACGCGGGACCGGAAAGACGACCGCCGTGCGCAGCGTGGTGGACCTGCTGCCCGAAGTACCGCGCAGCCTGTGCTATTTCGGTTGCATGCCGGAAGACATCGAACACGGTGGCCTGGACGCTGTCTGCCCGGACTGCGCCAAAAAGTACGGCGAGGGCGAGCCGTTGGTGGCGATGGACCGCGTGCGCCTGGTCGAACTGCCGCTCAACGCGCGCATCGAGGATGTCGTCGGCGGGCTGGACGAACGCGCTGCGGCGCAGGAACGCCTGCGCATCCGTCGCGGGGTGCTCTCGCATGCCGATCGCAATTTGCTCTACGTCGATGAAGTCAACCTGCTGTCCGACGACATCGTCAACGCCATTCTCGACGCAGCTGCGCAGGGCAGCTACACCGTACGCCGCGGCCTGCTGGCGGCCACCTACCGGTCACGTTTCGCCCTGATCGGTTCGATGAACCCCGAGGAAGGCCGCCTGCGCCCACAAATTCTGGACCGCTTCGGCCTGCGCGTCGTGGTGCGCGGCCTGCAAGACACACAAGAACGCTGGGATGCTTACCAGCGCGTCAAAACGTACCAGGCGCACCCACGCCACGTGATCGCCGACTATGCTGAAGAAACCGAGCTGGCGCGCGCCGAAATCCAGGTCGCCCGTGAGGTGTTGGCTGACGTCGCTGTCCCCGAAGATGTAGCCCAGATGGGCCTGGCGCTGGTCCACGATATGCGCATCGATTCGCTGCGCGCCGAAATCAATATGTTCGAGGCGGCGCGCGCCTGTGCAGCCATCGACGGCCGCACGGCCGTCGCGACCAACGATCTGCGCCAGGTGGCGCCAATGGCGCTGCGTTTGCGCCGTTCGGCGTTCATGAACGAGTATTTCGACTCTCAGGATGTCGAAGAGAAGGAACTCGCTTCGATGCTGGAGAAATATATCCCGGCGCCGAGCAGGTAAGGGTAGACCTGCGTATCTGCTCCGGTTTTCCAAAGAATAAAATATTATGATCACTTCTCGCCAACGCCTTGAAACCTGCCTTTCCGGCAAAAAACCTGACCGTACGCCGGTTGCTTTGTGGCGGCATTTCCCCGTCGACGATCAGACTTCCGACGGGCTAGCCGCTGCTACGCTCGAGTGGCAGCGCACCTACGATTTCGACCTCGTCAAAGTGACACCCACATCGTCATTCTGCCTCAAAGACTGGGGCAGCCGGGACGAATGGCACGGCGACAGCGAAGGCACGCGCACGTACACCCACGATGTCATCCAATCGGCCGAGGACTGGACTCGCCTGCGCGTGCTCGATCCATCGGCTCCGCACCTGGCACGGCAGCTCGAAGCGTTGGGGCTGATCACGCGTGAACTAGGCCCGAACACGCCCGTGCTGCAAACCATCTTCAGCCCCCTTTCCCAGGCCAAGAACCTGGTCGGAAAGGCCAATTTGATCGTCCACCTGCGCCGTCATGCGCAGGAAGTCCATGCCGCGCTGGCGGTGATCGCCGAAACGACGATCCGCTTCCTCGAAGCCGCGCGCCAGATGGGCATCGCCGGGGTCTTCTATGCCGTGCAGCACGCCAACTACGGCCTGCTGACCGAGGCAGAATACACCGAATTCGGCGAAACCTACGATCGAAAAGTGCTCGAGCCAGCCCGCAGCCTGTGGTTCAACATGCTTCACCTTCACGGCGAGGAAGTAATGTTCGACCGCTTCGTTCACTACCCGATGGCCTGCATCAACTGGCACGATCGCGACACATCGCCCTCGTTGGCCGAGGCGCAGCAACGCTACCCCGGTGTGGTGTGCGGCGGGCTACAGCGCGAGCGCATGGTGCTCGGTACACCGGAAACGGTGACCGCCCAGGCGCGCGACGCTATCGAAATGACAGAAGGCAAACGCTTCCTGCTCGGAACGGGTTGCGTGCTGCAAATTACAACCCCGCGTGCCAACCTGAAGGCCGCACGCCGAGCTGTCGAAGAGCCCGTATGACCAACCTGCGTGTGATCGGCGGGAAAGCCCGCGGGCGGAAACTGCAAATCGTACCCGGTGACACGACTCGCCCCATTACCGATCAGGTCAAAGAGGCGCTCTTCAACATCATCGGCAACGACATCGAAGGCGCCACGCTGCTCGACCTGTTCGGCGGGACGGGTGCCGTGGGCATCGAAGCGCTCAGCCGTGGAGCAGCGTTCGTACGGATGCTCGACCTGAATCGCCGGGCGGTTGCCATCATGCGGGCCAACCTGGCGCACTGCGACCTTCAGGATGGCGCCGAAGTGCAGCAGGCGGATGCCTTCAAAGTGCTGGAAAGCGCCCCCGATCGGGCCTTCGAGTACGTGTATATCGCCCCGCCGCAGTACAAGGAAATGTGGAAAAAAGCGCTGCACCTGCTCGACGGCAACCCCGGCTGGATGTCTCCTGACGCATGGGTGATCGTCCAGATTCATCCTGTGGAATATGAGACTCCGACTTTGCTAACGATCGAGGCGTTCGATCGCCGCCAATATGGCGGCACGACGCTGCTTTTTTATCAGAAGAAGTGAGGAGTTTCCATGGAACACGTCACATCTGCCCGCAAGCTGTTACAACACGCCTTTCCCGGCCTGCCGGCCGACCTGGCAAACGAGATGATTGCTTCGAGTAAGGTCATCGAGCAGCCGGCATTCACGGTGCTTTGCCGCGAAGGGGAACCGGGCTACTCCTTTTACATCATTATCGAGGGGCAGGTAAAGGCCACCAAGCTGGTCGATGCGGTAGAAGAGCGCCTGTTGAAAACGCTGGAAGCGGGTGATTTTTTCGGCGAGATGGCTCTGATCCACAACGCCCCGCGTGCGGCCACCATCACCACATTGACGCCCACCAAAGTGCTGGAAATTAGCAAAGAAGCTTTCGACAGCCTGCTGGCGCGCAGCGCCAGCGTTTCGCTGGCCATCATCCGAGAGATCAGCCGCCGCCTGCGCGAAAACGACGAGATGGCTATCGAAGACCTGCGCATCAAAGCGGCTGAACTGGCCGACGCCTACCAACTGCTGGCTGAGGAGGAATACGCTCGCAACGAGTTCCTCACCACCGTAGCGCACGAACTGCGAACACCGCTGACGACGGCCAACGGCTTTTTGCAGATGATCCGTTCCGGCTCGCTGCGCGGCGACAACTTGCTCAACGCGCTCGACAGCGTCACCCGCAACGTGGAAGAGATCGTCGCCCTGGTCAACGACATCCTCTTCCTGCAAGAGATGGAAATGATCCTGCCTGACTTCCAAAGCACGGACGTGGGCGTCTTGACGCAGATGGCGATTGCACGCCAGCGCCAGTATGCCGAGGAAAACCACGTACGCTTGCAACTCGAAATGGCTCCCGGCCTGCCGAAAGCCAAATCGGACCCCAAAAGCCTGGGACAGGCCATCGACGCCATCATCAACAACGCCATCAAGTTCAGCCCCGAAGGGGGAGACGTCAATATCCACGTTGGCAGCGGCGAAAGACGGCTGTGGGTCAAGGTGGAAGACTGCGGCGTCGGGATTCCGCCTGAGGCCTTGCCCGACATTTTCAACCGTTATTTCCGTCTCGATCAGGTGGGCGGGTACCTGTTCCGCGGGTTGGGGCTTGGCCTTTCGATCGCCCAGCAGGTCGTCATCCAGCACGGGGGGGAGATCACCGTAGAAAGCGAACTAGGCAAGGGCAGCACGTTTACGCTCTGGCTGCCGGCGCCAGAAAGCGGCGGTTAACTGGCCTTGATGTAATCCATGCTCGAACGTTCGACCTTGACCACTGGGAAGACATCTACCAGGTCGTAGGCACGCGTACCACAGCCCAATTTCTCGGCATACTGCACAGCCAGGTACGGGTCCTTCAGCGGGCCATGCAGCCAGCGCAGGGGATGGCCCTCACGCGTGTGGACTTCCATCGCCGTGGGGATATTCTCTTCGAGCAGCGGCGTTTTGGCGGTCATATCGAGAACGGCCTGGTCGAGGGCGACGATGTCGTCGGAACCGAAGATGCCGGCATCGGGCAGGATAGCCATGCTGGTGAAGCCGAAGCAGTCACACAACGGGGTCATATGGGTCGCCAGGCACAGGTGGGTTTGCTTGCCGGGTGCAAATGTAGAAAGGACGAGGTCGACGCTGTTGGCGCAGGCTTCCTGGAAGGCGTAGAAATTGCCCGGTTTGAGTTCCAGGCTACCCGCCGGGGCAACCTTGAGGCAGCGCCCGCACTGGTTGCACTGTTCGTAGTGCATGTGAAGGGCTTTGGGGTCCGCCTTATCTTGCACCAAAGCCCCGAACGGACACGAGTCGATTACCTGCTGGCGCACGGCATCGTCCGGGCAGTTTTCGGCAAACCAGTAAGGCTCGAAGTGCATCGTATCGTGCATGGCACTGCGGGTCTTGCCGCCCATGCAGCCCAGAGCAATGTTTTTCAGTGCGCCGCCATAACCACAGGAAGGATGCCCCTTGGCGTGGGCGAAGTTAATGAGGAAAGTAGCATCCTGCACGAAACCGGCCACCTGCCATTCTGTAATATTGCGGAACGGGCGTTTGTGAGAATAAATGTATTTCTCATCCGGGCCGGCAGCCGGGTAGACCGGGCAGCCCAACACCTCGGCAGAATACCCGCGCGCTTCGGCACCGGCCACATCCCAGTTGACATCGACCACGAAGGGATGCCCGCCGCCTTCTTTGACGGCCTTGACCACCTTACGCACAAACACCGGATGGATAGTCGAATAGCCGATATTGTTACCGGTGTGCAGTTTGATGACGACCATCTCATCCTTCACCCGCTGTTGCACGTTTAACTTCTCGAGGATCAAATCGAGCTTGGCGGGCAGGGTCTCCTTGCCTTCCAGGCGCGCCTGGCGCGGGGAACCATAGTAAACAGTGCTGGTCATAAAATTATCCTTCCTTCTAAATTGGGTAAACACGGGTAAGCCGTTTGGGCGAACGTTCAGCGGCGGATTATACCAGCAAAAGGCCACAAACCAGGGTAAGCGCTTACGCAAAACGTGGCACCTGACATTTTTCTTAACGGAAAATTCGTTGGCGCACAGGCTCGATCAGAATTACAATACCTTTATTCGAAAAAGGTGAGAACGATGACCGACGTCCCCGTCCCACAGAATGCCCTATCTCGATGCCCACAACCTGCCGATCTCTATGCAGCCGTCCAAAGCATCTTCGGAGCCACGGACACGTTAGGAGTCTGCCAACGGACCATGCTCCAGGTGCAGACGCTGACGGATGCCGAGCGCATGGAAGTCTTCCTGGTAGACCGCAGCCGGAAGCGGGTAATCTTCCAATTCGATAACGGCCGCGTCGTCGGGTTAATGGAAACAAACTACAAGGCCTGGAACAACAGCCTGGGAGGCACCGCATTCCGCACGGGCCAGATCATCCTGCTCAACGGGGCGCAAAACGAGCAACTGCTCCAGGCGGGTATTCCCGCACGTGAAGACTTGATGCTGCTGCAAGAAGCCAACGAGGAGTCCCAAATCGTGGCCCCCCTCACAGCCCTGGGGCACAAACTGGGCACGATGACGATCAGCCACCCGGCCGAACGCCCGCTGTTTGGCCTGGACGAGGTCAATACCGTAAAGATGCTGGCCTCTGTGGCGGCGGCCTGCCTCGAGAACATTCACCTGCAGCAAGCCGAGCAGGATCGCCGGCGTATTGCCGAAAACCTGCTCCAGGCAGGCCGGCGCCTGTCGGGGGCGCTGAGGCTGGCGGACGTCCCCACGCATATCCTGTCGCAGTTAGCCATGGTGGTGCCTTTCGAGCGTGGCTCGCTCATGTTGCAGGAGAACAACCTGCTGCGTATCGTGGCCCAAAAAGGCTTCCCGGACGACCGGCGGGCACAGGAGTTGCGTGTCTCAATCCGCGAAGGTGACGTCTACTCGCAGGTAGCCGTGGGCGGGCGTCCGGTGATCATCGAAGACGTCACGCAAATCACCGGTTGGCAGCAAGTTTCGTGGCTGCCGCTCAACCGTTCCTGGATGGGTGTACCGCTCTTTTCACAGGATTATGTGATCGGGATGATCTCCCTCACCCGGCGCGATGCCGGCGCATTCAGCGTGGACGATTCTCTGCTGGCGTCCACCTTTGGCTTGCAGGCAGCCATCGCGCTCAAAAACGCCGAGCTTTACGACGAGCTGACACGTTTCAACCAGCAGCTCGAAGGAATGGTACAGCAGCGCACCGAAGCGCTCGAACAGGCCCTCGGCACGCTCGAACGCATGGACCGGCACAAGTCAGACTTCATCAGCGTGGCCGCACACGAACTGCGCACGCCGCTGACGGTCATGAAGGGCTATACGTCCATGCTGGAAGCCGACCCGGCGATCCGTTCGCAGGGTCATCTGCTCGAATCGATCCGCGGCGTGCTATCGGGCACCGAACGCCTGCACGAAGTCGTCAACAGCATGTTGGATGTCGCCCGTCTCGAAAACCAGGTGATGAAACCGCACAGCGAACCGGTCAGCCTGATGGCAATCGTGCGCCGGGTGTGTGCCGATATCGATGCCGGTGTGAAAGCCCGCGCCATTACCATCGAACCACAAAACCTGGGTGCGCTGCCGCGTATCGTTGGCGATTCGTCGCTCCTGCTGAAAGTTTTCCAAAACGTCATTTACAATGCGGTCAAATTCACCCCGGATGGCGGCAAAATCACCATTTCGGGGCAGCCTGTGGCGGATGAAAAGCTGGGAGACTGCATCGAGGTACAGGTGCAAGACACCGGCATCGGCATCGACCCAGCCCACCACGAATTGATCTTCGAAAAATTCTACCAGACCGGAAAAGTGGAACTGCATTCTTCCGGCAAGCTGACCTTCTGCGGCGGGGGGCCCGGCTTGGGCCTTTCGATTGCGCGGGGTATCGTCCAGGCGCACGAGGGGCGCATTTGGGTGGAAAGCACCGGCTGCGACGAGAAAAAGTGCCCGGGAAGCACCTTTCACATCTTGCTACCGGTCGACAGAAGGCAAAAAAGCGCTGAACATGCCTAAAAACACCAAGCATCCATCTTTACATGCCTAAAAACACCAAGCCTTCATCCACGACACAAACCAGCAGCTTTGGCACCAGCAAACGGATCGGCCACGATGCGTCCCGCTACTATGGTGCACGCCTGTACGACGATCTGCCCGGCGAAATGCCCTGCCCCGGCCCAGACACCCCTTTTCCGCCTGAATGCGAAAACCGCATCTTTTTGGGCAGCGCCGAAGCCATGGACGCCATCCCCGACACATCTGTCCACCTGATGGTTACATCCCCGCCGTACAACGTCACCAAGGAGTACGATGAAGAGCTTTCGCTGGCGGAGTATTTAGCGCTGCTGCGGCGCGTTTTCAGCGAAACCTACCGGGTGTTGACGCACGGCGGGCGGGCCTGCATCAATGTGGCCAACCTCGGGCGGCGGCCGTACATCCCGCTTTCCGATCACATTTCCCACCTGATGCTGGAGATCGGTTTTCTCATGCGCGGCGAGATCATCTGGCACAAGGGCGCCGGTGCGGGCATTTCAATGGCCTGGGGAAGCTGGCAGTCGGCGTCCAACCCGGTGCTGCGTGACACGCACGAGTACATTCTCATTTTTTCCAAAGGCAGCTTCCAGCGAAAAAAGGCCGGTGGGAAGGAAAGCTCGATCGGCCGGGATGAGTTCATGGAGTGGACCAAGTCGGTATGGACGATGATGCCGGAATCGGCCCGCAGGGTCGGTCACCCGGCGCCTTTTCCGATAGAACTGCCTTACCGCCTGATCCAGTTGTATACATTCACCGGCGACGTGATCCTCGACCCCTTCATGGGTAGCGGGTCCACGGCGTTGGCAGCGTGCAAGGCGGGGCGCACGTACGTGGGATACGAGATAGATGCCGAGTACGTCCGGCTGGCAGAAGCGCGTTTATCGGCCGACGCGCACGATGAATGATGGCAGCAGGCCGAAGCCCCGAACTCAAAAGTCCATGGCACCGCAATGATTCGTGAACTCAAATTCTTACTGGCTTTATGGCAGGCCAATCTGCTGGCTGCGATGGAATACCGTACATCGTTCGTCTTGCAGGTGGCCGGGATGATGCTCAATAACGGCGTCTACTTCATTTTTTGGGTGATCTTCTTCGACCGTTTCGAAGACATCGGCGGGTGGGGCTTGCCCGATATGTTCCTGATCTTTGGACTGGTGGCCTGTTCGTACGGGTTGGCAGTGATGCTCTTTGGCAATGTCCTGCGGCTTGGCGACGTGATCGCCGGCGGACAGTTGGACTACTATCTCTCGCTGCCGCGCCCGGTGTTGTTACACGCCCTGGCCAGCCACAGCCGCTTCAGCGGCCTGGGCGATGTGATCTACGGAACGCTCAGCTTTTTCTTCGCCGGGCAGTTGAGCGTGGCCGCTTTTGTACGCTTTGGCTTGGGGGTGGCCTTTTCGGCGGTCGTTTTCCTATCGTTCTTGATCCTCACGCAAAGCCTGGCCTTCTGGATGGGAAACGCCCAGCTCATCGGGACGCAGGCCATCAACGCCATCGTCACGTTTTCGATCTATCCGGCGCGCCTGTTCGATCAGACGGCGCGTTTCCTGCTTTTCACCATCATCCCGGCCATGCTGGTGGGAGCCGTCCCGACGGCGTTCGTACGCGCTTTTTCCTGGGAAGGTTTGTTTCTCCTGGGAGGCGCTTCCACTTTGTTCCTCGGCCTGGCGATCTTTATCTTTCGGCGCGGCCTGCGGCGATACGAAAGCGGCAGCGCCATCCAGGTGCAGCAATGAAACTCCTCCACGACTACCACGTCCACAGCCTTTTCTCGGGTGATAACGACACGCCCATGGAAGATATGTGCCACGCTGCCATCGCGCGCGGCATTGCAGAGATTTGCTTTACCGAACACTTCGACGTAAACGCCAGGGAGCCGCTGCGTTACCAGTTCCCGCTGGAAACGTGGGCGAACGAACTGGCGCGCTGCCGGCGGTTGTTCGCCGGCAGGCTGGTCATTCGCGCCGGGCTGGAGTTGAGCGAACCTCACACCGACCCAGAGCCGGTAGAAAAGCTGCTCGCCAGCTATCCCTTCGACCTGATCATCGCTTCGGTGCACTGGGTGGGCAACGAGATCATTTTCGACCCGGCCTACTTCAAACGCCCTGCCGACGAAGCGTACCGCATGTACTTTGCTGAAGTGGAAAAGATGACCCGCCAGGAGACATTTGCCAATTTCGACGTGCTCGGCCATCTCGACATTGCCGCCCGCAAAGGCTACGAAGTCTATGGCGCGTATGACCCGGCCCGCTACGAAGACCTGATCCGGCCGATCCTGGCGAACTGCATTCGAAACGCCATCGCCCTCGATATCAATGCCGCCTGCATCAACCGCCCGCTCGGCCGCCTGACCCCCGACCTGGACATTCTACGTTGGTACGTCGAAATGGGCGGCGAGCGGGTGATCTTCAGCTCGGACGCCCACAACCCGGGACAGATGGGAGCCAACCTCGAGCGCGCCCTGTCGGCCGGCAAAGCAGCCGGCATCCGGCGGACGCTGCGCTATACGGCCCGCAACGCCGAATGGGTCGCCCTCTATTCCTGATAGCGCGAGGCGTCGAGCTGTTTGCGTAACTTTTCCGCTTCGTCCGTTTCGACGGCAGGTGCGTCAGGCTGTTCCCATTCCAGTTCCGCCTTCTCGGCGTTGCGCAGCATCTCGATCGGCACGCGGCGCGCCAGCTGCCATTTACCGCAGTGGGGGCAAAAGTCGAACACGCCGACCACCAGGTTGAAGCTCGTCATGTGCAGAGAGAAAGGCCGGCCGCAGCTCGTGCAGATCGTGCCGCCTTTCAAACCATAGCTACGCGGCGCGCCAAGGGGCAGGCGGCCCTTCTTGCGGGTCGAGGCCATCGTGAGCACGAACGACAAAACCATCGCCCCCACGACCAGGCCCAACACACCGGCGATGATGGTACCGGCCGCCTTCACACCTTCCCCCGCCGGGACGAAGTTGGCGCGAATCTCGTTCGAGACCAACTCGGCGCCGCCCGCCGTCGTGCCGCGCGCGCTGATCGTGTGCAAGCCATTAGCATAGGTGCCTGTGTTGAATTGCAGCTTGAAGGGACTTTCCGTGTCCTCGCCCATCGGCTCGCCATCCATCAGGAAAACGACCTTGACCAAATCGTCCGGGCCGCTGGCCGTAACCGAGAAGGTCCCCTCGATATCGCCGGTACCCGACGAGTAACCGAAGTCGCGGCGCATGCCGATGGTAAAATCCGATTGGGCGGCCGCGGGCACGGCGCACAGGATTGCCAGAAGAACAAGGCCCCAGAACAGAAAACGCTTTCTCATTCGTAACTCCTCAATAACAGGAACATGTAACAGCCCCGGTGGCTACTTCCAGCGTGTCAAAATCGTCTCGCGCTGGAAGAGGCGCACGGCGAGGTAGACCATACCGGCGTCAACCAGGAGCAGGCCGACGGTAATCAACACAATCAGCAACGTATTCAAAAAGAACAGCCCGGCAATCTGGCCGAAGAACAGGAGCAGCAGCGGTACAATCACCACGGCCGAAAGCTGCTCAGCCACACGCGGATCGTTGACGCGCGACGAAACCATCAGGCTGAAGTTCACCGAAAGAACGGCCAGCAGCGGCCCGGCGCCCAGCACGGCCAGCAACCACATCGGGTCGAGCAGCGCCAGCAAGACCTGGCGATTCTCCACAATGACGGCTGCCCCGGCGGCGAAGATGGCAAAACCGGCCATGGTAGCCGCCACGGCGGGGATGACGGCGGCCAGGTTCTTGCCTGCCAGCAGTTCGACGGTCGTGATCGGGCTGGCCAGCAGCGGCTCGAGGCTGCGCGTCGTTTTTTCACCGACGATGGAATAGGCGGCAATGTTGACGGGGATGATCATCGGGGTGATCATGAACATGATCAAAAACTGGTTGACCATGTACACCTGGAAACACTCCCCGGCGCTCAAGCCTTGAGCGCAGAACTGCAAGAACTGGGCCGGCATCTCGCCGCTGACATCGGCCATGGCGGTGCCGCGCATCGTATACAAGATAATCAACGGGATGGCGGCAAACATCAACGGCATGAAGATGATGGTAAAGACCACCATGCGGTTTTTGAAGACCTCGGCCCATTCTTTTTGGATAATCGTGACAACCTTGTTCATGGTTACTTCCCGTTTCCCAGCAACTGCAAATAAACATCTTCCAACGAGTGGCGCAACTCACCCACGAACTGCACGTCGGCACCGGCGGCGACCAGGGCGCGCACGATGTCAGGATTGTGCGCCTCGGGATCGTCCAATGTCACCAGGAGCTTATTTTCGACGGCCTTGACCTCGCTTGTAAAAGGCAGCGCCCGCACCGCCGCAACAGCGGCATCGCTGGCTATGCGCAAATGAAAGACAACCTTACGGCCGAACAACTGGCGGCGCAAATTGGCCGGCGAATCGACCACCAGCAGGCGCGATTTGAACACCCCCACCCGATCGCACAGGCGATCGGCTTCATCGAGGTTGTGCGTACAGAGGAAGATCGTACGCCCTTGCCTGCGCAGTTCTTCGATAAAGTCGCGCACCAGCTTGGAAGCCTCCGGATCGAGCGCGGCGGTCGGTTCGTCGAGGAACAGAATCTTCGGCTCGTGCAGCAGGGCACGTGCGATGGCCAGCTTCTGCTTCATGCCCTTCGAAAACGTGCCGGCCTCATCCAGGCGGCGCTCCCACAAGCCTAACATGCGCAAGTATTTTTCCACCTGGCCCTTGGGATCCTCGACCTCGTACAACCTGGCGAAAACCATCAGGTTGTATTCGGCGCTTAGATTATCGTACATGCCCGGCGACTCGGTAAGGATGCCGACCGAGCGGCGAATGTCGTGATCCTGGCGGCCGACGGCGAAACCGTTGACCAGCGCCTGCCCGCCGGTCGGGGCGATCAGGCTGGTGAGCATGCGCACGGTGGTGGTTTTCCCGGCCCCGTTAGGGCCGAGGAAGCCGAAGACTTCACCCTCGCGCACGTCCAGGTTGAGGCCGTCTACGGCGACGTTGGCAGCAAATTTTTTGGTGAGGTTTTGTGTGTGGATCATGGTCATTGATACCTTGTCTTTTCCAGGTCTTCATTTGTTTCCGCCGCCGGCCGGATGGCAACCGGGAGAACCGGCTGCGCTTCAGGCGCAGCAGCGCTCACCCCGGGAACCTGGCGATCGCGCAGCAGCCAGATGATGACGCAACTACCAAGCGTAAACAGGGAAAAGACCAACTCGGTCAGGTAAGCGCTCTGGCTCCATTGCAGAAATCCATACGTTACCCCATTGGCGGCGGCGTGCCACAAGACAGCAAAAAGCCACCAGCGCATTTGCCTGCGTCGAAAGACCTGCAAGACCAATACCGACAGCGCCAGATGCAACGGCAACGCCAGCAAGCGTTCCAAAGCGCCCAGCAGCGACGCCGGCCAGGAAGCGGACCAAACTGCTTCCATAAAGGTCTGGATTTCCGGCAGACGCTCGGCCGGGACAACCGTCGAAAGGTCAGCAACGCCGGACAAAGCCAGCGCCTGGATGAACGTCCAAGCAGCCAGGGCGCCAAAGATGACGGCTTCGATGCCTCCATGGCCGGCGCCCAACACCAGGGCCTCCCGCCACGAACGGGCTTCTTTGACACCCCAACGATACATCACCCAACGGGCAGTCTCTTCCCAAAGGCCCGAACTCAGTCCGGCAAAGATGGCCACACCAAGGATACCGGCAGCCACGGGCGGCCTGGGCATACCGATTTGGAACAGCCAGGGCAGGATCAAGGCGTTGAAGGGAATGTGCCCGACTTGCGAAAGTACAAAGGTTAGCGCGCCGATGCCGTACAGGCGCCAGGAAAGGCCAAAGCGGTGAATCAGCCAGGCTCCCAGACCGACCCCTAAGGCCATCATCAGCAAGGCATTGAGGCTGTAGGTAACAGTTAAGAGTGTCATAGGTTATTTTCTCCGAACGGAGTGTAGTATACCCCCTTTTGCGCAGCCAACACTCGACTTAAGACCCGTTTCGGCCCCGTCTACGGTCTCAACCGTCCTTCCGGCTGTGTGCATCGAAACGGCGCAAGAGATCGTCGAGTTGTTCGTTCAGGGCCAGAATTTCTTTGCGCGAGGGCAGGTTGCGCTCGGCAACGAGGCGTTCCACCAGCACATTCAGGCCCGGCAGGGCAGGTCCGCCGGAGGCCATCAGCAACTTCGCCAGCAGCCGCTCGCCCTCGTCGGCCGTAAACTGCTCCTGATCAACGAGGATCGCCACACGCCGGCGAATCTCCTCATCGACGCTGGCCGACCAGTCGAGCAACAGGCGCAACCGGCCGGCCGTTTCTTCACCGGCCTGAAACAGGGTGGAGAGGATTTGCCCCGGAAACAAACCGCGACGGCGCTTTTCCTGCTCGCCGATGACCTGCGCTAGCGTAGCGGCGGTCATGTCCTCGCCCGTAGCGTGATCGATGACCTGCACCGTTTCACCTTCGCGCACATAAACGGCAATATCGGCAAGAGCAATGTAACGACGCGTTGCGGTGTTGTAGAGCTTGCGGTTGGGGTAGCGTTTGATCAGCATGGAGCAGACATGGCAGGAAAGGCACGCAGGTCTGCCGCTACGGTTTCATCTCGTCGAGTTTTTGGTTAAGCAAGGCGATTTTTTCGTTCAGGGCGGCGATTTCGTCCTTACTGGGAATATTGAGACGCTCGAGTGCCTGCTCGACGCGCTTGTTGACTTCGTGCTCGACCTTGCCCATACGCTCGCGGCGTTTGGCGCGTATCTCAGCCAGCAGGCCCTTGCCATCCTTCTCGGCCAACTCGCCGCGTTCGACGAGCTTGTTTACGAAAGTATCCAGCTCTTCCTGCGCCATGGCCGCTGCGCCGATGCTGGCCAGCATCAACTTGCGCGAGAGGTCGTAGAATTGGCTGCGTTCGCCTTTCGTCTTTTCGGACGGGGTTTCGGTTGTTACCGTCATTGCAACACCTCCATGAATCGAACTCGATCATTTTGGCTCTCCGTTTTTCAACGGGATGTGCGGTTGGGTGCTTCGCACCCATCGCCCCCCAACTTGGGACATTTCCCGCCAGAAACGGTAGAGCCATGCTTTTTTATGACGCAGTGCGTCATAAAAAATTATAACACAGAAATGCAGGGGAGAAAACCATCTTATTGTTTTATGGCTCTCCTAGCTTCGCCGTGAAAGGGATTCCTCACGCTCAACCCGGAAGACCCTGTTTTACTTTCCGCAACCCTGACGTCCATTTCTGATATACTTTCTTCACCATAGCATAACAGGAATCAGGCGCAGAAGCAGTGTACGTAGCCAGAACCGCATCGACGCTTTCTCACCGAGCCGGAAGGGAGGTAGCCTATACGCAAAAACGGCCAGGCACATCGACATCCAGCCATTCAAACCAAAAGCGACAAAAGGAGAGACCAGTATGCTTCAGCAACAGCGCCTATTCGTGAGGCGGGCTTCCGCCATTATCCTGGGATGCTTATCGATTCTGCTCAGCAGCCTCGGCCTGATGCGGACTTTGGCGGCGCCATCCGAAGCCGTTGTCAAGGGCTTCACCCCCGACTACGCAATCTTGGACGGCGATTTTACGATCGTTGCCCTGCCAGACACGCAAAAGTACACGACCAGCACAGACAGGGCAGCCATTTTCAACGCACAAACCCAGTGGATCAGCGACAACAGGAACGCGTTGCGTATCGCCTATGTCGCCCACCTGGGCGATATCGTCGACACATCCGGCGTATCGACGGGGTCACCCCCGGCCGCTACAGCGACTGCCATGGCTTCCCAATGGAACCATGCCGCCTACGCCATGTCGAAGCTGGAGATGAATCACGTGCCGTACGGCGTAGCGCCCGGCAATCACGATTACGATATCGAAAACGGCAATGTCCATGCCGGCACGAGTCACTACAACCAGTATTTCGGAAGCGGCCGCTTCCAGTCCAACTACCCGTCAAACTACGGCGGTTACTACGGGAGCAACAACGACAACAACTACATGCTCTTCAGCGCCGGCGGCATGGACTACATCGTCCTCAACCTGGCCTACGACGGGCGCTATCAAAGCACCGAACCATCACCTTACACCCGCTATACGGGCATGGGCGCGGCGCCATCTCCGGACCCGGTTTTGCAGTGGGCCGATGGGGTCCTGAAGACTTATCCCAACCACCGTGCAATCGTTGTCACCCACTACCTCCTGCGCACCGATGGCAACATGGGCAACCAGGCCAACGCCATCTACAACGAACTGAAAGACAACAACATCTTCCTGATGCTCTCCGGCCACATGGGCGGGAGCGCTTCCACACCGGGCGAAAGCCGCAAGACGTTGGCGGGTGGCATCCCGGTCTTGCTTTCCGATTACCAGTCGATGACCAACGGCGGCAACGGTTACCTGCGTATCATGACGATCTCGCCATCCCGAAACCGCATGTTCGTCCGCACCTATTCGCCCACGCTCGACCAACAGCGCACACAGGCTTCCAGCAAATTCGACCTGGACATCACCACGCCTGTTTCTGTGGACGGGTCGAAAACCTACGGCCAGGTGGAAAGCAGCGCAGGCAAGTGGTATGCCTTCAACCTGAGCGCGCCCGGCGAAGTCGACGTCATGCTGTGGGAAACCAGCGCAACTTACGTCAGTTGGGCGCTCTACCGCAACGGAACCCAGGTCGCTTGGGGCGATGATGGCGAGTTACTGCAATACAACGCCCCCGAGGCAGGCACCTACTACATCAACGTGACCGGGTACACCGGGGTAAGCTATACCTTGTCGCTCTATCCCGGCCAGGGGTGGACGGCCTGGCTCGACCGCGACAATCCGAGCGGTGATGGCGACTGGGAAACGCGCGCCGATTTTCCCGGCGTCTGCGCAGCACCGCTGCAAATCGACGGCCGCACGCTGACGGGCACCTACTGGTACGATACAGGGGAAAAACTGAGCGTCTCCCCCGGCACGGGCCTGGTTTGCAGGAACGCCGAGCAGAACGACAAGTATTGCCTGGACTACAAAGTGCGCTTCTTCTGCCCGTAGGCAGCAACGCCTCGGGGAAACACGCGATGGGTGGCGCCCGGTGCGCCACCCATCCCACGCATCAGTTTCTTGGGAGAAAAAATGATTACAGAAAAACGACCTTCCATCCTACGTGTGCTTCAAATGGACTACTGGGCCTTCCTGGCGGCGATTTTCCCCTTCGTTTTCTGGGGATTCTATCTCTACGACAGGTTTGCCGTAAAAAGCGAGAGCCAAAACCTGCTCTACGGCGCCTTGATCGTCACGGGCATTTCACTCGCTGTGTTCGCATGGCGCTATCTCAGCATCCTGTCGTTTTATGGGGGCGGCGTGGAAACCCAAGCGACGGTCAACCGTGTCGGCTTTTTCCGAGATCGCGGCAGCATTGCCTATATTTACACCTTCGAAGGGCAAAAATATCTCTGTCAAAACACCGTCATGAAAACGGGGCGAACAAAGAGCTACCGAATTGGCGAGGAAATCACCGTTCTGGTCGACCGCAACAACCCGAAGCGCGCCATCATTCGGGACTTGTACGTTTAAAGAGGGTCTATGGAACTGCCATTCAGCGGCCAATACGATCGTGCAGCCTACTTCAAGGCCATCCAATGGGTATACAAACCGTCCAGACGGTCCTCGATCATACGCATTGTCGCTTTCGTGCTGTTTTTGATCTTGTACGTTGCCTACATCGTTAGCGCCTTGAGAGAAGAAGGCGTTTCAAGCCCCGAGTTTTCGCGGCTCGCCCGCTACTCGATCACCTTTTTGATCCTCGGATACTTCATTTTCCAGCCATACATCAACGCATATCGGTCGGCAACAAGGCTGTGGGCCGATCCCATGGTACGGCGAAAGATCGGGGGGCAAGTTTCCAGCCTGGGTGTCCAGTTCGCCCCGTCCGACAAGTGGATGCCGTGGGATGGCTTTATCAAAGTTCACAAGTCTGACGACCTGGTCGTGCTCGTCACAGCAAAGTGGGATTTTGTCGCCCTGCAGCGGAAGTTTTTCCAAAGCGACGCCGAATGGAAAATGCTACAGGATATGGTTGCAAGCAGGGTTAAGGAAGTCATCGAATAAACGGAGGCCCGATGACGCTACACAATCCAACAGTCGAAGCAGGCAATGACTCTCAACAACCATACAGGCTGCGGCATGTTAAGGAGCACTTCCACGGTTGGAATGCCGTGGAAGTGCTGTAGTCCGTATGGAACGGGCAGGCAGAGAAACTGCGCCCGTTTTCGGCAAACCGGCAGCAGGCGAGCAGTCTGTCGGAAAAGACTTCGGAAGTCTTAGCGTGGGGTCTCTCCGACACCCTGCTAGAAGACGAGCCTGCGTAGAAGTTTTTGCAAAACGGCGCCGCCGGGGGAAGCGCCGTTTTGCTTACCAGGCATACGCTTCGGGCGCTTCACCGCCGGGGCCGGGGAAAATTTCGTCCAATTTCTTTCGCGCATCTTCCGCGAGATCGATTTCGAGCGCCCGCAGGCTGCCGGTGAGCTGCTCGACGGTACGCGGGCCGATGATCGGTGCGGTGACCACGGGGTTTTTCAGCAACCAGGCCAGGGCAACATCGGCCGGGTCTTCACCCAGTTCCCTGCAGAAGGCCTCGTAGGCTTCGATTTGGGGACGGTGCTTTTCAAGCGCCTTTTGCACGCCTTCACCGGCGCGCCGGCCGCTCTCGATTTTTTGTAACACCCCGCCCAACAGGCCACCCGCCAGCGGGCTCCAGGGAATGATCCCCAGGCCGTAGGCCTTACAGGCCGGCACGACTTCCAACTCGATGGTGCGGGCGTTCAAATTATAGAGGCTCTGTTCGGAAACCAGGCCCATGAAGTGGCGCGCCTTGGCGCTTTCCTGCGCCTGGACGATGTGCCAGCCGCCGAAGTTGCTGCTGCCGACATAAATTACCTTGCCCTGCTGCACCAGCACCTGGCAGGCTTCCCAGACTTCCTCCCAGGGGGCATTCCGATCGACGTGATGAAACTGGTACAGGTCGATGTAGTCGGTTTTCAGACGCTTGAGCGAGGCTTCGCAGGCCTGGCGGATGTGCAAGGCCGACAGGCGGCTGGTATTTGGCCATTCACCCATCTGGCCGTAGACCTTGGTCGCCAACACAACCTTCTCACGCCGGCCACCTCCCTGTGCAAACCAGCGCCCGAGAATGTTCTCCGTGACCCCTTCGCCCAATTTCCAGCCATAAACATTGGCCGTGTCAAAAAAGTTGATGCCCAATTCAAGGGCCTTATCCATGATAGCATAGCTGTCAGGCTCTGTGGTCTGGGGGCCAAAATTCATTGTCCCCAGGCACAGGCGACTGACCGCCAAAGCAGTTCTGCCAAGTTGCGTGTATTGCATGACACATTCCTTTCATTCGCTAAATGCGGATAACAATACTCCAATTTTACCGCATCAAGCCGTCATCTTGCGCACGCGTGCGGCGTTGCAGGCCATTAGCCACGCTGAAAGACCAGGTATGGGTGTTGCCGTTGGCCGTCACCGAAAACGTATATGGTGCGTCCGGGGTAAGCGGCTCGCGCGGGATCACGACGATGGCGTCGCGGCTGCCCAAAACCGAACGGCCCAAACTTTGCAAGTTTGGGTCGCTGTTGGTATAGCTGGTTTCGTCGAAAATGCAGTGTTCGACGTCTACGCCGTTGCGCTTCACGGAATGCGCCGTAACGGCCGGTGTTGTACTACCGGAACCGATTTGCAGGATGACGGGTAAACCGGCGGGTGCCGTATACCCTGCACAGCCCGACAAAGGATTGGGCGTTTCGCCACCCCGGTAGGCGTTCAGGAAGACGGTTGCGCCGTCACCAGGCCACATCACCGGAAAGGCCACAGAAGACGGGACACTCCCCAAGCCGCGCAAGACATCGAGCGTGGCCGCCATCTGCCAGTCGCCGTCGGCTTCCCGGTAGCTGCCGTAACCGGCCTGGGCCAGTTGTGGGTCGACCATCCCGACAGCGTGGAAGGGGCCGGTCATCCAGCTATCGATCGCGTCCCAATCCGGCCGGTTAACGTTGCTGCTGACGGTCACGTTGCCCTTCGAGGCCGCCAGGGCGCCTTCGGGGGTATACCAGGGATTGGCCGGCTCTTCCGAGTGGCCGATATAGTCGTTTTTGACACAGTAGCGGGCATGCAGATAATCCCCGTGGCTCCAATCCGTGTTCTCCGTTACGGCGGGCAGCGCCGCCAGTGCACGGTAGTAATTCAGGCGCGCCAGCCATTCTTCGGGTGGCGTTGCAGGCAGCAGTGCAGGTCTTTGCACCAAAGGCAAATAAACGGAAGCCTGCAAGCCCTGCCGCCACGGGCCGGCCAAGGCGCCCCCAAAAGCCGCCAACACAAGCAAAGCCCATCCGGTAAGCGAGAAGATTCTTTTTTTCTGCATTTCTGCTCCTTATCCGATCGTTTTGAAAGTAGCGGGCCTTTCGCATCAAGCAGGAAATTGCCCTTCCGGTTAAAAAGGGGAAAGCCAAAATGCCCAACGGGATAATTGTAGCGCTTCCGGCCTCGCCGGGAAAGTCCTTCACACAAAAACCGAAGCCCCATAAGTTCAAGCGATGCTGAAAAGAAACAGAAGTATACTAATCGATAGGAAAACAAACTTTGCCGCCGGCTCGAGCCTGTTGGCGGCAAAGTATCATCCAACGCCCGCAAAGTAACGCCATGGAACCCTTTTCGCACAACCTGTGGCAACATCTTACCCGGCCACACAGCCGCCATCCCGACGATGCCCGACGCGAATATCTGGCGCGTGCCATCCTGCTGGTGATGGCTCTCGTCGCACTGGCAAGCTTCATCGCCACGTTGTTTCTTCTACCGGGCTATCAGAACAGGCATTTCGATCCCACCTGGCTGTTGATTACCGCCAGCACGTTCGGCGCCTGCCTGGTTGGCTGGTTCCTGGCCGAAGTGGGCCAGTGGCGCTGGGGAGCGGCGATTCCACCGGCCATTTTCTTGCTCGTCGGCTGGTACGCAGCTTACAACAACGGCCCGATGGCCTCCTCAGGCCTGGCATACGCCATTGCCATTGTCCTGACCGCCTTATTGCACAGCATCTGGATGCAGTGGATGGTCCTGTTCCTGGCAATTGCCCTGGACTTTGGAATCCTGGCGCGTATCGATGGCACGTCGTGGTCCGGTGTGGGAACGAATGTCCTTTTGAATGTCGGCTTGCTGATCGGCTTGGCCATCATCCAGTCTTTTTCGGTTCGCCTGCTGGAAAGCGCACTGAAACAAGCCCGTCACGCCGCCGAAGAGGCCCGGCTGACAAACGAGTGCTTGCAAGCGGAGGCCACCCAACGCCAAAAACTGATTCAAGAGTTGAAGGGGAAAAACACCGAACTCGAACAGTTTACGTATACGGTCTCTCACGATCTGCGCAGCCCATTGGTTACCATTCGCGGATTCTTGGGGTTTCTGGAAAAAGACGCCCGGGCAGGCAACACAGAAAGAATGGAAACGGATATTCAGCGTATCCTGGCTGCCACCGATAAAATGCAACAATTGCTCGAAGATCTGCTAGAACTCTCACGTATCGGCCGCATCACGAATCCATCGCAAGAAATTCCTTTCAACAGGATTGTGGAGGAGGCCATCGAACTCGTCCACGGCCAAATCACGGCCGGCAAAGTGCAAGTGGTGATCGCCGAAAACATGCCTGTCATTTACGGCGATCGCACCCGGCTGGTACAGGTAATGCAAAATTTGCTCGAAAACGCCACCAAATTCATGGGCGATCAGGCCAATCCACGCATCGAGATCGGCGTAACGAGCAGCCCATTCAACTTTCGCCTGCGTGACCCGGTCTTCTTCGTGCGCGACAACGGGATCGGCATTCCACCCGAACATCACGAACGTGTTTTCGGGCTTTTCAGCAAACTTAGCACGCGCAGTGATGGCACCGGCATCGGGCTGGCGCTGGTAAAGCGCATCCTCAACACACACGGCGGAGACATCTGGGTTGAATCCCAAGGAATGGGGACAGGCACCACCTTTTACTTCACCCTTCCGCTGCCGGCACCTGCCCATACGCGCAATTCACAAACGTAAGCGCGTGCCTTCACCTTTATCGAAGAAGCTGTCTGAAAAGTAAGGTGCGACGCACTTTGCCGGCCAGCAGCCTGTCGGAGAAGACTTCGGAAGTCTTAGCATGGGATATCTCCGACACCCTGCTAGAAACAGGATGAAAGTACGTCGCACCTGTTGGCGGCACTTTTTAGACGGTCTCTGAGGAAGGACGGGCGGATGACGTGTAAACGCACCATGCCGATCGCTACGGGCTGGGCGTGGGAAGCAGGGTCGGGAAGGGGGTCAAACAAACGGACGTATTGCAGGCCGGGCACTCGTTTTCCTGCACCCAGGTGTACCCTTCTGCAGTCGCATCCAAAACCACCGAAAGGCACCCATAAAAGGGTTGTTCTGGTTGCTGCGGCCGGGAAGCCGCAGCCTGCCAGTAGCCGTCGAAAACGATCAACCACACAGAGGTTGTGCCTGGGCGTTCTTCCGAGTAAAACGTCCAGGGCGTATCCAGGCGGCGGTGCGCTTCGGAAAGGGTCGTCATCTCCACGGAGAGCACGCGAGGCTCCTGGACAGGCATGAACTGTGCGGCAAACATCTCGCGGCGAGCGGCGATCACCGCCTGAAGCTCGCTCTGAATCGGCCATACCGGGTGATAGGCATCCAGGGTGGCCGGCGGAATGGGCGCCAGGTAAGATTTGTCTTGCCGGACGCCGCTTTGTGAACAGGCAACAAGCATGCCGGTGTACGCGGCGAGCGTGACGAAACAGATGGCTACCCGTAACTTCTTGGCTTTGCAGGCATATTGAGAGAAAACTCCCTGGGCGCAAACCTGTGAGATAACCTTTTGAAATGTCGTTATGTTGTAACTCATAGCTATTCTGATAAAAAGATTTTCAAAAATGGGGATTGAATGGCACACGAACCGGGACGCCAGCAGCCTTTAAAGATGCTGGCGTCGGGTTTCGTACAACGGATGTGCCTGAACCGAACAGGACAATAGTACTAATGACAGTATTCTACACCAGTTTTTATCTGCCAACGCCCGGCCTAAAGATTGAAACCATTTTTTGTGTATGGCGCAACCAGGGAATAGCAAATTGATACAGTCTGCGCCCTACTTTGGCGCGCAGGCTGCGCATCGAGAAAAGACGTGTGTAAGGCTGGCAAGCAGCGCCAAAACTCAGTTTGAGGATGTTCCGCTGGATGCGACCAACGCGTGCTGCACCCCACACCAAGCGGCCAGGGCAGCTTCAAACTGCGCCACGTAAGGCCCCCTGGAGGAAACCCAACCGCTGCGGATGCAGTCGGTCAGGTAGGCAAGTTCGTTTCCGCCAAGGTCGGGGTCGGCAATCGGAATCGTTTCAAGAGAAGAAGGCATGCCCTACTCGCGCTGGCTCAGTGCGCGCTTTTCGTAGGCACGTATGTCGTCGATGAACGCCATCCCTGCCGGCACCTCGTTCTTCAGGCAGTAAAAATCCCATACCGCCCCGAAAGGCAGGCCTTTCAGGTCTTCCAGCAGCGCCAGGCGGGCGGTGTAGTCGCCGCTGACTTCCAATTCCTTGAGCTGCGCAAGCGGCTCGAGCAGGGCCAGCAGCAAAGCGCGCAGCATATTGCGCGTGCCGATCGTCCAGGCAGCCACGCGGTTGATCGTGGCGTCGAAATAATCCAGCCCGATATGCACGCGCCCCAGGTAGCCGCCGCGTACGATTTCCTGCGCAATGGCCTGTAAATCGTCGCTCAACACGACCACGTGGTCCGAATCCCAACGCACGCCGCGGCTGACGTGCAGGAGCACTTCGGGAACGTAAAGCAGCACGGCAGAGAGCTTGTCGGCGATCGTTTCGGTGGGGTGGTAATGGCCGGCATCCAGGCACATCAGCACCTGGCGGTCGGTTGCGTAACCGAGGTAGAACTCGTGCGAGCCGACCACATAACTTTCCGAACCGATGCCGAAGAGTTTGGGTTCGACAGCATCCAGGTTGTAAAGCGGGTCGATCTTTTCGGCCAAAATCTGGTCCAGTGAATCGCGCAGCAGCTCGCGCGGCGTCTTGCGATCGACGGGAATGTCTTTGAAGCCATCGGGAATCCAAATATTGGTAACGCACGGTGTCCCCAACGTCTCGCCGAAATACGCACCGATCTTGCGGCAGTTGATGGCGTGCTCGATCCAGAACTGGCGCACGGCTGGGTCGTAGCTGGCGAGGGTAAAACCGCTGGCGGCCAGGGGATGCGAAAAAAACGACGGGTTGAAATCCAGCCCGAGGCGGTTGGTCCTGGCCCAGTCGGCCCAACGGGCGAAGTTCTCGGGGCGCTGCTGGTTGCGCGGAACTGGCTTGCCGTCGAACTCCGCATAGATGGCGTGCAAATTCAAGCGGTGCTTGCCCGGAATAAGCCCGAACGCCGCTTCCAGGTCCTGGCGCAGCTCGTCGGCGGTACGCGCCTTGCCGGGATAGTTCCCCGTAACGGCGATGCCACCATCCAGGGCGCCCGCATGCTCGAAACCGCCAACGTCGTCGCCCTGCCAGCAGTGCAGGCTGATGGCAATCTTAGCGAGGGCCGCCAGGGCGGCGTCGGTGTCGACGCCATATTGGGCGTAGCGTTCTTTGGCCAGTGGATACGAAGCGTGGATCAGTTTTTCAGAGGGATTTGCAGACATGGGAGAACTCCTGATGGTTGAGGCTTGATTGCGGATCGAATTTTATGCGGCGCTAATTTTCCACTTGCAGCACCTTCACCAGGAACGCCAACAGATCGGCGTTTTCCTGGATGACGATGGCGGTTGGTTTTCCGGCCCCGTGCCCGGCCTTGGTCTGAATGCGGATCAATGCCGGAGCGTCACCGGCCTGGGCAGCCTGCAAAGCGGCGGCAAACTTGAAGGAATGGCCGGGGACGACACGATCATCGTGATCGGCGGTGGTTACCATCGTGGCCGGGTAATGCGTGCCGGGTTTGAGGTTGTGCAGTGGAGAATAGGCGTACAGCGTGCGGAACTGCGCCGGATCTTCAGATGAACCGTAGTCGCTGACCCAGGCCCAGCCGATGGTAAATTTGTGAAAGCGCAGCATGTCCATCACGCCCACAGCAGGTAGGGCCGCACCGAACAGATCGGGGCGCTGTGCCAGGCATGCGCCCACCAGCAGGCCGCCGTTCGAACCGCCCTGGATGGCCAGCTTTGGCGTAGAGGTCACCTTTTCGGCGATCAGGTACTCGGCGCAAGCGATGAAATCGTCGAAGACGTTCTGCTTGTTGTGCAGCATCCCGGCCTGGTGCCAGTCTTCGCCGTACTCGCCGCCGCCGCGCAAGATGGCCACAGCGTAGACGCCGCCCAACTCGAGCCACGCCAGGCGGCTGGCCGCAAAGGAGGGCGTCAGGGAGACATTGAAGCCGCCATAACCGTAGAGCAGGGTCGGGTTTTGGCCGTCGAGCGGCAGATCGCGGCGGTGGGTGAGGAAAACGGGAACACGCGTGCCGTCTTTGGAGGTGGCAAAGGCCTGGCGTGTGACGTACGGGGTGGTATCGAAAGGGATATCGGGCGTAAAAACGGCCTGGCTCCGGCCGGTATTGAAATCATAGCGGTAGACCGTCGAAGGGTACAGGAACGAGCTGAAAAGATAAAACATTTCATCGTCGTCGCGCCGGCCGCAGACAAAAAGCGGCAGCGAGCCGAGCGCCGGCAAAACGACTTCACCGAGCGGCCGCCCCTGCCGGTCGAAGCGCCTGAGCTGGTGGTAGGCGTCGTGCAGGTACAGCACGATGAACTCGTCGTGGATCATCGCCACCGCTTCGAGCGTATCACTGCTTTGCGGGACGATCTCGCGCCAGTGAGCCTTTTCGGGCCGGGTAACGTCGATGGCAATCAGGCGGCTGCGAGGCGCATCCAGGTTCGTGCGCAGGTAAAACAGGGGGCCGTCGTTGCCGACGAATTCGTATGTCGCTTCCAGATCGTCGATCAACGCCACCACCGGGCCACCGCCAGCCAGGTCCTGGTAGAAAAGGCGGTTGCGCACGTCGGTGCCCTGCCAGACATTGAAGATCAGGTAACGATCGTCGTCGCTGACTTCCGCACCAAAACCCCATTCCTTTTGATCGGGACGCTCGTACACAAGGCGATCCTTCGTCTGGCTCTCTCCCAGGCGATGGAAGTAAACCTTCTGATAGTAATTCGCCCCGGTGTAGGTTGCACCTTCGGCAGGCGTATCGTAACGGGAATAATAGAAACCGGAACCGTCTTTGCGCCACGAAGCGCTGCTGAACTTGCTCCACTCGATCACGTCGGGCAAATCCGTACCGTCATCCACGCTGCGCACGCGCCAGGTGAGCCAGTCGGACCCGCTGGCGCTGGTAGCGTAGGCCAGCCAACGCCCGTCTTCACTGGCGCGCCAGCCCGAAAGGGCCACGGTGCCATCTTCGGAAAGCAGGTTGGGATCGAGCAGCACGCGCCCCGCTGCGCCAGGCTGCTCTGAAACGTAGAGCACGTCCTGGTTTTGCAGGCCGGTGTTGCGCAGTTGGAAATAACGCTGATGCGCTTCGACGTGGCGCTTGATCGGCGCCTGGGCACGCGGGTAGTTCCATAACTCGGTCAGGCGGTTTTTCAGACCCTCGCGGGCGGGAATCTGCGCCAGGAAATCGAACGTGAGGGCGTTTTGGGCCTCGACCCAGGCCCTGGTTTCGGGTGAGTCAGGGTCTTCAAGCCAACGGTAGGGGTCGGCGACGAGGGTACCGTGATAGTCGTCGGTTTGAGGAACGGCAGGGGATGAAGGGTAAGTAAGAGGGGGCATAGGAAGAGAGGGTTGAAAGCAAGAATCAGGATTCGGAAGAACGGGCGGTGACGATGCCGCGGGAAGCTGCCCACAGGGCAATGTCTTCGCGTTTGATGGCTGCAGCCATCAGATCGGGAAACTGGTCGGGCGTACAGGCGAAGCAAGGCACGCCCAGGGCGGCGAACCGGGCAGCCACCTGGTGATCGGAAACCGGCGCGCCCTGATCGCTGAGGGCCAGCAAAGCGATCAACTGTACGCCTACGCCGACCAGTGCCGCCACCCGCCGGAACAGCTTCTCGTGGTTTCCACCTTCGTACAGGTCGCTGATCAACACCAGGATAGTATCCGCCGGCGTCTGCACCAGATTTTGGCAGTACCCCAGTGCCTGCTCGATGTTCGTGCCGCCGCCGAGCTGCGTGCCGAAAAGCACTTCGACCGGGTCGTACAGTTCGGGCGTCAGATCGACAACGGACGTATCGAACACGACCAGCGAGGTGCGCACTGCCGACAACGAAGCCATCACCGCGGCACAAATCGACGAATAAACCACCGAGGCGGCCATCGAGCCGCTCTGATCGACGCACAGGATGATATCACGCAGGGCCGAGGCTGAACGTTTCCGCCCGTAACCGATGCGCGTGGCCGGGATGATGGTCTGGTAATCGGGCTGGTAGTGCTTGAGGTTGGCCCGGATGGTGCGGTTCCAGTCCATGTCGGCGTAACGCGGGCGACGGTTGCGCACGGCGCGGTTCAGGCTGCCCAATACCGCCTGGCGCAAAGGCCCTTCGAGCTTCCTCTCCAGTTCTTCGACCACCTTGCGCACCACCATGCGGGCAGTTTCTTTGGTTTTTTCGGGAATGACGCGGTTGAGCGAAACGATCGTCGACACCATGTGAACGTCCGGCTCGACGGCGGCAAGCATTTCGGGCTGGAGCAGCATCTGGCGCAGGTTGAGGCGCTCGAGGGCATCCTTTTGCATCACCTGAACGACGGGGGCCGGAAAGTAACTACGAATATCTCCCAGCCAACGGGCCACCCGGGGCGAAGAAGCGCCGAGGCCGCCGCGGCGGCCTGCGCCGGATGTACCATCATAGAGGGCGGCCAGGGCACCGTCCATGCCCAAATCGGC
>JBMOLU010000048.1:0-1243 GCA_049325275.1 Chloroflexota bacterium
GGTATCACCGCAGTTAAACGTAGTCAATTTGCCCATTGTTGAGCCAGTTGAAGGATAGCCATTGAAGGTCTTCCGCGTTGTTTAGGTGGCTCCCAGCGAGGTGGGGGCACCTTGAAATGGAACAACTCGGCTGGTGTCCATTGGTGGTCGGTCAGTCCAGCGGCGATGGCAGGCGTTCGTTGCACCCACCGATAGCCGAAAGAACCGACCGACAACTTTAAGCGCAGGCTGTGGTGAAAGTCACAGAAGTTATACAGGCAACCCACGAGGTACATGCCTGCCACCAAAGTCTCGGCTTGTTGTGCTAACGTACGCGTGCGGCGCGTCAAGGAACTGATGCGCTGACGAAAGGTAGCATTGAGCCGTTCGATAAAGGCTGTGTTGATCACGCCTTTGCCTTGCGTCTTTTCAATGAGCTGGTGCACTTTTTCTTTGGCGCCTTGCACAATCCGTCGTTCCACCGATAATACGCCTTCGATGCGCTGTTTGACCACCTGCACAATCAAGATGTCCTGCCAGGCAACCAGCTTGCAGCGTCCCAGTTCCCCCGCGCGGCGGGGCAGCTTGCTGCGAAACGCGTTCCGAAAGGCGCTAACGTAACTGGCTAACCCGTCTACCGCCAGCAACAGCGGGCGGCATAAAGCCATCTTGCGCACCTTGTCCGCCAAGGCTTGGATCAACTTCTGATCGCGCTTCGGGCTCACAACGCCGCCCATCCACAGACGAGTAGGCACCCAAATTGCCAAGGCCATCCAGAACGTGCCTTTCTGTGTTTTGACTTTGATTTCATCAGCTTGCACGTGTTCCAAATCATGTTGGCTACTTTCTACCAGATGTGCATGCACCTGTTGACAATGCTGACCGCCGCGTCTGTGCCAATCGCAAACTGTTCGTTCATCCAAGCCGAAGGCTTTCACAATCGCTTGCACCGGACAGCCATTGGCCAACAGCACAAGCACCTGCATCACCAACTCGGGCGCATGGCGTAAACGATAGAAGATCGTACCGGAAGTGACCGCAAACGTCTGCTCACACTCGTCACAAATACACCGCTTCTCTTTTCTACTGTGAACATGAATGTTCCCTTTCCCGGGTTGTCCTCTTGCAACACAATCCATATTCGGGCAAAATAGCTCTTGTGGGTTCATTGGCTCCTCGCGTGATTTTGCAGTCGCAAGAGTTTGCCAGTGAACCCTATTTTCCGCAAGGTTTATGCCATCCCACGCTTTAGTGAGGTGCTACC
>JBMOLU010000049.1:0-62206 GCA_049325275.1 Chloroflexota bacterium
AACCACTTCTGTTTCTGGCATTGCTTCCATTCCCTTATCATTCGTCTTCTCTAACATCCTTTTGCTCCTCCGCCCTGCACCCTAAATTATTGGAGGTAGTTGTCTCACCATTATAGTCACAGAGGGCAGGGCGAAAGCCGAAGAAAGGTGTGGTTGCGCCGCCACATCAATTCAGTTGGACTAAGCCGTGTGTTGGGGGGCCTGATTTGGGTTTTGATGCTGGATAGTCCAGCGAACAATTGTCACACCACCCAACCGTTATGTCGATTCTACCGTCTTTGGCCATGGTGCGCAAACCGGCCTCGGTCAGGCCGTATTTTTTGATCGCTTCGGGGATTGTAATCAGGGTATCGATAGGCATGGCGAAGAGAAGAAGCACACAACCCCGCAGGGCTGCCACGGGGTTGTGTGAAGCCCTTACTGGGCTGAACCATATTTTCCTTGTGTGGGCGGTACAGGGCTCGAACCTACGACCTCCTCTGTGTAAGAGAGGCGCTCTGACCAACTGAGCTAACCGCCCGGTTTATCCTAGACGGCGGCATTATACCATGATTATTTTTGCACACTCTTGCGATTTTCATCCCACAACAGGCAATATAGTTTGCATTTTCGAGCGGAGATATGATAAACTTTCACATGCCTATCACCATCAGGAGATGAACTCAATGTCTTATGAAGAACGTATCCGTCACGAACGCGCCAGTATGTCGAAAAGCTTTGCCCGTTTGGCTGATTTCTTACTCGATTCGTACGTCGAAGCCTCGTTCATGACGGCCAGTGAGTTAGCTCACGTGCTCAACCTGGATGCAGCTACCGTGGTACGTTTTTCGCAACACCTGGGCTACAAGGGTTTCCCGCAGTTGCAGCGCGAAATCCGGGCGCGTGTCAAACGTGATCTCCTGCTGCATCCGCAAAGCGAAAACAGTCTCAACTCGATTCCAACCGTCGTGGCAAACACCATGCAAGAACTCAGCCGTGACCTCGATCAGACGCGTATTTCGCTGAGCACCGAGGCAGTGGCCGATCTGGTCGAAAAAATCGGCCAGGCTCGCCGAATCATCGTGTTGTCAGACGCCCCGGCCCAACCGGCGGCCTATAACCTGGTGTACTTTCTCGAACAGGGCGGTTTTCCAATCTACATTGCCCGCCCCGGAGTCGCCGACCTGGCCCGTACGATCCACACGGCAACCTCACAAGACCTGCTCATGGCCGTGGACGTTTCGGGACAATCTCCTTCCATTGCCCGCGCCATCGAGGAAGCCCACAACAAAGGTATCCCCACAGCAGCCATTGTCGGCATGGCATCGCTGCCTGCGGCCCGGGCCGCCGACGTCGTCCTCGAAGCACGTGCCCGGCCGTCGTTCGGCATCGGCATCATCGTGATCGGCTCGGTCATCTATGCGCTCGTCGAAGCGCTGCGTTGGCGCTTTGCCGAGCGCTTTGCCGGCGCCGAACAAGCGATCAACGAGTTGACCAACCGCATCCAACAACCCATCGAATAAAAGAACAGCATGCGATTCATACGCTACCAAACCAAAAACCAGCCAGCCCGCTTTGGCTGGATTCTCGACGACCGGGTTGGCCCGGTAGAAGGCACTCCTTTTGGGGAGTTTCGCCGCCTGGAAACAGACCTCCCTTTGCAGGCCGTTACTTTGCTGGCTCCGGTTGTCCCGAGCAAGATCGTCTGTGTCGGCAAAAACTACCTGGCCCATGCACAAGAAATGGACTCGAAAGTTCCTGAAGTACCATTGCTCTTCCTGAAACCGCCCACCGCACTGATCGGGCCAGGCGGAACGATCACCTTGCCCCCCCAGTCGCAGCAAGTGGAACACGAGGGGGAGCTGGTGATTGTAATCGGCAAACGCGGCCGATGGATCGCCGCCGAAGATGCATTCGGCTACGTGCTCGGTTACACCATCGGCAACGATGTCACTGCCCGTGACCTGCAACGCCGTGACGGCCAGTGGACGCGCGCCAAAAGTTTCGATACCTTCTGCCCGCTTGGTCCTTGGATAGAAACGGCATTCGACCCAACGGATGTGATTCTGACCACGCACGTCAACGGTGAAATGCGCCAGATGGCCTCCACACGCGATATGATCTTTGGCTTGCCGCAACTGATCGCTTTCATCTCCTCGGTAATGACGCTTGAACCTGGAGATGTCATCATGACCGGAACACCCGCCGGCGTTGGACCGTTGGTCCCCGGAGATAGCGTAGAGGTCGCCATCGAAGGCCTGGGAAAGTTACAAAACCCGGTTGCCACGGCCTGAGCTTTTGCAGTAACCCTAAGTCTTATGATTTTCGAAAGCCTGGATATCCATACCGGCGTCCAGACCGCCCTGGCGCTGACGCTCATCGGCATTGCCCTGTGCCTCGTAGCCGCGTGGCGCAGGTTGCGCAGCGCCAGAGCGCTCAAATTCTTCCGTATGCGCCGCGACCGCCAGGTGGCCGGTTGGCGTTTGATTTTTGCCGCAGCCGTCTTGACGCTGTTCGCCTTCTTCCTGTACCGTTTTGCCGAACCGGTCGCCTACAGCTTCTACCCCCCCACCCCCACGCAAACGCTGACGCCAACCATCACGCGCACGCCCACCATCAGCCTGACCCCGACGATCTCGCCCACGCCCACTATTACGAACACCCCGTCGGAAACAGACACCCCCACCATCAGCCCCACACCGCGCATTCCCCTGGCTGTGGAGGTTGAGTTCTCCAGCACAACCACGCCGAACTTCGATGTCGTCTTTAGCCCACTGCAAATCGCGCAAGCATTGCAAGTGGCCGAAAACGCTTTTGTGGCCGTCGATCCGGCCACCCTGTTCCAAAACCCGGTGGGCCACCTCTACGCACTGTTCAGCTACGTGGGTATGGTCGAAGGCTCGCAGTGGACGGCGCTGTGGTACCGGGGAAGCGAGCTCGTTCACTACGAAACCAAACCATGGGACGGGGCCTCGGCCGGCTGGGGGTATACGGACTGGGAAGCGGAACCCTACGAGTGGCAGCCCGGTGACTACGAGATCCAGATCTTTGTCGGCACGCAATGGATTCTCTCCGGCTACTTCACCGTAGAAGGTGATGCACCCACGCCGCCCCCATCCGCCACACCGAGCCGCACGTCAACGGCAACCTTTACGCCGACTCCCACAAGAACGGCGACCCCCACGCGTACCCCGACGTTTACCCGAACCAACACGGGCACGCCGACACTTTCGCGCACACCCTCCGACACGCCAACCCGCACACCAACCCGCACAATCCGGCCAACCGCCACCAAAGCGCCAACGAACACCAAAGCGCCAACGGCTACGCGCTGGCCGACGAACACGCGCAAGCCAAGGACACCCAGCATAACACCCACGGTCACCAACACGCGGGCGCCTACATTAACACCCTCCGTTCCCCCGCCAACGAACACGCGCGCCCCCTGGCCAACAACCACGCCCACGCGATAAACAGAGAATGCCTGCGTTTTTCGGATGCAGAAAAGCGACAAAAAAGCGGCGTGCCTGGGCAAAAGAAGCCAGGCACGCCGCTTTTTACGGCTTCTTGCTCAATCTCGCAAAGAAGTCGGCGAGATGGCAAGTCGTTCTTCACCCATTTCGAAAAAGTGATGCATCAGTGCAGCCTCCACATGGGGGGGCACCATGCTGCTCACATCGCCAGAAAGCGAAGCAATCTCCTTTACCGTCGTGGAAGAAAGAAAGGTATGCTCTTCATTGGTGATTAATGCGACCACTTCTACGTCAGGGGCCAGGCGGTGATTGGCGAGGGCCATGCGAAACTCGTACTCGAAATCCGAAAACACCCGCAGGCCGCGCACGATCACTTGCGCCCCAATTTGATGGCAAAACTGCACCGTCATACCGCTGTATCCGATCACACGAATTTTAGGATTGGACTCAAGTGCCCGGCTTGCCAACATGATGCGCCGATCCGGAGAAAAAGCCAGCGATTTCAGTGGGCGATCGTAAACGGCCACGATGACTTCGTCGAACAGGCGCGCCGCACGGGTGGCAATGTCGATATGCCCGTAGTGGATGGGATCGAAGGTTCCAGGGAACAAAGCGCGTACCATCAGCTAATATCGCCCTTTCCATCGTGCCAGAAGCGTTCCAACGCCGCCAGCAATTGTGCGTGTTCTGGCAAGGCCAGATCAGGGTCCAGGTGAAAGATCGCCTGCGCCTGTTTGCGCGCCGCCTCAATCAAGCGGACGTCGGTCAGTGAGGCCAGGCGTAGCTCCGTAAAACCTGCCTGGCGGGTGCCCAGGAAGTCGCCCGGCCCACGCTGTTCAAGATCCTTTTCGGCAAGCACAAAGCCATCGTTGCTGGCCGCCATCGCTTGCAAGCGTTCGTTCTCGGTGTCGTCTGGGTTTTCGGGGATCAAAACGCAGTAAGATTTGGCCTGGCCACGCCCAACCCGCCCGCGGAATTGATGCAACTGCGAAAGGCCAAAGCGGTTGGCGCCTTCGACCAGCATGACGGTGGCGTTGGGTACGTCCACGCCAACCTCCACAACAGAGGTCGAAACCAAGACCTGTGTTTTCCCATCACGGAAATCGGCCATCACGGCGTCTTTCTCTTCAGGACGCAAGCGCCCGTGTAGCAGGCCAAGCCGGTACTTGGGGAAGATTTCACGCTGCAAGCGGGCATGTTCGTCTACGGCGGCGCGGCCGGCATCGTTCTGCGTCTCTTCACCGCTCTCGGCCTTTTGGGTTTCTTCAACCAGGGGGTAGATGATGAAGGCCTGGTGCCCCTGTTCGATCTGGCTGCGAATCAACTGGTAGGCGCGTTCGCGCTCGCGCGGGTAAAAAACCTGCGTTTCGATCTCCTGACGGCCCGGTGGCATTTCATCTATCACAGAAAGGTCGAGGTCGCCATAAACCGTCAGCGCCAACGAGCGCGGGATTGGCGTTGCCGTCATGACCAACAAATGGGGGTTTTCGCCTTTGCCGCGCAAGGCAGCGCGCTGCTGCACACCGAAACGGTGCTGCTCGTCAATCACAGCCAGTTGCAGGTCGGCAAAGGTCACCGGCTCTTCGAGCAGGGCATGTGTGCCCACCAAGATTTTTACATCGCCACCCGCCAGGGCCGCCAAAATCTCGTTCCGTTCTGCCTGGGGTGTAGCGCCCACCAAAAGACGGATTTGTTCGGGCCGCAAGAGCGCCCCTTCCTCACCGACCAACAGCTGGCTGAGGTTCTTATAGTGCTGTTCGGCCAAAATCCCCGTGGGAGCAACGATCGCCGTCTGCGAACCGTGACGGAAGATCATCGCCAGGGCCAAGGCGGCGACCACCGTTTTCCCTGAGCCGACATCGCCTTGCAGCAGGCGGTTCATCGGGCGCGCCGAAGCCAGATCGCCCCGAACGTCGGCCAGGGCGCGTTGCTGCGCCCCCGTCAGCGGGAACGGTAAGCGCGCCACCAGCCCATCGAACCAGTCGTCAGGCGTTTCGAAAGCACGGGCCGTACGATCCTGCCAGGCGCGTTTTTGGCGTTGGACACCAAGTTGAAGCAGGAATATCTCATCAAAGGCCAGGCGGTACCGGGCAGCCTTCAGACGCTCGAAAGAATCGGGAAAATGTGCTTGCAGCAAGGCTGTCGGGAGGGGCATCAACGCCGCATCAGCGCGTAGACGGTCAGGTAACGGGTCATGCACGCGTAACGCCCAATAGTTGACCACCGTATGCATTTGCTTGCGCAGCCAGCGTTGGGTGATGTTCGCCGTCAATGGGTAGACCGGTACAATGCGGTTGGTGCTTAAGTTCTCATGCTCGAGCAGTTCTACTTCGGGGTTGACCATGACCAAGCGGCCAAGGTACTGCTCCACCTTTCCGGAGAGCACCACTTCCAGCCCGGGGCGCAGGCGTTTGGCCACGTAGGGGTTCCAAAACGTCAGGCGCATCGCTGCGGTGCCATCGCTGACGATCGCCTCGGTCATGCGGGCATGCCCACCGCGCAAGATACGCGTGTTGACGCTTTGCAAGACCCCGATCACGGTGACTTCCTCACCGTACCACAAGCGGTTGATCGGTTTGAGCTGCGAATAATCATCATAACGGCGCGGAAAGAAGTAGAGCATATCGCCCAGCGTTTTTAAACCCAGGCGGCCGAGCGTTTCACCGTGCTTGGGGCCAACCCCAGAGAGCACCGTGACAGAGGCATCCAGGGCCGCCGGAGGGCCGTCTGGGATCGGTGCCAGTGCCGCTGCGGCAGGGGCAGCCGGAGTAAACGAGCGCGCCCGTTCACCGCCCTGGGAACGCCTTTCATCCCGCGGGGGGCGCGGCGGTGTTTCGCGCCTTGATGAACGCGGTGGAGGCAGTGGCGTATCCACCGGCTTCTGCTCGATGGGTGGCGCCGGCAAGGCGGGCAAATGCTCACCGGTGAGACCCCGTAAACGCTGCCAGAGAGCATCCAACGAAACCGGGCGCTGCGCCGGCTGCAGGCTGTTGTACTCACGCAAACAGATGCCCACCTCACGCACGGCATCTTCGGGCAGGCCATCGCCACGCGCTTCGACTTCCCAAGCCGCCAGGATTTTCTCGAGGCCACCGATCACGGCGCGGTTGGTGTAGTTCTGTTCGATTTCGAGTTTCAGGAATTTATAGAGTTTGTTGAGGGAGGGTTTCATCGAGCCAATTGTACCAAGTAAGTAAGGGGTTGGCGGCAGGTTGCAAACGAAAATAGAACATTCAACCTACGGGAACCGCCACGAAACCAAGCCCATGGGGGCCAACGTGTGTACCGATAACGGTCGTCACGTTGGCAATGAAGGCTGGCTTTTCCACGGGTTGACGGACGTGTGCGAGAAATTCACCGGCCTCGGCTTCAGCATTCGTATGCAAAATAGCCAGCCGTTCAAGGGGGCCCAGCGCGGCCAGTAAACCGTGCAGCCGTTCGATACCACGGCGACGCGTGCGGGTTTCACCCATCCGGCGTACTTCTCCTTCTTTGACATCGATGAAAGGCTTCAGGTTGAGCAACGTCCCCAGGCTGGCCGCCGCCCACGAAACGCGCCCGCTGCGGCGGATATATTCCAGCGTGTCTAACATCGCCACCAGGTGGATGCGGCGCCTGGTAGCAGCCATACGTTCCAAGGCTTCATCCAGACAAGCCCCGGCGCGCAAGGCCTCTACCAGGGCCATCACTTGAAAGCCCAGCCCTAACGTCAACTGTCCGCAGTCGAACACGCGCACATTCTCGCCAAAGCGCTGCGAAGCAATATAGGCCGAACGATAAATCGCCGTCAGTGCAACCGGCGCATGCAGCGAGATAACCTTCTCGTAGCCCTGGGAAAGAATATCCTGATACAGCTGCTCGAACGTGCCAACGGCCGGTGCGGCAGTCGTCGGCGCCGGCTTGAGCGCGGGCAGGCGGCTGTAGTACTCTTCGCGCGAAATGTCTTTGCCATCTTCAAGACTTTC
Source organism: Chloroflexota bacterium (assembly GCA_049325275.1). Lineage (GTDB taxonomy): Bacteria > Chloroflexota > Anaerolineae > Anaerolineales > UBA4823 > CAIQJJ01. The sequence continues at coordinate 7,418 of JBMOLU010000049.1, forward strand.
GCCGCCAATTACCACAATCGCCGGAACGACGAAAACAGGGTTTGCGGCGACAAAAGCTTCGGGGACATCGGCAATGCTGTCTGTGACGACGGCCACGGAAAGACTCTTTACCACTTCAAACTCCGTCCACCATCTCTTCCATCACGGAAATTCCCAGGCTGCGCGGGCCAAAAATGCCCGCCGTAGCGCCGTTGAGCACGTGCTCGCTCAACAGGTGCCCTTCTGGCGTATTCCCCAAGCGTTCAGCCAACGAATACGCCTCCTGGTCGAACGGAGCCGTACCGTGTACCATGGCAACGTGCACCAGGCTTTCGAATTCGGCCAGAAACTCATTGACCGTTTCTGCCAGTTGACGCGAGCTGCGCGCTTTTTGTACCGGCGCCAGGCTGCCATTTTCAAGCATAAAAAACGGCATCAAGTTAAGCATTTCTCCTACCATGGCCTGGGTCAAATCGAGGTGGCCCGCATGCGCCAGATACGTAAGGCTTTGCACACAAAACAGGGAATACGTGTGCGGCACCAGCCCGCGCAGAAAACGACAAACTGCCGAACCGCTTTCTCCCTGGGCCACAGCCTGCGCTGCCGCCTGCACCAGAAGCCCCAGGCCTGCGCCGACATTTTGAGAATCTACCAGGTGGATGGCAGCAGGGCAGTGCACCGTTTGCATGGCCTTTTGGGCATTTTTCATGACCGGACTCAGGTGGGCAGAGGTCAGGATAACGACGATTTCGTGAGCCTGCTTCCCCAACCGGGCCAGGGCATGGAAAAAGTCGTCTACGGAGGGAGGCAGTACCCGTACCCCAGCGTTTTCACCCAACGAAGCCGGCATCCCTTCCAGTTTTATCTGGCCAGATTCAACCGGCCGCTGCCCCGGTAGTTGAATCCGCCAGGGCAACACAAAGACCCGTTCCATACCGGCATAGGTGCTGGCTGTAAACTGGGCCGTTCCATCGGTAAGAATCAACACGTTTGGCATAAGAAGACAAGACTACTCAATCGAAATAATGAACTGGTAGTGCGCCTGGCCGCCATCTTGCACTTCCAACTCCTGATCGGGATATTGCGCCTGAATACGTTCGACAATTTGTGTAACCTCGTCGGGCGTAATATTGTTTCCCGAAAACAGCGTGATTAGCTCGTAACCGGCAGCCCCTGCCAGCTCGAGCGCTTGCAAGGTGACACCTTCGACATTGCCGGCAGCCACGGCCAGTTTTCCATTCAACAATGCAATGCTTTGCCCATCTTCGACCACGACGCCGTCGATTTCCACGCTGCGTGTGGCCGTTGTGATTTCGATCGTCTGCACGTCGTGAAGTGCTGCATTCATTTGAGCGACGATGGCGCTTAAATCGCCATCGGGCACCAGATGGAGCATCGCAGCAAGGCCCTGTGGCACGGTACGGCTGGGAATCACTTCAATTCTCTTTTCGATGCCCATCTGTGCCGCCGCATGAACTGCCGACTGGGCGGCCAGGATAATATTCTTGTTATTAGGCAGGATAATCACTTTATCCGTCGGGAGATCTTTGAGTGCGTCGATCAACTGTCCGGTGGACGGATTCATCGTCTGGCCACCTTCCACCAAAGAGGCAGCTCCCAGGCTGGCAAATACACGGGCAATACCCGGCCCTGGAGCAACGACCACAACGGCGATTTGATCGGCTTCTACCGGTGTCAGTGGAATCACATCTTTTGGCACGCGTTTCAAGTCATCCATCTGAGCCATCAAGTTTTCGAGGTGCACCTGGGTGATCACGCCGAGCTTCATCGTGTAATCGATCGGTTCGTAGCGCTTTTCGAGGGGTACGTGAATGTGCATACGGTACATGCCATCCCCCTCGCCCACCTGGATCGAGGTGCCCATGGTTTCAAGCTCGCTGTAAAACTTTTCGAGGTCGAACGATTCATTGGGCCGAAAATCCACCACCACCTCGTAATCTTGGCCCGGTTCGATGGCTTCCAACGGATTATCGAGTTGCATGGCGCCCAGGGGCTGCACAGCAACGCTTGCCACTTCAAGCGGCTCGCCGCGCAGGTGGCGCGCCATCCCATCCAGGATGAAAAACAATCCTTTGCCGCCCGAATCGACCACACCGGCCTGCTTAAGAACGGGTAATAGCTCCGGTGTGCGGTTGACCGAAATATCAGCCGCCGGGACCAGGCGTTCCAGGATTTCGTACGGGTCGCCGGTCTGCTCCAGCGCCTGTTCTGCCGCGCTGGCCACATCCCTGGCGACGGTCAGGATCGTCCCTTCGACCGGGCGTACGACACCCTTGTAGGCCGTCTCGCGCGCCGTGACAAAAGCGCGCACGAGATCGCTCCCGTCCAGGGTTTCCTGGCTATCCAGGGCGCGTGCGAAACCACGCCAAACCTGCGACAAGATCACCCCGGAATTGCCGCGTGCACCCATCAAGGCGCCGTGTGCGATGGCGTGGGCCACTTTGCCCACGTTGCTCTCGTCCAGGCTGGCCACTTCATCGCAAGCAGCCTGCATGGTCAGGACCATGTTCGTGCCCGTGTCCCCATCTGGCACAGGAAACACGTTGAGCGCGTTGACAGTCTGTTGGTTGGTGCGCAGCCAGTGAAGCGCTGCCTGAGTCAGTTGTTTAAGCACGCGACCGTCGAAGGGCGGCGTTTTGCGTGAAGAAGAATCTACCTCTAAATCCATGAATGGCTCCTGCAAAACATAAAAATACGGCACTCACGCGCACGGGGTTAATCCACATTGCTGACACGCAAGCCCTGGACGTGAACGTTCACCTGGCTGACCGGTAGGGACAGTATCTTTTCCACCTGGTAGTGCACCAGGTCTGCCAGGCTGGCAGAAACGGTCTTGATACGAATACCATATTCCACGACAATGTAAAGATCGATCTTCAAATGCTCGCCGTCGAAACGGATTTCGACACCATGTGTCGGGTCTTTCACCAAGGCGTGTGTTAAACCGTCGAGCAGGTTTTTGTTGGCCAGCCCGACAACGCCATACGTTTCTCGCGCCGCACGGGCCGCAATCGAAGCAATTGCACGTGGAGAAATATTGATACTGCCCAACGGGGTAATTTCTTCTGTCATCTTTGACCTCGTATTTGGCTGCTGGCGCCCAAAAAGGGAACCATAAAAATGTGTTAGATTAAACCCTTGTCTTGTAAGAGGATACGTTTCATGGTAAGATTGGCCCGCTCTGCGCGGGGTAGAGCGATTTAACTTTGCGGTTCTCTGACAGCAATTCGCTGCGGTACCTGGTTTTCAGCCAAACCGTACGTTTTGAGCTGCATGTTTCGAAAGGAAGTGAAATTATGGCAAAATGCGCACATTGTGGAAAGACAACCACCTTTGGGCAAAATCGTCCCTGGTCGAAGAAGGCTACCAAGCGAACCTTCCGTCCCAACTTGCAAACGGTCAGTGTTGCAGAGGGCAACAAAACGGTTCGTAAGGTGCTGTGTGCCAAGTGCATCCGCACACTGGTCAAAACCAGCTAAAGTTTTCTTCTCTGTTTTTCCAGAACAAAAATCCCGGCGCAAGCCGGATTTTTGTTTATTGGGTTATAGGTTAGGCCGACGTGCCTTTTCCTGCGCACCCGGCAGACAGGCGCGCAGCGCCCCCACCCCGGCGGCAATACCTTGGGGGTGTTTAAAAATTGCATATGCAGCCACACATACCTGCACCCCGGCATCGATAGCCAGGGGCAGCGTCTCGGCCGTCAAGCCACCATCCATCTCGATCAATGCTGTGGGGTTGACATCATCCAAACGGCGGCGAATCTCGCGCGCCTTGGGAAGCACTTCGGGGATGAACTTTTGCCCCGAATAGCCCGGGTTGACGCTCATGACGAGCACCAGATCGATGAGGTGCAAAACCGCTGCCACCGCACTGGCTGGCGTGCCAGGGTTGAGCACTACCCCCGGTTTACAACCCAACTCGCGGATTTTTTGCAGGGTGCGATACAAGTTCGGGCAAGTTTCGACGTGCACGGACAACAAACTGGCGCCGGCCCTGGCGAAATCTTCCAGCAGATCATCGGGACGGTCAACCATCAAGTGCACATCCAGCGGCAGTTGGCTGGCTCGGCGGCAGTGCTCTACGATGAACGGCCCCATCGTCAAATTGGGGACGAAGTGGCCGTCCATGACATCCACATGCAGCCAATCCACCCCCGCGGCTTGCACTGCAGCAATCTGATCGGCGAGGTGGGTAAAATCTGCCGACAAGAGCGAGGATGAAATCAGGTAAGGGAAGCGTTGCTCAGGCATAGGCCGATACTATAACCGCAGCGGGGACGATTGGCAAGGGCAATCCCGATAAAAACGGCCTTGCAAAGGCCGTGTACGCCTCCGCAAAGCCGTTTCAGGCTGCCAAACGCTCAACAGCGATTTTAGGTTGCCAAACGCTCAGCCGTTTTTTGTGCCGCATTCGGGGCAGAACTTTGCAGCCGCAGCCAGCTTCGTACCACATTCTACACAGAACTTCTCGGCTTGAATCTTTTGGCCGCACTCGGGACAAAACTTCGGCGTACCATCCAGAGGGGCATTGCAGTGCGGGCAGGATGCCCGTACGCCAGCCTTCCAGGCCTTCTGGTTGCCGATCACCTTTGTGTCTTCATCACTGGCCTGAGCGTTTTCCCATACTTTCTCGCTGGCCTTGCTGGCCTGGGCAGCCGCCATTTCGACCCCAACGTCGGGGGCGCAGCTTTTGCACAAGCCCTTGCGGGCATTCCAACAGCTTTTTTTGCACACCCACGAGGAACAGCGCGGGCACTGGATGAATTCGGGACGAAGCTCTTGCATGGCAGCCGTGAAAGCGTCATCGTGCGCTTTCTCCCAGGTGGCAGAACGGGCGCGTTCGGTGAGATCGGCGGCTTTGCTGAACAAGCCACCCAACAGGCTGTTGCCTGCATCCAGAGCCGAGGTCAGCGTACCCAATGCAAATGGAGAGAAACGGGTGCGATACCCTGTCCCGCAGCGATCGCAGTAGAACTCGAATTGAAAACCTTTGTCGGTACATTGATCGGCATAATTGCGGGTAAATTCAATACGGTCGCTCATAGCGTGTGCATCCTTTTCTGAGAGAAATGTGGAGAATTTCACAAGTAAGGGAATTATACAATGGATGCAGGCCGGTGCACATCGCTGCAAAACAGCATGCACCTTTTTGTCACGCTTTACGTACAAGGAATCGTTGAAAAGCCGAGAATTCAACCCGATTGACAAAAGCCATCATCCAACGTAGGATTAAATGGAATGGCTCACCTAAATTACGCTGAGGAGGCACGACAAACATGGATAAAACAGCACAGGAATTCACCAGCAAGAAACGCCTGGCGGTGGTAGGCGTCTCTCGCGACGACAAGAAGTTTGGCAACATGATTTATAAAGAACTCAAAGGGCGCGGTTACCAGCCTTTTGCCGTCAACCCATCGACACAAGAAATCGGTGGGGACAAGTGCTACCCCAACCTTACCGCCCTGCAAGGCCAGGTGGACGGCGTGGTGGTGTGCATCCCTCCCGCAAAAGTACCGGCCGTTTTGCAGGAAGCCGCCAATGCTGGCATCAAGGACATCTGGATCCAGCAAGGCGCCGGTTCGGCGGAAGCCGACAAAGTCGGCCAGGAGCTGGGTTTGAATCTGGTCAACGGGAAGTGCATCTTGATGTATGCCGAACCGGTCGGTTCCTTCCACGGCATTCATCGCTTCTTTGCAAAACTATTCGGCCAGTATTAGCCTTCGCCCTTCTCTTCTCAAACGAGTGTGCGTATCCTGCACACTCGTTTTTGCATCCCTACGATTCTTTGCCTTTTTTTGGCAGCAGCGCCGGTTGCTTTTTACCCCGCCACTCGCCGGGCGCCGGATCGGGCGGCCGCATGGGGTCGGGAATGAACAAGATCGCCCGGACAAGGCCTTTGTCGATCTTGAGGGTGCGGTCGTTTCCCGCCTGGCCGGGGACGCGCTCGAATGCCGCGATGTAATGCTGATCGGTTTCATCCACCAGAAACAAGTCCTGGGTGATATGTTCCTTGCTTACAGAAACGCCCAAGCTTTGCAGGAGTGACGCATAGCTTGGCTCGCAGGCCAGCCGTACACGGCTGGGAATCCCGATCCCAATCGGATCCAACGCTCCAGCCGGGCTGGGGCGACCATAGTAAAAAGCCGAATAGTGGTAGATTTGCGCCAGAAAGGTCAGCGCCGCCACCAAAACCGCCTCAACCGTCAAGATCAGCCACGTAACTTCAACCGAAGGAAGAACAAGCTGGCGGATGAAAACGATCATCGGAAACAGCGCCGAAGCAACTGAAGCCATGAACCAGTAGCTCCAGCGCGTCCAAAACGATAACTGGCTGGAACGCACCCTGGCCCAGATCCACAACAAAGTTGCCGATGCGGAAATCGAGAAGATACAAATGAACTGCATCACCAATAGATTCGTGGCAAAGAAGAGCAATGCGATGGCCGGCAGCGCCGCGAACGAAAACGACCCAATCGAGTGCAGTAGAAAGATCAGCCCCACAACCAGGTACTTTACCTTCAAAATCTGAAACTCCACGACGCCTCGGCGGGTCAGGTTCAGGTTGACCACCAAACCACCGACGATATAGACGAAACCGAGGATCACCGCACTGGCTGCAAGCAGTGTCTGCAAAAGATCGAGAATTAGCATCTTCCCTCCACTATCCGAACCCTTGACATTAACGTTACGTAAGGGTTTATCATGATGGACATGAAATACACCGTCAAGCAACTCGCCCAACTGGCCGGCGTCAGTGCACGGACGCTGCGCTACTACGATTCGATCGGGCTGTTGAAGCCCAATCACTACGGCGAAAACGGTTACCGTTACTACGATGACGAAGCCCTGCTGCGCCTGCAACAAATCCGTTTCTACCGGGCGCTGGATTTCAGCCTGGAAGTGATCGGGGCGATTTTGAATGCACCCGACTTCGATCTGCTCACGGCGCTGCAAACACACCGCCAGGCGCTGGCAGGACGCGTCGAACGCTTCACACAACTTATACAGACGGTGGATAACACGATTTTACACCTGAAAGGAGTTCTTCCTATGAAAGACAAAAAGCCACTCTTCGCCGGCTTCGACGAAGAACAACAAAAAGAATACGAAAGAGAAGCCGAACAGCGTTGGGGTAGTACATCCACCTGGACCGAATCGCAGCACCGCTGGAAAAGCTACACGGACGAGCAAAAAGAACAAATCTTTGCCAGGGCGAGCCAGATTCACCACACCATTCTGGACAACATGGACAAAGGCTACGACAGCCCTGAAGTGCAGCAGGCCGTTGCCGCCTGGTACCAACACCTGGGCAGCTTCTACGAACCGAATCTCGAAATCCTGCGCGGCCTGGGGCAGGCTTATGCCGAAGATCCACGGTTCCGTGCCAGCTATGAAGCCATGCATCCTGACATGCCCGATTTCATGCGTCAAGCGATTGAATTCTACTGCGATCGGCAGCAAGCATAAGCGGCTTGTATGGTTACAGCGTCGCACCAGAACACATGGAGCAAACCAGCCGTGCGTACGGCGCGCTCTTTGCTAAGACCCGTCCGATGACGACGATGGTAGAAGCCAAACGGTTGATCTCCCCGAGATGTTGGTAGAGGCGATTGTCAACGCCTGACCAGCACATGCTGAAGCCGTAGGGCCCGCATTCGGCCTACGGCTTCAACTCACCGAAGATATAACGAGCGATAGATTGGCCGAGGACGACTTCTCCGCCGCAAGGCCCCTCTTCTACGTTGATGGTAAGCGTCTGGTTGAAGGGCAGCGTTTCGATGATGATGATTTCCTGCCCGATTGTCAGGCGCTTTTCTTCCAAGAATGCCAGAACGCCGGGGGTTTCTTCCGCCAGTTCGTGTACCCGACGAATGATCAGCGGCCGGTGTAAGGGAGCTTCCGTCAGGGGAATCCAACCGGCAACAACTTCTTCGCACCCCGGCAGGGGATTTCCGTGGGGACAAGTTTGGGGGTAGTTCCACTCACGCTGGAGCGCATCTTCTACCTCCTGAGAGATGGCGTGTTCCATTTCATGCGCCTGGCTGTGGATTTTCGACCACGACAACAAACGCACCAGCATCCATTCGGTCAAAATATGGCGGCGCATGACCGTATGCGCCGCCGTACGGCCACTTTCGGTCAGGGCAGGCCCACTGGGACCATCCAGTCTCACCAGGCCATCGCGCTCCATGCGCTTCAGGGTATTGGTGACCGTTGGGGGTGTAACGCCCAACTGCTCTGCCAGGCGCGCGCCCACGATGGGTTCGCCATCGCGTTCGAAGACAAACAGCAAACTCAAGTAATTTTCAATCGTTGCGCTGGGTTTGATTTCGGCCATTCTTCAATTCCAGGGAAAAAATTATGCAAAACTGCAAACAGAATTCTCTTGTAAAATCGCCCGTATTAGCGTATACTAACTCATATAATTCTTACGGGTTAACCGAGAGAATTAACGATATTTTCATTATATCCTGCCAACCCCTTACGTCAAGTGGAGCCTTCGATGAATTCTGTCGCCTGCATCTCTCTCGCGGAACTGAAACCCGGCGAGCAAGCTGTCTTTCTGGAAACCTGTGCAGGGCGTCACCTGACCGGGCGCCTGATCTCCTTGGGTTTTACGCCGGGCGCGATCGTCGAGATGGCGCAAAACCACGGCCATGGCCCGCTGCTGGTTTCGGTACGCGGCTCCTTCGTGGCCCTGGGGCGCGGCGAGGCCAGCAACATCTTCGTCCAAAGGAAAGTTTGACATGACCGATTGTCACAGCGTTTCATCCAATAACGGCCAAACGTTCACCCGCACCGACGAACACACGGCTTTGATCGCCCTGGCGGGGCAGCCCAATATGGGTAAATCGACCGTTTTCAACCTGCTCACCGGACTGAACCAGCACGTAGGCAACTGGCCGGGTAAGACGGTCGAACGGCGCGAAGGCAACTTCCGCTTCAACCAACGCCAGATTCAGCTCGTCGACCTGCCCGGCACCTACAGCCTGACGGCCAACTCGCCGGAGGAAGTAATCGCCCGCGAGTTCATCATCCGCCAGCAGCCCGACGCCGTGATCGCCCTGGTCAGCGCTGCAAACCTGGAACGCAGCCTGTACCTGGTCTCCGAGTTGATTTGCCTGCCCGTGCCGCTGGTGATCGGACTGAACATGATGGACGTCGCCGAACAAGAGGGCCTGCGCGTGGAAGCAAACGTATTACAGGCTGCGCTGGGCGTGCCGGTCATTCCGCTGACGGCAACGCGCGCCGCCGGCGTGCGCGACTTGCTGCAAGCGGTCGAGGATGTGCTTTCCGGGAAAATCACGCTGGCGCCGCGCCGCCCGGCCATTCGCGCCGATCACCAGGAAATCCTGGAGACGGTAGAACAGGCCATTCGCGGGTTCGTGCCCGCGCCCTATCCCGACGACTGGGTCGCTCTCAAGCTGCTCGAAGGCGATGAGGAAATCACCCGGCTCATGCGGGCCAAGCTCCCGCTGGAACGCTGGGAACTGGCGGCCGAGACGCTCAAAGCCCACGACGACGCGCTGCTGGCGATCGCCTCGGGGCGTTACGAATGGATCGAGCGCATGATCCGTGCCGCCGTCGCACGCCCGAAAGCCGGACAAATCGGCCTGACGCAGCGCCTCGATCGCTGGGCAGCGCACCCGTTGTGGGGGCTGGTTACGCTGGCCGGCATGTTGGGGCTGGTCTTCTGGCTGACCTTTACGATAGGCACACCGATCCAGGCTTGGTTGGATACCCAAGTAGTCCTGCGCATCACGGAATGGACGGCCGCTTTACTGGCCGGCGCGCCGTTGTGGTTGAGCGGGCTGGTGGTCGACGGCATGATCGGTGGCGTTGGGGCAGTGATCACGTTTTTGCCGATCATGGTGATCTTCTTCGCGGCTTTGGCCTTTCTTGAAGATGTAGGCTACATGGCGCGCGCGGCCTTCGTCATGGACAATGCCATGCACCTGATGGGCCTGCATGGCAAGTCGTTTCTGCCGTTGTTTTTGGGATTCGGCTGCAACGTCCCTTCGGTGATGGGCACACGCGTGATCGACTCACGCCCGGCGCGCTTGTTGACGATCATGGTCGCTCCGCTGGTGCCGTGCACGGCCCGGCTGGCAGTGCTGGCTTTCATCGCCCCGATCTTCTTTGGCGGCTATGCCACCCTGGTTTCGTGGGGCCTGGTGCTGTTTTCGCTGGCCGTGCTGGTCGTGAGCGGCATCCTGCTCAACCGCACTATCTTCCGCGGCGAACGGTCGGGCTTCGTCATGGAGATGCCGCTCTATCACCTACCCAACGCCCGCACCATCGGACTGCTGGTCTGGCAACGGGGAGTTTCGTTCGTCAAAAAGGCCGGCACGACCATTTTGGCTTTTTCGGTGATCATCTGGGCGCTTTCCGTGCTGCCCAACGGCGACCTGCAAACCAGTTTTCTGGCCCGCCTGGGGTCCCTGCTAGCCCCGGTAGGCCGGCTAATGGGGATGGATTGGCAGTTAACCGTGGCCTTGTTGACAAGCTTTGCGGCCAAAGAAAACGTCGTGGCGACCCTGGGTGTTCTTTTTGGCGCTGCGGAGGATGCCGGCCTGGCAGGTACACTGGCTGCCGCCTATACCCCGGCCACGGCGTTGGCATTCCTGACGGTAACCTTGCTCTTCATCCCTTGCGCGGCCACGGTCGCCGCCATCCGCCAGGAAACAGGCTCGTGGCGCTGGACACTGCTCAACATCGCCCTGATGCTGGGGGTTTCGTTAGCAGCGGGTATCGCCGTGTATGGCCTGGCAAGCAGAGTCATGGGATAGAAGGGAATATCATGCTGGAGCAGTTGCTACATGAGATTCAACAGGGCGGCACGCTGGAAGCCGGCATCCTGGCCGCACGATTGGGCACGTCACCACAGATGGTCGCAGCCATGCTCCACCACCTGGCGCAGTTGGGAAAACTGAAAAACCTGGCGGACTGCACGGGGGCCGGCTGTAACGGCTGCTCGCTGGCGGCGATGTGCGGCGCCGAAAAAGGCAAGAGAGCGCATCTTTGGGAGATCGTGGCGTAAAGCAAGACCTGCTGCCCATCACAGAACGGGTGACCGCAAGAAGGTCCCACCCAAGAGCAGGACAAACTACCCAAACGGGTGAGCTTTTTTCAATTCCTATTCGGAGCATTCTGGTATAATTTGGCCGTCATGCACGGCTCAACGCACCGGGGAAGCCCGGTGTTTGTTTGGGTGGGCAATTCTTACGAGAGGAAACATCAGCATGGAGAAAAACGAATATCTTGATCTCTTTTACCAGATGGTCGTCATCCGCCGGCTAGAAGATGCCGCCGCCCAGCTTTACCAACAGGGAAAGGTGGGCGGCTTTTTGCACCTCTACATCGGCCAGGAAGCCGTCAGCACCGGCCTGATCGCTGCCCGCCAGCCGCAGGATCGCGTCATCACGGCTTACCGCGACCACGGCGTGGCCATCAACTGTGGCCTGACGACGAATGAAGTCATCGCCGAACTGACCGGCAAAGCCACCGGCTGCTCAGGCGGCAAAGGCGGCTCGATGCACATGGCCGACGTGAACAAGAACTTCTGGGGTGGGCATGCCATCGTCGGTGCGCATATCCCGCTGGCCGCGGGGCTGGCGCTGGGCGATCAATATGCCGGGACGGATGGCGTAACGATCTGCATGTTTGGCGACGGAGCGACCAACATCGGATATTTCCACGAAGGCGTCAATCTCTCGAAAGTATGGAATCTGCCGGTGCTGTGGGTGTGTGAAAACAACCAGTACGGCATGGGCACCGCTGTCGAACGCGCCTCGGCCGTTTCTGAAATTCGCCAGAAGGCCGAAGGTTACGGCATCCCCAACGAGCGTGTGGATGGCATGAACATTTTGAGCGTGCGCCAGGCTTCCGAACGAGCGCTCGAACACATCCGTTCGGGCAAGGGGCCTTACTTCCTCGAAGTCATCACCTACCGTTTCCGCGGCCACTCGATGGGCGATCCGGAACGCTATCGCCAGGCCGACGAGGTCAAGTGCTGGTCTGAAGAAAACGATCCGATCGGCATCTACTTCAAGCACCTGACCAGCAACGGCATCGCCACCGAAGAGGAACTGAACGCGCTGGACCAAAAAGCCAGCGAAGAAATCGCCGCCGCGATCCAGTTCGCCGAATCCAGCCCCGAGCCGGCGCCCGAAGCGCTGTGGGAACATGTTTATGCGGATTAAGGGATAATACCGAGGCAACTATGGCACGAATTACCATGCGCGAAGCCATCTCCCAGGCTTTATGGGAAGAAATGGAAAGGGACCCCAATGTTTTCATTTTGGGAGAAGAAGTAGGCGTTTGGGGTGGGACCTACGCCGTCACCAAAGGTTTTTACGATCACTTCGGCGAAAAGCGTATCAAAGACACGCCCATCGCCGAGGCTGCCATCATCGGCGCAGCCATCGGCGCAGCCATGACCGGCCTGCGCCCGGTGGCCGAACTGATGACGATCAACTTTGCCTTCTCGGCGATGGATCACATCGTCAACGAAGCCGCCAAACTGCACTACATGTTCAACGGGCAGTTCCGCCTGCCGATGGTCATCCGCACCGTTGGCGGGGGGGGCCGCCAGTTGGGTGCCACCCACTCACAGACGCCGGATGCGATTTTCGCCCACTTTCCGGGCTTGAAGGTCGTTTCACCGGGCACACCAGAAGACGCCAAGGGCCTGCTCAAGGCGGCCATCCGCTCCGACGACCCGGTGATGTTCATCGAGCACGCCACCATGTACCAGGTACGCGGTGAAGTGCCCGATGACTCGCAGGATCTCATCATCCCCATCGGCAAATCGAAAATTCAGCGCCCTGGCCGCGACGTGACGGTTGTGGCTTACTCGAAAGGCTTGCAGCTTTCGATGCAGGCCGCTGAACAGCTTGCCAAAGAAGGCATCGAAGCCGAAATCGTCGATTTGCGCACCCTGCGCCCGCTGGATATGGCGCCGGTGATCGAATCGTTCAAGCGCACCAACCGGGCCGTCATCGTGGAAGAAGGCTGGAAGTCGTATGGCGTCGGGTCGGAAGTCAGCGCCCGCATCTACGAAGAAGCCTTCGACTACGTCGATGCCCCGATTAAACGCGTGGCCCAAAAGGAAGTCCCGCTGCCCTACAACAGCACGCTCGAGCAGCTGGCATTACCGCAGGTGGCCGACGTGGTGCAAGCCGTCAAGGAGGTATTGTAATGGCCGATACTGTCATGATGCCCAAACTGGGTTTCGACATGGCCGAAGGTACCCTCATCCGTTGGGTGATCGCCGAAGGCGAGCCAGTGGCCAAGGGCGCCGTGCTGGCCGAGATCGAAACCGACAAAGCCACCGTCGAGGTGGAATCGAGTTTTGAAGGCGTCGTCGCAAGGCATCTGGTCGAGCAAGGAAGCGTTGTGCCGGTGAACACGCCCATCGCCATCGTCGCCCAACCGGGCGAAGAAGTGCCGGCCGACGCGGGTGGAGCGCCGACGTCCGAAGAGCCTGAGAAGCCGGCTGCGAAGCCAGAAGCCAAGCCGGCCGAGGAAGCAGCAAAGCCCGCGCAAAGCGCGGCGGCTGCGCCGGCCGCTACGGCAGCTACCGAAGGCGGGCGCGTCAAAGCCTCGCCGCTGGCGCGCAAAATTGCCCAGGAAAAAGGCCTCGAGCTGGCCGGCATCCAGGGCAGTGGTCCCGGCGGGCGGATCGTCAAGAAGGACGTCGAAACGTACCGGCCTGAGGCAACCACAGCACCGGGCCGCCCGGCTGGCGCTGCGCCAGGCCAATCCGTCCCGCTCACCAAACTGCGCACGGCGATTGCCCGCCGCATGGCCGAATCGAAGACCAGCGTGCCGCATTTCTACATCACCAGCGAGTACGACATGGCCGCGCTGATGAAGCTGCGCAAGCAAGTCAACGGCCTGCTGCCGGAAGAAGCCAAAATTTCCGTCAACGACTTCATCATCAAGGCCGTCGCCCTGACACTGCGTGAATTCCCCAACCTGAACGCATCCTTCAACGGCAACACGATCGTCCAGCACGGCGCCGTCAACATCGGCGTGGCCGTGGCAGTCAGCGGCGGCCTGCTGACCATCGTCTGTCGCGACGCCGATCAGAAGCCGCTCAAGGAAATTGCTGCGGAAATTAAATCGCTGGTGAGCCGCGCCCGCGACGGCAAGGTACGCCCCGATGACATCGAAGGCTCAACGTTTTCGATCAGCAACCTGGGGATGTTCGATGTCGAAAACTTTGCCGCCATCATCAACCCGCCGGAGGCCGGCATTCTGGCCGTGGGCGCCGTCAAAGACGTGCCCGTCGTCAAGGGCGGCGAACTGGCCGTCGGCACGCGCATGAAAGCAACCATTTCGGTGGACCACCGCGTCAGCGATGGCGCCGAGGCGGCCCAGTTCATGCAAGCCCTGGCGAAATACCTACAGGAGCCGCTGCGGTTGTTGGTTTAAACTTAAGGGTCTTCCGGGTTGAGCGTGAAGAATCCCTTTCACGACGAAGCCGGGAGAGCCAAACTTTAAAAAAGAGCGTTTTTGGCAACCAGACCGCCAAAAACGCTCTTTTTTCATTTTCTTCTTGCGCGCTACGCCAATCCTTCGTTGATCTGCTTGAGCGTGTCGGTGGGCACCAGCTTGCCCTTGCTCGTTTTGCGCAGGTATTCCTTGAGTTCTTTGCTCAAGAGCGCCGGAACGGTTGCACTATCGCATTCGCTCACGTCTGCGGTGGGATTGATGAAGACCAATGCTGCCTGCACTTCCGGCAGCTCCATGTCAGGCAACCTGGCCTTCAAGTGCCGGTTGATCTTCTCCAGATCGATTTCCACGTCCAGATCGGGCCGTCCCAGGCTTTCCTGCGCAAAGATGCGCATATACTTCTGCAAAAAACTGCCGCCTTTTTGCTGCCAGCGCTTTTTCTTCTCGTTGTAGACGACCTTCCCCGGCTGCGGGTACGTTTCCAGCACCCAAAGGCCGACCGGGCCAACGAGCAGGTGTGCGACCGGGGTCGTGTAATGGTAAACAGTGTAACGGTCGTCCATCCCTTTGAGCGCCTGATCGAGCGCTTCATCAGGGCGCGGGCGGCGCCCCCAGCGGTTGCCGAAGTAGATGCCCACCTGCGAGAGCAAGAAGCCGAGCAGCAAGGCCCCCCACATGACATTGAACATACTGGAATCGCGCGATTGCATCGATATCACGAAGCCGCCCAGCAAAACCAACAAGCCGGCCAGCGTCGCAGTCATGCCGATGCGGCTGTTGCGCCGAATCAATTTTTCGTTGGTGACGATTTTCATAGGGGTTTCAAGCCACGAAGCGCTTCAGCACCAGGCAGGCGTTTTGCCCACCCAGGCCGAACGAGTTCGAAAGGGCAACGTTAATCTGGTACTGGCGTTTTTCGTTGGGGGTGTAATCCAGATCGCATTCGGGATCGGGGTATTCGTAGTTGATGGTGGGGTGCACGATGCCGTGGTAGATCTGCTTGGCGCAGGCGATCGCCTCGAGGGCGCCGGAAGCGCCCATAGCGTGGCCGGTCATCGACTTGGTGGAGTTGATCACCAGTTTGTAGGCGTGCTCGCCAAAGACCATCTTGATAGCGCGTGTTTCGCTAGCGTCATTGAGCGGGGTCGAGGTACCGTGGGTGTTGATGTAATCCACGTCCGTTGGCTGGATTCCGGCGCTTTCGAGCGCCCACTTGATCGCCCGCATCTGGCCCAGCGAAGACGGATCGGGTTGGGCCACGTGATAGGCGTCACAAGAAACCGCCTGGCCGATCACTTCGGCGTAGATACGCGCCCCGCGCGCCTGGGCGTGTTCGAGCGTCTCCAGGACCAATGCGCCGCTGCCTTCGGAATAGAGGAAACCTTCACGCTTGGAGTCGAAGGGCCTGGAGGCTTTCTCGGGATCGTCGTTGAAGCTGGTGGGTAGGGCGCGCATGATGGCAAAGCCGCCCACGGCATAATCCTGAATCAACCCTTCGGCGCCACCGCAAACCACCACGTCGGCCACACCGCGCCAGATCAACTCGGCTGCTTCACCCACCGCCTGGGTGCCGGCCGCACAGGCGGTGGTAATGGTATAGCTGGGGCCCTGGCACTGCATCCGCTCGGCGACGAGGAAAGCACCTAGGTTGGGGATCGAGGCGCTGATCGTAAACGGGTTGACGCGATCGATGCCTTTCGTACGCAGGGTTGCAAGCCCTTCATCGACCCGCTCGATGCCGCCCATCGCCGTGGCAAAGACGACGCCTGAGCGCTCGGGTTCGGGTAAAGGTTCGGGCAGCCCGGCATCGGCGACGGCCTGCACCGCCGCAGCCAGCGTAATTTGCGCCATGCGCGAGACGCGCCGGGCCTCTTTGCGATCCATGAAATTCCCCGGGTCGAACTCCGGAATTTCACCGGCAATCTGGCAGGACAATGCGCTGGCATCGAACTGCGTAATACGGCGGATCCCCGAACGCCCGGCCAACAGGCCTTCCCAGAAAAGGTCAATCGACGGGCCCAGGACGGTAATGCCCCCCACCCCCGTAATGACCACGCGGCGGCGATTAACAGACTGACTCATACAAAAATTCTCCTTTACTACGGTAAGACGAATGGTTTCATCAAAAGTTCGGCCGGCGTGCTCGGCTACGAATCCGGCGTTTGCGAAAGATTTTCCTGGATGGCGCTCCGTAGGGCCTCAAGCAGATTTGCCTGGACGGCGTTACGGGCAATGCGGATGGCCGAGACAAGCGATTTTGCATCTGAACGGCCGTGGGCTACAAACGCCAGGCCATCAATGCCCAACAGGGGTGCGGCACCGGTTTCTGACGGATCGAGCAGCTTCTTGAGCGCATCGAAAGCCGGTCTCGCCAGCAGCGCGCCAACCTTTGTACGCATGTTGGCCATTAATTCCTCGCGCAAGAGATCGACCAGTAACCTGGCAACGGCTTCTGACGATTTGAGCAGCACGTTACCGGTAAAGCCATCCATCACAGCCACATCGGCGTGACCGCCATAAAGCTCCTTGCCTTCGATATTGCCGACGAAGTTGATCTTGCTTGCCTGGAGTAAGGGGAAGGTGGCCTTGACCAATTCGTTCCCTTTATTTGCTTCTTCTCCATTAGAAAGTAACCCCACACGCGGCGATTGGATACCCAGGACCTTTTGCACATACACCGAACCCATCACGGCAAACTGCACCAGATATTCTGGCTTGCACTCGGCATTGGCACCAATATCGAGCACGGCGCAGCGCCCGTTTTTCACGGGGAACAGGCCGGTCAACGCCGGGCGCTTGACCCCGCGAATGCGTCCCAGCGTGAAGAGAGCCGTCGCCATGGCGCCCCCCGTGTTCCCGGCCGTGATGAAGGCATCGGCCTCGCCGGATTTCACCAGGCTCATCCCGACGTGCATCGAGGTATCTTTGCTGCGGGCCATTTCGGCAGGCTTGTCCGTCATTTCCAGGACTTCAGGGGCGTGCACCAGCCGGACCGGCGGGGTTTCCCCGGCTAAGGCCACCAGACGCGGCTTCAAGCGCGCCTCGTCCCCTACCAAAATGACCGCATCGCCAAACTGGCGTGCCGCATCCAGGGCGGCAGCCAGTTCTGGCTCCGGGTATTGATCACTTCCCATCGCATCCAGGACAATTCTCATACAGGTATCTCCTCAATAAATTTCGGGGCTTCCGGGTTTCTTACCTTCAACTTCTTCACCTTAGCTTGACAAGAAAAGCGAGCCGATTATAATACAACACGCTCGCGCTGGTGCTGGAACTGGCAGACAGGCATGGTTGAGGGCCATGTGCCGCAAGGCGTGGAGGTTCAAGTCCTCTCCAGCGCACACAAAGCCGCCACAAGCGGCTTTTTTTCTATGGTCCACAGGTCCCTACATTGCGCTCAATTCTCGTAACATTCCGGGCGTAATGATTCCGTTTGGCTCCGCGGGAATTGCTGCCAAGTTTTTTTCACGCTAGCGCCCAAGGAACCCCATTTTTTCGTTCACCAAGGAGGAACAAAGAATGAAGCGTTTTACATGGATCAGCCTCATGGGCCTGCTCGTCCTTAGCATGGTCCTCGCGGCATGCAGTGGCGGCGGCAACAAGAAACTCACCGTTGCCACCGACGCCGCTTGGCCCCCCTTCGAAAGCATCAACGAACAAACCAAAGAAATCGAAGGCTTCGATATCGATTTGATCAAAGCGATTGCCGAAAAAGAAGGTCTCGAGCTCGACATCCAAAACGTTTCCTGGGACCCGCTGCTGGCCGGTATGGCCACCTGCCAGTACGACCTGGCTATCTCGGCCATGACGATCACCGAAGAGCGCAAGCAGCAGTTCAATTTCTCGGACCCCTACTTCGCCGCCGGGCAAATCGTTACCGTACGGGCAGACAATGCCGACATCACCGGCAAGGACGACCTGGCCGGTAAAGTCGTCGGGGCGCAAATCGGCACGACAGGGGCCTTCGAAATCGAGAAGATCGAAGGCGCCACCCTCAAGACCTACGACGATGTCGGCCTGGCCTTCCAGGATTTGATGAACGGGCAAATCGACGCCGTCGTCGCAGACAACCCGTTGGCGCTGGGCTACGTAGGTGAAAACAGCGACAAGATCAAGGTGGTTGGCGAGGTCTTTACCGATGAATATTACGGCATCGCCATCTGCAAGAACAACACCGAGCTGGTTGCCAAGATCAACGCCGGGCTGAAGGCCGTTCAAGAAGAAGGCCTGATCGATCAGCTCGTCGAGAAGTGGCTGGCCGGCAGCCAGTAGAATTCCTTCACAGGTGGCCTGCAAAACCATCCCGGTTTTGCAGGCCATTTTTATATCTGATCCGCAAAAAGCGGCGTGAGTAAAAAACCGAGCGTTGGCGGCCGCTTTTTGCCAGTTCATCGGTCAGCCAGGAAGGCAAAAGCAGGAGTAGTGTCATGCGTGATTCACCCGGTGAATCGAAAATTATGTCCATCCGCGGGAACGATCCCAACATGAAAATGGACGCCTGGTGGGGGCTGGTCGTTTTGGTGGTGGCCCTGCTGATCGCCATGATGGTCTTCAGCCCAGATCCCTACTGGAATTTGTTCAAGTTCATCCAAGATGGCATTGCCACGACGGTCTTGATCACCATCGTCTCGTTTGTACTGATCCTGGTTCTCGGCCTGATCGGCGCGCTGGGACGCATGTCCAAGAATCGTGCGATCAAGGGCGCAGCCGGGCTGTACGTCGAATTAATTCGCGGCATTCCGCTGATGGTACAGCTCATCTGGTGGTACTATGCCTTCCCGGCGATCGTTCAGGACGCCGGCCGCCGGTTGAACCTACCTTTCCTGACCAATTACCAGGGCAACGCCAATTTCATGGCAATTGTCGGCCTGACCGTGTGTTACGGCGCCTACATGACCGAAATCTACCGTGCCGGCATTCAATCCATCCCCAAGGGCCAGATGGAAGCTGCCCGCAGCCTGGGCATGAACTACGTGCAGGCCATGCGCTATGTCATCCTGCCACAGGCAATACGCGTGATCATGCCGCCGGTGGGCAACGAATTCATCGCCCTGTTGAAAGACTCGTCGCTGGTCAGCGTAGTTGCCGTTATCGATATTACCCGCCGGGGACGCGAGTTTATGGCCACGCATTTCAACCCGATCGAAACCTGGTCGTTCGTGGCGCTGGTTTATTTGGTGATGACGCTGCTTTCGGCCCGCATCGTCAACCGCATCGAACAGACCAGCCGTATGGAGCGCTGAAATGGACGAGCCTATCATCCGGATTCAAAACATCCATAAGTACTTCCAGGGCGTCCATGCCCTGCGCGGCGTCAGTCTGAAAATCGGGAAAGGCGAAGTCATTGTCATCGTGGGGCCATCGGGGTCGGGGAAATCGACGCTGCTGCGCTGCATCAACCGGCTGGAAGCATATGACGAAGGCCAAATCGTCGTCGACGGCATTCCCCTCGACAGCGCCGAGAACATCAACGCTGTACGCCGCGAAGTCGGCATGGTTTTTCAGTCGTTCAACCTGTTCCCACACCTGAGCGTGATGGGCAACCTGACCCTGGCGCAGCGCGTCATCCGCGGGCGTTCACAGGCCGAAGCGGAGCAAGTTGGCCGTGAACTGCTTGAAAAAGTGGGCATCCCGGAAAAGGCCGATGCCTACCCCATCCAGCTATCCGGCGGCCAGCAGCAGCGTGTGGCGATTGCGCGTGCCCTGGCGATGAACCCCAAGATCATGCTCTTTGACGAACCGACCAGCGCTCTCGATCCTGAGATGATCAACGAGGTGCTCGAAGTGATGCTGGCCCTGGCACGCGAAGGGATGACGATGGTAGTCGTCTCGCACGAGATGGGCTTTTCGCGCGCCGCGGCCAACCGCGTGATCTTTATGGATGAAGGGCAAATTGTGGAGGAAGGCACCCCCGAGATAATCTTCGGGAACCCGACCCATGAACGAACAAAGTTGTTCTTAAGCAAGGTACTACATCATTAAGCGTCGGCTTAAACGGCTTCCACGTACTGCCGGCAGCAAAAAAAGGACGGATCGAGATGAGTGAAGCATATCAAATCACATCGGTTGACAAGCCGGACAATGCTATTTGGACGGCCATCGGCGGCAGCCTTCATCGCTACAACATTCAGCATGCCGGGGACGATCAAGGAAAACCGCTTTGCTTTATCCTCTACACGCCGGCCCAGGAAATTGCAGGCGGGCTGATCGGCGAAACGCACTGGGGTTGGTTCTACATCAACTTATTATGGATACAAGATGCGTTACGCGGCCGCGGTTACGGGCATCGCCTTTTGACCCTCGCAGAAGAGGAAGCGCGCCGGCGCGGCGCAAAGAATGCTTACCTGGATACGTTTAGCTTTCAAGCCCCAAAGTTTTACGAGCAACATGGCTATCGCGTTTTTGGGGAGCTTAAAGACTTTCCCCCCGGCCACCAACGTTACTATCTTACAAAACAGCTTTCGTAAAGTAACTTCGGCTCTCCCGGCTTCGCTGGGAAAGGGATTCTTCACGCTAAACCCGGAAGATCCATAACTTCTTAAGAAAAGGGGAAAAGTGGGGTGTTTTGGGCGAGCCTCACTCGCCCAAAACACCCCACACCCCGCTTTATTGAGAAGTTACTTTGTAAAGAAGTAAGAGTATAATACCGGGCGGGTTTTGCCTATCGCTATTTTTTCTCTATCCCCCATTCAAGGAGTTTAACCACCATGATCGTTACCACCAAACAACTGTTCGAAGCCGCTTACGGCAAGTACGCCATCGGCGCGTACAATATCAATAATCTGGAACAGTGCATGGGCTTGTTCCGCGGGAACCTGGACAGCAAAGCTCCCTTCATTATTCAGATCAGCAAGGGCGCCCGCTCCTACACGCACAAAGAAATGCTCGAGGGCATGATCCGCAGCGCGGAACGCGTCTTCCCGGAAGCCATCTTTGCCGTTCACCTCGATCACGGCGACGAGGCCACCTGCTACGACTGCATCAACAGCGGCTTCTATTCCTCGGTCATGATCGACGCTTCGCACGAAAGCTTCGAAGAGAACATCGCCATCACCAAGCGTGTAGTTGAAGCCGCTCACGCCAAAGGCATCGTTGTCGAGGCCGAACTCGGCCAGCTGGGCGGCGTAGAAGAACACGTCAAAGTGGATGAGGCCAACGCCAAGCTCACCGATCCCAACCAGGCGAAAGAATTCGTCGAGCGTAGTGGCTGCGACTCGCTGGCCTGCGCCATCGGCACCAGCCATGGGGCTTTCAAGTTCAGCGGTACCCAGGGCCTGCGTTTCGACGTGCTGGCCGAGATCCAGCAGCGGCTGCCCGGTTTCCCGTTGGTCATGCACGGCTCCAGCTCGGTGCCGCAGGACGAGGTCGAGCGCATCAACAAGGCCGGTGGGAACCTGAAGGGCGCCAAAGGCGTGGACGCCACCCAATTTCGCGAAGCCGCCCGCCTGGGCGTGACCAAAATCAACATCGACACCGACGGCCGCCTGGTCTGGACGCGCGTTCACCGCGAATATTTCATCGAACACCCCGAAAACTTCGACCTGCGCCCCGTCGGCAAGGTTTTCATGAGCGAATACGCCAAGTTCATCGCCGAGAAGAACGAGTACCTGGGCAGCGCCGGGCAGCTGGATGCCGTGCGCGCCATGCTGAGCAAGTAACTTTTTTGCCAGGAAAAATCGCAGCGGCCTCACCGCTGCGATTTTTCTTTTTGGGAACGGAATGGCCCCATGCCCACATCCGACCAGGGAGCAAACGCGCCGCGCTACAGTCTCATCCCGCGCACCTTGATTTTCGTGACCCGCGGCGAGCGGGTGCTGCTCTTAAAGGGTGCCCCCAACAAACGCCTGTGGGCCAACCGCTACAACGGCGTCGGCGGCCACATTGAACGCGGCGAAGACGTGCTGACTGCCGCCCGGCGCGAACTCGCCGAAGAAACCGGGTTGCAAGCCGACCTGCGGCTGTGCGGGATCATCACGGTCGACGTCGAACCCAACGGGATCGGCATTTTCGTTTTCAAGGGGGAAGCATTGGCCGGAGAACCGGTTCCATCTCCCGAAGGTGAACTGGCCTGGGCCAGTGCCGAGGAACTGGACTCGCTACCCCTGGTCGAAGACCTGCCAACGATTCTGCCGCGCGTTCTGGCACACCAACCGCAGGAGGCTGCTTTCAGCGCACGCTACACGTACGGCGAAGATGGTAAGTTACACATTTCCTTCGGTTCAGAAGGCCCCCTGGGTAGCTGAAAGATAGACAACCGGTAGGCAGCCGATAGGTAGATTTTCTCCACAGCAGGTACAATTCCAAAAAACTCAAACGGAGTTTCACCGTGCAGCTACCCAACCTTCTCACCAGGCCGGCTTTCAATCTCATCTACCCGCTGATCAATCTCGCCAAACGCGGGCCTTTTCCGCCGTTGGTACGCCGCGTACAGCCGGTAGACGGCATACGGCGCAAAGCCTTTGATGGGCTATTGGATGAGGTCATTGCCCGCGGGCCAAGCGATTTCATCGCTTACCATCTGCCATACCCCAAAATCGAATTTCTACTATACGCATGTGACTGGCGTGGGTTGGTAGCGCATGGCTCACCGCTGGGAGACTTGGCAACCATCGAGCCGATCCGCAAGAGCACCGATACCAGCGAATTCGGCAGCCGGCAGCAAATTTTCGCTTCACCCGATGCAATCTGGGCAGCCTGGTTCGCCATTTTAGACAAGAAAAAATATCGTTCGACATGCAACAGTTGTATCCGTTCGGGCAGCGGGGTTGGGCGGCAAAAAGCATACTTCTTTCAATTGCCGGCAGCACAAAAGCACGAACCACCTTTTGGTGAGGGCACAGTGTACCTGTGCCGTGCCGAAGATTTTCCACACCGCCATCATATTCCTCCGCTGGCTTTCTTCAACGCCGAACTGGAAGAATGGGGCAGCACAAACCCCGTCATCCCACTGGCAAAAATCGCCATCCAGCCGGCGGACTTTCCCTACCTCGACCGGGTACAGTTCCGCTTATAAGTATCCACAACCCCCGCAAGATTTCTTTCTTCCCACCAAGTCTCTCCATAGAAACCGAAAGGCCCCAAAGCTTTTGGGGCGATCCCATTCTTACCGGAATGGATACCCAGGCTTGGGGTGTGAGTGGGCGCTTCGCACCCACTCACACCCCAAGCCTGGGATATTTCCCATCAAAGGCGGAAGACCCGCTTTTGCTTGGGGCCCGAACGATAACCGGAATTTATCTGCCGTTCAACCCGGCGGCGTGGCGCAGAGCTTCGGCCTTGTCGGTGTTTTCCCAGGGGAACTGGATGTCGTCGCGCCCGAAGTGGCCGTAGGCGGCCGTCTGGCGGTAGATCGGGCGGCGCAGGTCCAGGTCGCGAATGATGGCACCGGGGCGCAGGTCGAAGTGTTCGGTAACTAGGGCGGCGATCTTCTCATCGGCGATCTGGCCGGTGCCGAAGGTCTCGACATTGACACTGAGCGGGTGGGCCACCCCGATGGCGTACGCTACCTGGATTTCGCAGCGCTCGGCCAGCCCGGCAGCGACCACGTTCTTGGCCGCCCAGCGCGCTGCGTAGGCCGCGGAACGGTCCACCTTCGTCGGGTCTTTGCCCGAGAAAGCGCCGCCGCCGTGACGGCCCATGCCGCCGTAGGTGTCGACGATGATCTTGCGCCCGGTAACGCCGGCGTCTCCCATCGGGCCGCCGATGACGAAGCGCCCCGTGGGGTTGACGAAAATCTTGAGCTGCGGAGCAATCATTTCTGCCGGAATGGTGGGCATGATGATGTTCTCAATCACCGCTTCACGAATCTCTGCATGAGAAATCTCTGGGGCGTGCTGGGTGCTGACCAGCACGGTGTCCACGCACTTGGGCTTGCCATAGGCATATTCGACCGTTACCTGGCTCTTGCCATCCGGGCGCAGCCAGGGCATCAGGCCGCTTTTGCGGGCCTCGGTCAGTTTACGGGTCAATTTGTGCGCCAGGTAGATCGGCATGGGCATCAGGGTTGGCGTTTCGTTGCAGGCATAGCCGAACATCATGCCCTGATCGCCGGCGCCGATCCGATCGATCTGATCTTCGTCGCCGCCCTTGGCCTCCAGCGACTTGCTGACGCCCATGTCGATATCGGAACTTTGGCTGGCGATAGCCGAGAGCACGCCACAAGTGTTGCCGTCGAAGCCTTTGTCGCTGCTGTCGTAGCCGATCTCCTTAACGATCTGGCGCACCAATTCATCGAAGTTGACAAAGGCCTTGGTCGTGATCTCACCCAGCAACATCACGTAGCCGGTTTTGGTCGCCGTCTCGCAGGCCACGCGCGACATAGGGTCCTGCTCGAGGCAGGCGTCCAGCACCCCGTCGCTGACTTGATCGCAAATCTTGTCGGGGTGGCCTTCGGTGACCGACTCTGATGTGAACATCAGGCTGGGCGAAGTCATGAACGTTGTACTCATTGGATAGAACCTCCGGGGTTAAAAAAAATGTTGCCCTACTGGACTCGAAAGGGCAACAGGCAACATCTCGGTTGGCAAACCCTCTCATCTTCCAGAATATCCATCTGTCGGAATTAGCACCGTTCTCAAATTGAGTGGTTGCCGAGGTTTCATCGGGCCGATCCCTCCACCTCTCTGGATAAGAGCGCCAGGGGCTATTGAATTGTACGGGGATGATACCACGGTGAAAAAACGCTGTCAATCGAAAACTGCATCTCAGAAACTGGAGAGCCAGTTACCCCAGAATTTCAACGGTACCATCCGGTGCATACCTGACATTTGCCAATGAAACCTTTCGTGTTTCGGTACGGATGTCCAACTTGCCATCAGCAATTTGGCACGGAGCCGCACGGCAAGTTACCGTTCCTCGAACGTGATCTTCGAGCACCATATCTCCCTGTACAACGATCTCACCGCCGGGCATATGGAGGCTCAGACCATTGGGATGGAGCAACCTGCCATCCCCCAAGGAGATGACACTTTGCGGGCTGAACGACCGAAACACTTGCCCAGGGAGTTTGAACTGGAGTACTCCATCGTGTAACAGTTCATCGATCCGCCTGTCCGCATCAGCCAGGGCCAAGGCCACAGCGCTTTACTCTCCACAAATGCTGCCACACCTTCTCTGACTTCCAGGTCTTGCTCGAAATCTAATAAGCCTTCATGCTGAGAGAGGATTTCGTGACGCTTATAGGTCAACGCCGATAAATAAGCTGCTCGCTCAACCGGTGAAAGGCGGCTATGACTGATAACTTCTGTTTCAGCTGAACATAGGGCACGGTAAACAACGTTCAACTCAGGGTAAAAAGCCAGAACTTCAAAAAAATCGTATTTTCTACGCAAACGGAAAGCCGTTTTCTGATAAACGTGAAAACACTCGTAATAGGCAAGCGGCACCAATATGTTCTCATCATCGCCATACATTGCCGGGATCGTTGCCGTTAAGACGCCATTGATTTCCGTTGCCGTCGCAGCACTTAATTGTTCGGGCCGTTGTGTTGGTGGGTTAGGATGGTTAAGAAAAACGAAGTCATCCTCATCATACACAACGAGCGGCGTACCGAAGTGGCGCTGAAGGAGCGTTTGGCGTTTCAGGCCCCAGCCTTCAAACACACGCCGGCAACCTGCTAGAGCCTGGCAATGGCATCGAAGCTGGGTTTGAGCGCCGGATACAGGGCGCGGTACTGCTGGTAGTAAGCCTCGTAGACACGAACGGCGCCGGCCTGCGGGCCGGTTTGCTCGAGGGTTTTGACGGTGGCATCGCAGGCCTCGGGCACGCTGTTCCAGGCCCCGGCCCCCACGCCGGCCAAGAGTGCAGCGCCATAGGCTGCTCCTTCGGTAGTGTTGACGGTGACCAGTTCACAGCCCATCACGTCGGCCAGAATCTGCCGCCACAGGGTGCTCTTGGCCCCGCCGCCCGAGACACGGACCTGCTTGATCGTCCCTAACCCGGCCGAACGGATCAGTTCCATGCTGTCGCGCAGGCCAAAGGCCACACCTTCGAGCACGGCGCGGGTGGTATGCGCCATGGTGTGGCGCACGGTCAGGCCGACGAAGGCGCCACGCGCCAGCGGGTCGGGGTGCGGGGTGCGCTCGCCGGTGAGGTAGGGCAGGAAAAGCAGCCCCTCGCTGCCGGCAGGAACACCGGCCGCCGGGGCGAGTAAATCATCGTAGGAACGCCCAGGGGCAAACGTGTCGCGATACCAGCGCAGCGAACCGGCCGCCGAGAGCATGACGCCCATGAAATGCCAGGCGCCCGGCACGGAATGACAGAAAGCGTGCAGACGGCCTTCCGGTTCGATATAGGGCGCCGGGGTCGAGGCAAAGACCACGCCTGAGGTGCCGAGGGTCAACGCGACGATCCCCGAAGTGACGGCGCCGACGCCCACCGCCTGGGCGGCCTGATCGCCGCCGCCGCCGACCACAGGGGTACCGGCCTGGAGGCCGGTCGCCTCCGCCGCGGCGGCTGTAATGCTGCCGGTCACTTCCGGACCTTCGGCGGCCTTGGGCAACCATGCGAGCGGAATTTCGAGTTTTTCCAGGATCTCGGCAGACCAGTCACGGGTTTTCAAATCGAAGAGCAGCATCCCGGCGCCGTCGGCCTTATCCACGGCAAAGCCATCGGTCAGGCGGTAGCGGATGTAATCTTTGGGCAACAGGATGTGGGCCACTTTGGCATAGACTTCAGGCTCGTGCTTGCGCACCCACAGAATCTTCGGCGCGGTAAAGCCGGTCAGGGCCTTGTTCCCGGCCAACGCCAACAGGCGATCGAAACCGAGCGTTTGCGTCATCTCGTCGCACTCCGCCTGGGTGCGCTGGTCGTTCCACAAGATAGCGGGGCGCAGCACGCGGCCGGATTGATCGAGCAGCGTCAGGCCGTGCATCTGGCCGGTCAGGCCGATGGCCTTGACGGCATCGCCGCTGGCGCCCGCCTGCTGCAGAGCGCTGCGGATACTTTTGACGGTGGCATCCCACCACTCGTAGGGGTCCTGCTCGGACCAGAGCGGCCTGGGGGTAGAAAGGGAAAGCTCGGTGGAGCCGGTGGCAACAACGCCCCCCTGCTCGTCGATCAACAGCGCTTTGGCGCTGGTGGTGGAAACATCGATGCCAAGGAAAAGTGTTTTCGCGGTCATGAGGGTACCCTTTCGGTTCAGAGAATAGAGGATGCGTGAGAAAACGTCCGAGCAGTTGGT
Source organism: Chloroflexota bacterium (assembly GCA_049325275.1). GTDB lineage: Bacteria > Chloroflexota > Anaerolineae > Anaerolineales > UBA4823 > CAIQJJ01. The sequence goes on from JBMOLU010000049.1 coordinate 35,057, forward strand.
GGGAAAAGCGTACGGAGATTTCCGCAGGGCTTCCCGGTCGAGAAGAATTTTATCACAAGTGCCTGTGAACGCTTACACGGAGCCGTCGCGCCAGGCATCCACCTGCCAAACGGCTTACTTCGCCGCCCGTAAATAAACGAATTTGATCTGCTGGCCCAGCAAGCGCGCCTGCTTGACACGAAATCCCTTTTGCGAAACGAGGGCAGCCAGCCTTTCGGGCGAGTAATCCTTGCGTCCGAGCGGCGGAATGCCGAATTTGAACAGCGTACGGCCGACCAGGCTTACCCGGTCGAACCACTTCATGCGCTGCGCCACGATATTGACGATCAAGAGTTGCCCGCCGGGTTTGAGCACGCGCCGGCACTCGGCAAGGGTCTTGTTTGCATCGACGATGGTGATCAAGTTTGCCATAAAGACCGTGTCGAAGCTGGCATCCGGAAAGCCGATCTGCTCGCAGTCCACCTGGCGGAAAGAAACGTGTTCGAACCGCCGCAAACGGCGCCGGGCGATCGACAGCAAGGGGCCGGATAAGTCGGTGGCCGTCACGGCCTCGGCATTCTCTGCCAGGATGGACGTGAAGAAGCCGGTGCCGCAGCCGAGTTCCAGCACCCTGCCGAGCGACTTGTCACGCTGCAAGACAGTGCGCATCTGCCGCAGGACCTCGTCGCCGGCAGCGAAACGCAGGTGATGATCGTAGCGCTCACCATGACGGCCCCAGTAGCGGACCCACGGTTTCTCGCGGTGGCCGGGCGTTTCCACAGCGTCCCCGCCATACACATCGTGTAACGTATCTTTTTCAGGGCGGCTTCTCTGCTTTTCTGGCTCCCCGGCTGCGGGCCGGGACTCTTCGACCGTTTGCGGCTGCGGTGCGGTGAGCAAATCCAGGTAGGCCTGCGGCGTCAGGTCATCGGGCCGGATGTCCAGCTTCGCCATCAGATCTTCGACGGCCTGCTGGCCGGCCAGCGGCTCTTCACCGGGTTGCAGGACGTACTCCAACTCGATGAACTGGCCCAGGCCCTCCACTTCATCCAGGTGAATGCGCGTCTGCCCGACCCGGTAGAGCGTACGTCGTTTGCGCACGATACCGATGACGGGCAGCGCCGCAGACAGCACGTCTTTCAGGGCCTGCGGCTCGGCCGTGCGGGCAATCAAATAGTGGGATGGACGCGGCCCGGCTTGATCGGCGCGCTGGTAAAAAATCAGTTCGGCGCGTTTCGGGCCGAGCAGGCGCAGCTTCAAGCGGCCATTGGGTGTGGCGAAGAAAGTGTCTTCCTGTTCGAGCAGGGTTGGCCGCTTTTTGCCGCTCAACTGCCGGGCGATCTGCTGCTGCTGCGAAAAATCGTTTGCACGAGCTTTGATTTCAATATTCGATGCCATATTACCCTTTCGGCTTAATTTTATCCTCAACTGGAGCCGCTTGCCAGCTTGAAGGATGCATTTCCCAGAAAAAGCCTGAATTTCGCCAAACCGGGGCTGGACAAATTGCCCCCTCTCATGTAAAATTACCCGCCGTGCAAAAGAACAAGTCTGCTTGAAACAGGCAGCTTAATGGAAGTTTCTGGAGGTCTAAGTTGGCGAACACAAAATCAGCAATCAAACGTATGCGGCAGAACCCCAAGCGCCGCCTTCGCAATCGCTACCATGCCGGTCGCGCCCGCACATTCATCAAGGGCGCCCGTGAATCGATCACAGCCGGTAGTGTAGATGAGGCGCGTGAGGCGACCTTGAAGGCAATCCGTGCGCTCGATAAAGCCGCGGAAAAAGGCGTCATCCACAAGAACAACGCCTCCCGCCGCAAGAGCCGCTTGGTGAAAAGCCTCAACAAGCTCGCTCAATAATTTTTAATGGAGCACACTGTCCGTTGCTCCAACACCCCTTGTTAGCACCATTCGCGGGAGCCGCGCTCGTGGAGAGCGCCGCTCTCGTTTTTTTATTTGGGAACTACCATGTTTGATGCGGAACAACGAACCATCGAAGCGCGCATTGGCGCTTTTTGCACAGAAAACGGGTTGCCCGAAATGGCGCTCAACTGGACGCCGATCCCCTTTTCGGGGCAGTGGGGGATTTCGACATCCTTCTTTCAGTTGGCTGCAGCCGACGCAAAGATCATCAAGGAACGCAGCGGGCAAGGCGTCAATGTGCCGCAACACGCCCAGGAAATCGCTGCCCGAGTAGCGGCCGCCCTGGGAACGCCCGCAGGGTTTGCACGCGTCGAAGCTGTCAAAGGATACCTGAACCTGTACTTCGACACCGCCGAGTTTGCCCGCCGGGTGGTCCGGGAAGCAGCTTTCGGGTTGGGAAAGGACTTCGGCCGTGGCGCATCCAAAGGCGAACGCGTGATGGTCGAGTACGCCCAACCAAACACGCATCACTCCTTCCACATCGGGCACGCGCGCAACGCCATCCTGGGCGAAGCGCTGGCACGCATCGTCGAATTTGCCGGCTTCGACACCGTTCGTGCCTCGTATCCCGGCGATATCGGCCTGGGCGTGATCACCGTGCTGTGGATGTACGACAAGTTCTACCGGGGCCAGGAGCCCGAAGGTATCCACACACGCGGCCAGTGGCTGCTCAAACTCTACGTCGAAGCCACGCGACTGCTCGAGAAAAAGGAAAACGAGACCCCTGAAGAAAGCGCTCGCCGCGAGGCCTACGACGCCGAACGGCGCGAGATGTACCGCAAGTGGGATGCCGGTGACCCCACTGTGCGCGATTTATGGCTCAAAACACGTGAATGGAGCCTGGACGAGTTGCGCGACATCCTGAAGACCTTCGGCATCGACATGGACGTGTGGTTCTACGAGAGTGAAGTCGACGACTCGGCCAAAGCCATCGTCGAGACGCTGATTGCCAAGGGGATTGCGGACGACGAACGGCCATCCGGCGGCGCGGTGATCGTCAAAATCGACGAAAAGCTCGGCCTGAAGAAAGAAAAGTACCGCACCAACATCGTCCTGCGCTCTGACGGCACCACGCTCTACCTGACCAAGGACCTGGCGCTGGCCAAAGAAAAGTTTGAAAAGTACCACGTCGATCGCTCGATCTACGTAGTCGATGTGCGCCAGAGCCTGCATTTACAGCAAGCCTTTGCCATTCTGCGCCTGATGGGCTTTCCGCAGGCTGAGAAGTGCTATCATCTGGGCTATGGTTTCGTCAGCCTGCCCGAAGGCGCCATGTCCGCACGACGCGGGCGCGTGGTACTGTTCAAGGATGTCCTTGACGAAGCCGTTCGCCGGGTACTGACGGTAATCGCTGAGAAAAACCCCGGAATGCCAGAGGAAGATCGCGAAGAAGTTGCTCGACAGGTGGGTTTAGGGGCACTTGTCTACAGTATGCTTTCCGTAGACAATAACCGCGACATGGTTTTCGACATGAATGAAGCGCTCAACTTCGATGGCCACACCGGCCCCTACATCCAGTACGCCCATGTACGCTGCAATTCGATCCTGCGCAAGCACCAGGAGACGCCCATGCCGGACGTAGACGAAGGCCAGATTTTCCGGCGCACCTTCCACCCCACCGAGATTCAACTGATCGACCTGATCTCGCGCTTTCCCGGCGACGTGCAGCGCGCTGCGGCGGAGTACAAGCCCCTGACCGTCGCCAGCGCCGCCTACGAACTGGCGCGCGCCTTCAACGATTTCTACGATGCCTGCCCGGTGCTGAAAGCCACCGTCGAGGAGCGCGCCTCGCGCATCGAAATCGTCCAGGCCGCCAAACAAACGATAGCCAACGCCCTGAAACTGCTGGCGATCCAGGCGCCCGAGACGATGTAGCGGCAAACCCGTGGCCCGCCCAGGCGCGCATACACGGGTTCACCCCTCCGAAGACAGTTGACAGGCAGACAGCGGATAACACCATGACGAAATGCCCACACTGCGGCACGGAAATCGAGGACAGCATCGAAACCCTGATCAAGCGCGCCACGCAGGCAAGCCAGGGACGAAATTACGAGGCTGCGGTAGAATTCTATCGTCAGGTTTTACGTGCGGATGGATACCACCTGCAGGCGCATTACGGGCTAGGCGCAGCTTTGTTCGAGGCCAAGCGCTACGAAGAAGCCATACGAGCCTTTCAAGACGCACTGCGTTTGTGGCCCGGCGCAAGCAGCCTATATCAAAACATCGGAATCGCCCTCAAGCAGCTTGGCCGCCAACAGGAGGCCATCGAGTATTTCGAAAAGGCCGTGTCGCTGGTAGATGACGATCAATTGATGCAAACCGGCAACCGGCCGGCCATCAAACAGGCCATGCAAAAAGAGTTGGAAGCGCTGCGCCCGAAAAAGTCGGGCCTGAAACTCTGGTAACTGCCTTTCCAGCAGGCAAAAGGCCACACCCTTGGCACGACTGGGCATCACAGCCCCAGAAGTGATGTGACGGGAGTTGGAAGTTCGGCGTTCGGACTTCGTTTTGCTGCTCTCGAGATTTTCAATCCAAGGAGATTTTATGACCCCTATCCGTACGCTTATCATGGGCGCTGCCGGGCGCGATTTCCATAACTTCAACGTTGCCTTCCGCGATAACCCGGCCTACGAAGTCGTGGCCTTCACCGCCACGCAAATTCCCGACATCGACGGGCGCACGTACCCGGCGGCCCTGGCCGGGACGCAGTATCCGCAGGGCATTCCCATTTACACCGAGAGCGACCTGGTGCAGCTGCTTCGCGAGAAGCAGGTCGCCCAGGTCGTTTTTGCTTACAGCGACGTGCCGCACGAATACGTGATGCACAAAGCCTCGATGGTGCTGGCCGCCGGGGCCGATTTCCGTCTGATGGGGCCGGATGCCACCCAGGTGAAGTCGTCCAAGCCGGTGGTTTCGGTATGCGCCGTGCGCACCGGCTCTGGCAAAAGCCAGACCACACGCCGCGTCTCGCAAATTCTGCGCGGTATGGGCTACAAAGTGGCCGCCATTCGTCACCCGATGCCTTACGGTGACCTGGTCAAGCAGGCCGTGCAGCGTTTTGCCAGCTACGAAGACCTCGCCGCGCAGCAGTGCACGATCGAGGAACGTGAAGAGTACGAGCCGCACATCGATAACGGCGTGATCGTCTACGCTGGGGTCGACTACGAACGCATTTTGCGCCAGGCCGAGCAGGAAGTCGACATCATCCTGTGGGATGGTGGCAACAACGATTTTCCCTTCTATAAATCGGACTTACAGATCGTGGTCGCCGATCCGCACCGGCCCGGTCACGAAGCAGCTTACCACCCTGGCGAAGCCAACGCCCGCGCCGCCGACGTTTTCGTAATCAACAAGGTGGATACGGCGACGCCCGACAACGTGATCAAGGTGCGTGACAGCCTGGCAGCCCTCAACCCGAACGCCGTCGTCATCGAGGCTGCATCCCCGCTCTTCGTCGACGATCCGGCAGCCATCCGCGGCAAGCGCGTGCTCGTCATCGAAGACGGCCCCACGCTGACCCATGGCGAGATGGCCTACGGGGCCGGCTGGGTGGCCGCTCGCCGTTTTGGCGCGGCCCAAATCATCGACCCGCGCCCCTTCGCCGTGCGCTCGATCAAGGCGACCTACGACAAATACCCATCCACCGGCACGATCCTGCCGGCCATGGGCTATGGCGACGCCCAGGTGAGGGACCTCGAGGAAACGATCAACAACGCCAATGCAGATATGGTCATCATCGCCACGCCGATCGACCTGACACGCATCATCAAGATCGACAAACCCTCGCAGCGTGTGCGCTATGAGTTACAGGAAATCGGCAAACCGACACTGGAGGACGTCTTAGGGGTTAAGTTTGGCAGGGCCTGACCCATAAGGCGCTGTGCAGAAAGAGTATGCAGTCAAGCGCAGGGGTCGGGCCGTTCCACACTTATGCGGGTCAGGAAGAGAAAGATTCTCTCTTTCTAACCGCCATCCCTATACCCAGGAGTTCTCTATGACAACCCTTGCCCCTACCCTTTCCAATCGCCTTTTCCCCCGCCTGCACCCCCTGGCACGGGACTTGATGCTGATCGTTGGCGGCAGCCTCCTCGTCGCTTTGCTGGCGCAGGTCCAGATCGTCCTGCCGTTCACCCCCGTGCCTATCACCGGGCAAACGCTCGGCGTGCTGTTGGCCGGCGCCTTGCTCGGTTCGAAGCGCGGTGCAGCTGCACTGGCGCTGTACCTGGCCGAAGGTACGCTCGGACTGCCCTTCTTCGCCGGCGGCAGCGGCGGCCCATCGCACCTGCTCGGCGCGACGGGTGGCTACCTGCTTGGCTTCGTCGCCGCAGCCTATACTACCGGATGGCTATGCGAACGCGGGTTGGAACGCCGCTGGCAGACGGCCATCGCACCGTTCGTCGCCGGCTCGCTGGTGATCTACGCCTGCGGCGCGGCCTGGTTGGCAGCCTTCGTCGGCGCCCAAAAGGCCCTGGCGCTGGGCGTGCTGCCCTTCCTCGCCGGCGATGCGCTCAAGGCGCTGCTGGCGGCCGGGCTGCTGCCGGGCGCGTGGAGACTGGCGAAATCGCGTAACGCATGAAGCGTGAAGCGTGAAACGTCATGCGTGCGTTCACGCTTCACGCTTCACCATCACGTTTCACGCACCAGCTACCTATGCCCTCGCTCATCTGGCCGACCAAAACACTCACCTTTCCTGAACCCGCCGCCCTGGCATTGGACAGTACGATCCATCCCCGGGGGGCGGGTTATCCATCCCACGCAACGGACGTCCACAGCCCGGCCGACCAACTTATTTGGGGCGACAACCTGGCTGTGATGACGTCCCTGCTGCCTGCGTACGAGGGCAAAGTCAACCTGATCTATGCCGACCCACCGTTCTTCACCAACCGCAAGTTTCCGGCGCGCGTGGGGCGCGGGGAGGATTCGCGCAAACCGCACGAGTGGCAGCTCTCAGATGGCTACGCCGATCACTGGAAAGACAGCGACGCCTACCTGGATTTTCTCTACCCGCGTCTGGCGCTGATGCACCGCCTGCTGGCCCCCAACGGCACGCTTTACCTCCATCTCGACTGGCATGCCAATGCCTACGCCCGCCTGCTGCTGGACGAAATCTTCGGTGCGGAGCGGCTACTGAACGAGATCGTCTGGTGCTATCACGGCCCTTCGCCGATTCGCAGCGCCTTCAACCGCAAACACGACACCATCCTGGCCTACACCAAAAGCACCGAATACACCTTCAATGTAGACGCCGTGCGTACACCCTACGACGAGCAGACGGTAAGAACCTTCGCCGCCTCGCCGAAAGCCGGCTTTGGCAAAATCCCGGACCTGGCGCGCGGCAAGGTCCCCGAAGACTGGTGGTACTTTCCGGTGGTGGCGCGCCTGCACAATGAGCGTACCGGCTATCCTACCCAAAAGCCTGAGGGCCTGCTCGAACGTATCCTGCGGGCATCGTCCAATGAAGGCGACTTGGTGGCCGATTTCTTTTGCGGCTCCGGTACGACGCCGCTCGTCGCCTGCCGGCTGAAACGCCGTTTCATCGCCTGCGACACCACCTTTCGGGCAATTCACACCGCACGCGTGCGCCTCGTACAGGCCAATGCCGGGCCGTTTCAACTGTGGAAGGCCGAAAACTCGCCGGTTGAACACTTCCCTTTACGGCCAGCCGATCTTCAGCGTTCAAACCAGACTGTAACCGTCCCCGCAGACATGCTTCCAGCCCTCGACTACTGGGAAGCCGATCCCAACTGGGATGGTAAAATCTTCCACAGTGCGGCGCAAGCCGTGCGTCCACGCAAAGATCAACCCATCCAGAGGGAATTAACCCTGCCGGCCCCCCTGCAAAATCTCTGCCTTCGCCTGGTGACAATCACCGGTGAACAACACCAAATTCTCTGCTGATCACGAACCCCATCACGAGGTCCCCATGAAACTTTTCGTCCCCGGACGCATCTGCCTGCTTGGCGAACATTCCGACTGGGCCGGCGGTTACCGCCGCATCAACGCCGACATCGAAAAAGGCTACAGCCTGATCACCGGCACCGACCAGGGCATCTACGCCGAAGTTTCCCCGCATCCGACGTCGCTGATCCTGACTTCGACAACACCCGACGGAAAGCGCCAGGGGCCGTATGAAATCCCCATGGAGCCGAAGACCCTGATGGAAGAAGCCCAAAAAGGCGGCTTCTGGAGCTATATTGCCGGGGTAGCCTACCAGGCGCTGATCAACTATCACGTACGCGGCCTGGTGATCGACAACTACAAGACCGACCTGCCGGTGAAAAAGGGCCTGTCGTCGTCGGCGGCGATCTGCGTGCTGGCAGCGCGCGCCTTCAACCGGGTGTATGATCTCAAGCTGACGGTGCGCGGCGAGATGGAAATGGCTTACCAGGGCGAGATCACCACGCCGTCACGCTGCGGGCGGCTCGACCAGGGCTGCGCCTTCGGCAACCGCCCGGTGCTGATGGCGTTCGATGGCGACCGCCTGGAAACGGAAGAACTGCGCGTCAACGAGCCGCTCTATTTCGTGCTGGTCGATTTGCAGGCGAAGAAGGACACGATGGAGATTCTCAACCGCCTGAACCGCTGCTACCCCTTTGCCGAAAACGAGGTCGAACGCGGCGTGCAGGAACTGCTCGGCCCGATCAACAAGCGCATCGTCCACCAGGCGATGGATGCCTTGCAAAAGGTAGACGCCCAGCGCCTGGGCACCTTGATGACGGAAGCGCAGGCCTTCTTCGACCGCTACGCCATGCCGGCCTGCCCCGAAGAATTGACCTCGCCGGTGCTACACAAAATCCTTGAATACGAGCCGCTCAAGCCGCATGTCTGGGGCGGCAAGGGCGTTGGCTCGCAGGGCGACGGCACGGCGCAGTTCATCTGCCGTTCGGAAGACGACCAGCAGGCCGTGATCGAAATCTTACAACGTGACTTGAACATGCCCGGCTACAAGCTGACGATCACCCCGCAGCAGAAAGTGCGCAAGGCCGTCATCCCGGCGGCGGGCTTTGGCACGCGCCTGTTCCCCGCCACCAAGGCCACTAAAAAAGAACTCTTCCCGATCGTGGACCGGGATGGCATTGCCAAGCCGGCCATTCTGCTGATCGTCGAGGAAGCCCTGGAAGCGGGCATCGAAGAAGTGATCATCATCGTGCAGGAAAATGACCTCGACGAGTTCAAATCGTTCTTTACCGAACAGATCACAATCGAAAACTACAACAAACTGCCACGCCACTTCCAGGAATATTCGCGCCGCATCATCGACATGGGACGCCGCGTCAAGTTTTCCATCCAGACGACGCAGGAAGGCTTCGGCCACGCCGTCTACTCGGCATCCGAGTTCGTTGGCAATGAACCCTTTCTGTTGATGCTCGGCGACCACATCTACCGCGCCAACTGGGACGTTTCCTGCGCCCGCCAGTTGATGGATGCTTATCAGAAGCACGGCACGAGCATCCTCGGCCTGCGCACCACTCCTGAAGAGCAGATCGGCAACTTCGGCACCGTCACCGGCGTGTGGGTGAAGGACGAGACCATCCTCAACGTCACCGAATTCGCCGAAAAACCCAACCTCGACTACGCCCGCACCAACCTGCGCGTCCCCGGCCTGCCGCCCGGCGAGTACCTGACCGTCTTCGGCCAGTACATCATCAAACCCAAGCTTTTCGACTACCTGCGCGAACACATCGAAAACAACGTGCGCGAGCGTGGCGAATTCCAACTGACTTCGGCGCTCGACCGCCTGCGCCAGGAAGACGGCTTCCTCGGCCTGATCATGGAGGGCAAACGCTACGATATCGGTCTGCCGCAGTATTACCTGGAGACGCTGCAAACCTTCAGCCAGTCGTAAGCACGGTTCTGCACAGCGTGTATGGGTTAGACCTAATCCATACACGCTGTGCAGAAAAAGCATGGTGCACAAGTGTGCAAATCAAGAGCGGGGTTAGGACCATTCCGCTTTATGCAGGTTAGACCTAAGAGTCTACATGACCGGTTTATTCTCCTGTCACTCGGAAGTGCCACGTATAACGAAAGCCGCTATTATCGCTATCTCGGGCTGAAACCTCGCACCTGAGATTTCAGCCGGATATGCAACAATGCCCGAAATATCCGCATTTTGTCGCGGTTTGCTATGGTTTCTTTTCGATTTCGGCGTTGATCAACGTGAAAATGTCCCCCACGGTTTCGATGGTTGCCACTGCCGCCAGGGGAATTTCGACGCCGTACGTTTTGATCAGGTACATCCCCAGGCTGAACAAGCCCAGCGAATCCATGCCCAAATCGGCGTAAATGTTCATTTCTTGATGTACTTCTTCTTTTTCCAGGCCGGCGTAGTCGGCGATCTTTTCAGCAAAATCGGTCCATGTGATGGTCGTCATACGTTTCTCCTCGCAGTCATCAATTCGCAGTACCTGTTGTGGTAGCTTCTCAATAATGCGGGGTGTGGGGCGTTTTGTGCGTGCTGCAACCTGGTTGCCTGGCACGCACAAAACACCCCGCGCGCTCCCTACTTTTTGAGAAGATACCTGTTGTGGTTTCTAACGCTTTGCCGGCTATCTCTTTGAGTGTTTCTGATTCTTACGGCTATCTATTTGAGCGCTTCTGATTCTTGCGGCTATCTCTTTGAGCGCTTCTGATTCTTGCGGCTATCTATTTGAGCGCTTCTGATTCTTGCGGCTATCTATTTGAGCGCTTCTGATTCTTGCGGCTATCTATTTGAGCGCTTCTAGTTCTTTGCCAGCCATCTCTTTGAGCGCTTCGTAATTCACCTTGCCGACGCCCGGGTTCTTGGGAATATCATCGATGAAAGAAACCTGATCGGGGACCATGTAGTTGGGCAGTTCGGCGCGGCAGTGCTTCATCACATCCTTGAGCTGCACGTCGCTGCCCGCCTTGTTGACGACGAAGGCCCACACCATTTCGCCGTACAGCGGATGCGGAACACCGACCACGGCGGAATTCTTGACGCCCGGCAGCCGGTTGATGTGGTTCTGCACGACCACCGGCGAAACCGACTTGCCACCGCGTTTGATCAAATATTTTTGCCGCCCGAGCAGGGTAATGCGGTTTTCTCCTTCGTTACGGACGATATCGCCGGTCTTGAACCAGCCATCGCGGAAGCTCTTCTGGGTTTCCTCGGCATTGTTCACGTAGCCCTGGACGACATTGACGCCTTTGACGTACAGCTCTCCCTCGCCCCCCACGGGCACAAGGTTGCCGCCGTCATCGCGCACTTCGATGGCGTTGGCGGCGCTGTCGAAAACTTGCATTTCGGTGGTGGACAGGTCGAACTCGGCCACGCTGAGGCGTTTGCACATCATGAACACGTTGGTGGTTTCGATCAGGCCGTACCCGTTGACATAGGCCTCAAGGTTGACGAACTTGGCCTTGAGGCGCTGCAAGAGCGAGGGCGAGAAAAAGTCCATCCCGGTTGCAACGCGGCGCACCGTAGACAAGTTGAAACTGTCGATCATCGGCAGGGACAAAATCCCTTCGAAGTAAGCAGGCGGCGCAGACAGGCTATCGGCCTGCCAGTGGCCGACCAATTGCATAAAACGTACCGGAGAAACATCCGACGAAAAGGTCATGAATGCACCGGAAAGCAGGATGCCCATGCAGGTCGTAATCCCGGCCGTCGACAGCGGGAAGGCGATCATCGCCGTGTGTTTGTCTTTGCCGTACGTCTCCAGGGGCAGGCAAAGCGCAATGCCGGTATGGATCTCGGCGCCGACGCTGCCTTGCGTCTGTAAAACCGTCTTGGGAATTCCCGTGGTACCCGAACTGGAAGCGACCAACAGGGGAAGTTGTAAGGGCGTTTGCTTGAGAACCCCTGCGTTTACATCCAGACCGGCAGGCAGCGGGGTGGCGAAGGTGTAATCGGCATCGGGGTTGGCGTCCACGGTAGCGATCCGGTACGCCGCACCGGCCTGCAGGGCGCTCTCTTTGAAGGCAGCAAACTGCGGCGAAGCGGTGATCGCGATCTGTGCGCCGGCACGCTTGAACGCTTCGGCCTTGACCCGATCGGGAGTCATGTGGAAAAGCGGCACCGCGCAACCGCCCAGGCGGGAAACCGCCAGAAAAAGATAGACCGCCTCAGGAGAAGTTGGCAGGGTATAGCCCACGACCACGCCCGGTTTGACGCCCAACTGCGCCAGGTGAGCGGTGAACAGATCGACCTGCTGCTTCATTTCTGCCAGGGTGATGGCCCGTTCGTTGAAGCCCATTACCGGTTTTTCGGGCGGGTTGTTCTGCACGTAATAGGCATAAATATCGTTAAGATTATTCAAGTCTCGCGGGATCATGGGCGGTTCCTTTTATCGTATCGAGTTCAAGAAGCGGTTTGAAAAGCCTTTTGGGTGTCTTTCTTGCCAATCTTTCGCCCGGCGGCGTCTCGAGCCTGTCAGCCGGGGCGTAGATATTTAAACTGTACCTTGCCGATGTCTTTCGGCATCTCCGAAACAATCACCACCTGATCGGGGATTTTGTAAGCCGCCAGTTTGCCCTGGCAAAAGCGGACCAGGTCGCCGCGGGTAAAGGTATGGCCCTGCCGGGGCTGGATGTGGGCAACGACCATCTCGCCGATCAGCTCGTGTTTTTCGCCGGTTACGGCCACGGCTTCGATGTCGGGGTGGGTCAGCAAAAAGGACTCGATCTCTTCCGGATAAATCAGGTTAGCGCCGCGTTTGATGATGCGTTTGGCGCGCCCGGCAAAGCGCACGCGCCCGCCGGGGTACTTCTCGCCCAGGTCGCCGGTGTTGAACCACTTTTCGCCCTCGAACCAGTGGATGCGCAGCGCCGTTTCACGCTCGTTCTTGAGATATTCATACAGCAAAGCGTCGGTGTGGATAAAAATCGTCCCGATCTCTCCATCGGCAACTTCGTTCAAGGCGTCATCCAGGATTTTTAACTTCGTAAAAGCCAGCGGGCGGAAATTACTCACGTCGACGTGTATGTCGGTGTCCGAATCCCAAACCACCATGGTAGCCGTTTCGGTAGAGCCGATCACGTTGACGACACGAATTTTGAGCTTTTCGAAGAAAACGCGTGCCAGGTCCATCGGCAACACTTCACCGGCAAAGTAGGCCATGCGCACGCTGGATAAGTCGTATTGTTCAAAATCGGGAACGGAAAGCAAGACTTTGGCCAGCGTGGCGGTCAATTGCAATGCGGTGACCTTATGCTGTTCGATCAGCTTGAGGAATTTCACCGGCTCGAACGCCGGCAGGTAGAACACGCTGCCCCCTCGGAGGACCATCTGCAAGCCCATGCCGAAACCACCCTGGTGGTAAAGCGGCATCCCTAACAGCATGACATCATGCGGGCCAAACCCCAGGTAGGCAGCCATGTCGAGCTGCGACCGGTAAAAGCCCTGGTGCGGGACGACGATGATCTTAGGGTTGCCGGTGCTGCCGGAGGTGCAGGCCAGCATGAGGGCATCGTCTTCGCCCACAGGATGCACGCCGCCAGGCGCATCGACGCACTTGCCGCTACGTTCGTGCGGTGTGCCTTCGGCCGGCGGCGCAGCCAGCGCCCTGAAGCGCGCCAGCGAAAACGTGCCGCTCGTTTCTGGATCATCATCCATGACGATGATATGCTTCAGCAACGGCGCTTCGCATTGGGCCAGGAGGATATTCTCCAGGATGTGGTTCTGGCGATAACGCCGGGCGACGAAACAGGTTTCGATCTCGGCCAGGCCGATCAGGCGCGCCATCTCCCATTCGCCGGTCTGCGGGTCGAGCGGCACGGGTTGCGCGCCGATCTTGACCGCCGCCCAAAAGATCTTATACCAATTGCCCGAATTGGGCAGGACAAGACCGATCTTCTGGCCGGGACGGGTTCCCAGGGCAAGTAAGGCGCACGCCAGAACTTCGCATTCAGCCACAAATGCGCCGTAGGAAAGCACCTCGTCGTCGGTGGCCAGAAGGATTTTTTCCGGGAAGGCCTGTGCGTGGCGCTGCAACACCGAGTAGATATTAGCGGCAGGAGAGGGGACGGTCATATCGATCAGGGCGTGTGAGCGGCGATCCAGTCGGCGGCAAAGTGCTTGACCCAGTGCAATTGCTCGCCAACCGGCATCGTATGGGTGACGACCTGCTGGTTGGAGAAAACAGGGACTTCCTCGATCACCAGTTTCTCCTTTTCGCCCGTCGCCCGTTCGTAGAACGTCGTGGCTGCATCCAGGGTCATCCAGTTATCGTACTTGCCGTGGATGAACAAGTAAGGACATGAGATGGCGCCTTCTTCCAACGTTTTCATTTCGCCCATAAAATCTTCGGCCGGCAACCCGCCGGTCTGGAAGTCGTACCATGCGCCCTGCTTCATCCATTGCGGGGTAGCATCGGGAACGGTTTGGGTGATAAATAACGGGAACAGGTTGACGCAGTAGCGGTAACGCCGGTCGATGCACACGGCGCGATGGGCATATCCGCCGCCCATGCACAAACCGTAGGCGCCGAAGCCGTCGGGGTGCAGGTCCACGCGGGTTGCGAGGACATCCAAGATTTTACCGAAGGCCGCTTCGATGGTGGCATAACGGCACTTGATATCGCGCTCGAACAGGGCTTCCCCGTTACCGGGCATATCGGCTACAAAAGCAGCGACGCCATGCTCCACCAACGGGCGCGCCAGAAGGTGCATTTCCTCTTTACAACTGCCCAGGCCGGAAAAGATAACCGTACAGGCGCTGGGTTGGCTGCTTTTTTGCCGGGGAAGGTGCAAGTAACCGGGCAAGAGGGCATCGCCTATGGGGATGTCCAGGCGCTCCACGGGATAAGCGTCGTGCATCACACTCTTGCGGTAAAGCTGTGCGTAGGTGAGGTAGTTTTGCTTTTTGAGCTCGCGATCTGAAAAATTGATCAAAAAAACGGCATAATAACACTGGGCCGCATAAAAATAGAAGATACTGGCCGACAAGTGGTTTCCTTTTTGCTCGGCCTTGCCGGCAAGCGCTTGATAACGGGCAGCCTTCTTTTCCCACTCAGCCAGCCAGCTCTTCTCGAGCGAACTGGCGTTCAGATGCGGCTTCGCCTCCACGGCGGTGAGCACGTGTTCGACATCCATGGGATTGACGCCGTAGATCAGCAGGCGGGAAATCACCGGGTTGAGCAGGCTGCGAATTGTCCAGTTCGACATGGAACCTCCAGAGTTACGGGCTTTTCGGGCAAACGGCGACGCCATCGCGAAAGCGCCAGGCAAATTCTCCGCAAACCTCGAAAAAGTTGATATACACGCGCGCCGGGTCGACGGGGACTTGCTCCTGGATGATGTTCAAGAGGCCTTCGCAAAGCTGCCTGGCCGTAGGTCGATCGACGTTCGATAAGGAACGGAAATCGACGAACACGGCTGCTTCGTCGATTTTCCCATCCATGATGAAATCGGCAGTCAGACAGGCCACCATCACATCGGCCATGGGCTTTTGCATAACGTCCGCCGTCAAGCGGGCCACCGACGAAAGCAAATGCTTCTTTGCATCTGCTTCGAACGCAATATTGGACTTGATTTGAATAACCGGCATAAAGCCCATCCTAATAACAGTAAAGTCCGAATTAATGCAACAAAACATAGAAAAGGCCGTTCGCCTCTTCTATGTATAGGCTTGCTGTCGGTATCAAACGTTCAAACGTCCAACCGGTAGCCTACGCCGCGAATCGTTTTCAGGAACTGCGGCTGGCGGGGATCATCTTCCAGGGCATCACGCAACCAGCTAATGTGCACGTCCAGGCTGCGTGTATCGGCCGTATACTCGGTCTGCCAGATTTCGCGAAACAGGCACTCGCGTTCGAGCACTTCCCCTGGCTTCTTCATAAAGATTTGCAATAAATGGGTCAAGCGCGGTGTCAGGCGTGTCTCGCGCCCCTGGCAGCGCACACGGCGTTTTTCCAGATCGAGGCGGATCGGGCCGGTGTGCAACAAGAGCCTGCCATCTCCGGGCAGCAGCTGGGCAATGCGATTGGTAAGCTTACGCTGCGAAAAGGGGACTTGCAGCACTGCATTGGTGCAGCTCTCTTTTTCATCGAGCAAATACGCTGCGCCGGAAAGTAAGAGGATGGGCAAGTCGTCAAGGCGAGCACGCAGTTCACAGCAAATACGTTTGCCGCTGGTACGCATGGAAGCCGCATTGACTACGATCAAGTCGGGATCGAATTCTTTTAAGCGCGCCAAAGCTGCGCTCCCCGTCGGCACGACATCGACGATATAGTCTTTCTTGCGAACCACAGGCACAAAAGACGGGCTATCAGCCCGCTTCCCTTCAATCCACAAGATTTTCGCCTTCATCAGCAACGCCCCTTTTGAGTTTCATGCGTCATATTGGCACACCTGCACTTTTATGAAATTATACCGCAATCTTAAAACGGAACAATAGAACCGACGTACTGTTTTTTTTAACATTCCGGATGGTTGTTGCATCCCTGTTCAGCCCATGTTAGAATCCACCTACGCAAGAATGGTTAAGGCTGTTCTGCTTTATGCGGGTTAGGTGTACCTTCCGAGAAGAGGGAAGTAGCTTCCCCGAATTCTTGGGAAGATGTGGTTGTGTGTTCTCTTGGTTCTCCCGTTTTCGACGGGAAGTGCCCAGGTTTGAGAAACGGGTGGGTGCAACGGCCCGGTTGCATGATGGCCCCACGCATGTCCATTCGGGTGTATTTCCCGCCGGAGGCGGAAGAACCGTTTTTTATTGGAGGCTGCATGGGAAACATGGTAGAAGTCATGATTGATAGCATTCGCGTGAGCCTGATTTCGCAGCAACGTATTGTTATCCTACGTGAAATAGACACCGAACGTTACCTGGCTATCTGGATCGGCATCTACGAAGCCGATGCCATCCAGATAGCCCTGCAAGATGTAGAAATTGCACGCCCGCTGACATGGGATTTGCTCAGGAACGTCATGGTAGATCTCGGCGCTCACGTCGTGCGTGTGGAAGTTGTGGCGTTACGCGATGATACGTTTTACGGCAACATCGTTCTCGAAACCGATGGGCGATTGATCAATATCGACTCACGGCCTTCGGATGCCTTGGCCCTGGCCGTGCGGGCACGCGTACCGATCATGGTCTCGCGCGCTGTGATGGACACGGCCGGCATCACGCCCGAAGAAGACCTGCAAGCCAAGGCTGCCAATGCGGCTGCGAGCGGAGAGGCGCCAAGCGAAGAGCGGCTTTCCGTCTTCGAAGACTTCCTGGAATCGTTGGACATCGGCAGTGAAAGTGCTCCTGATACCGGTGACGACGACGACCTGCCTCCCAGCGAGCGCTGATCGCTACACCCTTACCCCTCCCGACATTCATGTTTGCCCTGAGCACATCCGAGCCTATCGACTACCTCCTGATCGGCCATATCGCCTGCGACATCACGCCTGACGGGCTGCGCCTGGGCGGAACGGCGGCCTATTCGGCTTTGACGGCGCATGCGCTGGGGCTGCGTGTGGGCATCGTGACGGCTTGGGGAGAAGAGATTAAGCCGGAACCCTTACAGGGCATCCCGGTGGTTAATTTTCCTGCCGAGCACAGCACGACATTCGAGAACGTTTATACTTCACAAGGGCGCGTGCAGACCATCCGCCACATTGCCCCACGGCTGGATTACTACATGGTGCCGCTGCCCTGGCGCAGCGCCCAGCTCGTTCACCTGGGGCCAATCGCCCAGGAAGTAGCGCCTTCGTTGGTGCAGCACTTTCCCGCTGCCTTGCTCGGCCTGACCCCACAGGGTTGGCTGCGCCAATGGGACGCCCAGGGGCACGTTTCGCCCGGTGAGTGGCCGGAGGGCAGCGTGATCTTACGGCAGGCGGGAGCGGCTGTGATCAGCGTCGAAGATGTCGAAGGAGACGACACACGCATCGAAGAGATGGCATCCTCCTGCCCGATCCTGGCGGTGACCGAGGCGGCAAACGGGGTCAGCCTGTATTGGCACGGGGATGTGCGCCGCTTCCGTGCGCCGGCCATGGCAGAAGTGGACGCAACCGGTGCCGGAGATATTTTTGCGGCCGCCTTTTTCACCCGCCTGTACCTGACGCGCGACCCCTGGGAGGCCGCCCGGTTTGCGACTCAGTTGGCTTCTTTCTCCGTCACGCGTGTCGGATTGGCGAGTATTCCGACCACCGAAGAGATCGAAGCCTGCCAGATTGAAGTACTTTAAGGCCCGACCAAAACCATGGGACGTATCTACACTTTCGTTAACCAAAAAGGTGGGGTGGGCAAGACCACCACCGCCATCAACCTGGGCGCTTACCTGGCCTACTTTGGGCAGCGCGTCCTGCTGGTCGATCTCGACCCGCAGGCCAACGCCACTTCGTGCCTGGGCGTAGACAAGCGCACCGTCAAGGGCGGCACCTACGAGGCGCTGATCGGTACGGTTCCTGCGGCGGGCCTGGTACTGCTCAACCCGCGGCTGAAGCTTTCTCTGCTGCCTTCCACCCAGGCATTGGCCGGCGCCGAAGTAGAACTGGTGCCCGAAATTGCGCGCGAAACCCGGCTGCGTGAGGCGCTTAAGCCGCTAATCGAGCGCTACGATTACATCCTGATCGACTGCCCTCCCTCGTTGGGCCTGCTGACGCTCAATGGGCTGGTGGCCGCCCGCAGCGGCGTGATCATTCCCGTGCAGTGCGAATACCTGGCGCTGGAAGGCATCGGGCTGCTGACGCAGACCATCCAGCGCGTGCGCTCGGCGCTCTTCGCCGAGCTGGCCATCCGCGGCGTGGTGATGACGATGTTCGACCACAACAACCTGAGCAAGGACGTCGTGGCCGAGGTCGAACGCCACTTTCCATCGCAGGTGTTCAAAACGGTCATTCCGCGCAATGTGCGCTTGGCCGAAGCGCCTTCCTACGGGCAACCTATCTCGACTTATGCGCCCAATTCTACGGGGGCACAGGCTTACGAGGCGTTGGCCCGCGAACTGCTGGCCGCCGACGGCATCCAGGTTCCCGCTCCAATCGCTTAGGTTTTCCTATCATGACCAAACGCCCCGGCCTCGGACGAGGCCTCGACTCCCTGATCCCCGGTACCGAAGCCTCCACCATCCCCGCCAGCGGCGTTACGCAACTGCCGGCCAGCGCCATCACGCGCAACCCGCACCAGCCGCGCACGCGCTTCGATCCGACGGAACTGGATGAGTTGTCCGCTTCGATACGCGAGCACGGCATTTTACAACCACTGCTCGTTACCAGCGGGCCGACGCCCGAACTATACACGCTGATCGCCGGCGAACGTCGTCTGCTGGCCGCTCGTCAGGCAGGGCTGGCAACCGTTCCCGTCATCATTCGCGAGGCCAGTCCACAGGAACTGGTCGAACTGGCGTTGATCGAAAACGTGCAGCGAGCCGACCTGGGAGCGCTCGAGACCGCTGAAGCCTACCTTCACCTCGCTGAAGACTTCGGCCTGTCACACGAAGCGATCGCCGAGCGTGTAGGGAAGAGCCGTGTGACCGTTACCAACACACTACGCCTGCTCAAGCTGCCCGAAACGGCGCGCAACGCCCTGGCCAACAGGCAGATCAGCGAAGGCCACGCACGTGCCCTGTTGACGTTAAGCACCTCGCAGGCACAGGTAGCCGCCCTGCACAGTATCATCCAAAACGAATTGAGCGTACGCCAAACCGAGGAGCTGGTACGCCGTATGAGCGGCGAGAAGCGCCCCAGCAAACCGCGCAGCCAACCGGCGCCGGAAGTTACCGATTTGGAAGCACGCCTGCGCGCCAGCCTGGGTACCAAGGTCAACCTGAAGCGCAGCCGCAAGGGGGGAACAGTGGTCATTCACTATTACTCCGATGAGGAACTGGATGCGCTGGTCAACAAGATCGCCGGTGAGTGATATGCGCATTTCTCGCTTCGTCAGGTACACCTGGTTCAATATTGTCTACAATTTGCTGGTGATCTTGTGGGGAGCTTACGTACGCGCCAGCGGTTCGGGAGCCGGCTGCGGCAGCCACTGGCCGTTGTGCAACGGCGAGGTGGTGCCACGCGCCCCGCAAGTCGAGACCATCGTCGAATTCAGCCACCGCCTGAGCAGCGGCCTGGCGCTGGTTTTCCTCGTCATCTTGTTTGCATGGGCATGGCGGGCGTATCCGGCGGGCAGCCTGGTACGCAAAGGAGCAGCGGCCAGCCTGGGGCTGATCGTACTTGAAGCGTTGTTTGGCGCCGGGCTGGTGCTTTTCGAATGGGTAGCGCAGGACGCATCCATCGGGCGGGTAATCTCCATGCCGGCCCACCTTATTGTCACGTTTTTGTTGCTGGCGGCACTTTCGTTGACGGCGTGGTGGGCTTCGGGCGGCAAGGCGCTGCGTTTGCAGGGCCACGGTTGGCAAAGCCGGAGCTGGCTGCTCGGCCTGCTGGGAATGATCGTCATCGGGACTACCGGCGCAGTGACGGCGCTTGGCGACACGCTCTTCCCTGCCGAAACGTTGGCGGCCGGCCTGCAGCAGGACCTTTCGGACCAGGCGCATTTCCTGGTGCGGTTGCGGGTGATCCACCCGCTGATTTCGGTCGCGGCCGGCTTTTGGGTCATGTTTCATGCCTACTTCTTCGGCTGGACTCATGAAAAACCTGCGGTGCGCAAACTGTCACGCATCCTGTTCGCGCTGATTGCAATCCAGTGGGCCGCCGGGCTGCTCAATGTGGCCCTGCTGGCGCCGATCTGGATGCAGCTCGTGCACCTGCTGCTGGCCGACCTGGCCTGGATCGGCCTGATACTGCTCGGTGCGGCCAGCTTCGAAGCGCCATGACCTACCGCGTGCTGCTTTTCGACGCCGACGGCACGCTCTTCGATTACGAGAAGGCGGAAGCACATGCCCTGCAGCGAACCTTTCAGGCCTACGGCCTGCCCTGGCGACCCGACTACCTGGCGCTTTACCGCGAGATCAACACCGGGCTGTGGGCCTTGCTCGAGCAGGGGCACATCAGGGCGCAGGCAATCAATGGAGAACGCTTCGGGCAACTGCTGCAAAGCATTGCCGTCCAGATTCCGGCCGCCGATTTCAGCCGCGATTACTTGATTCATTTAGGGAACTGCGCCGAATTGATCGAAGGGGCTGATGAAACGATAGCGGCGCTGGCATCCCGCTATCATCTCGCCATCCTGACAAACGGGCTAAAAGACGTGCAGCGCTCACGGCTGGCACATTCGCCCATCCAACCCTATATCAGCGAATTGATCATCTCCGAAGAAGTCGGCGCCGCCAAGCCCGACGCAGCAATTTTCGCCGCCGCCTTCGAGCGATTGGGAAACCCCGGCAAACCAGAAGTGCTGATGATTGGGGACAGCCTTTCATCGGACATACGTGGCGCAGCCGGTTTTGGCATAGACGCCTGCTGGTATAATCCTCTGTCCAGCCCCCGCCCGGCCGGGCTGCCGATCGCATACGAGATCGGGCGGCTGGAAGAACTGCTGGTTTTGTTGGGGTAAAGGCCGGACCCTGCGGGTTCGGAGCCACCCTGGCCGGTTTGGCAAAAACCTGCACGGGCGCCTTATCGATAACGATGATAATGATTTATCCGGAAGACTTTCTTAAAATTTTCATGGCCATCCTGGTCGGGGGGCTGATCGGTGCGGAGCGCGAATTTCACAGCAAGGCCGCCGGTTTCCGTACGCTGATTTTTATCTGCCTGGGAGCGACGCTTTTCACGATGTTTTCCATCCGCATCAGCGAGCGCGGCGACCCGGCGCGTATAGCCGCCCAGATCGTAACCGGCGTCGGCTTCATCGGCGCAGGGGTGATCATGCGCGATGCAGGGCGCATCCAGGGCATCACGACAGCAGCGACGATCTGGTTGATCGCTGCGTTGGGAACGGGCATCGGAATGGGGCAGTATGCGTTGGCGGGCCTGGCGACTTCGTCGATCCTGGTGGTCCTGTGGTTGTTCCCGCGCCTGGAACGCTGGATCGAGAACCTGCGCGAAGAACGCCTGTACGAAATTTCCTGCCGCGCAACGCCCGAAAATGCGGAAACGATCACCTCCCTGCTCAAAAACAGCGGGATGCGCCTGTACACATTCAAACAAACCAAAACCGGTTCCAAACTGCATTTTAGCGGGCGGCTTTCCGGCACGCCCTCCGAACACGAGCGCCTGGTACAGAAACTGCTCGCCGAGCCTGAGATTAAAGACCTTCAATTCTGACGGATGCAGATCCTGCACAATGCCCGCATTTACACGTTGGACGCACAACGCCCCCTTGCGAAGGCGCTGGCCGTTCGCGATGGGCGGATCGTTGCCGTGGCTGACGAACTTACGCCGCTGCTGGCGCTAGATGAAACGGCCGAAACGATCAACCTGGACGGGCGCGTGCTGATCCCGGGCCTGACCGACGCCCACATCCATCTCGAGCACTACGCCCTGGCCTTGCAAAAAGTGGACTGCGAGACCGGCAGCCTGGCCGAATGCCTGCAACGTGTAGCAGCACGTGCCCGCAGCACTCCGGCCGGCGAGTGGATTCTCGGCCACGGGTGGAACCAGAACGCCTGGGAGGGGCGTTTTCCGACCTGTGCCGATCTGGATCAGGTTGCGCCTGATCGTCCCGTTTACCTGACGGCAAAGTCGCTGCATGCGGCCTGGACCAATAGTGCCGCATTGGAGCGTGCCGGTATTCGCAGCGACATGCCCGACCCACCGGGAGGCCAAATCGGGCGCGACGTAGATGGGCGTCCAAACGGTATTTTGTTCGAAAGCGCCATGCAGCTTGTCGCAGAGGCGCTTCCAGGGCCCGGCGTGGCAAAAGTGGCCGGCGCCATCGAACACGCCCTGCCGTCTCTATGGCAACTGGGAATCACCGGCGTACACGATTTCGACCGCTCAAGCTGCTTCGCTGCGCTCCAGTGGCTGCACGCAGCCAGGCGGCTGAAGCTGCGCGTCGTCAAAAGTATCCCGTTCGAAGATTTGCCGCACGCCGCGGCGCTGGGCCTGCGCAGCGGCTTCGGAGATGACTGGCTGCGCCTGGGGACTGTCAAACTCTTCGCCGATGGCGCACTCGGCCCGCGCACGGCGGCCGTGTTCCAGACCTACGTGGGTGAGCCGGACCAGTACGGCATGTTGCTGCTCGATGCCGAAGAAATTATCGAGCACGGGCGCCTGGCTGCGGAAAACGGGTTTCCCCTGGCCATCCATGCTATCGGCGATCGCGCCAATCACGAGGCGCTCAACGCCCTCGAACAACTGAAGGCCTGCACAAACGCATCCGGCCTGCGCCACCGCATCGAACACGTGCAGTTACTTCACCCCGACGACTCCACCCGGCTGGCAGCGCTGGGCGTCATCGCCTCGATGCAACCGATTCACGCCACTTCGGATATGGAAATGGCCGATCGTTACTGGGGGGAGCGCGCCGGGCTGGCGTACGCCTGGAAAACGCAGTGCGACGCCGGCACCAGGCTGGCTTTCGGCTCCGACGCTCCGGTCGAATCACCGAATCCATGGTGGGGACTACACGCAGCCGTCACCCGCCGGCGGGCGGATGGCGCACCCGGGCCGGATGGTTGGCGGCCCGAACAACGTATCTCACCCGGCGATGCACTGGCCGCTTTCACGAGTGGTGCAGCATATGCGGCCGGTGTAGAAGATCGCCTGGGGAAGCTGGCCACCGGTTACCTGGCCGATCTGCTCGTGCTTGAGATCGATCCGTTTACGTGCCATCCAGACGAGATCAAAGACATCCGCCCCCGCGGAACGATGATCGGGGGCGAATGGGTATGGGAAGAAGGAATCCGGTAAGCCGGTAGAGAACGGCGGGGTTCGGCAGCCATCTATCGTTATGGTTCCAGCCGGGTCATGTCCAGCGAAGCCGTATCCACCAGGTTTGCAAAAACGATCAGGCGTTTCAAATATAACCTGGCGTCGTCGTTCCAATCGGTGCAGGTGATCAGGGTGATTTGGGCGTCATCGGTTGGATCTGTGACCCACAAATCGCCTTCTTCGACCACGAGGTGCTCACGCACCTCGTACGTGTACAGGTTCTTGCGGGTGTACACCTGCACGCGCTCTCCGACGGCAAGCTGGTCGAGGTAGCGGAAAGGGCCTCCTTCCAAGCCAGGCAAAGTCACATGCCCGGCCAGCACCGTGTTCCCGCCCAGGCCGGGCCAGGAAGTATCGCCCAGCCAGGCGATTTCCTGCTTGAGGCCCGAGATCAACCAAGTCTCACCGTTGAAAGGCACATACTTGACCACGGCATCCAGGCTGAGCGACGGGATTGCCAGGCGCACGACGGCGCTCGTATCCACCGTGTCTTCGTGTGCGGTTCCCGCAGGCGTGGTGGGCGATGGGATGGAAAAATCGGGCAGTTCGCTGGCTTCGGTTGGCGCATTGAACTCGTAGATTGTGTTATCTTCCGTGGGGTTGGCGGGGGCAATGGCATATCCGGCCACCGTGACAGGTGTGCGGGTGGGCGCATAGTGTACGGACGGTGCGGTAACCTGTGGGGCAAACCAACCGCTGCCGGCAACACCGGCGACCAACCCGGCACACACAATTACACCGCCGAGCGTCAAATAACGCCCGCTTCCTTCGGGTTGTTGCTCGCGCAGCCACAGGCCATACCAAACCATAAAGATACCCACCAGGCCAAGTGCGCCGGCCAAAAACAACAGCGACCAGTCTACCGCCATCGGCTGCTGCTCGGGTTCGATATCCAACAGCAGCACACCCTCGGGCGGGCCGAAACCAGTACCCGGCAAACCGGAGCCGATGACACGGTAGCTAACGTTCGTCTGGCGTGTGGTCGTGGGGTTATCGTGGGTGAGGGTAATGGTATTGACCAGGTTTTGTGTGTTCTGGGCAACGCTGTCGACATTGACCACGATCGTCACGGTAACGATTGCGTTCGGCATGATATCCCCAATGGAAACGGTGAGCGAGTTTTGCTGCCGGTTCATCGTTCCTTGGGTCGTTTTACTATTGCTCGTCACTTCTATCGATGTGGGAAAGGAATCGCTGAGCACGGCGTTACGAGCCGGCGCCTTACCCGGGTTGGTGATCTTGACGGTAAAGGTAAAACCTTGGTTGATGCGTGCCTCGTTCGGGCTGACGGATGCAACCACGGTCACGCTCGGCCAGATCGTCCCCGTGGCTGTGGGGGTGGGAACGGTACCGGTTGGCGTCGGGCTTAGGCGGTCTTTAATAATGATGGGCAAAAAGTCGTGGCGGGGGGTAGGAGTGATCGTGGGGGTTGCAGATGGGGTAAACGTGACGGTGGCTGTAGGTGTAACAGATGGCGTAACCGTGAGTGTGGAAGTGTGAGTAGGCGTATCCACACCCTGGGCCACGGGTGCGGCCCAGGCAGTGTATGAAATAAACCAAAACGAAATGAGAAACAGGCCCGAAGCAACCGCCAGGCGGATGTGTTTCAAAGGCCAAGAGGGTATCGAGTTCATGGAATGTCTCCAAAAAAAGATAGTCAAATTATCTTAATTATACCGCGCAGCGGAAGCCAACACACCGGGGCAACATTTTCTGTACGGGCGGCTTGCGCGTGGCATTCATGAATCGCAAGGAAATTGCCCGTTCAAATGGAAAAAATCTGTTGACGGCCGGCAAAGCACATGGTAGAATGTGGCCCGCTTAACTGGTTGCCCGCCCCCATCGTCTAGGGGCCCAGGACGGAGCCCTCTCAAGGCTCAAACAGGGGTTCGAGTCCCCTTGGGGGCACCTTATCGTTTCCGTGGCCGTGCAAGGTGTTAGTCGTTAAATGGAGTTGAAACGATGGCATCTTCCACGGCCCGTGCGTTTTACCGGTTCGAATGTACCACTCCTGAACTGCCCACCCTGGGAGAAAGTTCCAGCATGCCTGACCTGGCTGATTACATGACTACTGAAGATGCAGCCCAAATCTTGGGCTTTCACATTGATCATGTACGGCGTATGCTCCGCGAAGGCGATTTGCAAGGGGAAAAAATCAGCGGAAAAACCTGGCTTGTGTATCGGCCATCGGTTAAAGCATATCAAGAGAAAACATCCGGTTTGAACAAATTTGACCCCAGACGGGGAAACGAAGAAAATAACGACTAAAACGCCCTTCAAACTTCTTGACGGGCGTTTTTTGTTGTGGTATCCTATCTTGTGACAAGACATCTTATGACAAGATAGGTTATTGGCGGCTAAAATAGCCGTTTTTCTTTATAAACAGCCTATCAAGTGACAAGATACGTTCTTTGCTAACGTGGCGAGAAGCAGTCCCACCAGATACCCTACCCGCCCGGCGGTGCGAACGGGAGGCCTAGCCCCCTTACGCAGCCGGATTGTTTGCGCTGCGTAACCGACAGGAAACAAGGATCATTGAGGGAGATGGGAGGGAGCTTTTAAACAGCTACTGAATGGCCAATATACTAGTACCTAAACTTTCTGAAATCGTAGGGCAAATCAAGCCTACGAACCACTATCTTGCCCTACAACTTTATCCAGTTGTGGTACTAGCTATTGGCTTACTTCATACAGTGACGAACTCAACCTAGATATAATAACGATTGGCTCCGAGCTATTTGTGGCTAAACACAGCGTGACCGATCTACTACTATACTTCGTAAGATTATCCTCACCTTCAATAACATCGATTGTGCCCTTCAACCGTTTAGTACCTGTAGGCTGTGCCGGTGGCTGAGCGCCCAATTCCTCAATCTGCATGTATTGCTGATCCTCATCTAAATCATATTTGACTTTTGCCAAAAACCGATCTCCCATCCGAATTTCTCCAATTCCTTGATACTTTTGTTCAGTGGATACCCAAAATGTAGACATCGCAATTCCTTTCGCTGATGATCAAATTAAGTTCTGCTCAAAATCTAACCCGAGTCATGTTGGGTCTATCTGTCTTGCTAGGGAGTCAAACAATGTTAACCAAAATTTCACCATTTTGGCACGTGGTTGATAGCTACCACTTCAACTGCACTTCTATAACTGGCCATCTTTTTGACTTCTATTCTCATTCACAAATGCTTCCGCTTGTTCTCGGGTAGTAATTTTGCCAGCCTTTTGTCCGGTCCCGATCATACTTATAAGTCGTCCTATTTCAGGTCCCTGGGGAATTCCCATCGCAGTCAAATCTTGCCAGGTAAGAAGCTGATTTGTTGAACGGGTAACAGTCTTGGGCTGTTTTTTGTTATATCGCTTACATTCTTGTGCACAAGACCATACCCCATCTAGTTCATCAACTTGTTTTTGATAAACTAAAACGGGCGCGATCAGTGGAACTTTGATAATTGAAAAGGGGCGCGGTCATAAAAGTTTCCGTTACCATTCAGGCAACAAACTGAAGGTAATGGAGGAGGAGATGATTATT
>JBMOLU010000050.1:0-222527 GCA_049325275.1 Chloroflexota bacterium
CGCTCTCGTCGCCAAAATTTCAATATGAAGTTGGCGATGAAGTAACGATTACGGCCAGCGTCGAAAACATCACCGATCAAACCCTTCGCTGGCAAAGCGCCCAGACCGATAACCCGGAATATGTTTTTGACATGGAGGTGGAAACGGGATTTTGCACGCCCGCTATACGTTCCAGTTTCACTACTGGGTCGGCCCCGGCATCGGCCGGTTGGCCCTGCGGGTGTGGACGGGCGACTACTTCGGCTGTGACAGCGGGAAATGGATGGACCGGGGGGACGGCTTGAACGACTTCCTGTACTTTGCCGACGACGAGAGCTTCGAAATCGACGATCGCTGCGTCGTCGATTTCGACATCATCCTGCGCGATGATTCCAATGCGACCCTGGCGCTGGCGGTGATGCACTTCAACCACAGCTACGCGGCAGCCTACGGTGCGGCCTACGAAGGCTATTGGGAAGTGCTCGGCGTCGAAATCCCCCTGCCCACGCCGACGCCGTCCCCCACGCCGCAGCCGACGAACTGCCCGCCGGGCGAAATCTGCCCGGCAGGCGGCGTAAACAACCCGTAAGGGGGCCGCGGCGACGCTCCTGGCGGGCCGGGGACCGTTTCGCGGTGCGAGATTTGGCAGCGTAGGGCTGCTTGGTGTGCCGCAGTCGAGGCTTTTGGCGGTCTTTTTTTGCAGGATACTCCCCTCTTTGCCGGCCACCGCAGGCGTTACGGCCTCGAGTCCACAGTTTCTCCGGCAGCAGGCTGAAGGGGTTCTTCTTCTGGCCTTGATTCTGTGGTCACGGGCAGGGCCGGCTGTGCCACGGGCGCTTTTGGGGCGACCGGCCGCGGATCGCGCAGCTTGATGAAGAAGAAAGCAGCCGTGATCACCCCAAAGAGTACCGACACCAAAAAGGTCAGCGGATAGCCGGAGCGGTCGGCCAGCCAGCCGCCGATCACCGGCGCCAGGATGGTGGCCGGGGCAATCAGGGTGTTCGACAGCCCGATGTAGGCCTGGCGCTCTGCCGGCCGGCCGAATTGCAGCGTCATGGCGATGGCGATCGTCCAGACGGCCACGTTGGCGACGCTGGCCAGCACGATTACCAGGTAAAACCAGCCCGCGCCGGGCGCCAGCCATGCCGTCAACGCGCTGAACAGGGCGGCCAAAAAGCCGGCGCCCAGCACACGGTAGTGCCCCCAGCGGTCACCTACCCAACCCATCACCGGGTTGGCGACGATGCCGGCGATCATGCCGGCGCTGGTCAAGACGCCGGCAATGGTCTTGCTGACCCCGTAATCCATCACCACGTACACCATGTAGAAGGCGGACCCCATCATGGCAAACTGCGCCAACATGCGCACGGCAAGGAACCAGCGGAAGTTGACATCGCGCCGCAAGATTTCCCGCATGCTGATCTGAACGATACCTTGCGGCGGCGGCGTTTCTTCCTCCGGGGGGAACTCGTCAGGCTCGCGCGTTAAAGCGACCATGAGATAGGAGAGCATCAGGGAAACGAAGGCGGCAAAAAAACACATCGCAAACCCCGTGCGCGTCCCGTAGCGGTCCAGCCACACGCCCGCAATCACGGCGCTGATCGCGGCCAGGATGTTGAACCCTGCGGCCTGGACGCCGAAGAACGTGCCGCGCAGGTTGGGCGGCAGGACCTTGATCAGCATACTCTGCCAGGCCACCAGGCCAAGCCCACCGCTTAGCCCCTGCACGATCAACAGCAGCACGATCAGCGCCGCGCCGGCGGCCGGGCTCAGATCGGACATGAACCACGCCACCAGCGCGAGAAAGAGAAAAGGCGAACGCTCGTTGAAAGAAAACAGCAAAACCCACGGCTTGAAGCGCTTTTGGCGCGACATCAGCCCGACCATCAACATGGAAGGAAACTGTATCCCGGCCACGTGAATGGCCGGAATCAGGCCGATCAACGTGGCCGACGTGGTGAACTGGCTCATGAACAAAGGGAGGATTGTACCGAAAGAAGCAAAGCCGATGCCCAGGCCAAAAAAGGCGCCGTCGAGCACATTGACGGTGAAATTGAAGCGCAAATTGGGATAGTGGGGATTTCGCATGCGGCGAAGTGTAGCACAAATCCTGTTTGTGCGTGGTACAATCCGGCCCGCTTTCAGGTCACCATGCAAACCTTTTTCTGGATTTCTTTGGGCGCCGTGATCGGCGCAAACTGCCGTTACTGGTTGGGGAATTGGGCGGCCAGGCAGTTTGGAACGGCTTTTCCTTACGGCACCTTGCTGATCAACCTGACCGGCAGCCTGGTGATTGGCCTGCTGATGGAAGTGGCGGTCGAGCGCTTTGCCGTCGAACCGCGCTTGCGGGCGTTGCTGGTGGTCGGTTTTTTGGGTTCCTACACCACATTTTCTTCCTACGCTTATGAAGGCGTGGCGTTAATCTTGAACGGCCGGTATGCACTCGGTGGCCTGTATTTGCTGGGCAGCAGCCTGCTTGGGGGGCTTGCAGTTTTGGGGGGGATCGCCCTGGGGCGTATGCTGCCGGGGTAAGCCAGAATCTCTCTTTACAGCTTGATTTTTTTCGCTTACAATCGAAGCGTTTCGTCGAAACGTTTCGAGATAACGCCGTTTTGGTTCTCCCTTTTCACAGACGCATCTTCTCAAACAGTAGGAAGGAGAGCTTTTTTTTTTGTAATGGTAACGATACCATAACGGTGTCGGCTGTTACCGAAGGAGGTGCCGCTTAAGAAGATGGCAAGTTACTGTTCTGGCAACGAAATGTGCCTTATCCCACCTGGCTCACGTTCCCTGCAACCACCGGTCACAAGGGATGAGCCAGGCATTACCCAAGGAGAATGAAATGTCCAAACGATTTGTCCTCGTCAATTTGTTGCTGATCGCCAGCATGCTCTTGGCTGCCTGCGCCAGCAGCACGCCCGCCATCGAGCCGACCGCACCGGCCGAAGCCACGGCTGCGCCCCAGGCGAGCGAAGCCCCCCAGGCGACCGACACGGCGGAAGCCACCAAGGCGGCCGAAACGGCCGAAGTGGAAGCCACGCAGGCGCCCGAAGCTACGGAAACCAGCGCCCCCGAAGCGGCGCAGTACAACCAGTCTCCTTTCCTGGACGCCCAGGTGGCCTCCGCTGAACTGCCTGCCGTCGATGAACGCCTGCCGGAAAACCCGCGCGTTATCAAAGGCCTGACCGATGAGCAAGGCGTCTACGGCGGCGAGATGCGCATCGGTTTTGTCGGCAACAGCCCGGAATGGGGCGCTATGTTGTTCGTGGCTGCCTGGGAACACCTGGTGAGCTGGAAAGCCGATTTTAGTGGCGTGGAACCCAACCTGGCCGAGAGCATCGACGTCAGCCAGGACGCAACAGAATACACTTTCTACTTGCGCAAAGGCATCAAGTGGTCGGACGGCGTCGACTTTACCGCCAATGACATCGCCTTCTATATCGAAGATGTGATGTACAACGAATCGCTCTACCCGGCCGGCCCTTCGGCCGATTGGGTCTCCAGCGAGATGGCCGACGACATGATATTCGAGAAGCTCGACGATTACACCTTCAAACTGACCTTCTCCAAGCCTTACGGCACCTTCCTGTACACGCTGGCCCAGTGGAACGGGCGCGCCTTCGCCATGTACCCGCGCCACTACCTGGAACAATTCCATAAAGATTACAATCCCGATGTCGATACGCTCGTCGCCGAAGACGGTAACGTGGAGGACTGGGTCGCCTTGTTCTTCAAGGTGGGGCCGGACACCTGGGGTAATCCCCTCCGCTGGTACGAGAACACGGAACTGCCCTCGCTCTACCCCTGGATCACCACCCAGCCGTTGGGCACGGGCACCGAGATCAAGCTGGCCCGCAATCCGTACTACTGGAAAGTGGACGAGCAGGGGAACCAGCTCCCCTACATCGACACCATCCTCGGTTTCGCCTTCCAGGATGCGGAAAGCCGCACGCTGGCCATGCTGAGCGGTGAACTGGACTTCGTCAAGGACCCCGGCACCGAAAATCGCGTGATCTATCACGAAGCCATGGACGAAGGCAAACCGCTTCAGATCAAGTACCCACAGTCGGACGGCGCCAACGTCAACACCATTCAGTTCAACCAGACGCTTGCCGACCCAATCAAGGCCGCCGTGTTTGCCGACAAGAACTTCCGTATCGGCATGTCTTATGCCATCAACCGCCAGGAGATCATCGAAATCGTCTTCAACGGCCAGGGGACCCCGGCCCAGCAGGCGCCGCTTGCCGACTCCCCGCTTTACATCGAGGGCATGGACACGCAGTATGTCGAGTACGACGTCGACAAGGCCAATGAATACCTCGACAAGGTCTTGCCGGAGAAGAATGCCGAAGGCTACCGCCTGGACTCCGCAGGTGAACCCTTCGAAATCATCTTCACCGTCCAGAACGATCTTTCGTACGGCACCACCTACGTCCAGATTGTCGAACTGCTGATCGGCTACTGGAAAGAAGTGGGCGTCAAAGTCCTGCTCAACTCGATGCCTGGACCGCAGTTCGATGAGAACAAGAAGCAGAACACTATCGAAGCCGTCATCTTCACCGGTGAAGGCGGCGCAGGCATCACCCCCATCCTCGACCCGCGCTATTACGTCCCGATGGAATACTTCGGTATGTTCGGCAACGGCTGGGGCTATTGGAAAACCAACGCCCAGAACGGCGAAGTGCAGGTCGAACCTCCGCAGTGGGCCAAGGACGCGCGCGCCAAATACGAAGAAGTCTTGCTGCAACCCACGGAAGAACTGCAAATCGAAAAGATGAGAGCGGTTATTCAGGATGCGATGGACAACTTCTACGTGATCGGCATCGCCCGCAATGCACCCATGTACTACGTCTTCCACGAACGCATGGGCGGCATTCCCGATACCTGGTACGATGGCTGGATTGAAGGCGTTCAGAAGATCCTTTACCCCGAACAGTGGTTCCTGCGCCAGTAAGCTGTTTGAAACATCAACTGTGCTCCGGTACGCTGTGCCGGGGCACAGTGCTTTCTCAGTAAAGTGGGCATGCGGTGTTTGAGGTAAGCCGGGCAACCAGGTTACCGCTTGCCTCAAACGCCCCACTTTCCCTTCTCACCTGGTTTGGAAACGAAAAGGAGCGTGATACCCATGACCAAGATCCGTAAAACTGGCATCCTGTTCACCCTGGCTGCCGCGGCCTGCCTCTTGTTGGCGCTGATGGCCGTGTTGAACCGGGCGGCCCGGCCCATGACGGCCCGCGCCGCGGAAGAACAGCCTTACACCTGGCAGAACGTCGAAATCGTTGGCGGCGGCTTCGTGCCGGGAATTATTTTCAACCCATCCGAAGAAGGCCTCGTCTATGCCCGCACCGACATCGGCGGTGCCTACCGCCTGGATACGGCCACCCAGCGTTGGATTCCCCTGCTCGACTGGATCGGCTGGGATGAATGGGGCCTGACCGGCATCGACAGCCTGGCAACCGACCCCGTCGACCCGGACCGGGTGTACGTCCTTGCCGACACCTACACCAACGATTGGGACAACACCCGGGCGGCCATCTTGCGCTCTAGCGACCGCGGCGCAACCTGGGCGCGGACCGATCTGCCCTTCCACGCCGGCGGCAACATGCCCGGGCGCGCCATGGGCGAGCGCCTGGCGATCGACCCCAACGATAACAGCATTCTCTACCTGGGCACGCGCAGCGGCAACGGCCTGTGGGTGAGCCATAGTTACGGCGTCACCTGGACCCAGGTGACCACTTTTACCGCCGTCGGCAACTATGCCCCGGGCACGGGTGACTATGAAGGCGACCTGATCGGCGTTGTCTGGGTGCTTTTCGATCCCAACAGCGGCGCGCCCGGCAGCGCCTCGCAGGATATTTACGTCGGCGTGGCCGATACCCTCACCGCCACCTACCGCAGCACCGACGGCGGCCTCACCTGGGAGCCGATCCCCGGCCAGCCGCAGCAGGGTTACCTGCCCTACCACGGCGTGTTGGCCTCCAATGGCGTCCTGTACATCACCTACAGCGACAACTGTGGCCCCTACCAGGGCGGTGCCGGCGCCGTGTGGAAGTACGACACCAACAGCGGCGTCTGGACCGACATCACGCCCACCGACTATCCCAAGCCCAGTTGGGGCTGGAGCTTTGGCTTCGGCGGGCTGGCTGTGGATGCGGCCGACCCCGACGTGGTGATGGTTTCGAGCCAGGAATCGTGGTGGCCGGACGATTTAATCTTCCGTAGCACCGATGGCGGCGCGACCTGGAAGTGGATCTTCGAAATCGACTGGTCCGCTGACGGCTGGCCGCCGCCGCGCACCAATTTCTACGTGCAGGATATTTCCGGCGCGCCCTGGCTGGACTGGGGCCGCACCGAAGATCCGCTGCCCGAAACGGCCCCCAAGTTGGGCTGGATGATCGGCGACCTGGAAATCGATCCCTTTAATTCGGATCGCATGATGTACGTGACCGGCGCAACCATTTACGGCAGCGACAACCTGACCGACTGGGATTCCGACCAACCGATCACCATTACCGTCAAAGCGCAGGGCCTCGAAGAAACCGCCGTGCTCGACCTGATCAGCCCACCGACCGGCACCGCACACCTGATCAGCGCCCTCGGCGACCTGGGCGGCTTCGTTCACGACGATCTCGACATCGTTCCCAACGTCATGATCACCACCCCGGCATTCAGTTCCGGTACCGGCCTCGATTACGCAGAACTGGCACCGAACGTCCTTGTGCGTGTCGGCAACGGCGGGAACACCCCGGCGGAACTGATCAACCTCGGGTACTCCCTCGATGGCGGCCTGACCTGGGCAGCCGCCGCAGCAGAGCCGGCGGGCATCCAGAACGGCGGCAACGTGGCGGTCGCAGCCGACGGCGGCAGCATCGTCTGGGCGCCGGGCAACGGCGTGACCGTGTCCTACTCGACCGATTTCGGCGACAACTGGTCGGCCAGCGCCGGCATTTCGGCTTCGGCCGTCGTCGAATCTGACCGCGTCGATCCGGCCGTTTTCTATGCTTACCACAGCGGCAATTTCTACCGCAGCGTGGATGGCGGCGCGACCTTCAGCGAAACGATCCATGCCGGTTGGCCGGTGACGGCGTCGGTGAATTTCAAAGCCGTTCCGGGCATCGAAGGTGACGTCTGGCTGGCCGGTGGCAACGAAGACACCGTCTACGGCCTGTGGCATTCCACTGACGGCGGCGAAAGCTTCGCCCGGCTGGCCAACGTCGAAGAGGCGGACGCAGTCGGCTTCGGCGCACCCGCCCCCGGCGAAACCTACCTGGCCATCTACATCAGTGCCCAGGTCGATGGCGTGCGCGGCATTTACCGATCCGACGACGCCGGCGCGACCTGGGTGCGTATCAACGACGACCGGCACCAGTATGCCTGGACGGGCGCATCCATCACCGGCGACCCGCGCCTCTACGGGCGCGTTTACCTCAGCACCAACGGACGCGGCATTATCTATGGCGACCCCTATGTCGAAGCGACGCCGACGCCGACCGTCACACCCACCGTCACACCCACGCCGACGCAGCCGGCACCCAACGCATACGATCGTTACCTGCCCATCATCCTGCGTTAGCTTCTTGCTCCCGTCAGTTTCGTTTGCTCCTCCAAAGCAGCGAATTGAAACCCCTGGATGGTGTGTGACCGCTGTCCAGGGGTCGATTTCTAATCTTCTCCATGGGAGTCGGGGCTTTCGCCGGAAAAGCGCCGGTTGCACGGTAAAGCCGTTGGGGCGATCTTGGCCTTCATTCCCGAAAACGTGTATTTTTTGGGCCGGCGCGCGCTCTAACATGGTAAGGGTACCATGTTTTCGCTCCTACCTTCCATGCCGCACCCTGGTCCAATTCTCACCATATCTTTCTGGAGGTTTACGATGAATGCTCTCAAAAAGCGGATGGCGATCCTGTGCCTCGTCTGTCTGATGGCCGGCTTACTGGGACTGGCCTTTTACGACCATTCGCTGGCCGTGCCGGCGCAGGCCGCCGTGCAGGCCTACACCTGGAAAAACGTCGTTACCGGTGGGGGCGGGGGGTACATTCCTGGCATCATCTTCAACACCGGGCAAGCCAATCTGATCTATGCCCGCACCGACATGGGCGGCGCCTACCGTTGGAACCAGGGCAGCAAGACCTGGACGCAACTGCTTTCCTGGGTCCCGCACGACGACTGGAACCTGACGGGGGTCGATGCCCTCGCCACCGACCCGGTCGATCCCAACCGTTTGTACCTGCTGGTGGGCACCTATACCAACGATTGGACGAGCCAGAACGGGGCCATCCTGCGTTCTGTCGATCAGGGCAACAGCTTTGCCCGCACCGACCTGCCCTTCAAGGTCGGCGGTAACATGCCCGGCCGCAATATGGGGGAGCGCCTGGTGATCGATCCCAACAAAAATAACATCCTGTTCCTGGGTGCGCGCAGCGGCAACGGCCTGTGGAAGAGCACCGACTACGGTGTTTCCTGGAGCAAAGTGAGCAGCTTCCCCGACCCCGGCCAGTACGCAGCCGTACCCGGGGATGCCTACCAGGGCGACATCATGGGCATCGCCTGGATCACCTTCGACCCGCGCACCGGCAGCAGCGGCAGCGCCACGCAAACCGTTTACGTCGGCGTGGCCGATCCCACCGGCACGAACATCTACCGCACGACCGATGGCGGCGCCACCTGGGCTGCCGTGCCCGGGCAGATGACCTGCTCGCTCAGCGGCAGCACCGTCACCTGTACCAACGGCGCCACCTGGACGTCGGGTACGGGTGACTGCTCCGCAGGCATCCGCGCCGGCAAAGGCCTGATCCCCCACCACGGCGTCCTGTCCTCGACCGGCTTCCTCTACGTGACCTACAGCGACGGCCTCGGTCCCTACGACGGCCAAACCGGTGACGTCTGGAAGCTCGACACGGCCACCGGCGCATGGACGCAGATCGCGCCCGTACCGCCGACTACTTGCGACGATTACTACGGCTACGGCGGCCTGGCGGTGGATACCCAAAACCCGGGTACGGTAATGGTCGCCACGCTCAACTCCTGGTGGCCCGACGCGATCCTGTTCCGCAGCACCGACGGCGGCGCGACCTGGTCGCGCATCTGGGATTGGAACGGCTATCCTTCCCGCACGCTGCGTTACAGTATCAGCGTGACGAATGCCCCCTGGCTGAATTTTGGCAACACCAGCCCCGCCGAGCCCGTTCCGGCCGTCAAACTGGGCTGGATGATCGGTGACCTGGAAATCGATCCCTTCAATTCCGATCGCATGATGTACGGCACCGGCGCCACGATCTACGGTACCGAGAATCTCACCGCCTGGGATTCCGGCGGCACTGTCAACATTGCTTCGATGGCGATGGGCGTTGAAGAAACGGCCGTCCTGGGGCTGATCAGCCCGCCGAGCGGCAGCGCGAACCTGCTGACCGCCCTGGGCGATATCGGTGGCTTCCGCCACACCGACCTGACCACCTCGCCCGCCATCATGTTTACCCAACCCAATCTCGGCAGCAACACCGGCATCGACTACGCCGAGCTCAGCCCGACCTTTGTGGTACGCGTCGGGAACATCAACAAGACAGACAATCCCAGTGTCAATCGCGCCGGCTTCAGCTACGATGGCGGTGTGAGCTGGTTCCAGGCCAACAACGAACCCGGCGGCGTGACCGGTGGTGGCTCGGTGGC
The DNA here is from genome assembly GCA_049325275.1 of Chloroflexota bacterium. Classification (GTDB taxonomy): domain Bacteria; phylum Chloroflexota; class Anaerolineae; order Anaerolineales; family UBA4823; genus CAIQJJ01. The sequence goes on from JBMOLU010000050.1 coordinate 9,643, forward strand.
GGCGGCGGCCGATGCCAGTGCTGTGGTTTGGGCGCCGGACGGCGCGGCCGTCAGCCGCTCGACCGATAACGGCAACTCGTGGAGTGCCAGCACGGGCGTTCCCTCGGGCGCCTTCGTCGCTTCCGACCGGGTCAACCCCAGTAAGTTCTATGCTTTCTCGGACGGTTCCTTTTATGTCAGCAGCAACAAGGGCGCCAGCTTTACGGCCACCGTCACCGGCCTGACTTCCTCCGGGAAAATGAAGGCCGTGCCGGGCCGCGAAGGCGATATCTGGTTGGCGATCAGCACTACCGAGAACGGCGCTCCCGTTGCCGCCGCCGGCCTGTATCACTCGACCGATAGCGGCGCTTCGTTCACCAGAGTCCTTCCGGCCAACATAACCTTTGCCGAGGCCGTCGGTTTTGGTATGGCCGCGCCGGGCCAGAGCTACATGGCGATCTACATCTTCGGGACGGTCGATGGCGTCAAGGGTGTTTATCGCTCGGACGATGCCGGCGCCAGTTGGGTGATGATCAACGATGCCCAACACCAGTTTGGTTGGGTAGGCAAAACGATCACCGGCGACCCACGCATTTACGGGCGCGTCTACCTGGCCTCCAACGGCTTTGGCATTCTCTACGGCGATATTGCCGGCCCGCAGCCGCCCACGGCCACACCTACTCGCACGGCTACCGGGATTACTGCCACCTTTACGGCCACTGCCACCCGCACGCCTACCGGCGTTACACCCTCCGCCACCTCCACCCGTACCCCGACCGGTGTCACCCCAACGCATACGGCCACCCGCACCAACACACTCACCTCGACGCCCACCACGCCGGTGACGCCGGGCAGTTGCGCGGTGACCTACGTGATCGCCAACTCATGGGGCAGCGGCTTTACAGCCAACGTAACCATTCAAAACCACGGTAGCGCCATCAACGGCTGGACCCTTGGGTGGGCCTTCCCCGGCAACCAGGCCATCACCAATATCTGGAGTGCCCAGGCCGTGCAAACCGGGCAAAACGTCGCCGCCAGCGATGCCGGCTACAACGCCGGAATCCCGGCGAACGGCTCGGTCAGCTTTGGCTTCCAGGCCACGGTTAGTGGCGCCAACGAAGAACCGGCCAGCTTCACCTTGAACGGCGTGGTTTGCGGCGGCAGTGGTGTGACGAATACGCCCACCAACACCCCGACGCCGCTTCCCCCCACGGCGACGCCCACCCGCACGGCCACCGGTGTCCCCCCGACCTTTACGCCAACCGCGACCGCTACCGGTGCAACCCCCGTCACACCCACCGCTACGGCCACCACACCGGCTGCATCCGGCTGCCAGGTCAAGTACACCGTTAACCAGTGGAACAGCGGTTTCACAGCCGACGTGAAGCTTACCAACAACGGCGCAGCGGCCATCCAGGGCTGGACTCTGGCGTGGACCTTTGCCAACGGCCAGCAAACCACCAGCGCCTGGAATGCCACCGTGACGCAGAGCGGTGCCAACGTAACGGCCAGCAACCCGGCCTCGCACTGGAACGGCACCATTGCTGCCAACGGCGGCAGCGTCTCCTTCGGTTTCCAGGCCACGCATACCGGTGCCAATCTTACGCCGGCCGGCTTTATGCTGAACGGTACCCCCTGCACCCTCGTGCCCTGATGGGCACGACCGTGCCCTGCAAACGCTGCTGCGAAAGGGCTGCGTAAGAAATTGGTACCACCGGCAAATTTTTGTGGTACCATGGAATGAAATAATGTAAGCTTTGGCTGTGTGCCTGGCTTTCATTACACCCTTCGTACATACTCCTGGGTGAGCTGGGAGGGCATCGGGAGAGGATGCCCTCCCAGTGCTTTAAAGTTTTGCAAATAACCGATGCCGCGCCGGAGCGATCTGGCTTCTTGCTGGCTTCTTGGCCGGGGTGGCTGCCCTGCCTGGGAGAGCGGGCAAGACGCTTGCTTCCTCCGGCGCCGGTTCTTTTGCCGTGGCGGTGAAAGGGATTGCTTTTTTCTTATAATCGTGTTAACTTTACGGTCGTAAAGGAGCCTTCAGTGTATGCCCACGATCCGTGATGTTGCCAAACTGGCCGGTGTGGCCCCCATAACCGCCTCGCGCGTGATCAATAACTCCGGTTATGCCAGCGAAGGCGTCCGCCGCCGGGTCCGGCAGGCTGCCGAGCAGTTGGGTTATACCCCCAACGCACTGGCGCGCAGCTTGCGTTCCAAGCAGACTCACACGCTGGCCCTCGTGTTGAGCGATATCACCAACCCGTTTTGGACGACCGTGGCGCGTGGCGTCGAAGACGTTGCCAGTGAGGCTGGCTTCAACGTCATCCTGTGCAACACCGACGAGTCAGAAGCCAAGCAAACCGGTTATCTTCAAGCCTTGATTCAGAAGCAGGTTGATGGGGTGTTGTTGGTACCGGCCAGCAGCGATTCTCGTTCGATCGAATACCTGCAAAACCAAAGGGTCCCCCTGGTTTTGCTTGATCGTTCCCTGCCCAGGGTGAAAGCCGACGTGGTTCGCGGCGATTCGGAAGAAGGTGCTTACCAATTGGTAAACTTGCTCGTTTCTTTGGGGCATCGTGAAATTGCCACCCTGGGTGGTCCGGCGGGCATTTCTTCTGCTGACGAACGCGTGGCCGGGTACCGCCGGGCCTTGCTCGAGGCCGGCTTGAACGTCGACGAAAGCCTGATCCACCGGGGTGAGTTTACGCTTGCGGGTGGATATGAAATGATGCAAGCCTTACTTGCGGCCCGGCCGGACAGGTTGCCGACGGCCGTGTTTGCCGGAAACAATTTCATCGCTGTCGGCGCTTTAAAGGCCGTGCGCGAAGCGGGATTCTCGGTGCCTGAAGACATTTCTATGGCCTGTTTCGACGATCTGCCCGTTTACTTGATCGTCGAGCCTTTCTGGACGGTAGCGGCGCAGCCGGCCTACGAACTGGGGCAGCGCGCCGCCCGGCGCCTGATCGAGCGGCTGTCCGAACCGGCCGAAGAACCGCGGGAGATCGTCTTGCCCGTTTCTATTATCGAACGCAAGTCGACGCGGGCGCCGTCCACATGACTTGGGCCGGCTTCCTTCGCAGGGCGTTTGCCGGCGTGTGGATCGACCAGCCTTTCGTCTCCATCCGGCCGACGCATCGCTTCGTGGCGGGCTGTGGGATGGGGACGATCGCCCGCAAAGTGCTGCCAGGTTGTGGGGGCGGTTATTTGTACGTGGTTTCCGATCGGCCTGTGCCGGGTGGTTTTCCGTAATGTACGGGTGTAGCGGGTTTCGTGCCGGTCTTGACGGCGGTGGGGGCAGGTGCTATAATGCAACCGGTTGCAGAAAAAGGAGCGTGTAATGAGTAAGAAGGCCGTCCAGACCATCAACGACATTGCCCGGCTGGCCAATGTCTCCAAGTCGACGGTTTCGCGCGCCTTGAATGACAGCCCGCTGATCAATCAAGAGACGAAGGCGCGCATCCAGGCCATTGCGCGCGAGCACAACTTCCAGATCAACGCGCCGGCCCGCAACCTCAGCATGCGGCAGACCCGCACGGTGGCGTATGTCACCCACGCTTATCACGAGTGTTTTTCGGTGGAGGACCTGTTTGGCCTGGAGATCATGGGTGGGATGGCAGGTGGGTTGCATGCCCTCGGCTACGATTTCCTGGTCGTTCACGTCAACCCGCGCGATACCGGCTGGGCGCACCAGTACCTCGACAGCGGGCGTGTGGATGGTTTCGTCTTGATGACCTCCAGCCGCAAGCAATTTCACATCAAGGCGCTCGCCGAGATGGGCGCGCCCTTTATCGCTTGGGGCAATCCGCCGCCGCGTTGTCCCTGTTGTTCGGTCAGCAGCGATAATTTGACCGGCGGTCGCCTGGCTGCCGAACACCTGCTCCGGGCTGGGCGGCAGAAAATTGCCTTCATCGGCGGTCCGGAAGAAGAGATCGAAGTCCAACAGCGTTTCAAAGGCTACGAAACCGCCCTGCAAGCCGCCGGGCACAGCGTTGACCCTGCCATGCTTACCTACGGCGATTTCTCGCACGCCTCCGGTGTTACGGCCATGCAGCGCCTGCTGGAACAATCGCCGGACCTGGATGCGGTTTTCGTGAACAGCGATTTGATGGCTATCGGCGCCATCAACGTCATCCAACAGCGCGGTAAACGTGTCCCTGAAGATATTGCCGTCATCGGTTATGACGATCTTTCGATTGCCAGCTACAACAACTTGCCGTTGACCACCATACGGCAAAACATCCCCCTGGCCGGCAGACTGCTCGCTCAGAACCTGATTCAATACATCCAGACCGGCGTGATCACCAATGTGACCATGCCCGTGGAATTGATCGTACGCCAATCGGCTTAAGGTTGCCATCCCGGCATCTTTTTTTTGCCCGGACCTGCAACCGGTTGCAAGAATTCGGAGGTAAACTATGCATCACATGATCAACAACATCGTCGAGTGGGAAAGAAGGCTGGAACTCGAGGCCGAGCAACGCAAAGGCCACCACCCCGCGCACTATGTCAATTACCTGGCGAAACCCCAGGCGCCTGCCGGGAAGCGTAAGCCCATCCTCGCCAGGATCGCTGCCTTGTTTGCGCGCCGCGAGGCGGTGCATCCCGATCCGGTGGAAGGCCGCCGCAAGACTGCCGGGGCAAGGTGCCAGCCGTAACGCGTTGCTCTTGTGCACAAATATTTAGAAACGAACGTGCAGCCATATCTTATACAGGCTGCACGTTCGTTTTTGATCCGGCCTCCGGCGCGTACTTCAACCGGCCGGCAGATTGAACGTCGGGCACAGAAAGGCCAGGTTTTCGGTCTCGACGGGCGGGGGTTCAGGGCCGCTTCAGCAGGAAACAGCCGCATAGGGTAGCCGTAACCGATCAGCGCTGTGCCCACCGGCCGCTTCGAATGCGAACCGTTGCGGTTCGATGGGCAGGGGCGGCCGAGCGGGGGTGGGTGTATCGGTGTGCGTGCACGATGTCGGTTGGCGGAGAGGCGCGTACGGTCAGTTGTTGTAGCCAGTTTGGCACCGGTTGTGGCTGCGCTGACAGCGCCACAGGCGGGATGGGGGTCTGGCAGGCTGAAGGTGAAGAACAGGTTGTTTTTTCATGCGGTTAGGGCGATAGCACGAGCAGTTGAACGGTCTCTGCACCAATGAGCAGAACCGCCTCGGGCTCGCCGGGCGGCAAGGATAGCGCATGCTCGCCGTCGTCGTCGATTTGTAGGAGCGTTCCGCTACTGCTTTCTATGCCAACGAGCCTGTAGCGCACCACCTTTTGCGTGGGATTGGCAACCAAGAGCGCGATTTCTCCAGACTCGTTTTGCCCGGCGAGCAGCCACAGCCCGGTTTCGGGGGTCGCCGTGATCGTTAACTGCTGAGGATGGGCAGCAAGTTGTTTCCAGAGTGGGAAAGCCTGAGCGATGCGCTTGGGCTGGCCGTTGGCGTAGAACATACCGTAGAAGGTGGTCAGGTTCATGGACGGGTCAGGCCCGCGGTAAAAGAGGGCTTCTGTCACACCGTTTTGCTGCATGGCGATCCAGGCAGCCGTCAAAATAGCAGCACCCTTGCCGCCTGTACGCAGGGCGCGGGCTTCGGGGCCTTTATCGTTCGACTGCTCTACGGCGGTGTTCCATTCGGTGACGTGTTGGGCGACTGCCTGAAAACCGCGTTCGTCCAGTTCCCGGCGGTAGAACTGTGCCGCACCGGCCCATTCGGATGGCTCGTTGGCATAGAGATGCCAGGAAAAGAAGTCCAACGGGGCGCCTTGCTGTTTTACGGCATCCAGAAAAGCACGCACCCATTTCTGTCCATGTGGGGCCAGTGCGCCGGCGGGTGTCACTCCCGGCCCGCCAACGATCAGATCGGGAAAGGCTTGCTTGAGGGCGAGAGCCGCTTCTACGTAAAGCTGGTTAAACGCCTCAGGCGTGTGCGGGTGCGGCCAGAACTGCGTGTTGTCGGGTTCGTTCCAGATTTCTACGTAACGGAAGGGGGTGGTAAAGCCATCCCATTGGCCCTGGCGGTAGTGGCGGACGACCGCTATCGCAGCGTTCACCCAGTTGGCCCGCTCAGCGGCGTTGGCCGGTGGGGTGGCGTTGTTCCATGAATCGCCCAACCGGAAGTACGGCTCGAACCCGCCTTGGACGATTGCCTGCCACTGGGCGTCGCTTGCCTGGAACTCGTACGAGGCCGGGTCTGCCGGGTCACGAAGCCGGTCCGGGTACATGACGGCCATATCCAGCGGGCCGTAAAAATCGTGGGTGCGAATCAGGGTGACGCCGATCGCGCGGTAGGCCTCCGTCAGGTCTGGATTACCGGCGTCGCCGGATGGCGCCGGCCCGACATTGACTCCCAGCAGCGGGCGGAGCACCTGGCCGTTGGCTTCACCCAGGGTGAGGGTGGTATCGACGCCTTGGAGAGTCTGTGTTTGTGCGGCGCTCGCCGTCACCCATGGCGGTGGAGATGCCGGCGCAGCAGATGGCTGGCAGGCGCCCAGCAGGAGGGCAAGCGCCAGATGGATGAACGCAACGAGTTTGTTTTTCATTATTACGCATTCCTTTCCGCTGGCCTGCCGCCGGGCTGGGAAACGGAACCGCCCGCTTGCGCTTCGTTAAGGTTTGGATAAAGCCCAGAGTGCGGTCAGCCAAGTGACCAGAAAGCTGGCCCAGGATAAAAGGCCGGCCATCCGGTTTTGCCGGACGCTCAATGCCTGCATCAGGTACACGGCGCGGTTGGTGAAGTAGATCATCAAGAAAAAGATGCTCAACCCGATGTAGGCGAAGATATCCCCGTCGCCCGGGTCGTGAGAAGCGCCGGCGATCGTCTCCCAGGTGGCGGTGTAGGCCAGGGCCGTGAAGGCCAAGAGCAGCAGATCGCCGGCCATATCCTTCAGCATATCCGTGGCCGTGATGGATGGAAGCAGCGGTGGATTCAACCATTTGTTGAGCCTTTGCGCCCAGGGGGGTGCATCGGACGGCGCCATGGCCTGTTCTCTGGCAGAACCGGCCAGAGCGGTGCCGAGCAGCAGGGTTGCGAAGACAGCTTCTTTTGTCAGTACGGCGAAGAAAAGGACCACGGCGAGGCACTGCAAGGCCGCCCCGCTTCCCGTTCCTATGCCCATTTGCAGGCGTTCGAAGGCCACCAGCGCCAGCATGGCCGCCAGGGAGAGGTGGAAAATCGGGGTGAAGACCAACAACACTACCTTCATGTTGTCGCGCCAGCTGCCTACCGGGCTGGTATCCGGGTAGTGCCGGGCGTAAAAGGCGCCGACCGGGCGCTTGAGCAGCAAGCCGATCACTTCGAGACCGTGAATGCCCAACAGCAAGCTGCCGAGCGCCCAATCGGGGGCGCCAGGCGTCGAATCGGCCAGGTGCTGGATCACCACCGGTTGCAGCCACCACAGGTAGGCGACGAACAGCAGATTCAACCAGACGAAGCGAAAACGTTGCAGTGCGATGAGGATTTCCATGAGTTGCCTTGCATGCCAATCGCGCCGGCTTTTTGGGCAGCCTTTTGGCTACGGCCAGTTGTAAAAAGGCTCCTCGCCAAGCACGAGATAGTCCTGCTGGATGCCGTGGTCGAAGACCACGTGCATCTCCCATTCGTTCTCACGCCAGTCCATGTGCCCGAGAATTTCCTGGCCCGTATCAGGATTGGTCCCCCAGAATCCGCCTTCGGGGCCGCCGTTGAAACTCAGGTCGGCCCACTTCACCTCGGTCGTGGCGAAGTCTGTGCGTGCGTAGATGGCCGACTTTTGTGCTTCCGATAAATCTTCTTCGAGGTCAGCGTTGATGGCGGTGATTGCAAAGGGCGTGTAGGCCTTGTGGATGGTGGCAGTGCCGTAGCTGCCTGCTGTGCGGTTGCCAACATCCCAGAAGCGCAGCACGTAGCGCATTCGGGCGTTTGCGCCGTAAGCGTAATTCTGGCCGAAATCCACCACGCTGCCGGCTTCGTCTATCAACACGTACACTTCGATGGGCGCGGTCTCAGCCGTGTATTGCCTCGGAGTCTCCGGCGCCCAGGGCGTTTCCTCGCTGCTGGGGAGATTGCAGGCCAGTGCCGGCGCGAGCAGCGTCAACAGCCCCAACAAGAATAAGGTTTGAACGGAATATTTTCGGGGTCCCACTTGCCCTCCTTTCGTGCACCGCGCAACGCCTGGGAAGTACCCCCAGCGAGCGTTGTTACCGGTCGAGCGCAACCGTTATGCAACTGCGTATGAGAATCTGGGTATCCATCCCGTTGAAAACGGGAGAGCCAAAGTAAGTATAGCAAATTTTGGTTTTTCTTGTGGCTTACAAGAAGGTAAGCAAAGGGATATAATTCTCTCGCTTGGCGCGTTCACTTTCCTTGCCGGTAAACGTCAATCCAATCGAAGCAGGAGTTGCTACACTCATGAAACGCCCCTTTGCGCTGTGGATACTGATTTTCTGGCTGCTTTTCCTGGCTCTAGGGGGGCTTTATGGCGGCATTGCCATGCTCCTCGACCCCTCGGGGGCCTCGCTGCAAATGGCCGAGATCTTGCCTCTGCTGCCGGTGCCCGATTACGTTTTGCCGGGTCTGTTTTTGCTGCTCTTCATGGGTTTGGCGCCGCTCCTGTTGGTTTCTGCGCTTCTGGTTCGCCCTGCCTGGCCTTGGCTTGGGCCTTTTTCGCGTATGTTTGGCTACCACTGGGCATGGACGGGGACGATGCTCCTGGCCCTGATCCTGGCAGCCTGGCTTGCCGTAGAAGGGGTGCTGATCGGCTTCCGCTGGCCGATCCAGTACGTGACGGCCGTAAACGGTTTGCTAATCCTGGTTAGCGCCTTGTGGCCTTCTGTCAGGCAGCTTTACCAGGGCGCCTGAGTCATTTATTGCGCCATGATCCCTGAAAACCACACCCTCCACGTCTCCGATCACCAATTGGCCGCCATTTGCCTGAACCCGCAGGCGGTAGGCGAACCGGTTATCCTGCTACATGGCATCACCAGCAGCGTGACGATCTGGCAGGTCAACCCGGCGCCGTTTCTGCTCGGCATTGGGCCGTGTTACAGCCTGAGCCTGCCGGGGCACTATCCCGCGCTTGCGCCGGCTGCCTTCAAGCAGGATGTCCTGACTGCCGAAACGCTGGTGCGCCTGATGGATGAAGCCATACGCCGGTTGATCGGCGATCAGCCGGCAACGTTGATCGGCCATTCCACCGGCGGGTTTATGGCCCTGGCGCTGGCCGCCAACCGGCCGGAAATGGCGCGGCGTGTGGTCAGTATTTCCGGTTTTGCCCGTGGGCGCTGGACGGGGGTGCTGGGGTTGAATCAGGCTTTTGCCCGCTGGGGCCGGGCGGGGGCGTTCTTTTTCAGCGCCGCCTTTCGCCCGTTGATGCTGCACCCTGTTGTTTTCCGTTGGGCCATGCGTTTTTATGTGGCGGACCGGCGTGCCTTTTACGCGCACCCGGACCTGTCTGAAGCCATGCAGCGTGTTTACCCTGCTTACTGCCGCCTTGACCTGAACGCCTTGTGGCCCTATTTCAAACACATGCCCGAAATCGACATCACCCCCCAATTGGCGCGCATTCAGGCTCCTACCTTGGCCATTACCGGCGACTGCGACCCGATCGTGCCGCCGGAACAGTCTGATCACATCGTGCGGCAGGTACCCGGCGCGAGTTTGAGCATTTTACCGGGGGCGGGTCATTTTCCGTTTACCGAGCGTGCGGCTGCATACCTGGATTGCCTGTCGCATTGGCTGGCGCATCATCGCTAGGGCCTACCCCATACGCTCTATGCCGAAAAAGCACGGCGCACAAGTACACAATCAAGCGCCGGGTTAGGGCCGTGTCGCTTGATGCGGGTTACGAGGCAGCATGGGCGGCTGAAAAAGTATACGCTTACGCGCCGCCGCCTAAGAAGTCATATCCCACCTTTTTTTGGACTGCGGCGATTTGGGCAAACGCCTGTTTGAGCAATTCTTTTTCGATGTACCCCAACTTGCCCGGTTGGATCAAATTATCCGGCTGGCGGCCCTCATCCAGGGCCGCCAGTTGCGTTTGCAGGCGCAGGCGCATGAGAAAATCGTAGGCGGCGCCGATTTCGTCGCGGCTGGCAGGCAGGAGCGCACCGCGCTCGGCCAGGGCGTCGAGGCGCTCGAGGGTATGGGTCTGGTTGATCTGATAGCGCAGGGCGTAGAGGCGGGCAAAGCTGACGATGGGCATGGCGGCGTCTTTCAGGTTGATCTGCCCGGCGTGTTCGCCGCCCAGGTAAACGCTCCCGAGCAGGCGAAACGGCGGTTTGAACGTCAGGGCGTTGCGGGCGAAAAAGGGAAAGAACTCCGGTACATTTTGCAATTCGGTATGAATGTAGCGGCGCAGTTCGTGGGCCAGGTTGGCATCGCCGTAAACCGTGCGGAAGTCGAAGAAGATGCTGAAATCGATCAACTCCTGCGCTTCGGGCCTGCGCACCCACTCGTCGAAACCGGCCTTCCACGCCGCCAGTGAACGGCACCAGCGTGGCTGGCTTGCCATCACGCCGCCGCGGCAGGTGGCGTAACCGGCGGCGGCCAGGCCGTTGCTGACGCATTCGCCAAGCGCCAGGAAATAAGATTCAAGGGCAGGCAGATCGGCGCCGGGCTGGGGCGCGAAAATGATGCCGTTGTCTTGATCGGTGAAGAGCGTCTGTTCCTGGCGGCCCTGGCTGCCCATGGCGATAAAGGTGAAGGGGGCAGGCGGTGGGCCGGCGTCTGTGATGGTCTGATCGATGGCCAGCTCGACCAGGCGTGCGGTGGCGGCGTCGCAAACGCCGGCCAGCACGCGCGTTACCTGGCGCGGGCGTGCGCCGCTTTCTACCAGTGCCCGGATTAGCGGTGGGGCTTGTTGCACGCTATGGACCACACCGGCGACGCTTTCGGCGCGGGCGATCTGCCGGGTAAGTACGATTGCGCCGTAACGCTGGAACTGGATCAACGACTTGGTATCTACCAGGCTGACGATCTGGCCGTTTTCATCTTCTACGGCCAGGTGCTGCACGCCCTTTTCTTCCATCAGCATCAGCGCCTCATAAATCGACGCCCGTTCGGAGATACGCGTGATCGGGGCGCTCATCACCGTGCGAACGGGGGTGGATGGGTCTCTCTTGGCGCCCAGGGCGCGGGCGCGCAGGTCGGCATCGGTGATGATGCCGACGGGGACGTCGGTGCCGACGGGGACGTCGGTGCCGACGGGGACGTCGGTGCCGACGGGGACGTCGGTGCCGATAGTGGCGTTTGCAGCTCCAACGACGAGGGCGGCGGTGGCGTTGCGGGCAGTCATCTGGTAAGCAAGAGTGGCAACGGGGGTTTCAAGGTCGCAGGAGAGGGCGTCGCGGCCCAGGCGGCCCACCGGTTCGTGCAGGAAGAGCAGCGAGGTTTGCAGGCGCTCGATCAGGTCGGCGCGTTCGGCTTCATATTTGCGTTGGGCTGTAACGTCGGTGAGCAGGCCGTCGACGATTGGGATTTCGGCGGCGTCAAGGGACAGGCGGGCGTCGATGGACAGGAAGCGCGCCGCGGCTTCGGGCGTTTCGAGGTAGAGCAGGTGGCCGCGGACCTCCCCTTTTTGGTGCAGCTGGCGCATGAACTGGTCGAACTCAGCAGGGTCGGCGAAGAGATCGGCCAGGGCGGAGCGTTCGGTGGCAGGCAGCAAGGCGCGGGCGGCAGCGTTGAGATGGACAAAGGCGGCACGGCGGGCGGCGCGGGCGCGGAAGATGCCGAGTGGGGCTGCTTCGACCATTTCGGCCGCATCCGGTGCGAAGGCCGTGGGGGCCGCCAGTTCGCGTGCCAGCAAAATCCAGCCATCCTGCCCGGCGAAGGAGATCGGGTTGAACGCCAGCAGGCACTCGACTTGGCGGCCGTCGGCATGTTGCAGGCTGCCTTCGAAGCTGCCGCGGTTGGTTTGCAGCGCTGCGCGGGTCTCCGGGGGCAGCAGATCCTCGGGGTCGAGCAGGTCGAGCTGGGCCAGGGTGTAGCCGGTGAGGTGGAGAAAGGTCGGGTTGGCGTAACGGCAGCGCCCGGCCAACACCAGCAGCGTGCCTTCGGTGGTGGCCTCGACCAGGGCGTGGTAGCGCTCGGTGGACTGGCGCAAACCCGCTTCGACGTCGCGGCGCTGGCGTTCGATGCGCAGGCTTTGCTGGACGACGAAACCGAGCAGCACAACCACGGCCGCCGAGATCAACAGGGCGGCGTTGACGAGGCGGCCTTCGATGCGCTCGATTTCGGCATAGACATCGTCGAGATACAAACCCGTACCGATGATCCACCCCCACGGCGTGAAGCCCTTGACGTACGACTCTTTCGGTTCCAGGCGTTGCGGGTCGTCCTGCCACTGCCAGACGTAATCGAGATAGCCTTCACCCTGGCGTTCGACGAGACGGGCAAACTCGACGAAGAGGCGCACGCCGTTGGGGTCGGTGAAAGCGGAAACGTCCCGCCCGTTGAGGTCGGGGCGGTAAGGGTGCATGACGATGCGCGGCGTGCCGTCTTGCAGCCAGAAATAATCCTTGCCATCCGGCCCGTAGCGTAAAGCCCCGATTTGGGCTTTGGCGCGGCTTTGCGCTTCGGCGCGGGTCAGCAGCCCGGCACGTTCGTCGGCTTCGTAAGAGGCCAGGATGCTCCAGGCGGCGTTGGTCAACTCGCGAATCAGCTCGCGCTTGCGTTCGAGCAGGGAGTCTTCAAACGAGGGGAGAATCAGCCCCCAGATCACCGCCAGGAACAAGCCGATGGCCAGGGCGGTAGGCAGCAGGATGCGCAGGATGAAGTAGCGGCGGCGGAATGCTTTCTCGGCCTCCCCCTTGGGAGCCGGGCCGGGATCAGCAGAAGGGGCGGCAGCGTTTTTCTTGGGTGTGACAAAAACGGCGTCGCGAAACTTGATCCAATCGGCGCGCGGCATGTCGATGCCAAAGGTGGGGGCACTGGCTCGGTGAACGTCTGTTCCGGCGCTGATCAACAGGCCGTGTTTGGCGGCCAACGCACACAGGCGGCTTTGCTGCTCGCGGCTAAAACCGGCATACAGGGCTTCGATGCCATCCAGCCCGAGGGCTTTCAGTTCGGCCAGGTGGGCGTCGAGCCGGTCGAAATCGGCCTCGAAGTGCAGCGGGTGGGCCAGGAAGGCACATCCGCCGGCGCGGTGCAGCAGGGCGATGGCATCGCCGGCGGCCAGCGTGCCGGCGGGCGCGGTGCTTTCAGATGTGTGGTCCGCTACCTGCCAGGATGGCGGTCGCACGCCGTTGGCGATACTGTGGACTTCGTCCCGGTACGGCTGCGCCAGCGAATGGAGGGTGGCCGTCAGCCCCGGGTGGGACGGGTCGAATCCGTAGCCGAGCAGGTGCAGTTCGCCCGATGAGCCAGGAGGGGGTTGCACGGTCAACTCAATCCCATGGATAACGCCGATCCCGCGGGCAGGCGCAGCCTGTGCAAAGCGCGCCAGCCCGTCCACCGTGTTGTGGTCGGTGAGGGCGGCAAAGCGTACGCCGTCACGCGCCAGGAGTTCGGCGAGGGCTTCGGGGGTTTGCTCGCCGTCCGAGAAGGTGGTGTGGGTGTGGAGGTTGACGCGGGTGGTCATTCCTGGTAGTTTTGCGGCCGTCTGGTGTTTCCGATATAACATCCGAAAACACCACGCACCATCCCCTTGGCAGTAGCAACGCTGGGAACGGCGCGTGGTAGTGAATTGCTTGGGGAGACCTGACAACCGTAGGCCATGAGGCAAAGTCGCCGGGTTTGGAAACTGCCGGGGGATAGAACCCCCCGGCGGTATTACGCCGCAGCTTTCTTCTGCGTCAACAGCGACACCACCACCAGCGTGATGAAGCTCAACGGGATCGAGAAGATGCCGGGGTTGTTGAACGGGACCGGCGCGCTGGCTGCGGGCAGGCCGTAGAGCGTGAACAGTTCCGGCGAAAGGGCGATCAGGCCGAGCGAACTGACGATACCGATGATGATCGAGGCGGCGATGCCTTTGGCCGTTGTGCGCTTCCAGAACAGCAGCATGATGATAGCCGGCAGGTTGGCCGAGGCCGCCACTGCAAACGCCAGGCCCACCAGGAACGAAACATTCATACCCCGGAAGGCGATGCCTAGCAAGATGGCAATCCCGCCGATCACGAAAGCCGAAACCTTCCCGGCGTTGACCTTCTGGCGCTCGTCCATCTGGATGTTGAGGAAGCGGTCCATTAAATCGTGCGCCACGGCGCCCGAAGCCGCCACGATCAGCCCGCTTACCGTGCCGAGCACGGTAGCGAAGGCGATCGCCGAGATAATGGCAAACAAAAGTTCGCCAAACGAGCGTGCCAGCAGCGGGGCGGCCATATTACTGTCGGCGGGGTTGAGCACACCTGTGACCATCGCGCCCAGGCCCATGAACAGGGTCAGGATGTAGAAAAAGCCGATGGCGGCAATGGCTACAATGGTCGATTTACGGGCGCTGGCCGGGCTGGGGACGGTGTAGTAGCGGATCAGGATGTGCGGCAGGGCCGCCGTTCCGAAGAATAACGCCAGCATCAGCGAGAAGAAGTCCAATTTTTCGAGCAGCGTGCCTTCTACCTTGAACTTCAGGCCCGGCCGCATGATGCGGTTGCCGCCGATCTCTTTGGGATAGTAGACGGTGACTTTATCACCGGCGGTACTGGTGAATTTGGCCGACTTCCAGGTTTGGGCGATCGTATCGGAAGCGCTGAAAATAGCCAGGAAGCCGGTCGGTGAGAGGCTGCCGGTTTCGGCGTCGGTTTGGCCGTTGATCTGGGTCAGGCGGCCTACCGGGCGCAGCTGGTTTTCGGGCGAAGCCGGGGCGCCGTTGATCAGGTTTCTCCCGTCGGCCGTCACAACGGCTGACTGGCCTTCTTTCAGGGTGATGGCGCCATCTTTTTCGGAGACCAGCCACCAATTTTGTACGCCCGCATGATTGACCAGCGCAAACGACTGTCCGGCGGCCTGCTGCTCATCGAGCACTTCCCAGCCTGCCTGGCTTACGGCCAGCGTCCCGTCCGCGCGGGTAGCTTCGATGTGGCCGTATTCGTAGGGCGTGACCTGCCCGCCCTGATCGCCCTTCGTCGAGAGGCCGCGCATCAGCAGCGCTCCCACCAGCACCGTCGAGAAGACGATCAGCAGCAGCCCCTTGAGAAACTGGACATACGTCGTCGAGGCCATGCCCGCCGTGGCGACGATGGTGATCACGATCACGCCGACCATGATCACCCCCCAGGCGTGCGGCAGCCCCAGCAGCGGCTCGACCAGCGTTCCCGCGCCGACCATTTGCGGGATCAGATAGCACAGCGAGACGATCAACGTGCTGATGGCGGCGGCCAGCTTGATGCCGCGCGAGTTATACTTCGAGTCCACGGCATCGGTAAAGGTGTACTTCCCCAGGCGCTTGAGCGGCTCGGCCACCACGAAGAGGGCCACGATCCAGCCGGCCAGGTAGCCGATAGAGTACAGAAAGCCGTCATAGCCCACGGTGGCAATCAAGCCGCAAATGCCCAGGAACGAGGCTGCCGAAAGGTAGTCGCCGGCAAAAGCGATGCCGTTCACGCCCCAGTGGATTTGCCCCCCGGCTGCGTAGTAACCGCTGGCTGACTTGGCCTTGTTGCCCAGGTAGAACGACAGGCCGATCACAAAAATCACGAATGCGAGAAAAACAACGATCGCCATCTCAGCCTTCCTTCCCTTCGAGGCGGTTTTCCTCGCGGCTGCACATGGCGGTGTAGACCAACGCTTCGATCAGGGCGACGATGATCAAGGCCATGCCGTATACCGTGGCCACGTTCAGCCCCATGAAGATGATTTTCTCCATGGTGGCCGGGCTGGTGAGGTTGATCACCACAAACCCGGCGTAAAACAGGGCGTAAAACAAAAACATCCAGATGCCCAAGCGCATCTTGTAGGGGCCTGCGGGGTCTTTTCCGGCAGGGGTTGCTGGTTCATGCAGCATGGTGGCTCTCCTTTGGCGAACAAGAATGGGATGGATTAATTATAAGTGAGAACCCGTAAATGCTCGATTCGCGTTGCTGATTGCGAAGTGAAATGTCAAACGTCGAAGTGGAAGTGTGAAAGCCCTGAAAACTTGCTTGTGAATCCTTGGCAACGCTCACCTGGTATGCATTCTCCCGGGGCGGCGATTAAGTAGATAACCGTGATAGAATATATCTGAATTTATTGGGAAGTATGTCCGCCCACAACACCCCACTTCCCCCTTCTTTTTGTGAAGTTACAGAGTAAGAAAAGGCTTGGGGCGAGTTGCCAGGCCAGCAAAGGATGTGAACGATGACCGTTTCTTTACGCAACGATGCCGTCCGATCCCCTCACCTCGGGCCGCCGCCCCGCGTGCCGGGGCTTCCCATATTGGGGAATGCGCTGGATTTCCTCTACCGCCCCATCGAATTTTTCCTCGATTGTTACCAACAGTACGGCCCTATCTTCCGGATTGCAGCCGCCAACCAGCGCTACGTGGTCCTGGCGGGGCTTGAGGCCAACCGCTTCCTGGCGCAGGACAACGGCGAGCTGCTTTCGAGTGAACCGCTCTTTGGCGAGTTTGCCCGGCAGATGGGGTCGGCCAATTTCCTAGTCGCTCTTGATGGCGATGCCCACCGCCACATGCGCAAGGTGATGCAGCGTGGTTACGCCAAAAGCAGCGTTGGCGCGCACCTGGATGACTTTGCCCAACTGACCTACCAGGCTGCCCGGCGTTGGCGGGCCGGCGAAACGATCTTCGTCCGAGAGACCTTGCAGCGCCTGGTAACCGAGCAGCTTGGCACAGCGCTTACCAATCACTCATCGCGTGAGCACTTCGATGCCATCCGCACGTATCTGGGAACTTTATTGAATGTGCTGGTGATCAAACGCTGGCCGCGTTGGATGCTCGCAATGCCCCGATACACCCGTGCCCGTGCCAGGGTGATGGATTTTGCCAGGCTGGTGCTGGCAGAACACCGCCAGGCGCCGGCCGGAGATGCTCCCGAACCCGACCTGGTGGACGATCTGCTGGCGGCCGTCGACTGGAACGGCAACCCGCTCGAAGAAGATGACCTGTTGGCCGCCACGATCGGGCCGTTTTTCGCCGGGATGGACACCGTGGCCAACACGATGGGGTTCATGGTTTACGCCATTCTGAAACACCCGCACGTTTACGAGGCCATTCAGGCCGAAGTCGATCAGCATTTTGCGAACGGCATTCCCCCCTGGCGCGAACTGCCTAAGCTGCAATCCCTGTATGCGGCGACGATCGAGACGCTGCGGCGCTACCCGGTGGCCCCGTTCACGCCACGCGGCGCGGTGCGGCCCTTCGACTTTGCCGGCCATCATGTCGCCGCCGGGCAGGAAGTGATTTTCGTCAACGGCCTGACTCACTTCCTCCCCGAGTACTTTCCCAACCCCTGGCAGTTTGACATTCACCGTTACATCCCCCCACGCCAGGAGCACAAACAGGGACAAGGGGTCTTTGCGCCCTACACACTCGGCCCGCACACCTGCCTGGGAGCGGGCGCGGCCGAAATCCAGTTGATGGTGACGGTGGGCGCCCTGCTGCGCGCCGTCCGCCTGGAATTAGAATATCCCGGCTATGAACTCGTCACCAAGCTGATGCCCATCCCCGCGCCCGACCCGCGTTTCAAGGTGCGGGTCGTAGAACACCGTTCTCCGTAGGTGCGGTCTCCCTGGCTTGAGACCCCATATCCCCAAGCCTGACGATCATTCAACCTTGATCTCGATATCTTGTTTGTAATCGAGATCGTCTTTTTTGACCTGTACGGTCAATTTCCAGTTCCCGGACATATCGAAACCGGTCATGATGGCATACACGCCGTCCTCTTGCTCGGTGGCCTTCCCATGCATGGTCATCCCGTGCATGTCGGTATGATCGGCGGTGACATCGAAATCGGCGCCGGTGATGGGTTGGCCTTGTGCATCCAAAGCCGAAAAACGGAGTTCCACATCACCCACAACAGGCGGTGTGGGGTTGGTGGTCAACGTGACCGTAACCGGCATGGGAACAGAAACGGACTCGGTGGGTGCAGCAACGCTGCACCCGATCAGCCCGATAGCCAGGCCTGCCAGCAGAAGGATAGATAAAACCTTGCGCATCGTCAATCTCCTGGGCCGAAACCGATCACTCACTGACATGGATGACCATCATCAGTCCGCCGGGTTCGACGTTATCATTTGTGGTGTGGTGCAAAATATGGCAGTGTAACATCCATTGGCCCGGTTCGGTTGCTACGAATTCGACGTCATAACGTTCGCCTGGGGCAATGCTGACGGTATCCTTGGTCAACTGGGCTGCCGCCGGCACCGGGTGACCGTCGGTAGCTGTAATTCTGAACGGCAGGCCGTGCAGGTGCATGGGATGGATGAACTGTCCGGTCGCGATCAGGCGCAGGCGCACACGCTGGCCTTTCTGGATGTCGAGCGTTTGCGTTGCCGGGAAAGCCTTGCCGTTGAGGGTGAAGTAGTTGGGTTCCATGCCGCTCATGGGCATGGCGGCGTAGGTGTGGCCGTCTTTGAAGAGCCACTCTGAAATCATCAAAGTTATATCCACATCGGGCGGGTCCGTCTCGGGCGTTTTGGGATCGATAATAAATGGGGCGTACAAGCCTGCCGCAACCTGCACATCGCCCTCATGATGCGAGTGATACCAAAAGGTGCCGGCCGGTTTTGCAGTGAATTCATAGGTGAAGGTTTCACCCGGTTGGATCGGGGCCTGTGTCATGCCGGATACGCCATCCATTGCATTGGGCACATCCACGCCATGCCAGTGAACGGTGGTCGGAGCGGGGAGTTGGTTCGCAACCACAATGCGGACCCGATCGCCTTCCGTGACGCGGATCAGCGGCCCGGGGACCGTGCCATTGTAGGTGTAGGCAGTGACGGATATCGCCTCGAGAATCGGCCACTGTACTGCTTTGGCCGTCAACTCGAAGACTTTGACGCCATTTTCCTCCCGGTAAGCCAGGAGTTGGCTACCGTTGGTTTCGGTCGCGGGCCGGACGTCTGGTGCGGTGATTGGCGCCATCATGTGCGCGGCTTCCGGGTTGGTCGCCCTCATGCTGCCGGGCGTAGCGGTTGCTCCCATTTCCATGTCGCCGGCTCCCATCACCGGTGATGGGGAGCTTGCAGGCGTCTGGCGGCCGGTGCATGCGGCCAGGAACAACGCAATGCCAACGATTCCCGTAAAAAGCTTTTTGAACATGCTTCTCTCCTGAACTTCAGAATGTCAGGAGAATTATATCGGATAAATAAGGTATGAATTAGCGCCGTTTTGCCCGCTCGATGGTAAGCCATATAGCCTATGGTGAGCGGGCAAAACGGCGCATTTCGGGCCGAGTGGGGATGGCGCTTGCAGGCCGGTTAGTGCCTAACCCACAGGCGATGCAGGAAAAGCGCAGAATGAAGACGAGGGTCAGGGTACCCAGTTCGACAATACGATCAAAGTTTTATCATCCCAGGCCGAGTCATTGCTCGGAAGGTGGACGCGGAAATCGTGCATCCCGCCCATATCGCCGTGCATCATGAATTCCATGGAAAGCGTCGTGGTTGCGCCAGGTAGGAGTACCATCGAACCGATGGCCGGTGTGGGCGGTCAGCAGCCTTCCAGGATTTCGACGTAAGGCTCCTGGGTAAAACGCAAGGCTTTGTCGCCAACATTGCTCAGCTGGAAGGATACCTTGACGGGGACGCCGAGTTTCACATCACCCAAGTCTATCTTTTCTTGATCCACTTTCAGGCTGGGCGCACCGGTGACTTCGATCTCGGCTTTTGGCTTTACAGACTGGTCAAAGGCGAAAACCGCAGCCAGGACGAGCAGCAGGCCGCCTGCGGCCAAAAGAGATAGCACCCAGGGGGAATTGCGTTGGCGTTCTTTGGCGGACTTCTTGTACTTCATTTGACGGCTCATGGCTTTTTCTCCAGTTCAAATTGAAACGACCACAAGTAGGCAACCAGCGCCCACGTTTGATCTTCGGTAAAAATTGGGCCCCAGTAGGGCATGCCGGTGCCCATCCCGCCGCGGACGATCTTGCCTTGCAGGCGGGCCGGGCTGGCAGCCAGCATGTGCCTGGAGTTGGTGAAATCGGTCGGTTGTGTGCCCCTCGGCCCTGCACGGGCGGTTTCGGAATGTTTTCCATCTACGTGGGCCAGTTCGGCGGCAAATACGCCATCACCGCGTCCCTGTTCGCCGTGACAAGCGGCGCAGTTGACCGCGTAGAGCTGTTGGCCTGCGGCGATCTCCTGCGGGGTGGCGTTTTTCTGCCACACCACAGCGACCAGATCCCAGATTTCCATATCGTTGCGTTGCTCGAACCTTGTTTCGACCCGCAGGTCTTTCCAAAGCTCCTGTGGCGTGTGGGCCAGGTAGTATTGGCGGGTCTGGTATGCAGCCGGGATACTCTTTTCCAGCAGTGCGCCGCGCCAGGCAGATGGGATACGGGATGGAAGGGTCTCTGCATGAGGCTCGGCGTCGATATCCAGGCCCAGCGTGACGTACAGCGGCGGCTCCACGCTTTCAGGGGCGGCCGGCCCGCTGACCTCGATAACCCCGCGCATACGCCAGTGGTTGAGGCCGCACCAGCGCGTGCAGTAGAACGTGTACTGGCCGGGCTTGTCGAAAGTCAGCGTCACCTCGGCCACCTCACCGGGGATTACGTCTACTGCCGGTCGATCGGACTGCCCGATGGCAAAGCTGTGGACCACATCTTCCGAAGTCAGGCGCAGGCGCAGCGGTTCGCCTGCGGCCACCGCCAGGTTTTCGGGAGTCCAGCCGCCCGATTCGGCAATGCGCGCCTGGAGGACAACCCCTCGTGAGCGCTGCCACCAGGCCACTGCCGGAACGGATACCGCCGCTGCCAGCAGACAAAGAACGATCCATCGAGCCAGCCATTCGTTGCGCATCGTCATCCAATCAACAGCCACAACATCGCCAACGAGAATGCCAGGGCAAAAACCTGCACCGGCAGCGCGCCGCGCGGAGTGTCAGCGCTCACTTGCCGCGCCACATACAGCGACCAGAACAGTCCCCCCAGCAGTAGCGTGGCCTGGAGCGGTGCACCGGCCCTGGAAACACCCGGCGACCAGAAGGTGTATCCGGCCCCAAGCAGCTTCCAGCCCCAACCCAAGGGATCGTTGATAACTCCCAAGACGTAACCCAGCTTTGGCAGGGCGAACGAGACCGTAAAAGCGATCCAGGCCATCAGGCCCAATGGCAGTAAGGCCTGTGCCTGGTTGGAAATTTCCCGCTGCAAGGGAATCCTGCTTCCGCTGAGTTTTTGCCCAAGCCAGGTTGCCGATCCGAACAGCCCGGGCAAAACCAGCAGGTTGAGCGCCAGGAAACCGGCCGCATATCCCCACCAGCCCGCCGAACCGATGGCAAAGGCCGCCGATTTCAACCCGCCCCATGGCCCCACAAACACCGCCGCAAACGCCAGCGCCGAACCGAGCATGACCAGCGCCATGAAGGCGGCGTCCAAAGAACGATGGCTGCCGGGAAGCCGCTTGGCCGTGTGGAGTGAGCGGATGTCCTCACCAAAGGGGCGCAAGTTAAGTGCCAGGTTATCTTGCGGGCAGGCGCGCAGGCACTCCATGCACAACCCGCAGACGGCGCTATCGCGCAGCGCCACGGGATACAGCCCCCACGGACAGGCCCGGTAACAGGACTTGTCGCTGTGCTTTGTACAAATCTGGCGGTCGATGACGCGCACTTCCAGCGGGGCGGTTTTGGCATATATCCCGCTGAAACCGCCAATCGGGCAGAGGTAGCTGCAAAAGGCGCGTTTCTCGAAGCCCAGGCTCATGGCGGCTGCCAGCCCGAAGAGCGCCAGGAATACCCAAGCGGTGATGCGTGGGTCGGTGAGCGTGACCGCGCTGAACAGCCCGATCAACAAAAAAGCACCCGATTGCAGCCACGAGCCTTTCAGTCGTTTCGGCCAACGTAGGTTCAACCCCACGCCGCGCCCTTTCGAGAGAATGCCGCCTTGCTGAAGCCACTCGCCCGGCAGGGGAATGGGGCACACGCTGCACCACGAACGCCCGCCGAGCGGGATGAAAACCAACTTGAGCGCCGTCCACCAGGCGATCCATACGATGATAATGGCGAAATTGTGGCTGCCGACCGGAGAGCCCAGCAAACCCACTGCGATGGTGAAGACGAAACCTACCAGCGCCAGGGTGCGAAGGATGAATTGCGGCCAGCGGCTCTCCAACCATGCACGCAGCCAGGCGAGACGGTACAGGTTCAAGCGCCCTGGAGGGGCGGCGCCGCGCCGTGCGGGTACTTTTTCGACTCGAAGGACGGATCGTGACCGGATCATTTTCGGAATCCCAAAGAAACGGCCAACAAGGCCAACCCCATGAGCGCACCGGTCTTCCACAACAGCGCATTCTGCCCCACTTCGAGCTTGCCGATCATGAAGGGGTGCATATTGCCGCAAGTGACCGTGCAGCGAAAACGGAACGAACCCTGCTTGCCTGCGACGAACGTCAAGCGCGCAGTTTGGCCCGGATCGGCGGTTGTTTGCTGGTTGTATCCGTCTATTGAAAGGCCGTGAACCACATCGGTTGCAACCACTTCGACGGTCACCCGGTCGCCGGGGTTGATGGCCAGCACCGCCGGTGTGTAGGCAAAACGGCTGGCCTGGATGCGAAAGGTGCGCTCCATAGGTGCTGCAGAAGCAAGCGGAAGCGGGAACAGTGCCACGCCCAGGGCCAGCATGCCGAAGATCACCCAGGGAAGACCCTTACGGGATATTGGATGGGCCATATTGTGAATAAGTTTGATCGACCGCCGTTGCGATTTCGGCAATCGTTTTGCCTTGTTTCAACAGGCGCATCGTATCCAGCGTGATATCGACGCAGATCGAGCAGCCCAGGGCGTGGCTGTCGAAGGCGATTTCCCCGGTATCATCGACGCTTTGTACGTAGCAGGCGTAGTTGGAGGTATGTCCCATTTTGCCGCAGCCGCAGTAACAGGGGATCTGCTTCATCACGTCGGGGTTGGCAACGGCGAACCGGTAAGCCTGCTGTACCACGATTGGGGCCGATTTCACTTCGCCGGGCATGTTGTCCATCGAGGCCATGGCTAAGTTGCCGCCGGCGGGGTCGGTGGCAGGCGTATTCACGCCGCTGCAAGCGGCGAGTGCGCCTGCCGAAAGCAGGATGGCGAAAATCAAGGTGATGAAGACGGTTAGTTGACGTTTGCAGGTCATGATCGGCTGCTCCATTAATTGTCATTGTAGGAGCATAGCCCTGCAAGCAACAGCGCTATCCGACGCGTTGCGATATAGGCATTTTGGCCTGGCTGGTTTTCGGCCACGTTAATTTCCAACTCGTCGAGATAGGGATCGCCTCCAGGCCGGCAAGGGTTTCCTGGGTGATGAAGCCGCAGTGACCCGTAGGCTGCTACTACGCCGTTTTCGCTGCAAGGTCAATGAAAGTCGGCCTGGCGTGATAGCGGATGTCGACCTGGGTCCCGGTGCCAGGGGTAGAGCGAATTTCCAGGCGTGCGCCGATTAACTCGGCGCGCTCGTACAAACCAAGCAGCCCATAATGCCCACCCGGGGCGAATTCCGCCGGGCTTTTGGGGACGTCGAATCCTTTGCCATCATCCACCACCTGCACGGTTACGGTTTGTGGTGTAAAGGTGATGTGCAGCGTTGCGTGCGATGCCTGGGCGTGGCGGACGACGTTACTCAAAGCCTCCTGCGCCATGCGGTAGAGCGCCAGTTCGGCGGCAGGTTCCAACCGCCTTTCGGTACCCTGGCATTGAAAGGCGACGGGGAGGTTCGCGGCTGTCCCCATCTCGCGTGCCAGCATTTCCAACGCCGTCACCAGCCCCAAATCCTCCAGATAAATCGGGCGCAGGGCGCGCGTCAGGCGGCGCAGGTTTTCGATGGCTTGCTCGGTCAGCGTCGCAATTTCCTGTAATCCGGCTGCTTCGTGGGCGAAATCCAGTTGGCGGAGCTGGATGCGCTGCTTGAGAGCAATCAGCGCCTGGATGGTGTCGTCGTGCAGTTCGCGCGCCAGGCGGCGCCGTTCTTCCTCCTGCGCTGCCGTAATCGCGCCGATGTAGCCGTGCAAGCTTGCCTGCGCTATCTGCACTTTGCGCGCCATAAGAATCAGTTCGCTTTGCAGCTGTCGAATTTCCTCGATGCCCCCGACGGGTTCCTCGATGGCTTTGAAATCTCCCCACGCCAACATGGCTGCCCGAGATTCGAGCGCTTGCAGCGGTTTGATAACCCGCCGCGCGCCAAACCAAAGCGCCACAACGGCCAGAAGCAACACCGGTACTACAACCAGAGGGGCCATCTGAGACGTTCGCAGGGCCGGCGATGCAGCCGTTTCCCACGGCTCTTTTAGGACCAGCACCCAACCTAATGCAGGGACCGGGCTGTACGTCACCACGTGTTCTTCTGCCGGATGCGTGGAATCTGCCGGAGCTTTCCTGTACTGCACTCCGCTCTTCCCCTGTAGCGCTTCGGCAACGCCGGGATGCTCGCCGATTGCGCCGGTATAAGGAAAAGACCCGGCCTGGTAAAGTAGCCGCTTGTCTGAACCCAGGACCACGACAGCCGCCTGCGGGCTGCTCGCAAAGGCGTCGTTGAGGATGTGTTCCACCAGGTTTGCGACCGAAAATGCCCCTGCGGCGACCCAGTTGCCGTCCGGCGAAACCGCCAGGGCAATCACCACCGCATCGCTGCGAACAGGATGCTGGTAAACGACGAAACGCATACCCGATAGAGCGCTTTTTGCCAGAAGTTCTTCGACCGTAGGTTTGGTGCTGCCTGTCGGGTTTCCCCACAACCCATCGCTGCCGATGGACTGTCGCTGTTCCCCATCCTGCCGAAAGAAAGCCAGGCCGCCGTCAAACGCTGCAAGCAGGTCGTCGAAAGATGCCAGGATAGTGGTGATGTCCTTGTCGCTGGCCGCACCGGCGAGTGTCGCCAGCCCATGAACTGCCATCCAGCGATGGGTGGCCTGTTCATCCAGGGCCGTGGCGGCGATGCGGACGACACGCTCGTCACGTTCGCCGACCAGGCTGCGCATGGCGTTCTGATGTACGCGCAGGCTGCCAAAAGCGATCCCTAAGACCAGCGCGGTTGCCGGCAAGATGGTCAGAAAGACGAGTTGCCAGGTGAGGCTGCGCCAGAAAAACCCCGGCCGCGGCCCAGCCTGTCGTGTTGGGCTGGCGTTACCCCTCCGTGATGGTGCCGACATTGTGGGAAATCCAACCCAAAGAGACCGCCCGCATGACGGCCTCGGTACGACTGCTGGCCTGCAATTTGCCAAAAATGTGCGCCAGGTGTCCCTGTACGGTGCGATCGCTAATGTGCAACTGTACGCCGATGGCTTTGTTGGTAAAGCCCTTCGCTGCCAGCGAAAGCACTTCCAACTCCCGGTCGGTCAGTTCTTCGACGGCCGGCGCTGCGGGTTCTTTCGTTCGGGAAGGGCTGTTGAAGACGTGTGCCACCAGTTTGTGAGTGATTGCAGCATCCAGAACGGACTTTCCTTCGTGAACGTCTCGTACGGCCTGGATCAGAACGTCGGGCGAGGCGGTTTTGAGCACGTACCCATTGGCGCCTGCATGTAAGACGGCCATCACGTACGGATCGTCGTCGTAGGCTGTCAGAATCAGTACCCCTACGTCCGTTAAGTTGGCCCGTACCCAGCGTGTGACCTCGATTCCACTGGCTTTTGGCATTTGGATGTCCAGCACGGCCACATCGGGGTGGCGTTCTTGAATCAAAGCCTTGGCGTTTTCACCGTCGCTGGCCTCGGCTACAACCTGGATGTCGCCGGGATGTTCCAAAAGTTGGCGTATACCGGCCCGAACGATGGCATGATCGTCGGCAAGAATGACACGGATGGGAACGGGTGAATGAGTCATCGGAAAACTTCCTCGTCAGATGAAGCCTTGTTGGCGCTTGGGGAAGACGCCGGGCTGGCATACCGGATTGGCTGTGCTGAAAAGGCGTCGTCCAGGTACGGATAGCCAAACCAGACGGCGCCAAGGCCGAAGAGAACACCGGTCAACAGGCGCATCCACGAATTGAACGATCCCCAGGCATCTCCGGCAGAGAAGCTGGCCGGGAAAACGTGAGCGCTCAAGGCAGCCAACCATGCATTATCGTCGCGAAAGCCCTGGCCGATCCCGGCCAGATCGCTGAAAAAGTGCGTCGTTCCGTCTACGGCCATCGGCAGCAAGAACAATCCCAGCCCCCACAAGGGTAACGCAGGCAAGCGGCGGCGTATGGGCCACCACAGCAAGCCAGATAACCAGGTGCTCACAAACATCGAAACCATACGATCGGACCAGGCCACCTTCCAACCCATTTCAGGCGTACCGATGAACTGCCGAAGAAGCAGCAGGTCGGTGGTATTCTGCCAGGCGTTTTGTACTTCGGCCAGAGAATAGGTGAATTTGTCGCCGAATAAGAAAAACGAACGCTGTGGTAACTGGTGGCAGAGCCAGGAATAGAGAGAGTATATCACCTTGCCGGCGCCGTTCCAGCCGATGTGCATGAAGATGGGAGCCAGGAACGGCAGCCCTACATATAAACCAAAGGCAAGATTGAGTAAGAGAAGCCACCGATGGCTGAGCCACTGGCCCTGCCAGCGCCAGCGTGTCCGGTTGAAACTCGGCAGGATGGATAAAACCTTCTGCATGAGAAACCTCCTTGTGCCGGAGGAGTATAAGGTTTGCGCCGCAGCCTGCCAAGCGCCATCTACCGCATACGGTGATAAGCCATTTTGCCTGTCGATCCGGCGGAAAAACCGCGCAACTTTTTTATATGGCAGCCTGTACTACAATACAGAAATGGACGATCTTCCTGACGGCAGCCTGGTTCTTCGCACCCTGCAAGGTGATACGCATGCCTTTGGCGCGTTGGTATGTCGCTATCAACGCCCGGTCTTCAATGTTTGTTTTCGTTTGCTGGGTGAGCGCTGTGAGGCCGAAGATTTGGCCCAGGAGGCTTTCGTCCGGGCTTACCAGCGTTTGCGGTTGTTCGATCCGCAACGGCCTTTTGGCCCCTGGATACGGCGCGTGGCGGCTAACCTGTGCTACAACCATTTGCAGCGAAATCAGGCGCAGCTGTCGCCTCTTGAGGACGAACAAGACTTTGTGAGCGATAACACCACGAACCCGGAGTTAACGGCTGAGCGAAACGAGCGAAGCGCTGCAATTCGCAGGGCGCTCTTGCAGTTGCCACCCCACTACCGCATCCTGCTAGAACTACGGCATTTTCAGGACTTGAGTTATGAGGAGATCGCCGTCGAACTGGAACTGCCGCTGAACACTGCCAAAAGTCAGCTGTTTCGAGCGCGAAAAAAGTTGGCCGAATTGTTGGCTGTATCGAGCGTTGCGCATGGATGATCTTCTCCTTTTCCCCGATCGCGGGCACCCGGACGATTTCGTACTCAACGAATTTTTGGATGGGCGCCTTTCTCCAGAGGCCTCTGCCGAACTGGACAAGCACTTGCCGGCCTGCCCGGCCTGTACGGAGCGGCTCGAGCACTTGCAGACGGTCTTCGCCGGTTTGCAGGGCTTACCCGATGTTGTTTTGGAGCGTGATTTGAGTCCCATCATCCTTGCAGCAATCGATCCGCAGCCGCAGGTTTCGGGATTCGTCCGTTGGGGCGCGTTGGCCCAGCTCGTGACTGCCGCAGTGATTTTGTCGCTTGTATTGCCGAAAACCTTCGACGCCTGGCTCCCGTTTTTGACCCGGGCAGGTGAAGGCCTGCTGGCCTCTTGCGTTCACGTCTGGAACGCCTGGGAGATGCAAATCGCAACGTGGCTGGCCGCATTACGGTTGGACGGGCTGCGGGGTTGGTCTGCGTCGTGGTCGAGGGTTTTCCAACCGGAAACGCTGCCGCTGGACGGCTGGCCCATTTTCATCGCGCTTGTTTTGTTGTTTATGGCTGCGAATGGGTTTCTGTTGCGTCAGGTCGTACGCAACGGTTTACCGGAAGGGCTTGTAAAAGAATAAGCTCCCGTTTGTACGCCCGAAAACCCGGCAGACGATGATGGGTTTTTCGCCTTCGGCGGGAAATGTCCCAGATGTGGGGTGCGATGTCGCACCCAGGCAGTCCCCACATCTGGGTATCCACGCCGTTGAAAAAGGGAGCGCCTTGTTTATTTCCGGGCCTTGACCCGGCTTTCTGGAGGTGAATCATGGAAGATATCTTTGTCGGGCTTGTTCTTGTGGTTGCGGTGGCTTGCGCCCTGGCTGCCTTTTTCCTGGCAGTTCGTTTGCTCTTTCCTGTACGGACACGCTCGATCCAGGAGGCTGCCGAAGCGATGCACGCGCGGGCTTTCTTTCTCGGCCTGGTCAACGGCCTTTTCTTTGCGGCGCTCATCCTGGGGTTGTTTTCGCTAGCAGATAGCACGGGGATGGCGTTTTTGTTTCTCCCGGCTTTATGCTTGTGCGCGATCTTGCTGGCCGCGCTGGCCTACGGCCTGACAGGGGTGGTGCAGTTGGTGGGTACGCGCTTGCTCCCCGATGGCAGCGCCAACCGCCAAACCATCGCGGGGGCGGTTGTGCTCATCCTGGGCTGCCTGGCCCCGTTCGTGGGGTGGTTTGGGCTTTCTTTTTACATCAGTTTTCTCGGTTTGGGTGCCGTGATCGTCAGCTTCTTCCGAAAACGCTTCTGATAAGAATGGATGCATAGGACAATGACTGCATTTACCCCACCTGATAAACACGTTCGGCCTCGAAAATGGTGGCCCTGGATCGTTGGCTTCGGCACCGCCTGGGGCTTGATCCTGGCGCTGTTGGCGCCCATCACCGATCCCACCCCCGAAAACTACACGTTGGCAGTTTCCGTCTGGTTTGCCGGACTCTATACCCTGGGGCTGTATGCTACCCGGCGCCGGTGGCTTCCTCAGTTTGCCGGGAACCCGCTGCGGAATGCTGTCATCCTGGGTGCCTTCAACGCCGCCGTTATCGAAACCGAGTTCTTGGTTTTCGAAAAAATCTTTGGGGCCGAGGGGGTCGCTGCCCACCCCAATTTGCTCGTTGACCTGATCATGACCATGCCCTGGTATACGTTGATGGTGCTCACCTTCGTCAAGGTGCAGCATCGCTGGCGTTTTTCGGCGGCTACGGTGCTCTTCTTGGGCGGCGTCTATGAGTTGGGCGGCGATGGCATGGTCGGCGCTTTTATGGGGGTTTTCTGGGGAAATTACCAGCTCTTCACGCTGGAATACTGGCTGATGATGGCCATCATGTTCTTGTGGACTTTCATCCCGGTGTACAGTTCGATGGTCTTGCCGCCTGCCTGGTTGGTGGCAACCGCAGCGCCACCCGAACAGGCCGTAGGTGCGGCCTGGCGCGCTGCACTCAAGCCGATGTTGTGGTTGATCCCTTTTGGGGTGTATCTGCTCGCCGTCATGCTGATCATCGTCATTGTTTCTGGTTCTGGATGAATGCGTCGGATTGGTTTCTTGCACACGCTTTTGCTGCTCCTGGCCGTGCAGGGGCGCAAAAGTGAGTTTCTCGATCCTATACTTCAAGGCAGATGGTATTTCTCCTCATCGCCGGCCTGGGTTTTTCCTGTTCATCCCTACCCTTGGCAGGGTGCCGTAGGCCTGCTGCTGGCACGGGGTTTGCTCAGCATCCATTCCGCGGTTCGGAAGCCTGCGTGAAGGGTCACACTTCTTGCGGGAAACGTCATAGCCGCCAGGGCGCTCGGGGAGTATGATGAAGCTGACGGAATTTTGCTCACCCACGGAAGTGCCATGAACGAAACCAATTTCAACCCCAAAAGCCTGTACACCATCGGTGGAATCGCCGCCTTCATCCAACTGGCCTCTATCCTGGCCCTGATTGTCGTTCAGGCAGCGCTTGGCCCCAAGCCTGCCGGGGCCGAGGCCTATTTTGACCTCTATCGGCAAAGCCCGTTGGAGATGTTGTTGCGCGGCGATTTTTTGCTGCTCTTCCTGCTGGGCGCGTACCTGGGTACTTTCCCGGCCCTGTACATCGCGCTCAAACGCTTCAGCCCGGTGGCTGTGTTTTATGCCACCCTGCTGACCGTGATTGCCGTGGTAGGGTTTTTCAACGGCGAATCCACCTTTGCCTTGTATTACCTGGGCGGTCAATATGTGGCAGCTACCAGCGAAACCGTCCGTACCCAGTTGTTGGCTGCCGGACAGTCTGTTATTGCCTCCGATGCCTGGAACAGTTCCGCCGCCTACCTGGGTGGGATGATGCTGCAAGGCAGTGGGGTGATCATCTCGTGGGTCATGCTGCGCAGCCGCGATTTCAGCAAGGTAACGGCAATTTCTGGACTGATAGGGAATGCGCTCGATTTGATCCAGCACGTGCTTCACCCGTTTGCGCCATCCATCTCCGCCCCCATCCAGATGTTCATGGGCATCTTCTACTTCGTCTGGTTTCCCATGCTGGGGCGGGATTTCTTCCGGCTGGCGAAAGAAAGAGCGTGACGGTGCCGGGCCATCACCGGGTGCGACTTTGCTTCTGCTGCTGGCGTGGCGCAGTATATCGCGCCAGACGGCATCGATGCCTGTCGCCAGATCGCCGGCGGCACGCTCCAGAGCCTCCTTGCTAACTGGAACCCGGTGGGACGGCTTTGTGAAAAAAGGTAAAATAAGATGGAAATGCTGACGATTTACGACTCGGTTTTTGGTAACGCCGAAAAGATTGCCCGGGCTGTCGCCGCGGCGCTGGGGACGCAGGCTGTTCCCGCCGGCCAGGTGAACGCCGGGCAGTTGCTCGGCCTCGGCCTGCTGGTGATCGGTTCGCCCACGCCGGCTTGCGGCCCACGCAGGGCATTGCCAGGTTGCTCAACGGGCTGCCTAAAAATTCCCTGGCAAACATTCGTATAGCCACTCTTGATGCGCGTATTTATACAAGGAGTAACCGCATTGAAGGGATTGCAGTTTCTGCACGTTTTGTTTTCGATCGCTGCGGCCGTTTCGCTGGCAGGTTGTGGAGCGCGTGGGACCCAACCGGCCGAAGCGCCCAGCCCAACGGCCAATGTATCCATTGATCTTCAGCCCTTTTTGGATATAGCGCGCAGCGCAAGTTGCGCCGACCGCCAGAACCGGTTGTACGTCATCGACGATCGCTACGTTTTCTGGGCGGTGCAAGGCTACTGCGACGATGCCGGCTATGCCAACATTCTATACGGCGTCACCCCGCAGCAAAAGCTTTGTGCCTCGGCAGATTCGATTGCCGGCCCGCAGTACACCTGCCAGCCTGACCTGGAAGTTCTGTTCCAGACCATTCTCGACAACCTCGACCGACCCGATCTCGGCCTGGGCGATGCGCGCCGGGTCGTGCTGTTCGACCTACTTGGAACGGAGCCGTAATGGACACTTCCCAACTTCCCATCACCCGTAACCTGGCCTCTGCGCACACGTTGTCCCTGGTCGTTGCCCTGTTGTTTGCAGCGACGTCGCTGGTGGGCCTGTTACTGCCCGAGTCAATTTACCCCACCGACGAACTGCGCCGCGCCTTTCTTGCCAACGATGTGGTCAACCTGCTGATCGGCCTGCCGATGCTGCTCGGTTCGCTGTGGCTGGTGCGGCGCGATCGCTGGTTGGGCTTGCTCTTCTGGCCGGGCGCGTTGTTTTACGTAGCCTATAACGCCATCGCTTATGCCGTGGCGATGCCGCTGACGGTTTCCTTTGTGGCGAACCTGGCCCTGGCGCTGTTGAGCGTTCTTGCGATTGCAAATCTGCTCGGCTGTGTGGACCCCCACGCCGTGGCGTCGCGCCTCGGCGGGCACGTTCCCGAACGCCTCACCGGCGGTGTGCTGGCGGGCTTTGGCGCCCTGTTCTTCCTGATGGCCGTGGGCGAGATCGCCGCTTTCGCCGACGGGCAGTCCAGCACACCCTGGGCCGAAGTTGCCGTACGGATTGCCGATCTGCTGGTGACGCCGGTTTGGGTAGCGGGTGGTATCCTGCTCTGGCGCAAGAAACCGTTGGGTTATGCCGGTGGGTTGGGACTGCTCTTTCAGGCGAGTATGCTGTTCGTGGGGCTGCTGGTCTTCTTCATTTTGCAGCCTTTCGTGGCGGGGGTGCCGTTTCCGGCCGGCGATTTCGTGGTGATCGCGGTGATGAGCCTGATCTGCTTTCTTCCGTTTGGCCTGTTTGTGCGCGGGGTCTTGAAGGCGGAACGGCTGCCGTAGCGCGTCGTGCGGCAGCCGTGCGTGCTCCCACGGCTGCCTCTCCAGCGATCCGGCGAACCAGGCGCACTGCTGCCGCATTCAGGGGTTTGTGTTTGTATTGGGGGATCTTTTTGAATAATTATTCGTGTGTGATAAAATTCTTGGCATTGCCTTGCAGAAATCGAGTGAGTAGCCGAGTTTATGCTGGGTATTCATTCGTTTTTAAAATTCAAAGGAGCATTTATGCCTCGCATCGACGAACTACGCCTGATTGCCCGTGTCGCACGGATGTACTACGAATGGGATATGCGACAATCGGAAATTGCCAGGCAGCTTGATCTCTCGCAAGCTACGGTTTCGCGGTTACTGAGCCGGTCGAAAGAAGAAGGTATCATTCGCATCTCGGTCAACCTCCCTGGTGGTGTCTATACCGAGTTGGAAGAGACCCTGGTGAAAAAATATAGTTTGCGTGATGCCATTGTGGTGGACAGCCTCGATGATAACGAAAAGCTGATCCAGCGCGATTTGGGCGCCGCCACGGCTTACTATCTCGAATCGGCCATCCGCCCGAACGAAGTGATCGGAATTTCATCCTGGAGCGCCACCCTGCTGGCTGTGGTCGATTCGCTCCATTCACTGCCCAAAAAGCCGGGGGTGAAAGTGGTACAAATCCTGGGCGGTGTAGGCAACCCGGCCGTAGAAGCACACGCCACGCGCCTGACCTCACGCATGGCGCAGTTGATCAGTGGCGATGCGGTTTATTTGCCGGTGGCGGGTATCCTGGCGACGGAAGCTGCCCGAGATGTGTTGATGGCCGACGAGGTTACCCAGCAGGCCATCCGGCTGTTCGATCAAGTGACGACCGCTTTGGTGGGAATTGGAGCGCTTGACCCATCGCCGCTGCTGGCGCAAAGCGGTAACATTTTTTCCCCACAGGAATTAAATCTGTTGCGCCAGAAAAAGGCCGTGGGCGATATCCTGGTGCGCTTTTTCGACCAAAACGGTGATCTGGTCGAGACGGGCCTGGAAAAACGCGTCATCTCGATGGATTTGGCGCAGTTGAGCAAGGTCAACCGTGCCGTGGGTGTGGCCGGAAGCTCGCGCAAGTACGCCGGCATTTTGGGCGCACTGCGCGGCCGCTGGATCAATATCCTCGTCACCGATCGTTTCACGGCCGAACGGCTGGCTTGTGAATAACGAGAAACAGCAGCTTGAGAAATCGTCCGGTTAACGTGCTGCCATGCGAGCCGTTTGACCATCGTTACCAGCCCCTCGCTTCGGCTTCGGCCTGCAAACGCAGCCAGGCGGGTTTGTCTCGCCCGTCGAAGGTGCGCAAGCCCAGCGTGCGCAAAAACTCGCAAAAAGCCTTATCCGAAACACCGTAGTAAGCTTGAAAGTCGGTCACGTTCTCAGGCGACAGATCGGTCAGCCAGGCAAACGAAACCAGTTCGATCTGATCGGCATGGGCATCCCAGGCGGCGAAAAGATGGTGGATGAATTGGGATTGCGCCTCCTCGGAACTGCCGTTGACTTCTGAAGAGGGATAGCCCGCCTCGGCCAGGAAGATCGTCCGTTCTGGATAGATGCTTGCCAGTTTGCCCATATCGGCTTCCACCCGGGATGGCTCCTGTACCTGGAATCCGGCGTCGAGGGGATAATACGTCACCATAACGAGATCGCTGTGCTCGTTGAGCGCCAAAAAGTGCTGCTGCGCATAACCGGTTACCCCCGGAAACATGGCCTTTGACCCCACGCGCAGATGCGGGCGCAGCGAACGGGCGTGATCGGCTGTCGCCTGAAAGAAGGCCGTATACTGCTGCCACATGGCGGCATCGGCGCCAAGCGCGGCATCGATCTCGTTGCCAATTGCCAGGGAGGTCAGTTCCAGATCGGGAATCTGGGTAAAGACGTAATCGAGCATGGCTTGAAAGCGGGCGATCGTTTCGGGGTCGTCGTAGGGCCGGTCTCGCAAATCTGCGGGGCGGCGGTCGACTCCGGTATCGATCGTGCTGATGACCAGCGAGACGGGCAGATCGCGCCCGCCGTAATACAGGTTGGCAACCTCCAGCCAGTTGGGATCGGGCCGGTAAACGCCCGGCGCGGTTTCGATATCGTCCCAGCCCAGCGAAAGGCTGACGGCGCCGGCGCCGGCTTCAAGAGCCCTTTGCAGGGCCTGCTCGTAATCGTCCTGGGCGCCTTCGGTGATGTCGATCTCCAGGATGCGATGGCCTTTTGGCGTCACCTGCGCGGGATCGACGCGGGCAATTTCTACCGGCACCGGCGTGGCGGCCGCCGGCGTGGCGGTGGGCGCAGAAGCGCCGCAGGCCAGGGTGACCGACCAGAGCACCAGCATGGCCGTTAATGCCAGCGTCGGCTTCTGCCAGCGGCGGCTTTGACGCAGCAAATTCCAGGCGATTCGCACGAAGCAGCATAAGCCCAACAGCGTGATTGCATACCAACCGAGGCCTCCCACGATGCCGTCGAGTGGGACGAACAGGGAGATCGCCTCGACCAGGGCAGATGTCAGCGTAAAGATAGCGATTCCCCAGGGCCAAAAGCGCGGCGGCGTTTGGATGGGCGGGGCATCTTCCGGGATGATGCCTTGGCGGGACATTCGCAGGGCCAGGATCAACAAGGCGGCGCAAGTTGCATACAGAATCCAGATTGCGAAGTGCCCTGTTAGAGGCGGAAAGGCCTCCGGGCGGAGGGTCAGCCCTGTGAGCAGATAGATGCCGAGTAACAAAATTCCCAAGACCGTAAATTCACGTTTGTTGGGCAGCAAATCTTCGATCGTGTATGAATGTTCTCTGGTCAACCGTCGCCACAATCCGCCGAAGAAGCCCAAAACCGCGCTCACACCCAACCCGGAAAGCAGCGCATTCTGAGGGGTGGGTGTGTTGATGGTCACAAACATGCCGGCCAGGACCGCCAGGATCAGCCAACCCCTACGCACGCTGAAGAGCCGCTGCAAACGCTGCGGGAAGCGGGCCAGAATCTGGTTGGAACCGGTCAGCCAGGTCTCGGTCGCCAGGAGCGGGAAGATAAAGGACATCCAGACATGCCAGAAAAAGACGAGCACGGCGGTTTCGAAAACGGCGGTCTCGGCCAGCTTGAGGACGCCGTCACCCCAGGTGGGATTCCACAGGATTTTGGTGATATAGGCTTCGTACAGGCCAAAGAGGGTGCCGGCGAAGTAGAGCGCCGGCAGCGTAGGGCGTCCTTTGCGGTAAACGATGGTGACCAGCACAAGCGTGTGCAGCAGGTAAATCGGCACAACCATCAAAATGCCCCAGATGTGGAAGTACGGAAACGGGTCCGAGCCGCTGAGGACTTCGGCGAAGAAGGTGGAGATCAGGCCGAGGTTTAGCCAGAAGAGGTATTTATGCGTGTGGGGAGGGGCGTTTCTTGCGGTCATTTTACGGTCCTTGCTGTTTCAAACTGCGTTGCTTTGCTTAGGTTTAATGAGGCGCTCCCATTTTCGATGGGATGGATATCCAGATTTAGGATATTTCCCGCCAAAGGCGGAAGAGCCGTTTTAATGAAACACGTAACCCATGGGAAAGGTTGGGTTACGTGTCCGTTGTTTCTTATGAAGTTATACAGGCGTCTAAGCGAAAAAGTTGCGCTTTTCCTGCCATTCCCACCCGGTGATGAATCGCCGGGCCTGGTTTATCAGGCGAAACCTGCTTGAAGCAGGGCTTATCCAGCGCCTTCTGGCATGTGTGTGAGCTTACCGCACGTTGATGATCACCTGGCGTGAACGCTTCGCTTGCCTTGACAGGAAACCCACTCGCGTCTACAATATGACCAGTTGGTCATATGACCGCACGGTCACATTCACTTTAGGAGGCTCTTGTGGACATTCTCACCCTCGTCGGTATCTTGCTTCTTCTATACGGCATCGCCTGCCTTTCGATTGGTCTGGCAAAGCCGCAAGCTATCTGGAAGCTGGGCAAAATCCAGGCTTTTGTGCAGTTGCTCGGCGAAAAGGGCACGGTGGCTATGATGCTTGTCTTGGGCGTGGCTACGATTGCCGGCGGGTTGTTTCTCCTGTTGGGATAGGCAAGTCCCAGGGAACGATGAAAACGAAACCGGCTAACGGAATAACGGATTCCCCACATGCCTACCGAAACCTTTTTCAACCTCCCTGAAGAGAAGCGCGCCCGTTTGCTCGACATCCTGCTCGATGAGTTTTCGCAGAACGATTACAAAAATGTTTCCGTCGGGCGAATTGCTGCCCGGGCCGGGATTGCCAAGGGCAGCTTCTACCAGTATTTTGCCGACAAAAAAAATTGCTACCTGTACCTGATTGCGCTTGGCATCGAGCAGAAAACCGCCTTCCTGCAGCAATCCACACCCGAAGCCCCCGCCGATATGTTCTCTCAAATCCGCTGGCTGTTGGGTGTCGGGATGCAGTTCCAGTTCCTCAACCCGCGCCTGGCGCAGATCGGCTACAAGGCCATTTTCGACGATGTGCCCCTGCCTGAGGAAACCATGCAGGTCGTCCGGCGCGGCGGGTACGCTTACTTCAGGCAAATGGTGCAGGCCGGCATCGCAGATGGCTCACTCGACCCGCAGGTGGATGCCGATACCGCCGCCTTCCTGCTCAACGCCACCTTTACCAACCTGGGCGAGCACCTGATGGAACGCTTTGGCATTTCCCCGGCCAGCCTGCTGAGCGAAGGCTCGGAATCCTTCCAGCGCGCCGAAATCCGCCGGGCGATCGAGCAGGTCATCGCCATCCTTGAAAACGGGTTGCGTGCTCGTCCTCAAAGAACAGAAAGAACCCCATGATCACTGTCCAAAACCTTCACTTCACCTACGCCGGCGCGGCGTCCCCCGCCGTGCGTGACTTGTCCTTTGCCGTGCAGCCGGGCGAGATATTCGGCTTCCTCGGCCCGAGCGGCGCGGGAAAGTCGACCACACAGAAGATTCTCATCCGGCTGCTGCGCGACTTCGCCGGCAACATCGAAATCCTCGGGCGCAACCTGCGCGCCTGGAGCGATGATTTCTACGAGCAGGTCGGCGTTAGTTTCGAACTGCCCAATCACTACGGCAAACTGACCGCCCTCGAAAACCTGCGCTACTTTGGCCGCCTATACGCCGGGGAGACCCTGGCTCCTGAAGTCCTGCTGGAGATGGTCGGTTTGCAGGAGGATGGCAATCTGCTGGCTTCACAGTACTCCAAAGGCATGAAGGTTCGCCTGAACCTGGCACGTGCCCTGATTCACAGCCCGCAGCTGCTCTTTCTCGACGAACCCACCGCCGGACTCGACCCGGTCAACGCCCGCCGCATCAAAGGCCTGATCAAAGTCCAAAAAGACGCCGGGCGCACGGTCTTCCTGACCACTCACGACATGACCATCGCCGATGAATTGTGCGACCGGGTTGCGTTCATTGTCGATGGGCAGATCGAACTCGTCGATTCGCCGCGTGCCCTCAAGCTGCGGCACGGTAAAAAGCTGGTGCGGGTGGAATACCTCGATAGCGGCCAACCGGCTGTGGGTGAGTTCGCACTCGATGGATTGGCGCAAAACCCCCGGTTTCTGGCTTCCCTGCAACAGCCGGTGCAAACCATCCACACGCAGGAAGCCAGCCTCGAACAAATCTTCATCGAAGTCACCGGACGGAGCCTGGCATGAAGCGCCTGCTGAACGCGATCTATTGGGACATCATACGCCAGTATCGCAACGGTTTTTATCTCGTTTCGGCGCTGGTGGTGGCTTCTTTCGCCTTGCTCTTGCGCCAACTCGAAGGCGTGGATTGGGGCCTGTGGTGGCCCGTCATCTTGCTCGAAAACTTGGTGATGAACACTTTTTACTTCCTGTCGGGCATCGTCCTGCTCGAAAAAAGTGAAGGCACGCTCGAAGCGCAAGTCGTCACGCCGCTGCGCGATCGGGAATACCTGCTCGCCAAAGTTGCCAGCCTGTTTGTGCTTTCGGCGCTCGAGTCGCTGGCGCTCATCCTGCTGGTCAGCGGCTTGGGCTTTAACTGGTTTTGGATGCTGCTCGGCATCGCCTTTTTTGTGGCCATTTACACGCTCTACGGCTTCTTCGTAGTTTCGCGCTACGATTCGATCA
Source organism: Chloroflexota bacterium (assembly GCA_049325275.1). Lineage (GTDB taxonomy): Bacteria > Chloroflexota > Anaerolineae > Anaerolineales > UBA4823 > CAIQJJ01. Next base: position 47,786 of record JBMOLU010000050.1, read on the forward strand.
GCGAGTTCATCCTGCCTTCGGCTGTGTGGACGATCGGGTTTTCCCTGCCGCTTTTGCCGTACTTTGACCTCTGGCAACACTGGAGCCTGTACTTGCACCCGCTGCAGGCGCCCCTGGTGCTGGTGCGCGCCGCCTACGCGCCGACTCCAGGTTGGCTGTTGGCCTATGGCGTGCTGTACGGGGCACTCTGGGTGTGGATCGGTTGGATCGTCAGCCAGCGTGCTTTTTATCGCTTTGTGGTGGCCAAAGAAGGCACGCGCCGGTGAAGAAGAAAGGAATTTACCATGAACATGCTTCAAACCTTACGCGCTCTCGGGCCGATTGACGTTCGCAGTATTCGCCGCGATAGTATGCTCTCCTGGATGGTCTTTGTGCCCATCCTGAGCGCGCTCATCCTGCGCTTTGCCCTGCCGCCTCTCAGCGAGCGTTTGCTCGAGCGCTACGATTTCGATCTGGTGCCGTTCTACCCGGCCCTGCTGGCCTATTTCTTCGTGGTCATGTCGCCGGTGATCTTTTCGGTGGTGATCGGCTTTCTCCTGCTCGATGAAAAGGACGACCGGACCCTGACCGCCCTGCAAGTGACCCCGCTTTCGCTCAACCGTTACCTCGCCTACCGTATCGCCATCCCGGTTGTGTTGACCTTCGTGATGATGTTCATCATCTTTCCCCTCTCCGGGTTGGACGACCTGCCGCCCTTGTATATCCTGCTGACGGCGACTGCTGCCGCGCCGCTGGCGCCGATGTTCGCACTCTATCTTGCCTCCATCGCGCAGAACAAGGTGCAGGGCTTCGCACTGATGAAGCTCTCCGGGGCGATCCTGTTCGTACCCATCTTTGCTTTTTTCGGCGATTACACCTGGGAACTGCTCTTCGGCCTCATCCCGACCTACTGGCCGATGAAAACCTACGTCCTGTTGACCAGCGGCCGGGCCGAACACGCCTGGATCTATCTGCTGGTAGCGGTGGTCTATCAGTCGGCGGTGACGTGGTTGTTTGCGAGGCGATTTAATCGCCAGATGGCGCAGTAGCAGCCTTCTGTCTGAAACCTGCGCCAAATGCCTTGACAAGTCTTCCTTTTGAGTAAACAGCAGGCCGAAATGGGGCAGCGCGTTTTGCCACGCAAACTGGCCGAGTGGGCTTGCGCGATGTCGTGGTCGTGGTTCAGGTTGTCGATGCCCAACGGCGTGTCTATCTCCCACTGATCGCCACACCGGGTAAGGGTAAGTGAAGCCTCTCGAGCGGTCACCTGCCAAAACGGTTATGCACTTGTTGCTGTGGGGGTGTAACGCTCAAGAAATCGCTTCGGGCAAAGCCTGCTGCTGGAATTTGGTTTTTAGCCTATCATAATCCATCACGCTGAACGGACAGTGCTTGATGCATAGCGTACAGCCGTTGTCATTGGAAAACGGCTTGGCGCACCTGGTGTGATCGATGAATGATGGCCTGCCATCGGCCAGGGTTTTCGTAACCGGATAAATTGCATCTGCCGGGCATTTTTGGATGCAGATATTGCAGGTTTCGCAGTAGTCGCGCACCCAGCCGTGCAGGTTTTCCGGTGCGAAAGGCAGGTTTTCAATGTCGGTGTAGACCGCTGCCAGGCGCACGCGCGGTCCGCTGTGACGGGTGATGAGCAGCCCGTTCTTGCCGGAAATGCCCAAGCCAGCGTCAATCGCTACTGGGATGTAGTTCACATCCCCGCCTACGGCCGGCCCGGCGTGGGCATTGAATCCACGCTGGCGCAGGAAATCTGCCACTTTGTTCACGATCACCCCGACTTCATAGTAGGTGCGAAAAACCTCGATAAAAGATACAATCGAGGGGGCCAGCCGGATTTTTTCACGGTTCATCTCGATCGTGAAAACCATTGCGTTGGGGAACAGGATGCGAAAGCCACGGAAGATGTAACGCGGGTTGACCCCGGTATAGCCGATCTCGGCGATGCCCAGGCTTTTGGCATAGGCTTCCAGCTCTGCCAGCGTTTGCGGGTCGATCGTCTTTTTGCCGTTGTAGGGATTCTGGCGGATGCTGCGGGCGCTTTTCCACATTTCGCCAACCGCGCTAAACAACAACCTTCCGATGTAACGCATCTGCTTGATACGTGCCGCCAGGCTGCCGTAGTCAATTACAACCAGCGGCACCAGGCGCGGCTCGCGCGCTTCTGGGTGGCTGGCAACCGGCTTATCCTGTGGGCGCAAGTAAGGCTCGATGGTCAGGAAGGGTGGGGCTTTCTTGATTTTTTCGGAGAGCAGGATGCGTTTCATGCAGTACTCCTCTCATGCTCTTTTTCAACGGTCGGAATGACGATTCAGCCATCGTGCAGCTTATTGTTAAATCCGGCCTTGATTTTGCTGTATTCATGCTGATTGAACGGACATACTTTGATGCACACAGAGCAGCCATGATTTTTTGCAAAATAGGGAAAACAACGGGCATTGTCTATTACCGTGATCAGGCCATTATTTTGGTGATAGATAGGTTGATCATAAAATGCGTCTGCCGGACAGTCTCGGATACATCGCCTGCAAGTTTGGCAAAAATCGAGAATCCATGAATGCTCAGAGCCGTTATAAAACGGAAGATTTTCGATCTCAGTGAAAACCGCTGCCAGTCGAACGCGCGGACCAAACCGGGGTGTAACGAGCAACCCGCTTATCCCTCGCCATCCCAGCCCGGCAGCTTGAGCCATTGGCGGGTAAAGCGCCATACCACCAAGCGGGTGCCCTGCGTGGGCAGCAAAACCCTGTTTGCGCAGCCAGCCAGCAATCTTGTTGGCGGTCTGTCCCAATTGGTTATAGGTTTCATGCACCATCACAGCTGTATCCGGATTGGGAGCAAGATCCATTCGTGCCTTATCCATTTCCAGGGTCAACACAATCGCATTTGTGTAACGAATTGCCAGGTTTTTAAACACCCATTCTTGCGGAACCCTGCAAAAGCCAATATCGCTTGCTCCTGATGATCTGGCAAAGGAATACAGTTCATTCAGGGTTTGTGCATCGATCCGTTTTTTGCCGTTGTCAGGATTTTTCTCCAGATCAAAAATTGACTTACGGATGTTGAAAGTGCTACCCGCCATGTGAGGGGCTGAGCCCGGAAATCCCGGCAAGGGAACGTGGTCACCTTTCAGTGCTATCGCAGCACGGGGAATGCTGAAACGCGATGGAGAATTTTCATTGCCACGCGTAGATCCAGGCATATCAAACACGCTTTGTTCCCAGCGGTCTTGCCGATTAACCTGCGGTGCAAGAATGTGATGCTTGAAAAAATCAACCAGGCGTGGTTTGAAAGTCATCTTTAACTCCGGGAAACTGGAATGCGGAATTGCGGCGCTTTGGGATTGCCCTTGAAACGTGCCTTGACCTTTTCGTAGCTTGTCTCACTGAACGGACACTTCACCAGGCATACCGCACAGCCATAATGCTGGTTGAAGTAATCGCGGCAGGCGGCATGGTCGATACATTGCATCCCGCCGTCACCGCGTGGGCGAGGCTGGTCGTAAATCGCCTGGACCGGGCAGCCACGAATGCATTTTTTGCACATGGCGCAGAAATCACGCACCCACAGGTGCTGGTTTTCGGTCTGGATGGGCAGGTTGGTAATATTGGTGTAAATGGTGTTAATGCGCAGGCGCGCGCCTTCGTTGGGGGTAATCAGCAGCCCGTGATAGCCGATGGCTCCCAAACCGGCGACTTCGGCCAGGTGGGTATAATCTGTCAGGCCGCCAAGCGCGGTACCAGGGTAGGCGGCGAATCCATTACGGCGCATGTACCCCGCCAGTTGGTTGCCGATCCGCGCCAAGTTACCGTAACCTTTGGCAACTTCCAGAAAAGCCTCAAAACTCGGCGCATTGGCAAGTTTTTCCTTGTCCATCTCGACTGTAATAACCACCGCATACTCATGCGGGATGCCCTTGTGCTGGAAAATGGCATTGCGCGGCACCCGGATATAGCGCATGTCTGCTGCACCTGCCGCCCGCGCCATGCTTTCGAGCGCAGATAAAAATCCTGGCGAGGCTTCGAACTGGGTTGGTGTGAATTTTCCATCGTACAGCCGGGCACTCTTGCCCATCTGCGCCCGCATCGGAAGCATCACCGGTAGGAGCGTAAGAATCTGGCGCAGGGTCATTTGCGACATGTGCATTTGTTCGAAAGTCAGATTCGGGCTATCGAACGGCGTACGTGGCTTAGAAGTGGGATCGGGCTGGACAAGCGTCTGGAAATTTTCCAACTCGCGGTCAAAAACCGCCAGCATGCTATCCAGGGAAGGCTTTTTCCCTGTGCCACTAACCATGGTTTTGAATATCTGGTTGACCCATGCCATATTAATCTCTTTTATTGTTAGCGGATACTAACAATAAATATACCACCCTTTTTATTGTTAGTCAATACTTTCAAATGATATAATCGAGTCAGGAGTTACCCCATGCCAAAAGTCATCGCAGAACTACAGATTTTCCAGGCGGTTATGGAAGTTATCGCTGAGCGCGGCTATGCCGGAGCCACCACCCGCCAGATCGCCGAATCTGCCGGGGTCAGTGAAGTGACCTTGTTTCGCAAGTATGGCAGCAAAGCCGAACTGGTCAAGTGCGCTATCAGCGCCCTGGTGGAGCAAACTGAATTTGAATTGGCGACTCAGTATACAGGTGATATTCGAGCCGATTTGCTGCGCGTGTTACAGGCTTACCAGGAAACGGTCATCCTGCACGAGCGCTTTTTCTTTGCGCTGTTCGCCGAGTTCAACCATACCCCCGAACTGACCAATTCATTCTCTCAACCGCTGGGATTGTTCCAATCCATCGGGGAGTTGCTTTTGCGCTACCAAACTGAGGGTGTGCTCATGCCCGAAAACCCTTTGCACAGCGCGGCATCCTTGCTTGGCCCGCTGCTCTATTTCTCAATGATTGCGAACTCCGTTGGGGACGTGTCTATGCCACCGATGGATATGGAGACACACATCCGGCACTTTTTGGAGGGACGGTTCAAGGGATAGTTTATTGCTGTCACTCGGCCAAACAATGGCGATTGGCGCGACAGCAGGGTTTCCACTACGCTGATATGAGAGCTACAGAAAACGATCGCCAGGTTGGACGCTGGAAAAACGAATTCTTAATGCGCAACCTTCTGAATACGAATCGCCATAAATTTCCGGGTTGGCAGCTCGACGCGCGTCGGCCCGGCGGCGTTTTCTGCCACGGTTTCGATGGTCATGTTCCAGGTGTCGATGACATCGACGCGGTACGCGCCATCTGGTAAGTTGAAGTTACGCAGGGCGGGCTGGCGCATGCCGAAGTAGAGCAGGTAGTAGCCGCTGGTTATGTTATAGCCGCCAGCTTCATTGTTCCAGCTACCCTCCGCAATGATCTTCTCCCCTGCTCGGCGCTCGTTGAATGTACTGGCGCTGATTTCTGGATTCATCAGATTCAGAAATTCCATCTCTATCTTTCCGATGGGCGTCAGTGCGGGCGCCTGCTCAAAGATGGTGCGCAAAAAAGCAATCCGTGGAACGCTTTCTCCGTGAAGCTGGCCACCCTTCGACCACCACAGCACGTCTTCAGGGTGGAGATAGGTCTCCCCGTGGCCGACGTAGCCGCCCTGGGTAAACCCGAACCAAAAACGCAGCACCATTTCCTCGGGGGATAGGTCGCCCCATATCATCGAGATATTCCCTTCGTAGCCACACTCGTCAATCACAACCGGTTTTCGATACTGTTTCAGCCAGTCGGGCACCCGGCTGATGGCATGATTCTGAATGCTGCAATGGGTCACCCAGGGTTTGCTGTGATCGTAAAACGAACCGCAGTTATGGATGGACCGTAGATGGTTGTGGGAATCCAGTGCCTGAACGAGTTGGATGTAGTGATCCCAATCTTCCATTGTCCGGCCATTCATCAGGTCGTATTCGTTGGCAAACGACCACCACACGTTGCGGAAAGCCGACAGGCGGGCCACCAGATACTGCAAGTAGCGGTCGTTGGCATCGGCAGGCATGCGGTCGAAGCCCCACTGGCCATTGTCGTAAGGATGAAAGAGAATCAGATCGGCTTCGATGCCCCGCTCGCGCAGATCGAGAATGCGCTTTTCCAGGTGCTGGAAATACGCCGGGTTGAAGCGCTTGAAATCCCAACGCCTGGATGGTTCTGCCGGATTGTTATTCGATGCGAAAGGATAACTGGGCGGTTCATTTTGATTGTACAAATAGCGCTTGGGGAACACGCACATGCGCATCTTGTTGAAGGGGGCCTGATCGAGTGTCTGGAGAGTCTGCTCTTCCAACGCATCATCCTGCAAATTCCACACGTAGCAGGTCGTTCCGACCGGAATGTAGGCTGTGCCATCTTCGTAGGCGAAACGTACTTGATCGGCCACACGCACCGGGCCGTGGTTGTTGGCCGAAGCGGGCGTGCAGATGAAGGAGCCGGTTTTGCCGTCCAGCGCCGCCGCATTGCTGCGGGTGATGAACTGCCATTCTCCCTCGCAATCGGGCATGAAGCGCAGCTTGAACACGCCATCACCGTCGTAAAATCCCCGCACCTGCACCTGGCGATCTGAGTGGCTAAAGCTGGCTTCTAGGGTAACCTCCGTAAATGGGTTAGGAGAATCTGCATACGAAAGCGCGTGTTCGTAAAAATCCCATTTTTCAACTTGTTTACTCATGTGGTTATCCCTTTTCATTTTTAGTTTGTGGAATCTGCCCTATGCCGTAATCGTCCGCATTGACAATCAATTGCCTTATTCCATTCATAATAGCATAAACTCCTGATACATATTCAGAGCCAGGATGTTCCAATTGATGAAACCACTGTTCACGATGGGGCTGCAAGTTTCAGGGTTGTAATATTCATGCAGGGTTCCAGTCTTGCGGATATCATCTGCCAGAAGTTTCAGCGTTTTACGCGCCAGGTCTTCGGCTTCGGTGATGAATCCATAGTTCAGAAGACCTCTGAATACACAATACGAAGCCACAATCCAGATCGGCCCCAGCCAATTAGATGGATTATTCGTTGCCCGGAGATCGTACATCTTTTCTTCTTTTGAGAGGGTGCGCACTCCCCCGGGAGCGTGGAAGCTTCGGGGATGTAGATAGTGCTGCCGCATTTGTTCGGCCTGTTCTGGGGTGGCAAACCCAGCCCATAGGGGCAAAAACCCCGACCATACCTGGATCCGGATGGGCAGACTCTTCCAGAATGCCCCCAGTCCCTGGTGAAACCAGTCGAAAGAACGGGTTTTGATATCGATGTCAACCGAGTAAAAGAACTGGTCTCTTTCATCCCAACATTCATTTTGGATAGCAACGATCAGATCGCTGGCTTTGTCCTGATAATATTTTTGTTTTTCAGGCTGACCCAATTGGTGGCATATCTCCCCCATAGCTTGCAGTTCTTTGACCATAAAGGCATTCAGGAAAATATTTGCCGTCGTTCCAGGCGTTCTGCCAAAACTGGCCGGGTCGTTATCCATGCCGATCATGATGTCATCGGCCCAAACATAAAGCCCGGTGTTTTCGTGGAAGTAGTTTTTCTTGTAACACGCAAAATAAAGCTCCAGTTTAGAGATCCATGGGGCTACCCAGGAATTTTCCTGAAGCATATCCATCGCCAGAAGCGTCTGTTGGCACAAGAAAGGCTTGTGCATGTTCATCTTTCTTCCCATCAGACGCTGCCGGTTAAGATACGGGATTTTCTCATTCTTGTGGGTTTCTATCAGCATTGGAATATAACCATCTTCCAACTGATGGTCGAGAAAATTTTGAACGTTACCGATCCCGTATTGAATCCAATCAACTGGCAAAACATCCTGGTTCAGGGTCTTCAATCCATAGAAAGCCCAGAAAGAATCCCAATCCCATAAATTACCGTCATAAACGGAGCCAGGGTCAATGAAGGGGTATCGAAGCGGTGCTTTCGGAGGTTTTAGCGAGTCGACCGCCATCGCATGGATATATTTTTCGATTACTCGATAATCTTGTTCAAATTGTTCTGTCATTGTTCCGCCAACCGTCTTTCAGGCGTGTGTTGATCACGACTGCAACACCGATGATACCAAAGAGCGCGGCTCCAATGATGACATTGAGCAGTGTGTTCCTGGGTAGCTTATCGAGCGGACACCATCGTACATCATCGCATTCGCTGAAAGGATGTGGCTCACCTTTCCATTGGGTTACTTTGAAAAAAACGTCCACCCCTTCATCGGTGGGCGAATGATAGTGGGACATACCAATAAAGGTCAGAGCTGCGGGCATAATTTCTACACCAATTTCTTCCTTACACTCTCGAACTGCTGCCTGTGTCAGGGGTTCATTCCCCTCAACGTGCCCTCCCACCGGGCCATAATTGCCGTCTTCAAAACCAGTGTCACATCGCCGTGCCAAAAGGACTGTATCTGACCGCAACAAGAAAACATGTGCAACCACGGGGAGTTTGTTTCTTTCCATGAATCTGCTTCCTAAGGAGTGACTTATTCCTCGTCTGCCCATCGGAGCAAGGCTGCCTCAAGCAGCCGTTTGAAAGATTCTCCATTGGGTAGAAAATCCAGTTGTTGGTTGATTGTGGTTGTGCTGCTAATCTGGGTGATGGTTTCAAGACATGCCAGGTCGGGAATCTCGGAAACAATCCGTTCCCAGGCTTTGGCATTGGCGAAAAGCTCGCTCAACGTGCTGTTCAGCGTGACGGGTGGAATTTCTTCCTTGTCTGCTTCGTAGCTCCAGCGGTGGCTTCCCGAACCGACTCGAACGGAAGGTCTTTCACTGCGGGGGAATATCACCTCAGCAGTGGTGTTTGGGGGAACCGTCACATTCATTTCAACCCTGTTTTCTTCAAGGTTCCAACGACACCCGGCGAGGCCATAAGGGGTCATCAACCGGGATTCGGCGTTCGTAAACTCGCCACCGATCAGCGGTTTTATTTGAAACCGGCGGTACCCCGGTTCTAAGGGTATCAGGCCTCCCAGCGAACGGTGCAGCCAGTCGGCAATTGACCCCAGGGCGTAATGGTTGAACGATGTGGTATCGCCGGGATTGATTTTACCGGAGGGCAGCATGCTGTCCCAGCGTTCCCACATGGTCGTTGCGCCCATGATAACCGGGTAAAGCCAGGATGGGTTTTTTCTCTGTTTCAGAAGCAGAAGCGCAGCCCGAGAATGTCCGGTTTCGCACAGAGCATCGCATACCAAGGGCGTTCCGATGAAACCGGTGCTGATACGGTACCCGGCATCGCGGACAAGTTCTGACAAGCGCTGCCCGGCGCGTGCCCTTTGAACGGCATCAAGAGCCAACCCGAATTGAATCACCAATGCGTGTGCTGTTGCCGAGTCGCTAACCACGCGGCCGCTTGGGGCAATAAATTCATTGGCGAAAGCCTCGCGGATTTGCCCGGCCAAAACGGTGTAACGCGCCTGTTCCACCGGTCGTTCCAGGATACCGGCGATCTTGGACGCGAGTTCCGCCGAGTGGGCGAAATATGCTGTCGCAACCAGGCTGCTGTCAGTGCGCGAATCCCCCGGAATTTCGGGGGGGGCATTCGGATCGAGCCAGTCGCCAAATTGGAAGCCATTCGACCAAATCCGTGAAGGGCCAACCGTGCCAATCAGGTAATCAACCCAGGCGCAAATGCTTTGGAATTGCGCCTGGAGAATGCCGCGATCGCCATAACTCCGATAGAGCACCCATGGCACGATAACGGCTGCATCTCCCCAGGCTCCCGAGGGGACAATCGGACCGTTGTTGATGTTCGGAATAAAAAGCGGTACTGCGCCATCATCCCGCTGCTCAAGAGCGAGGTCGGTGAGCCAGGATTTGAGAAAGCCGGCACAATCGTAGAGGTAGCAGGCGGTGGGGGCGAATATTTGAATATCCCCGGTCCAACCCAGGCGTTCATCTCTTTGGGGGCAATCGGTGGGAATATCGAAGAAGTTTCCTCGAGTGCTCCAAACGATGTTCTGATGTAATTGGTTGATCAGCGGATCGGAACATGAAAACCAGCCGGTGCGCGCCATATCTGAATGGCAGACAATGGCAGAGAAGTCTTTGAGGTTAGGCGTTCCCGGCCAACCTTCTACTTCAACGTAGCGGAACCCGTGGTATGTGAATTTGGGTTCCCAGGTTTCCGGGCCGCCGCCTTTGAGGGTATAGCGATCCGTCTGCTGCGCGGTACGCAAAGGCCGTACCCCAAGCTCTCCATCCTCGAGCACCTCGGCATGACGAAGCACCACTTTCTCTCCTGTCCGGCCTTGAACCGTAAACTTAACCCTGCCCACCAGGTTTTGGCCAAAATCGATCAGGACTTTTCCCGAAGGAGACTTTGTAATGGCGACCGGGGAAACCACAGTGGTTCGCCGGATAGGAGGCCCACCGGGAGCAACCAGGAGCGACAAATCCTGTTCGATCTCCACGGCCTCCGGCCACCCGCCTGCATCGAAACCAGGCGTCGCCCAGCCCGGGCACTCTTGGGTGGCATCGTAAGTTTCACCATCGTAGATTTCACTGGAAAGAATGGGGCCTGGACGGCACCGCCAACTGGAATCGGTTACGATGAATTCACTCGTCCCATCGGCGTAAAAAACTTCCAGTTGGGCTAATAGTGCAATCTGATCTCCATAGATCGCTCGGCGCCCGCCGTTATACCCCAGGCGGCCACGATACCAGCCGTCGGCCAACTGTACACCCAGCGTATTCGTTCCAGTTACCAGATAGCCTGTTACATCAAAAGTTTGGTATCGCAACCTTTTGCCGTAGCTGCTCCACCCCGGTGAAAAAATTTCGTCGCCGACGGCTTCTCCGTTCAAGAGAACCTCGTAAAGACCGAGCGATGTAATATAGAGACGGGCACGGTCAATAGTCGAAACTACGGAGAAGTCTTTTCTCAGTAGGGGGCTGGGGCCAGACTTTTCCACCGAGTGATCCCAGGATGCTGCGATGAAACAGGCCTTCCAATCACTTGCCGAAAGAAGTCCAGCTTCTACCGTAAAGGGCCCACACCAATCAGACGCCACCCCATCGTTACCCCAGAGCCGAATATGAACCTTAGCTTGCTCGCGGGAAAGCAAAGGCCGAAACGCCCAAGGGACAAAAACCGACTCTGGGCTTTCAATTCTTCCCGTTGTATTCGTTTCCCGGCTGGAAAATTCTACCGAAATTTCATAGGAAACCTGCAACCAGTTCTCGGTGGTTGTGATTGTTTTCCACGATAACCGGGGATTGGCAACCCCGATGCCTAGAGCAGGGGCGCCGTACTCGAAGCGAAAATCATCAACCATTGGCCTGGGATTGGGTTTTGATAGCTTGTTCTCTGTCACGTCAATGCGTTCTTTATGCAATCCATCAAAAACTGATACATCTTATACCGCTGTTTCGAACTGTCTGAGAAGAGATCGAAATCTGTTTTGCCTGCCTTACCGAACGAATTCACGCATGATTGTAGTTTGCCCATCCCATGTAGGTTGTGAAAGCTTCATCAAGGGCATCGGCAACGCTGCCCGCGGTCATGGCTACGTGGTGTTCGAAACCGTTTTTGCACAGATAGGCCAGCAGTTTTTGCAGGCCGGGCGTGTAAACGACGGCGCGATTTCCGAAAGTGTCCAACGGATCGTCGGTAAATTCGCCTTGCCCTGTATAGGCGCGGACGATGCCTTGCGTATCATCGGTCGTGACGCGGGCGTAGGTCATCGGCCCGGCGGCGGTGCGGCCATCCATGGCGCCGTAGGTGTTCTCTTCGCCTAGTGTGGTGCCCAAAATGGGCGCGGTTTTGATTTCGATGTCGGGGACGAAGGACTTGGCCCAGTTGCCGCAGTGGAAAAAGACGCAGCGGTCGGGGTCATCGGCGTAGTTGTTGTTCCAATCCACCAGCGCGCCGGGAGAGCCGGAAGCCAACTGTAAGGCGTACATCGAGACCACGCCGGTGATATCCACTTCACAGGCGGAAGGCATCAACTGGTTGCTCATCATGCTCATCAGCGTGCAGGCGTTGATGCCGTAATTTTTCTGGATGGATGTCCAGCACTGCAAGGCCGTGGCTTGCAGGTCGTTGTCACGCATCCACTTGTCGATTACAACGCCCAGTTTGGCCATGCGCAGCATGGCGGGGGAAGGCACGGTATCGTGTTTGGCGTAGGCGCGAATTGAATCGAGCTTGCTCTTCACGCTCGGCGCGCCGTCGCCCAGGCGGGCGGCCTCGCCGAGAATCTCGGAAAGGTCTACCGTCGTCACGGTGATGCCGGAAGCCTGGAGGATTTTTTCGCTGTAACGGACGGTTTGGAAGGAGCCGGGACGGGCGCCGATGGCCCCTAAGCGGGCCGTGCGCAGCCCTTTCACTACCCGGCAGACGCTGACGAATTTCTTCAAGTCGTTTTTGAAGGACTCGGATTGCGGATGGCTGGTATGCAGGCTGGTCAACGAAAAAGCATAACCATATTGGCCGAGGTTGTTACAAACCGAAATCTTGCCGCAAAAGGCGTCCCGGCGGCGTTCGACGTTGAAGGCCGCCAGATCGTCGGGGTAGGCCTGCACCAGGATGGGGACTTGCAGGCCGGAGAGTTTGATCGTGTCGGCCACACCTTTCTCGTCGCCAAAGTTAGGCAGGACGACCAGTACGCCATCCATCCGCTCGCGGTTGGCCTTGAACAGGTCGGCGCAAGCCTTGGAATGGGCATACGTCTCGACGGAACCGAGTTTGGTCTCCTGTTCGCCAAGCATCACTGCTTCGATGTTCATTTCGTCGAACAATCCCCCGATATCGTGGCGTGCTTCGCTGACGAGGTGATCGGGGAAAAAATCGCGATTACCAAAAATGACTCCCAGGACGGTTTTCATACGAATGCTCCTTGTAAAGAAAAGAGGCTCTCCGGACTTCGCCGGGAAAGGGATTCTTCACGCTAAACCCGGAAGACCCAGAAAAGGTTTCTGCCTTTTGTTTCTTCCTTACCGCGATACTATAGTTGAGAGGACACTCTGGCATGGTCCTGGCGGCGGGCCTGATTCCATGTGACAGGTGTCCTCTCTGGAGGTGGCCGGGCGGGTTACGAACCGCCTGCGCCACCTCCCCTGTCGTCACATCGATTGCGTGACAATAACCGCTCAAATTCGCCGGAACCTACGGGCAACTGGTTTTGCCGTTGGGGGCATACCCGGTGTACTGGCAGGCATTGGCGGGGGTGAGCAGCACCATGTCGATGGACTGCTTTTCGGGCTTGCCGGTGGAGCCGGTGCGGATGTACTGGTCGGCCTGGATGGCGGCCTGCATGGCCATTTCGGCGACAGGCTGTAACCCGCCCACGTCGATCTTGCCTGCCAGCATCGATGCATTGACGTCGTCGGAGCCATCGAAGCCGGCCACGATGACGGTATCGCCCAGGCCCGCGGCGTCGAGAGCCGCCTGGGCGCCCAGGGCCATGGTGTCGTTGCCGCAGATCACGCCCTTGATATCGGGGTTGGCTTGCAGCAGGCTTTCCATCACGTCGAAGGCTTCGGTCTGGCTCCAGTTGGCCGTCTGCTGGGCGACCATTTCCATACCCGGCAGGGCGTCCAGCACGTCGTGGTAACCCTGCGAGCGGACGTGAGCGTTGGTGTCGGTGTCGCGCCCGGTCAGTTCGATGTACTTGCCTTCTTCGCCCATCAGGCGGGCGAACTCCTCGGCCACCAGGGTTGCGCCCTGGTAGTTGTTGGAGACGATCTGGGAAACCGCCACACCTTCCTGGCTGATTTCGCGATCGATCAGGAAGGATGGGACGCCGGCGTCCTTGGCTTTTTGGATCGCCGCAATGCTGGCGTCTGCCCCGGCATTGTCGAGGATGATCGCTTTGGCGCCCTGGGCAATGCAGCTCTCGATCAACTCCAGTTCCTTGGTGGCATCGTCGTTGTGGACGAGCCGCAGCGTTTCGTAACCCAGTTCTTCGGCTTTGTCGGCGGCAATCTGCTGCTCCGAGCCAAAGAAGGGATTCTCCACCCCCGGCACGATCACGCAAATCAGGCCGCCGCCGCTCGTGGGTTCGGATTCGGCAGTGCAATCGCCCGTCTTGCCGTTGGGGGCATACCCGGTGTACTGGCAGGCGTTGGCAGGGGTGAGCAGCACCATGTCGATGGACTGCTTTTCGGGCTTGCCGGTGGAGCCGGTGCGGATGTACTGGTCGGCCTGGATGGCAGCCTGGATGGCCATTTCGGCGACAGGCTGTAACCCGCCCACGTCGATCTTGCCCGCCAGCATCGATGCATTGACGTCGTCGGAGCCATCGAAGCCGGCCACGATGACGGTATCGCCCAGGCCCGCGGCATCGAGAGCCGCCTGGGCGCCCAGGGCCATGGTGTCGTTGCCGCAGATCACGCCCTTGATATCGGGGTTGGCTTGCAGCAGGCTCTCCATCACGTCGAAGGCTTCGGTCTGGCTCCAGTTGGCCGTCTGCTGGGCGACCATTTCCATGCCCGGCAGGGCGTCCAGCACGTCGTGATAACCCTGCGAGCGGACGTGAGCGTTGGTGTCGGTGTCGCGCCCGGTCAGTTCGATGTACTTGCCTTCTTCGCCCATCAGGCGGGCGAACTCCTCGGCCACCAGGGTTGCGCCCTGGTAGTTGTTGGAGACGATCTGGGAAACCGCCACACCTTCCTGGCTGATTTCGCGATCGATCAGGAAGGATGGGACGCCGGCGTCCTTGGCTTTTTGGATCGCCGCAATGCTGGCGTCTGCCCCGGCATTGTCGAGGATGATCGCTTTGGCGCCCTGGGCAATGCAGCTCTCGATCAACTCCAGTTCCTTGGTGGCATCGTCGTTGTGGACGAGCCGCAGCGTTTCATAACCCAGTTCTTCGGCTTTGTCGGCGGCAATCTGCTGCTCCGAACCAAAGAAGGGATTCTCCACTCCCGGCACGATCACGCAAATCAGGCCGCCGCCGCTTGTGGCAGGGGGTTCTGTTGCGGGGGCAGTTGTGGGGGCAGGCGCCTCTGTCGCCGGTACGGCCGTGGGCGCTTGTGTCGTGCTGGACTGGCAGGCGCTGAGCACCAGGCCGAGGATAGTCAGCAAACTCAAGAGAACGGCAAACTTTTTGTTATACATGGTCTTCTCCTCAGTGAGAGTATGTGAACAGAATATGTTGGAAAAAATTGGTTGGTAGGAGCGTGAATCTTGTTTTCTTATCTCATCATGCAGAAACTCCTTTCCACAGAACGACGTTCTCGATAAAGCCCAGGGAGCTACTCCATTTCTTGTTGTTTCTGAAGTGCAATTTGCTCCTGCATGCGCGCCTGAACCTGGTCGATGATCACGGCCAGGACGATTACGGCGCCTTTGATCACTTTCTGCCAGAACGAGGAAACGCCCATCATATTCAGTCCATCGTTCAAAAAGCCGATCACAAAAGCGCCGATCAACGTCCCACCAATGCTGCCGCGCCCACCGGCCAGAGAAGTGCCGCCCAGCACCACGGCGGCAATGGCCGTCATTTCGGCCGTATCGCCGGTCATCGGGTGGGCGGCGACCAACTGCGAAGCCAGGATCAAGCCGACCAATGCCGAACAGAAGCCGCTGATGCTGTAAACGATGACCTTGGTGCGGCCAACACGCACCCCCGAAAGCTCGGCGGCGCGTTCGTTTCCGCCGATGGCGTATACGTGCCGGCCAAAGGGCAGGCGGGTAAGCACAACGTAAGCCACGATCGTGGTGATCACCATCAGCCAAATCGAGTAGTTGATTCCCAGGAAGGTGCTTGCCCCCAGCATCTCGAAACCCGTATTGCCATATTCAGGCCGCCCGACCAGGTTCGGAAAGGTGTAGCCATTGTTACGCAGCCCGGCGATGCCGCGTGCCACGTAAAACATCCCCAGTGTGGCGATGAAAGGGGCAACGTTATAGCGTGTGATGACAAAACCGGTAATCGTACCCATGAGCGTGCCTAGTGCCAGCGAGATGACGATAATCATCCAGGTATGGGGATAAACGATGATGCCGAGCTGCGGCAAGTTGATCCCTTCGTTGATCAGCCCGCCTGCAATCATCGCAACCATTCCCACGATCGAACCAACCGACAGATCGATGCCGCCGGTCAGGATGACGAAAGTCATTCCGATTGCCAAAAATGCATTGATTGCCACGTGCTTCGACATAATGACCATGTTTTCGGCGGTCAGGAATGCCGGCGTCAAAGATGAAAAGACGACCATCACCAGGATGAGCGCAATAAAGGCCCTGCCGCGCAGCAGGAATTGCTGTACATCCGTTTTGGTAATACGGCGATTCTTTTTCACCGGCGCCGATTTGATATTAGTGCTCTGTTCCATTCCTGTTGCCTCCGTTTTTTGATGGGCCGTGGCCAACGGCCGAAGCCGCCACGAGCTTTTCTTCTGTAGCCTCTTGATGCGTAAATTCGCCCGTAATAGCGCCCTTGGACATGACCAGAATGCGGTCAGACATTGCCAGGATCTCCTTGAGTTCCGACGAAACGAAGATCACGCCGTATTTTTGCGCCGCCAGGCGGTTCATAATCTCGAAAATTTCCGATTTAGCCCCTACGTCGATCCCGCGCGTCGGTTCATCAAGCAGCAGCACTTTGGGTTTGGTCAGCAGCCCCTTGGCCACCACCACTTTTTGCTGGTTGCCGCCGCTAAGCGCCGTGATCGGCTGCTGCGGGTTGGCCACGCGGATGGATAGTTCCTTGATTTGCTGTTGCGTGGCTTGCTTCTCCTGCTTGCGCGCCAGAAAGACGCCCTGAAGATAGTTTTTCAGGCTTGCCAGCAGCATGTTATCCATCACTGACAGCGGCTGCACCAGGCCGTACTGCTGGCGGTCTTCCGGCACCAGCACAAAGCCGGCCGCAATTCGTTCGGAAATGCTCGTGGCCTTCACGGGCCTGCCGGCCAGCCAAATATCTCCCGTTGCCTGCGGGCGCGCGCCTGCCAGGCAGTCCACCAGGTCTGAGCGGCCGGCTCCCATCAGGCCATAAAACCCGAGAATTTCCCCTTCTCGTAATTCGAAGGAAAGATGATCGAGCAGATAGCCGCCGCCTTTGCGAGGCAGGGTCAGGTTGCCCACCTTCAGCAGTGGATCGCCCAACGGCCGTTCTGTGCGGGTGAAAAGGGCGGCAGGGTTACGGCCCACCATTTTTTCGATCAACCACGAGACGTTGACGTTTTTGACCTCTTCTTCCGCCACCTTGCGGCCATCCCGCAGGATGGTGATGTGATCGCCGATTTGCAGGAGTTCTTCGAGTTTGTGCGAGATGTAGATGATGGCAACGCCGTGCGCTTTAAGCTCCCGGATGACGCGGAACAGCACTTCCACTTCGGCAGCGCTGAGGGCAGAAGTCGGTTCGTCCATGATCAAGATGCGCACATCCTGGGCGAGCGCTTTGGCAATTTCCACGATTTGCTGTTCACCGATGCGTAAATCGCCCAGGAGTTCGTCCGGATCGATTTTTTGTTCGAGTCTTTTCACCAGTTCGCGGGCGCGTTGTTTTTGTGATTTGTGCGCGATCAGGCCGTTGCGGATGGTTTCGCGCGCCAGGAAGATATTGTCGGCCACGCTGAGGTTGGCGCACAAATTCAATTCCTGGTAGATGATGCCGATCCCCAGGCGGGTGGCGTCGAGCGGGGAGTGCAGGTGGATTTCGCTTCCTTCGAGGAGAATTTTCCCGTGGGTAGGGCGTTCCACCCCGGCCAGGATTTTCATCAGCGTCGATTTCCCGGCGCCGTTTTCGCCGATCAGCACGTTGACCTTGCCCTGACGTACGTGGAAAGAGACGTTATCGAGGGCCACCGTGCCGGGGAAGACCTTGGTGATATTCTCGGCGCTCAGGATGATCGCATCGGGCGTGGCAGTCTGCGTCGCAGGAACAGGGATTGGGCCGGGCATGGGTCACTCTCCCAACTGGATTTCAACCGGCACGATGCGAATTTCTTTGACATCGATTTGAACGAGGTTGAAGGTACGGATATTGAACGCACCCTTGAACGTGATGGCCTTGCCCGTCAGGCTCGCCCGGTCTATGCCGCCGAGTACGGTAGAAAGAACGCGTTTGTTGATCTCCGCTCCCGCCTTGCCATATTCGGTCTGTTCCTTGAAGTCGCCAAAACTGATAAAGCCAACCGCGTCGCGCACCGAAGTTTCATCGCTGGGGATACGCGTGCCGATGTAGAGCAGCACCTTGACCGGCCCGTCGTAGCCATCCAGTTTCACCTCTGCGGTTCCCAGGCTGGTCTCGGCGTTTACGCTGACGATCTTGCCGCTGCCTTGGACCATGTAAACATGCGCCTCGCCAACGGTGATCAGGCCAAATTTCTTGGCAATCGTGACCAGGCTGTCCTTCGGTGCCGTTCCGCTGGCATCCACCTCAATTTCGGACAGAATCTTGGACAGTTCCACGGCTTTTTCGTTGAAGGTTGGCATCAGTTTCGCGTCCCAGATACCACTCACGTAAGCAACAGGATCGAAGGTTTCACTTTGGACGGCTTTTTCGGCGTCTTCGATGGTCACTACGGTGAAGCCGTAACGCCCCGCCAACGCCAGGAATGTGAAAACCGCCAGCGCGATGATGATTGAGGTTATTTTTCGTGACATACCTTCATCCTTATTTGGGTTGATATAAAACTTGTTGCACGGCTTTTTGCCAGCCTGTAAACAGGGTGTTCGCGCGCGCCGCATCTATCGAGGCCGTGTACTCGATGAAGCCCACCGGAAGTTTTTGCAAATCCTCCAAGGACGTGTAGACTTTCAGCCCAAGGCAGCCGTTAAAGACCGCGCCCAATGCCGAAAGCTCGGGGTTCTGCGCCGCGCGCACCTTCAGTTGGTTCATATCCGCCACGAATTGCATCAAGAAAGCATTGCGCACAGCCCCGCCATCGGCGTGAACCATGGCGAGATTGACACCAGCATCTTCGCCCATCGCCTTGAGTACGTCTGTAACGATATAGCCAATCGATTCCAGGGCGGCGCGCGCCACATGGGCGCGGGTAGTGGATGGCGTCATTCCCAGGATGGCCGCGCGAGCATCCGCACGCCAGTAAGGGGCGCTGATGCCCACGAATGCAGGCACGAAATAAGTGCCACCGCTATCAGAAACCGAGCGTGCCAGTGTTTCTACTTCGTTTGGGTCGGCGATCAGTTGCAACTGATCCCGCAGCCAGGCGATGGTCGCCCCGGTAAAGTTGATGATGCCTTCGAAGGCGTAGGTTGGCTGCCCCTGCCAGACCCAGCCCAGCGCCGTCAGCGTGCCGTGCCCGGATAAACGCTTTTCGTGGCCGATGTTGAGCAGCACCGATGATCCTGTTCCGAAAGTTACCTTGGCGCTGCCCGGTGTAAAACAACGTTGGGCAAACAGGGCGGCCTGCGAATCGCCCATCACGCCGCAAATCGAGATACGCCGGTTAAGGCAGCCGTTCAGGTTGGTGTCGCCAAACCAGGCGGCGCTTTCGCGTACTTCTGGCAATTGGCTGGCCTCGACCCCGAAAACGTCGCACAGTTCCTGGCTCCAGGCCAGTTTTTCGATGTCATAAAAAAGCGTGCGTGAGGCGTTGGTGTGATCGGTGGCGTAAACCTGGCCGCCTGTCAGGCGATATATGAGATAGGTGTCTATCGTCCCGAACAAAGCCGATCCATCTTTCAGGCGGGCGCGCAAATCGGGACGGGCATCCAGCAGCCAGCGCAATTTGCTGGCCGGGAAATAGGTATCCACCTTCAGCCCGGTTCGTTCGTGGACGGCAGCTTCGTGACCGGCATGAATCAGCCGTTGGCAAACCTCATCCCCACGGCGGCACTGCCAGACGATGGTGTGGTACAGCGGCTGCCCGGTTTCCCGGTCGAATAGCACAAAGGTTTCGCGCTGGTTGCTGATGCTGAGCGCCAGCACGTTGTGTAGTTCGTCGGCGTGGCGCAGCAACAATGTAGCCGCGGCGTGCAAAGTGTTGTTGAAAATTTCTTCAGCGTCGTGTTCTACCCAGCCCGGGCGTGGGTAAATCTGGCGGTGCGGGAGCGATTCCTGGTCCAAGAGATGGCCGTTTACGGAGAAAAGTAGCGCTTTCGTCGCCGAAGTGCTCTGGTCGATGGCGAGGAACAAATCGGTCTGTTGGTTCATGCAATTTCCTTTTCGAATAGCTGCAAAGCTGTTTGCGCCAGGCCTTGCGCTGAAATTCCGTAATGGTTGAAAATCTCAACCTGGCTACCGGTGACGGTGTGCTCATCGGGGATGCCGATGGTGCGCAGCGGGCGGAAGATCCCGGCTTGCATCAAAAAAGATGCCACCCGGCTGCCCAGCCCACCATGGATACTGTGCTCTTCGACCGTGATGACAGCCGCGGCGCGTTCGGCCGCTTCGGCGATCGCTTGCTCGTCGAAGGGGCGCAAACTGTGAACACTCAGCACACAACTCTTCAGGCCATAGGCAGTCAACATCTGGCTGGCAAAAAACGCCGGGGCAACGGCCTCGCCGGTGGCAAACCAGGCGATCTCGTACTGCGCTCGTTCGGGGGTGAGTTGAATGGCCTTGCCAATTTCGAAGTGCGTATCTGGGGCGTGCAAAACGGGCATCGCTTTTTTGCCAAAGCGGATGTAAATGGGGCGGGGATGGTTTACGGCCGCACGAATGGCCTGCGTGGTTTCGAAATTATCGGCGGGGGCCACGATATCGATGTTGTGAATGGCTTGTAAGACTGCGAAATCGTGCAGCGAATGGTGGGTGGTACCCAGGGCGCCGTAACTCACCCCGGCGCTGATACCAATCACCTTGACGGGGCGATCGGAGTAGGCCACGTCGTTCTTGATCTGTTCCAGGGCACGCGCCGTCAGGAAACAGGCCGGCGAAACCGCGAACACCTTTTTTCCCATCGAAGCCAGTCCGGCAGAGATGCCCACCAGGTTCTGCTCTGCAATTCCGATTTCGACCAGCTGGTCGGGGTATTTTTCAGCAAACGGCGTCAACCGGCCAGAACCGCGCGAATCGCTGGTCGTGACCAGAATGTCGCGATCGTTGGCTGCTAACTCGAGCAGTGTGCTGGCGAGAACATCCAGGTTTGCCATGCCGGTGATTATCTTATTCGAGTCCATCGATCGCCTCCAAGTCCTTTTCGGCCAGTCCTAATTCCCGCAACGCAATCTCGAATTCAGTTTCCGAAGGGACCTTGTGATGCCAGGGAATTTTGTCTTCGATAAAGCTGATCCCTTTGCCTTTCTTCGTGTGTGCAAGGACCAGATTGGGTTTACCCGGCTCGAACGGCAATTGTTCGAATAGATCGATCAGGGCAGGAATATCATTGCCATCTACACAGCGAACGGCATAACCAAAAGCTTTGAACTTATCTTCCAGCGGCTCCAGCGCCATCACATCTTCCGTACGCCCGCTGATTTGCAGCGTGTTTCGATCCACGATGGCCACCAGGTTGTCCAGCTTGTAATGCGCCGCACTGATCGATGCCTCCCACACCGAGCCTTCGGCCAGCTCACCATCGCCCATGATGGTGAAAATCCGGTTGCCGAGCCCATCTTTTTTGGCTGCCAGCGCCATGCCGACGGCCAGGGCCAAACCATGTCCCAGGGCGCCTGTGTTCTGTTCGATACCAGGAACGTCGCGCGTGGGATGTCCTGTAAAGTGGGAGCCGTATTTGCCAACGGTTTCCAATGCATCCCAGGGAAAGAACCCCTTATCTGCCAGCACGGCGTACAGCGCTTCGACGGCGTGGCCCTTGCTGTGGATGTAGTGATCGCGGTGACTTTGAGCGAAATTGCGGGGAGTAATGTCCATGACGTGGTTGTACAGCACATTCAGCAGGTCCACGCAGGAAAGACTCCCGCCGGTATGTCCAGCTTTTGCCGCATAAATCAACTTCAAGAGAGTCTTGCGATAAAGAAGTGACTTTGTCTGGAGTTGGCGGTAGTGTTCGGGTGGGTATTGTTTCTCTGTCATTGTTTTCTCTGAATAATTATTCGTGAATGTTATAAAATTCACTGCCATTATCTTACAGGAAGTCTTTGAATAATTCAATGGTTTTTGAATATTTATTCGTGGTTTTCTGGCGTTGTGAGGAAGGCGGTAATGCTTCAGGCTAGCAAGGTGCCGCAAGGACCCCGTTTAAGACTTCCGAAGTCTTCTCCGGCAGGCTGCTAGGAGTCGAATTTGTTGCGCCAGAAAAAGGCCGTCGGCGATATTCCGGTGTACTTCCTCGAGCAAAGTGGCAATCTGGTCGAGACGGGTTTGGAAAAACGCTGGCCGAACGGTTGGCGAAAGAGTAAACCGGCGCGAGTGGGAGTGTAGATCGGCAAGGCGTTTCCTGACAGCGCTTTGTGTTAATTTTTGCGGATGCGGACCGCAATGCCTTCTTTGCCGGGCAACTCCAGGCGGCAGTGGCCTGAAAAATTGCTGCCCGCTGAAGTAACGGTCATCTCCCAGGTATCGATAATGTCTATCTGCCATGTTCCGCTCTCAGGCAGGTGAATCCATTGGAAGGAGGGTTGATTGAGGCCGAAATAATATAGACCGAATTCTGGATAGATGCCGCATCCCGCTGATTTATGGATGAAAGATGCCGCCGGTTCGATAAGGGAGAATCCTTTTTCCGGGAGTCCTTCAATCAGTTTTCTCAAAAAAGCAATTCTTGCCGGGCTCGAACCTTGCAGTTCCCCACCTTTGCTCCACCAAAGGTTTCCTTCGGGGTTAACGTAGGTTTCTCCATGGCCGACATAAGCGCCCATCGCGAAGCCCCTCCAGAAGCGACTGACCATTTCTTTGCCTGTAAGGTATCCCCACCCCCGATCGATATTTCCTTCGTAGCCGCACTCATCGATGACCAGCGGTTTCTTGTACTCGCCAAACCACTCAGGAATTCTCCTGAAATCGCTCGATTGGATGCTACAGTGGGTGATCCACGGTTTGCTGTGGTCAAAAAATGCGCGGCAGTTATGGATGGATCGCAAATGAGCGTAAGGGTCGATTCTCTCTACTAGCTGGATATACCGGTCCCACTCGTCAATAGATTTGTTTTGAAAAAGGTCATATTCGTTGGCGAATGACCACCAGATATTTCGGAATGCGCCCAGTCTGGCAACCAGGTATTCCAGCAATCTGTTGTTGACGTTTTCGGGTATGCAGTCAAATCCCCAGGCTCCAAAGTCGTAGGGGTGAAACAAGATCAGGTCTGCCTCGATTCCCATTTCCCTTAATTTCAAGACACAATCGTCGAGATGCTGAAAGTATGCGGGATTAAAGCGATCGTAATCCCACCAGGCGTGCCGGGGTCTTGGGGTATAGTCGTCCTGAAAGGCGGGATTCCACTTTTCCTTGACTTCACCTGGAAAAGGGTAGTTCGGGGGTTCGTTGTAATTGAAGGTGTATCGCTTCGGAAACACACAAAACCTTATTTTGTTGAATGGCCCGTCTTTCAGGGTGGCAAGCGTCTTTGTTTCAAGCGCCTCCCCCTGAAGGTTCCAGGCATAGCAGGTCGTGCCAACGGGGTGAAAGCCCGTGCCGTCTGCGTAGGCAAAGTACTTCTGATCGACAACCTGCACGGGGCCGTGATTGTTTGCCGAGGGCGGCACGCAGTCGAAACTTCCCCGTATATCGTTCAACGCTTCCAGGTTACTGCGCGTAACAAAGTCCCAATGGCCTTCCATATCAGGCATAAAGCGAATTCGATATACGTCCTGCCCATCATAAAAACCGGTCACGCGAACGTTGCGATGCTGGCTGGAAAAATCTGCTTCGAGTTTGACATCCAGGAAAGGATTGCCGCTTGTCGAAGCGTGAAAATCCAGCTCAAGGTAATCCCATCTTTCTGTTTGTGTTTTCATGTATGCTCCTTATTCGTCTTCGGGTGGCATAAGCGTATCCTTATGCATTGTAGGCTTTGGCAGGTGGAATAAGAGGCACCAGATGTGGAAAAAACCAGTACAAACACAGGTAAGGGATGCATCGCATTTAACCGTGGTTTCCCACCCCCCAAGGGGCAGGGAGAAAGCTCGACAATGATTAAATGCAGTGGCACCCAGGTAAGAAACACCCGTAAAATGCAGTATAATTATTCATAATTAGGATAATATTCAGGACTTCCGGGTTTGCGTGAAGGGTTTTCGCGGCGAAACCGGAAGAGATGCACCCCGCTTTGTTGGCCCTCTTCGAGAAAGATCGGTATGGTTAACGTGCCTCGTTCTCCCAGCTCTCCTCGGCCGCGCCACACCTTCGGGTTCCTGGCCGGAAACCTGCACACGGGCGTTGCGCTCAAGCTGTGGGCCGGGATGATTGTTGCCGCCCGGAAGCATGACGTCAACTTGTTTTGTTTTCCCGGTGGCCGGGTGTATCCTGTGGGAGAGTTCGACCCGGACCGCAGTTCGATTTATCGCTTGGTGGGTGTCGATGGCTTTGATGGATTGATAAGTTCTGGCGCAACAGCCCCAGGCGGGTTGAGCCCGGAACAAACGGCCAGCTTTCTTGATAGCTACCGGCCGCTTCCCATTGTAAGCCTGACTCGGCTTCCCGGTCAGATTCCCCACGTGACGATAGATAGCTACCAGGGCATGCGGGAAATTGTCCTCCATTTGCTCCAGGCGCATGGTTTGCAAAGCCTGGCCTTTGTCCGTGGGCCAGAAAACCACGATTATGCGCAAAAGCGCTATCAGGCCTATCTCGATACCTTGCACGAACAAGGTCTTCCGGTCGACTTCCGTCTGGTCACGCCCCCTTTGCCGTGGGAGGCCGGCGAACAATCGATTCACATCCTGCTTGAGGAGCGCCGCTTGCGGCCGGGGGTTGACTTGCAGGCCGTTGTAACCGCATCTGATCTGGCCGCGCTCGGTGCGCTGAGTGCCTTGGAGAGTCGCGGTATCCGGGTGCCAGACGACCTGGTTCTGACGGGATTCAACGATTCGGATGAAGGGCGCCTGACAACGCCTCCCTTGACTTCGGTTTCGATGCCCTTCTACGAACAGGGCCAGCAGGCTATCGAACTATTGGTAAACGGCCTGGCCGGCCAACCCATCCCCCAACAAACCACACTGCCCACCCGCCTGGCGGTACGCCAATCCTGCGGATGCCCTGACCAGAGCGTGCTTCTGGCCGACCTGCCTGCCGGTTCGAGCGGGGGCCTTGAGCCTTCCTCCTTCCCGGAAACATGCCGGAACCAGGTGGTTGCTGAGGCAGCCCGCTTGCTGGGGGCTTCTGGCGCATACTTGGCCTCGGTCACTCGACTGGTGGATAGTTTTTTTTCTAGTTTAGAGGATGGTGACGGCGCCGTTTTCTTGTCCATGCAGGAATATGTCCTGCGTTCCAGTATGATCGGTGAGGGTGATGTAGCCGCCTGGCAAGACGTGCTCTCGGTGCTGCGCCGTTGCACTTTCCCACTTTTGCCTGTCGTGCAGCGTCTTTTTGCTGAGAATCTCTTCGGGCAGGCGCGGATCGTGATCGGCCGGGTTGCCGGGCGAGCACAGGCGTTGGAGCAACTGCAAGCTGAGCGGCGCGCCACAATGCTGCGCGATCTGGGACAAGAGTTGATCACGACTTTCGACATTTTTCGGCTGGCCGACGTGTTGGCCGAACGGCTGCCGGAAATCGGCATTACCAGTTGCTTCCTGGCGCTCTATGAAAAACCATCGCTCGACGACTGCACGTTGATCCTGGCCTACACGGAACAAGGGCGTACCCATTTGGAAGCCGGCGGGCGGCACCACCCTGCGCACGAAATCGTGCCCGCCGATTTGTTGCCGCAGCATCGCCAGTTTTGTTACGTGGCTGAGCCGCTTTATTTTCAACACGATCAAATAGGCTTTATCGTTTTTGAAGTAGGCCCACTGGATGGCGCGATCTATGAACTGCTTCGCACGCAAGTTAGCAATGCACTTACAGGTGCCTTGTTACTTCGGGAGGCACAGCAGGCCCGGCAGGCGGCCGAAAAGGCAGATCAGATAAAAACGCGCCTGTTGGCCAACGTCAGCCATGAACTGCGCACACCGTTGAACATTATCTTGGGTTATTCTCAGGATGCACTGGGAACAACCAATCCGTACGGCATTGTTCCCCCCCAGGCTTTGTTGGACGACCTTGAACACATTCGCAGCAGCGCTGAACATCAGCTCCGGCTGATCAACGATTTACTTGACCTCTCTCGTGCTGAAATCGATGAACTGGACCTGTACCTGGAATTGCTTGATCCCCATCCCTTACTCCAAGATGCCTTTCAATGTATTGTCGAATCCATATCTCAGGCGGGTGTGGCCTGGCGCTTGGAGTTACCAGAGCGCTTACCGTTGATCCAGGCCGACCCAGTACGGCTCCGCCAGATTTTGCTCAACTTGCTTTCCAATGCCAACAAGTTTACGGAAAAAGGCGAGATTGTTCTGGGTGCGCGAGTCGAACCGCCTCATCTGCTCGTGTGGGTCAGGGATACAGGGGTAGGCATCCCGCCTGATATGAAGGAACGCATCTTCGAGCCATTCATTACGGCTGAACATGCCGGCCGACGATCGCAAGGGGTCGGCTTGGGTTTGTCTATCACACGCCGCCTGGTTGCTTTGCACAACGGCTCGATGAAGCTGGAGAGCCAGGTGGGGTGCGGCAGCACGTTCTACGTTTATTTGCCGCTGCCCAACCTGACCGATAAGACGCTGCCGGCCGACGCACAGGTGCAGCCCGTGTTGTTGTTAATCTCGATGGCAGACGAACCCGCTACCGAGATTCGCGAGTTGAGCCAGCGCCAAGAGCTTGCCATCGTAAGGGTGCAGGCTGGCGATGACCTGGCAGCTCTGCTCTCGGGAATTCAACCTGCCACATTGGCCTGGGACCTGACCAGGGCCGGGGCCGGCGATTGGCTTCTGGCGCGCCGGTTGTTTAATCACCCGCGCTTGAGCCAAACTCCGCTGATTCTGTATGGCCAAGGCGAAGCGGCCAGGCCGGAATCGGGCAGGTTATCTGTTGGTTTGACCGGCGTGCTGCTCAAGCCGGCCGGCGCCTCGACTCTGATGGGCACGCTCAACGCACTCTGCCCCCAAGAAATCGTTGGCCCAATCTTGATTGTGGACGATGATCCCGTTGCTTGCGAGTCTCTCCAGGCGCTCATTGCACAAGGTTTGCCGGGTTTCCCCATTCTCATCGCTCACGATGGTGCCGCAGCGCTGGCGTTCGTAGAAGACCGGCCCCCCAGTGTGGTGGTGTTGGATTTGGTGATGCCTGAAATGGATGGTTTCGATGTGCTGGAGCAACTGCGATCGGACGCGCGCACGCAGTCTGTACCCGTTATCATTCTTACCAGCAAAGTGCTCAGTCTTGCCGACATTCAACGCATCGAACGCCACACGCGCGTCGTTATGCAAAGCAAAGGCGTTTTGGCGAACGAGGAAGTCATCGCCATGCTGCATCGCTCCTTGTTCGACGCCGAAACGCTGCCACCGGAGACCAGCGCCCTGGTGAAGCGAACCATGGCTTATTTGCATCAAAACTACGCCCGCTCGCTGTCCCGGTGGGAAATCGCCCAGGAAATTGGCGTTAGCGAAAACTATCTCAGCCAGGTTTTCAACCGGGAACTGGGCCTTCCCCTGTGGGATTATTTGAACCGTTTTCGCATCAGTCAGGCCAAAGAACTATTCCGCCGCACGCATGGCAGCGTCAAGTATGTGGCTAATCAGGTGGGTTTTAAAGATCAAAAGTATTTCAGCCGGGTCTTTCACAAGCTGACCGGCCTTTCCCCTAACGCATTCAAAGATCAAATCTAAACCCGGGCCTAGCAGGGTGTCGGAGAGACCTCACGCTAAGACTTCGGAAGTCTCTACCCGGGCAGTGTGAGCACAAAACAAGGCGAAATTGCTCGAAAATCAGGGCTTTTAAGCGGGCACGAAGGTTTCCGAAGTCTTCTCCGACAGGTTGCTGGCTTCTCAGTAAAGCGGGGTGTGAGACGTGGTGGAGAAAGCTCGCCCACGATTAAGGGCCACCTGTTTCTCCTTGCGCCCCCTGGGATGCTATTGTCCACCTTCCTTGTCTCCTAATCCACCCGTCAAGTCCTAGAATGAAGGTGAATTCGTGATGTAGTTTTCCGTTTGATACCTGTCGCCAAGATGGCAATTCAGGCGCAGCGATGGGAGATGCAACATTGATGAGTGGCACAGCAGCTATTCCTGAACAGAGGGGCCTGGGTTTTGTTGGCCCGGACGACCAGCATGCACTGGATGCGAGATGTGATCCTTGGTCTATTCGCATGGCAAATTCGTGCATTCAATGGCACCCTATCCTTTCAGAGCAGTGGTCTTATGAGTCAGGAGTTGTGCTGAAGGGAATTGAGCAAGTCTGGTTCGATACGGGCGACTGGAAGTACCTGGCATACATTCGGCGCAATATCAATCAGTTCGTCATGCCAGATGGAAGTATCTACACTTACCGTCTAGAAGACTATAACCTCGATCAGATTAATACTGGCAAACTCTTGTTCTCTTTGTATCGGGAAACTGGCGACGAACGCTATCGGCGAGCACTGCAACTGTTGATGCGACAGCTTGTGACACAGCCGCGCACGAGTGAAGGGGGGTTTTGGCACAAGAAAATCTATCCCTTCCAGGTGTGGCTGGACAGTGTCTATATGGCCGCTCCTTTTTGTGCCCAGTATGCCCACTACTTTGACGAACCCGCCGGCTTTGATACGGCAGCCCACCAGATTCTATTGATCGAACGGCATGCGCGGGATACGAAAACCGGTTTGTTCTATCATGGTTGGGATGAAAGCAGGATGCAGAAGTGGGCGAACGTTCGTACAGGCTGCTCGCCGCATTTCTGGGGACGTGCGATGGGTTGGTACGCCATGGCGATTGTCGATGTGTTGGAATTCTTGCCGGCCTCGCACCAGGCCCGGGATAGGATCATCACGATTTTGGAAAGAATGATCGCTTCGTTGATTGTGGTTCAGGATCGAACCACCGGCCTTTGGTACCAGATTCTGGATCGAGGCGGCTGGAAGGGAAACTATACAGAAGGTTCAGCTTCCTGCATGTTTGTTTATGCGATTGCCAAAGGGATTAGAAATCGTTCGCTCGATTCCCAGTCCCTGGAGGCTGCCCAAAAAGGTTTTGCCGGAATCATCGAGAATTTGGTAGATGTCGATGCGTACGGGCGGGTAAACCTGAAACAGATTTGCCAGGTTGCAGGTTTGGGTGGTGAGCAACAGCGAGACGGGTCGTATGAGTACTACCTCAGTGAACCGGTTGTGGCCAACGATCGCAAGGGTGTGGGAGCCTTCATCCTGGCAAGCAGTGAAATGCAAAGGCTGGGGAGATCGGTGTAGATGCCGTCAAATTCTGCCATCCATTGGAAAGATGTGGATATCAGTTATCGTTCGAAAGGGCTTTTGAAGCCGAAGGAGGAAGATGATGTAGCCTAACCAGTCGTCTCGGTATCGGTTAATTGAACCATTCAGCAATTTTTAAGGAGAAAAAGGAAATGACTGCGAAAAATCTAAATCGCCGTGACTTCTTGCGTTTAGGCGGGCTGGCAGCAGCGAGTGTTGCCTTGGCAGGGTGCGGCGTCAAGGCCACATCCGGTGCATCTAGTCCATCTGAGCCACAAACCATCGTAGAAACCGTAGAGGTCGAGAAACTCATTGAGGCCGAAGTGGTACGCTTCACGAGCGAGGCATGGTGTTGGGAAAAACTCAACATGGCCACTGCCACCGACAAATATAACCGCGACTTGCGCGACGCAAACGCCGGTTACCAAATCCAGGTGGATATGGCCCCTCAGGAATATGACACCAAGGTCGCTCAGATGGTCGCGGACAAAGAGTTGATTTGGGACGGCCACATGCGCAGTTCCAATCTGGGATCCGTGGTCAAGCAGCACCAACTGGGCATTTTACAACCTTGGGATGATTACATTGCTGCATCCACCTTGCCTTTTGCCGCCAAGTACTGGGATGAATTGCTGCCCAACGTCCGCCAGAGCCTCACGATTGACGGCAAACTCTACGGTCTCCCCTGGGACGGTGAGGTTTACACCCGTGTCTACAATAAGGCGATCTGGGACACGATCGGTGAAACGCCGGCCGAGACGATTGATGAATTCGAAAGGCAATTGGAAGAACTCGTGACGGCTGCCCCCGACAAGGTTCCCATGTGCATGCGCCACAACGCCGATACACCAGATGCGCACATGTTCATGCAAATGTGGCAGGAAAATCCCTGGGTGACCGACGAAAAAGGACACTCATTCCTGGATATTCATTCGGAAGCGTACGCCAATTTCCTCACCATGATGAAGCGCTGGATGGATAAGGGTATCATCACCACCGATACCTGGAATCAAAAAACCTATGCCGAAGGCTGGAACCTGGGCAACGTGGCAACCGGGATGACCGGCGCCGCCTGGCTTCAGGCCACCGCCCAAAAAGTCTGGGGCCGAAACAATATCATTCCGGTGAGAAACCCCGTCTTGAAAGCCGGCGATCAACCCAAAACGCTGTGGTTTGTGAACTGCGCGATCTTGTTTACGGGAGCGGCGATGCCACAAAGAGTGACCGACTGGCTGCTGTGGATGAACGATTCCACCATTGAAAAAGCAGAAAACTGGAGCTTTGTCCGCGGCCTTCTCAATTACTATCACGTTCCCGTGTACAAGAGCATCTACGATAACATCATCGCCACCAATCCTGACTGGGCGTGGCTGGATGTGGTGAATGATCAGATCAAGGCATCCGCAATGATCCCACCCACCCCCACTGCCTCAATCGTTGGGCCGATTGTTCAGGCCTGGGAAGATAAATACGTACAGGGTAGCGTCAGTTACGACGAATGTATTACGGGCATGGAAGAGGAATATACTGCCGCCGTTGCCCAGGCATTTAAGTAACGCATCCGATTTCTACGAATGCGATGAGGGGCAGCGCGTCCAACGCTGCCCCTCATCCATGTAAAAGGTCAGGGAATATGGCAACTGCAGAGCCAATCGAAAAAAGCGTCGGCAAAGTAGATACCATCAAACAGTGGTGGCGTTTGCTGCTCCGAGTGCGCAAAGAGGGCTGGGGTAACCCGGTAGGCTATCTTTTCATCGCTCCCGGTATCATCCTGTTTTTAATTTTTCAGGTCTGGCCGTTGATCAATGGTTTCACGATGGCCTTTACCGATTTCGCATTTCTCAAGCAACTGAAAGAACCGACCAATTTCGTCGGGCTGGCTAATTTTGTCGAGTTTTTTACGAACGACAAATTCTTCTGGCCTTCTTTCGAGCGATCATTGAAGTTTACGGCGATCTACCTGCCCATCATGCTCACGCTGGGCCTGTTCCTGGCGACCGTTATCGCCCGCATCCGTAACAGCCGTGTGGCGGGCTTTTTCCGCATGAGCATGTATTTGCCGGTGATCCTGCCGATTGCCGTAGCAGTGCTGCTGTGGACAACCCTGCTGAGCAACGATTTTGGCTATGTCAACGCGATCTTGAAAAGTGTGGGGTTGAAACAATTCGCCATCAGCTGGCTCAACAACAAAAATGTGGTGATCCCCGTGGTGGCCCTGATACGCATCTGGCGCGATGCCGGCGGCGTGGCGATTTTGTTTCTGATCGGTATGTATGGCATCAATGAAGAATTGTACGAATCAGCCTCCCTGGATGGCGCCGGTGCATTCCAACAGTGGCGCTATATCACGATGCCGCTGCTCAGGCCCACGCTGGTGTTGGTACTGGTACTCAATGTGGCCGTATTGAGCGCAGCGCACGAATTCATGATCATCTACGGGGTTCCCAACCTGGGGCCAGAAGGCGAAGGCCTTACGCTGGGATACTACATCTGGCTGGTTTCTTTCTGGTGGCCGCCAATGCGCTTCGGCTATGGTGCGGCGATGAGCCTCTTCATGGGCACGATCTCCGCAATTATGTCATTTATCGTTTTTAAATTGCTCAGGACAGAAAGGGCATGAACGAGGAAACTATGAACCCTAACAGTACCCTTATACAAAAAGTACGCACACGAAACGAAAAACCCGTTTTCCGTATCGTGTCCTGGGTGAGGCGTAACTGGATCAAGACCTTGATCCTGACGGGCATCTTTATCTGGACTTTCATCCCCATGTTGTGGACGATCAGTATGTCCTTCAAGGGTGTGATCGAACTGTACACATCAAAAAGAATGACGTTCTTCCCGCGCGATCCGTCGTTCTCCAACTATATCTGGATGTTCGAGTACCTGCCCGATTTACCGATTTATTTCAAGAACAGCATCATCGTAACCCTCGGAACTGTGGCATTGCAAACCTTTTGCGCTTCCATGATGGGTTACGCCTTCGCCCGCATCGAGTTCAAAGGGCGCGATTTGATTTTTTACACCTTGATCATCGCCATGTTCATCCCGCACGCCGGCTGGCTGATGGCGCAATACGAACTGATGCACACCCTTCACTTGCGTAACTCACACCTTGGGCTGATATTGCTCTTTTCTGCCAACCTGTCTGTACCCACCTTCATCATGCGGCAGACTTTTTTGAGTATGCCGAGGGAGATAGAAGATGCTGCTAAAATTGACGGAGCCAGCCTGTGGCGGCTTTTTCTCGAAATTGCCGTACCTTTTGGCGCCAGCGGCATGATGGTTGTGGCCATTCTCACCTTTGTCGGCATTTGGGGAGAATACCTGACCACCTTCACCATGATCGACGAGCCATCGAAATACACGTTGGGCGTCGGCATGGCCATTTTCTCAACCGGTGGCGCCGAGGTCATGCAGGCCGATGGCAGTGTTTCCGCCCAGGGAATCCAATCGGCGGCATATCTGATGGCTGCTTTACCGGCCATCATACTCTATATTGCCATGCAGAAATATTTTGTCAAAGGGATGACCGAGGGCGCGTTGAAATTTTAAGGTAACTTTTCAAAAGGAAGGGGATGTTTCCCCCGTCAGAAGGGCCACTCTCAGCGAGGATACTCATCATGCAACCATTCAAATTCAAAAACAAATTGGGGAAGCTATGCGTCGCAGCCAATCACCGTTACCTGGAATACGACGATGGAACCCCCTTCTTTTACCTGGGCGACACCGCCTGGGAGATGTTCCACCGCCTGAAGCGCGAAGAGGCGCAGGCTTACCTGGATAATCGCGCCGCCAAAGGGTTTACCGTCATCCAAGCTGTGGCCCTGGCCGAACTGGGCGGAACGGACGTTGCCAACCCCTACGGCGACCTGCCGTTGTTCGATCGCGATCCTGCCCGGCCCAACGAAGCTTACTTCCGCAACGTCGATCGAATCGTACAGTATGCAGAAGCTGTGGGGCTGTTCATTGGCTTTTTGCCCTCCTGGGGTGCAAACTGGAAACTGAACGGAAGAGAACGGCGGTCAATCTTTACGGTCGAGAACGCCCGCATCTATGGCCGTTTTATCGGCGAGCGTTACCGCGACAGCGCCGTCATCTGGATCTTGGGAGGCGACCAGAATATTGAGAACCCGGAAGAATACGCCATCATTGAGGCGATGGCCCTTGGCCTGAAAGAAGGCGACCGGGGAGCGCACCTGGTTACCTACCACCCGCGCGGGCCGGGACGTTCGGCCGAGTTTCTCCATCAGGCAGCGTGGCTGGATTTCAACATGTGCCAGTCGTCGCATGGCGCGCACGATCACGATAACGGGTTGTTCATCGACCACGATTACGTCCTCGAACCACCCAAGCCGGCGATGGACGGCGAGCCCCGCTACGAAACCATTCCTGTCGGCTTTTACTACAAAGACGCCTCACGTTACGACCGCTTCGACGATTACGACGTGCGCCAGGCCGCCTATTGGGCGCTGATGGCGGGGGCGTGCGGCCACACCTACGGCCACAACAGCATCTGGCAAATGTGGGCGCCCGAGCGCGAAGCGATTCTTTGGGCCAATATTCCCTGGTACGAATCGCTCGACACCCCCGGCGCCTTCCAGATGGGGTTCGTGCGGCGTCTGTTCGAAGCCTATCCGTTTCAGGAGCTGGTACCCGACCAGGCCCTGATCCTCGACGGTCCTGCCAGCGGCGGTGCGAAGATCAGGGCAGCGCGCACAAGAAACGGGACGCTGGCCTTCGTTTATTCGCCCCGGGGCGAAGCGTTTACCGTCGACAGGCGCGTATTCAATGCGAAGCGCATCAAGGAATCTTGGTACGACCCGCGCTATGGGTGCACCTATCCTTTTCATACGGCTACGAATGCGGCCTTTCAAACCTATGTCCCGCCAACATCGGGCCGGGGGAACGACTGGATCCTGATACTGGAAGGGGAATAGGCTGGGCTTGAGAGTCTTAACACTTCGCTTGTTGAAAAAAGGCCTTCTGGTTTTAGCGTGAGCCCCCCTAAAAAAAAAGCATCACGAGGCGCATATATGACACGTGCAGATCCAACCACTTACCTGCTAGAAAACGTAGCAGAGATGATGAAACCGGGTGGCCCCTGGTACCGAATTGCCTGTCACGGCCACAGCGTTCCCGGTGGCCATACAGTAGATCCGCTCATGGAGATAGATACTGCTTATCCCATGGTGTGGCGGCGGAAACTCATCCGAAAATTTCCCTTTCGCGGCATCAATGTCATCGTAACGGCCGTTGGAGGCGAAAACTCTCCATCTGGGGCCGAGCGATTCGAGCGGGATGTGCTGGCTTTCAATCCATCCATCGTTACGATCGACTACGCTGTCAACGATCGGGGCTGCGGCCTCCAAAAGGCTGAGGTTGCCTGGCGCCAGATGATCGAGCAAAGCCTGGAACGCCAAATCAAGGTGCTGCTTCTGACGCCGACTTTCGATGTGCGCCCTGGAAAAGAAGGTACTTTAGTCGATCATGTTCGCCAGATAGTTGATTTGGCGGATGAATATGAAGTCGGTCTTGTTGACAGCTATCAGGCCTTTACCAGGCATGTCGAAAACGGCGGATATATCGGCGAACTGATGTCGGTAGCCCATCACCCCAGTGATCTGGGACATGAACTGGTCGCACGAGAATTAATGCGCTGGTTTCCGGTTTTTGACGTGTTAGCGGCGAACAACATAGGGCTTCAATCGTTATCAAACCCCGGAATTCGGAGACGATAAAAATGAGATTGGGCGTGAGTGGCATCATCGTTGAAAATCGAGTCAAGGAAGTAACCGAGCATTCCGTCAAACAGTTGAGAAGGGCGGGCTTTTGTGGCTTTGCCACCCGATTTTGGGACCATCCCGATACGCTTACCCGGGAAGATTGTCAAAGGGTTGCGCAAATTTTCCGTGATTGTGGGGTCGAGATTACACAAGCTACGGGATATTGGCAACCCTTGATCCATTGCGACGAAAACATTCGGAAAGAAGCCGTTCGTGTTCTCAAGCAAGCCATTAAGATCGCTTCTTGTTTGGGTGCTACGGCAATCCTCACCGGGCCAGGCACGATGAACCCGCGTACATGCTGCCTGCCTGCCGAAGAAAAACGCTGGGGCGCTTGGTGGCCGGATAAAGGGAACCACGGTCCTTTGGCTATCGAGAGACTCCTCAAAAGCCTGAGGGAAGCGCTGCTCGTCGCAGAAGACTTGAACGTGATTATTTCTCTCGAGTGCCACGTAATTTCCACCCTCTGCAGTCCGGAAGTCGCACGACAAATTGTGCAAGAACTCGATTCGCCTTTCTGTAAAATCAATATCGATCCGGTTAATTTTATCGGGACAGTTGATGAGTACTACAACAATACGGAGCGGCTGCACCACATTTTTAATGTTCTGGACCCTTTTATCATTAGTGGAGACATCAAGGACATCTACCTCGAAGACCCTGTCGTCGTTCACTTAAGAGAAAGGTCCATCGGCGAGGGGTGTTTGGATATCGCTACCTTCCTGAAGCGATTCGAGAATATCTGCCCTGAAGGCTACTTACACATCGAGCATGTTCCCCTGGAGCAAGCCATCAATGGACAGGCTATCATTCGGCAAAAGGCGCAAGAGTTACAGATCAGAATCCTGGAATGAAAGATGGATACGCCGACCTTACAACCGACCTTTTTTGAAAAAACTAAGTTAGAACTGCAACAGATCACGCCTCGTAAAATGTTGCGCATCCAGATAGGGTTCATGCTTTACGGGTTGTCAATCAATCTGGTCGTTAAAGCGAATTTTGGCACATCTGCCTGGGTTGTGCTGGAAGGCGCATTAGCCAAGTTGTTTTCGATTTCCTTAGGTTTATCGGTAATCTTAATCTCGATTCTGGTCCTGCTCGTCAGCTACCTTCTGAGGCAGGATTTTGGCTGGGGAACCTTCTTGAATATGATTTTTATTGGCGTGTGGGTGGATATTACGAGAGAAATCGCCTTCGTTTACATTTCTCCGAACATCTATTTTCGAATTATCTTCTTTATTTTGGGGGTTGTTTTCATGGGTCTGGCGACGGCACTGTATGTCGGTGTCGACGCCGGCGCTGGCCCGCGTGACAGCTTGATGTTGGGGGTTTCGAAAAAATGTCGCATCAGCGTACAAAAAGCGCGGACGATCATTGAAATCACCGTTGTCTTGATCGGCTTTTTGCTAAAAGGTCCCTTGGGAATAGGCACGCTAATTTTTGCCTTGTGCATTGGACCTTCCGTTCAATTCTGGTTCAAGCAGCTGCATGTCAAAGGGAAGTGATCCTTCCCAGCGGGAAAGGGGGAAAAGGTGGCTTATATCACATGTATCCTGAAAGAGCATCAGCGCTGCCACGTTGCGCTCAGGAAGACGCCATGAACAGGCCCAGGGCGAACAGTGGTTTGGCCCTGATGGCCTGCGGCTTGCGGAAGATCGCCAACGCATTCACAAAAACGAATACATAGTGTACAATACATTCGTGAACACGAATGCAAATCCCATCCAAACTGCCGAACAAATCTCATCGATCCTGGGCGCAATTTCGCCCGCGCCGCGCCTGGCCATCTTGCTGGCGATTGGCGGGGGCGAGGCGTGCGTCTGCCACCTGGAAGCCGTTCTCGGCAAACGCCAGGCGTACATCTCGCAAAACCTGATGGCTCTGCGCCAGGCGGAAATCCTCCTCGACCGCCGCGAGGGACGTTTTATCTATTACCGCATCGCCAACCCGGCCCTGCTCGACCTGATCCACGATGCCGGACGGCTGGCTGGGGTGGAAATCACGTCCCCAGTTTCGGCGGTGATGTGTGAGTGCCCGCATTGCGCCGAGAAGCAGCCGGGGTATGTGGCGCTATCATCCGTTGTGTAGGGTAAGTTTTAGGTTTGCACTACACACATCCAGGAGATTTTGATGGATATCGCTTCTTTTTTGCTGTCCCTTTTGCGCGGCGGCCTGGGCAACCTGGCGGCTTACCTGGCGGCCCACGTGCTGCTGTGCCTGCTGCCGGCGTTTTACATCGCCGGGGCAATGACGGCGCTGATCCCCAAAGAGACGGTCACGCGCTTTTTGGGACGCAACACCCCAAAGTACATTTCCTATCCGGCTTCGGCGCTGGCAGGCTTTTTGCTGGCGGTATGTTCTTGCACGGTCATCCCGCTCTTTGCGGGAATTTACAAGAAGGGTGCGGGGCTTGGCCCGGCGATCACCTTCCTCTTCGTTGCCCCGGCAATCAATATCCTGGCGCTGGCCTACACGGGCAGTGTGATCGGTATGGACCTGGCTATTGCCCGGCTGGTACTTTCGCTTGCGTTTGGGATCAGCATTGGCATCCTGATGGCGCTGATTTTTAGCAGGCAAGATGCTGAGCACGATGCGGCTACTGATGCGATGTTTGCCGGGCAGGCCGCCATGCGCCGGGCAGCGGTGATCTTCATGCTCGTTTTGGTAACTTTACTGGTGGCGGGGACCTTCCAGTTCGATTTTCTCAAGCACACCTACGCCCAGGCCAGCCTGCCCATCGGCGGCCTCGACCGGCTGCAAGACAGCCTTTACCAACTTGTGCCTTTTGATCCGGCCAAAGGCGAAGAAGGTGTAACCGCCCAGGGAGCAATCTTGATCGGGATGCTGTTCCTGATTGGGGTGACTTCATGGAAAGGCATCGAAAAAATTCACGATGGATTCAATGCCTGGACGTGGATTTCGACTGCCATGGTAGGGTTGACGCTGTTGATCGCCGCCCTGGGTTTTACGCCTTACACTGGCGGTGTGACCCTGTCGCTGACCGGCAAGTTTTTCGGCGTGCTGATTTCTGTGATCCTGCTGGGCTGGCTGATCAAATCGGCCTTGACCGAAGAAGAAACACGCGATTTTCTGTGGGAATCATGGCGCTTTGTCAAGCAAATCTTTCCGCTGCTCATTGTAGGCGTCTTTGCCGTTGGCGTAATTCGCCTGTTGATCAACCCGGCCTGGATTCAGGCGATTGCCGGGCAAAATACGATCCTCGCCAACTTTGTTGGCGTAATCTTTGGCGTGTTCATGTATTTCCCCACCCTGGTGGAAGTGCCCATTGCGCAGATGTTCCTCAACCTGGGCATGCACCGTGGCCCGCTGCTGGCCTACCTGATTTCGGATCCCGAACTGAGCCTGCAAAGCATTCTCATCACCGCCACCATCATCGGGCGTTTGAAAGCCTGGGTGTATGTCTTTTGGGTGGCGCTGTTCAGCACGCTGGCCGGACTGATCTACGGGGCGTGGGTGGGTGGAACGAGCCTTTGGCTGCTTAGCTTATATCTCGTCACTGCCCTGGCGCTGCTGGCGGCGGCTTTGTGGGCCGTCAACCGGCGGCTGCTGCGGTGGTCCTGGCTGCTGTAACCGATGCCGGACTGGACCGGCTTCTATCTTTTTCAACGATAAGGAGATTTCTTATGCTGACCGTAAAAATTCTTGGTTCGGGCTGCCCAAACTGCAAAAAGGTGGAGGCGATTGCCAGACAAGCCGCTGAGACGATGGGCATCGAAGCCACCTTCGTCAAGGTGACCGATTACAACGACATCACAGCCTACAATATTCTTTCGACCCCCGGGCTGGTGCTGAACGAAAAAGTGGTTTGCGCCGGGCGTATCCCCTCACAGGCTGAGGTGACCACCTGGCTGACGAACGCATTGCAAGCGGCGTAGTGAAATCCGGCATTCGCGTTGCCATCATTGGTGTCGGTAGTATCGGGCGTATCCCGATGCATATTGCGGTCACGGATGCAAACTTCGAACGCACCGCTCGGTGGCGGCAGAGTTCAGTGTGCAAGCTGGCAGCCTGACCGATGGATTCCGCTGCCGTGCCGCTCGCTCGAATCGAGGCTGTTACGCCACCGGGCGTACAGGTGGCCTGCGTCACGCCTAATGCGCCGTCGTTGACTGGGTGCGGCTTCGACCTGGTGATCTTCTCGGCTGGCTGTGACGAAGAGCACCAGGCCGAATTACTGGAGATGCTTTCCTGCCTGGGCGAAACCTTCGTCGTGTGCCACGAGCAGGTGAACTGGTGCATGGGCTTGAGCGGAGCGGCCATGGCTCGTGGTTGCCAGTTCTAGAGGGCATGGTGCGCGCCGGGCAGGCCCATGCACAGGTGACGCGCGGCACGGCCAACATGCTCACACACCGGCTTGAACTTCGATGAAATCCAAGTGGAGGAAGTCGTGAAGAAAAAAGTTCTGTTCTTGTGTACCGGAAACTCGTGCCGCTCGCAACTGGCCGAGGCTATCGTCAATGCCCGTCTGGCAGATGTGTGGGAAGCTGCCAGCGCGGGGACGAAACCGGCGGGTTATGTCCACCCCAAAGCCATCGCTGCCCTGGCCGAGATCGGCATCCAGCATGCAGGCCGCTCGAAACTGGCCGATGAATTCCGTAGCGCAGATTTCGACCTGGTGATCACCGTCTGCGACTCTGCTGCCGAAGAATGTCCCGTCTGGTTGGGAAAAGGTAAGCGCATGCATTACAGCTTCCCCGACCCCGCCAGGGCAAGCGGTACAGATGAAGAAATGATGGCTGCTTTTCGGGCCGTTCGGGATGATATTGCGCGGCAAATCCCTGCTTTGCTCAACGAATGGGCAGCGTCGAAAGCCTAATGAGATTGAGCTTCACCGAAGCCCTTCATCATTTCCGATTTCCGCTCAGGTATCAGGCAAGCAGCCGCTTTCTTTCATTTCCTTTCGCATATTTTGCATCGTGACGGACACCATTTGAGACATTATCTTTGGTTTCCCTTTTCATAATAACACATCATATTTGGAGGCACAGTGGCACAAACTACTACCCAAAAACTCTCTTTCCTCGACCGCTACCTGACGCTGTGGATTTTTGCGGCGATGGCGGTCGGCGTGTTGATCGGCTTCCTGTTCCCGCAGGGCGTTCAGCAGTTCAACGATGCCGTTTCGGTCGGCACAACCAATATTCCAATCGCCATCGGGCTGATCTTGATGATGTACCCGCCCTTCACAAAGGTCAAGTACGAAGAACTGGGCGAAGTCTTCCGCAACCGTAAGGTGTTGAGCCTGTCGTTGATCCAGAACTGGTTAATCGGCCCAGTGCTGATGTTCTTTCTGGCGATCATCTTCCTGCGCGGCTACCCCGAATACATGGCCGGCCTGATTATGATTGGCCTGGCGCGTTGTATCGCCATGGTGATTGTCTGGAACGAACTGGCGCACGGCGATACCGAGTACGCCGCCGGGCTGGTGGCCTTCAACAGCATCTTTCAGGTGTTATTCTATAGCGTCTACGCCTGGGTATTCATCACCGTATTGCCGCCGCTCTTCGGTTTGAGCGGCTCGGTGGTGGCGATTACCATTAGCGAAATCGCCCAAAGTGTGTTCATTTACCTCGGAATCCCATTCCTTGCTGGGTTTGTTACGCGCACCATTTTGGTAAAAGCCAGAGGGAAAGCTTGGTATTACAAAAGCTTCGTCCCCAAAATCAGCCCCCTGACGCTGATTGCCCTGCTCTTCACGATTGTGGTAATGTTCTCGCTCAAGGGCAATCTGATCGTGCAAATCCCCGGTGATGTGGTGCGAATCGCTATCCCGCTGCTGATCTACTTCGTTGCTATGTTCCTGATCTCGTTTTGGATGGGCCATCGCTTGGGAGCAGATTACTCCAAAACGACCACGCTCTCATTTACAGCGGCCAGCAACAACTTCGAGCTGGCGATTGCCGTGGCCGTGGCGGTGTTTGGCATCCACAGTGGGGCCGCCTTTGCGGCAGTGATTGGCCCGTTGGTAGAAGTGCCGGTGATGATCGGGTTGGTGAATGTGGCGTTTGCCCTGCAAAAACGCTGGTATCCGCAGGCCACACCGGCCCCGTTCGTGGCTGCCGCCGCCCAGGAAGCCTGCCCGCCATCGGAAAAGTGGTGATCCAGAACAATGTTTTCAACCGCAGCCGTATCAACACGGTGACTGTGTGTGCTTTGACATCGAATATCAAGCGAGCCAAAGCACCAGGGAACGTATTGCTTGAATTGGAAGAAGCCAATTTATCAAAACAGAGTGTGGTGGTAGTTTCACAAATACTCACCGTGGACAAAAGCCAGTTAGGTGAATATATTGGGTCACTGACAAGGCGGCGAATAACCACAAAATGCACCGTGACTGCCTTACGGCAGGGCGCGCGCCGCGCTCTATGATCCCATAACAGAATTAAACGAATGGCAGCAAAACCAATATGATCCTGGAAGACAAATCAAATCATCCAGGCTATTAACTGCTAAAAGGACAAAGGGGTTTTGGGTTGTTGCCTTCATAGACGTTATCTTTGTTATTCCTGCATTTGTGTTTTGCGCACTTTATTATTTTTTTTCTCGACAGCCGCACAGATTATTTGTTGTTAGCCTTGTTTTTAGGTGCGTTTAGTGTTCTTTCCATACTTCGAGCAATTAGGCTCAAACCTGATAGACGACAGTCAGAAAGAACGCAAGAAGAGATGGATGCAACCAGAAGGCAAGAGAAAAAAGAACAAAAGAAACAGCCTAAAAGGCCGAAAAATTATCGATAACAACGTTGGGTTTGGTAAGGAAAATGATGGCCCACTTATGGCATGCGTTCTGGCAACCACAAAATCTGGGCCAAAACCTGCCCCACATTGGGTTGCACGTTGACCGCTGCTGCGCAGTGAAGGGGATGATTCTGACTTTGCCAGAGAAGTCATGGGTTGGGTTTTGAGTCTTGCCAGCCCCGCAGTGGCAAGTGAACCCAGCTTTGGGTGCGACACGAAGTTGTGCAAGTAGCTGCTGTGGCTGCAATCTCATGGCCTCACGGCGAGAATGCAGGATACAACCCGGTGTTTTGCCACCGGTATTCTGGGGAAGTTTACGGTTTTACCGGACCTTGGCCAGTTGGAAAGCCACAAGGGACGTGGTTAGGAAAGTTGTAGGATAAAAACGGCCCCGTGATCGGTGTTACCGGCTTGAATAGTTCCCCCGTGCGCATTCACAATCGCTTTGACAATCGCCAGCCCCAGCCCGTTGCCCGGGTACGCGGCGCTGTTACGCCCGCGGTGAAAACGCTGGAAGAGCAGCGGCAAATCTTCGGCAAGGATGCCAATACCCGTATCCTCGACACTCAGGAAAACCTGGGCGTCGAGTTTTTCCAGGCGCAGGCGCGCCGTGCCGCCAGGCGGGGTGAACTTGATGGCGTTATCGAGCAGGTTGGCAATCGCCACATTCAATTGAGTAGGATCGCCAGAAATAACCGCAGGCTCGCCGGGAAGCGCTAACTCGAAATTGATTCCGGCCTGCTCGGCTCGTGATGCGTACACTTCGGCCAGGTTTTGCGCCAGTTCAGCCAGGTCAACCGGCTGGCGAACCGGGAGATTGGTTTGCCCTTCCAGGCGGGATAAATCTAGCAGACTGCGTACCAGCCCCTGTAAGCGAGAAATCTGCCCGGTCACGCGATCCATCAAAAGGGAACGTTCGACGGTGTCAGCAGTGGTGCGTGCCATTTCCAAATCGGTTTGTAGAGCGGTGATGGGGGTATTCAGTTCGTGGGCGGCATCGGCCACGAAGCGGCGCAGTGTGCCGACCAATCCTTCAATTTGCTCGGCCATCTGGTCGAACGAACGCCCCAGCGCACCAAATTCGTCGGGGGTATCCGCCCCCGAACGAGCCGCCAGGTCGCCGTCAGCCATGCGGGTGGTGACATCGGTCAGGTGCAGCACCGGGGCCGTGATGCGGCGGCTGACCAGCCATCCCGCCGCGCCCGCTACGGCCAGGGCAATCAGGCTGGCAATCGCCCACGCCCATGCCACACTGGCGAAGATTTCCGCACCGTAGGCTGGTCCTTCAGAAATCACCAAGCGCCCGATCGGGTTTCCGGCAGTGTTTTGCAAGGTCTGCTCCACTCGTATAGATGATCGCTGCTGGTAAATCTCATCGCTCACCACCATTTCAAAACCAGAAGTCGAGCCGCCCAACGACATCGAAACGGCGATAGGCTGGGTAAATTGTTCCGTGGCGGTGATGGGGACGAAGGCTTCGTCAGCCCTCACCGCTACACCGGGCATGCAAGTTTCGTTGGGGAAACAGTCGCTCAACACGATCACATCACCCTGTGTGCCTGGCGGGGCGGCAGGCATCAGGAAAATACCCGCTGCCCTGGGCAGAGATGCCGTGAAAGCACCCGTATCGCTAACGGATGAGCTTTGTGTTATGGAGGGCATCTCAGGGACATCCATCCCTACACCCGCGTTAGAAACCATCAAGATGTGTTGAGAATCGGGCGTGCCAGAATCAGCCAACAAGCTCCCATCGGCATTGAAGACCTGCACGCGCGCTTGCAACAAAAAAGACCAGGCTTTCACCTGATCGGCCACCACTACATCAGGTACTACCGCCTGGAGAAGTTGTTCGGCAGCCAGGGCAATGGGAACAGCATTC
This sequence comes from Chloroflexota bacterium, assembly GCA_049325275.1. Lineage (GTDB taxonomy): Bacteria > Chloroflexota > Anaerolineae > Anaerolineales > UBA4823 > CAIQJJ01. The sequence continues at coordinate 91,423 of JBMOLU010000050.1, forward strand.
CGAATGACATATTCGCGCTCGCGCTGCTGATAATAGTCGCGCAGCACGGCCAGCATCATCAGCCCGGAGGCCAGCGCGGCCAACAGGGCAATGGCAATATAACTTAGGGGCAAACGCCAGCGGATGGAGTGTAGGTTCATGGGATTGACTCTACGATTTAGCATAGGGGCAAAACAGTGGCAAAAGTTCAAATTCACCGCAGAGACACAGAGATCGCAGAGAAAACCAGGAATCCCTTTGTACGCTCCGTGTTCTCTGTATCTCTGTGGTGATTATTTTTTACTCTCCCGGCAGGGTGATCATCATTGGGCTGGAGTATAGCACCACATCGGCAATCACACGGTCGCCGGTGCGCCGGCCCCACACGGTGACCATGCTGTCGCTGCCCAGATCATCCAGGTTGCCGGGGCCAACCGTTTGTTGAACTTCCTGGCTGGCCTGGGATGGGTCGAGTTGGGTGGTTTCGACGTAAAGTTTGGTTTCGCTGGTGATGACCACTTCCACCACCGGGCCGTCATAAGATGGGCCTTTGCGGATCTCCGGGCCGCCGTCCGACGAGCCTTCGCTTACCGTAACACCCATCCCCATATTACCAGTCATTGTTCCAATGAAGATGCTCTTGTCATCGCGCTTGGTGAACAGGCCGTTCAGTTCAGGGGGTGTTTGCGGCAGTTCGGGGGCGGGCTTGACGCTCACGGCCAGGCCGACCATTTGTCCATTACCGGGGCCGCTGCCAAGCATGGGCAAGCCATCGGGTGTAACGGCTTTCTGGTTGATCAACCTTCCGGCAAAGAAAGCTGCCGCGGCCAACACAACCAACAAAACCAGGCCAAGACCCATGTAAATGGGAGTGCGAGATTGAGGGGACATAGAGAGTTTCCTTTCGAGATAAATTTTGTAGTGGTTATCTATGAAACGTGATGCGTGATAGAACGCATCACGTTTCATGCATTATTCGTATCGCAGCGCTTCAATCGGGTCGAGCTGCGCCGCTCGCAGGGCCGGGTAGATGCCAAAGATCACGCCTGTGAGCAGGGCCACGCCCAGCGCCAGCGGAATGCTGCCGGGAGCCAGCAGCGCCATGCCCTGGTTGAGCTGCGCCGCCAGCGGGATGGAAAGAATGCCAAGCGCCACGCCCAACAGCCCGCCACCAGCACTGAGCAGCACCGCTTCGAGCAAGAATTGCCATACGATGTCGAACGAACTGGCCCCCACCGCCAGGCGCACGCCGATCTCACGGGTGCGCTCGGTGACACTGACCAGCATGACATTCATAATGCCGATGCCACCCACCCCCAAAGAGACCGCTGCCATAGCGGCCAGCAGGAGCGAGAACGAACGGGCCGTTTCTTGCTGTGCGCCGAGAATATCTTTGCGAGTGGTCAAGTTGAAATCGTCGGCGTATTGGTCATCGGGGCCTTTTTCGATTTCGTGACGTTGGCGCAGGTAGGCACTGATCTGTGCTTTGGCAGCATCCATTTGCAGTTCATCACGTACGTGGGCGGTGATGCCCACCGCTGGTTCTTCTTCAAACAGTTGCTCGATGGCCGTGCTGATTGGCAGGAAAAAGGTTTTGTTAGGGTTCGTGGAATAGCGTTGGGTCTCATCGGTCGATTCCACTTCAACCAGCACACCGATCACCGTACAGCGCTCTCGGTTGATCCACACGGTTTGCCCCAGCGGGCTGTCGCCGCCGAACAGGTCTAGGGCCGTCTTCGAGCCGAGCACGCAAACTGGGGCGCTTTGCAGCACTTCGGAAGAGGTAAAGTAGCGCCCCTGGGCCAGAAAGGCCTGCGCATTCAACGGCTTGCCTTCGGGCCAATTTACTGGCTGGACTTCGGCGTTGGCGGCCACGTTTTCAAGCGCCTCGGCAGTGGTGCCGGTGATGTTGAGATCAAACGAGGCGCGTTCGTAACGCACTTTGACCGAGCCGCTGACAGACATTTCCACGTTTTTCACCTGCGGCACGTTTTCGACCATGTGCAGCCCATCGTCATATGAAAGGATTTTGCCCGCTGCGGCCAATTCGCCATCGTCAATGGTCATCTTGGCGCTGATTTGCACTTGATCGGCTCCGAGGAAGCGGAAGTTGGATTCGACCGCGGCGCGTGCGCCATTGCCGAGAGCCAACATGGCAATCACTGAGGCCACGCCGATGATCACGCCCAACATGGTGAGCGCGGCGCGCAGCTTATTGGCAAACAGGCCACGCAAGGCAGTGAGGATGGTGTTGGTGGGGTTCATGAAAGTATCTTCCCGTCCTTCATCCGAATGATGCGGTGCGCACGAGCAGCCACCAACGGATCGTGGGTGACCATAAGAATGGTGCGACCTTCGGCGGAAAGCTCCAGCAGCAAGTTCATGATCTCCGCCCCGGTAACAGAATCGAGGTTGCCGGTGGGTTCGTCGGCCAGCAGGATGGCGGGGTCAACCACCAGGGCACGCGCAATCGCCACGCGTTGGCGCTCACCGCCGGAGAGTTCGTTGGGATGGTGCCAGGCGCGCTGCGCCAGGCCCACTCGCTGCAAACTGCGTTCAGCCCGCGAGCGGGTGTTTTTCTCGCCGCGGTGATACAGCAGCGGCAGTTCCACGTTATCCAATGCCGAGAGCCGAGGCAGCAGGTTGAAGCTCTGGAAGATGAAGCCAATGCGCTGGTTGCGCAGGCGGGCGCGCTCCTTTTTGCTCAGACAGGCCACTTCGCGCCCTTCGAGCTGGTAACTGCCCGCTGAAGGGGTATCCAGGCAGCCCAGCAGGTGCAACAAGGTAGATTTTCCGCTGCCCGAACTGCCCATCAGGGCCACAAATTCCCCGGCGACAACGTTCAGGTCTACCTCGCTCAGGGCGTGAACTTCGCTCTTGCCCATGCGGTAGGTACGAGTGAGATTTTGGGTGAGGATGATTTCGTTCATCGGGCTACCACCAACTCGCCTTCTTTCAACCCCGAAAGAATCTCCACATTCGTATCGCCGCGCAGCCCCACTTCGATCATGCGCTTCTGCTTCTGCGCCCCATCCCAAACTTCCACAGTCGCAGTGCCATCGGCGGCAGCCTGGGCTAACGCCCGCGGCAGGCACAACGCACCCTGGCGTTTGGCAATCGTCACCGAAGCGTCGGCGCTCATGCCGGCAAAGAGCTTGGCAGGAATGTGGTCGAGGGTAAGATAGACGTAATAGAGCGGGCGATCGCCGGGGGCGCGCTTGGGAACAATGCGGTTAACCGTGCCGGTGATCGTCTCGCCGGGCAGGGCATCGAAGTAGACTTCGGCTGGCTGTCCGATCTCGATATAAGGCAAATCTTCCTCGATGACGGTGGTCTCGACTTCGGCGGCCTGGGGGCTGTTGATGGTGAACAAGGGGGTTGTGGCGGGGATGGTTTCACTGGCGCGGGCCTTCGCTTCGAGGATCATGCCATCGAAGGGGGCGGTAACCGTCAGGCGGGTCAGGGCATCTTGGGCAGCGGTAAGTTTGGCCTGGGCGTTGGCAAGCTGCGCTTCGGCCAGTGTAATCTTCAGGTTATCTGGCCCTTTTTGCAGCGCATCCCAGGCGGCCAGGGCCAGGTCATATTCTGCCTGGGCCTGCGCCAGAGTTGCATCAGCCAGTGAAATTTCGATTTCGGTGGATTTCCCCAGGTACCAGTTGACGGTGGCCAGGGCATTGGCGTATTCGCGTTGGGCATTTGCCAGCGCTAACCGGGAGCGGGCACGTTCGGGGTCTTCAAAAGGCAGCTCACTCAAACCATCGTAGGCTTGCTGCGCCATATCCACCTGGGCCTCGGCCAACGCCAGGCGGGCTTTGGCCTCGTCTAAGGTGGCCGTGCTGGCGCGTGGGCGATCCAGCCGGTCGCGTGCTTTTTGGGCATCTTCCAGGGCCTTTTTGGCCTCCACCAGGTTGACGCCCGCCTGAGCCACATCAAGCGGGGCATTCGCGTACAACTCATCCAGGGCGGCCTGGGCTTGCAGCACTTCCAGGTTGGCAGCAGCGACGGCAGCTTCATAAGCTTTCTTGCCATCTAATGTTGCCAGCACTTGCCCGGCCTTTACCGTATCGCCCGCGCGCACATTCACTTCGAACAGCTTGCCGGTAAAAGGCATTTCGATCTGGGTTTCGTTGGTGTTCACCAGATTGCCCGGCGCGGTAATGGTTTGCTCGACATCGCAAACGGTGACGGGAATGGTGGGGGGGGCCTCAGGCGTGGTAGCGGCCTGAACGGGTGTGGTGCGAAAGCCCAGGTACGCGGCGGTAGCAATCGCGGCGACAAACACCAGCACAATCAGAATGATCCACAGTCGTTTCATTTCAACCTCCGAATTTCCCCAAGTTTAGCGGAGGCAGATTGCAGGGCGGTTGCGGGGTGGTTACAGTTTCGTAATAACGTGCTTCGGTGTCAAGTAATCCAGTGTCAAGTGTTTACGTGACACGTGATACTGAATCATTTGACACTTAATCACGCGCTAACCGGTATCCCACCCCCGGCACGGTCAGCAGAAGCGATGGCTGACCAGGGTCGAGTTCGATCTTTTCACGTAGGCGGCGGATGTGGACGTTGACGGTGCGTTCGCTCTCCGGGTCAGCGGAATATCCCCATACTGCCTCGATAATCTGTTCGCGGCTGAGCGCCTGGCCGCGGTGCCGGGCGAGGTAAACCAGCAAGCGAAACTCGGTCGGTGTGAGCGAGAGCGTTTCATTGCCACGGGCGGCCTGGCTGCGAGCCAGGTCTATCACCAGGTCGCCGACAAGGAGCAGGTTGGCGTCTGCCGAGGAAAACTCGCCATAGGCCCGGCGGAGCTGTGCTCGGATGCGCGAGAGTAGTTCGCGCAGGTTGAAAGGTTTGGTCACGTAATCGTCGGCGCCCATTTCGAGGCCGAGGATTTTATCCACATCTTCGGCCTGCGCTGTGAGCATGATCACGGGTTGGCGCAGGCCCAACTGGCGCATCTGGCGGCAGAAATCGAACCCAGAGCCATCGGGTAGGCGAATGTCAAGCAAGATTAAGTGTGGCGCGACCGTTTGAGCGTGGCGCACTCCCTCACCGCCGCTGGCCTTCCACGTCACAGCATAGCCTTCACGGGTCAACGCTTGTTGCAGGCTTTGAGCCACGGCAAGATCATCTTCGACAAGGAGGAGTTGATAAGGAGTATTTGTACTCATAATTAACTGGTCCATGTGTGGCTCAGGACGAATTCGGCCAATTCCCTGAAAAACAAGCCATCCAAAAACCGTCCAGATAATTATACAGGCATCCTATTGCAGAAAGAGATGTCCTAATGGCTCTTTGGGAGTTACCGTGGAAACACCCGCAAGCCCCAAATCTGGAGCTCCTTCCGGCAATTCCCAGAGAGCATCCATGACATGTGAAGCAGGAGCAGGAGAGGTCGAATGTGCTCAATTGCGTCAAAAAGCAATGCTACAATTGAGCATATCCCGGTCGAAGGAGTTGCCGAAAATATGTCACCAAAATCTGCCGTAGCGCAAGCGCAGCCCAACATCGCCTTTATCAAATACTGGGGTGACTTCGACCCCTGCCTGCGCGTGCCGGTCAATTCATCGCTCTCGATGAACCTGGCCGGCCTGCACACACGGACCACCGTCACCTTCGAGGACGGCCTGGCGCAAGATCAACTCTCTCTCGAAGGCAACCCCGCACCCGAACCGGCCCGCCAACGCGTCGCCCTGATACTCGATAACGTGCGCCAACTGGCAGGGATTACCGCCTTCGCCCGAGTCGAGAGCGCCAATAACTTTCCTATGGGGGCGGGCATTGCTTCCTCGGCCTCGGCGTTTGCGGCGCTGGCGCTGGCCGCCACGGCCGCCGCCGGGATGAAGCTCGGTGAGAAGGACCTCTCGCGCCTGGCGCGCTGCGGATCGGGTTCGGCCAGCCGCTCGATTCCCGGCGGGTTCGTCGAATGGCAGGCGGGGACGTCGGACGAGGACAGCTACGCTTTTTCGATCGCTCCGCCCGAGCATTGGGCGCTTGCCGACTGCGTGGCGATCGTCAGCCGGGGGCACAAACCGGTCGGTTCCAGTGAAGGGCATGCCCTGGCGACCAGCAGCCCGATCCAGGCGGCGCGTGTCGCCGACGCCCCCCGCCGCCTCGAGCTGTGCCGCCGCGCTATCCTGGCGCGCGATTTCGACGCCTTTGCCGACGTGGTCGAACTCGACAGCAACCTGATGCACGCCGTGATGCTCACCTCCACGCCGCCGCTGCTCTACTGGCAGGCGGCCACGCTGGCTGTGATGCACGCCGTGCAGGATTGGCACAGGCAGGGACTACCGGTCTGTTATACAATTGATGCAGGCCCCAATGTGCACGTGCTCTGCCCGGCCGAAGCAGCCCCCCGCGTGGCTGCACAGTTGGCCGAAATCCCGGGCGTCGAAAAAGCGCTTACCGCCACCCCCGGCGGCCCGGCGCGCCTGGTTTGATTTGGAGGTTTGGCGATGAAGGTGGTTGAAAGTAATTCTGGCCGGTTGGTTTTGCGCAGCAGCCCATCGGTGCTGATCGTTCTCGGTCTGCTTTTTGCCCTGCTGGACCTGCCGATCCTGTACTTCTTTGCCCGTTCGGTGACGATACACTGCGAACGCCTGGAACCGAAGCAGATTACCTGTACGCTGAACGAAAAACTTTTCGACGCCATCCCCGTGCGGCAGCGGACGATCGAAAACGTCCAAGGCGCAGAAGTCGAAACGTACAGCGACAGCGACGGCGACACGTATAAAGTCGTCCTCCTGACTACCGGTGGGCGTATACCCTTGACGCCGTATTCCTCTTCCGGTTACGACGACAAAGCTGCGGTTGTGGCGCAGGTCAACCAGTTTGTCGGCGCCGGCCGGCAGGACGTGCTCGATATTCAACAGCCGGTGACGTGGTGGCTCCTGCTGATGTTGCTGATCTTTGGCGGCGTCGGGGTGTCGATGCTCCTGTTTGCAAAAACGGTGCAGGTGGAAATGGACCGCTCGCAAGGGGTGCTGCGCATTCGCAAGACCGGCCTGCTGGGCAGCCGCACCAACGAGTTTCTGCTGCGCGAGGTCGAAGACATTTCCCTCGAATCGATGGATGACAACGACGGCGGCACAACCTACCGCATCAGGTTTCGGATGCATACCGGCGAAGAAATCCCCCTCACCAGCTTTTATTCTTCGAGCGTCAAAGACAAACAGCGCGCCATCGACATGATGAAGGAATTTCTCTCCCCGTATAGAAGTACCGTCTTGTGACCGGAGGCTTTATCCATGAAAGTCATCGAAAAGAATACCGATCGGTTGGTTTTGCGCAGCAACCCTTACGGGCAGATCGCCTTCGGCCTGATCTTCGTCCTGGCCGCTTTTGCCTTTGCCTATTTTCTGGGGCGTTCGGTCGCGATTCGCTGCCAGCGTGCCGGCGCAGCCATCGACTGCCAGTTGGATGAAAAGCTCCTGGGCGTCACCTCGGTGAGGCAGCGCACCATCGGCGGCATCCAGCGCGCCGAAATCGACGAGCACCACAGCAGCGACGGCGGTTACACTTACCAGGTGATTCTGGTGACCGGCAGCGGGCGCGTGCCGCTGATGGGGTATTCCTCGTCGGGTTACGGCGAGAAAGAAGAGACTGCCAGGCAGATCAACGATTTCATCCAGGGCGGCCGGCAGGATGTGCTGGAATTTGACGTGCCCGTCAACTGGATCGTGCTGGTTTTCCTGTTCGTTTTTGGGGGCGTTGGCCTTGCCATGATCGTGCTGGCAAAAACGGTACAGATCGAGATGCTCCGCACGGAGGGTGTCCTGCGCATTCACAAGGACGGCCTCTTTGGCGGCAGCCAGCAGGAATACCTGCTGCGCGAAATTCAGGATGTTGTCTTGCAATCCCATGTTAGCCGTAGCAGGCGTAGCCGGCGTTCGGGAAGGACCTACCGGATCGCCTTTCTGACGACATCGGATGAAGAAGTTCCATTGAGCAGCGTGTACACCTCGGGCATTGGCGACAAACAACGCGCCGTGGATGCCATGAAAGAATTCCTCGCCCCTTACAGCGGGCGACGAAACAACAACCCCTATTCATGAAAATCGCCGTTCTTTCCGACATTCACGCCAACTGGATCGCCCTGCAAGCCGTTGCCGCCGACATCGCCCGTTGGGGCGCCGACCGGGTGATCGTCGCCGGCGATACGATCAATCGCGGCCCGCGCCCGCTGGAATGCTGGCAGTTCGTTCAGGAGATGCGCCGTGCCCACGGTTGGCATGTCTTGCTGGGGAATCACGAAGAATACATTCTCGAGCAGGCCCGGCCCGGTGCGCCCCGCCGTGGCCCGTGGGCTGAAGTCCACCAGGCCTCTTACTGGACCTACTGCCAGGTTGCCGCGCACATCTCCGCCATCCAGGCCCTGCCCTTTGACTTGCAGCTCGCCGACCCGGCTGGCCGAGCCATTCGCTGCACCCATGCTTCGCTATGCGGCACGCGCGACGGTATCTATCACATTACCACCGATGATGAACTGGAAACCAAGATCGGTCTCACAGGTTGCCCGAACGGTGCCCGCAGCGAGACGGCCGTCCCCCCGGGGCTTTTTCTGGTGGGTCACACCCACATCCCATTGGTCCGCCGCCTGAACGGTACGCTGGTCGTCAACGCCGGATCGGCCGGCATACCCTTCGACGGCGACACCCGTCCGAGTTACGCCCGCCTTACCTGGGACTGCGATCGCTGGCAGGCGGAAATTGCCCGCGTGCCGTACGATCTTGCTGCCGCCGAGCGCGACTTTACCGACAGCGGTTACCTGGCAGAAGCCGGACCGCTGATTCCCCTGGTAGTGATCGAGTTGCAGCAGGCGCGCCCGCAGCTGGGCAGTTGGGTGGACCGCTTTCAGAAGATGGCCCTTGCCGGAGAGATTTCGGTGGCGAACTCAGTGCGGCAGTTTTTGAATATCGGTTAAAATATCTCCGCATTGAGGAGATTGAATGAAAGTCGCCGAAATTATCCAAATTGTCAACGGTACCTTATGTAACCCTGGTGTGCGTACAGATTTTGAAGTTCAGGGGGCCTTTGGGGCCGACCTGATGAGTGACGTGCTTGCAGCCACCCAACCCGATGCTGTCTTGTTGACCGGCTTGTGTAATCCGCAGGTAGTGCGTACGGCCCAGATGGCCGACGTGCGCGCTATCGTTTTCGTGCGTGGCAAGCAGCCCGCGCCCGAGACGGTGCGCATCGCCACGGAAGAAGGCATCCCATTGATCAGCAGCCAGTATGGCATGTTCGAACTGTGCGGCCGCCTGCACGTGGCCGGCCTGCCCAGCCTGGAGCGCAATATCCGCGCCGATTGTGACTGCGAAGACGAATCTGCGTAAGAAACAGAGACGGTATGCCCGGTACCCCTCCTCCTCTCGATACCGAACTGCGTTCCCTCAGCGATCAAAACGCCAAAGGCATTACCCGTGTCGAAGAGCTGGCCTATGACCTGAAGATCGGCCAGGTGATGACACGTGACATCTTCACCGTGGCTCCCGACATGCGCATGGTCGATGTGGTCGACATTTTCCGCCAGCACCGCATTTCCGGTGCACCGGTTTTGGACGAGCACGGCGAACTGGTCGGCATCATCAGCATGGAGGCCATCATCCGGGCGCTGCTCGATTTCGAGCAGTACGCCTACGTCGAAAAGTACATGTCGCCGATCGTCATCACCGTGCAGGAAAACGAGGCCGTTGTCGTGGCGCTCGAACGCTTCACGAAGTCGAAGGTGGGGCGTTTGCCGGTGGTCGATGTCAACGGGCGCGTGGTTGGTATGTTGACCAAGGGGGATATTACCCGTGGCGTTCTCAGTAACTTACAGAATGATATTCAGCAAGAAGAGCTGCGCCGCTATCGTGCCAGCCATCTTTTCGAGGACATCATCTCCGATCGGACCAGCCTGGTTCTGCGTTATGACATCCGCCAGGGAGATTTTATCCACGGCGGCAACGCCTCCTCGAAAATCAAACGCGCCCTCATTCGCCTGGGCGCCAACCCGCAACTGGCGCGGCGCTGCGGCATTGCCATTTACGAAGCCGAGATGAACCTGATCATCCACACCACCAACGGCGGCATCTTACGCGTGCAGATCGAACCCTACCGCATCCTGATCCGCACCACCGACGACGGCCCCGGTATTCCCGACGTGCAGGCCGCACTACGCCCCGGTTTTTCGACCGCATCCGAGGCTGTGCGTGAGATGGGCTTTGGCGCCGGGATGGGCCTGCCGAATATGCGCCGCTGCGTCGACCGCCTGACGATTGATCCAACACCTACCGGCGGCACGCGCCTGGAAATGGAAATTTTCCTGCAAGATGCCGAGAGCTTCCAAAAGGGAAAATCTAGTGAAAAAGGATAAAACCTTATGACCTTGCAAGAGATCATCGACCGCCTCAACCTGAAAATCCTGACCACCCCGAAAAACTTTCACGCCATTACGCCCTCCAGCGGCTACGCCTCCGATTTGCTGAGCTGCGTCATGGCGGGGGCGCAGAGTGATGGCCTTTGGGTGACCTTGCAAGCTCACATGAACATCGTTGCGGTCGCCGCTCTGCTCGAATCGAGCGCCATCATTGTCACCGAGGGCGCGCAACCCGAGCCGGAAGTGATCGAAAAGGCCAACGAGCAAGAAGTGACCCTGCTTTCAACCGATATGCCCACCTTCGAAGTGGTTGGAAAGCTGTGGGAGATGGGCTTGAGACAGGGCTGACGTTGGCAGGTGGTGGGGTTGCAGGGGAAATGCTTCCCTGTGAATTTGCAGCCCCGCCTGTCACACCTGGGACATGAGATTATTTCGCGCCGAACTACACGTCCACACCGTCCTTTCCCCTTGTGCGGAAGTGGAGATGATCCCGCCGCTCATCGTGCAGGAGGCCATCGACCGCGAAATCGACCTGATCGCCATTACCGATCACAATGCCACCGCCAATATCGCTGCCGTACAGCAGGCTGCCCGTGATACCGGCCTGGCCGTTTTGCCCGGCATGGAAGTCCAAACGGTCGAAGAAGTACACGTCTTGTGCCTGTTCGATACCCTCGGGCAGGCGGAAGCCTGGCAGGCAGAGGTCGACCGGAATCTGCCGCTGCTCGAAAACAATATCGAACTGTTTGGCGAACAGTTTGTGGTGGACCATGAAGGAGAATTTATCCGCCGCGAGCCTCGGCTGTTGCTCACCTCTGCGGCGCTTTCGATTGATGATGTCTATGAAAAAGTAGCTACCCTGGGGGGGCTGGCCATCCCCGCCCACGTCGATCGGAAGGCCTTTGGTTTGTTTGCCAACCTGGGCCTGATCAGCCCATCGTGGCCGGTTGCTGCCCTGGAGATTTCGCGCCATCTGTCCCTGGGTCAGGCCGTACAGCATTACCGCCAGTTGCAGGGCTACCCGTTGATCCGCAGCGGTGATGTCCACCGCCTGGAAGAGTTCTTGGGGGCCAACCAGTTTATTATCGAGACGCCAACCATTGCCGAGATTCGTAAGGCACTGGCCGGGCAGGATGGCCGTGTTTTTGCCGTGACGGACAACGTGCATCCAGGATGAGTCTCTTCAACCTTTCGAGAGAAGCACAAAACTGAGCCGTGCTTTTCCACTTGCCCGCTGCTTGTATTGGCGCGAGAATTTGTAAACCTATTTATGTACGAGAGTGTACGGCATAACTGTGTATTGACAAATCTGGTGGTTAGCTGACAACCCTCCTCTGATCACATGACATTTGTCCCCTGCCAGATTTAACCCGAATCGGTTAAACTTTGTGCGATATTTCACAAAGTGGATGATTGCTATCCTATATATCAGCGTTACTGGAGTCTGTACATGAGCAATTCGACCAAAGCCATTCCCACCAACGATCCCGTATCGATCCCTGAGCAGCGCGCTGTCATGGATGAAATCATTGCCGAGCACTGTGATCGCCCGGGTGCTTTAATGGTGATTTTGAACGAGATACAGAGCAAGATTGGTTTCGTCTCTGAGCCGATGCAGGCGTATGTTGCCAGGAAGCTGCACGTGCCGATGGCCTCCGTGCACGGCGTTGTGACCTTCTATTCCTTTTTTACCACGCAGCCGCGCGGCAAGCACACCGTCAAGTTCTGCATGGGGACGGCCTGCTATGTCGGTGGTACGCCCCAGTTGATCGAAAAGGCCAAGCAGTTGTTGAACGTCGACATTGGCCAGACCACGCCCGACGGCAATATCACCCTTGAGGTGTGCCGCTGCGTTGGTGCGTGTAGTCAGGCTCCGGTGATCGTAGCCGATGAAGACATGCACGGGCGCATCCGCCCCAACAAGCTGCCGCAGGTCTTACGCAAATACCAGGAAACCGCTTGAACGAACTGGCCTTGCATCTGCTCGACATTGCCGAGAACGGCGTGACCGCGCAGGCGAAAACAGTTCAGCTCGTGATCGAAGAAGATACGCGCGGCGATCGCTTGAAACTGGCTGTGGTGGACGATGGGGTGGGCATGTCGCCCGAAAAGATCGCCAAACTGGCCGACCCTTTTGTCACCAGCCGCACGACCCGTAAAGTGGGCCTGGGCATCCCGCTGCTGAAAGCAGCCGCTGAAGCCTGTAACGGCTCGCTGGTCGTTCATTCCACACCCGGCCAAGGGACCCGTATCACGGCAGATTTCCAACGCAGCCACATCGATCGCATGCCGCTCGGTGACATTCCCGGGACGGTACTTTCGCTGGTGGTGGGTTGGCCCGAAATTCACTGGGTCTTGCGCTACCGCCTGGATGACAAAGAGTTTCTCTTCGATGACGGGCCGATCAAAGAAGAATTGGGCGATCTCCCGCTCTGCGAACCGGAAGTCCTCGCCTTTTTGCGCCAGACACTCGAAGAAGGCGTGGCCGCATTGAAAGCAAAATCGTAAGCCATTCTGAAAGGAGCATCCTCATGCCCGCAATCAAATCTCTCGAAGACCTGCGCCGCGTCAAACAAGAAGCGCTCGAAAAGCGCCAGGCCCGCACTACCAGCGGCCGTGCTCACGTGACGGTCGCCATGGGTACCTGCGGCATCGCTGCCGGGGCGCGTGAGACCATGAAAGCCATCCTGGAATACATCGAGTCCAACCAGGTCAGTGGTGTGGTCGTCACCCAAACCGGTTGCATCGGCAAATGCGATTACGAGCCGATTGTCGAAGTGACGGTTGGTGCCGATCCCAAGGTGACCTATGGCAAAATCAACGCCGATCGCGCCCGCCAGATTTTGCAGGAGCACGTCGTCGACGGCAAAGTGGTCAGCGAATGGGTCGTGCCTGCATAGGGCTTTCCTATCGTTTATCGTGCTGCTTGCCTGTTCTGGTCCGCAAGACAAACTGATGGAGTGACATTTCCGCATTTCTTGATCACCCACTTGCCAACTGAATATCCTCGGCAAACTCACTTGAGTTTCATACCAACCTGCGTTCTGATCAAGCGCAGGCATCAACGACGGTGGAGTTAACCCAATGGCCTATTACCGCTCGCATGTATTGGTGTGTATGGATCCGCAGTGCCAGGCACAAGGCGCCTCGAATGTGCTGCAGGCGCTGCGCGACGAACTCGAAGCCCAGGGGCTGAGCAATGAAGTCCGCATCATGGAGACCCCCCACATGGGCGGCTGCGCCAGGGGCCCAGAGTTGATAGTGTACCCTGAAGAAGTACACTACGGCAACTTGACGGCGCAGGACATCCCCTTTCTGGTGCAGGAGCACCTGCTCAAAGGACGCGTGGTGCCGCGGCTGATGGTGCCGCTGGAAGAACGCACGGATGAAGAACTGAGTGCGCCGAGGCCGAAAGAAGTGCGGGTGGTGTTGCGCAATTGTGGTGAGATTAATCCAAACAACATCGAAGAATACCTTGCCGTCGATGGATACCAGGCCCTGGGCAAGGTGCTGAGCCAGATGACCCCCGGCCAGGTCGTCGAAGAAGTCAAAGCCTCCGGCTTGCGGGGGCGGGGTGGGGCGGGCTTTCCCACCGGGCGCAAATGGGAATTGGCCCAGGCCGTCCAGGATGCGCCCAAGTACCTGATCTGCAACGCCGACGAAGGCGACCCGGGTGCGTTCATGAATCGCCGGGTGCTCGAAGGCGACCCACACTCGGTGCTCGAGGGCATGATCATTGCCGCCTATGCCATCGGAGCCAGCTACGGATACGTCTACTGCCGCGCCGAGTACCCCGTGGCGGTGAAAACACTGAACATTGCCATCCACCAAGCACGCGAATACGGCCTGCTTGGTAAAAATATTCTCGGTACCGATTTTTCGTTCGACCTGGAAGTACGCGTGGGTGCCGGGGCCTTCGTCTGCGGCGAGGAGACGGCCCTGATCGCCTCCATCGAAGGCAACCGCGGCGAGCCGCGCCCTCGCCCGCCGTTCCCGGCGGTCAAGGGCGTCTGGAGCAAGCCGACCAACAACAACAATGTCGAAACCTATGCCAACATCCCCCAGATCATCCTTCACGGCGCGGCCTGGTTTGCCGGTTATGGCACCGAAAAAGGCAAGGGTACGAAGACCTTTGCCATTGCCGGCGACGTCAACCATACCGGGCTGATTGAAGTGCCCCTGGGTATCACGCTGCGCGAGGTGATCTACGACGTGGCCGGCGGCATCAAGAACAACAAGGGCTTCAAGGCCGTGCAGATCGGCGGCCCGATGGGTGGCTGCCTGCCGCAAAAATACCTCGACCGGGCGATCGACTACGAATCCCTGGTGGCTGCCGGTGCGATGATGGGTTCAGGCGGTATGGTTGTGATGGACGAGGACACCTGCATGGTGGACATCGCCCGCTTCTTCATGGAGTTCACCCAGGACGAATCGTGCGGCAAGTGCACACCCTGCCGCGTGGGCACCCGCCGCATTCTGGAAACGCTCGAACGGATTTGCAACGGCCAGGGGCATCCATCGGATATTGCGCTCCTGGAAAACCTGTGCGAAGAAGTGCGCCAGAACAGCCTTTGCGGCCTCGGACAGGGCGCACCGAACCCGGTCGTCAGCACCTTGCAGCACTTCCGCCACGAGTACGAAGCGCACATTTATGAGAAGCGCTGCCCGGCGGGCGTCTGCCAGGGCCTGGTACGGGCCAACTGCGTCAACACCTGTCCCGCACACGTGGACAGCCCCGCTTACCTGGGCTTGATCGCCCAGGGGCGCTACGCCGAAGGGCTGGAAATCCACCGTGAGACCAACCCCTTCGCCTTGATTTGCGGGCGCGTTTGCCCGGCGTTTTGCGAGCGGCGCTGCCGGCGGGGCCAGTTGGACGACGCCATCTCGATCCGCATGGTCAAGCGCTTCATGGCCGATCGTTTCTACAGCGACCCGTGGACGCCGGCGGTCGCCGGCCCCAACGGCAAGAAGGTGGCCGTGGTCGGCGCCGGCCCGGCCGGGCTGACGGCCGCTTTACGCCTGGCGCAGAAGGGCTATGCCGTTACCGTCTTCGACAAGATGCCGGTCCCCGGCGGCATGATGACTTACGGCATCCCGGCGTACCGCCTGCCGCGCGAGCCGATGTTCGCCGAGATCGAAAACATCCGCCGCGCCGGGGTCGACATCCGTTGCAGCCAGGCGCTCGGCAAGCACTTTACGCTTGACAGCCTGAAAGCGGACGGCTACCAGGCGATTGTCCTGGCCCTCGGGTCCCACTTGAGCAAGCGCCTCGGTATCCCCGGCGAAGACAAGTGGGGCGTCTACCACGGCGTGCAGATGCTGCGCGAGATTGCCCTCGGCCAACCGCCGATGATGCGTGATCAGCGCGTCGTCATCGTCGGCGGCGGGGATGTGGCCATCGACTCGGCGCGTTCCTCGTGGCGTTTGGGCGCTGCGGAGGTGCATGTGGTCTACCGCCGTGAGGAGATCGACATGCCCGCCCACAAGGAAGAGATCGCCTTTGCCAAGCAGGAAGGCATCCGGTTCCACTTCATGGTCAACCCGGTGGAAATCCTCGGCGGCGACAAGGTCACCGGTGTGCGCCTGCAACGCCAATCCAAGGGTGATGTCGATGCCAGCGGGCGGCGCACCGTGCACGGTGTGGCGGGTTCGGACTACGACTTGCAGTGCGACGTGATCGTCCCCGCTGTCGGCCAGACGACAGACTTCGACTGGCTGGCCGATAACTCGATCGAGACCAACCGGGTTTCCACCTTCAAGGTGGGGCAGGCGCTGGAAACGACGGTCAAAGGCGTCTTCGCCGCCGGAGACGCCGTGCTCGGCCCGGCAACCGTCATCGACGCCGTGGCTCAGGGCAACAAGGTCGCCATTGCGGTCGATAACTGGCTGACCACCGGCACCCTCGACCGGGTCCTGTACCAACCGCCGCTGCATCCGATCCGGCAGACGATCAATATTCTGGATTATGCCGAGGCCCGCCGGCCCAAATCGAACTACATCCCGTTGGAGTGGCGGCGGTTGGGCGGTTTCACCGAGGTGGAACACGGTTTCGATGAAAACACGGCACAGGAAGAGGCCCGCCGCTGCCTGCGCTGCGATATGGAATGGATGGAGCGGGCCGGGATTCCCATCCCGGTGGACGTCGAATTGACATAAACCTGGCTTGGCGCTGCACTTGCGGCCCGAGCCAGACCGAAGTGCAGTACCAAAAACCAGTTCAGGAAGGAGCAGCTCACGTTCTGAGCAGTATCGAATATGGCTTACTATCGTTCTCACGTATTGGTGTGCGTCGATCCCGAGTGCCTCTCCAGGGGCGCCCACGGGGTCTTAGACGCATTACAAGATGAGTTGGTGGCCCAAGGCCTGATCGACGAAGTCCAGGTCCTGGAGACCTCGCGCCTGGGGCAGTGCCACACCGGCCCGGAGTTCATCGTTTACCCTGAGGGCACGCACTACGTTGGCCTGAGCGAAAACGACATTCCCTACCTGGTCGAAGAACACTTCCTGAAGGGCCGCCCGGTGCAGAAGTTCCAGATCCCGGTCGTCAAGAAGGTGGACGAAGAACTCGGCCCCCCCAAGCCGAAGGAAGTGCGTATCGTTTTGCGTAACTGCGGCAGGATCGATCCCGAGAACATCGAGGATTACATCGCCGAAGACGGTTATGCCGCCCTGGCAAAGGTGCTTGGTGAGATGACGCCCGATCAGGTCATCGAAGAAGTGATGGGGTCCGGCCTGCGCGGCCGTGGCGGTGCAGGTTTCCCGGCGGCCAAAAAGTGGCAGCTTTGCCGCAACGTGCCCGATTTTCCCAAGTACATCACCTGCAATGCCGATGAGGGTGATCCGGGTGCGTTCATGAACCGCCGCGTGCTCGAAGGCGACCCGCACGCCGTGATCGAGGGCATGATCATTGCCGCCTATGCCATCGGGGCCAGTTACGGTTACGTCTACTGTCGCGCCGAGTACCCCGTGGCCGTGGCCACGCTCAATATCGCCATTCAACAGGCGCGGGCGATGGGCCTGCTCGGTGAGAACATCTTGGGTAGCGATTTCTCTTTCGACCTGGAAGTACGCGTGGGCGCCGGTGCCTTCGTTTGCGGTGAAGAAACGGCTTTGATCGCTTCCATCGAAGGCCAGCGCGGCGAGCCGCGTCCCCGCCCGCCGTTCCCGGCGGTCAAGGGTGTCTGGGGCAAGCCGACCAACAACAACAACGTCGAAACCTATGCCAACATCCCCCAGATCGTCCTCAACGGGGCCGCCTGGTACGCCAGCTTTGGTACCGAGAAGAGCAAGGGCACCAAGACCTTCGCCATCGCCAGCGATGTCAATCACCCGGGTTTGATCGAAGTGCCGTTGGGGATTACGCTGCGCGAGGTGGTTTACGATGTCGCCGGCGGTATTCCGAACGGGAAAGCCTTCAAGGCTGTTCAAATCGGCGGCCCCATGGGCGGTTTCTTGTGCGAGCAGCATCTCGACCTGCCGGTGGATTACGAATCGCTGACCGGTGCGGGGGCGATGATGGGATCGGGTGGCTTTGTCGTCATGGACGAAGACACCTGCATGGTGGACATGGCGCGCTTCTTCATGGATTTCACCCAGGACGAGTCGTGCGGGAAGTGTACGCCATGCCGGGTAGGAACCCGGCGCGTGCTCGAAATCCTGGAGAAAATCTGCGACGGCAAAGGTACACCCGAGGATTTGGTTGCGCTCGAAAGTATCTGCCCCGAAATTCAGCGTAACAGCCTGTGTGGCTTGGGCCAGGGCGCTACCAACCCGGTGGTCAGCAGCTTGCGCCTGTTCCGTGAGGAATATGAAGCGCATGTCTACGAAAAGCGCTGCCCGGCGAAAGTTTGTCGCTCGTTGATCCAGTACGAAATCGTTGCCGATGCCTGCACCGGCTGCACCGTCTGCGCCCGCAACTGCCCGACGGAAGCGATCAGCGGCGAGCGCCGCCAGGTTCACACGATTGACCCCGATACCTGCATCAAGTGCGGTATCTGCCTGCAAGTTTGCAATTTCAATGCGATAATCGTTACATCGTAACGCCTGGGACGATGGGTAGGGTTGTGCGGCCGGGATGGCCGCCCTCCCAGGGTGGGCGTCTTGCCCGCCCAGCAGGACCGCCGGCATCTTGCCGGTGACGCGCAAGTTTGTACGTTGACAAGTCGGTTGCAGTGATGAATGTTGAAAGTTATCCGCATTAATGCGCGGTGTGGTGAATTCCAACTTTCAATGCGTTGTTTCGGTCAGTATCCGTTATTGTTACAAAGAAGGAGGACGCCGATGACGGTTGCAACAGGTCAGAACATTCCAGCCCTGGTTCAGGAGGCCGTGGCCAAGCACGGCATTCACCGGGACGCGTTGATCCCCATTTTGACGGAGATCAACAGCGCCCTGGGATATATTCCTGCCGAAGCGATTGCGGAGGTGCGGCGGCAGGTGCACGCGCCGGGTGAGAATCTCTTCGTCAGCGAGAGCCAGCTCTACACGCTCGCCAGCTTCTACCACATGCTTTCCACCAAACCGCGTGGGCGGCATGTGGTCAAGTTCTGCGAGAACGCTCCCTGCCACGTGGTGGGGGGGCGCGATGTGTGGAACAGGCTGCAAGAGACGCTTCACCTGAAAGCCGGCGAGACCAGCGCCGATGGCAAATGGAGCCTGGTGACGACGAGTTGCCTGGGTATTTGCAGTGTAGGACCGGTGTTCGTGGTCGATGATGATGTTTACGGCAACATCACGCCCGACCAGGTGGCCGGCATCCTGGGCCGTTACGAGTAGGAGGTGCCCGATGAGAACGATCCGTTCGATGGTGCTGGTTTCCTCCGACCCCGAAAGCAAGCGCCTGGGCAGCGAACTGCTGTACCAGAACCTGCAAACCGAGATCCAGGCACACGGGCTGGAAGATGAAATTTCTCTCTCCACCGTCACCGATGTGGAACGCAAAGATGTCGTCCCGCTGGTGATGGTCTATCCCGAGGCGGTGATCTACGGCCCGGTTACGCCGGACGACGCCCACTACCTCGTCGAAGAGCACCTTTACAAAGGGCGTATCGCCCAGGACTTGTTGGCCCCCGCTCGCGAACTGACCGGGCGCCTGGCGTGGCTGCGCCGTCGCAAAGGGGCAATGCCCGCCGAGCAGCGCATCGTGCTCGAGCGTGCCGGCCGGATCGACCCGGAAAGCCTGGATGAATACATCGCCAACAGCGGCTATGAGGCGCTCGGCAAGGCCCTCAGCGAAATGTCCCCGCAGGAAGTGATCGCCGAACTGGACCGTGCAGGATTGCAGGGGCGTGGCGGGGCCGGGTTTCCCCTGGGGCGCAAGTGGCAGTTCGTCGCCGGCGCTCCCGGTGAGCCGAAGTACGTGGTTTGCAACGCCGACGAAAGCGAACCGGGAACGTTCAAAGATCGCTTGGTGCTCGAAGGCGACCCGCACTGCATCGTCGAAGCGATGGCGGTTGCCGGTTACGCCATTGGTGCTGCTGAAGGGTACATTTACATCCGCGGCGAGTACACGCTGGCCTATAAACGCCTTGAGAAGGCCATCCAGCAGGCACGCGCAGCCGGGTTGTTGGGCGAGAACATCTTCGGCAGCGGTTTCGGCTTCGACATTCATATTCATGCCGGCGCCGGCGCTTACGTTTGCGGTGAAGAGACGGCGTTGATCGAATCGCTGGAGGGCAAACGCGGCGAGCCGCGTACCCGACCACCGTACCCGACGACGAACGGCCTGTGGGGCAAACCGACGCTGGTCAACAACGTCGAGACCCTGGCCAACGTGCCGCCGATTTTGCGCAACGGGGCGGCCTGGTACCGCAGTTTCGGTACGCCGTCCAGCCCGGGCACGAAGGTGTACACCATGCTCGGCAAAGTCAACCAGCCGGGCGTGATCGAGGTGCCGATGGGCATCACGCTGCGCGAGGTGATCAACATCTACGCCAAGGGCATGAAGGAAGGTAGCCAACTCAAGCTGGCCCAAACCGGTGGTTCCAGCGGCAGCATCATTCCTGCCAGCCTGCAAGACACGCCGATGGATTTCGAATCCTTTCGCAAGGCGGGTGTCTCCCTCGGCTCGGGCGCGCTGCTGGTGTGCGACCAGGACACCTGCGTGGTTGACCTGGCAAAGGTCCTGTTGCAGTTTTTCCGCTTTGAATGCTGCGGAAAATGTACCCCTTGCCGCGTGGGCACCAACCGCTCGTACGAACTTTTAGAAAAGATTGCGCAGGGCAGGGGCAGCCTGCAAGACATCGACGAAATTTCTGCCCTGGCCGACCAGATGGAGCAAACTTCCAACTGCGGCCTCGGACAGACGGCCGCTGTGCCGCTGCGAGACGTTTTCAAGCATTTCCGCGCCGAGGTTGAGGCCCACATGCGCCTGGGCGTCTGCCCGACGGGCGTTTGCCCGATGGCGTAAAACAAGCATACGTTTGGGGTCTCCTGCTTTCAACGAGAAAACCGTTCCGTGGGAAGCGGAGGAGCCAACCCTGTTTCCTGTGTAAGTTAAACCGAAGGAGTCGCCATGACTGTAAATCTGACCATTGATGGTATATCCGTAGAAGTTGCCGACGGCACGACGGTACTGAATGCGGCGCGCCAGGCCGGGATCGACATCCCGACCCTGTGCGATCACCCGCACCTGACGCCTTTCGGTGGCTGCCGTTTGTGCATCGTCGAGGTGCAGGGCTTCCGCGTGCCCATCGCTTCCTGTACGTTGCCGGCCACCAACGGCATGGTCGTACAGACCGATACGGAGAAGCTGCGTGCCTCGCGCAAGTTCATCCTCTCGATGCTCTTCAGCGAGCGCAACCATTTCTGCCCGTTTTGCCAGCAGTCGGGCGGCGATTGTGAACTGCAAAACGCCGCCTACCACGAGGGCATGACGCATTGGCCGATGGTGCCCGCATGGAAGAAGTTCACGGTGGATACCTCCCACCCTTATTACGTGCTCGACAACAACCGTTGTATCTTGTGCCGCCGCTGTGTGCGCGCCTGCGCCGAGGTCACCGGGAACTTCACGTTGGGCATCGCCGAACGCGGTTCCAACTCCATGCTGGTCGCCGATTACGATGTGCCCTTGGGCGAAAGCTCGTGCGTCGAGTGTGGCAACTGTGTCCAGGTTTGCCCGACCGGCGCCCTGATCGACCGCCAGAGCGCCTACCATGGTAAGGCGCACGATCTCGACCGCACCCAGTCGATCTGTATCACCTGTTCGCTCAACTGCGGTATCGAAGTGCTGACCGCCGACAACAACCTGGCCCGTATCGAAGGCAACTGGGACGCGCCGGTCAATGCCGGGGCGCTGTGCAAGCGCGGCCGTTTCGAGCCGGTGGCCGAGAGCCGCAAACGCATCACGACTCCGATGGTCAAGAAAAACGGTAAACTGGAATCCGTTACCTGGGATGAAGCCCTGGCTGCAATTGCTGCCAAGGTCAAGCCCCTGGCCGGCAAAAATGGCGGCGGTGTGGCCGCGCTGGCCTCCACCCGCCTGCCGCTCGAAAGCCTGGCGCTCTTCCGCCAATTGTTCGGCGAGAAGCTGGGCAGTACGATGGTCACGAGCCTTGAAGAAGGTTATCCCACCGCCGTCTCGGCTGCCGTGGCCGAAGAATTGGGCAGGCCTTTCGAAGCCAACGTCGAGGCTTTGCGCCAGGCCGACTGCATCCTGGCCGTCGGCACCGATTTGTTCGACAGCCACCAGGTTGCCGGGTTCATGGTCAAGCGCAACCTGCCCAAGGGCGTGCGCCTGGCCGTGATCGATGCCAACGAAAACGTACTGGACGAATACGCCCTGTACAGCCTGAAAGCCACCGCCGGCAGCGACAGCGATGTGATCGTTGCCCTGCAAGCCGCGCTGGCGCAGGCCGGGAAGGGTGCGGTAGATTTCGACGCCCGCAAAGCGCTCGGTGAACTGCCCGCCAAGACCGGCGTGCCCATCGAAAATATCGCTGCGGTTGCCAATCTGCTGGCCGGGGCCGAACGCCCGCTGATCGTCTATGGCAAGGGGATCACCTTCCAGCGCGATGCCGCCGCCCTGAAAGCCCTGGTCAAGTTGGGTGAGATGGTCGGCGCCGGTTTGTTGAGCATCAAGGGCAAATCGAACAGCCTGGGCGCGGCGCAATTGCACCTCGACAAAGTCTTCGAGTTGGGCGGCCAGCAGGCCGTCTACGTGGCCGCCGGCGACGATCAGCTCAGCGACGCACTGCTGGCTCGTTTGCAGAAGGCTCCCTTCCTGGCCGTCCAGGCCAGCTACGAGTCGGCATTGACCGAAATGGCCGATGTGGTGTTGCCGGTGACCATGTGGGCCGAACAGAGCGGCCACTACGTCAACCTGGAAGGCCGCGTGCAAGAAGCGCGTGCTGCCTTGCAGCCGCCGGCAGGCGTCCGCGACAACGGCGAAGCCCTGCAGGCCGTGGCTGTCGCACTCGGCCAGCCTGTGAACGCAGACTGGCAGGTCGCCCTCAAGCAGCGCGTGGCTGCGGTGACCATTCAGTGATATTGCTGTAAGTTTAACGGTAAGGACCCTCACCCCCGGCCCCTCTCCCAAGGGGAGAGGGGCGAGGAAAAGGAGTAAAAAATGGCAAAACCAAAAGTAGCTACCGATTGGATGTGTGGCTGCGCCGGCTGTCACATGTCGCTGCTCGATATGGATGAACGTATTCTCAAAGTGGCCGAGTTGGCCGACATTCGCGCTACCCCCATCACCGACCTGAAAGAGCCGGACGAAGAAGGTGTGGCTGTGGGCGTGCTCGAGGGCGGCATCAACAACACCGCCAACGAAGAAGTGGCCCACAAAATGCGCAAACGCTGCAAGGTGCTCGTGGCCCTCGGCGACTGCGCCGTCTTCGGCGGCGTGCCGGCCATGCGCAACTTCTTTACGCTCGAAGAATCGCTGCGGCGTGCTTACGTCGAGGCCGAAAGCGTGGACGAGAGCGGCAAAATCCCCGATGACCCCGAACTGGCGCGTATGACCACCGTGCGCGCCGTCCAGGAAGTCGTCCCGGTAGACATTTTTGTCCCGGGCTGCCCACCCAGCGCCGATGTCATCTTCCACGTTCTGTCCGAATTGGCGCAAGGCCGCATGCCGGAAGTGAAAGACGAACTGCTTCACTGGCACTAATCAAACAGTGAAACGTGAAACGTAATGCGTGAAACGTGAAATCAAATCACGCCTCACGCATCACGTATCACGCCTCACATAACAGGAGTCATTATGGGTACTCAAAAAATCACGATCGAACCCGTCACCCGCATCGAAGGCCACGCCAAAGTCACCATCCACATGAACGAGGACCAGGTGACGGTCAGGCAGGCCTATTTGCACGTCAACGAATTCCGCGGCTTTGAAAAATTCTGCGAAGGCCGCCTGTATTTCGAAATGCCCTCCATTACCCCGCGCATCTGTGGCATCTGCCCGGTCAGCCACCACCTGGCCGCGGCCAAGGCCGGCGACGCCCTGCAAGGCACGCCGCCGCCCCGCCCGGCGTCCCTGCTGCGCGAGCTGATGCACATGGGACAGATCATCCAGAGTCACGGGATGCACTTCTTCGAACTGGCCGGGCCGGACCTGTTGCTCGGCTTCGACGCCGACCCGGCCGTGCGTAACGTCGTCGGGCTGGCAGGTGCCAACCCCGACCTGACCGTTAAAGCAGTCATGCTGCGCAAATTCGGCCAGGAGATCATCCGCATTTTGGGTGGGCGGCGCATTCACCCCGTCTTTGCCGTGCCCGGCGGTGTCAACAAGGCCCTGCAAGCCGGCGAACGCGACACGATCTTGGAAGGTGTGGATGAAGCCATTGCCACCACCCAGGCCGGCCTGGCGATCATGAAAGACTGGGCCGAGAAGAACGCCGAAGACATCGACAAGTTTGCCGTTTTCTCGACCGGCTATTTTGGCCTGGTCAAGCCCGGCAACACACTCGAACTGTACGACGGCCAGATTCGCCTGGTCGATTCGGCCGGCAAACAGCTGGAACTGTTCGACCCGGCCACGTACCTCGATTACATCGCCGAACACGTCGAAAATTGGTCGTATCTCAAGTTCCCCTACTACAAGAAGTTGGGCTACCCCCAGGGCGTTTACCGTGTCGGGCCGCTCGGTCGCTGCAACGCTTCGGATCGCATGGCGACGCCGCTGGCGGACGCCGAACTCAAGATCTTCAAGGGCCTCAACGGCGGCAAGCCGGTTGAAAATACCCTACACTATCACTATGCCCGCCTGATCGAGACGCTCTACGCTGCCGAACAGGTCAAAGTCCTGCTCGACGACCCCGATATCCTCAGCACCGAAATCCTCAACACTCGCAAAGACTACCAGGGCGTCGGCGTCGGCGTGATCGAAGCGCCGCGTGGCACGCTGATCCATCACTACTGGGCCGACGAAAACGGCCGCCTGGAACGCGTCAACCTGATCGTTTCCACCGGGCACAACAACTGGGCCATGTCCAATGCCGTCGACAGCGTCGCCAAGACCTACGTCAAAGGCCCGGACGTCCAGGAAGGCATGCTCAACCGCGTCGAAGCCGCCATTCGCGCCCACGACCCCTGCCTGTCGTGCTCCACGCACGCCGTCGGCCAGATGCCGATCGTGGCCGAGATTCTCGATGCCGAGGGGAACCTGATCCAGACGTTGAGCCGTTAGATAGGCCCTTGCCACCCAAATGCGAATCGCACACAGTTTCGGCTTTGTGCGATTCGCATTTGGGTATGATCATCCAATGACAATGTCTGGTGATGAAAGGGCAGATATGGACAACACCGGAAAAGAGAAGCGCGTCGCGCAAATTCGTTCAGTCTGGCAAGACAAGGAGATTGAGTATTTGCTTGAAGTCTGGCGGGGAAATGATCGCGATGCGTGGACAGACGAGACCTTTGAAGCGATTGCGAGTATTCTTCAAGAAAGGCTTGGCGAGATTCCCCAGTCAGGGGCGCTGGTGTTGAAACCGCACTTGCCTTCTGTGGAACTGGATGCTGGGCGGTATCTTGAGCAGGCGCGTGCCCATTTTAATGACGGTAAACTTGAAGAAGCCGTGATTGCCTTCAACCATGCGATCCAGCTGAACCCCGGTTTTGCCCCGGCCCATTATGAACGCGGCCTGGCACTTGATGAAATGGAGCGTTTGGAAGAAGCCATCGCCGCCTATTGCGAAGCGGTACGGTTGGATCCGGCCATGCAAGCCGCCTGGGAAAACCTTCGGGATGCTCGCGCAGCGCTTGATGAGACCCTTGATGCGACACCCGCCGGGGAACACCTTCAGCAGGCCATGCGGTACATCGACGAAAGCGAGTTTGAAAAAGCACTTGTGGAATGTGAGCGGGCGCTTTCGTTTAGCCGGGACTTTCCCGTTGTGCATTATTACAATGGGTTGATCCTGGAAGAAATGGGGCGAATTAATGATGCGATCCTTGCTTATCAAACCGCCATTGGATTGAACCGCGATTTTTACGCAGCATCTGAGCGTCTCAGCGTTGCATGGATGAAGTGGGAAGCTCTGCAATACCGGCTTATTCCCGGCGAAAATGAGCTTTTGTTTGATGAAAACACACCGATCGATTTCGATGCCCTGCCTGATGATGGTGAAATCCCGGCTTACTTCTATCTGGACGAGAAAGCATTTTTATTGCGGGGTGTGCCGGGGCACCGTATACTGCCGGGACGCAGCGGCTACGATCCTTTGGATAACGACTTTGAAGTGGCCCATATCCAAGGCGTCTGGATTCGGAAAGCATTTACCGGAAAGCTGCGTACTCGTGAGCCGCTTTACTTGTTGATGATGGCTGTCTATGGCATTTTGTTTGCCTCCTTCCTTTTCGTGATGCCGGCAACCGTTTTATTGGGGTCGGGTTACCCCAATTTGGGGTTTACAATTCTGATCGCTCCTTATTCTGCGATGGGTATAGCCTTATTGGTGAATGTGTTTTTGAGCCTGACAAATCACAATCTGCCTTTGGAAGATGGCAAGGTGTTTTATTAGGTTTTGTGTCGGCATACCCGATGAGAGGAAACTTTGAAGCCTACTTTAATTCTTGGCTATGGCAATGTGGACCGCCAGGATGACGGCGCCGCCTGGCACGTGCTGGCGCAACTGGCGCAAAAACTGGGACGGGGCACGACGGCTTCGCTCGAGGATGAGTTCTATCCCGAGGGAGCGTACCCTCACCTGCTTTCCGCCTTGCAGTTGACCCCCGAAATGGCCGAAACCGTGGCCGAATACGAACGCGTCTGTTTTGTCGATGCGCACACCGGGGCGATCCCTGACGAAATCGGCTGGCAGGAAGTGCTGCCCGAGTTCCAGCAATCTCCCTTCACACACCATCTCACCCCGCAGTCGTGCCTGTCGGTCGTGCGAGATATTTATCATCGAACCCCCGAGGCCGTCCTGGTTTCGGTGCGCGGTTACGAGTTCGGCTTCGAACGCCAACTATCCGATCGCACGCGGGCATTGGTCGAGCGGGCCGTGGCGCGAATTGTAGCCTGGCTCGGGTAACGTTTGCTTCGCCAACGCTGTCTGTTTAAGGGCGCGTTTGTTTCCGCCAGTCGGGACATTCACCGTCGATGAAGAGGTCGCTTTCTTCACCGCTCTCGAGATTCAGTGTGTAAATCCCTGTCGTTTTCTGGGGGGTACGCGTATAAATCAGCCATTTGCCGTCAGGCGACCAGGAAGGGTTGCTGGCATGGGGGTGATCGACAACCTTTTTCCTGTCGGAACCGTCCTTACGGAGCTTGTGGCCTCCGTTTATCTTGTGGTTTATCCAAGAACGTGCTGCCAAAATCATATCTGCTGACCCGATAAGCTTATTGTATATGGGACTCGTTCGCAAAGGGTTCGCATTTTGTTCGTAAAATGGCCTCTTGGCTGCAAAGAGCGGGCTGCATTTATGCATGCAAGCTTCGGAACGGGATCTTCGCCGACTGAACTTGTTGCTCACAGAGTAAAAGTGGCTCTCCCGGCTTGCCGGGAAAGGGGGCCGCATTTGGGGGTTGTGTGCCCTGACTGTCTTACTTGTGTGGCTGCTTCGCAGCACACAGGAAAAACCCGAATTTGATATTCATGCGTGCGAAGCACGCATGAATATCAAATTTTTGGCCATCCTCGGAGGTGGTGTGCAGTACACAACTCCCAATGCAGGAATTCTTCACGCGAAAGCTGGAAGACCCATAAAAGTGTATTCCGGCGTATAATCGCCAGAATTTGTCGAAGGCGCGAAGGACCGCTGTTTTCCTGCCGTTCTTCGCGTTTTGCGCGGTAAATCACTTTCTGATGATTGGATATTGCTGTATGAACCTTGGTAGGCTTTTCCGTTTTCCCCCCGAACTATCGCCGCAACTGCGCTCGAACTATATCTTTCTGTTGTGGGATATCGGTGTCTGGGGCTTTTACATGGGTTCGACGGTCGCTTTCTTGACGATTTATGCGGCGCGTGTGGGGGCTACACCCGAAGAGATCGGCCTGCTGACAGCGCTGCCGGCTTTACTTTCGTTATTGTTGGCAGTGCCGGTGGGGCAGTGGTTGAAGCGCTTCCCGGCAGGGCCGGTGACGGCCTGGGGAGCCTTTGTCGCGCGTTTCCTGCTGGTCGTATACGTGATCTTGCCGTGGGCCTTGCCACCGACGTTACAGGTACAGGCGCTGTTGGTGATGGCGGTGATCCTGGCGCTACCCAATACGGTGATCAGCATCAGTTTCAACCAGTTTTTCATCGAGGCGATTCCCACGCGCTGGCGCGGTACGGTGGTGGGGGCGCGTAATGCGATCATGTCGATCGTTTCTTTCGTGGTAACGCTGCTCTGTGGGCAGGTTTTGACCTATGTGGCCTTCCCGCGTGGCTACCAGATCGTCTTCTTTATCGGTTTTGCTGGCGCACTGGCGACTGCCTACATGATCGCGCGCGTGCGGCCGGTGCCAGACTCCGATCTGCCGTTGCTCTCCGGTTCGGGGGCCCCTGCCGCTCGCTGGCGCCTTCCCGCACTCGATGCCAACGGGCGTGCCTATCTCAAGGTGATCGGCCTGCTTTTCTGGCTGAATTTCACCAACAATATGGCCGCACCGCTCGTTCCCGACTTGCTGGTCGGGCAGCTAAAACTTTCGGATGCCATGATCAGCGTGGGCACGGCCACGACGACCTTTCTGACCTTCGTGATTTCCTTACGCGTGGCGCGCTTTACCTTGCGTACCGGAAACCGTAAAGCGACGGCCATCGGCGCCGGC
This sequence comes from Chloroflexota bacterium, assembly GCA_049325275.1. Taxonomy (GTDB): domain Bacteria; phylum Chloroflexota; class Anaerolineae; order Anaerolineales; family UBA4823; genus CAIQJJ01. Next base: position 119,956 of record JBMOLU010000050.1, read on the forward strand.
CTGTTGGCCGTACAGGCCATTACCCTGGCGTTGGCGACCAACGCCCTCTTTTACTTGGTCTCGGCCGTGATCGCCGGCATAGCAATAGGTGTGCTGGGCGCCGCGCAGTACAATTACCCGCTCGATCACCTGCCGTCTGCGGACCGCCCGAACTGGCTTTCGTATAACGTACTGCTGGGCAATGCAGCGATCCTGCTAGGGGCGTTGGCAGGCCCGCTGATCGCCCGTTTTCTCGGCATTCCGGGCGCGCTGATCGCATTTGGCGCGTTGCGTCTGTTGGTGGGCATCGCCATTTTGCGCTGGGGATGAAGAGGCCGTTAAAGCAAGGAGAAGCATACACGCTTGGTGTATGCTTCTCCGCGTAAGCGTAGGGCAGCGGTATCAGGGGCTTCGGAAATTACTCTTGGCGGATAACGATGGGCAGGTAGAGCGTGCCCATGCCCCCTTCAAGCCAGATCGTTGCCGTTTCCACATTGACCGACACATTGCCGCTGGCGTCTCTGAAGCGTGCATAGACGGTTCGCTGGCCTGTGCCGGGCAGAAGTTGCCAGGGGATGTTCTGCTGGAAAGGTTGCCATGTTGAATCAGTGAACATGGGATCGTTGCTGAGCATGACTTCGGTAATATCGCTGAAAGCGTCCTGTCCGTTATGGATATCCTCCGGTCCCTCTTCGACGGGCGTGAAGGTCAACACGACGCTGGTTGTTGTTGTACTGATGGCGCCTCCGTTGATCAGCATGGCGGCTTCTGGCGGCACCGGATCGATGCGCGGGGTCACAGGTTGGCTGCAGACAACGGCTGTGTGATGGTCTGCGGCGTCGGCTGCTTGCACGCAGTAGCGATAAGTTGTTTCGTTCGTCACGCTCGTATCGGTAAAGATGCCGGTGAGGGGTAAGTCATCGTTGATCAGCAGCCACGGGCCGGCCGAGTCTGACGAACGGTAGGCGATTACGTTGACGTAAGGCGGTTTCACATCGTAGGAAAGCAACACGGAGCCGTTCTGCGCGGTGGTTTGCACGAAGGCGGGGGCGTCGATCATGTCGTCGCCTGGGATCAATGCATCCAGCCCGTTCAGAATTGCTTCGGAATGGTCGCTCTCACCGCCGCCATCGGTATCGGAATTGTTGGGATCCGTTCCCGTGTAGTACTCGTCGGTGCAGTCGAGTTGATCCAGGTCGGCGTCCGAGTTGGGTACACCGGCGCAACGCATGGCGACGAAGTCGTCGGGAATGCTGTCTCCATTTTCGTCTTCTCCGGCGGGCACCGCAAATGAGCCACGCGTTTCACGCCGGATTTCCCCGTAGGTGGCGAGCAGGCGCACGCGGTAGGCCGCTTCGTCTTCTGCCTCGGGCGGGTTGGGTACTCCTTCTTCGTCGACCGGCGGCACGGCTGCCGATTCGATGGCCAGCGTGTACCTTCCGGCGAAGAAGCCGTCGTTTGCCTGGCCGTCGTTGTGTTGCCCGTCATCGTACAGTGGGATGATCTGCGATTCCCCGCTCAGGGTCGTCACCGTTGCAGACACCATGCCACCGGGTACCCAGATTGCGTACAAGGGGACATAGTCGCCGGTGCTGTAACCGTCCATATCGGGCAGCAACAGGTAGACGGCGCGTTCGGTCTGCCCGTAGGCGCTCACCTGGTAGCCGCGATTGCGGATGTCATTGAAGTAGACGACGACCAGCTGCCACTCGCCAGCTTCCGGATCTGCGATGTGATACCCGATGTGGCCGGAGCCTGCGCTGGAAAAGTCGGGCGTGTTGTAGGTTTGCCCGCCGGGGGAAGATAGCAGCAGGGCAAAGTCAAGGTTCGTGTCTTGTAGTGACGTCGAGCGCCAGTCGAGTACGACGCTCATCTCTTCGACGCTGTCGTCGATGTACATCGTATGCGTGAAGACGTCACCGTAGTTGGCTAGGCCGTCTTCGGTAAAGAGGCGTTTGCAGTTCTGGCTGTCGCACAGCGAATAGAGATAACTGTCGCCCAGGCCGATTTCCATATCGTCCGGCGTGGCGGTGACCGATTGCGGCGAAGCCGATGGTCCAATGCTGACGTACACGTCGTTGTAGTAGGAGACGCCGCCGGTTGCCGTGGCGATCTCCTGCATCAACAGCTCGTTGCTGGCCGGACCGAAGGCAATTGTTGTTACAGGGCAGCCGCTGGCTACCACATCTGCCTGCACATCGGCCCAGAAGGCGGCCGAGTTTTCCATGCCATCGGAGAGCAGGGTAAACTGGCAGCGCGCGTTGCTCGTCGTGCTGGCATTGCGCAGGTCCACGGCCTCGTCCAGGCCGTCACCGATGCTCGTGGCTCCGCTGGCAACATAAGCGTTGACCTGCGTGTGGGCGCTGTTGCGGTGAGGCAGGGTGGCAAACTGGATGCCGAGGGTGTTGGCGACGTCGTGGTTATAGGAGACCAGCCCCAAGCCTTCGCTGCTGTTGGTTGCGTCGATGAAGAGATTGGCAGCATTCTGGGCGGCAAACAACTTTCCATCCCATCCCATCGACCCGGAAACGTCGGTGACGATCACGTGATCGCTGTTGGTGGCATCGTAGATCACGGCATCGTTTTCCGTGTCGCTGGCGATGACGGTCGATGTCCCCGGCTCTTCGAGGGATACTTCAAGGTCGTAGGGGCCGTTTGCAACTTGAGTGGGGGTGTCCACAAGCAGGAAGTATTCTTCCTGGATGAAGCCGCCGCCGACCACCAGGGCCGGCAAACCGCCCACTTCCACATCGAAGTCGGAATTGGTCAGGCCGCCGACGATCGGTCCCGTAGGCGAACCGTTGGTCACCGAAACCTGCACCACCATGTTGTCGGGGCTGCCTGACGCGCCAACGTATTCGGGGGCGAGTTGGTTGGGCAGTTCGATGTCGATGACCGGGGTCGCACAGGAAAGCGTGACGTTGACGGTGGAACTGCTGCCCTGCCCGCCGACAATTGCGACCACTTGCGTGACGCCGTCGTTCAAGAAGCTCTGCGTCCAACTATCGCCGCTGCCTTCGACGTGTGTACCGAAGGCCGAACCGTTCTCTGTGATCACGTGGTAGAACGTGGTGGAGCCGGCCGTGCGTTGAAAGTTCGCCGTGATCACCTGGCAGCTGGCCGCCGGCGCAGCGACGTAGTAACGTGCGCTGTAGCGATTGATAGACTGGGCGTTCCAATTCGCCGATGTGACCGAGTCGATGGTGCCGCCATTGAGCGGAACAATCGGCCCATAGGGGGCCGGGTTCCCGGCCTGGTCTTCGTCGGCGTAGTTGTAGCTGTCGTCAGGCAGGCCGGTCAGGTCTTTGGTCCAGTTTGCGACGGTAAACTGGCGGAATGCGTCATCGAAGGTTGTGCCTGGGGAGAGCACGGCCAGGGCATTGTTGACTGCGGCGACCGATTCGGCTGTGGCCATTTGTTCCCACAGCTCGACCAGGGCATCGACACCACGCTGGGGTTCGGTGAGAATGGTGCCGAACTGCTCGCGGAAGTACGTCCAGAACAGGTTCGATTCGTAGCGCATACCAAAGCTGGTGATATCCTGCGAGGTGCTGGCCAGGTAATCGTTGACTTCGTCGCAGTAGGAGAAGGGCGCACTCAGGCAGTCGGCCCAGGTATCGATGTTGGCAAAAGCCACGTCTTCCATATTGCGGGCGGTGCCTTCGTATATCCACCCGGAATTCGTCCACGTTGTGGACCAATCGGGATCGTGCGCAAACTGGACGCGGTGGAACACTTCGTGCCCGGTGACGAACTGCATGATTTCCGGCATCGTGCTGTCGAAGCAGCCGTCGTATGGGTCGATGTAGTTATCCCAGGCGCTGCCGTTACAGCTCGAACTGCCGTTGATGCGCACCTCCAGCTTGGGCGCTGTAAACAGCGGCGCCAGGAAACCATAATCCACGTCATAGCGTGTCCAGTAGTCGTTTACATAGCCTTGAACCAACGTGGCTTCCGCGTTGGTCGTTGGGGGGTTGTTATAGTAAACGCAGAAATTTGTGTCCTCGATAGAACTGGCGTATCCGGCTACGGCCGGACAGGCAAAGGGGGCAGTGATATTTTCAGGCCATAAACTGGCAAACAAAGATGCGGGTTGCGCGGACAACTGGCTGGCAGTCTTTGGACCGGGTTGTGCCGCGATCGCGGGTTGGCTGCCCAGGGCAAAGCCCGTGGCCAGCAGCAGGATGACAGGCAGGCACAGCAATAAAATAATCTGGCTGCGAGTTTTAGAAAACATAATGGATCCTCCATTCATAGACGATGAAAGTCACGGCTATCGCAGGCTTTCGGAGCTTCATGAAAAGACGTATTCCTTTCGCATACGGCGGCAATTGATGCCATCCCATCCAGGCCCGGTAGCCATTCAAAAACCATGGTTTGTTCGTTGACTCCACATCCCCTGGTAGTGGTCACCAATGCCTAAACGCTTACGTTATCACTGTACCGAATTTGATGGACAAATTCAAGTGGCAATTTGATAAATATCACTGTTTTTGTCTTAAAATTTTATATATCTATACAAGTCCCCACTGAATTTTGCACGCCTGTGCCGGTGAAGCACCTTGCTGGGTAACAGAAGCCGCACTGCTCGATCAACGGCTGGTGTGTGCCCTGTTTCGGCGCTTTCGCCGTCTTTGCCTACCTGCAAGCTCTCGGCCTCGCCGAGCGTGCAGGTAGGCGATGGGCGATGACAAAGCTCCCTTGTTTTCCATCAGGTGCGGGAGCGCTCGCTGAATGCGCGTTTCGGTACGCGTGTCCACACTGCTGGTGGCCTCGTCAAGCAGGATGGCGCCGGCGATGACCAGCATCCCGTTTTGGCCCTGGCTCAGGTTGCTGGCGCGTTCGGGCAGGCGGGCCTGGTAACCCTGGCGATGCTGGTGGATGAAGTGGTCGGCATCGGCCATTGGGGTGGCGCGGATGCATTTCTCGTCGCTGGCATCCAACCGGCCGTAACCGATATTTTCCGTGACGGTACCGGAAAACAGGAAGGCGCTCTTGACTTTAAAAGTACAATATGTTATTAATAACACAGTTATAAGTAACTGCTGCGCCAGGTGTTCGCCTTGCTCGCTCGCTGGCGCCTGGCGGGCTTGACGAGCCAGGAGACTCGCTCACGAAGAAAGGTTTTTGAATGGCATCCAACCCTGTTGTTCCCTCCTCACACGCTGAAGCCATGCAACCGCTTTCGCACCCGGCAACCGGCAGCCCGGCCCGGCCGGGCAAGCTGGCATTGTACGCCCATAACGGTGGCCGGATTGGCGTCATGGCAGAAGTAAGCACAGTAACCGAAGCGGCCAGCCGTACACCGGCCTTTGCAAGCTTCGTGCACGAAATTACGCTTCAGATCGCCGCCGCTGCGCCGTCCTATGTTTCCGACGAAGAGATTCCGCCGGAGACCCTGGTGCATATGGCGCAGGAAGCATCGGACAGGGCGCGCCGCGCCGGGAAGCCCGAACGGATTGTTGCGAAAATCGTCGCCGGTGTGCTTGAAAAGTACAAAAACGAGCACGTTCTCATGCGCCAGCCCTACATCCGGGACGAAAGCATTTGCATTGCCCACTGCCTGGCGCAGATTTGTGACGAACTTGGAGAAAACATCGTCGTGCGGCGTTTTCTCCGTTGGGAGATTGGCCCGCAAAGCGAGCAAGGAGAAGCGCCCCAGTGAACACAAAACCCGTTTACAAATCTCCCGCCGGAAAAAGGGCGATCCTGGCGCGCTACGATGAATTTCTGGCGCGCTGGCCTGTTCCTTATGAGACCGCCACGATCCCCACCCGCCACGGGGAGACCTTCGTCATCGCCAGCGGCGAGAAGTCCGCGCCACCTCTGGTGCTCTTGCATGGCTCGGCGTCGAATGCCGTTTCGTGGGGTGGGGATGTGTTGGAATACAGCCGGCATTTCCGCGTCTACGCCGTCGATCTGCCGGGCGAACCGGGGCGAAGCAGCGAGAATCGCCCGAGCTGGCACAACCTGGATTTTGCCGAGTGGCTGGAAGACGTGCTCGACGGCCTTGCGGTCCCAACCGCTTCTCTGTTGGGAATCTCGCAGGGTGGCTGGACGGCGATTCGCTTTGCAGCCATTCACCCACAGCGCGTCGACCGGTTGGTTTTGTTGACTCCGGTGGGGATCGTTCCGATGCGGATTTCCATCCTCTTGAAAGGGATGTTATTCGCCGCATTCGGCAAGTGGGCTGGGGCCGCCGGCTTGGGACGTCTCTTTGGCGATCAGCCGGTTCACCCGGAGGTGGCGGAGTTCTTGCAGATCATCCGAGATAACTTCAATATTCGCATCGAGAAAGGTTACCTGTTCTCGGACGATGAATTGAAGCGCCTGGCAATGCCGACCTTGTTTATCGGCGGCGCGCAAGAGATGTTTTTCGATATCGAGAAGGCTGCCCGGCGGTTGCGAGGGCTTGTGCCGCAGTTCAGCGCCTCCATTCTCGAAGGCATGGGGCATGCCCTGATCGGCCTGGCGCCGCAGATCGTGCCGTTTTTGCTCGATCCATCTTGCTATTTCAGAAAGGAAGTCCATCAAGAATGACGTACACGTTAATCGAACAAAACGGAAAGACCTATCTCGAGTGCCTGCCGGGCATGGCGCCTATCGCCGGCGAGCGTGATGCCCTCGATCTGGTCGCCTTGTGCGGCGAACACGAGATGCATCGCCTCCTGTTGCATGGCATCCACTTGCCACCGGCCTTTTTCGACCTCAAGACCGGCCTGGCCGGCGAAGTGCTGCTCAAATTCAGCAACTACCGCATCAAAGTGGCCGCCGTGGTAACGCCCGATCAGGTCGGTACGGGCCGTTTTGCCGAGATGGCGATGGAGTCGAACCACTTCGATGAGTTTGGTGTCTTTTACGCCCGCCCGGCTGCCGAACGGTGGCTGCTGCGCGATTGAGGCGCTATCGGCATTTCTTCTTGCCAGACAAAATATGGCTCTCCCGTTTTCAATGGGGTAGATACCTAGGCTAGATGTGGGGTGCGATTGGGTGCGAAGCACCCAATCACACCCCACATTCGTGGAACACTTTCCTCCAAAGGCGGAAGATGCCAAAAATATGAATCCAACCGGAAGGGTAGATGGCGTCATTCTGGCGTTTTTGTGGTTTAATTCCTCATCCGCAGCATCATCTCCTCGCGACGCAAAGGCTTCTTCTTTCCCATGCCCCCTTCCTCCAAATGGTTCATCCTCACCGCCGTCGGCATCGGTACGTTCATGACCGCGTTGGACAGCAGTGTGGTCAACGTGATCTTGCCGACCATACGCGAAGCCCTGGGCAGCGATTTCGCCAGCACCGAATGGGTGGTGACGATTTATCTGTTGGTGCTCAGCGGTTTGCTGCTCAGCTTCGGCCGCCTGGGCGATCTCTTCGGCCACCGGCGCGTCTACCTGGCCGGTTTTGGTGTCTTCGTGGCCAGTTCGGCGTTGTGCGGGATGGCCCCGTCGATGAGCCTGCTGGTGGCTTTCCGGGCCATTCAGGCGCTGGGAGCGGCCATGCTGGCCTCCAATTCTCCGGCGATCCTGACGCGCAATTTTCCCGCCGAGCAGCGTGGCCAGGCCCTGGGGCTTTCGGCGACGATGACCTACCTGGGATTGGTGACCGGGCCTGCCTTTGGCGGTTGGTTGGCGCACGCTTTCGGATGGCAGGCCGTCTTTTATATCAACCTGCCGATCGGCCTGCTGGCGCTGGCCTTCAGCCTGCGCTTCATCCCCGACGATCGGCACCGCGCCGACGGCGAGCGTTTCGATCTGGCCGGGGCGATCCTGTTTACGCTCGGGTTGAGCGCCCTGCTGCTCGGGCTGAACCAGGGACATGCCTGGGGATGGACTTCGTTGCCGGTGATAGGCCTGCTGCTGGCGGCGTTGGCCCTGCTGGGGGGCTTCGTGGCCGTCGAGCGGCGCGTCGCTGCGCCGATGCTCGATCTGTCGCTTTTCCGTTCGTCGATCTTTTCCTTGACCGTGCTGAGTGCCATCTTGAACTATATGTGCGTTTACAGCATCATCTTTCTGATGCCGCAGTACCTGATCGATGGGCGCGGTCTCAACACGTCTACCGCCGGCCTGTTGCTGGCGGCCCAATCGCTGGTGATGGCCGTGGTTGCGCCGATCAGCGGCACGCTCTCGGACCGCTGGGGCACGCGCTGGCCCTCCGTCGCCGGGATGGCGGTGCTGGCCTTGGGAACCTGGCTGCTTTCGCGCCTGGATGCCGGCGCGGGCTATCCGGTGATCGTTTTCAGCCTGGCGCTGGTGGGCCTCGGCACGGGGGCTTTCATCTCCCCCAACAACAGTGCCCTGATGGGTGCAGCCCCACGCCACCGCCAGGGAATTGCGGCCGGGGTGCTGGCGACGGCGCGCAGTTTCGGCATGGTGATCGGCGCCGGCCTTTCGGGCGCCATCTTTGCCACCGTGTTGGCCGGGAGCGCCGGCGACGGGGTTTTCGACGCCGTGCGCGCCAGTTTCGTCGTTGCGGCTGCTTTTGCCGGCCTGGGAATCTTGACTTCATTGGGGAGGCCGTATGGATTGGCTCAAACGTCTCTTTAAACCATCTCCCCCCAAGAAACCCCGCCGCCTCGGCCTGGCCCTGGGCGGCGGTGGCGCGCGTGGGCTGGCGCACATCGGCGTGATCAAGGTGCTGGAACAGGCCGGCCTGCGCGTCGACATGGCGGCCGGCGCCAGCATCGGCGGGGTGGTCGCTGCGGCCTACGCAGCCGGGAAAACGCCGGCAGAAATGGAAGCGCTGGCTTACCAGTACGCCGACCGCCGTACGTTGCTCGGCCTGCTGGACCCTGCCCCATTCAACCCCAGCTTTTTGCAGGGCAAGCGCATCCGTGATGTGCTGAGCGGTTTCATCGGCCACGGGCTTACATTTGCCGACACGCGTTTTCCGATTGCCCTGACGGCCACCGACCTGCCGCGCGGTGCACCGGTGGTGGTGCGTGACGGCCCGTTGATCGATGCGGTCATGGCTACCTCGGCGCTGCCTGGCCTGTGGCCGCCCGTCTGCATCCACGGTTGCCAGCTGGCGGACGGCGGCCTGACGGACAATATCCCGGTGAATGTCCTGCGCCGGATGGGGGCGGACGTGGTGGTCGCGGTGCGTGTGGCCCCCTGTTTCCCCCGTCAGGATGCCACCATCCTCGACGTGCCGCTGCTTCCCGACTTTGGCGATCGCTTTTACCACTCGATTCTGATTCTGTCAGACGCTTTGACCAGCTACCAGCTGGAAAAATACCCCCCCGACGTGCTGATCACACCGCAGATCCCCGACTGTGTCTGGCTGCTCGGTTTCGACCAGCCCGAAGCCGCCATTCGGGCCGGCGAAGAAGCCGCCCGCGAAGCGCTGCCGGCGATCCGGGCCGCATTGGGAAATTAACGGCGAAGCCCTCGAAGCTGCTTCTTCGCTGCCCGTTTTTACGTCTTCACGGCCGGCTCGAGGCGCGTGTCCCCATCAACGTACAAGGCATACAGCAGGCCCATCACATTGTGGTGCTGCTCGAGGAACTCCTTGCGCAGGGCCAGGAAAATCTCACCCAGCGTTTCGCCGCGCAAGAAGCGGTCGAAGAAACGCTCCGCCCAGTGCACGGCGAACAGCGCCGGGGTTTCCACTTCCGTACCGATTACGCCGCGCGCGCCCTTCGACATGAAATAAGGCACGAAGCCATCGTACACCAACGGCGAAAGCTGCGCCGACTCGCAGGCGTTGATGAAAACCAACGGCGCGCTGCGCAGTTGATCGTCCGGCGGCGCGAAGAGATTCAGATCGTCGAGGGTCAGGCTGCCGTGCCCGCTGAGCACCAGCCTCGATTTCGACACACCGCCGCTTTCGTCCACGTCTTGCGAGATGCCGTGGCAGTAGAAGTAGAGCACCTGGTCAGGGGTGTCCGGGTTGGCCAGAGCGCGGGTGACTTCGTCGGCGGTCTGGCGGGTGACCAGGGAGACGCGTGCCCCGTTAGCCTGGAGCGTTTGCCAGTAGTTGAGTTGCGAGCCGATCAGGGGGGCGCCCATGTCTTTGTCGATATCGCCGTTGACGTTCAGGCCCACCGCCAGCCCGCGGCTGCCGTCCATGCGGTTATCGGTGACGCTCAGGCTTTGCTGCAAGGGGATGTGCTCGATGATGTGTTTCAGGCCGAGAAAGAACTCCGGCCGGATATCGTCCGGATCGAAGCGGTCGGCCATGTAGAGCAGCCCCCAGGGCAGGACGAAGTCTTGTGAGAAGATTTGAATCTTCAACCTGTCCTTTTGGGCCAGCTGGCGCAGCTTGCGGCCCAGGTTCTTGCTCTGCTCGTCGGCTGACGGGCCGAAGAAGATGCGCTGGTACAGGCGGAAGCCGGCCTCGGCCAATTGTTGCAGGGCGAACGCATGAATTTCGCAAGGGATGTCGATGGCCTGCTGGTAGAAACGGTGTTTGTCTTCCTCGTAGTCGACCAGCGCTTGCAGCTTCTCGCGTACCTGGTTGGTGATGTCTTTCAGTTCGGGCAGTTTGAGCGGCAGGATGGCGGTGGCAGCCACGCCCGGCGCAATCAAGACCAGTTGGAAGGCTGACCCGGTGTTGAGGATCGTCAAGCTGACGTCGCGCGGCTGGACGCCAAAGGCCGCTTCCACGTCCCGGCCGAGCGTGGTGGCCTGGAAGAGCGCCCCAACATAGAACCTGAGCGCCATCACCTGGACGAAATTGCCATCTTTCAGGAAGATGGCGTTGATCTGGCATTCGCCCTCATGGCGTGGTTCCATCAGGAAGGCGGCCTTGTTCCTCGATTTGCCCGTGCGCGGCACGAGCAGGGTCTTTTCCTGTTCGCCGAAGAAGTCGAAATCTTCCGATTCCAGGCGCACGGTGATTTTGACGAGCTGTTCACCTTCCTGGAATGGGTAGGCAAACGCCGCGCCCTTGGTGGCGATCGCCGTGGCGCGCAGTTCCAGGTCCACGTCGAAGCTCAGGGTGTAAACTTCCCCATTTTGCAGGGGCTTGGCGGCCGGGTCGAAGTTTTTTTCGCTGCTATCTTTCAGTTCGACATTGATATAACGCTTTTGCGGCGCATTGGCTTCGATCGTTTCACCGGCGCTTTCTTCGACGCCAAGTTTATGCAGCCCCTTTTCACCGGACGCTTCCATCTTTGGGGTGCCGCCGCGAAAGACGACGCCGCCGATTTCAAGGGCCAGGAAATCTCCCGCTGTCGAGAGGATCACCAGCGGTTGGTTTGCCTTGAGTGCTTTGACGCGTTCGTGGACGTCCGGCGCGTCTTCGGCGCACGTGTCGGTAAGGTGAGGGGCAAAGACATTGGCGGGAACCTCTCTCAGGGGCACGCCGAGTTTCTTCCACATCGATAACTTGCGTTTCAGATCGCCGGGTTTGATGACCGCATAGCACCCATCGCCAAAATGAATGACGATGTATTGCGCGTTTCCCGCCTGTTCCAGGGCCTGCTGGCCGGTTTGCGAATCTTCGACCAGGAGATAGGACGCGTTTGCCATGTTTGCCTCCATACATGCCTTATGGCAGGTTAGCATTGCCTGCCCCTGCCCCAGATTGATGAAGAATTGGGCCGTTTCTAAAATTGTAGCACGAAAGAAAAATCAGGGTCTTCCGGGTTGAGTGTGAAGAATCCTTTCACGGCAAAGCCGGGAGAGCCAAAAATCATTGTCCCGAAACTGAAATGGACCTAACAGCTCCCGTCGTTGACACCCATTTTTGCTTGTGCTAAACTTTTTTTGTCGATGCCTTTGCAAGGGTTGACTGGACTTGTCAAAAGCCAACTGCCTGCTCAAGCAATTGGAAGCCGGTAAAGCGGGCTGCCAGCAGTTGAAGGATACGGCCAACAGCTTTACCAGGTGCTGTTCGTGCCGCCGGTCGAGCGCCGTTATCGCAAAAGCCTGTGGCATGGCGCTGCACGCTTGCGCGTCGATCCGCCCGGGCTAACCCGTCTGTCCTGGGAGTTTCTCTGCGATCTGTAAGATGGCGTCTATATCACACTCTCACCGCACGCGCCTTTCGTGCACTGCGTTTCTGGTGGGGGTGAAGCGTCTCTGGCTGGCGTTGGCCGTCAAGCTGGAGTATGCCAATGCCGTGTACCGGATGGGCATTGCCCGCTACCGCCAGGGGACGATGGCGGCAGCCCGCCATGCGGGCGTCTCTCAGCAGACTTTAGGCAGTGATGGTATCATATCTTCAGACCTCTGGCGCGTTGCCGGCAATCTGGCAAACGGCATTCACGTTGTCTCTTACTTTCATCCGGAAGATGACCGGCCACAAATACAACAGTTCGTCCAGGCTTTCGAAGAATGTTATGGCACCCGCCCTGATGTGTGGGCCGCTCAGGTCTGTAACGCCATTGAACTGTTGGCGTATGCGATCGAAACGGCTGGCACCCTCAATTCGCAGAAAGTGGCAGCCCTTTTGCGTGGCGCCATGGATTGGCCCGGCGTAACCGGTCCGCATACGTTTGATGCGAAGGGAGATGTCACCTCGAAACCAGTTATTTTAACGGTAGCGTAAGACGGACAGTTCAACTATCGTGAACGTTTCGAAAAGAAGTGATTTATGAAGCCCTTTCCCTTTTTGATGGTTATTGGAGCGTTTTTGTTGAGTTTAACGGCTTGCCGGAGCGATCCCGGTTTGCTGCGCCCGAACAGCGCTGTCGAAGCGGCAGATGGGGCGGTTTACGTGAACGATTTTGGCAACCACCGTGTGGTCAAGCTGGATGCAGATGGCAAGGTACTGTTGTCCTTTGGCCGCCTGGGTGAGAATCCCGAACAACTTTACCGCAGTTGGGATCTCACCGTTGGCGCCGATGGCAATCTCTACCTGTGCAACTTTGTCGACGATTCCGTCCACCTGAAAAACGATCAGATCAAAGTGTTCGCGCCCACGGGCAAGTTCCTGCGCGAAATCGGCCGGGCAGACTATAACGCCGATGGGGAAACGGATCCGAACAAACCTTACGGCTTGGACATAGACAATGCCGGAAACCTGTACGTGGCTGACTATGCACGCGGCACGATCCGCGTTTTCGACTCGCAGGGTACACTGCTCGCCAGCCTGTTTGCCGATGCGCCGGAGGAACGCCGGTATATCGGTTTGAATGATGTTGCCGTCGACGATACGCGCGGCCTGCTGTATACCGTCGATTTCGACGGCAGCCGCCTGGATCAGTACCGCCTGGCGTCCGATGAAGAGGGCATCCCTGAGGTGGAATTCCTCCAGACGGTTGCCACGTATGGTTATGGCAACCAGCAGATCGCCTTCCCACAGTACATGGCCGTAGACGATGCAAGCGGCCGCCTGTACGTCGGCGATACCGGTAACCGCCGGGTGCAGGTCTTCGACGCCGATGGCACGTTTCGTCTCAGCATCCCTGTCCCAGGTGTCAAGGAGTGGCAGATCATGGGCGTCTCGCTGGGAAAAGCCGGTAACTTGTACGTGAGCGATGCTTACAATAACGCCATTTGGGTTTTCACGCTCGAAGGTTCGTTGTTAAAGCGGATCGAGGTGGCGCGGTGAAAAGACCCATCCGTTTGTACGTTCCGCTGTATGTCAAAATCGTCTTTCCGCTGGCGATCCTGATTATTGCCTCGCTGGCTTACTCGGGCTTACGCATCTACCGGGAAACGATCAAGGGCATGCAACAGGACATCGAAACCCGCATGCGCCGCGCCACCGATGCGGTGGCCTCGACGGTGGATTTGCGCTTGCTGTACATGATTAACGTACCGGCCGACATCGATACGGTGGCGTACGACCAGGTCTACAAGCAACTGTTTCGCATGGCCGAAGCCGGCGACTTGGGCGGCATCGAAATTTACGGTATGCGGGACGGTCACTTCTATTATTGGGTAGATGCCGGTGGCATGACCCCGCATTATCCGTTCTTCTATGCCCAACCTGAGCACTTTGCGACCTACGAAGATCGCCAGCCACGTTACCTTTACTACGCCGATGAGTTCGGGCAGTACTACGCCTACGTAACCCCTTTGATCAATGCCGAAGACGAAGTCATCGGCCTCGTCGAGGGCTATACCAATGCTGAGACGCAGCAACTGATTCAGGAGAGCACGCTGCGCCAGGTGATCGGCCTCATGCTGGCCGGCATTCTCTTTTCCTTGTTTGCCTCCTCGTTGATCACGCAGTTTGCGCTCAACCGCCCCATCCGCCGTCTGAAAGACAGCGCCACCACGCTGGCGGGCGGAAACTGGGGGCACACGGTCGACATTCGCTCACGTGATGAGTTGGGAGAACTGGCTGCGGCATTCAACCAGATGTCGAGTGAGATACAGAATCTCATCCAGGAACGCGTGGAGTTGGAGCGCCAGCAGCGCGAGGACGAGATGGCGCGTCACGAGTTGATCGAGCACGAACTGGCCGAAAAAGTTGCCGAGCGCACCGCCGAGTTGGAACAGCGCGCCCTCCAGCTGCAAACGGCGGCGGAAATTTCGCAGGCCGCTAACAGTACGCTCGACCTCGATACCATGCTTCAGCAAAGCGTGGATTTGATCCAACAGCGCTTTCGTCTTTACTATGTCGGTATCTTTCTGCTGGATGCAGAAGGCCACTATCTGTGGTTGATGTCGGGAACGGGCAGCGCCGGCAAAGAAATGATCCAGAATCGCCATAAGCTGCGCGCCGACGAAACCTCGATGATCGGTTGGTGCGCCGTCAACGGCCAGGCGCGCATTACCCAGGAGGCCCAAAAAGAGCAGGCGCGTTTCTGCAACCCATTCCTGCCTGAGACGCGTTCAGAGATGGCCCTGCCGCTGATCACGCGTGGGGAAACCATTGGCGCCATTACCGTGCAAAGCGAGCAGGCCAACAAGTTTACCGGAGCCGACGTGATCGTCCTGCAAACGATGGCCGATCAACTCGCCAACGGAATCGCCAACGCCCGCCTGTATGCCGAGGCACAGCAGGCCACCGAAGCCGCCGAAACGGCCAACCGCGCCAAGAGCACCTTCCTGGCCAATATGAGCCACGAACTGCGCACGCCGCTCAATGCCATCATCGGTTACAGCGAAATGCTGGAAGAAGAAGCGGAAGAGACCGGCCAGGACGAATTCGTGCCCGATCTGCAAAAAATCCACAGCGCCGGAAAGCTCTTGCTCGGCCTGGTGAACGACATTCTCGATCTTTCCAAGATCGAGGCCGGCAAGATGACCCTCTATCTCGAGCGCTTCGAACTGGGCACGTTGATCCAGGAGGTTGCCACTACGGTTCAGCCTATGATGGATAAAAACGCCAACCAGCTCATTCTCTCGCTTCCAGAAGCCTTGGGGGAGATGTATGCCGATCAGATCAAGGTGCGCCAATGCCTTTTTAACTTGCTCAGCAATGCCAGCAAGTTTACGAAGAAAGGAACGGTTACCATATCGGCCCACAAAGAAATGGCCCCCCCGGCGCATGCCGCTGCTGATGGCGAGCCGGTCCCGTGGGTAGTGTTGCAGGTGCGCGATACGGGAATCGGTATGTCGCCGGAGCAAATGGAAAAGCTTTTCCAGCCCTTCACCCAGGCCGATTCCTCGACGACGCGCCACTTTGGCGGTACGGGCCTGGGCCTGACGATCACGCAGCGTTTTTGCCAGATGATGGGCGGCTCGGTCGATGTCCAGAGTGAGGTTGGCAAAGGGACGGCGTTTATCATCCGTTTGCCCCTGGACGTTACCCCGCTGTCGTCGGCCGACAAACCGGAAAGGAAACGTAAAACCGGCAAGTTGGGGCGCACAGGCCCGCTTTCCCCACCCAGCGGGTTGGTGCTGGTCATCGACGACGATCCAGCCGTCCGTGACCTGCTCAAGCGTTTCCTTGAAAGGGAAGGTTTCCTCATCGAAACGGCCGAGGATGGCTTGAACGGGTTACTGCGCGCGCAGGAAATCCATCCAGACGTGATCACGCTGGACGTGCTTATGCCCGAAATGGATGGCTGGGCCGTGCTGACCGCGCTCAAAGCGGAGCCGATGACGGAAGACATTCCGGTGATCATGCTCTCCATTGTGGACGATCAAAACATTGGTTATGCCCTCGGTGTGGCCGATTACCTGACGAAACCGGTGGACCGCGAGCGCCTTTTGAACACGCTCAAGCGCTACCAAAGCACGGAGGTTGGCTCGGTGCTGGTTGTAGAAGACGACCCTGGCACACGCGAAATGTTTGTTCGCACGCTCGAGAAAGAGGGATGGCGGGTCAGTGAGGCAGAAAACGGACGCGTAGCGCTGCAAAAAATGGCCCAGGCAAAGCCTTCCCTGATCATGCTGGACCTGATGATGCCGGAAATGGATGGTTTCGAGTTCATTACCGAGCTGCGCAAACAGGAGACCTGGCGGCAGGTCCCGGTTCTGGTCGTTACGGCAAAAGAGTTGGATGCGACGGACCGCTTACGTTTGAACGGCTACGTGCAGAAAATTTTACAGAAGGGCACGTACACCCGCGATGACTTGCTAGGAGATGTGCGCGAACTGGTGGTGGCCTGTTTGCAGCGCAAGGGGAAGAAACCATAATGCAGGCGATTACGATAACGGCGATCATCGCTTTCGGCGCGGAGGCGATTGCCACCTCTTTGGGCGTGGCCCTGATGGTATTGATTGTCTGGCAGGCGCCGCGTCACCGCGACAACCAGTTGATGGGCGCTTACATGCTCAATATTGCCGTGTGGGGGGTAACCAATTCCGCGGCGCGCCTGCTGACCATTTTGGGCGCCGATAATAGCTTTTTCTTTTACGCTTCAGCGATCTGCGGGCCGATCAACGGTTTTCTGCTGTTCGCTTTGGTCACGCACTACGCCAACCGTTGGCACAAGTGGTACGTCCGCCTGGTGCTGGTGTTCGGTTTGTTCGTCTTGGTTGTTGCCGTGCCGTTCTTGTTTCAAGGTAAGGTGTTGCGCTTCGTCCCGGGCATTGCCAGGGATATGCTGGGGTATGAAATTGCCCCCGGGGGGTACCTGATCTTCCTCTTCTTCTATATTTACTACATCGTTGCATTGGTTTACCTGGCAAAGTACCGCCACCAGCGCGCCGGCAGCCTGTTGCTCGGGGCGGTGATCACTTGTGTGGGGGTGCTGACCAGTATCCTGCCGGTGTTGCAAGACTATCCTTTCGACATCATGAGTGTGGCGGTCGGAAGCCTGTTGTTCGCACGCGCCATTCTCGATGAGAAATTGTTCAATCCACTTTCCGAATTAAACCAGGATCTCTCCGAAGCCAATGCACGCCTCACCCGCCTGGCGGAAAGCCTGCGCGAAAGCGAAACCAACCTTTCTTCGTTGATCGAGAGCACGCCCGATATGGTTTGGTCGGTTGACACCCGCTATCGCCTGCTTACGGTCAACACGGCCTTTCGCCAGATGTTCCTGGTGGCCTATGGAGTCGATCTGCAACCGGGAATGGTGATCGTCGATCACCTCCCGCCCGACGAGTACTTGCGCTGGTTCGATCTGTACCAGATCGCTCTCAACGGCGAGCGTTATTCCGTTGAGTTGGCCTATCACGTGCGCGGGATCAGGCTGATTATCGAGGTGTCGCTGACGCCGATTCAAGATGCGCAGGGAAAGACCACCGGTGTCTCCGCTTTCGGACGTGACATTACCGAACGCCGCCTGGCAGAAGATCTGCTGCGCCGCCAAAAGGAATACTTAACCGCATTAAATGAAACCACCGTAGGTTTGATCCGCCGTTTGGAGTTGACCGAACTGCTCCACGCCATCATCAACCGTGCTGCGGCTTTGGTAGGCACCACGCATGGGTATATTTATCTGTTGGAGCCGGACGAACGCGAGATGGCCCTGCAGGTCGGCATCGGTTCACAGGCCGGTTTGGTGGGCTATCGTATCAAGCCGGGAGATGGGATGGCCGGAAAGGTATGGCTCAGTGGGGAGCCTCTGGTGGTGGAAGATTACAATACCTGGACCGGCAAGGTGCAGGCGTTGGATGAGATCCAGTTGCACGCCGTTGCCTGTGTACCTCTCAAGCTCGAACGGCGTGTTATTGGCGCCATTGGGCTGGCCTATCTGGAACCTGGCCGCCAGTTTGGCCCCGCAGAAATCGAACTACTTGGCCGCTTTGCCGAGTTAGCTTCGGTGGCGATCGACAATGCCCGCCTGTACGAGAACTTGCAAACCGAGCTGGAAGAACGCAAACGCGCCGAGGCCGCGGCCGATGCAGCCAACCGCGCCAAGAGCACCTTCCTGGCCAATATGAGCCATGAGCTTCGTACGCCGTTGAACGCTGTCATCGGCTACAGTGAAATGCTCGAAGAAGATCTGCGCAGCGAAGGCTTGGACGATTTTATTCCAGACCTGCAAAAGGTGCAGATCGCTGGCAAGCACTTGTTGGGTTTGATCAATGATGTCCTCGATCTATCCAAGATCGAAGCCGGCCGCATGGCGCTCGAACTGACCGATTTCGACCTGTCTACGATGATCGCAAACGCCATCTCGACGGTGATACCCTCCATCCAAAAGAATGCCAACGACCTGGTCGTCCATTTGCCCCCCGACCTGGGCCTGATATGCGCCGATCAGTCCAAAGTACAGCAATGCCTCGTCAATTTGCTCAGCAACGCCGCCAAATTCACGATGAACGGTACCATCACGCTCGACGTTGGCCGCAGCGACAGGCCAGGAGCAGCGCACGCACCCAGCGAAGTCGATCAAATGGCCCAGGCCTTTGTCGGCATTAGCGGTCACGATGCCATCGTCTTCTTTCGCGTAGCCGATACGGGCATCGGCATTTCTGAAGAACAAATCAACAAGCTGTTCCAACCCTTCACCCAAATCGATCCCTCCGCAACCCGCAAATACGGCGGTACGGGTTTGGGCCTGGCAATTACCAAACGTTTTTGCCAATTGATGAATGGTGATGTTTCGGTGGAAAGTGAGGCTGGCAAGGGCTCTACCTTCTCCATTTGGTTGCCGGTGGATTGCGCGCAGCAGCCGAAGGATGGTGAAAGCTAATGGCGCCACGAAACCTACGTACTGTACTATGTAGGAACACCGGAATGCGGGCCTGGGTTTTGGCGAGGCCTGAAGAATAGGAGTACCTGCGGATGGGCGATCTTTTGGGCTTCACCGTACAAATCGTCTGTATCACGATCAGCATTGCTCTCATGGCGCTGGTTCTGTGGCAGTCGCCGCGTAGCCGGGATAGCCATTTCCTGGCCGCTTACCTCGGTCTTGTCGCTTTCGGGCAAATCATGGGCAACCAGGTAAACATCCGCTTGTTGCAAGGAGAAATGAACGTTCGCTTATTGCAAGGGGATGGGAGCATCCTGCACTGGTCGCACGCAGCCATTTCGGGTATCGCGCTGAGCCAGTATGCTTTTCTTTTGTTGGTTACCCACTACACAGATTTACGCCGCACATCCTGGGTGAAGGCCATCTCTATTTTCGGCGCCATTTTTTTTGCCGTGGCGACGCCGCTGAACTTTGTGAAAGGCCTGTTCGTACGTCTATCGGTCACCGGTGCAACCTATCGCATCGATCTGGCGCCGTGGGGATACATTGCCTTTGCGGGCGTCTATCTGCACACGCTCCTGGCATTGATTTTGTTGATCCGCTACCGTCGGCAGCGTGCCGGTATCCTGTTGCCGGGTGGTGTCTTTGCCGCTATCAGTGTGGTGTTAGGGGTTGTCCCGTTTTTCAACGGCACGCCGGCAGATGTACTCTTCTTGACCACGGGCTGCCTCTTGTTGGCTGCGGCTGTCGTGCGCGAGAAGATCTACGACCCCATGGTGGCGATGAATATCGATCTCGAAGCCACCACCCTGAATTTAATCCAGTTGAAAGATGCCGCTGAAGCCCGTGCCGAACAGTTGGCGCTGCTCAACCGCCTGACCGATGCCGTTACCCGTGTCCATCACCTGCCTGAGATGTTGCAGACCGTGACCAATGAGATGGCCAAGATTTTCAACGCCCGCCACTGTGGGATTGCCGTTTTGAACAGAGAACATACCGAACTGGTTCTGGCTGCCGATTCTTCATCCATTGCCGGGGAGCCGAACGTGATTGGGTTGTCCATATCGCTGGCAGAGAGCGAAACCTCCCGTTACGTGGTCGAGACGGGCAAAACGCTGGTGATTGCTGACGCGCAGACCGACCCGCGCATGGTGCCGATGCACGAGCTGATGCGCCAGCGCCAGACCTATGCCCTGTTGTTGACGCCTTTGCTGTCTCGCGGCGAAGTGATCGGTACGATCGGCATCGATCTCGACGATCCCGAACGCATCTTCACCCCCAACGATATCGATCTGGCCGAGACGATTGCCGGCCAAATCGCCGGCGCTCTCGAGCAGGCGCGCCTGTTGGAAGAGATGGGGCAGGCCAAAGACGCTGCCGAGGCAGCCAGCCGGGCGAAAAGCACCTTCCTGGCCAATATGAGTCACGAGCTGCGCACGCCGCTGAATGCCATCATTGGCTACAGCGAGATGTTGATCGAGGAAGCCCACGACTCGGGGCAAAATGCCTTTGTCCCCGATCTGGAGAAGATTCAAAGCGCCGGCAGGCATCTGTTGACCGTCATCAACGATGTTCTCGATCTGTCGAAGATCGAGGCCGGTAAGATGCAGTTGCAAATCGAATCCTTTTCGATTTTTACCGCCGTCGAGGAAACGTGTAACCTCATCCGGCCGCTGATCGAAAAGAATCAAAACACCCTTCACGTACACTGTCCTCCTCACATCGGCTTTGCCATCAACGATCAGACGAAGCTGCGCCAGTGCCTGTTCAACTTGCTCAGCAACTCGGCAAAATTCACCAAGGAAGGCGATGTGATTCTCGATGTTCGCCGCGAGTGCAAGACGCTGCGTACCGAGGCAAAGGACCATTCCGAGGCCGAATCGGGCGGTGGTGGGCCGCTTACCCTGCTTGCACAAGAACGTGACTATTTTGTTTTCGTTGTCCGCGACACGGGCATCGGCATGGATGCAGAGCAAACCGAACGGCTCTTCCAACCGTTCACCCAGGCCGATTCATCCACGACCCGCAAGTATGGCGGCACCGGGTTGGGCCTGGCCATCACGCGTCACTACTGCCGCATGATGGGCGGCGACATCTCCGTTTCAAGCGAACCCGGATGCGGTTCCACGTTTACGATGTACGTGCAGGCCGAAATCGTCGAGCGGCTTTCGGCGCGCAGCATCGAGCCGAAAACCCAACCTGCCGGCCGCAAGACCAATATCCTGGTGATCGATGATGACGATCCCACCCGCGACATTCTACAGCGCATGTTACGGCGTGAAGGTTTCCACGTCATTGGCGCCGCGAGCGGTGAGGAAGGCCTGCGCCTGGCGCGTGCGCTGCGACCCAGCCTGATCACGCTGGATGTGATGATGCCTGACATGGACGGCTGGGCCGTGCTTTCGAAAATCAAGGGCGATCCTGACATTTCTGATATTCCTGTGGTTATGTTGACCATTGTAGATGATCAAAACCTGGGGTATATTTTGGGCGCTTCGGATTATTTGAGCAAGCCGATCGATCGCGATCGCCTGATCAGCGTGGTCGGCAAGTATCGTCAAGAGCAGTCATCCCGGCCTGTCCTGATCATTGACGATGAACCTGAGTTGCGCAGTATTCTCAAACGCTATCTGGTCAAGGAGGGTTGGGCAGCCATCGAAGCAAGTGATGGACGTGAAGGTTTGCAGCAGGTACACGAGCATCCCCCCCAACTGATCTTGCTCGATTTGATGATGCCCGACATGGATGGGTTCGAGTTCATTGCGCAACTACGCAGTTACGAGGCCTGTGCCACGATCCCGGTGATTGTGATTACCGCCAAAGTACTCGATCAGGAAGATCGCGCCCAGTTAGCCGGAAAAGTCGACAAAGTATTGTTCAAGGGTTCGTATAACCATATCGAATTGCTTGCGGAGATCAAAAAACTGGTAAGTGTAAACCATGGATAAGGAGAACGTGTAATGGCAAAGATTTTACTGGTCGAAGATAACGAGATGAATCGCGACATGCTCTCACGCCGCCTCGAACGGAAGGGATTCGAGACGCTCGTTGCGGTCGATGGGCAGCAGGGGTTGGATATGGCCAGCCGTGAAAAGCCGGACTTGATTTTGATGGATATGAGCTTACCGGTAATGGATGGCTGGGAAGCAACGCGGCGCTTGAAGTCATCCGGTGAGACCCGCCACATCCCGGTAATCTCCCTGACCGCCCACGCCATGGCCGGCGATCGTGAGAAGGCAATCGAAGCGGGCGCCGATGACTACGATACCAAACCGATCGAGTTTGCCCGCTTGCTCGAGAAAATGGAAAAGCTCCTCAACAAGTAGAGGCCACACCGGTGTCTGACCTGACCCCTTCCACCCCGGCCGATAGCGATCTGGCGCGGCGTGCTTTTTTGGCGAACTTTCGCCACGAACTGCGCACGCCGATCAATGCCATCATCGGTTACAGCGAAATGATGCTGGAAGATACGCGTCCAGAAGGGTGCGCCGGGCACGATATGCACCTGGACATCGAACGAATCTACAAGGCCGGGCAAAGTTTGCTGACCCTGGTCAACGAAAACCTCGATCAGGAAAAGATCGAAACCGGGCAGTTGGACATTCACCTGGATGAATTCGGCGCCCGTCTGCGGCATAAGCTGCGCACACCAGTGAACACCATCATCGGTTATGCCGAGATGCTGGTGGAAGATGCCCCCAATCTGGGCGGGGATGAATTCATCCCCGACTTGATCAAAATCCAGGATGCCGCCAACCGTTTTCTTACGTTGATCGACGAAGTGGTCAATTTTTCGCGCATCCAATCCGGCGGAATCACGCCCGAACTGCAAAGCGACGAAAACACTTCGTTAATGCAAGAAGCCCTGACGACCGTACGCACCCTCGAAGATGCGTCGCGGCAGGCCGTTCTGATCGAGACGAACGGCCATATTCTGGTCGTCGATGACAACGCCATTAATCGCGACATTCTTTCGCGTTATTTAGAACGCCTGGAGCATACGGTGCAAACGGTGGCGGGCGGCCGCGAGGCCCTCCAGGCATTGGCCGAACAAGCTTTTGATCTCGTGCTGCTCGACGTCATGATGCCCGGCATGAACGGGTACCAGGTGCTCGAGGCCGTCAAGGCCAACCCTGCCCTGCGCGAAATCCCTGTGATCATGATCTCCGCACTCGATGAGGTCGACAGTGTGGTGCGCTGCATCGAGATGGGCGCAGAAGATTATCTGCCCAAGCCCTTTAATCCCATCCTGCTCAAGGCCCGCCTGGACGCCTGCCTGGAGAAGAAACGCCTGCGCGATAAGGAAATCGAGTATTTGCAGCAGGTTTCGAGAGTGACGGCGGCAGCGGCAGCCGTAGAAGCCGACCGGTTTACCGTTGAAAGCCTGGATACCGTTGCCGTGCGCAGTGATGAACTGGGCCAACTGGCGCGTGTCTTTCAACACATGGCCAGCGAGGTTTACGCTCGCGAACAGCGCCTGAAGCAGCAGGTTCAGGCGCTGCGCATTCAAATCGATGAGGCTAAGAAAGCCAGCCAGGTTGCCGAAATTGCCGAAACAGATTATTTCCAGCAGTTACAGGCCAAGGCGCGGCAAATGCGCCAACGCAGCGAAGCAGCGTGACGGTACTACGCCTGGCCGGTTACAATACCGCCAGGCCGAACGGGAAAGAAAGGAGTCCTTCATGGCAAAAATCGTATCCATCCATTCTTTTCGCGGTGGAACGGGCAAATCCAATTCGACGGCCAACATTTCCTCCCTGTTGGCGAAGCAAGGAAAGCGTGTCGGGGTCATCGATACGGACATCCAGTCGCCCGGTATCCACATTCTTTTTGGCCTCGACGAAGCGATGATGCAGCATTCGCTCAACGATTACTTGTGGGGTAAATGCTCGATCCGCGATTGTGCCCACGATGTAACCGGAAACCTGGGCAACGGTATTGCCGGAAAGGTATTCCTGATCCCCTCCAGCATCAAAGCCGGTGAGATTGCGCGTGTCTTGCGCGAAGGTTACGATGTCGGGCTGCTCAATGATGGCTTTCACGATCTGATCGCCGGCTTGGGCCTCGATTACCTGGTGATCGATACCCACCCGGGCCTGAACGAGGAGACGCTGCTCTCGATTGCCGTCTCCGATGTCTTGGCGATCATCATGCGCCCCGACCAGCAAGATTACCAAGGAACGGCCGTTACCGTAGAAATCGCCCGTAAGCTGGACGTTCCCGCCATGCTGCTGATCGTCAACAAACTGCCATCAGTTTTCGACCCGCAAGAAGTGCGCATGAAGGTAGAAAACGCCTATGCCTGCAAAGTCGCCGCGATTTTGCCGCATTCCGATGAAATGATGGCCCTGGCGAGTGCCGGTGTTTTCAGCCTCCATTATCCCAATCATCCCATTTCGGACGGTTACCGGCAAATCGTCGCACAAATCGCTTAGAGTATCTTCTCAGAAAGTAGGGGGAGCGTGGGGGGTGCGTGTTGCAGCCTGGTTGCCTGGCACGCACGAAACCCCCACACCCCGCATTATTGAAAAGTGCCGGCGATGGTTACAGGCAGCCTTCGGGTTCGTTCATGGTTTGGTATGGAGTGCATGATGCGATGGCTACTTTTAACGTTCAAGGTCACTTAGTCCATGCCCACGAAGAAGGCGAAACCAATAGCCGTGTCGCCATTCTCATCCACGGCTGGTCGAGTTCGTGGTATGCGGTCTCTCCCTTGCTTCCTTTGCTCAAAAACCGCTATCGCTGTCTGGCCGTCGATTTACCCGGCTATGGCGAAAGCCCCGCCCTGCCACACCGTGTTGCCATCGGCGACTACGCCGATCTGATCGTCGGCCTGATCGAGCAGGTTTCACCGCAGCAACCTGTCACGCTGGTCGGCCACTCGATGGGCGGCATGACGAGCATTACCGTGGCGCTCAAACGTCCCGAACTGGTAGAACGCATGGTGTTGTTGTGCCCGACGATCAGCGGCAAACTTTCGATGTTCATCAATCTGTTTATGACGCCGTTCGTTTTGCTCGAACGCTTCCGGCTGACGCGCAAGCTGGTGGAAGTCCTTGAACCGCCCCTGTTCTCGATCACCGATCGGGTGCTGCGCCCGGCGTTGTTTGCCGACCAGACGGGCATTCAGGAAAAGGAATATTTGCGTATCCGTGCGGATGCCCGCCGTAAAGGCCAGGGTCGCGTGCGCGCAGAGTGCTTTTGGGCCATGCGCCAGCACGATCTTCGCCCGTACCTGGAACAGGTGAAGCCTCCGGCACTGCTGATTTGGGGTATGGAAGACAATACCGTCCCACTGCGGGATGCCAGCGCGGTGGCGCGCAAGTGGCCTGAAGCCGATCTACGCGTGGTTCCCAACGCCGGCCACTGGCCGCAGTTCGAGACGCCGCAGACCACCGAGCGTTATGTGCGCGCCTTTTTGAGCACGCCGATCAAACTGCTCACCATGGACTTTTCGTGAACACTCGTCCGCTTTCACCGTTGACCCCCATCGAGCCACGCTTGCGGCCTTTCTTGCCGGCCGATCTCAGCACGGCCGTCTATACCTCGCCGACTGCTGCCACGTTTACCCGCGTCTACGAACATTTACGCACCCTGCGCCGCATCTTGCACGACTACGTCCCACGCCAGGTATCCCAACGCCCCCCAGAACCGGGCGAAGTGCGCTACGAGTGGGTAGAAGGTACCCTCATGTTTACCGACCTGGCCGGTTTCACCCGCCTGACCGAGGCCCACGCGATACGCGGGCGGGCCGGGGCTGAGTCGTTGCTGCGAACTCTCAACGCTTATTTTGCCGGCATCATCGAAATTATCAGCAAGGCAGGTGGCGATCTGCTCGAATTCACCGGCGATGCGCTGTTGGTTCAGTTTTCCCCCAACCCCCACATGAACGACACCCTCCAGGCCGTACGGGCGGGCCTGCGGATGCAGCGCGCCATGCAGCGTTTTGCAAAGATCGAAACCTCCCAGGGTGTCTTTTCACTTCAAATGCGCGTGGGAGTCCATCGCGGCCGCTTCCTGATCGCCGATATCGGCACGCCGTTGCGCATGGAACACGTGCTGCTCGGCAACGCCGTCCAGATTGCCAAACGTGCCGAAGGCGCCGGCGCCGTCAACCGGGTTTGCCTGACGGAACTGGCCGTGAAACCGGTGCGAGATTGCTTCCGTTTCGAGCCTGGCAGCGCCGGGCATTGGCTGGTGATCGACGACCTGACCGACGACCAACTGGGCGAGTATGACCTGGTTCCGCCCACGCGCCGGCAGGCCACCAACGTGTTATGGGATCGCAGCATTCCAAGCCTGGTCAACGAAATTACCAAGGAAGTGGAGCAAACCGAGCCCCTGGCGAGTTACCTGCCCGCTTCCACGCTGCGGCTGGTGGTGGAACACACCGCCCAGCGGCGCATCGTGCCCGACTTTCCTGCAGCTACGGTGATCTTCGTCAACCTGGTCGGGATGACCGAAATGGTGGATCGGGCCGAGAACGGCGAAGAAGCCGAGATCGTTGCCAGCTTTTCCCTGATCATGGCGTTGATCAACGCTGCCGTCGAGGCGCGCAGCGGTGTCTTGAAAAAAGTCACCTATCACCTGACCGGTTCCGATTTGATGATCTTGTTCGGCGTCCCCGGCGCACGCGGCGACGACTGCATCCGCGCAGCCGACGCAGCCCTGGCCGTGCGGGATGTGATCCGGGGTGTACGCGAGTTGAAGGTTGGCGATCAAGTGATGAAACTCACCTGTCAGATTGGCATGTCACGCGGTTCGGTCTTTGCTGCCGAAGTTGGCGAGCCCCACGGGCGGCGCGAGTTCAACACGCTGGGAGATCCCGTCAACGCCGCCGCTCGCCTGATGAACCTGGCGCAGCCCGATCAGATTCTCTTGACCGGTGCCGTTTACAGCGAAGTGAACGCCTGGTTTCACTGCGAAACATTGGGAGCCGTATCGCTCAAGGGCAAGACAGTTCCGATTCATTTGTTTGGCCTGGTGAGGAAGAAATAGGCAGTGAGAAGGCGAACATACTGCCCAGGCCGGTTTCGGATTCCACCCAGATTTTTCCGCTGTGTGCGTCGATAATCGATTTGACAATTGCCAACCCGAGGCCGTGTCCTTCCTGGCGCAGGGTATCGGCCTGCCCGAGGCGTGAGAACTTCTCGAACAGGCGCGAGCGCATTTCTGCCGGAATGCCCGGACCGCTGTCTTGCACCCGCACAACGGCATTCTGGCCTTCTTGCGCCATCCATACCGTTACCTGACCGTCGATGGGCGTGAATTTGATGGCGTTGCCGATCAGGTTGGCCGCAGCCTGATCGATGCGTACCGCCGAACCATACACGGGCAAGTTTTCCTGAAGCGCTTTCAGCGAAAAGGACAGGTTTTTCTTCTTCGCCAGGGGGTCCATGTTCTGGGCGGCGTTGCGTACAACATCTACCAGGTTGATGTGCGAAAACTCGCTCTCGATGCCCATCTCGATCCGCCCCAGGTCGAGCAGGTTGCCGATCAAACCCAACATGCGATCCACAGAACTTAAAATGTGGCTGGCATAAGCACGAGTTTCGTTGCTTAGTTCGGGCATATTGTTCAGCAACCAGGCATAACCCTGGATGATCGCCAGCGGGGCTTTCAGGTCGTGAGAGACGTGAGAGACGAATTGATCCTTCAAATCATCCAGTCGTTTGAATGTGGTGACATCATGCATGGTAACCACATCTCCGACGTTGGGAAGGCGCGCCAGCGAAGCATTGAAGGTTCGTTCATCTTGTAGGGTGACTTCTTGCAACCCTTGTTCTTCGGATGGCTGTCCGCAAAATGCCAGGATGGCAGGGTCGCTGAGTACCTGGTGTAAAGGCTCTCCATAATTCTGTGGGGAGATGCCGAGTTCGGTTTGCGCTGCCGGGTTCGCCAGGATCAGGTTCGCATGCAGATCGGTGACGAAAATAATGTCTTGCACGCCCTCGATGATTGCCTGGAGTTTGAGACGCTCCAGGTTGGCCTTGGTGTACATGGCCGCGTTTTCGATCGCCGAGGCTGCCTGGGTAGCGATCACCTCGAGCAGCATCAGGTGGCGGGGGGTGAAAGCATGTGGGTCGGTATGGATCATGGTGATGATGCCGATCACCTTGCCGCGACGCATCAACGGTGCGGCCATAGCCGAACGGCTGATGGCCGTATCTTCGGGAAAGACGTGCCAGCGGTCGTCGCTTTCGGTGTCGAAAATGATGTCGGCCTTCTTTGCGGCGTAGACCCACCCGGCCAGCCCGTCGCGCATGACTTCCGTCAGCGTATGTTCCTTGACTTCCACCGGCAAGTGGCGGCGTGAGAGCAGGCTGCGCGTCACCCGGCCGTCTTCGTTGAGCAAGAAGATGCTGCCGCGATTCGCTTCTACCGCCTGTACGGTGAGGCTGAGCACTTTGCTCAACACGTCGTCCAACTCGAGCGTGGAAGCAAACTGGCGGCTGATCTCGTAAAGCAGGCCGCCCCACTCGGCTGCAAAAGAGGTGGTGGCGAAGGATGAAAGGGAGGTAGAGGGTTCAGAACTCATGAGCGGATGAAGTCACAGTCTGGCTAAAAAGCCAGATTTATTTGGCGCTGCATTGTCGCCCAAACATCGATGCCGGGCGCGGCGTTTCCTATCAAGTATACTCCATCGCCGGATGGCGTTGAGGTACATTTCAGTTGCAGAGCGCGGCGGTTGTACTGAATCAAGAGATAAGAAAACCCGTGGAAGCCCAAAAAAAGGCCCGTCAACGGCTTGCATGAATGGCCTTTTCTGCTGTACAATACCTACGGGCTTGATAGCAACAGGAAAAGTTATCCGCCCCAACCATTGTTTAGCCGGCTCGAAAGTTGGCCTTTCTAACCGCCGGAAATTTATTATCCAATCCATTGAGGAGGAAGCTATGACCGACCAACAACCCAGTTACGAAGTGACGAGTGACGACAAGCTGTGGGCTTTGCTTGCCTATGTGCTTTCACCCCTGGTGCCCATCATCATCCTGTTGATGGAAGACAAGAAGAACCGCCCCTATCTCAAGATGCACAACGGGCAGGCTTTGGTATTGGGAATCATTGAAATGGTTTTGGTTGTATCAACCGTTTTGGCGTGTTTCGCACCCATTTTGTGGATTGTAATGATCTATTGGGGCATCCAGGCCTACAACGGCAAGCCTGTTGTCATCCCGGTGATCACCGATTTTGTCAAGAATCAGGGCTGGGCTTAGCTGCCTGTCGCCTTATCCATTCACTGTGAGGAGGCGCACGTCATGAGAAAGTTTGACTTCGGCGAATCGTTCACGTTTATGTTCAAAGATCCCAACTGGATCACCAAATTCCTGATCGGCGCGCTGATCTCCCTGGTGCCGATCTTGAACCTGGCGTGGTCGGGGTACGGCGTCGGCATCATCCGCAACATGGCCCGCGGGGACGAGACCCCGCTGCCCGAGTGGGACAACATCGGTGAGAAGTTCAAGGATGGCTTGATGGTTGCCATAGCCAGCCTGGTGTACACGTTGCCGCTGTGGTTGATCGCCTGCGTGATGATGGTGCCCCTTACGACCATGCAGGACCCGGGCAGTGCCGAGGGCGCCATCCTGGCCATCTCCACGATCGGCGGGTGCTGTATCACCATATACGCACTGATCTTCTCCTTCTTTATGCCGGCCATGCTCGTCCACTATGCTCGCGAAAACACGTTCGGGTCGCTCTTCCAGGCCGGCAAAATCATCAAGCTGGCCACCACCAATATCGGGCAGTACCTGATGGCCTGGATCGCCACCCTGGTGGCGCTCCTGGTCTTCAGCATCGTCTCGCCTGTGCTGACGATGGTGTGCGTCTTTCCGCTGTATCTGGGCATCGTCTGGCTGGCGAGTGTCATGCACCACGCCTACGGGCAGGTTGGGTTGATCATCCAAAGCAGCGAAGCCGGCCTGATCCAGTAATTCTCTGGCGCCTGCCGTTAAAAAGCAGGCGCTCTGTTTTCAATCGAGCAAGAACCGGGGAGAGCGCAGGTGGGCTTCCCATCTGACACCGAAGGGGCAAGCCGGAAAAATGCATCCGGCGAAACTCTCAGGTCACAGGACCCGGTTCTTGCCTTTCCTCTGAAAAGTGGTTGAGATATTGGGCTTTCCCCGGATCTCCACCCACCGAAGGTGCAAGCTCCATTGTTTTCGTGGGGTGAAACTCTCAGGTATTCGACAGAGGCGCATGCGATAAAAAAACGCGTGCGCTTTTTTTTTAAAAAGACCGCGCTCTCGCTTCCAGCTTGGGAAGGGCTATTCCCTGCTCGAGGCAAAAGGACGAAAATCACGAAAGGACTTTCCCATGAATATTCCAACCGATCGAAAATACACCAAAAACGATGAATGGATTCAATCCGACGGAACCGTCGGCATCAGCGACTACGCCCAAGACCAGCTTTCCGACGTTGTCTACGTCGAGATAGCCGTTGCCGCCGGTGATAGCGTCAACCAGGGCGATACGATCGGTACGATCGAATCGGTCAAGGCCGCCGCAGATGTATACGCCCCTGTTAGCGGGACCATTGCCGCCATCAATGAAGACCTGTCCGACAAACCCGAGACCGTCAACGGCGATCCTTACGGCGCCGCCTGGCTGATCAAGATCGAAATCGCCGATGCCGCACAGCTCGACAGCCTGATGGACGCCGCTGCATACGAAAAGTACTGCGCCGGGCGAGAGCACTAGGCGCAGGCAGAAGCCGGGAGACAGTCGCCCCTTTTTGGCGCGTTTGGGCGGCTGTCTCCTGTTTTCAAAGGACTTGCTATGTTCATCCCTCACACCGATTCCGACCGGGATGCCATGTTACAGGCCATTGGCGTGGGTTCGTTGGACGAGTTGTTTGCCAACGTCCCGGTAGCCTATCGCTTCCCGGCGCTCGAACTGCCTCCTGCACTGACCGAGATGGAAGTGCGCACCGAGCTACAGGGCATTGCCGACGTCAACGACAGCGCCGCCGACCTGGCCTGTTTCCTCGGCGCCGGCGCTTACAAGCATTACACACCCGCCGCGGTGGATATGCTTCTACGCCGCGGGGAGTTCTACACGGCGTATACACCCTATCAACCGGAAGTTTCGCAGGGTACACTCCAGGCGATCTTCGAATACCAGAGCCTGGTGGCAGCGCTGACCGGCATGGACGTCAGCAACGCCTCGCACTATGATGGCGCGACGGCCGTCGCCGAAGCTGTCAACATGGCCTATGCCAATTTCCGTGGCAAGCGCACCAAGGTGATTCTGTCGGCAACGCTGCATCCGCAAATCTGTCAGGTGGTCAACACCTACACCGCCGGCACGTCGATCGAGGTCATGTGTGGCGGGGACCCGCTTTTGCCACCCGGTGCAGATGGGCTGGATACAAACACGGCCCTGCTCGTCCTGCCGTACCCCGATTTTCTCGGCCGCGTTTACGATTACACCGAGCTCGTTCAGGCCGCGCACGCGGTCGGCGCATTGGTTTGCGTGGCGGCCTATCCAATTGCTTTGGGGATGTTCAAGTCGCCGGGCGCCATGGGGGCCGACATCGTCACCGCCGAAGGCCAGTCGCTGGGGATTCCGCTTTCGTACGGTGGCCCCTACCTGGGAATCTTTGCCACCCGGCAGGAATACGTGCGCAAAATGGCCGGCCGCCTCGTCGGTGAGACGGTGGACACACGCAGCGGTGAACGCGCCTTCGTGCTCACGCTGACCGCCCGCGAGCAGCACATCCGCCGCGACAAAGCCACTTCCAATATCTGCACCAACCAGGGTTTGATCGCCCTGGCTTCGGCCATCTACATGAGTTTGCTCGGCAAACACGGCCTGCGCCAGGTAGCCGAACTGTGCTATCACAAAGCGCACGATGCCGCCGCGCGCATCGCCCGCATTCCCGGTTTTTCGCTGATCTCTTCTGCGCCTTTCTTCAACGAATTCGCCGTTCGCTGCCCACACCCGGTGACCGAGATCAACGCAAAACTGCTCGAGTACGGCGTCCTCGGGGGGTACGATTTGCAGCCGGAATTCGGCATCGAGAACGGGATGCTGCTGGCCTGTACCGAGATGAACGGGAAAGAGGAAATCGACGCACTGGTTGCGGCGCTGGAGGAGGTATCGCATGGCTGAACCACTGATCTACGAACTTTCTGCGCCCGGGCGCAGGGGCCTGCGTTTCCCTGGCGTCGATGTGCCCCTGGCCGAATTGCCGGATGCCGCACTGCTGCGCCCCGATTTGCCCCTCCCTGAAGTCTCCGAGGTGGATGTGGTGCGCCACTTTACCCGCCTCTCGCAGCGCAATTATGCTATCGATACGGGCATGTACCCGCTCGGCTCGTGCACGATGAAGTACAACCCGAAAATCAATGAGGAAGTCGCCCGCCTGCCGGGCTTTGCCGGGGTGCACCCGCTTCAGCCGGTCGAAAGCGTGCAAGGATGCCTGGCCTTGATGTTCACACTGCAAGAGTGGCTCAAGGAAATCGGCGGTTTTGCCGGGGTAACGCTCCAGCCTGCGGCCGGCGCACACGGCGAGCTGACCGGCGTGCTGATGATCCGCGCCTACCACCAGGCACGAGGTGATGCAAAGCGCAACAAAATCGTCGTGCCCGATTCGGCGCACGGGACCAACCCTGCCACCTCCGGCATGGCCGGCCTGCGCGTCGTCCAGGTCAAATCGGACGCACGTGGCAACGTCGATCTCGCCGCATTGAAAGCGGAATGCGACGAAACGCTGGCCGGCATCATGCTGACCAACCCCAATACGCTCGGCCTGTTCGAGGAAAACGTCGAAGAAGTCGTTCAGTTGGTGCACGCAGCCGGCGGCCTGGTTTACGGTGATGGCGCCAACCTGAATGCCCTGCTCGGCATCGTGCGCCCCGGTGACCTGGGCTTCGATGCCGTCCACATCAACCTGCACAAAACCTTCTCCACCCCGCATGGCGGCGGCGGGCCGGGGTCAGGCCCGGTGGGGGTTTCGTCCAGGCTGCTCGATTTTCTGCCCGCCCCGTTGGTCGCCATTACCGGGGAAGATGCCGCGGAAGGGATGCCGGTGTACGGCTTTTCCCAACCGGCGCAGTCGATCGGGCGCGTCAAGTCGTTCAACGGGCAGTTCGGTATGCTGGTGCGCGCGTTTACCTATATTGCCATGCACGGGCCTGATGGGCTGCGCGCCGTTTCGGAACACGCCGTGCTCAATGCCAACTATTTGCTGGCGAAGGTCAGGCATAAGTACCACCTGCCCTACGATCGCATTTGCATGCACGAGTTCGTCGTCGAAGGCAGCCTGCCCGACGCCCCGGAAATTCACGCCCTCGACATTGCCAAACGCCTGATGGATTACAACTTCCATCCGCCGACGAACTACTTCCCCCTCATTGTCCGCGAAGCGTTGATGATCGAGCCAACGGAAACCGAAAGCAAAGAAACCCTGGATGCCTTTGCCGATGCGCTGCTCCAGATCGCCGAAGAAGCCCGTTTGCAGCCCGAGCTGCTGCACGACGCCCCCCATCACACCCCCATCGGCCGCGTCGACGAAGTGCGGGCTGCCAAGAACCTGGTCTTGTGCTGCGGTTTCGATGGACCGTCTACGGCTTGAGAAACTGGATATAGTATGGTAACCTCGCACGGCTTGCCCACGTATTCAGGCAAAATCTAACTTCAGGGAGTGCATCCATGCCCACTGCCGCCGAGCTACGCGACTTGCTCGAACAATACCGCCCGACAACTGTGCTCCAACTGTTGCAAGGTGAGGTCCCTCCCGCATTGGGCCTATACAAAGCCGAAGCGTTGATGGAACTAGATCGTTACCAGGAAGCGTACGACTGCCTCGATGCGCTCATCCCTCTACTGGACGGTGAAGCCTGGAGCCAGGCCGAGTGCTTGTGGGCGCGCGTGTTGCTCGATCTCGGCCACTATGATGGGGGCATCCTGTCTGCGCAGGCGGCTGCCCGCAGTACCGCAGACAATGCCATACGTGCCACCGCCCTCGCCTGGGCTGCCGTAGGCTATGGCCAGAAGAATTGCTGGAATCTGGCCGACGCACACATTCGCCAGGCGATCGAGTTGGACCCAAACTCGCCGCACGTCCTGCGGGCGCAGGCCCGTTTGAGGTTGATCGCCGATCAACGCCTGGAGGCCCGCGCCGTTTACGACCGTATGGCAAAGCTCGATTCCGCTTGGGCGCGGACCTACGCCAGGTGGGGCCTGGCTTACGTGGCCTACTTACTGGGTGAGTTCGAACAGGCGGCCGTGCTGGGAGAAGAAGCCTTGGCGGCTTCCGATGAGATCATCACCCCCATTTTCACGCTGGTGTATGTCGCCCTGGCCGGCGAAGACTTGCCCGCGCTCGAACGCCTCGTGGCGATGCTGGCCGCACGCAGCCCTCAGGCCGAGAATCTCGCTCGTTTGCAAGAAGATCTGGCGCAGTTGAAGGCGCGCCAGGCCGGCGACGAGCGCCGCCGCCTGGCGGCTTTTCCGTCCCTGGTGCAGCGCCGCAATTACTGCGGTCCTTCGACGATCGAACTGGTCCTGCGTTACTGGCAGGGTGGCCTGGATTTGACCAACGACCAGATCGCCCAGCACGTCAAGTTCCCGCACAGCGGCACGCCGCCGTATCGCATGCGCGAATTCTTTCACATGATCGGTTTCGATACGGTGCGCTGCACGGCTTCTGCCGAGCAGCTCAAGATGTTGGTGGATGCTGGGTATCCGGCCATCGTCGAGCAAGAATATTCCAACAGCTCGCACGTGGCCGTCGTCATTGGTTACGACAATGCTGCAGGGAAGATCGAATTGCAAGACCCCATGACCCACGCCGTGACGGCCATGCCTGTGGATCAACTAAACCGCTTGCGCCGCTTGTATGGCGATTCGGCCATCGTGGCCTTTCCCAACAACCAGGGGCACGACAAAGCCCTGGCCCGCATGGGGCTGTTCGACGACCCGGTCACCGTGATGGTCGACCAGGCCAGCCTCGAGTTGGACAGCAACCGCCCACAGGCAGCCGCCGATTTGATGGAGAAGGCGCTCAAAAAGCAGCCCACCCGCCTGATTGCCTGGATGCTGCGCCTGGTCGCAGTGCAGGAACTCTGGAAAGCTGCCCTGCGTACGGCGCCCACTCAACGCCAGGGTCTGGCTGCACAGTTAAGCAAGAAACAGGCTGCCGACCCGCAGGCGGCGCGCCAACAGTTTTACGAACTGCTGGCGCGCGCCAGGCAGCATCATCCGGATGCCGAGTTGATATTTCAATTCGATGGCAGCGCTGCGCTGTTGGAAAACGATATTGCGCGCGCCCTGGATGCTTACCAGCAGGCCAGCGCCGCCGACCCTGACGACGCGCGCAACTTCGCCGCGCTGGCCGAATGCCGTTTTGCGTTGCGCGAAGTCGATGCCGCCCTTGAAGCCGCATACGAGGCCGTTCGCCGCCGGCCCGACCTGGCTGCCGGCAACCTGTGGGCGGCGCGCTGCCTGGCTTACCTGAACCGCAACAATGCCGAGCACTATGCCCGCATCGCTGTCGAACAGGAACCGAATTGGTGGTTGGCGCACCAGGCCCTCGCCGAAGCGTATTTGCAACAGGAAAACTACGCCGCCGCACAGCGCGCAAGCGATCAGGCACTTTCACTGATGCCTGCCCAGCCCGACGCCCGCCTGATGCGCGCCTTGACCGGCCTGTACGAAGAAGACATTTCTGATGGCGTGGCGGAACTGGAAGACTTGCTGGGCAAACCTGAAACGCTCACACCCATCACACGTTTCCGCGCCTACCGTGCATTGTGCAGCGTACTCTTCAACGCCGGCCTGTTCGATGCCGCCGTGGCGCAGATCAACCAGCTGCTTTCCAGTTTCCACGACGATCCGTGGGGATTGGAGATGCTGGCCATCACCCGCAGCCGCGCCATCCTTCAGGGCGAAGGCCCTGTTTCTCCGGCATCTGCTGCGGAGATAGCGGCTTTGTTTGAGCGTGCCGTACAGGCCAACCAGGGTGCATCCTGGGTCATCGAAGAATACCTCAATAACTTTTGGGCGGTTGCCTCGCCTGATGCGGTGCTGGCGGTCGTCGAGCGCCTCAAGCAGGCTTATCCTGACAACCAGGCCATCTACTATCTGCACGGCGTTATGCTGGCGCGTGCCGAAAGGCATGCCGAAGCTGCTCAAATGATGCTGGCGGCCCTCGCTTATCCCGATGCGGTTACCAATCAGGATGGTTTGCTGTCCGCCATCAATATCATTCTGGGCGGTTTGGGCCTCGAAGCCGGCGATCGCGCCATCCTGGCGGTTGCGCTGCCCGAAAAAGGCATTCCGCCGGCTTACTTGCGCCGCTGCCTGGGCCTGGCGCTTGCCAACCATCCCGAAGAAGCCGCCGACCGGGCGCGTGAATTGCTGCGTGAGAGTTTGCAGGCGGACCCGCAGGACGTGGTTGTCATGGTCCACCTGGGCGATGTCGCCGATGATGAGCAGGAAAAAGAAGCCCTTTACCGGCGCGCTGTGATGCAGGCGCCGCACTGGGACTATGCGCGCCTGTCGCTCGTTTACTTTCTGCTCGACACCGAACGCGAAAACGATGCCCTCGAATTGACTGCCGGGCACGAGCACGATTCGCTGGAACTGCTGATCGCTCATGGACGCTGCCTGCTCGCCGTCGGCCATTATGAAGAAGCAGCCGATGTTTTTGCCGAGGTCTTCACACAGCGCGAGTCGCTTGAGAACTGGCTTTGCTACTTCAAGTGGTACGCTGAGAAACAGAGCGGTCGTGCTGAGGCCTGCCTGAAGACCGCCCAAGATGGCCTGGCATGCTTTGGTGCTGAAAACCCGCGCTGGTACAAGTATCTTTCCAATGCATTCTGTCTCCTGGGACGTTATGAGGAAGCCCTGCAAGCGCTCGAAGAAGGCGCAGCGCACGAACTGCCCGAAGATGCCGTGCTGGAAGGGCGTTACGAGATCGCCTGGGCACAGAACGATTACGCCGCAGCCTTGCCCATTGTCGAGCAGTTAGCCGTTCACGACAGCCAGCCCGGCACGCTCAACGGGTGGGAACAGCAGCGCCTGCGCCTGCTTGCCGAACTGGGCCGCCCCGATGAGGCGCGTGCGTTTGCCGAATCGAGGCAGTTGGATGCCGATGGTTGGGGCAACGCTGCCTGGGCTATTCTGCGTGCCGATGATAAGGCCCTGACGCTCGAATTTGCCGCACGCGCTCTTGCCCTGGACGGCGAAAACTACGCCGGCCTGTACACCCGCGCCCAGGCGCTCAGCGACATGAATCGCGAAGCCGAAGCCATCGAAGCCTATTATCGCTTGCGCGACATCCACCCCGACGAGCACAACGCCTATGAAAAGCTGGCCTATCGCCTGGCTGTCAGAGGGGAACTGGATGAGGCGCTCGCCCTCGCCGAGCGCGCTGTCATGTTAGGCTCCTTCTGCTCCTTTGCTTGGGCCACGCGCGGTATGGTCCATTTCCTGCGCGGCGAACGCGCCGAGGCGTTGGAAGACCTGGAAACTGCCTGGAACCAGGGCGATTCCGACGATCGCCGCCAGAAAAACGTCGAATGGTGGTTGCTGGCCGAAATGCACTGCGATGCCCCCCTGGCTACCGAACGCAAACAGCAGGCGCTTTCCGAAGCGAATGACATCGACCGCGCCGCCATTGCGAAAATGGAAGCCCTGCTGCGGCCGGCTGCGTAAGTGCGACGGCAAATTCAGCGAGATTCCACCCGTTGTGGTCGTCCGCTTACGGTTGGTGTGGCACCCCATTCCACCTTCAAGGCGTACGGATGATGTAAACGGGCGAGAATCCGGCCGTTATCCGGCAGGACGCTGCGTCGGGCTGGCAGGCGATGGGCAGGCCGTAGAGATCGTACGCAGCGATGAAGGTGGATGGCGGAACACTCACCACGATTTCCCGATCTTCTTGCGCCCAAAGGACGTGTACGGTCTGGTTCCTGCCGTGGAAAGCGTAACCTTCCAGCCCTTCTCCATAGTCCACAGGCCTGTCGAAACGGGTGTCTTGCAAGCGCTTGACCAACTGCTTGTAGGCATAGTAGGCCGGTTTCGGCTGCTCCATTCGATCCAGTAACCCTACGTGGCGCCAACCCGGATCTTCCAGCGAATACCAGATAAACCCATCGATGTTTTCGCTCAAGCCACGCGTCAGCGAACGCACCAACTGATCGGCCTGCGCCTGGTAAAACGCCGCCGTGGGTGGGTTGCAGAAATAGGCCGCTTCTGAACAGGTCAGGCTGATTTCGTTCAGGTAAATCGGCTTTTCCACGCCGTACTGTTGCATGACGCTGCGCAAGAAGCGTACTTTGCCGAGCACAAAACCACCCCAGTTCGCCCACTTGCTGCCCGGCAGGAGATCGGCATCAACGCGCCTGTTTGGGTAGGCCGGATACGCATGGTAAGCCAAAATATCGAAATAAGGCCCGGCACCTGCCTCCAGGATGCCCTGCAAGAAGGCCTCGGGACGGCCCTCGCTGGCCTGCACAGCCGTATCGGGGTTGTCGAGCAGCAAACCGCCGACCCAGATTTTGGCCGCAGGGTCCGCAGCTTTGACGGCCGGCGTGAGTGTTTTGAGCATCTCGCCGTAGTGCCGGCCACCGTAAAACACATCCGTTTTGTCTCCCCAACAGCCGTACTGGCTGTCCGTTGCGACCAGGCTTGGGTCGATATCCGGCTCGTTGCCGATTTCCCAGTGATGCACGGCGTATGGCAGCGCACTGTAACGCTGTGCCAGCTGTTGTACGAAGCTGGCAAAGGCTGCCAATTTGTCGCTCCGGATGGCGCCGCACGAAGGGTAGACGATCTCGCCGGATGCGCCGACGGCCGGCTGAACTGCCCACGCAGGGTGATCGTCGACGACGATTACCGGGCTTACCCCAAGCGTTCGCATCGAACGCAAGTCCGCCTCGAGCGCCTGTAACGTTTCCCAGCGAATAGGTCCATCTTCGACGGGCTGTAACAGTCGCCACGAAATCTTGTGATTGATGCGCACCCACTGCCCCCCCAACTCACGGATGTATTGCTGCGACTGGTTATCGGCGTTTAAATGACGAAAAGACTCTACCCCAAACGGTGACGAACGCGGCCAGCGATTGTTCACCATAGGCAGGTAAACGCGCCGGTCGCTGTTTCCCGAATCTTGGGCGCTGCGGGTAGGGGCAAATGCGGCCTGGGCGATTGGATTGCCCAGCAACCCGAACATGACCGTAAAGACAAAAAAGGCTTTTCCTGGACGCAACACGAATAAACGCTCGGTAAAAAAAATTCAAAATCTTGTTTTTCTGCTCATATTTGTGCGTTTTGATTGTACCGTTTTTCTGTGACCCGCTGCATTGCTTTTTTGTTAAATGGCCTCCATGTTCCTTGCTGACTTGCGTCCAGTAATTAATCAGTTTCAGTGGGCCGGAGATGCGATCGCCTGTGTTCAGTACGGTACGGGCCACATCCATCGTACTTACCGGCTTTCCTGCCGGGAGGGCGATCGGCTACAGGACTACATCCTCCAGAAAATCAACCACCGCGTTTTCACTGCCCCCGAACAATTGATCGACAACATGCTGGCCGTGACCGCTCACTTGCGCCAAAAATCTTGTGCACGGGGCGACGATCCGCTGCGCAGGGTGGTCACGCTGATTCCCACCTGGCAAGGTGAATACCTTTATCGTACGCCGCAGGGCGATTACTGGCGCGCGCAGGTGTTTATCGAAGGCGCGTCCGCTTCCTTGCAGGCGCAAAGCCCCTGGCAAATTTACCAGGCGGCGCATGCTTTTGGGGCGTTTCAGGATGCCCTGGGCGATTTCCCGCCGTCGCGCCTGCACGTCACGATCCCCCATTTTCACCATACGCCCAGGCGTTTTGAAGACTTCTTGGGTGCCCTCCGGCGCAACACTTGTGCTCGCGCGCAATCTGCACGCGCCGAGATCGCTTTCGCTTTGCAGCGCGCAGGTGAAGTTGGCCGTCTGGCGGCCTTGGTCGCCGCCGGCGAAATGCCCGAACGCGTGACCCATAACGATAGTAAATTGGATAACGTCCTGCTCGACGATGAAACGGGGCGTGCCATTTGTGTGATCGACCTGGATACGGTCATGCCCGGGTTAGCTGTCTTCGATTTTGGCGATCTCGTCCGATCGTGCTGTAACCCCGCCCGAGAAGACGAACCCGATCTCAAACTCGTTTCCTTTCATCTGCCGACCTTTGCGCTGCTGGCCCGGGGCTTTCTGGATGCCACTCGCGCTTTCCTCACGCTGCCGGAAATCGAGCACCTGGCCTTTGGCGCCCGGCTGATCGCGTTTGAACAGGGCCTGCGTTTTTTGACCGATTACCTGGTCGGCGATGTGTACTATCCTGCTAACCGGCCTGCCCACAACCTGGCGCGTGCACGCACGCAGTTCAAGTTGGTGCGGGAAATGGAAGCAGCTTTCGCCGATATGCAGGCTTTGATCAAGAAATACCGCTAGCGGCCCAGCATGCCGAAGCCCTGGAACAGGAACACACCCCCCAGGTAAACAAAAAAGAGACCGCATCCTGCCAGCAGCAGGCGATAAAGGCCATCGTTCATCCAGCGCCGTCCCCCGCCGATGACGGTCGAAAGCAGCGTATCCCAGGCATAGTCGGCCGAGATATGGCCGACGTAAAAAGCCGCAACCGCACCAGCGCCTGCGGCTTTTGCTGAAGCCAGGTAACCGGCAGCCACCGTTACCCACCACGCATACCAAAACGGATTGCCCAGCGTGGCCAGCGCACCCAGGCCAACGAGTTGCCGGCCGCTCAAGGATCTGCCGCCATCTTCGGGCCGCGGCAGGCGTACCTTGCCACGCAGCGTTTCCCACAGGGTCACTCCTCCCATCCACAACAGCAGTCCGCCGCCAATCCAGGCAACTGCGATTTGGACTCCGGGGTGAGTCAGGCCGCTTAAGCCGAGGCTGATCAGCAAAATGATGCCCAGTTCCATGAGGGCGTGCCCGGTGGCCACCAACGGGCCAACCTTCCAGCCCTGGCGCGGCGTCTGGCTGACGATTGCCGTCGAGATCGGCCCCGGCGAGGCGACGGCTGCAAGGGCCATGCTGAAAGAAAATGCGAAAATGGCAAACAGCGAAGTGGGAAGCATGGGGAGAAACCTTTCGATAGTACCGGTGGGTGTTGGACTGGCATTGTACCTTAATCGGGCGGGTTTGCTCATATTCACACTTCCCTGCTAAAATGATGCAACGGTTTGCTTTCTTGTCTTGGGTTTCCAGTTGTAGCGGGAAGGTATCGATGACGCAACTCTTGCTATGTCCGCAACCTCGCCAGGTGACGTATTCCGAAGGGGCGTTTGCTCTTGAGCCGGACCGGCTTATCCTGTTGGATGTACCCAACCCGCAAGCGCTGCGCTTTGCTGCCGGGCGCGTGCGCCAGGCTTTGCTGGACTCTTTGGGTGTGGTATGGGAAATGACTGCCAGCCGTACCACGCCGGCAGCGTTGGTGGCGCTCGTCTTACGGCTCACACCTGAAAAGATCGCTCATCCACAAGGGTATGAGTTGTCGATCGCTCCCGAATCGATCCAGATCAACGCGCATGACGAGGCGGGCGCGTTCTACGGCGTCTGTACGCTGGTGCAATTGATGCTTCAGTCACCAAACCTGCCCATGATTGCACTCCCGTGCCTGCGCATCGTCGATTGGCCCGACTTTCCCGCGCGTGGCGTAATGCTCGATATTTCGCGCGACAAGGTGCCCACCTTGCAAACCGTTTTCGATCTGGTGGATCGGTTGGCAACCTGGAAGGTTAACCAGCTTCAGCTTTACACCGAACACACCTTTGCTTATCGCAGCCACCCCAAGCCCTGGGCCAAGGCATCGCCTTTTACCGGCGAAGAAATTCTGGCCCTGGATGCCTTCTGCCGCGAACGGCACGTTCAGCTTGTGCCCAATCAAAACTCGTTTGGGCATATGCAGCGCTGGTTGTGCCTGCCGGAATACCATCCGTTGGCCGAGGCACCACAGGGTTATGAGTACCCGTGGGGAGGGCGCTCCGATCAACCTTTCACCTTGTGCCCATCTGACCCCGGCAGCATTCAACTGATACGCGAGTTGTACGATGAACTGCTGCCGCACTTCTCCAGCCGCATGTTCAACGTGGGATGCGACGAAACCTGGGACCTGGGTCAGGGACGCAGCCAGGCCGAATGCGCGCAGCGCGGTGCAGGGCGGGTGTATCTCGACTTTTTGCTCAAAATCTACCACGAAGTGGCGGCGCGCGGCTTGAGAATGCAGTTTTGGGGTGACATCATCTTGCAGCATCCCGAGTTGGTGAAGGATTTGCCCAAGGATGTGATTGCCTTATCGTGGGGGTACGAAGCCGACCATCCCTTCGATCAGCAAGGGGCGCGTTTTGCAGAAGCCGGCCTGGAGTTTTACGTTTGCCCGGGCACTTCTTCTTGGAATGCGATCGCCGGGCGCACCGACAACGCACTGGGGAATCTGCGCAGCGCAGCCGAAAACGGCCTCAAGCATGGTGCAGCGGGTTACCTCAACACCGATTGGGGCGACAACGGCCACTGGCAGCCGCTGCCGGTCAGCTACTTGGGCTTCCTGGCCGGCGCAGCGTATTCGTGGGCTTTAGAAGCCAACCGCAGCCTGGATGTGGTCGTCGCCCTCAACCGGCATGCTTTTGACGATCCTGCCGGTGTCCTCGGCCAGGTGGCCTATGACCTGGGAAACGTGTATCGCTTTGCCGGATTCGAACCGGAAAACAATTCTGCTTTGCATAGCTTCTTGCAGACTCCTTTGAGAAAAATCGCCGAATTGTACGGTGAAAAGACCGATGCCGACACGCTTCGGCAGGCCTTGCAGGCCATTCACGATGCCGTGGCGCGCCTGCCCCGCGCGGCCAGTACTCGCCAGGATGCTTCCCTGCTCGCCCGTGAATTCGACTACGCTGCCCGCACGCTGCGGCACGCCTGCTTGCGCGCCTTGCTCGCCTTGGGCACCCCCGATAAGGATGCGACAACGCTACAATTCGACTTGCGCGAGATTATCAGCGAACACCGCAAGGTCTGGCGCGCCCGTAACCGCCCTGGTGGTTTGGTGGACAGCGTGGCCCGTTTCGAAGCGGCGCGCAAAGATTACCTGACGTAAAAGGAGTACCATGTCCGTCCTCTCGACCGAAATCTACCAACAACCTGCCGTCATCCGTCAGTTGCTTGCCAATGAGACCGGCCACGTGCAGCAAATTGCCAACGAGTTACGCGGTAAGTTCGATTATGTCTTGATGGCTGCTCGCGGTACATCGGACAATGCTGCCCGTTACGC
The DNA here is from genome assembly GCA_049325275.1 of Chloroflexota bacterium. Classification (GTDB taxonomy): domain Bacteria; phylum Chloroflexota; class Anaerolineae; order Anaerolineales; family UBA4823; genus CAIQJJ01. The sequence goes on from JBMOLU010000050.1 coordinate 163,139, forward strand.
GCAGTACCGCCTCGGAACGTATAACGCGTTGCCGGTGGCGCTCGCCACGCCATCCGTTTTTACCACCTATGGCGCTGCGCCGCACTTGAATGGGGCCTTGGTGGTCGGCATTTCACAATCCGGCCGTTCGCCGGACATCCTTTCCGTGATCGAAGCCGGCAAACGGCAGGGGCGCCCTACCCTGGTCATTACGAATGCCCCCGATGCACCTCTGGCAAAAGCCGCCGATTTCGTCGTCCCCTTGCATGCCTGGCCCGAACAGGCTGTGGCAGCGACGAAATCCTACACGGCTTCGCTGGTGGCCCTGGCGCTGTTTTCGTGCGCCTTGCGCGAGGACGAAACTGTGCTGTCGCAGTTGTCGCAGGTACCCGACTGGATGCAGCATACACTCCAAATCACCCAGGCCGTCCTGGCACGTGTTGAACGTTATCGTTACATGGATCACTGCGTGGTACTGGGGCGCGGGCTAAATTATGCGACCGCTTTTGAAGTAGCGCTAAAGATCAAGGAACTGACCCGCATTATTACTGAACCCTATTCGTCTGCCGACTTTCTACACGGCCCGGTGGCGATGGTTGGCCGCGGCTTCCCCTGCGTGGTCGTCGCACCCGGCGGAAAGACCCTGCAAGACATGCGTTTGCTGCAAAAACGCTTGCTGGAATGTGGCGCCGAGCTGCTTGCGATCAGCGATCAAGAAGATCTACTGGCCCAGGCAGCCCTGCCGCTGCGCCTGCCGCCCGGCATTCCCGAATGGCTTTCTCCTTGCGTGTCGGTGTTGCCCGGCCAACTTTTTGCCATGACACTCTCCGCGGCGCGCGGTTTGGATGCGGACAATCCTGAAGGTTTGACCAAGGTGACCGAAACCTGGTGAGCGGGGGGCCCTGCGCCATAGACCATAACCATTTTTGCGTAAAAGTGTTTTTTATACACGCGCGTCAACGTCCCCGCCTTGTCTGTTGGCGATACGGCGGCGCCAATTAGGGGTTTTCCCCCCAAGACAACTTTGCTCGAAAGAAGTAAAATAGCAGTATACGTGTCTATTCAACCAAGGAGCGGAATCGAAGTTGCGCAAGGAATTCATTTCGCGCTGAAAAAGGGCTTTATTCTGCATTCCTGAATAACCTTTCTGGTTCTCCCGTTTTCAACGGGAAGGTCGATTTCCCGTTGCAGGCGGAAGAGCCCCCTTTCTCTTTTTTGTGGACGAAAACGATGCAGGACGACCCAAGAAAAAAACACAAGACGTTGGGGGTTCTGGTTGGGGCTCAGGTTTATTACAATACGATTTTGGGGAATTTTATCGGCCCCGTACTGTACGGCGTGCGTTCGGCTGCCAGCGACTACGGTTGTAATTTGCTGATTGCCGGGGGCATGGACGATTACACCGTCCTCTCGCGCCCTGCCTGGCCGGAGCCTGACCCGGATGTCGACTTTGTTCCCGTAGGCCCCTGGAATGTCGACGGTTTGATCGTTGTCAACCCGTTGTTATCGCCGGATAAATCTGCTTACATCGCAAAAGTCAGGCACTCCGGCATGCCGGTCGTCTTCATCTCTACCGGAGAAGACGGCCCAACGGTTTGCGTCGATAACGAAACCGGCATCCGTCGCGCCGTCGCTCACCTGGTCGAGCACGGCCATCGCAGCATTGCGTTTATCGCCGGCTATCCCCAGGATCTGAAGGGAGACAGCGCCATTCGTTTGAAGGCCTATCAGGATGCCGTACGTGAAAATGGCCTGACGGCCGATCCGCGCCTGGTTGCGTATAGCTGTCATAGCATCGACGGCGGCAAGTCGGCCATGCAGCAGCTGCTGACTTCCGGTCTCAAGTTTACGGCGGCGATTGCCAGCAACGACGAATCGGCCATCGGCGCTATGTGCACCCTTCGAGATGTCGGGTTGCGCATTCCGGAAGATATTGCCATCATCGGCTTCGATGACAGCCTTGAAGCCCTCATGCGAACGCCGCCCTTGACCACGCTGCACTACTCGCCTTCCGAAATGGGGTATACGGCGTTGGAGTTGCTGCTTGAGTATGTTGCCGGGCGCCAACCGGTTAGCGAGATCGTCAAAATTCCCGCCCGGATGGTGCTGCGCCAATCTTGCGGTTGCCTGTCGGGGATAAACCCGGATGCCGGCGTGTTGACGCCGGTGGTCGTCTCGATGGATCGTTCCAGCGCGATGTCGCAGTTGGTCAAGGCCATGACGGAGAACGCTATGGCCGAGGCGCAGCACCTCGGCCTGGCCGAAGTCCACGCGTTGTGCTCTCGCCTGGTCGAGACGTTGGTATCCAGCTTGAAGTCGGGGCAGCCCAAAGCCTTTTACCGTACGATTGACGACATCCGCTTTCGTACCGAGGCTGCCGAGGAAGACGTTCACATCTGGCATGCTGCGCTCACGGCTTTGGAAAACAAAATGGAACTGCTGCTGATGGTCGGCAGTTCGATGATGAAGCTGCACCAGGCAGAAGATATGCTGCGCCATAGCCGTTTGATGATCAACGAGAGCGTTCGGCGGCAGTCGCGCCGTTACATGGTCCGCCAACGTTGGCGTAGCGACTGGATGGGGCGTTTGAACGCCAGTTTGCTGACCGCCCTGGACAGGACACAAATTTTCGCGATCCTGGCCGAGCGTTTTGCGAAAATCAATATCCAGAATGCCGGCGTGGCCTTCTTCGAGCCGCAAGAAGGCGATCCCTTTGCTGTGAGCGAGCTGCACCGCATCACCCCGGCGCAAGAAGATGTCGCCAGCCGCTTTCCCAGCCGCCAGTTCCCACCGCCGGGCATGTTCGCTGAGCCATTCAGCCTGATCTTGTTGCCGCTTTCCAAGCAGGGGGATGCACCCGGCTTCGTCGTTTTCGATACTTCCCATCTCGATTTGTATGCCCTCGTCGTCTGGCAGTTGCGCACCTTTTTCAAGGTTGCGGGCCTGTACCAGGAGGCCACGGAAGGGCGCCGCCTGGCAGAGGAAGCGGCGAGTTCGAAAAACCGTTTTCTTGCCATGGTCAGCCATGAACTGCGCACGCCCCTGAGCCTGATTCTGGGCTTGAGCGAGCTTTTGCTGCGGGACGATGCAGATGTAACGATCAGCCGCTCCGATCTCGAGAATATTCGTTCGAATGCCCGTCAACTGGATGTTTTGATCCGCGACGTGCTCGATCTGGCGCAGGCCGAAGCGGGTGAATGGAAGCTGCAATGCGAACAGCTCGATTTTGCAGAAGTGTTACAGCCCGTGAGCATGGTCGGCGAGCAACTTGCCAGGAAGAAAGGTTTGGATTGGTCTGCCGACATTCCTGCGGTGCTGCCGCTGGTGTGGGGCGATTGCATTCGCTTGCGGCAGATCGTCATGAACCTCATTAATAATGCCACCAAGTTTACGGAGAGCGGTTCCGTCCGTTTGCAGGTGGAAGCCGGCGACGGCGGGATCACGGTTCTGATCCACGATACGGGGCCGGGTATCCCACTTGAAGAGCAGGAAACGATCTTTACCGAGTTCCGCCAGTGCGGCCACACGGCTGCACAGCGCTCTGACGGCCTCGGGCTTGGGCTGGCGATTTGCAAGCGCCTGGTCGAACTGCACGGTGGAACGATCGGCGTCGATTCGACCGGGAAAGATGGCGAAGGCACCACCATTTACTTTCGTATTCCGGCTTCGCAAACGCATACTGCTACATCCGCAGGCACCTTGACCGATATTTTGCCCTTTTTGGACGTGAAGGCCGGCCAGGAACTGTCCACGCCCGTCCGTAAGCCCGGCAAACCCATCGTGCAAGCTGCCGGCGCCGGCAAAGGCGCATTATCGGTACGCCTCGTGCACCTGGCCGGGGAAACCCAAAAAGCAAAGCCTGAGCCGCTTGCCGTATGGAAAATTCCGACGCTACCCGACTCGTGCGGCGAAACCGTGCCAGGCGCCCCCCTGTCTTCTGTGCCTGTCTGGCTTCCGGCGCATTCGGTCGGTGTCCTGCATAAGCCTGCCAGTCTCGCCGAGTTGGCCGAGGCCGTCGCACAGCGTTGGCCGGAAGATGCGCACCGTGAAAACCAGCGCATTTTGATTGTCGATGACGATATCCGTATTCTCGAAACCTTTACACGTATGTTGCGAGACTGGTCCCCGCAGGTCGAAGTGCTTACGGCGCAGCGTGGCGCCGATGCATTGGCATCCATCCATAGGCATCAGCCCGATCTGGTTTTGCTGGACCTTGCCATGCCGGAAATGGACGGTTTCGAGGTGCTCGAGAGCATGCGCCACGATCCGGCCAGCCGGGATATCCCTGTGATCATCCTCAGCGGGCAGAAACTGACTCAGGAAACGATCCGGCGCTTGAATACCGGGGTGGAGACTATCTTGCACAAAGACCTCTACAGCGTTGACGAAGTTTCTACCCACATCGAAACGATCCTGCACGGGGAAAAGGATGTCAACTACGCCACTCACAACCTGGCCCGTAAGGCGATGGCTTATATCCACGAACAATTTACCGAGCCGCTTTCTTTAGAACACATTGCCACATACTTTGGCGTTTGCAAGGAACACCTGGCGCGCTGCTTTCGCGACGAAACCGGGATCACGGTGGGGACTTACCTCAACCGTTACCGCATCAGCCAGGCCAAGGAACTGCTGCGCCAGGAAGAGAAACGCGTCGTGGATGTAGCCATGCAGGTAGGCTTCTCGAGCAGTGCCTACTTCAGCCGGGTTTTTAAGCAGGAGACCGGGAAATCGCCGCAGGAATACCGCCAGCGGCATTAAGCGTTGGCGGCGAAGTAAGGGGGCGCCTATCGAAAGCATGGGTTGGAACAAGCCCTTTCGGGCGTGCACGCATGGCGTCGGTTTTGCGCCAGTCACCAACACTCGTTTAGGAAGGCTTCATGGGCTGTCTCGTTTGAGACAGCCCATTTTTTGCGCTTCAGCCAGCACACCCAAAAGATGTGGGCGATTTCACGGTTCGTAAGATGCCTGCAAGGGCGTGTTTGTCGTTTCATTCCCCGGCGTCAGCCTATATCAATTCTGTACAAACACGGGTCAATATTGTGCAAGTTAAAGTCAACGTGGATGATGATCTTATTGGCTGCACCGGGTATAGTCAGGACGAATTTGAGAGCGCTCTCAAGAGGCTCTTTATCAGTCCAATATCTCAGGAGGTCGGCTGCGCACAACAAATCACTTACCCCTATCCACAAAACCAAGGTCCGTTTTAAGCAAGCTCTTCCACCCCAGTGGGAAATGTCCTTCCCGCGAAAACAGGAGAGCCTAAAAATACAAAAAGGAGAGATGATATGTACAAGAAAATGTTCAAACCGATAGCGACCCTCGTGGCGGTCGTGATGCTGATGGTACTGTCGTTGCAGGCCGTCCAGGCAGCGAAGCTGCTGGCCCCCTATACGATGAATCCGACGGCGACATCGGGCGGCGGGGGATCGCGCTACTCGTCCAGATCCATTTTGAGCAGTGAATACATCGTTCAGACGAACTTGTGGAATCCGCCCGTGGCAGGTGGGTATACGCTGGCCGGGGATAATACCAGCGCGGCCTGGACGGTCAGCAACTACACGGCCAATTCCTACTTCCCGGGCAACAACGAACCCGGGTGTCCCGCCCCGGGCGGTATGGTCGATGACTGCCATTGGGCTGGGACCGGTGGTTTTTACGAGAACCCCTTGCCTCCTTTCAGCGCCACCAACGATCCCAGCGATTTTGTCAACCGCGAGATTCACGCACCTGCCTCCTATCCCTCGGTGTACAAAGGTTGCCACTGGGGAAACTGCACGGCCAACAACGGTGCGCCATTCCCTGTACAGGTACAGTCGGTCGCCAGCCTGCAATCGCAGTGGAGCATCGTGGTGCCCGGTGGGACGAATCCGTCGCCTGCTACCGATGGTGTTTGGGATGCCGCCTACGACATCTGGCTCGATTCGAACTCGCGCATCAACCCGGATACCGGCCTGGGCTATCTGCCCACTTATCCAGAAGAACTGGATTATAACGGGACTGAGCCGTGGAATTCCCTCGGCCAAAACGACGGCGCCGAGATCATGATCTGGATGAACAGCTCCGGTTATGATTTTTCCGATGCCGGTGGCCCGATCCGCCCCGCAGGCGTTTTTGGTAACGCAGTTCGCAACGTGATGATCAACGGCCTTTCGTGGGATGTGTGGGTTGCTCGCGTGCACAGCTACGACAACAACACCGCCTGGAACGTGATCTCTTACGTATTGCCTCCGGGCCAGAAGATCACGAATTTGAACATGGACACGGCCCCGTTCCTGCACGACGCCATGACCCGCCAGTGCACGCCGGACGTTAACGACCTGCGCTTCCCGGCTGCTGAACGCGGCGTTCCGGTGCCTTGCGCCGAGCCGGATTGGTGGCTGACCTCCATTCAGGCCGGTTTCGAAATCTGGAACCTGCCGCAAACCCTGACCATGCAGACCACCAACTTCTCGGTGACACCGGTTGTGGTCAGCGGCGCCAACACGGGCAACCGCAGCCTGGATAACGGCACCCCCCTGGTTCACTGGGACGATCTCTACACGATCACGGCTACGGGATGCCCGGGTGGCGGTACGGCTACCTACACCATTACGGCTCAAGAAACCGGTATCTCGTCTTCGACGACCCTGGTCGAGACCCCTGCCGGCTCAGGAACGTATGTCGGTACCCAAAACCCGTCACTCCACTCGCTCGGCATGCACGGTTATGCGACCACGCGTGTGGTTTTCCCCGGCTGCAATGGTTTGATCGCTGACGGGATTGTCTTCATCGACCCCAGCGGCACGGTTACGAACCTGGCCGGTGAACCGGTGGTCGACGCGACCGTTACGCTATACTATTCCCCCACCGGTGCTCCCGGGTCCTTTACCCAGGCAACGAACGGCGATCCCAACGATCCCAGTGACGACATCATGGATCCGGCGATCAACGACGTCAACCCATCCCAGACGAACCAATACGGTTTCTACCGCTGGGATGTGATCCCCGGTTTCTACCGCGTGCTGGCACAGAAATCGGACTGCGGTATACCGGTCTGGTCCGACGTGCTCGAGGTGGTCGACTTCCCCGTTACCGATGTCAACCTCGTGCTGGCTTGCGGCAACCCGCCGCCGGTTACCGTTCAGGTGACCCACATGAGCGACTGGCCGACCGGCTACTGCCGCAACGTCATCGTCACCAACAACACTTCCGCTCCCTTAGATTGGACCGCTAACTTCCAGACCGACGGCCAGATCTACAATTTCTGGAACGTGGTTTGGTCGCAAAGCGGGAACAACGTCACCATCCAAGGGGTCGATTGGAACAATATCCTTCAACCGGGTCAGAGCACGCACAGCATCGGCTTCTGCGCCAACCGCTAGCCGGGCAGCAGCTTTCAACCCAAGCGGGGTAAACTTTCAGGGGCGGGTACACGGTACCCGCTCCTTTTTGATTCTCCCCGGTGCTGACACGCTTCTGGCGTCTGCTTGCCGCAGGCACGTATTTCCCGAGCGGCGCCGCCTTGGGTGACGCCTGGCTGCGAATGGTGTAAAATGATCCTGACCCGCTCAAGAGCAAAAAGTGGGTTGGCCGAATATTCGTATGTTGGGCAAAACCTGTAACCCTTCGTCTTGAACTGCATCTAAGGGCTTGTAAGAGAATATTCTATAGGAGTACAAAGATGATCGCTGAACCCGTTCACGTAACCGACGATGCTTTCGAAAAGACCGTCCTGCAGTCGCAGCTTCCGGTCATTGTTGATTTTTGGGCGCCGTGGTGCGGCCCCTGTAAAATGGTTGCCCCCATCCTGGATAAGCTCGCCCAGGAATATGCCGGCAAATTGCTGATCACAAAGGTGAATACCGACGAGCACCAGCAGTGGGCCATGCAGTATGGAGTGCAAGGCATCCCCACCATGCTCTTTGTGGCCGGTGGCAAGGTCGTTCACCGCCAGGTTGGGGCCTTGCCCGAGCCGATGCTGCGTACCGTCGTCACGCAGTTTATGGAAGTGGCCGCCAGGCCGGAAGCCGCCAAACCGGCCTGACCCGGCGTCACTCACCGCTTTCACGCACGATCTGTGCTCCGAGCGAGCGCAGCTTTTCCTCGATTTTTTCATAGCCCCGGTCTATCTGGCCCGCATTGCGGATGGTCGACTTGCCCTCGGCGGCCAAGGCTGCCAGCACCAACGCCATCCCGGCCCGGATATCGGGGCTTTCTACTTTTTCACCGATCAACTGCGTCGGGCCGATCACGATGCAGCGATGCGGGTCGCATAAAACGATTTGTGCGCCCATATTGACCAGCTTGTCGGTGAAGTACATTCGGCTTGGGTACATCCAGTCGTGAAACAGGATCGAGCCGCTGGCCTGCGTGGCGATGGTAATAGCGATGCTGACCAGGTCCGACGGGAAAGCCGGCCAGACGTTGGTTTTGATCTCCGGGATGGCATCGCCCAGGTCGGGTTCGATCAGCAGCGCTTGTTCGCCGGGGACGACGATGTCTTCGCCGTCGACTTCCCAGGTCACGCCCATGCGGCCGAATACCAGCCTGGTCATGTTCAGATACTGCGGGGCTGCCCGGCGGATACGGATCGAGCCACGCGTGACTACGGCTGCGCCGATGAAGCTGGCAACCTCGAGGTAATCCGGCCCGATGGTGAATTCTCCTCCGTGCAGCTTTGGCACCCCGTGGATGAGAAGCGTGTTGGAGCCGACGTTTTCGATTTGTGCGCCCAGGGTATTGAGCATCAGGCACAGTTCCTGGATGTGTGGCTCGGAAGCAGCGTTCCGCAAAATCGTCGTCCCCCGGGCGCAAACGGCAGCCATGATGGCGTTCTCGGTCGCGGTCACGCTGGCCTCGTCCATCAGCATATCGCTTCCGGTGAGATATTTCGCCTCGAATTCGAAAGCCTTCTGCTGGCGGTTGTAGTCGGCGTACGCACCGAGCGAGCGCAGGGCCAGGATGTGGGTATCTACCCGCCGGCGCCCGATCACGTCGCCGCCCGGCGGCGGCAGGCGCAGCGTGCCCGTACGCGCCAGCATAGGCCCGGCCAGCAAGATAGAAGCGCGGATTTTTTTGCACAAGTCCGGATCGAGATCGGCCGGCCGGACTTCACTGGCCTGCACGCGCCAGGTGTGGTTGCCGATATTGTCGACGCTTACCCCCAGGCTTTCGAGTAGAGCGCGCATCGCCTGGACATCGCGAATTTCCGGCATATTGTGCAAGACGACGGCTTCGTCGGTCAGCAGACAGGCCGCCAGCAGCGGCAGGGCGGAGTTTTTATTGCCGGCGGGGGTTAGCTCGCCGTGCAGTTGCTTCCCACCTTGAATGATCAGTTTATCCATAAAGTAATTTCTCCTTGGGCGTGTGGCTGGCGACATTTTACCGTCAAATGCCCGCAGGTTGTCCGACGATTCCTATACGGTTTCGGGTCTACGCTTAAGGACGAGGTTTGCTATAATCAGGGTGGTAAGGTCCAAGGAGGCGTTGCTTGTCATGGAAAACTTCTTCGTTCTGCTGATGGTAGCATGTTTGGGTTGGTTACTGGGGGTGCTGGTCAATTACCTCGCTGACGTGCTGCCCTGGACGCGTCGTATAACGCCGCCGATGTGCGTTACTTGCCAGGCGGAAATGCGCTGGAAAAACTACTTCCTTTGGCCGCGCAGCTGCACCGCCTGCGGTAGAAGACGTGGCGTACGCGTCTGGCTGGTCGAAGCAACTTATGTCTTGCTTGCCTTGGGGATGTGGCTCTATCCGCACAAATACCTCGGCTTTTGGTTGAGTCTGATCCTGCTGGTTTTCTTTGGCGTCGTCGCCGTGATCGATATCGAATACCGCCTGATCTTGCACCAGGTCAGCCTGGCAGGCGCTTTTTTGGCTGTCCTGCTTGGGGTCATCTGGCGTGCCCAACACTTTTTTAATCAACCCGGACTGGTTTTTTCTTCCTTTGCCCCCTGGTGGTATGGAATCTGGACATCTCTGCTGGGTGGGGCGATCGGTTTTGGTTTCATGGGCCTGTTGTATATCTTCGGAGGTGTGTTTTTGCGCCTGGCAGCGCGCCGCCGGGGCCAGGAAGTGGATGACGTCGCCCTCGGATTTGGCGACGTAAACTTGGCCGGCATCTTGGGTTTGCTGCTCGGCTGGCCCCTGGTAACTGCCGGCTTGTTTTTCGGAGTCCTGATCGGCGGTTTGGTCAGCCTCGCTTATCTGCTGATGATGATGGCGCTGCGGCGTTATCACCTCTTCATGGCGCTTCCGTATGGCCCCTTTTTGATCGCCGGAGCCGTGTTCGTGATTTACTTTCGAGAAACTCTGCTTCAATTGTTGCAAGTGGGTTTCTAGCAGGGTGTCGGAGAAACCCCACGTTAAGGCTTCCGAAGTCTTTTCCGACAGGCTGCCAGCGCAGCAGAGGGAAGGTTTGCACAATTTGCTAATTTGTAAAGCCATTAGTACAAATGGCTTATTCTTAACAAGTCGTTCTTGGTATAATTTAAAGTAGGTATAACGTATCGCTTCATAAATTGTTACAGTTTGAACTTTTTTGTAAGTTTATTTTGCACGTATGCGGAGAGTTTTCATGGTTACCCCCCCTGTTGCGAGAAAAGAAATGCGTGGGCAAAGCTTTATCGAGCTGGCCATCGCGCTGCCGATCTTGCTCCTGCTGCTGGCCGGCATGCTGGAAGTAGGCTTTTTGTTTTTTGCTTACATGACGGCCGTCGATCAGACCCGCGAGGCCGCCCGCTTCGCATCGACGCGCGATTACGAACAATTGAACCCGGCCACGATCGATCCCGCCCACCCGGAAGCCGCCTGCCATGACGCGTTTCTGCACTACTTTTACGATACGGCCTGTTTCTTTACCGACCGCGACATCAATCCCACCCTGCCGATCAGCGCCACCCGCTTCGAGGACGTGACCATCTCCGTCTTTACCATTGCGGGCGCAGCCCCCGGCTCCGGGCCTCGCCAGGTCTTGCACCGCTACCCCGAAGACGGCGACGGGGTCTGGTCGTTGTATAATAACAACTGGACGCGGGACTGCGAGGGCAATACCGTGCTCAGCGAGCCGTTTTTCACTAACGATGAAATCCTGGGCATGCTGCAGCCCGATCCGACTCCCGACCCCGGCGGCGGCACCTATTCGCGTTTCGATCGCGGCTTGGTGCTGGTGGAAGTCTTCTTCTGTTACGAGCAAAAAATGGGTCTACTCGATTTTCGCAGCATGGACCGGCTGATTCCGAACCCGATGCGCCTGCACGCCTACACGATCATGCCCGCGCCAGAGGCCTTGCCGCAACCTTAAGGAGTCTTTGTCTTATGAAGTACAAACGCCTCTTCCAATCTTCTTCTCCAACAGTTCCGCGTCCTGGCCGCCCGCACAGTTCGTGGGGCGAACGCGCACAGTCGATTGTGATTATTGCCGCCGCTTTTGTGGCGCTTTTGGCGCTTGTCGGCCTGGTTACCGATGTCGGTTCGATTTACGTCAGTTGGACGCGCCTCAAGCGCGGCGTGGATGCGGCGGCCGTGGCTGCCGCCAACAACATGAAGGCGGCGAAGGAAAATATTACCACCGCCGAGCGTGTCGCCAATATGGAACGGGCCGCGAAGGAAATGCTGGCGTTGAACGGCATCCAGGAAGTCGATATCATGGAAATCATGACCTGCGAGGACGCCTTCGACGATGACGGTAATCCGATTGCCGGCAGCCCGGATGCGCTGCTCGATCTCTGCCCGACCCCCACCGGCCTGCGCAAAATGGCCTGGATCGAGGCGCGGGAGCGCGTCAACGTCTACTTCCTCTCCCTGGTTGGCATACGTTCCTACCCCCTTACCTTGAGCTCGATCGGAGAGGCCGCCATGCTCGACCTGGTGCTGGTCTTCGATACATCCGAGTCGATGGGCGTGGACACGCACATCCCCTGGGACAATCCGAGCGCGCCCACCGTGGGTGACGACCCGGCCTACAGCAAGGAGTTCGACCCCGGCCCGTGTACGGCCAACCACGCCTGTTACCCGCTGGAAGGCGCCAAGGATGCCGCCCGTTCCCTGATCAACCGCCTGTATCCTTACTACGATCGCGTGGCCATCGTTACCTTCGATTACCAGGCCGAGCAGGCCTTTCCGGTTCCGCCCACCGGCCAGTCTTACACCACCCTTGGTTTGAAATTGAACGGGACGATGTCTGTCCCCGGTGAAAGCGAGTATGCGCTCAACGCCATCACCAACAACATCCGCCTGCACGACGACGCAGACCTGGCGAGGCTGGCCTGGGACCAGTACTACTGCAATGGCTGCGAAGGCAAGTACAACCCGGTCTTCCCTGAAGACCGCGACGGAGACGGCCAGGATGCGGACATAGGCGATTGTACCCCCACCGACGAACTGGCCTTTCCGTACCGTGTCGATGAAGCTGCCTATCACGACGCCGAGGAAAAGGGGATGATCGACGATTTTATCGAACACCCTGAATTATGCGACCTCGACGACCAGTATGACGTCTTCGATTGGAACGAGGACTGGGACTTCTCGAACGATCACGCCGCAGGCCAGGCGCTGTGGACGGCCGGGCGTTACGACGGCTTTACGTCCGCTTCGACCTGCATCGGCTGCGGCATCCGCATGGCGCGGCAGATCCTGGCCGAGTTTGGCCGCCCGGGTGGTGTTTGGGTGATGGTGGTTTTGACCGACGGTGCCGCCAACGCCAGCGACAATGCCTACACCTGGCCCGTCGGCGCCAGCGGTGAGGGTATTCCCAGCATTTACCCTTACGGTTTCTGCACGCACTATACCGGCGGCGGCTGGCCTTACTGGAACTACGGCTTCCCGTGCAAAGACAACACCTATGCCCCGCGTTACTGCCTCGATAGCGACAGCACGACGTGCCCGCCCAGTTCGACGCACACCGGCGCCTATTTCGACCCCGACGCCGACTATCACGGTTACGTCACGTCCTACAGCGCGGTCGATTACGCCAGGGATATGACCGATGCGGCCGCCTTGCTCTACCCACAACTGCAAGAGCCGCCCGTCAACGATGCCGAGCCGAACGGCGAAGACATCATCCTGTATGCCATCACCTTCGGCCAGGACGCCGCCGCCCTGCAGCTCGGTTTGCCGTTGATGCACTACATCGCCGACGTCGGCGATGACGGCGCCCGCGGCGGCGAGTGTTCAGAAGCGGCTACGACAAACTATACCCAACAGTGCGGCAACTATTATTATGCGGCCGATGGCGCGGCCTTGACCCGGGTGTTCAGTGACATTATGGCTCGTATTTATACCAAGATCAGTCAATAGTGGCGGTGGTAGGAGAGCAGTGTATGGATAAGTTAATAAGACAACCTTTCCGTGTTCGTTCGCAAGGCCAGGCGATGGTCGAATTCGCCCTGGTCTTGCCGCTTTTGCTGTTGATCCTGTTCGGCATCATCGAGTTTGGGCGCCTGCTGCAGGCCGTTCTTGCGGTGCAGAACGCGGCCCGCTTTGGCGTGCGTCATGCCGTCACCGGTGCAATCGACACCCAGTACTGCGATGAGGCCGGAACGGTCTACGGCCTGGGCAGCATGGACGCCGAGGATGGCGCCGTCGACTGCAAAGTGCCCGTCAGCCTGCCGGGCCGCGATCGCGATCTGGCGCAGGAATTGACCAACCGCCTGGTCGACTACGCCCGCCTGCCCTCCACCCGCGACGCCGCCCTGGTCGGCGCCACCAGCCTGTTCATGCCGGGGGACGAGTTGATTCAAGGCAACTACCTGGAATACCTTGCCACCCACAATACGCAGCCGCTGAGCACGCGCCTGGCGTACATCGGCAACCCTGCCATCGACGGTTACGTTCACGTGACGGTGTGCAGCAGCCGCGACAAGGTCGGTGAAGACGGCGTGGGCGAGTTCGTTCACGACTTTAACTACGACCCTGTGCTCTGCCGTGAGTACCTGACCGTCGGGCACAACAACAGCGAATCGCGTTACATGGACGATGCCGGCGGTCCGGGCGATCGCGTCCGGGTGACGGTACGCTATACGCACCGCGTGATCGTGCCGATGATGGATATGATCTGGCCGCAGGTGCCCTTGAGTGCCTACCGTGAAGGCATCGTCGAACAGTTCCGCACGGCGCGCATTTCCGGCTTTGGAGACATCATCCCGACGACCAACCCCGACACGTTTACGCCTTCTCCGCCGCCGCCAGATACCAACACGCCCCCGCCCACGCTCACCTTTACGCCTTCTTTGACCCCCACCGAGACTCCCACCGACACGGCCACGCCCACCGAGACTCTGATCCCGCCCTCCTGCGATTTGTTCTATACGGGCGACCTCTATCAAACGGGCCAGCGTTTACAGTTCAATTACCAGAACGACAACGTCTTCCCTATCGTGCTGACCAACCTCAGCCTGCAGTGGAGTGGCCCCTGGCATGACGAGTACGAGAATACGCCTTATCCTGCCGACATGACTTTCCGCTACGTCACCAATCACGGTGTCAACGATGGCTGGCCGAACCCTGACCTGGCCTTGACGCCGGGGATGGGCGCCTCGTATGCGGTGCCCGCGGGCAACTTTGCCAACATTGGCGCCTCGTCGGGTAGTAATATGCGTTTCAACTTCAACCAGAGCTTCACGCAGTATTACAACTATTACCACACCAACAACTTCGTTGCTACGCTCGATTTCATCATCGAGGTGCCGGAGGGGATGGGTACGAGCGTCACCTGCTCGCGTTCGGTCACCGGTACGAGCGGGCCTTCGGTTGCCTTTACACAACCCCAGCCGCCGATGAACTTCACCGGTCCCTTTGCCGTCCGTGCCGACGCCAGCGATGCCGATGGCAGCGTGCGCTACGTCCAGTTCGAAGTCTGGTCGCTCGACCGCACGCAGCGTATCGCCTGGACGACGGAATACAGCGCCCCTTACTGTCTCTTCGGCGACAACGGCTCGGCTTGCCACACGCGTTACGTCGGCGAAAACTGGCCCGGCAGCAACAGCCCGATCGAAAACGGCACCTACATCCTCTGGGCACAGGCGCGCGACAACGACGACCCCTACAACCACCGCACGCGCATCATGACCCAGATCACCATCAACATGACCACGCGCACGCCCTCTATCACGCCCACGCCGACGCGCACGCGTACGCCCTCACGCACGCCGACCCGCACGCTGTCGCCCACGCCCTACACCATACGCCCGACCAACACGCCGACCATCACCCGCACGCCGACCGTGACCCAATACGCCACGGAAACCCCACGCCCGCCGACGGCCACGCGCACGGCAACACGCACGCGCACGAACACGCCTTTCGTACCCACCCGCACGCCTACCGCCACGCCGACGGCCACCGATCCGCTCGCTCCGACGTTCACCAAGACCAAGGTGCCCACCAACACACCGCAGGGTGGCGGTGACTGATGCCCGTTGTGGTGAATTAACCGTACTGTAACGGACTTGCCGTTGGCTGCAACGGCAAGCCCGTTGGCTGCAATGGCAAGTCCGTTGCGTATCCATCAACCTCTTGCCTGATCGTTCCCATGTGGTGTTTTCTACGGGGTCCGTAGGGAACACCACATGTGTTTTCCAAACCCTACCCCTGTATAACTAATTTATGGAGGTGTCTCGATGAAAAAAGCAGCGTTTCCGCTCCTGTTTTCGTTTCTACTCCCATTGTTATTGTTGGGAGCATTTTTTCTGCTGGTTTCAGGTAGCCAGGCTCGTTCAGTGACTGTCTGGCAAGCCGACTATTCCCAGTTCCTGCCGATGGTGTTCCGGGGCTTTACTGCCGGGCCGGGGGATATCCATGGAAAGGTTTTCGATGCTTCCAAGAAAGACGAAGAAGGAAACTGGATTTTAATTTTCGATGCGGAGGTTTGTCTTGAAGGTATCTCTTGTGTACGAACAGACGTGAATGGCAACTACTCCTTCGAGAATTTACCTGCCGGGTATTATCTGATGACGGTCGAGCACGAGAGCTATTATTCCCGAGAGGCGAACGCATACGTATTCGATTTGAAGGACACAACATTCGATGTGCCTATGGTTGGCAGGCTGGATTTAGGTGGAAATATTACCATGCGTGTAGTCTTTTCCTGGGCGGATACAGACCATTGGTATGGGAGTGATTGTGGCAGCAGTTATCCTGTCGGTTGCCCTTCCGATATGGATGCGCATGTTTGGGCGTTTTTCGACCCCGTTAACCCCTTGAGTTACGAACACCACTATCAGTACTATGAAGGGGACTGCACTTCTGGTGCGGCCATTTGTTTGGAAGCCGTGTCGTGGAACGGCCCTGGCCCCGAAACGATTGGTGTGGTAAAAACATTGGACGTTGATACCGTTTATTACTTTGGTCTTCATCACTATTACGGCCCCTGGCCTCGCGTACCGGATCTTTATCATACCGGGGCCGTAGTGGAAATCTATAAAGAGGATTATTACAACAAGATTTCCATCTCCGAAGCCACCGGTAGTGGCAATTTCTGGTACATCTTCAGCATGACTGCCCAGGGTGATATTACCTATCAAAACTGCATTATTCAAAAGCCTCAAGACCCGAATGAGGGTATGGCTACTCCTGTCGCTCCACCTGATATTCCTGCTTGTTATACGAAGTAGGAAGGGCGAGGCCGTTCTCGAAAAAGTGTGTGCTGCATCGTTGGGCACACACTTTTTATTTTCGGGTCTTCCGGGTTTAGCGTGAAGAATTCCCGCACTTTGGGGTTATGTGTGTGCGAAGCACACACATAACCCCAGAATGTGTTCTCCTTTCCCGGCGAAGCGGGGAGAGCCTTATTTTCTTGTAAAAGCCGCCGACACCAGAAAGAAAGCTGTCTGAACAGTTGGCGAAATCCGGCTTTGTCGGGTATACTTGCGCCCAAGGTTTGGGTACATCTATACAAAGAAATTCATCCAGGGAGAAAAAACCATGAAACATTTGCTTTTTGTGTTCCTTTTGCTTGCCTTCTTGGCCGGTGGTGGGGTGCCGGCCGCCTCCGAACCGGCGCAGGCCGGGCCACAGGCGGCCGTGCAGCCTTTCCTGGTCAAGGATATCAATCCTTCAACCGTCTGGGACGCTTCTACTGTACGTAACCTTGTCTTGTTCGATGACCGGCTCTTCTTCACCGCCAGTGACGGCCTTCACGGCATCAGCTTATGGCAAAGCAACGGCACGGCTGCTGGCACGCTGATCTTTAAGGATTTTGACGAAAACATCAGTTATGCCCCGAGTTCCCTGACGGTGCTCAATGATAAACTCTTCTTTTCGGTTGCCTCGAAGACGAATGGAAAGGAAGAACGGAATGAACTGTGGTGGAGTGATGGCACTGTAAATGGAACGGCGCGCATCAAACAGTTCTATCCGGGTCAGGGTGTAGCCCTTACCAGTTTGGCTGCGGTCGATAGCTTGCTGTTCTTTCTGGTAATTATTCCTCCGCCTCCTGATGAAAAAGGGCAGACTTATGAGTTATGGCGCAGCGATGGCACGGCGGCCGGGACGATTTGGCTTGGCGATTTTTCTTCATTGCGCGAGCCTGCTAACATGAATGGGAAGTTATATTTTGTCGGGACCAGCAAGATTAGTAATGAAAGTGGTTTATGGATCAGCAACGGTACGCCGTCGGGTACGATCATACTCAAAAAGCCTTCTGGCGGGTATACATCGGTCGTTTCTCCGGCAAGGCTGGCATATCTCAACGACACAGTTTTCTTTTTTGCCAAGGATGACACCTACGGCGTAGAAATCTGGAAGACGCGCGGGACGGTTGCGTCGATCGAGCGGGTAACCAATATCGATCCGGGCATTGGCAGCGGCGCGACCGGTTCGCTTTTAACGCCTTGTAATGGCTTGCTATTTTTTACGGCTGCCGATAGTCAAACGGGATATGAGTTATGGGTTACGAGCGGGACCGGCCTGAGCACGAAACGCGTCAAAGATATCTACCCGGGGACAACCGGCTCTTTCCCCAGTTATGCCTTTTGCCTGGATGGGAAGTTGATTTTTCGCGCAAACGGCTCTGGCGGAAAAACGGCGTTGTGGCGCAGCGACGGTATGGAGGCCGGCACCGTTCGCATCAAAGATGTCGAGCCGGTTGGATATCTTTCGGTGTTTACGGCTAGCCATGGCTTATACTTTTTCACCGTTATGGATGTCAATCGCGGCACGCCAGATTTGTGGAAAAGCGACGGTACGGAGGCTGGCACGGTCAGGGTGAGCGAAGGTGTTCCTGCCGTAAACTCGCGTACTGTTACCAGCCCTCCCTTCGTCGTCGCCAACGACATCCTCTTCTTTACCGGCAGCGATCAGGCCCACGGCCTCGAGCTTTGGGGCCTCAGCCTGCAAGACCTGGCCATCGGCCAGCAGGTCACGCCGCAGGCGCCTGTCGCCCCGGGGCAGGTGGTGACGTATACCCTGTCCTTCCGCAACGACGGCCACATTCCTGCGGCGGGCGTGACGATCCGTGACGCCTTCCCCGCCCAACTGGAAAACATCACCTGGCAGGGCAGCGGCGTTGCCGTCACCCTGACGGGCACGGACCCGCACACCTGGCAGGTGGCCGAGATCAAACCCGGCCAGGGCGGCGCGATCACGGTCCAGGCCACGCTGCGCCGGGGTTATGCTGCCGGCGTTACCTTCACCAATACGGCCACGCTGGCCAACTCGACGAACGAGGCCGACAAGGCCAACAACAGCAGCAGCGCCGTGGTAACGGTCGCCAACCTGGCGCCAAGCGCCAACGACGATAGCCTCAACGCCGACAATGCCGGTGAAAACGTGCTCGACGTCCTCGCCAACGACACCGACCCCAACGCCGATGCGCTCACGGTAGCCGCAGTCAGCGAACCCCTTCACGGCACAGCGGCTGCCGATGGCGCACGCGTTCGTTATACGCCCCCCAAAGGCTACGTCGGCAAAGACACCTTCAACTATACCGTTTCGGATGGCCACGGTGGTACGGATACCGCCTCCGTGCTGGTCCATGTATTTGCCGCTACTTACAACGCCTTTCTGCCCCTGGGTATTCGTGAGTGGCCGCCGGTGGTGCTGCTCGACGATGCGCCCGACCTGTGCCGGGAGGCCTACGCCGTTACGTCCTTCGAAAAAACCTACCGCGATGACTTCGACAAGGAAGTCGACCCCGATTGGTATCGCTTCGAAGCGGTCCGGGGTACCGACTATACCGTCGACGTGACGGCCGGCGCCGGGGCAACGCCCGTTTTGCGGCTCTATGACAGTGAATGCCAATACCTGGACCTGCAAGGCGTGCCCGACGGCAGCCATCGCACACGTTTGCGGTGGACGCACGGCTGGGCGAGCGGAACCTACTACTGGCTGATCTACGAAGCCTACGGCCGTTACGGCAGCGGCACCGACTACCAATTGGCCGTCGAGGCGTCGCAACCCTAAGAGACTGTCCGGTGCGACGCACTTTGCCGGCTGGAAGCAGGCGTCATCTACCCCTATGGAAGTGCGTCGCACCCTATTTTCAGACAGCTTCGGAACGGCCGAAGAACCGGGCCGGGGCCAACGTTTGCCGGCATCGCCGAGGCCGCTGCATCCGCCACATTTAACTGTGGATTCCCCCCATCCCCGGTCCCGCCCCAGCGGGAATTGCGAACCTTTTGGTTCGCAGGGCCAGGGGGAATGGGAGAAAGCTCAATCACGGTTAAGTGCAGTGATCCCCAAACCCCAAAGTGCCCCTGGATTTCCAGGGGCACTTTGGGGTTTGGGGTGCAACCGGATGCCTGTGATCGATCCGGTGCTACGGGTTAGCCCGGCGATGAATCACCGGGCGGGATTTCAAATGCTTTCGGCTGCCTGCTGCTGCTTGCCGCGGCCAAACCAGTTCTTCCATTCGCGGTTTTCCCATACCACCAACGCCGACGAGGCGATGAAAATGGACGAGTACGTACCGCTGAACAGCCCGACGAGCAGGATGATGGCAAATTCGCGCAGGGTCACGCCGCCGAAGAGGGCCAGCGAGAGCAGCATGAACTCGACCGTCATCAACTGGGTGTTGATCGAGCGCTGCAGCGTCTGCACTACCGAGTGGTTGACCAACGCCTCGAACGGCAGGCGGCGGTAGATGCCGGAGTTCTCACGAATGCGGTCGAACACCACCACCTTGTCTTGAATCGAGAAGCCGATCACGGTCAGCAGGGCGGTCAGGAAGAGGGCATCGACCTGCCAGCCGAAGAGTATCCCCCCAAGCGAACCCAGGCTGATCACGATGGCAATATCGTGCAGCATGGCCAGGATGGCGCACATGCCGTACCGGAAGGCGTGCGATAACCCCTTGAAGGCCCAGGCGATGTAGAAAACGACCAGCAGGGCCGCCACGGCCACTGCGATGACGGCGCTGCGAGTGACTTCGGCGCCCACCGTGCCGCCCACCGTTTCGAAGCGCAGCTCGATCACCTCGCTGTTGAACTTCTCGGCCATGCGGGCTTCGATCTGCTTGTGGAGGTCGCCTTGCAATTCGGCGGAGCGTATTTGCAGGCTGCCGCTGCTTGTTGTCTGCACCTGGACATTTCCAGCGACGAACTCTTCATAGATGCTGGTGACCTCTTCCGAAGGCGGCAACTCGCCGGAGGCGAGCTTGACCTCGAGCAGGCTGCCGCCGGTGAAGTCAATGGAAAGCTGCAGGCCCGGGTAGACGGCCAACGCCAGCCCGGGAATGATAATCAGCAGCGAGATGACGAAAAACACGTAGCGTTTACCAAGAATATTCATGGTGCAGAACTCCTAAATCCCAAACCAGCGCTGCAGGTTGGCCGGTTTGAAGGTGGTCAATACCAGGGTGAGGAAGTTGCGGGTCACGAATATCGCCGTGAAGAGGCTGACGAAGATTCCCACCAGCAGCGTGATCGAAAAGCCCTTGACGATCGTTGCGCCTGACGTGCTGCCAAAGAAATAGAGAATGGTGCAGGTGATCAGGGTAGCGATGTTCGAGTCGCGGATCGACGGCCAGGCTCGGTCCCAACCCAGGCGAATCGCCTGCTGCAGCGAACGCCCTTCGCGCAATTCTTCTTTCATGCGCTCGAAGATCAGGATGTTGGCGTCCAGTGCGCTGCCGGTGCTCAGCAAGAAGCCGGCGATGCCGGGCAGCGTCAACACCACCGGCATGTACTGGTACAGCGCAAAAGTCAGGATGGCGTAGATGATGATGGCAATGTCGGCTACGACACCCGGCAGGCGGTAGTAAAGGCCCATGAACAAAATCACGATCACGAAGCCGATGATGCCGGCGACGAGGCTCTTGTCGAGCGAATCCTGGCCGAGGCTGGGGCCGATCGTGCGCGTTTCCACTTCCTTGAGCGGAATGGGCAGGGCGCCGTAGCTGATTTGCACGGCCAGCGTCTGCGCCTCATCGTAGGTGAACTTGCCGGTGATCACACCTTGCCCGCCCAGGATGGCATTGCTGATCGTCGGCGCCGAGATGATCTGCTTGTCGAGCACGATCGCCAGCACCTGGCCGGTGTGCGATGCAGTGAAGTCCCCGAAAATCTGCGACCCTTCATTGTTCAATTCGAAGGCGACTTCATACTGCCCGGACTGGTTGGTGGTCACGCCGGCGCTTTTGACGTGTGCGCCGGTCATGATGGTGTGCCAGATAACGCCGGTGTTGGTCATCGTTGCGGTAGCTGTAATTTCGTTGCCCGGATTGTAGTCGGTGGCGATTTGTACGCCACTCAACTGCATCTCGTACGCTTGCGACTGGGGGATACTGGACATGTCGACGAACTCGAGCAGGGCGGTTTGCTTGATGGTCTCGCGCGCCTGTTCGGGGTCTTCGACGCCCGGCAGTTCGACGACGATGCGCTTGTCCCCGGCCCGCACGACCACGGCTTCGCTGACGCCCAGGCCGTTGACGCGGTTTTCGACGATGGTACGCACCGTATTCATGGCGGTGTCCTGTTCGGCAGCGCTCATTCCTTCAGGAATCTCGCCTTCGAGCAGCACCTGTACGCCGCCAACCAGGTCGAGGCCGAGGCGGGTGGTGGTTTCGCGGGTCACATCCCCGAAACCGACCCGGTCGGCCAGCACGACCCACAGGGCCAGGGCGACGATTACGACAATCACGAGCAACGTGCGATATTGTTTCATGCTTCTTCACAGCCTCCAAGTGAGATAACGTGACAGGCACGAATCGGTGGGTGCCTGTCACGGCAAAATATGACACGATCAACGGTGGCGATCGTTTCCCCGATCTCCACCGCCGCGGTCTCCGCCACGCCCGCCG
Source organism: Chloroflexota bacterium (assembly GCA_049325275.1). GTDB lineage: Bacteria > Chloroflexota > Anaerolineae > Anaerolineales > UBA4823 > CAIQJJ01. Next base: position 185,334 of record JBMOLU010000050.1, read on the forward strand.
CCGTAGCGGCTGCTGCCGCCGGAACGGCGCTCGCCACCCCCACCGGGCCGGCGCTCACCGCCGCCGGAACGCGGCCCGCCGGGCCGGTCGTTGGCGATGGCTTCTTCGAGCGTCCAGCCTTCCAGAACGGCCAGGCGTGAGAGGCGTACCTTGCCTTGCGGATCGATGCCGGTGACCATCACCGTCACTTCATCGCCCATGCCGACCACGTCTTCCACGCGGTTGACGCGCACGCTGTCGAGCTGCGAGATGTGCACCAGACCATCCACGTTGGGCAGGATTTCGATGAAAGCGCCAAAGTCGGTGATGCGGACGACTTTGCCGGTGTAGATGCGCCCCGGCACGGGGGTATCGGTCAATTCTTCGACGCGTTCGACGGCCATGCGGGCGCTTTCGCCGTCGTTGGTGGCGATGAAGACCGATCCGTCGTCCTGGATATCGATCGTCGCACCGGTTTCTTCCTGGATGGCACGGATGATTTTGCCGCCCGGGCCGATTACGGCGCCGATCTTGTCGACCGGGATCTTGACCACGATGATGCGCGGCGCATGGCTCTTCAGCTCGGGGCGCACCTGCGGGATGATGTCGAGCATCTTGCTCAGGATGAACAGGCGAGCTTCACGCGCCTGGGCCAGGGCTTCGGACATGATTTCGGTCGTCAGGCCGCCGATCTTGATGTCCATCTGCAGGGCGGTAATGCCGCTGTCGGTCCCGGCGACCTTGAAGTCCATATCGCCGAGGTGGTCTTCCAGGCCCTGGATGTCGGTCAGAACGGCGTAACGTTCGCCGTCGGAAATCAGGCCCATGGCAACGCCGGCCACCGGTGCCTTGATCGGCACGCCGGTGTCCATCAGCGCCAGGGTCGAGCCGCAAACCGAAGCCATCGAACTGGAGCCGTTGGAGGACAAGACTTCAGAAACCAGGCGCAGCGTGTAGGGGAATTCGGCTGCCGAAGGGATGACCGGAACCAGCGCCCGCTCGGCCAACGCGCCATGTCCCACCTCGCGGCGAGACTGCCCGCGCAGGTTGCGGACTTCGCCGGTGGAGAAAGGCGGGAAGTTGTAGTGATGCATGTAGCGCTTTTCGCTGACTGGCGTCAGGCTGTCGATTTCCTGGGCGTCTTTTGGGGTTCCGAGGGTGGCCAGGGTAAGCACCTGCGTTTCGCCGCGGGTGAACAAGCCGGACCCGTGGGCGCGGGGGGAAATCCCCACGTCACCCCAGATCGGGCGTACTTCTTTCAGGCTACGTCCGTCGGGGCGCAGGTTGCGTTCGAGAATGCGCTGGCGTACGACGAGCTTGTAGACTTCATGGAAGGCGTCTTTGACTTGCTTTTCTGTGTACGGCAGTTCGCCCGCTTCGTTGGGGACAAGCAGAGCCGTTAGGATGTCCGCTTCGAGGCTGTCTACCGACGTGTAGAGTTCCACTTTGCCGTGCGATTCGTCCAAAATTTGGTTCAGACGAGATTCTGCCCGGGATTTCACGCCTTCGACGACGTCTTCCGGCAGCGCAAAGGAAGGATATTCGCGTTTGGCCTTGCCTAGCTGCGCGGCCATTTCGTACTGCACGTCCAGCAGCGGCTGAATTGCCTGGTGGCCGAACGAGAGGGCGGCGACCATCACATCTTCCGGGACTTCTTTGGCGCCGCATTCCACCATCAGGATGGCTTCGCGCGTGCCGGCGATGCGCAGGTCGAGGTCGGATTCGGCCATTTGGGCGTAGGTGGGGTCGATGATGAACTCGCCGTTCAGGCGGCCGATGCGCACCGCGCCGACCGGGCCGTTCCACGGAGTGTCGGAAATCATCAGCGCCGTCGAAGCGGCGTTGATGCACAATACATCGATCGGGTTTTCACCATCCGTCGAAAAAGAATACATCAACACCTGTACTTCATTGCGCAGGTCACTGGGGAAGAGCGGCCGCAGCGGGCGGTCGGTGAGGCGGGCCGTCAGGATGGCTTCTTCGGCCGGGCGGCCTTCGCGGCGGAAGAACGAGCCGGGGATACGCCCACCGGCGTACATGCGTTCTTCGTATTCCACGCTCAGTGGAAAAAAATCGATCCCTTCGCGTACGCCGCCCATGGTAGCGGCGGCGAACACCACGGTATCGCCCAGGCGCACGGTAACGGCGCCGCCGGCCTGCGCGGCCAGGCGTCCCGTTTCGAAGAGAATGGTGCGGGCATGTTCGCCCGTTCCCAATACAGCCTGAAAAGTCTTGGCTTCGGGTTTCATAAAAAATCTCCTGTTTTGTTTTCCCACCCAGTCAGGGACTGAAGGATGGCTGCGAGCGGATTTGTTGGACGGATGCTCGTGACCATGATTCAATTCCCGACCAGGATGGACGATCAAACGATAGCGCTGGGTGACAAACTGGGTGTGGCCGAAAAAGCCCGAACCGGTTTGCGCTCCCCCAGCATCATCACGATAAAAATAGGAGTAGATGGCGAAACCTCCACCATCTACTCAGTTTGAACGGAACGGTTACTTACGGCGGATGCCGAGTTGATCGGTCAGGGCCACGTAGCGTTGGTACTCGTGGCGGCGCACATACGCCAGCAGGCGACGGCGGCGGCCGACCAGTTTGAGCAGCCCACGACGCGATGATTCGTCCTTTTTGTTCACGCGCAGGTGATCGGTCAGTTGCGTGATGCGGGTCGTCAGTACGGCGATCTGCACCTCAGGGGAACCGGTATCACCTTCGTGGCGGGCGTAATCGCCCATCAACTTGCTTTTGGTTTCTTTATCCAGTGACATGACGTCTGCTTCTCCTAAACAAAAATATTTCTGGCAGGTCTCCATGCCGGTAGCCTTGCGTTAAGTGGTGCCACGGGCAGGTCTAGTCAGCGACCGTGGATTATACCAGAAAAGTGCGGTAGAAGAGGTGCTGAAATGTGGGCAGGTTTTTGCAAAAAGCCGTTTGCTTGGGCTATCAGTTATAATAGTCGGCTATGGAAGAACGCTTACAAAAAATCCTTGCTCATGCCGGGTTTGGCTCTCGCCGAACCTGCGAAACCCTCATCACTGCCGGCCGCGTGCGCGTCAACGGCCAGATTGCCGTTTTGGGACAAAAGGCCGATGCGGCCACAGACACGATCACGGTCGACGGCACTGCCATTCCCGCTGCAGAACCGTTGGTCTATATTGCCCTACACAAACCGCGCGGCGTGCTTTCAGCCGTCGAAGCGCCCGATCCGCGCCCGACCGTGCGCGATCTGGTGGAGGCCGAAGGCACGCTGTACCCGGTGGGACGCCTCGATCTGGATAGTGAAGGCTTGATTTTACTCACCAACGACGGCAAGCTGACCCATCGTTTATTGCATCCCCGTTACGGGCACCAGAAAGAGTACAAGGTGCTTGTTGCCCGGCAGCCTGACGACAAGCAGTTGGCCGCCTTTCGGCACGGGGTGGTGCTCGAAGACGGAGAGCGCACCGCTCCTGCCGACGTCAAAGTCGCGCGGCTGCAAGGCAAGGGCGCCTGGCTGAACGTCATCCTGCGCGAAGGGCGCAAGCGCCAGATTCGAGAAACCTGCGCCAGCATTGGCCTGCCTGTCGTGAAGTTAATCCGCGTGCGCATCGGCACGCTCCGGCTTGGCAGCCTCAAGCCGCGCGAATGGCGCTATCTGACGCCGGAAGAAATCAAGGAACTGCAAGCGCCGGCTGCCCGGCCGCGCCCCGCCGCCGGGCGGAAGCCGGCCGCCGGATCACCGCACGGCAGCGGTGCCGTTCGCCGCCGCAGCGAACGGCCTGCGGCGAAACCGGCCGGAAAAAGGGAGAAGGGCCGGCCGTCACGGAGCGATAAACCCGGCCCTCGGACGCGCAGAGTCAAGAAAACGGCTTGATTGTGTAGCAAGAAGGAGAGAGGCGTATGCCCCCGAGGAAGTTCTCATGGAGCGACCGCCTGCGTTATGGGTTCGATAACTACATGGCCAAAGGCACCACTGCCCTGGTGATCGGTTTGGGGGGGCTTTCGCTGCTGATTATCGTGGGCGCGGGCCTGGTGCTTACCCTCGGTGGAAAAGCCCTGGCGCCTGATGGCAGCGATGGGCTTTCTTTTGTGGAGGCGGCCTGGGAAGCCTTGATGCGTACGCTCGACGCGGGCACGATGGGCAGTGATGCCGGTTGGGGCTTCCGCATGGTGATGTTTGTGGTGACGATTGGGGGGGTGTTCATTATTGCCACTCTGATCGGTGTGCTGACCAACGGCGTCGAGGCGAAGCTCGAAGAACTGCGCAAAGGCCGCTCCATCGTGGTCGAACGTAACCACACCGTTATTTTGGGTTGGTCGTCGCAGGTATTTGCTATCGTTTCCGAGTTGGTGATCGCCAACGAGAATCAAAAGTCGAGTTGTATCGTCATCCTGGGGGAGAAAGACAAAGTGGAAATGGAGGACGAAATCCGCCAGAAGGTCGGCCGCACCGGGCGAACGCATATCGTCTGCCGGACGGGCAACCCCATCGATCTGAACGATTTGGAGATTGTCAACCTGCCGGATGCGCGCGCCATCATTATTTTGTCCCCGGATACGGATCGAGATGCGGATAGCCATACGATCAAGATCATCCTGGCGATTATGAACAATCCCGATCGACGCCCGGAGCCTTACCATATCGTGGCCGAGATTCGTAATCCCAGGAACCTGGCCGTGGCCCGGATGGTCGGCCGGAATGAGGCGCAGTTGATCTTGACCGACGATCTGATCGCCCGTATCGTTGCCCAGACCTGCCGGCAGTCGGGGCTTTCGGTGGTTTATACAGAGTTGTTGGACTTCAGCGGCGACGAAATTTACGTCAAGGAAGAACCTTCCCTTGCCGGAAAAACGTTTGCCGAGGTGCTGTTCTGTTATAAAAAGTCGGCGGTGATGGGGCTTCAGTATGCCGATGGGCGTGTGCAGCTCAACCCGCCGATGGATACCCGCCTGAAGGCCGGCGACCGTGTGATTGCCATCTCGAAAGATGACGACACGATCGTGCTTTCAGGCGCCGGCCGCGATGGAGTCGACCAGGCAGCCGTTGTCGCACGTCAGGCAGACCCGTTCCGCAGTGAACGTACCCTGATTTTGGGCTGGAACCGGCGTGCGCCGGTCATCGTGCGCGAGTTGGGTGACTATGCCGCGCCAGGCTCGGCGGTGATGGTGGTTGCCGATGTCGACGAAGCCGCAATGGCAAGCGCATGCCGCTTCGACTTGCCCCAAAATCAGACCGTAACCTACCAATCGGCCGATACAACCGATCGGCGGGTGCTCGATGGCTTGAATGTCTCTGGTTACGATCACGTCATCGTGCTGAGCGACTCCGACAGGCTTGCGCCGCAGGACGCCGATGCGCGCACGCTGATCACGCTGCTTCACCTGCGGGATATTGCCAACCAGGGTTCGCAAGGCTTTGCCATCGTCAGCGAGATGCTCGACACGCACAACCGTGAATTGGCCGACATCACGCGGGCCGATGATTTCATCGTCAGCGAAAAACTGGTCAGCTTGATGATGGCGCAAATTGCCGAGAACAAGGTCCTTGTTGCTATCTTCGACGATTTATTCGATCCAGTCGGGGTAGAACTTTACCTGAAGCCGGCCGGCGATTATGTCATCTTGGGACAACCCGTAAACTTCTATACGGTATTGGATGCAGCCTGCCGCCGCAGGGAGGTCGCCCTGGGGTATCGCCTGCGCGCACAGGCCAACGATCCGTCCGCCGGCTATGGCGTCGTCGTCAATCCGGATAAGGCGCAGATGGTCACCTTTGCCGAGACAGACCGCATCATTGTTTTGGCTGAAGATTGACCCAGGCATTTTGTAATACTTTTTGAGTTTTGGTGTATTTAACGTAGAATGTCATCACCGTTCAATACCATGGATAGCGTCATCGCTTCTGGTGAAGTAGGCTTTTCGCAAGAAAGTGCCCTGACCCCGGAAGAGTTTTTGGCGTCTTACGATTCCTATTTTCCCCAGGTTTACAACTACATCTGCTACCGCTGCGGTGATGTGGCGACGGCCGACGACCTGACTTCGAATGTGTTCGAATTGGCCCTGTCGCACCTGAACGAATATCGCCCGGACCGAGGTTCGCTGAGTGCCTGGTTGTTAGGGATTGCCCGCAACACCGTCAGCAATCACTATCGCTTTGAACGGCGGCACGCCTGTGTCTCTTTGGATGATGGCCGTGACCGGGCCGGCGGCGACGATACGCCTGAGGAAGCCTTCTTGTCGCAAGAGACCCGCCAGGCTTTATTTGCGGCCCTGCAAACACTGGATGGCCGCGAGCGCGATCTGCTGGGCTTGAAATTCGGCGCTCACTGTACCAACCGGCGCATTGCCGAGATGACCGGCCTGAGTGAAGCCAACGTGGGCGTTATTCTCCATCGGGCGCTGGGTAAACTGAGGGTGTTGTTAAAAGCATGAGAACCACAAAAACTTCGCTGGAGAAAGCAGATATCGAAAGAAAAAGTTTGCTCGGAGCGCTTCCTGACGATGCAGCAGATGATGAACTCGAGCAACACTTGTCTCACCTGGATTTTAGCGCCGGCAGCCCGGTGCGCCGGACGCTTTACCGCCGCCTGGTGCAGCAAGTGGCCCGCCCGGCGCGGCGCCAGCCGGTGGTCGTAACCATCCTTTCCCGCCTTAGCGCAGTGGCCGTCCTGGCGCTTGTGCTGGGGACTTTGCTGGGGATGTTGCGTTTTCAGCCTGACGCTTCTCCCGTTTATACAACGGCCCTGGCTGCCCCGCACGTCAATCCGGCAGCCACGCCCGGCACGGCCGTCGTGAGCGGCGAGGCGGTCGACACCCATCCCAGGCCCTTGCCCACGCCCCTCGCACCGCCAACCGGCGAAGATTGGCGGCTGCTGAGAACGAGGACTCTATTCCCCTAGCCCGCTGCCGAAAAGTGGCGGCTTTTGAACCAATCGAAAAAATCGGAAGCCTTCGAGGACCGATACTTTGCATCGAGGAGTTGACATGGAAATCACCACCGAAAAGCGCCCTGCGTGGCTCGATCGCTCTCCCCTGGGGCAAATTCACCTTAGTTGGGAGTTGATCATTTTTGGGATCATCGTGCTGCTGGCGGTCGTCACGCGGTTTTATCTGCTCGAGCCGCGGGTTATGAGTCACGATGAAAACTCGCACGTGTACTATTCGTGGTTGCTGTATAAAGGCAACGGTTACAGTCACGATCCTGTAACACACGGGCCTCTTCAGTTCCATCTGGTGGCGCTGGCTTACTTCCTGTTTAACGACAGCGATACGGCGGCGCGTATTCCGGCCGTGCTCTTCAGCATCGCCAGCGTGGCGATCCTGTGGGTTTTCCGGCGTTACCTGGGCAGGGCGGGGGCCTTGGTGGCTGCCTTGCTACTGGTCATCTCACCTTATATGCTTTACTACGGGCGTTACGTGCGTAACGAGGCCTTTGTCGTCTTGTTTGGGCTGATCATGTTGTGGGCGACGCTGCGCTATCTGGAGACAGGCCGGGCGCGCTATTTGCTCTGGCTGACCGGCTCGATCACCCTGCACTTTGCTACCAAAGAGACTGCCTATATGTACGTGGCAGAGTTGCTGATTTTCCTGGCGCTGTACTTCGTCATCCGGATCCTTACGCAGCCCTGGCCGAACCCGGCGGCGCGTACGGGCTTTCTGGTTTCTCTTGTGGCTGCCCTTGCCCTGGCCGGTGCGGGGGGCGCTGTAAAAGTGCTGGGACATTCGGATGCCCAGGCAGCCGATGCGGCGGCTCTGGCGGTGGCTTCGACAACGCCGCAAGATATTATCCTGTATGTTTTGCTGGGCCTGGCCGGCCTGGCTCTGCTTGCGGCCATCTTTTACCTGATGAACGGACAGATGGATACCGAAAAAGATGCCCGGCACGTGTGGAAGTTCATGCTTGCCCTGGTGGGTATTCCGATGCTGCTCGCGGCTGCGGTTGCCTATGGCAAGACCCTCCAGCCCGAAAGTCCCCTGATCAGCGCATTACAGCCGGTCAGCGGCGTTACCATCGTCTGGACCGATCGCCTGATGGACGTGTTGAATTTCTTGCTCGTCTTGCTCCTGCCGATCGGCGTTGCCGTTGTTCTGTTCTTCGTTGGCCGTTACGCGATGAAGCTGCTGGTTCAGTTCTGGCCGCCGCAGGTGGGTGAGCGTTCCTTGGATTTGCTCATCCTGGCGATCACCCTGTTCTTGCCCACCCTCGCAGCTTTTCTGATCAAAACCATCAGCACGCCGACCGATTATTCGCTGATCGGTATGGTGAAATCTGCCATTGTGCTGATCCCGCTTTCGGCATTGGCCGTCGGCCTGGGCGTTGGGTGGAATCCGCGTCTGTGGTTGGCGAATGCGGCGTTGTTCTACGGCGTGTTTGTCGTCTTCTACACGACTTTCTTTACGAACGGGCAGGGCTTCTTCACCGGCATCATCGGCGGCCTGGGCTACTGGCTGGAACAGCAGGGCGTGAATCGCGGCAGCCAGCCCGGATACTATTATGCCTTGGTGCAGATTCCCTTCTACGAGTTTTTGCCCGCCTTGGGCAGTTTGCTGGCGGCGGGCTACCTTCTCGTTCGCCGTGCGTCGCTGCTCACATTCCCCGCGGAAGAAACTGAGCCAAAGACGCTGGTCGATGAGGGCCTGACCCTCGTACGTGAAGCCGTGCCGGCGATTCCACTGGTCGGTTTCTGGTGCGTGGCGAGTCTGCTAGCCTTCTCGTATGCCGGTGAGAAAATGCCGTGGCTGACCGTGCACATCGCCCTGCCGTTGATTTTGCTGACCGGCTGGTTCCTGGGCCAGGTGATCGAAAACACCGACTGGGCGGGCCTGCGCCAGCAGGGTTGGCCCTTGCTCCTGCTGGTCCTGACCGTCTTCGTCGTCAGCGCTTCAGGGGCGATCGGCGCCTGGGTCTCCAACCCGCCCTTCCAGGGGCAGGAATTGGCCCAGTTGCAGAGCACGGCGACGTTTCTCACCGCGCTGGTGGTTGCCGTGGCCAGCGGGATCGGGCTGTTTCGCCTGCTGCAAGGCTGGGAGGGCGTCCAGGTGGCCCGGCTGGTGATTCTGGCCGTGTTTGCCTTCCTGGGCGTGGTTACCGCCCGTTCGGCGTTCCTGGCTTCGTACGTCAACTACGACAAGGCCACCGAGCTTTTGGTGTACGCCCATTCTGCGCCAGGGGTGAAGATTGCCCTGGCGCAAATCGAAGAAATCTCGCGGCGCACCACGGGCGGGCTGGACGTGCAGGTCGCATTCGACAACGAGACCACGTATCCCTACTGGTGGTATCTGCGTGATTATCCGAATCAACATTATTACGGCGCAAGCCCCACACGAGACCTGCGCGACTATCCGTTGATTTTGATCGGCGACGCCAATTTCAGCAAGATCGAGCCGATTGTGGGCAAGGCCTTCGAGAAGTTCGAATACAACCGTATCTGGTGGCCGAACCAGGATTATTTCGACATGACACCGCAGCGTTACTGGGAAGCGTTCTCGAACCCAGAACTGCGGGCGGCGCTCTTCGATATTTGGTGGTATCGTGATTACACCAAGTATGCGCAGGTCACTTCGACGCTCAAGGGGTATCCGATCGATATGAGCCTGCAAAACTGGTCCCCAGCGGCCAAAATGCGCCTCTACGTGCGTAAAGATATCGCTGCGCAGTTGTGGGATTACGGTGCTGCGCCGGTGACGTTGGAAGACCTCAGCAGCAGCATGATCGGCCTGGACGAGAAAAAAGAAATTCAGTTGCGCGCCGACCTGGCGTTTGGCGTGATGGGCGCACAGCCAGGCGAACTCAATAACCCGCGCGGCATGGCATTGGCCGACGATGGCAGCCTGTACGTTGCCGACACGGGAAATCATCGCATTCAACATTTCTCCCCGGACGGTGAGCTGCTTCACGTTTGGGGCCAACAATCTCCGGCGGCCGACAGCAACGCACCCGAAGGCACCTTCTCCGAGCCTTGGGACGTCGCCGTGGGGCCGGATGGATCCGTCTACGTGGCCGACACCTGGAATCACCGTGTACAAAAGTTCACCGCGGAGGGTAAATTCGTGACGACGTGGGGCTATGGCATCAGCCAAAGCGTGGAAGATCCCTTTGGCACCTATGGCCCGCGCGGGATTGCTGTGGACAAAAACGGCCTGGTTTATATTACCGACACCGGAAACAAACGTGTCATCGTTTATGACGAGAACGGCGAGTTCGTTGCCCAGCTTGGCGAAGCCGGTTATGGCGCAGGCCAGTTCGACGAGCCGGTCGGCCTTGCTGTCGATCAGAACGGGCTTGTTTTTGTGGTCGATACCTGGAACCAGCGTATCCAATCGCTGCAATCGCTCGGTGGACAGGGGCTGGCACCGGTCACCAAGTGGGATGTCGACGGCTGGTATGGGAAAGGGATTTCCAACTACCCATACATTGCCGTGGATGGCAACGGGCACGTTTTCATCACGGACCCCGACACTTCCCGCGTGATCGAGTACACCACCACAGGCGAGTTGGTGCGTTACTGGGGCATCTTTGGCTCAGACCTGGCGGCCATGAATCTGCCCACGGGCATCGCTGCAACCTCCGATAACGAACTGTGGGTCGTGGATAGCGGTAACCACCGTATCTTGCACTTCACGTTACCGGTAGATTAGAATTTAAGGGCAGTACCTACTCATGCCCCGTTTTTTATGGTATAAGAAGCATAACCCTGCTGTGCAGGTGTGCAGTCCATCCGGTCCTGAGCCAACACTCTTATCTATGGTCCCGATCTTGCGTGAGTGACGCGATAGGCTTGAGCCAAGGCGGATCTCTCCGGGAGGGGCCAAACCTGCGAAGGCAGGTTCAGAACCTTACTGTACACGGCACGGCGGGGTGTTGTTTTAATACAACAACCAAACCCAACAGTCAAACGAATAATCAAAAACAGCGTGTTTTGGATCGTCCAGCCAAAACACGCTGTTTTGTTGTTTCGTTAAATGTCTTGGAGACTGTCTGTAAAGTGCCGCCGACAGGTGCGATGCACTTCCACAAGAGTAGACGACGCCTGCTTCTGCGATATAGTGCGTCGACCCCCTTGCTTTCAGATTAAGACTTCCGAAGTCTTCTCCGACAGGCTGCTAGGGAAACAACCGTCGGGCCTTGACCTCGGCAACGGCATCGGCGCGGTAGCGATACAGGCGTGCCGGGCGGCCTTCACCGCTGCGCATATGGGAGGTCGGTTCGATCACATGGGCATCGAGGATGCGCCGGCGGAAGTTGCGTTTATCGAGGCTTTCTCCCAGGATGATTTCGTAGGTGTACTGTAACTCGCTCAAGGTGAACTCGGCCGGCAGCAGTTCGAAACCTACGGCCGTGTATTCAAGCTTGTAGCGCAGGCGGCGCAGCGCATAGGTAACGATTTCGTCGTGGTCGAAGGCCAGAGAAGGTAAACCGTCGATGGGAAACCAGTGGGCCTGGGCTGCATCCTTGCCGCCTTCTGGACGGAGGGGGGCATCGGCCCGGATGAGGGCAAAATAGGCCACGGTGACAACGCGCCCGCGCGGGTCACGGTTCGGGTCACCGTAGGTGTAGAGTTGTTCGATATAGGTTGCCCTTAGACCGGTTTCCTCTTCCAGTTCACGCAAGACGGCGTCTTCAAGCGATTCGTCGATTTGCACAAAACCACCCGGCAACGCCCACCTTCCAAGAAAAGGTTCTTCACCCCTGCGGACCAGGAGCACTTGCAATTTCTCTTCGCGTAAGGTGAAAATGACGGGATCGACGGTTAATGCGGGCCGGGGGTGTTCGTAAGTGTAAGCAGGCATGGAGGCTTTCTTGCAACTTTGTCGGTTGGAAAATAAAGAATTCGCTTTTTGGTGATAACTATACAACGGATTGTAAGGTGTGACAAGTGAGTGCCTTCGGTATAATAACCGTGTTTTGGAGGTTGGTTATGAAAAAAGGACCGGCAGTCTTTCCGGCCGTTATCGTCATCGGGTCGATCCTGGCGTGTAACCTTGCTTCGCGCCTGCCGACCCCCGCCCCAACGAGCGAACTGGCGTTGACGATTACTGCCCTATCGCATCTATTGAAGACGCCTTCACCCGCTGCCTGGACGGCTACACCCGTCCTTCGCACCGATACGCCAGGCCCATTGCCCACTGCACCCGGTGAAGTTCGGCTTGTGACCGGGGTCTCGGCGGCATATCTGGTGGAACCACCCCTTATCGATGGCGATCTATACGAATGGTCGTCGGCCAAGTTCTTGGTTGCTTCGCCGGTGTTTGGCATCGAGAACTGGCGCGGGATTGAAGACCTTTCAGGACACGCCATGTTCGGTTGGGATGAGGATTATCTTTACGTAGCCGTTCATGTGGTCGATGATGTATTCGTGCAGAATGCGGCCCAGGCCCACCTCTACAAAGGCGATAGTGTGGAAATTCTCATGGACACAAGGCTCGAGTGGGATTTTTACGACAACACATTGAACGAGGACGAATACCAGCTTGGCATCTCCCCCGGAAGCCCATCACCCGGCTTGAACGTGGAAGCCTACCAATGGCTGCCGCTCGATCGGGAAGGCCCGCGCAAAGAAGTGACGATCGCTTCTCTGCCCTACGAAGGCGGGTATGACATGGAGGTCGTAATTCCCTGGAGTGTTTTCGGCATTTACCCTCAGCCATGGCAGCACTACGGCTTTGCCATATCGCTTTCTGACAACGACAAGCCCAATACCAGCATCCAACAGAGTATGGTCTCGAACACGCCCGAACGGCGCTATGCCAAGCCTATTACCTGGGGAGACTTCGTGCTGATCAAGTAAGGCAGTGGCGAGGAGGGTACGCGGCCAGAGGAAAACTACCTCAGGCTGGACTGCGACCGGTTTTCGCAACCCACCCTGAGGTAGTCCGTCACGGCCAATGCATTCAATCTTTGCTGCGGCTGTACAGGTAGTTGATTCCGGCAATGCTGTTACGCAGGTTTTCATTGAGCGCGTCGAAGGACATACGCCATACCCAGTTGCCGCTGGGGTTGCCGGGATAGTTCATGCGTGCTTCGTTGCCCAGGTTTAGAAAATCCTGGAAGGGGGCGATGGCAAAAACAGCCACGGAACTCCAGGCCAGGTTGATCAACTTCCAGGCGATATTGTTGGCGTCGGCGCCTTGCAAGTAGCGGCTGGCGAAGTCGCTTTCGGTGGTGTTGCTGACGCGCTCGAACCATCCGCGGCTTGTGTCGTTGTCGTGCGTGCCTGTGTACACGACACAGTTCGGATGCGTGAAATTGTGGGGCAGCGAAGGCTCTGCCGGGTCGCCATAGAAGGCGAATTGCAGCACTTTCATCCCAGGCAGTTCGAACCGGTCGCGTATCTCTTCGACATCGGGGGTAATGACGCCCAGGTCTTCGGCGATGATAGGTAGTGTGCCCAGAGAACTGCGTACGGTCTGGAAGAATTCCATGCCGGGTGCAGATACCCAGCGGCCCTGAACGGCCGTGAGCGCGTCGCCGGGGATTTCCCAGTAACCGGCGAAGCCGCGGAAATGGTCCACCCGGATGATGTCGACGAGGTTGAGCACGGCGCGGATGCGCGCCAGCCACCAATCGTAGCCGCGGGCGGCGTGTACGTCCCACCGGTAGAGGGGGTTGCCCCACAATTGCCCGGTGGCGGAAAAGTAATCCGGTGGTACCCCGGCTACGACGGTTGGGCGGCCGTCTGCCTCCAGGTAAAAGAGATCGGGATTGGCCCACACATCGGCGCTGTCGTGCGCGACAAAGATGGGAATATCCCCGACGATTTGAATGTTGTGCTCGTTGGCATGGTTGCGGACCGCCTGCCACTGGCGGAAGAAGACGAACTGGCGGAAGACTTGCCTTTCGATGCCCAAGGCATGCGTTTGCCGGGCAGACGCCAGGGCATCTGCCTGGCGGTCGCGCAAATCGGCTTCCCACGTCCACCAGGGAGCGCCGCCGTGTGCTTCTTTGATGGCCATAAATAGGGCGAAATCGTCGAGCCAAAGGGATTGTTCGTGGCGGAAAGTGTCCAGCGCCGCCTGCCAATGGGTTTGCGTACGGAAGCGCTCGTACGCACGATTGAGCACCTTGACTTTCCAATCGATCACCGGGCCAAAATAGATCCAGTTGTCGGGGAAATTGGGTTGATCGACCAGGTCCTCACCCTTGAGCAGGCCTTCGTGAAGCATGGTCTCGATACTGATCAGGTAAGGGTTGCCGGCGAAGGCTGAAAAGCACTGGTAAGGGGAATCGCCATAGCCGGTCGGCCCGAGCGGAAGCACCTGCCACAGGCCGCAGCCGGCTTCGGCAAGAAAGTCTATCCATCGGTGAGCTTGGATGCCGATGGCGCCGATACCATAAGGGCCGGGCAGGCTGGTGGGGTGGAGTAAGATACCGGAAGAACGTTTAAAATTCATATGGGGGTCTCTTGGTATGGATTTGTGTGTGCGAAGGGATGCGTTTGTTGAGGCTGTCGTAATCGCTGGCGATTACATCTGTGCCGATCATGGCGCCAGGCTCGACGATGAAACCGGCCGGCACCACACTGTTCTTGCCGATGGTCGTCAGAACCAGGGGCGCTCCTTCGGTGGCCAGTGCGCCGATCTGGCAGTGGCCGCCCAGGTAAGCGCGTTTGTCCACGATGGCGCGTTCGACCACGGCGCCGGTTTCGACCACCGCGCCCGATAGAAGAATCGATTCGCGCACCACCGCGCCGGCTTCCACGCGTACGCCGGGAGACAGTACGCTGCGAATTACTTGTGCGCCGGGCGCAATTTCACAGCCGTCGCAAATCATGCTGTCCTCGATGCGGGCGTTGCGGGCGATCCAGACCGGGGGGCGTTCTTCGGTGCGGGTATGGATGATCCAGGTGCGGTCGTTGAGGTCGAACGGGCAGCCCTCGCAGAGCAAATCCATGTGGGCCTGCCAATAAGAGTTGAGCGTGCCGACATCGACCCAGTAGCCGGTGTAAGGATAAGCATAGACCGGCTGCTGGTCTTCGATCAAGCACGGCAAAATATTTTTGCCGAAATCGTGAGACGAATCGCTACGGTGATGGTCTTCCCATAAAACGCGGTCAAGAACGTCCATGTTGAACAGGTAGACGCCCATATTGACCCGGTTGGAGGCTGGGTTGCTCGGTTTTTCGATGAAGGACGTTACCCGGTATTCGTGATCCGTGCCCACGATGCCGAAGCGGGATGCTTCGGAAATGGGCACCGAAATGGTCGCCAACGTGACGACGGCCCCGTGATCGCGATGGAAAGCGATCATGGCATCATAGTTCATTTCGTAGATATGGTCTCCGGAGAGAATCAAGACGAGGTCCGGTGAACCGTTTTTGACGAAGCTAAAGTTTTGTTGTACGGCGTCGGCCGTTCCGACGTACCAGTCTGACGGCCCGCGGCCCTTGTAAGGGGTATAGATGCGCACCCCACCGGTGAAGTCTCGGTTCAAATCCCAGGGACCGCCGGCGCCGATGTGTTCGATCAACGAGTGCGGGCGGTACTGCGCCAGGAGCATGACGTCGAAAATTCCTGAGTTTACGCAGTTGGAAAGGGCAAAATCGATAATCCGGTATTTGCCGCCGAAAGGTACGGCCGGTTTGGTGCGCTTTGCCGTCAGCACACCCAGGCGGGAACCTTCTCCACCGGCAAGAATGACAGCACGAGTTTTCATTTCTTGATCCGTTTGTATAGTTGCAGGTATTCTTTGGCCGAGCGCTCCCAGGAGAAATCGAACTGCATTCCGCGCAGCTGCATTTGCTGCCAACCCGGGCTATCTTCGTAGGCCAGAATCGCCCGCCGCAGTCCCGCGGCCATGGCTTCGGGCGTGGCTTCTGTAAAGAGGAAGCCTGTGCCGTTTTTGGGGCCGTCGACGATGGTGTCTTTCAACCCGCCCGTGGCGCGTGCAACGGGGATACAACCGTAACGCATGGCAATCATTTGGGCCAGCCCACAGGGTTCGTAGCGTGATGGCATCAGCAGCATATCGCTGCCGGCGTAAATTCTGCGGCTGAGTGATGGATCGAAACGGATGATCGCACGTAAGCGTTGGGGCATGTTCTGTTCCAGGGTCCGCACGGCCGCCTCCAACTCGAAGTGCCCGGTGCCGAGGATAATGGCCTTCCAGGGCAGGTCGGCCAGCATGGTGAGTGCGCCAATTGCCAGATCGATGCCTTTTTGATAGTCCATGCGGGAAATGATCGAGAGCAATGCCGGGGAAGATTTTCCGGGCACTGGCGGTTCGACAGGAAGCGCCACCTCTTGTTGTAGCGCGATTTTGTTGGCCGCGCGCGCCGCCAGGGTGGCGCTCTCGTAGTTGGCTGTGAGGGCCGGGTCGTTGGCTGGATCCCAGCGTTGGAGATCGATACCGTTGAGAATACCTGAAACCGAGTCTTTACGGCTTTGGAGGAATTCGTGCAGCCCCGAGCCGAATTCGGGCGTTAAAATCTCTTTGGCATAACCGGGCGAGACGGCCAGGATATGATCGGCACTCAATAAGCCAAGCGGCAGCGGCATATGGATGGCCCACTCAGGCAGGCGTGACCCATAGGCCGGTGGGAGGCCGAAGGCCGCCAGCGGCAGGTTGGCGCCGATCCCCAGGTAGGGCAGGTTGTGGACGGCCATGATCGTGGCCGTGTTCTGGAAAAACGTATCGTAAGGCCGCCTGAGGCTGATGGCGTAGATGGCTGCCGCCGTGTGCCAGTCGTTTGCGTGAATGATATCGGGCTGCCACTGCATCACACGGCAGAATTCCAGGGCCGCCATGGAAAAGAATACGTACTTGTGCGCATCGAAGCCCAGATCGTTGGAATAGACCGGGGCGCTGGGTGGGATCGCATCGCCGCCGAGCAGGTAGATGGGTTCTCCGTTCAGGCTGGTCTCGTAGACCCGGGCGTGAATCGGCCCGCTGTTGTGCGACACGTCGAACTCGATGACCGGCCGGGTAGGGTACAGGTGAGAATTGATCGTCCCGTGAAAGGGGATTACCAGGCGGACATCGATTTCATCGCCTGCTAACTTCCGCAGGGCCGGGGGCAGCGAACCACCCACGTCACCTAAACCACCGATTTTAACCAGGGGATCGGCTTCGGAGACAAGCAGTAGTACGCGTAGAGGAGTAGGCATGACGGCTCCATGAAAAGTAGAAAATAGAGAAGAACGGTTTATTTTACTCGAATTATGCCAGCGTCTCCAACTCGTGGTAACGGTTTTCGACAGCTTCGATCAGGGCGCGGCGCAGTTCGTCATCAGGCAGCGTGCGATTGGTAATCTTCTGAACGCGCCGGGCAAGCTCTTTGTCGCTTAAAACATCTTCGAACCAACGCTGGAAGTCGTTGCGCTCCAGGTGATAGTGTAGAGAGGTTGTCGGCAGGTCGCGCAGCGACTGGCAGAAATCCCACATATTCGATGCCGAGCGGCCCAAGTAATGGTCGGCGCTGTCGTGGAAGTAAAAGCGCTTGGGGGCCGGGAGGGGGGCACGCAAATACTTGTGCAAGTGGCGAATGTGCGGGATAGAACGCGGCCCAACGTGAAAGCGCACCACGCCTTCCGGCGGCGGCACCCACTGCTCTACATTCTTGATGCAGCGGTAGGCCTGCCCAACCGGAAGTTCGGGGAGTTGTTGGAACATATCCTCCTCCACGACGCAACTGATATGCTCGTGGATGGCTTCGATGTCCTCCGGCATGCTCAGGCGGGTAAACAGCCAGTTGCTGATGTTCGCAAGGAAATCCGACGGGATTTGGCTGGGTCGGTAACTGACCAGCCCGAGACCGCCGCGTGGGGCCATTTCGTGCAGGAGCTCGGATAACTTTTCATCTTTGAAGTAGTTTTGCGCTTCGTCGAGCAGGAACCAGTGTGGCCGCCCGCGGCGAGCGCGCAGGCTTTGCAGCGCCTGTAGCAAGTCGTAGACGTAGGTTGCGTTTTCGTCGTTGGGCGCCATCGACAAATCGAGGATCAGGCTGACCACACCGTCATCCATGAAATTGACCACATCGGTTACCGAAGGCAAGGGCGTCGTCGAGCCGCCCAGGAGCAAGGTATGCGGACCGGCTGCCAGGGCGCGATAATCACCCTCCGGATCGATAATACACACCTGATAATTCAGGCGCAATAGTTCTTCGGTCAGCAGGCCCGCCAGCCACGACTTGCCGCTGCTGCTGGCGCCAAAGATGCTCAGATTCTGGTTGAGCAAGCTGAACGGATCGATTTGTACCGGGGCGCCTTGGAAGTTGCGCCCCAGTTTCAACTGCCGGTAGGGGCGTGAGCGGAAACCCTGGCAGCGCCCTTCGAGCAGATCTTCCAGCAGGGCGCGTACGCCTTTGCCGTTGGCTTGAGGCAGGACGGTGTCGGAAAGGGCTTTGATACTCGGCGGCGCGTTCCCGACGGCGGCAGCGTATTCTGCCATCTCGAACAGGCTGCAATCGTTCTCGGCGTCCCCGCAGGCCAGAACGTTATGCGGTGAAAAGCCCAGCTCGCGCAGGGCATATTGCAGGCCGGTGCCCTTGGTGGCGCCTAACGGCAGCACCATGACGCTTCCTTTGTTGTATTCGACGGTGGCGCCGCCACCGACGTTGCGCAACGTTTCCAAAATGGCGCTGTCGTGAGGGACGACGGTCGCAACGATGGCCATGCCGCGTTCCATCGGAATATTGAGCGCATCGATGCGTTGTAACACGGTCGGCGTGATGCGGCCAAAGGGGAAGGCCACACTGTCACGCCGCGGAAAATAAACGATGGCCCCGTTCTCTGCGACGATAGCTTCACACAGTTCGGCAAAAGGTCCATCGGTGATGAACGTTTCGAGCGTACGGCCCGTGACCAGAAAGATACTCATGCCAGAGGCTTTGGCGCGCCGCAGAATTTGCCACGTTTCTGGCGCCACACGGCCGTCTTCCGCCAGAGTCCCGTCCAGGTCGCTTGCCAGGATGGTCAGGTGGTTGCCCATCGAGCGCGGTGGTGTTTGTTCGGACGCCAATGGGGGCATTTCCGCACGCTCCGTTCTTTCGAGCGGTGTTTCGAGTACGTGCTGGACGAGTTGAATGAGGTCGTTCAGGCGAAAGGGTTTGGGCAGGTAAGCATTGGCGATCCGCCGGGCGCGCTCCTCTACCTGTGGAGAGCCATATGCCGTGATCAAGATCGAGCGGATTTCGGGGCAATTTTGGTGTACCCACTGAAGGATTTCCAGCCCATCGATGCCCGGCAGGCGCAGGTCCGTAATCAGGAGATCGAAAGCCTGCTCTTTGAGCAGGTCCAAGGCTGTTTCACCGGATGGACAGGTTTTTACTTCGTAATTCCCATCGTGTACCAGGCCCAACGCCCGCCCAAGGGCATTGGCGATACCCAGCGAGTCCTCGATGATTAAGACTTTGGCGGCAGGATTCATGGGCTGGTGGTTTCCTTCTCGGTGAGTTGGTGGGCTATCGGCAGTTGGATAGTAAAACGCACCCCCTGCTTGGCAGTCATGTTTTCGACGCAAATATTGCCGCCGTGCTGCTCGACGATCAGGTAACTGACGTACAATCCCAGGCCGGTGTTGGTCGGCTTGGTGGTAAAGAAGGGATCGAAGATGTGCTCGATGTGCTCGTCTGGGATCGGCGGGCCGTCGTTGCAAAAGGTCATTGTGACCATATCCTGTGTGGCTTCCGCACGAATGTCGATGCGGCCGCCGATTGGCATGGCCTCCACGCTATTGATCAGCAGGTTGAGCAATACCTGGGTAATTTGATCGGCCTGGACCCGGACCGCGGGCAGCTCATCGACGTAGTTTTTGACCTGAATATTGGCATGTTCGAGGGACTTGCTTGCCAGGTTGAGGGCGCGTACCAGCAACTTGGGCAGCTGCGAGGGGGCGGCCGTTCGTTCTTCACCCGGACGAACGAAGCTGAGGGTGCGTTCAATGATCTCGGTCAGGCGGTCGACCTCTTGCGAACAGATGTGCAGGGATGACTGCCGTTCTTCGGTGGACAGCGGAAAGTCGAGTACCAGATCGAGGTGGCTGCGAATCGCCTGCAGGGGGTTTTTGATCTCGTGGGCCAACGTAGCCGTGATGCGGCCCATGGCCGCCAGGCGCTCCGTGCGGATGATATATTGCTCGATGCGTTCACGTTCCTCAAGCTCGCGTTGGATCGCCTCGTAAAGGCGAGCGTTTTCGATGGCAATGGCGATTTGGTCGGCCAGGGTTTCTATCACCAGCAGATCGTTGTCGTCAAATGCGTTGCACTGCGGGCTTTGTACGTCAAGCACGCCAAGAATCTTTTTTCCCATTTTCAGCGGAACGGCCAGTTCGGAACGGCTGTCGATGACTTCAGGATACAGGTTGACGTAGTGCGGTTCGGTGCTGACATCGGGTGCATGTAGCTTCTTGCCGTGTTCTCCGACCCAACCGACCATCCCTTGATTGAACTTGAGACGGTGGTTGGGGGGGTAGCGGTCTGCCAAATCGCCGGCGATAGCGCACATGACCAGTTCGCGTGCTTCATGGTCGATGGTGAACAGCCCCACGTGATGATAGTTGAAGTGCTTTTGGATCAACCGCGCGGCTTTATCCAGCAGTGTATCCAGCGCCAGGACGGAGACAATTTGTTTCCCAATTTCGTTGATCAGCGTAAGCTGAGCGGCACGCTGGGCCAGTTTGTCTTGCCTGGCGGCCGCAGGGCGAACGGGTGATTGTGTAGGGGTCGGGGATACCATATCTTTCTCTGTTCTCTTATCAGGATAAGTCGGTTCTCGGCCTCAATGGGGAATCTTTGGTGCCTGCTTTATGGAAAACGGAGAACCGTGAACTTGAATGGATGAAATCCAGGTATGCTGATCATACCTGATTTTCAGGTAATCTTCTCAACTTATGTGTTCGAGGCGCCATGCAGGCAGTTTTTTAACATACTGCGGACCTCTTTCAACAGCGCGTCACGCTGGTAAGCGCCCTTTTGCAAGATTTTTTCTACGTAGCCGTCCAGCCTCAGGCGATCTTCGGTCGTGACGGTTTTTGCCGTCAAGACGATGACGGGAATGTGCGACCAGCGGGGGTTTTGGCGCATGATCTCGACAAACTCGAAGCCGTCCATTTCCGGCATCATTAAATCGAGCAAAATGGCTTGCGGGCGATTGTTTTGCAGGTTTTCCAATCCCAGCCAGCCATTTTCGGCCACATGAACGATCCAGCCTTCTTTGCTCATCGTGCGTTGAACCATCTCACCCATGATGGGATCGTCGTCTATGATCAGGATGCTGTTGACGGTTTCGCGCTGGTGACGCCGTAAAACGGCCAGCAGGCGTTCGCGGTCGATGGGCTTGGTGAGGTACTCGCTTACTCCCAGGGCGTAGCCCAGGTTTTTCTCATCCATCATGGTGAGCATGATCACCGGAATATCGGCTGTGGTGGCTTCAGCCTTCAAGGCCGAGAGTACGCTCCAGCCGTCCATGCCGGGCATGAGCACGTCCAGGGTGATCACTTCGGGGCCAATTTCCTGGGCCAACCTTAACCCCTCGATACCGTCTGAAGCGGTAATGACCTGGAAGCCTTCCTTGGACAGGAAGCGTTGCAGCAAATCGCGTACCGCGGGATCGTCGTCGATGACGAGCACCTTGCATTTCCCGGCATCCAGGATGGGCAAAGGGGGCTTGGCAGCCGTAGCCGGCTGCGCACTGACCCCTACGCGTAGGGGTAAAGTGATGGTGAAGGCCGTGCCGCTCCCGGGTGTGCTTTCCACCTGGATCTCGCCTCCCATCATGCGGCAGAAGTGGCGCGTGATGGTCAGGCCCAGCCCGGTGCCGCCGAACTTGCGCGTGGTAGAGCTGTCGGCCTGCACAAAGGGTTGAAACAGTTTTTCGATCTGAGCGGTATCCATACCGATCCCGGTGTCGGCAACCTGGAAAACGACTGTTTCGGGTAGCCGGTTGCCTTCGGAAGGACGTTTTTGTACCCGCAGCGTGATGCGGCCTTTCTCGGTGAATTTGGCGGCGTTGCTCAACAGGTTGAACAGGCACTGCCGCACACGGGTCAGATCGGCGTGCATGCTGCCGATATCGTCCGGGCAGTAGACTTCGATTACATTGTGTTTGTTGCGGGCGAGCGGTTCAGCGGTGGCAACGACTTCGCGAAGCGTTGCCGCAATATCGAAATCTTCGAGATAGAGTTCCAGTTTGCCGGCTTCGATTTTCGAGAGATCGAGGACATCGTTGATGACGGTCAGCAAGTGCTTGGCCGCAACCAGGATTTTGTCCAAGTCGCCGGCCAGGGCTTGATGCTCGCCGCTATCGACTTCTTCGACGAGCATTTCGCTATAGCCGATGATGGCGTTCAACGGCGTGCGGAGTTCGTGGCTCATATTGGCCAGGAACGTGCTCTTGGCCTGGTTGGCCGTTTCGGCAGCCTGGCGGGCCTGTTGCAGTTCGTTGATGTCGTGATAAATCGCCAGCACCCCCACCTGCTGATCGTCGACCAGGACGGGCACGGCCAGGAGTTCGACGTCGGTCAGGCTGCCGTTTTTGCGGTTGCGGCGTGTGATGGCATGGATTCGCCCGCCGTTCAGCGCCTGCGATGTGTATGCCGCTGCTTCACTGTGATTTTCTTCGGCACGGGCGATCAACCCGTCGATATCCTGGCCGTAGGCCTCGTTGGCCGTGTAGCCGAACAGCTTTTCGGCGGCCGGGTTCCACGAGACGATGCGGTTGTTGAGATCGATGGTTGTGATTGCTGTCGGGCTGTACGTCACCAGGGATTCAAAGTACTGCTTCTGCTGCTGGGTAAGGGTGTACAGGCGGGCGTTTTCGATGGCGATCGATGCCAGCGATGCAAACTGGTTCAGCGTGTTCATTTCTTCCTGGCTGAACACGCGGCCGGTTTCTGTTCGTACCAGGCCGATCACGCCGATGACCTGGGAGCGGAACGGTCCCTGGTTGCTGATCAATGGTACGGCAATGGTGGCATGAATGCCCATGCGGGTAAACGATTCGATTCGCCCTTCCCAAACTGCGTAGTCTTCTACCATCAAGGTTTGGCCGGTTTGCCAAACCTTCCCGACCACGCCACTGCCGAAGCCGATTTGCTCGCCGATCGACCCCATATGGGTACCCAGGCCCACTTTGAGCGACATGGCCTGTCCATCTGGGTCGAGCAGGTAAATGTATCCGTTGCCGGTTTCTAATAAGGTGGCCGCGCGGGCGATGATCGTTTGGAGCAGCTCGTTCAGGTCGAGGCGTTGCACCAGGTCGAGGGTTACCTGGTTCAGTGCGTGCAGGTTTTGATTGGCGGCCGAAAGCCTTTTGTTTGCCTGGGCGAGTGGATCGAAGAGTTTTTCGGCCAGCACGACGCGCCCGAAGAGCACGGTGGCAACGGTAGTTGTCACGACATTGAGCGGTGTGTCTTGTAGGATGGGCGTAACGGCTGCGGTGACGCCGAGCACGGTCAGCGCGCCGCCCCAAAGCAGAGTCCCGGCCCGGTCGCGGCGGTAAACCCACAGCATGAACAGCGCTGTGATGTAGTAGAAAAAGCTGCCCGCAAAAGCGATGTAACCGACCGGGCTTACCTCGTAGGTCAACAGATCGCCGCGCGGCGTCTGGCTCATGACAACGATCAGCCCACCGAAGGTTAGCCCGAACATGCTCAGCACGAGCAGCAAGCCGGCGCTGGAAGCGGCGCGCACCCAGCGGCGTTTCCACAGATTGGCGTAGTGGGAGGCCAGGAGAAACAAAAAGTAGCCGATCGCTACCAGCGCAATGGCGGCCACGTAAATGCTTTCACGCGCGCTGCCTCCAATCACGACGACGATATGGCCGATGCCGATGCTGGCGCTCCAGATCACGATTGCCCCCATAAACAACGCCATGAGCTGGTTGTCTCGTTGCCGCAGACCCTGTGTCAGAACAATCAGCAGCATGGCACTGCCGATGGCGACACCCAGGAATTCAACGATCAGGCCGATAACGAGCTGCGTGTAGTCTGGTTGCATGGGCCACCTGCTTTAGGATGTTGTCAGACTTGTGAAAATATGCCGCAGCGAAAGTTGCTGCGATCTCGGTGCGTGGAAACGCAGGAGAATGTTTTTGCAAACCATCAAGGGAGCTTGACGGGTTGCCAGCTCCTCCCACCATCGAAGGTATGCCACCAGGCGATTTCTATTCGACAGGATTGTTTTCCTTGCGGGCATGTACCGCTTGCCGTTTGCGCCCAGCCTTCTTCATGGGTGACGAAGTTCACCCGCACGCTGCCTGGCGGAAGCGCGCTTGTGAAAGAAGCGCTTTCTTCAAACAGTGTAGCAGCATTCGCTCGTACAGGCAATGATTCTGGCGGGACTTCTTTCCAGGTATAACCGCCATCGTCACTCCGGTAGACCTGATTCCCGGCCGGCCCGCCGGCAACCCATCCGGTGGATGGGGTATCGAAGTACACCGGCTCGCCCAACGGCAGTGGAAGCGTTTGCCAGGTATGGCCGCCGTCATCGCTGCGCAGCAAGAATCCGCGGCTGAAAGCGCTGCCGGACGGCAAGCGAAAAGCGAGGAAGCCGGTTTGTGCATCGACGAACTGGAAGGAGCGCAGTTGTGCCGGCTCTTCGCTTGGCGCGGCAAGCCCATCGGCCGCCGGCAGGCGCTGCCAGCTTTTTGCGCCGTTCGAAGTGTGGTAAATTGCCAGCCGCATATCGCCGGGTGATTCGGTTAGCAACCACCCTAGCCGGCCTTCGAGGAAAAAGACTTCGAGAAGCCTTTCACCGCTTTCAAGGGCCGGCGTAACATCTTGCCAACTGTTTCCGCCATCGGTTGTGCGCAGGACGCGCTGGTTGTGATGTAGGGTGTAAGGGGTATACCCGAATGGATCGGCTTCAGCGCTCGGGGAACCCGGCCGGGTCTGCGCCCGCAGGTCCGGCGTCGGGCTAGGTGTGATGGTTGGGGTCATGGTGAGCGTGGCCGTGATCGTCGTGGTGGGTGTGACGGTCAGCGTGGGGGTGATAGTGCCGGTCGATGTCCAGGTGGGCGTTGGCGTCAGAGTGGGGGTGGATGTAGGTGGGGTAGGGCTGACGGTCGTTACCGGCGGGATATAGACCACATCACCGTCGGCGATATTGCTGTCGATGTTCATGCGAACGCCCCCCAGGTTTCATCGTGTCCGCCGGCGTACTGGCGCAGGCGTTGGCGGTTTGCCCACAAGTCGTTGCTGACGCACAACGCATTCCAGACCGTGGCGTTGGGGTCGTACTGGTACTGCCCGTCGATCTTGTACCACGACGCCAGCCAGACGTTATCGAGCGCTACGGGTAAAGCGTTCCAGTCGTAAACGTACGTGCTGCATCCAGAACCGTATGCGCCTGCTTTGCTGCCTAATTCGTGTAGCCGTACAGTCCATCCGTACATGAAGGCTTGCGCAGCTGCGCGGCATTCTGCGATCGGTTCGCCAGGATAGTTGTAGGCTTCGAGATCGTAATAGATCAGGCCCGGTGAACCGATCTTGCCGGTCAGCCCCAGGCGGGCGGCAGCGGCAAAAGCAAGGTTTGCCTCGCCGATCCCTTGTTGGTACGCAGCGCCAATCTCGAGACTCATCACTTTGTGAAGGCGTTCAGGGGCGATCGGCTTATTGTAGTAACAGTATGACTGCGGACCGACCCAGATGGGAATGAAGCTCCAGCCCTGCCGGTTGGCCTCGGCTACCCAGGCAGCGGTCAGGGCACTGTTATCGCAGCCGCTGGGATAGCTGACGCCGCCCAGGTAGATGCCCACGCTCCAATAGGGGCTTTGATCCCACCACGTTTGCATCTGCGAGAGCGAAGGTGGGTTGCAGCGGTCGAAAGCCGGCTTGTCGCTCCACCGGACGGCAGCGGCGGGCAGTTCGGGCTGTGGTTTGAGCAGGATCGGCAGGTAGTTTTGTGAAGCCGCGTTGGATGAGCTACCTTGCCCGGCCGTTCCTGCTGCCACGGAGAGCAGCAGGAGGCCGAGCAGGAGGAAAACGAACAAAGGATGGTGAATCTTCATGAGAAGAGCATCTGAGGAAACCTGCTTACAGGTTAAGGGAGCGTTTCAACGGCAGCCAGCAGTTTTTCTACCCGGTAATCGGCTTGCCTGGCCGCCGCAATCAACTTTTTGGCCAAAGCGGCCCTGGCTTTGATGGCCTTGCTGGCGGCAGCCGAAAGGGCGGTCCCTTCCAGCAAATCGGCGGCGGCCAGTTCGACCTGGGCGGCCGTGCAAAGCCAGCCGATCAGGTCCTCGAAGGCTTCCTGGTTGAACCACAGCACATCCTGGTAGCGGTTGACGCCGATGTAGGACTGTACTTCAGGGTCGGCGAGAAGCGTTTGAACGTCCGGCTTCGTGAAACCACCGGCGCTCTTGACCAGAATCTTGACCAGGAGCAGGTGGCGGCTGGCTTCTTCTTCGCTTTCGCCCAGTTCGCGTTGGGCCTGGGTGATAATCTTGCCGAGCAGCCACTCATCGATCCAGGCGCGGGAGATTTCGGGGTAGTCGCTTGCAGAGATGATCTTGCCCAATGGGCGGGTGAAGAGCGTGGCGAGCAGCGTCGGCGTCAGTGGGGCCGGCACGCCGGGCAGTAGCGGGGTGAGAGCGGCTTGTATGTGGCGGCAAATTTCAGCGCCCAGGGCGGGCACGTCGCCCTCGGCCCCGGTCAGGCGTTGGATCTCTTCGAACAGGTGAGCGGACTTTTGGGCGGTCTCTTCCAGGGCCTGGCTGAAGGTGGGCGGCTGGCTTTCGATCTTGCCGCGCTTCCCAGATGACTGATTTTCTTGCAACCACTTGAAAAAGCCCGCATTGACCAGTTCGCCGTAAGCATGGCGCACGGGCTGCAGGAAGATTTCGCGCAAGGCTTCGTCGACATTTGGCACGCCGCGGCCTTGTAGGTACTCGCACAGCTGATGGTAGTGGCCCCACTCATTATCCTGGACCTGGCGGAAATCGAGATACACCTGACACCTATAGGCCTCGAGCTCTACGTAGAGACCTTTTTCGATCAGTTCTGCGTTGGGGCGAATATACTCCAGCCCGCTGATGTGTTCGCGGAAGATGCTGTAAAAGCCGGGGACGCCGTTCAGCCTCAACCCTTCGGCCAGCGTTTTTTGCACGAGGCGCTTGTCGTTGCCCGCCTTTTCTGCATAGGCGGCCGAGGTTTTGATCCAGCCGCGGGTGGATGCGTAGCGGTTGTGATAGACCACCAGGGAAGACTGGCCCCCGCTGTGATTGGAATACGCAAAGACGTCTTCGTTGACGTGGCCTTCGGGTGTGAAGCAGTCGTAAAGCAGGAAATCGCACACTTCGGCAAACAGGTACCGCTTGCGCAGCAGGGGGAAGATTTCGCGCTCGTGACGGCCTACCAGCCAGCCATCGGGTTGTTCCTCCCAATAGGCGCGGCGGTATTCCATGCCATATTTTTCGGTGAAGCCTTCCACCTGGCCGTGGCCGAGCATGGGCAGGCCGGGCAGCGTGGCCATCAGAGTGCAGACGCCGAAGTACTTGTCGTCCTTACCGAACTGATCGACGGCGGTGCGTTCGTCGGGGTTGTTCATGAAATTGACGTAACGCTTGAGAATTTCGGGGTCGAATTCGAGCGTGTTCTTGATCACCAGGCGGTATTCGGCGTTCTTTTCGTCGCGCAGCATGTTCATGAAGGCGGAGTTGTAGACGCGGTGCATGCCCAACGTGCGTACGAAGTAGCCTTCCATCAGCCAGAAGGCTTCGGCGAGCAGCAAGGTGTCGGGCACTTCCTGGGCGACGCGGTCGACCACCTCACGCCAGAATTCCTCGGGCATGGCGGCATCGAAATCGGCCTTGGTCAGGCCGTACCCGGCGCGTGAAGGGATGTCGCCCCCGCTGCCCGGCTCGGGGAACCACAGGCGCTGGTAATGCTTCTTGGCCAGCGTCATGGCGGCGTCGAAACGGATGATGGGGAATTTGCGTGCCACGTGCAAAATGGTTTGGATGACCGCCTCACGCACCTCGGGCTTGAGGTAGTTCAACTGGGCGGTGTCGTTCCAGGGCATGGAAGTGCCGTCGTTGCCGTGATAAATGTAACGGTGTTGGCCTGTCCAGTGATCGTAAAGCTTGAAGACGACGGCCGCATCGGAGTTGTCGTAGTAGTGATCTTCAATTTGAATCACGTAGCGCGGGTCCGACGAATAGTCGTGGCCGTTGAAGCTGTACGAGGGAAAGGGCGGGTGCTCGAGCGAGATGAACCAATCGGGGTGCTCGGTGACCCAGCGTGAATCGATCCCCATGTGATTGGGCACCATGTCCGAAGCCAGGCGGATGCCGCGCTGCCAGCAGCGATGATGCAGATTTTCGTAGGCAGGGTCGCCGCCCAGGTCATTGGCGATGTCATAGCTGTACAGCGAATAGGCCGAGGCGACCGCGTCGGGGTTGCCTCGCCGGATTTTGATCTCTTTGGAGGCCTGCGAACGTTCCCACAGGCCGATCAGCCACAAGCCGGTTACGCCCCAGCGCGCCAGCGTGTCCAGTTCTTCATCGGGAATGTCGGCCAGGGTGGTCAGGCTGCGGCGGTGTTTTTTGGAAAGCTGATCGAGCCAGACGAAGGCATTCTTGGCGAGCAACACGGCGCGTGGCATCCAGTCTTTGTCGGGGCTGAAGCGTTCCAGCTCGAGTTCTTGGCCGCCAAATTCGAGCACGCGGGCTTCACCGGGTGTAAAGCCGCCGCGCAGGAAGAACTTGCCTTCTTCCTTGAGAAAATCGAGGCTCGAGAGCAGACGGTAGAGATATTTGCCGATCAGGTAAGCCCAACGCGTGCGAATGTATTCCAATTGCCCGTCCAGCGAGTGCGGTGAGGCCAGCGCCGGGGCGCGCAGCATGTCGATCAGGTTTTGTGCATCGGGGCCGAAGGCGGGTTGGCTTTCGAAGAAGGCGTGCAGCAAGGGGATGATGCGCGTGTAGGCCGTTTCTTTGGCGAGCGCGCTGTCGTCGAACAATTCCTGGAAAAGCGTAAAGGCCGGGTTGGCGTTGGCCAGCCACAGCATGATCATCTCCTCCAGGGCGATCTGGCGGTTGGGAACGCCATCCGTGCTGCCGGCCAGGTATTCGTTGACGCTGGCCTGGCGGCGGTAGACGCTGACCGGTGGAAACTGCGCGCAGAAAGATTGCAAGGCTTCATCGACGTCTTCGCGCCCGATCATGCCATCCAGCCAGTCGAGCGCTTCGGCCATGGCGTTCGCAGCCATCTGCTGGCGGTAGAGGTTTACCACCACGTGCAGGATTTCGTCGATCAACCCCATGGCATTGATCTCGCCGGCGCGCACGGCCTGCTCGGGGAAGCGCAGCAGATCGCGTTTCTGGTTCATGCGTTGGGCAAAGGCGCGCGTGGCGTGGAAGTTGGCAAAGATGACATTGCCATTGCTGGCAAACAGGGTTTCATCGAACTGGTAACGGTCGCGGGCTACGCGGGAAATGTGAAATTCGAACATGGCTCTTCTTTCTGGCCCTTCCGCCTTTTACGAGAAATGTCCCAGACTTGGGGGCGCTTGGGTGCGAAGCACCAAGCGCACATCGCGCGAAAACGGGAGAGCCTTCTTCCTTATTTGCTGGATTGGCAGAATACGAATGCGCTGTCTTAATTTTACCCTCTTTCTCTCTTTGGCACCTGCCAACAGTTAAAGAAAACCGGCCCTCTCACCGTTCGTCCGAGGGCCGGTACAGATACCTTTGCCTGTTTTAAGATTTATCCTTGTAGGCCAGACGGTTTGCGTTGTCGGGTGTGCTTGCCGCGCGTGCCAGCCCCGCCGGCGCTTGCGCTTCGCGCCCGGGTTTGATCGTCCGAACGGCAAAAAGCAGCAGCAGCACCAACATGCCCGCACCAAACAAAAACGGCGCCGATGGCCCCAATCCCTGGAAGATAGCGCCGCCCAGCAAGGGGGCGATGGCGTTTGCGCCGCTGAGCAGGGATGCCGAAATTCCCAACATGCCGCCCAAATCTGCCGCTTCAACGCGTTTGGTGATCAGGCTGTTGATCGCCGGTTGCAGCACGCCGCCGCCAACGGCTGCGGGGATCATGGCGAGCAGGATCCAGGCCAGACCAAGCCATCCTCTGTGTTCGTCGGAAGGCAGTTCGACGGCCAGGTTGGTAGTGGCCGGCACTTCGTGGCCGCGGCTGCCGGGGGATGCCGATAGTTCTGCTTGCAGGGCGGCTTTACTGTAGGAGGGCATGGGTTGGCGTGGGGTCAATGCGGTGAGCGCCAGTCCGGCCGCCAGCAGGCCCAACCCGCCATAGATCAGTTTGCGGTCGCCGAACTTGCGGCTCCAGGGGCCGATGAAGCCGCCCTGCACCATGACGACGATGACGCCGACGAAGACGAAAATGATCGCATTGCCCGAAGCATTTAGCCCCAGGCGACTGAGGGTGAACAATGCCAGTAGCTGTTCGAAGCCGCCAAAAGCGATCTGCTGGCTGAAGATCAGCACGAGCAGCAGGCCTACCTGCGGGTGACGCAAGGCGGCCAGCAGAGCTGCCGGTGTAAAGGCGGCCCTGCTGGAGTCTCGGCCGCGTTTTTCTTGCGGCAGGGTTTCCTCGAACCAAAACCAGGTCAGCAGGATGGACAAAAACGAGAAACCCGCCGCGACGAACGCCGGCACGTGGTAATTATTGGCGCTGGCGATCAGCGAGACGAAGGCGATAATCGGTCCGATAACGAAACCCAGACCGAAAGCGGCGCCCAATAGGCCCAACCCTTGCGTGCGCGTCTTTTCGTTGGTGCTGTCACTGATGGCAGCCTGCGCCGTGGCGATGTTGGCCCCCGAAATGCCGTCGATCACGCGCGCCAGGAACAAAACCCACAGGTTGTTGGCAACGCCCAGCAGCAAAAAACCGGCGAAGGTGCCGATCTGGCTGACGATCAGCACCGGCCGCCGCCCGTAGCGGTCGGATAGCCGCCCCAGGAGCGGCGCGCCGATGAACTGAAAGACGGGATAGGCGGCGCCCAAGAAGCCGATCGTCAGGGCCGTAGCGCCAAACGATGTGGCGTAGAGCGGTAAGAGCGGGATGATGATCGTCAGGCCGAGCAGATCGATCAAGACGATGACGAAAATGGGCAGGACTTTCTTGAAGTCGAGTTTTTCATCCGGCGGGGTGTTGTTCATGAGGCATCCTTTCCTGTCGTTCTTTTAGCCGGGCAACGATCCGATCGACCCAGGCCAGCTCGTGGGCCAGGTGATCGATTTGATGTTCGATCGCCCACTGCGTCGTGCCGCGGTGCGCTGGAGCTGCCTGCGCCTTTGCCAGCGCTTCGGCGATTGCGGCCCGGCGCTGTGCCAGGAGTGCACCGGCTTCTTCGGGCGGGAGCGCATCCAGCATGGCCAGGCCAACATCATCGGCAAAATAGGTAGGCGTATGGGAGGAGAGATTTGCCCGCAGCAGTTCGTAAAAAGCTGCCTCGCCGGCGGCCGTCAGGCTCGACACCCGGCGAACGGGGCGCTTGCCGCGGCGGCTTTCTTCCTGGGCCAGCCAGCCGGCCTCGGCCATTTTGTTGAGCAGGAAGTAGGCAGTCGGCTTCTTGAGATCGCTGCACGCTGCCAGCTCGCCATCCAGAAAGGCGTTCAACTGGTAGCCGTGCATTTCGTGGCGGCGCAGTAGGCCTAACAGTAGCAAATGGCGATGATCGGCGGTCATAAAAAGTAAACTCCTGATTAGTCAGGATTGACCAATCAGGAGTAAGTTTATCTCAATTAGCATATTTGTCAAGCGCTGGGCGGAACAGTTTTGCGCGCCGTGCACTGCCACGTGTGGCGCGTGAAATGCCTGAGTGCATCCCGATCGATCGTAATCCCCAGGCCCGGGGTGGCAGGTACGTCGAGGGTGCTGTCGGCATTCAGCTTGAAGCGCTCGACGGTGATGTCCTGGCGGTAGTAGCGTTCGGTGGCCGAGATATCCCCGGGCAAGGTGAATCCGGGCAGGGAAGCCAGGGCCAGGTTGGCGGCGCGGCCAACGCCGGTTTCAAGCATCCCGCCGCACCACACCGGGACGCCCTGCGACAGGCACAGGTCGTGGACGGCGCGCGCCTCCCTTAATCCGCCCACGCGGCCGATTTTGATATTGATCACGCGGCAGGCGGCCATTTCGATGGCCTGGCGGGCGTGACGCCGCGAAAGGATGCTCTCATCCAGGCAGACCGGTGTGCGCAAGCTGGCCTGCAAATGGTGATGATCCCACAGGTCGTCTTCGTCCAGGGGCTGTTCGATCAGCAGCAGGGCCAGTTCGTCCAGCGCTTGCAGGCAGGTGGCCGCTTCGAGGGTATAGGCTGAGTTCGCGTCCACCTGGAGCGGCAGGTTCGGGAAGGCATGGCGTACGGCGCGGGTGTCGGTAACGTCGCGGCCGGGTTTGATCTTGGTTTTGACGCGGCCGTATCCCTGCGCCAGGTAGCCGCCTACGGTTTCGACCAACGCTTCGGGTGAGGCTTGCAGGCCCACCGAGACGCCCACCGCCACGCGTTCAGACATCCCGCCAAGCAGCGCCCGCAGCGGGCGGCTCTCGGCTTTTCCTTGCAGGTCCCACAGGGCCATTTCCAACCCGGCTTTTGCCAGGGGGTGCCCGCGCACGCCGGCCATCAGGGGCGCAAGCTGCTGTGGCCCGGCCAGTTCGCGGCCCAAAACGGCGGGGGCGAGAAAGTCTTTCAGGATGTGCCAGGCTGTTGCACTGGTTTCGTAGCTGTAGCCGGGATGGCGATCGGCCACGCACTCGCCGAATCCACACAGCCCTTCGGCAAGGATCTCGACCAGGACACACTCGCGTTGTTCGATGCGCCCAAAGGATGTTTCGAAGGGCGATTGCAGCGGCATGCGCAGGTGATGGAGACAGACTTTCTCGATCTTCACAGCGTGGCTTCTCCATGCGCAAGCACGTAAAAACTTTGCGCCGGTTCGCTTTCGTGGACGAAATCGGTCACCAGGTAACCCGCCTCGAAGAGCGTTTCGAAGATTTCACGGGTGTAAAAGCGCCATTCGAGTGCCAGGGCCGGCTGCGCCGCCCGCAGGGAGGCGAAATCTGCCGGAATTTCGACCAGAACCACCGGCGTCTCATCTGGGGCATAGGCCGGCAACGGCGAGAAGGCATGGACGAACAGGGCCTGCGCTTTCTCGAAATCTTTCAGTTTCAAGCGAATGCGTGGGCGTTTGCTCAGGCGGTGTTCCACGCGGCGTGAATTGACCCACCAATCGACTTCGAAACGATCGGAGGGCAGCCCCTGGTTGATGCCGTCTCGCATTGGCCCGTAGCAGTCGCGCCGGTAGGTATTGCACACTGCGCCCAGCTTGACGACGTTGAGGTGCGCGTTGCGGCTGCCGAGCGGGTCGAAGGTCCAGGTGATGCGGTCGATCCCCTGTTTGCGCACCATTTGCCACTGGGCGCGCTTGAGGCGAAAGCCGATGTCGCGGTCACGGTATTCGGGCAAAACCGCCAGCATGTGAGAGCACTGCTTGAGACGCGGTCCATCGGGGGTGTGATAAAAGCCGGGGAAGTTGAAAACGAAGCCGACCATTTCATCGCCGAGGTAAGCGCCGATGGCCAGCCCGCCGCCGTGCACGGCGGCGATCAACATATTGCCCGGTGTAACTTCGGCGTCGTTGCACTGCCAGACGATCTTTTGCAGGGCTTCTGTGCGGGTGATTTCTTCAGGGGTTTCGAGGACGCGGAGGCTGAGTTCGTGGTCTTTCATGGTTGGATCGGGGTGTGTTTGTGGCACGTCCACACGGGATGGCAGGCGCCTTGCACCGGCCGCCGGCTAGGTCCGCCGCTGCGGACGAAAAACCGTGCGCCATAGGGCGAGATCCCAGTTTTCGCTTTGCAAGTAGTCGAGACACTGGCTGAGGCGGGATGGCATCAACTGGAAGATGCGCGGTACCGTATCCAGCTCACAGATGCGGTTGGCAGCGAGGTAATCCAGCCAGTAAATGGAAATTGGCAGCGCAGGGAGTGCGTTTTCGAGGAAGATGGTTGGCAGGCGCAGGTAGGCGGGCGCCAGGTTGACCAGCTTGCGCCGCACCCGAATCCGTTCCATGACCATCGCCAGTATTTGGTTGAAAGAAAGGTACTCCGGGCCGCCGATGTCGATGACCTGGTTGCGGGTCTGGTCGTCGTCCAGCGCCCACAGCAGGCAGGTGGCCAGATCCTCCACCCACAGCGGCTGCAACATCACCTGGCCGTTGCCGGGCACCAGAAAGACGAACGGCAGGGCATACAGCAGTTTCGCCAGCCCGGTGGTAAAGTGATCGCCTTTGCCAAAGACGACACTCGAGCGCAGGATGGTGTAAGCGACGCCGCTGCTGCGGATGTATTCTTCGGCGATGCCCTTGGCCTTGAGAACCGGGTAGCCTGCGGCGCGTTCGGCGTCCAGGTGGCTGATGTAGAAAAGACGTTTCACGCGGCTGTCGGCAGCGGCCTGGCTGACGGCGCGCGTCGTCTGGATGTCGCTTTGCAACAAGTCGGCGCGGGCGCCGCGCCATTCACCGCCCGCCAGGTGATAGACGATATCTACGTCTGACATCGCCGAACGCAGGCCGCGTTCGTCTTCGAGCTGCGTGACGGCAGCCTCGACCGCCGTGCCGATGGGGAGTTGTGGCGATTGCAGCGACGGGCGGATGAGCAGCCGCACCGGGTGCCCGGCTTCGGTCAGCCTGCGCACCAGGGCCTGCCCGATGAAACCCGTGCCGCCGATGATTAAGATCATGGGTTGGATTATAGCACGCCGCTTGACGCTGGCCGGGTTTGCGTCGATAATCAATAATCGATTCAACCCGGTCACCGGTGTCCTATTGCTTTTAACTTTTCGGCTCTCCCGGCTTCTCGGTGAAAGGGATTCTTTACGCTCAACCCGGAAGTCCCAACATTTCTCATGAACGCACTTTGGCTTGAAAACCAGACTCTTTCTTACCGCAGCGACGTTCCAGCGCCGGTACCTGGTCCCGGTGAGGCCCTGGTGCGTGTGCGCCTGGCAGGGATTTGCAGCACGGACCTCGAGTTGGTGCGAGGCTATTATCCTTTCACCGGCGTCCTCGGCCACGAGTTTGTCGGTGAAGTCGTGCAGGCCGACGGTGGTTTGTGGGAAGGTATGCGCGTTGTCGGGGAGATTAACCTGGCTTGCGGTGTGTGTGCAGCCTGCCGGGAAGGGCGCCCCACGCACTGTGAACGTCGCAGCGTGTTGGGCATCAAGCAGCATTGGGGGGCCTTTGCCGAGTATCTGACCCTGCCGCTCACCAATTTGCACCCCCTGCCGGATTCTGTTTCCGACGGTGCGGCGGTTTTCGTGGAGCCTTTGGCGGCTGCGCTGCAAATCTTGCAGGAAGTCCACATCCGCCCGACAGATCGCGTGCTGGTGTTTGGCGCAGGGCGCTTGGGTCAGCTTGTGGCGCAGGTGCTGGTGCTGACCGGCTGCGACTTGCGCGTAGTGGTCCGGCACGCGCTGCAGCAGGAACTGCTGGCTGCACGCAAAATCGCGGTTGTGAAGGCAGAAGACGTGGCGGCCGGCTCGATGGATGTGGTCGTCGAGGCCACCGGCACGCCGGGCGGGTTTGCCGAAGCGCGCCGGGCGCTGCGTGCAGGCGGTACGATGGTTCTCAAAAGCACCTATCAGGGTGATGTGGCGGTTGATTTGTCGGCGTTGGTGGTCGACGAAATGCGGCTGGTCGGTTCACGCTGCGGGCCGTTTGCGCCTGCGCTGCGCCTGTTACAAAATGGGCGCGTGGACGTGCTCTCGCTGATCGCCGGCCGTTACGCTTTGAAAGATGGCCTGGCAGCCATGCAGCAGGCGGCCAAAACGGGGGTTTTGAAAGTGTTGTTGCTCCCGATGGGAAAAGACTGAACAGAGGAGAGCCTCGCTCAAGCGGATGGGCAAGGCAGGTAAACGCTGAAGGTGGTGCCGACCCCCACTTCACTTTGCACCTCGATACGGCCGTTGTGGATTTCCACGATGCGCTTGCAAATCGAAAGCCCCAGCCCGGTGCCGCTGGCGATCTTTTCACTGCCGGGCACCCGGTAAAAACGTTGGAACAACCCTTGCAACCCCTCCGGGGAGATGCCGTGGCCGGTGTCTGCCACGGTGATGATCATTTCACTCCCTTTTGTCTCCGCAGAAAGCGTGATTTTACCGTTGGGGCGGTTGTATTTGATGGCGTTGCTCAATAGGTTTAAGATGACCTGCTTGAGCTTGTCGCGATCGGCGTTCAGCGTGGGAAGTTTTTCGGGCAGGCGCAGCGTCAGGTCCAGGCCCTGTTCGCTGGCCCGGCTGTGCATAACGCTGTCGCAATCTTCGAGCAGCAGCCTGGGGTTGAAGTGTTCGGGCCTGAAATTGGCCCTGCCCGATTCGAGACGCGCCAGATCGAGGAAGGTGGACGCCAGATCGGAAATACGCGAGGTCTCTTCGCGTATCATTTCGATCAATTTTTGGCGATAGTCCTCTTTGACCTCGGGGCGCGCCATCAGGTAAACGGCTGTGTTCAACGATGCCATGGGGGTGCGCAGTTCGTGTACCAGCTCGGCAATTAAGTCGGACTGCTGGAACAGGCGCGCATTTTGAATCGCCACGGCTGCTTGTGCCCCCAGGGCAGACAGGATGAGCTGATCGTCTTCGTCGAATTCGCCATCACGCTTGTTGATGGCCTCCAGCACTCCTACGACGGTATCTTTATCGATCAGTGGGACGCCCAGCAGGGAGCACGTGTCGACGTTGGTGATGTGGGCAGTCTGCCGAAAGAGACGATCGTCCTGTTGCGCGTTTGCCAGGTTGAGGGCTTGACGGTTGGTTACAATCCACCCAGCAAGGCTCGACTCGACCGGCACACGAAACCCCTCCATCTTTTGTTCGTCGAGGTTGGTGGCTGCTTCGAAGTAGAGGACATTTTTGACAGGGTCGTAGAGCAAAATGGAAGCTTCTTCGGAACCGCATACGTCGGCTGCCACCTTCACGATACGGTTTAGCAGCGCTTTCAAATCAAGCGTGGATGCCAGGTCGAGCGAAAGTTCAATCAGTTTCTGGTAACGCTTGAGGAGGTTGGGGTTGGATGTGGCGTTCACTGGTTTCCGCGATGTCCTACTGTTACAGGTGCGTGATCCCATTCCCGTTAACGTCACCGGCGTTTGCATCATGTGAGTGTTTACCTGTATTGACGTTATCCATATGAGTGTTTACCTGTATTGACGTTATTCAGTGAGTGTTTCCCTGTGTTCACGTTGTTTGGGATGGTTATTTCGCGTGCACATGCTTGGTGATCAACTCAGCCAGCTTGCCAAACTGCTGCGAGGTGAGGTTGTCGGGGTGCAAGATGACGAGT
>JBMOLU010000051.1:0-8089 GCA_049325275.1 Chloroflexota bacterium
GGGCTGGGGCACGTGGGGCACCGTCGACCAGACCAAGCTCAACCTGCTGCTCCAACTCTGGAACGCTGACTAGCGCTCACCTGTCGTTCCTCTCTCCTATGGCCCCAGGGTGTATCACCCTGGGGCCGTTTTGTCGAAAAGCCCGGCAAAGAAAGACCTGCCGCACTTCCCTGGGTTTTCGAGCGTATGGGCAGGAACCAATTCTTTTACAAGCCAAGCTATGCTGAACGGCCAGCGGTCGCACCCGGCGCCGGCGAGCGCACCAAAATCAACCAAAATGTATCTAAATAGGCAAGAATGATCTCTTGAATTATAAGACAAATCAAAATTTATCCGTTGAAAACCCTACTGGTTCGAAAAGGAGAAAAGACCATGTTACGCAATGTTGTACGTGCCTCCCTCATTCTCAGCGCTGCGCTGCTGGCGTCGGCGTTCGCCCTCCGCTTGGCCCAGGCACACGGGTCCATGCTGACCCCCATCAGCCGGGTCTACGCCTGCTACCTGGAGAACCCGGAAACGCCCGATACCCTGGCTTGCCGGGACGCCATCGTCAACGGCGGCACCCAGGCTTTGTATGACTGGAACGAAGTCAATATCCGTGACGCCGCAGGGCAACACCGGGCCTTGATTCCCGATGGGCAGTTGTGCAGCGCCGGGCGCGAGAAGTACGCCGCTTTCGACGAACCCCGCCCGGATTGGGCCAGGACTGTTTTACCGGCGAGCGGTGAATACACCTTCCAATATGCAGCCTATGTTCCCCATAACATGGGCTACTTCGAGCTTTACGTCACCAGAGATGGCTACGACCCACTGCAACCGCTGAAGTGGTCGGACCTCGAAGATAGCCCCTTCCTGCGGGTGGATCATCCTCCCGTCGTCGATGGCAACTACGTTCTGACCGGCCCGCTGCCGCCGGGCAAAAGCGGCCACCACCTGATCTACACCATCTGGCAGCGCAACGACAGCCCCGAGGCGTTCTACGCCTGCTCCGATGTGTGGTTCGGCACCGCCCCCACCCCAACCCCGCCCGCCCTGGAACCCTGCACGGCCCCGGCATGGAACAGCGCCAGCGTTTACGCGGCCGGCCAGGAAGTCAATCACGAAAACCGCCAGTGGCAGGCCCGTTGGGGTAACTCCGGTTCGGCGCCCAGTTCCGAAGGCGCAACCAATGCCTGGATGTTGCAAGACTTCTGCCAGTCGGGCGCAGTGACACCAACCAGCGTCACACCGACAACACCGGCACCCACAACGGAGACCCCAACCCCGCCAACGCCGCTTACCGCCACACCCACCTCCCCCACCACCCCCGCACCGGCTTCCTGCCAGGTGTCTTATGCCCTTAACCCGTGGGGCAATGGTTTCACCGCGAACGTCAAAGTCACCAACCACGCTTCCACACCCATCGAGGGCTGGACCCTGACCTGGAGCTATGCTCACGGACAGCAGATCACCAGCGCCTGGAATGCCACCGTCACCCAGAACGGCGTCAATGTCACGGCCGGCAACCCGGCCGCGCACTGGAACGGCACGATTCCTGCCGGCGGCTCGGTCTCGTTTGGCGTGCAGGGTACGTCGGACAGCACGAATGGCGGGGTACCCACCGACTTTGCTCTGAACGGTGCTACCTGCAACAACGGCACGCCATCGACGCCCTACACCCCCCCGCCCACGACGACGGCAACGGCAACAGCTTCAAGCGTCACCCCGGCCACGCCAACCGCAACACCATCCACACCTGCGGCTGCGGCCTGCCAGGTCGTTTATGCGCCCAATGCCTGGAGCAGCGGCTTCACGGCCGATGTCCAAATCACCAACAACGGCTCGGCGCCCATCCAGGGTTGGACGTTGGCCTGGCGTTATGCCAACGGGCAGCAAATTACCAGCGCCTGGAACGCCACCGTCACGCAGAGCGGCGCCAACGTCACCGCCAGCAACGTGGCTTCTCACTGGAATGGCACAATTCCCGCAGGCGGCGCGGTTTCATTTGGTGTACAGGGTACGTCGAACGGTACGAACAACGCGCCACTTGAGTTTACCCTGAACGGCGCGGCCTGTTCGACGCCGTAAAGACTGTCTAAAAAGTGTCTGCGATACCCTTTCACAAGGATAGAGGCAGCCTGTTTCTAGCCGGCTAAGTGCGCCGTACCTTGCTTTTCAGGCAGCTTCTAAATTTGTGCTGTAACCGGCCGTTGTAAAGGATGGGGTTCTTACCCGCCTCGGCCACAAAAAAGCTGCTCTTGAATTGGTCAGGGGCAGTTTTTTTGTGCCGGATTCTTTGTACAGAAAGACAAGGACGGTATTTTTAAAAACATATCGGGTCTCTTAAAGAGTAAGGGCTCTCTTATTCCCAGCGGGATGGATACCCAGATTTGGGACATTTCCTACCAAAGACGGAGGGGCCAGAATAAGGGTCTCTCGCTTTCAGCGGGAACGGCAAAGCCATATATCACAACACCGCTTCGAAACAGGAAGGAGAAGAAAAATCGCAACAACATGGATCGAACCGAGATGGACAACACAAGCTCTTTCAACCCAAAACCCACCACTTAGGAGGAATCAACATGAAAAGACCATCCAAACGCCTGGCCCAAGCCAGCGTGCTGGCAACCATCGCTTTCCTGCTGGCATTGATCGGCCAAGCACTTGGCCCCGTCCAACAGGCGGACGCTGCCGGAAGCGGCTACTGGCACACCAGCGGCAGCCAAATTCTTGACTCCAACAACCAGCCGGTGCGTATCACCGGGATCAACTGGTTTGGCTTTGAAACCGGCAACTATGCACCCCATGGTCT
Organism: Chloroflexota bacterium; assembly: GCA_049325275.1. Lineage (GTDB taxonomy): Bacteria > Chloroflexota > Anaerolineae > Anaerolineales > UBA4823 > CAIQJJ01. The sequence continues at coordinate 2,792 of JBMOLU010000051.1, forward strand.
GTGGTCGCGCGACTACCGCGACCTGCTCGATCAGATCAAGTCGCTCGGTTACAACACCATCCGCCTGCCTTACAGCAGCCAGCTCTTCGACGCCGGCAGCAGCCCCAACAGTATCTCTCACGCCCCAACGGCCGACTGGCCCGCAGGCATGAACCTGCCCCTGCAAGGCTTAAGCAGCATCGAGATCATGGACGAAATCATCCGCTACGGTGGTTCGATCGGTTTGCGCTTTATCCTCGATCGCCATCGTCCCGATTCCGGTTCGCAGTCGGCCCTCTGGTACACGGCGGCCTATTCGGAACAGCGCTGGATCAACGACTGGAAAATGCTCGCCAACCGCTACAAAGGCAACACTGCCGTCGTCGGGGCCGACCTGCACAACGAGCCGCACCACATCCAGGGTAACCCGGCCGTTAGCGCCTGCTGGGGCTGCGGCGACCCGGCCACCGACTGGCGGCTGGCCGCCGAACGCGCCGGCAATGCCATCCTATCGGTCAACCCGAACTGGCTGATCGTCGTCGAAGGCGTGGACTGCTGGGGCCCCGGTGGAGTGACCGAACCCAGCGCAGGGGCAACCTGCACCTGGTGGGGCGGCAACCTGATGGGCGCACGCGATTACCCCGTCCGCCTGGATGTGCCCAACCGCCTCGTCTACTCGCCGCACGAGTACGATAACGGCGTTTTCGATCAAACCTGGTTCAGCGACGCCAATTTTCCCGCCAATATGCCCGCCCTGTGGGATCAATGGTGGGGTTACCTGCACAAAGAAAACATCGCCCCCGTTATGCTGGGCGAATTCGGTTCTCTGCTGAACGATCCGAAGGACGGCCAGTGGCTATCTGCCTTGATGGCGTATACGGGAACAGGCGCCGGCGGGATTAGCTGGACCTTCTGGTGCATCAACCCCAACTCCGGCGACACGGGCGGCATTTTGCTCGACGATTGGACGACCGTCAACACGGCCAAACAGGCCTATCTGACCCCGTACCAGTTTGCCCTCGACAACGATACACCCCCCGAGCCGACCACGCCGGTAGCCACGACACCCATCGGTACGACCCAGGTGCCACCGACCACGGCCGTCCCGACCACACCTGCTTCAGGCGCGTGCCAGGTAAGCTACGTACCGAACCAGTGGAACGCCGGCTACACAGCCGAGATCAAGATCACCAACAGCGGCGCCGGCACCATCAACGGTTGGACGTTGACCTGGAGCTACGCCGGCAACCAGCAGATCACCAGCGCCTGGAACGCCACCGTCGCACAGAGCGGCGCCAGCGTCACAGCCAACAACCCGGCCGCGCATTGGAACGGCGTCATCCCCGCCGGTGGTTCGGTTTCCTTTGGCGTTCAGGGCACGCAATCGGGCGCGCACACAGCGCCCACCAATTTCGCCCTGAACGGAGCAGCCTGTAACGGCGGCACCGTCACGGTGACCCCGCCGACTCATACACCCACCGCGACGGCAACGGCAACCCGCACACCGACCCAGACACCCGATGGAAGCGACAAACCCGATTTGAGCGTCGTCTCCATGATCATCGAACTGGAAACAGGCAGCCAGTGCCCCTACAGCAGCACCATGCTGGGCCGCCGCGTCACCTTCCGCAACACGGGCACCGTGGACATTAACGTGCCCTTCGTCGTCCAGGCCGACACAGATCAACTCACGTACTCCGCCGGCCTGGCAGCCGGGCAAAGCGCCTCGTTGTGGTTCAGCGGTGGCAGCTCGATGGGCGAGCACACAGCCATCGTCGACGCCACATCGCTGATCGACGAAAGCAACGAGACCAACAACACATACCAGCACTACCTCCCCATCCCAACGCTGCCGCCCTGCATCACCATCACGCCAACGCCCATCACCCCAACGCCGACCACGCCGGCCAACGCCTGCCAGGCAACCATCCTGATGAACAGTTGGAGCAGCGGCTACACCGCCGAAGTCAATATCCGCAATAACGGCAACGTGGCGACGAAGGGCTGGCAGGTGGTCATCACCTTCCCCGGGCAAGTCGGTTTCGTCAGCGGTTGGAACGGCGCCTTCGCATCGGTTGGCGATCAGATTACCATCCGAAACCAGGCCTACAACGGCGTGATCCAACCCGGTGGCTCGACCAGTGCCGGCTTCCAGGGTACCGGCACCCCCGGCACACCGACCGTCACAGAGTGTACTTTCTACTACGAGTAAGCGCCCGAATAGCGTGTGCTTCTCCTGCCGCGGAGGCCATGCACAAGCCTGCGCGGCAAAAACGCAAAGGTTAATGGATTGGTATTCTTATCGGTTTGGGCCGCGGGTTAAGACAAGTTATCCCCCACAGGCAGGCACCTTCTGCCTGTGGGGCACAGAAATCGATAGGAAAAAAGTCTCATGAACCTGAAAACTTCTCATCATTCGACTCGCTGGGGGTGGATGATTACATCGGTGCTGCTGATGGCAGTCGTTCTCACCCCCCTGTTTTTGCGATTTCCCCAGGCTGCCAGTGCACAGGCAGGCGGCCACAATTACGCCGAGGCACTCCAAAAATCGATCTATTTCTACGACGCCGAAAAATCCGGCCCCGGCATTACCGGCGGGCGGCTGGACTGGCGCGGAGACTCCGACCTGGCCGATATGGCCGTCCCCCTCGTCAACAAAGGCAGCACCAATATCGGCACCAATATGTCCCAGGCGTTCATCGACGCCAACCGCGCCGTACTCGACCCGGACGGCAACGGCAGCGTGGACTTGAGCGGCGGCATGCACGACGCCGGCGATCACGTCAAGTTCGGGCTGCCGCAGTCTTACGCCGCTTCGACGCTCGGCTGGGGCTACTACCACTTCAAGGATGCCTTCCAGGATATCGGCGAAGACGAACACATGCTGGAAGTTCTCAAGTGGTTTAGCGACTACTTCTTGCGCGCCACCTTCCGCAACGGCAGCGGCGACGTGGTTGCTTTTGCCTACCAGGTAGGCGAAGGCAATGTCGACCACAACCTGTGGGCACCGCCCGAACTGCACAACCTCGATCGCCCGGCCTACTTCTCCACGGCCGAAACGCCTGCCACCGATCAAAGCGCCGGCGCAGCTGCCGCCCTGGCCCTGATGTACCTGAACTATAAAGACATCGATCTGGCCTACGCCAACCAATGCCTGGACACCGCCAAGGCGCTCTATCGCTTCGCCAAGCAGTACCACGATCCGGCCAATCCAAAATTGGGGTACTCGGGCGGTTTCTACAACTCCAGCTACGACGAAGACGAACTTTCCTGGGCAGCCATCTGGCTCTATCGCGCCACCAACGATCAGGCTTATATCACCGACATCACGTCCATCAGCGGTGGGCAATACACCGGCTGGCTGAAACGCATCATCACATCCACGCAAGATAACTGGCAGAATATCTGGGTGCACTCCTGGGACACGGTGTGGGGCGGCGTCTTCGTCGAACTGGCACCCATCACCGACGATCCCAAGCATTGGTACTACGCCCGCTGGAACCTGGAATACTGGTCCGGCGTGCCCCATGAAGATCCCAACGACACCAACTTTCTCGCCAAAACACAGGCCGGCTTCAGCTATCTCAACAGTTGGGGCTCGGCGCGCTACAACGCCGCCGCACAGCTCCAGGCTATGGCCTACCGGGCCTACACCGGACGCAGCGACTTCACCGACTGGGCCAAAACACAGATGGACTATATCCTCGGCGACAACCCGATGGGTTACTCCTACGAAGTCGGCTATCCATCTCCCGAAGAATCGGCCCGGCACCCACACCACCGCGCCGCACACGGCTCCATCGGCAACGATATGTTCCTGCCCGTCGAGCACCGCCACGTGTTGTGGGGCGCCCTGGTTGGCGGCCCGGATACCGACGATCTCCACAAAGATTTCACCAACGATTTTATCTACAATGAGGTCGCCATCGACTACAACGCCGGCTTCGTCGGCGCACTGGCCGGCATGTACAAGTACTACGGCAGCGGGCAGCAGCCTCTGCCAAACTTCCCACCCGCCGAACCTGCGGAAACGCCCTACACCGACAAAGCGCGTATCGTCGAAGAAGACAGCCGCGCCACCCAGTTTGGCCTCGTCTTGAGTGCCATCCCAATGACCCCACCGCGCCTGACAACTGGGCTGACCGCCCGTTACTTCTTCAGCATCAGCGAACTGGAAGCGGTGGGCCAGACCATCGACAATATCCACGTCGAAAACTACTACGACGAAAACGCAGCCCGCTACGGCGGCCAGCCGATGGTCATCGGCCGGCCGGTGCCTTGGGACGAAGCCCAGGGCGTCTACTACATCGAGATGGATTGGTCCCCATATGCCATTCACGGCACGCGCGAACTGCAACTGGCGATCATCGTCGACATCGCATCCGATTACAAGTTCCACCTCGATCCCAGCAACGACTGGAGCCACCAGGGACTGGACAAAACGGGGCTGAAAGACACACAGTACATTCCCGTTTACGTAGACGGGATCAAAGTTTACGGGCAGGAACCCCCAATCGGCTCGGTAACGCCGACGACCGTCACCCCCAGCGCAACAGCCACAGCAACGGCAACTCCAACCCGCACGACCACGGCGGTCACGCCCACGAACACGGCAACGGCAACACGGACCACCACGGCCACCAGCCCCACCCCGACGGCTACCGCCACCCAAACCCCCACCCCGACGACCGGAACACCAACCACCACGTACTGCCAGGTCTCTTACACGCCAAACACTTGGAACACCGGTTTTACGGCACAGGTCTCAGTCTCCAACTTGAGCAGCACGCCGATCGCCGGCTGGACGCTGACCTGGAGCTTTGCCGATGGGCAGCAGATCAGCAGTGGGTGGAACGCAACCATCACGCAAAGCGGCGCCAATGTCTCCGCCAGCAACGTTGCCAACCACTGGAACGGCACCATCCCGGTCAATGGTTCCGTTTCCTTCGGCTTCCAGGGCATCCATTCGGGCGCCAACAGCACACCGGCTAACTTCAAGGTAAACGGCATTAATTGTATCAATCCGGGGCAGTAACCTCTCTTTATAGATCAGAAGTTCATTGGTACACCAGGCTGTGTGAACCGTTTCACACAGCCTGGTGTACCACTACCACCACAAGGAGATCGATATGAGAAAGTCCCAAAAACTGTCCTGGCTACTGCTCGCCATCATCCTGTTACTGGCAATTGCACAACCAACCGGACGCTCTCAGGCCGCCACAGGCTTTACCATCAGCGGCAGGAACCTGCTCGATGCCAACGGGAACAACTTTATCATCCGCGGCATCAGCCACCCGCACGCCTGGTACGCCTCGCAGA
>JBMOLU010000052.1:0-1098 GCA_049325275.1 Chloroflexota bacterium
TGTGGACGGGAATGTGGCGCAGGTCGGGGTCGTCCTTGAGGGCGTCGAGCACGTCCCATCCGGAGATGCCGGGCAGCTTGAGGTCGAGCACGATGGCCGCCGGGGGATGCGCCTTGCACAGCGCCAGGGCGCTTTCGCCGTCGCCGGCGGCGATGACCTTGAAGCCTTTCTTGTGGACGTAGTCGCGCACGGTTTTGGCGAACGTGGGGTCGTCTTCGACGATCAACAGGGTTTTGTCGCCGGGCTGGAGTTCGTCGCGGTCGTCGGGGATGAGCGGTGACGGGGTGACGGGGTGACGGGATGCCTCGGCGATGGGAGAGGGACGCTTCGCCTTGTCCTTGGCGGCACTTGCCGCTTGCTCCGGGCGCCGTTTGCCGGCCGCATCGGGCTGGCTGGCGGCGTGTTCGAGGGGCAAATAGATCGTGAAGGTGCTGCCCTTACCGGGTTCGCTCTCGAGCGCCACCTGGCCACCGAGACGCTGGGTCATCTCGCGCGTGATTGCCAGGCCGAGGCCGGTGCCGCCGTACTGGCGGGCGGTGGAGCCGTCGGCCTGCTGGAAGGCCTCGAAGACGATCTGCTGCTGTTCGGGGGTCATGCCGATGCCGGTGTCGCGCACCGAGACGGCCACCGCCGTTTCGGGCGTCAGGCCGCTGGCCGAGAGGGCCACCCCGGCGGCCGGGCGGTGGATGTGCAGGCTCACCTGGCCTTGTTCGGTGAACTTAAAGGCGTTCGAGAGCAGGTTCTTGACGATCTGCGCCAGGCGCTGGCCGTCGGTGACGAGGCTGCCGGGCACGCCGTCGGCGACGGTGGTGACGAACGCCAGCCCCTTGCGCTGGGCGAGCGGGTCGAACTGGGCGCGCATGCGGCCCAGGAGCACGTCCCAATCCATCGGGGCGAAGTGGAATTCCATCTTGCCGGCTTCGACCTTGGCCAGGTCGAGGATTTCGTTGATCAGGTTCAACAAGTCGGTACCGCCGGAATGGATCACCTCGGCCGACTCTACCTGTTCGGCGCTCAGGTTGCCGTCTTCGTTCCTGGCGAGCATGCCGGCCAGGATCAGCATCGAGTTGAGCGGGGTGCGCAGCTCGTGGCTCATGT
>JBMOLU010000053.1:0-7563 GCA_049325275.1 Chloroflexota bacterium
CCGGTTTCGTTCATCCACAACGGAATACGACAATGACCGTATTCCGTTCAAGTTCGAGTGTGTTCCGCTCGTATTCCGCTGATATTCCGAAAAACGGAATACCGGTTAGAATCGTGTCCTACCCTCATGTTTGTAATAAAAAGTGGAGAGCGGTGAATCTGGTACCATTCGCCACTAGCTTCTCTCCAACCAAGGCTGCTAAGCCACAATCGTCCAACATGATCTTCCAAAATGCTGGATGATGTTGGCCAAGGCTCTAAAAGAATAGGGATGTTTTTCACTTCGTTTGTCTCTGGAATAAAATGCACAATTTCTACACTTCGAATGGGAAGACCTGTATCATTATTCGGGTTAGAATGTGCATAGTAAACGCTACCATCTTTAGCAAGTATTGGCTTTGACATCACTAAATCAGGGATTTCAATATAGCGTTTAATATCGTGCGTTCGAAGATCGTAACTATAAATAGCATCTCTATGGGATAAAATCCAAAAAAGGCTTTCGCCAAGTAATATTTCTGACCAGTAGGGAGGAAGAGTACTAGATGATGGATCTGTCCATTGGTTAGGTATATTTTGAGTATTTTGAGCGAATTCAAATTGTTCAGTTTCATCATTGTACTTGCTCAAAGCAAATCGTTCATTAACATCAGAGTGCATATTCCAGACATTTTGTCCCCACAACACACCATCATTACCTGCAAATAGATTGTATACATATACTTTACTTCCCTCCACTTCTGCTGAAACCATTTTTAACGTATTAGTGTCAGGACGATAGACCATAAATTGATATGATTTCTTATCGGCGTCAACTGAGTAATACGGATACAACTCTTGTGTAAGCCATATCTCAGTATACCCATCTACCAGACGAGTCGCTAAAACACCTAAGTGGCCCGTCAACCTAGATGGTGAAAACACCATTTTCCATGGGGATATTGGCATAATCATTGGGCCATCGCCTGGGTACTGTGGCTTTGCTTGATCTGGAGATACAGGATACGAAAATGTTTCTAGTGCTGGAATACAGCTGCTATCTAAATAATCTACCGGTGGGGAAACCACAGATTCAGATGTTGCACTAGGGCTGACACTCGGAAAAGATTGAATTCTGCTATCGTTAAAATTTGTGGCTTCTTCTGTCTGCCTATCACTGCAAGAAGTTAGCGTAAAAAAGATAGCGACACATGTGAACAAATGGAGACAACCCTTGTACATAACCACTCCTTTATAAGCCATAAACCTTAGTTTTAATCCAATTGTAGACTTTTGCCTTTATTTCAGGACTATTATTTGTACTACTCCGATCGCCTGATGTATAATGTTCAACATCTTCATAAACATAGTATAGATTACCAGGGGCCCCCGCTGTTTTCTGAAAACTCTCTGGAGTGGCCTCGTAACCTCCATCTGCTCTATCGTCCACAACCAAAATATCCACATTTTTGATCAAAAGATAATCCATGTAATCTGCCCAGTCATTAAACTGCCCATCGGAATCAGGTGTACCAAATTCAGTAGGCTGCTCACTAGTGTCATTGTCTTCTTGATACGCCACATATGTAGGTCCTAGCAGAACAACTGCTCTAACGTTTTGCCCATTATCTAAACGCCAACGCGCATACATCAAGACAGACTCTGTTCCAGCGCTATATCCGATTAAAGTAACAGGCAAACCTGGAAGTACTCCTCGAGCCAATTCAGCTTGTATGGGCTTTCCAGATTTATTACCTATATATCCTGGATAATCGATGAAATTACTAGACGGAATTGCGTTGCCAAATGGATCCGTTGTCCATTCATGCATTTGAGCAACAACAGAGTTTGCCCTTCTTATCCCATACCCATCAAAGTTATCGCCAGAACCACTAAATATAATGACATCAGATCCTGGTAGTGGGGTTGGTGTCGGAGTTGTTCCTCCTCTACCACACGCGCTGGCCCCCATCCCCAACCCCACGACGAGAATCAACCCCACGAACCACTGATCCCACTTGCCAGCCTTCTTCTTCCTCCGCACCAGCAGCGCCGCCAGCGCCACCGGCCCCAGCACCGCCCCCAACGGATCGATGCGCCCCGGCAGGTAGGGATTGCCTTCGCGGTTCGCCGGCGTCAGAAAACGCCCGGTGGCCGGGTCGTAATACTGCCCGCCGCCCACGTAGAGCAGGCCGGTAGCAGCGTCCATCAGCCCGCCGAAGTAGCCCCAGGTGAAGTTGCCGGTTCCGGCTTGCTTGAGCACTTCGCCCCACGGGGTGTAAGTGCGCGCCAGCGTGATGATTCCGGCCGCATCGCTCATCTGGCGTGGGACGGATAGCCCGTCGTTCTGGTAATACGACCAGCCCGCGATGCGCTCACCAATGGGTTTGTTTTTGGCATACAGGTAGAAGGTGACATTGCCAGCCGTATTCGCCAGCAGCGGGTTGCGCTTGGGCGCAGCCATGTCGATGGTGTAGACCGTCGTGGCGCTCTGGCCTTCGGCCCACCCGGTCATCTGGACACGCTCCCCCAGGCCGTTGTAGACCATCTCGGCCTGCAACTGGTAGGCGCCGCTGCTGTAGACTTCGGCCCGCGTCAGCAGCCCGGCGGCGTTGTACGTGTAGCGCCGCCCGCCTTCGCCGGCGACGCCGTCCGGCCGGATTTCGGTCAGGCGACCGGCGTTGTCGTAGGCATAGCTCCACACGACCGAATTGCTGCTCTCCTGGGCGCTGACCAGTTGGTTGGTTTCGTTGTAGGTGTACGTGGTGGTCACGTCCGTGCCGGCCAGGTTCTGGATGCGGGTGAGTGTATTTCCCATCGCATCGTAAGTATACTCGAAGCGCTCACCGGTCGAGTAGCTGGCCGAAGCCAGGCGATGCAGGGCATCGTAGGTATAGTCGATCGTCGTGCCGGTCGTATAGTCGGCCAGGCGGCTGGGGGGCTGGGCGTTGGCAGGGACGGGCTGGCGTTTGTAGTCTTGCCGGGCAAGGGTCTTGAGCGCAAGCGCAGCGACGTCGGAGCCGGGTGCAGCCGCAGCCAGGCCGATGTAACCGCCGGCGTTGCGCGAGACGAAGTCGTCGAAGAGCCAGGTGCCGCTGATGCCGGTGCTGATATTGCCCACCGCACCCAGCTTGACAGTGTCGATCTGGCGCGAGCCATTCGCCATGTTGGCCACGCTGCCGCGCTGGACGCCGTCGATCCAGAAGGTCATCGAGCCATCGGCAGCAGTCTCCGTGCTGGCCGCCTGCCAGTCGAACTCGAAACAGTGTGCGACATGATCGTCGCCGGCATCGCTGATCAGGTACGTGCCCGTTGCGCTCCCGGCGGCGGTGGTGTTGTTGTTGGCCGTCAACTGCACGTAGTAGGCGCCGTTGTGAGCGCTGAGCTTGACGTTGATGATGATATCCCCGTTGGACTGCTGGGCATACAGGATGCTCGGGTAGGTACCGTTCATGCTGGCGCTGTTCGGGTCGAAGTAGAAGCGCGCCTGGTAGTGCTTTTCGGCGTTGGGGGTGCTGTCGGTCACCAGGATCGGCGTGGCCGTGCCGTTGAGGACGGCCTGCATGCCGTAGCCACTGCCGTTCATCGCCGCTGCCGCACTGACGCTCAGCCGGCCGCTGCCCGTGGCGCTGCTGCTCCAGGCGCTGAAGCTGCCACTCTCGAAGCCGTCGCCCCCATCCCTACCGACTACGAAGCCTGGGCCGAAGTGCAGGCCGAGATCCGCCGGGTGGGCAACGCCGGGCAGCCGCAGTTCAGCCATGCGCTGGTCGGCCCAGGCCGTGGGGCTATTCGGCTGGCGCTACCTGTGCCTGTCGGAGAACCCGGTGGCCGACCGTTCGCATTTCATCCAGGCTTACCAGGCGCTGCGCGAGAACGCCCGCCGCGAGGGGCGGCGGGCGCAGCAGGTGACGGAGTTCATCGCGGCTTTGAAGTGCCCGGGGAGGAGGTTGCTGGCGGAAGGGCAGGCTGTGCGGGCGCGGTAATTTTGTGAAATTTATAACCTGGCGCAGAGGATGGCGTTGGTTGGGCAGTTGTAAAACCGGAAGGAACTAAATGCCTGTTTCAGCGCCTTCCGGTTTCGTCAGTGGCCTATGTTTCTACTTCCCCAAATCGAGCTTGTGATGATGTCGGCTACCGAGAGACTCCCCGAAAACTGAATTTGTCACTGTGCCACACTTGAGACAAAGCAGGCAACATCGAACTAATCAGAATCATTACAGGGTTCCATCATTTTCCCAGCTCTATACTCGACGCAAGCAGGAATCTCGTATACTGCCCACTGGCTTTCAAGAGCCAAACGCTTGTAGACAAGCAAGCTCATCTTATCTTGCGAATATTCCGCCTGCCATTCACTACCATCTTGCCCATAAGATGGACATTCCTGGCGCGTTTGGTAGTTGCAATATCCCACGTTGCTCCCATAACGCCCCCCTTTGGGCGCAGTGAAGGCAGCCAGGCGTTTTTCAAACAAGTAATCTTCCTCAACCTGATCCATCTGGAGGCGGAAGGTTTCTGTCCACGTTTTTCCGCCATCTTCCGTGGACTGAATTGCATAATAACCCATACCCTCACCACATGCAGGGGATACTCCACAAAGGAAACCTACATCGCCATGGGTTGAACTAGAGAATTTTAATGCTCTGTACCCTTCGCCCGCACTCGAGCCATTCATCGAAACACGCCCAGCAATATCCCATGTTTCCCCAAAGTTGACGGTGTGCCATAACATAGTTGGCATGACATATTCACCAAAAACCAATGCCCATCCTTCTCCACGATCTAAAAAGGTGACGTAATGAACGCCACTTGCCCTCATGGTTGGCAAGACTTCTGTCCAATGCTTTCCACCATCTGTTGACCGTAACAAGATGGAGCGACGAAACATTCCAGGGTAGGTAATACCCGCGAATGGAATTAGCGTTCCGCCCAAAAAAACCTGGTCTTTGTCAATCGCATACAAGGTGTAAACAAAAAGCCGCATCTCGCCATCATCTTGGCTTTCGACAAAATCATCATGGTATGGAATATCAAATGGGCCAAAGTATTCTTTCAAATTGGCAGGAGAAAACCGGTATTCCACAGTTGCCATCTCTATTGACACTGTAGAAGTAATGGATGACTGTGTTTCTGTAGGCGCAGTGGTCTCCTGGGTTAGCACAATTGTAGGCTTGACTGGTGATGGTAAAACATTCTGGGTAACACATCCACCAGCTACGATGACCAGAATGATCATAAAGAATAGAGTTAGTCTCTTATACGTGTTCATGTATGAAATCCTTATTAGGGTAGCTTCACAGGCTCTCCGTTTTCCTCCATATGAGGGGAAAGTTCTGCTATGTCACTCGCCCAAGATGAAGCTGATCCCATGGGTTTTTGATTCTCGTCATAACCTGTGTGGGTTCCAGGATAACTTCCAGGTAATACATCGAAATTAGTATAACCATTATCTGCAAGCATTTTTTTGAAATGACCTGTCACAATAGATTCTTTGGTGGCAGATTGGTTGGCATGCACTACGATAATGGCAGGATCAATTCCACCGGATAACGCGGTGATAAGAAAGCCTGGTTCATCACTGAGTTGTTCATATGGAGTTATATAATCCCACCCATAAAAATATGCATCCTGATACGGTTTCCATTTGTCTGAATGTTTGAATATATCCACTGGAGCAAAGCCTCCGCCTGGTGCTCGTAGCAGAATTTCAGGGCCCAGAACAATTGCCAATTTATCCCTCAAGGCAGTAATATCATTTGTCACATTGAACCAAGTGTGATACCACTCCGCGTCTGCTGGTATACCCTTATCAGCATGTCTCATTCCATGTAAACCAATGATATGTCCCATATCTTTGATTTTTTGTAGTGTATCTAAGCTTGTACCTCCATTGACAAAGAAAGTTGATGGCATTCCCTGGTCTTTCAATGCCTGTGCTATTTCCAGCATGTACAACCATCGTCATCAATGGTAAGGTAAGCTGTTTTGCCACTACCTGGTGTAGGGCCGGGTGGCTCTGGCGAAGGTGTAGGTGGCTTTGGAGTCTCTGTGGCTGGTATGGGTGTTGGTGTGCAACTAGAAGTAGGTGGCACAATGGAAGGAGGTGGCATGGTTGTTCCTCCACCTCCACACGCGCTGACTCCCATCCCCAACCCCACGACAAGAATCAACCCCACCACCCACGCATCCCACTTGCCTTGCTTCTTCTTCCTCCGCACCAGCAGCGCCGCCAGCGCCACCGGCCCCAGCATTGCCCCCAAAGGATCGATGCGCCCCGGCAGGTAGGGATTGCCTTCGCGGTTCGCCGGTGTCAGGAAACGCCCGGTGGCTGGGTCGTAATACTGCCCACCGCCCACGTAGAGCAAGCCAGTGGCGGCATCCATCAGGCCGCCGAAATAACCCCAGGTGAAGTTGCCAGTGCCCGCCTGCTTGAGCACTTCGCCCCACGGGGTGTAGGTGCGCGTCAACGTGACGGTTCCGGCCGCGTCGCTCATCTGGCGTGGGACGGATAGCCCGTCGTTCTGGTAATACGACCAACCGCTGATGCGCTCGCCGATCGGCTTGTTTCTGGCATACAGGTAGAAGGTGACGTTGCCGCCGGTATTCGCCAGCAGCGGGTTACGCTTGGATGACGCCATGTCGATGGTATAGATCGTCGTGGCGCTCTGGCCTTCGGCCCACCCCGTCATCTGGACACGCTCCCCCAGGCCGTTGTAGACCATCTCGGCCTGCGACTGGTAGGCGCCGCTGCTGTAGCCTTCGGCGCGCGTCAGCAGCCCGGCGGCGTTGTACGTGTAGCGCCGCCCGCCTTCGCCGGTGACGCCGTTCGGCAGAATCTCGTTCAGGCGGCCGGCGTTGTCGTAGACATAGCTCCACACGACTGAATTGCTGCTCTCCTGGGCGCTGACCAGTTGGTTGGTTTCGTTGTAGGTGTACGTGGTGGTCACGTCCGTGCCGGCCAGGTTCTGGATGCGGGTGAGTGTGTTTCCCATCGCATCGTAAGTATACTCGAAGCGCTCGCCAGTGGAGTAGCTGGCCGAAGCCAGGCGATGCAGAGTATCGTAGGTATAGTCGATCGTCGTGCCGGTCGTATAGTCGGCCAGGCGGCTGGGGGGCTGGGCGTTGGCAGGGACGGGCTGGCGTTTGTGATCTTGCCGGGCGAGGGTCTTGAGTGCAAGCGCAGCGACGTCGGAGCCGGGTGCAGCCGCAGCCAGCCCGATGTAACCGCCGGCGTTGCGCGAGACGAAGTCGTCGAAGAGCCAGGTCCCGCTGATGCCGGTGCTGATATTGCCGACCGCACCCAGCTTGACAGTGTCGATCTGGCGCGAGCCATTCTCCATGTTGGCCACACTGCCGCGCTGGACGCCGTCGATCCAGAAGGTCATCGAGCCATCAGCAGCAGTCTCCGTGCTGGCCGCCTGCCAGTCGAACTCGAAACAGTGTGCGACATGATCGTCGCCGGCATCGCTGATCAGGTACGTGCCCGTTGCGCTCCCGGCGGCGGTGGTGTTGTTGTTGGCCGTCAACTGCACGTAGTAGGCGCCGTTGTGAGCGCTGAGCTTGACGTTGATGATGATATCCCCGTTGG
>JBMOLU010000054.1:0-1041 GCA_049325275.1 Chloroflexota bacterium
TGTCGTGTCCCGGCTGATTGGTTACGCGTCTGTTGAACAGCTCAGGGCGTGATTGCTGCCATTGTTTCATAGCCTGGATGGGGGTGACATGCCCCAAGGCCTTCTGTGGCAGATGATGATTGTATAGCCAGACATACCGCAGGATGGTGGCCTCAAGCTCTTCGCCGGAGTGGAAATGGTGAGTGCGCAAGATATCGGAGATGCGCCCATTGAAGCGCTCGACCATGCCGTTGGTTTGCGGGTGCCTGGGGCGTGTCAGGCGATGCTCGATGCCCAATTCATGGCAGAGCTGATCGAACAGATGCTGACCGCTTGGCGTGCGCTCTCCTTGTGTGATGAAGCGATCCGTGAACTCCTTGCCGTTGTCGGTCAGGATCGTTCGGATAGGGAAGGCAGCAGCCTTGTGCAAGGCCTTCAGGAAGCGTTGGGCGTTGGCGCTGGTTTTGCTGGCATAGACACGCACGAACACCCAGCGGGTGGCGCGATCGATCGCCACGAACAGGTAGCGCCGCGTGGTCTCGTCGGCCATCTGGGGCAGGTACTTCACATCGATGTGGACGAAGCCCGGCTCATAGGCTTTGAACGGCTTCGCCTTGGGGCGATCCACGCTCGTGGCATCGCGCGCCGACACCCCATGGCGCTTGAGCATGCGGTGCAAGGCGGCGCGTGTCATGGTCGGGTGAACGAACTCGCGTACGACCGCCAGCAGGTCATCCAGCGAGAGGCCCAAGGTCGTGCGCAGGGCAAGAACAATAGCCTCCTGAGCCGGTGTCAGCGTGGTTTGCAGGCGATGAGGGGTATGGGAGGCATCCTCTACCGAGGTGCGCTTCTTCCAGCGGGCAATGGTGGAGACACTCACGCCAAACCGCTTGGCCAAGACGGTCATCGGCTCAACGCTCGCTTGGATCTCGGCACGGATTCGTGGTGTCGTGGTCGCGTTCTTGTGCAGCCTCAGATGCATCGCTTCAGCTCCCGCATGACCTCTCGGGCCAGAAGTAAACCACGCCGATGACCAATTAGCGAATCATCCGAGACACAACA
>JBMOLU010000055.1:0-7362 GCA_049325275.1 Chloroflexota bacterium
CGGTGGGCGAGCTGGCCACGCTTGGCGGCACGGCGCTTTTTGGCAAAGGGATTCAGGCCAGTTTCGGCAAGGTCTTTGGCCTGGAAATGGCCGGCAACGTGGCCGGCGACATGGCGATGAACGTGGTCGCCGGGCAGCCTGCATTCCAGGGCTTCGACAACCCCTGGCAGTGGGGCATGAACCTGGCAACTTCGGGGTTTGCGGCGCATGTGCGGGTGCGGGGTTACCAGGCAGAGCAGGTGATCGCCGCCCGGATGAAGGCCGTTTCGGATGTGCCGGTGGAAGGAAGAAACCTGGATAGCCTGTCGCTCATGAAAGAACGCATAGCGGGCACACGAGAAACAGGCACTCCCATTCGGGATCGCCTGGCGGCGCGCAACCGCTCGATGAACACGACCACTATCGCCGATGCTAGCCAGGGTGGGCACCATGTCACGTTGAGTGCTGGTGATCTAAAAGCCAGAGGCCTGACGGATGCGCAAGTTGCTGAGTTTCAGCAGTTTGGTCATATGATGGGCGGGGCTGGGACGATCAGCAGAACCATGTCTGCAAGTTGGAATCCGAAATCAAAGCGCTGGCACGCCACACAGGGATTCGATTTTGACGGAAAGCATTACCGGAGCGGTCAATTGGTGCCTCTTTTCAAAGGCATTTCGGGCGATCCAGATCAAGCATGGAATGAAATTTGGCGATGGAAGGCCAAAGATGTTGATCCAACCCATCCTATTCTTCAGTGGGTTCAGAAAAGATTTGTGGATGAAGGGATAGGTCCTCAAAAGGTGCACCCTGGAGTATTGAACCGTATTCTTACAGATCCTAATTTGCCAAACGATTTGCGAGATTTTTGGAACGAAACCTACTATCATTCTTCGCAATTGCATGAACTCGCTCAGATACATGGTATTGACTTGCGCGATCCTGGCGTTCACGACTTGAATAAGTTTACAAATCCTGAATTGGCGATTGCGCTAGCAACCAGGAAGAATTTCATGAGAGGGGATTGGGAACTGGAAGTTCAAAGAAAGTACCATTCAGGCATACTACTACACCATGTTGAATGGGATGATCCAAGAGTGTTTGCTCGTGTAGGCGCTTACGATACTGTGTTGGCTATGCACTACCCTAGAATGTATAATCCTAAAGGTATGATTTTCTCGGATGTATTGATAAAAAATGCTTGGCGACCGGCTGCCCAAATAGATATGATCAAAGACGCGATTGTTGATATAAAAGCATGGGAAGCATTGCAAGGAGGGTTTGCTCAAGCTAAAGAATTTTCGGATAATTTATATGTTAATGCCCAACTCAAGGCCAATCCAAATACATTTCCCTTTTGGAAATGATGCTTTGATTTATTAAGGATGCACTTATGGAAGAAAAAAGATTCTGCGGTTACATAGGTGACAAAGTAAGGTTCAAATGTGATCAGATTGACAGTAGTATGTCAGCTGTAATGCACCCCGAGCTGATCGTTTTGAAATGCACTAAAGGTAGTGTCGGCGAGATTGTCTCCAGTGATGAATATCACTGTTCTCTTGTTCAATCTAGTAGATCAGGGTATTCAAAAATGGATCTTGAACACCTTGAAAAGTCAGTCATACCCTCTATGAAAGAGTCAATGGACACCTTTCATAGTTATTTTGTTCGTGTCGAGAAGATTGTGCCTTCAGTTGCTCCGAATGTTGAGTTGGCATGTATGCAAGGAGAAATACAGACCACCATAGATGGACATATCCTTGAGAAGATGAGCTACATTGCACCAGATATTTTCTTTGTTTTGAGAAGTGTAGATTTCGATTGTAGGGAGCATTCTACCAAGGTCGAACCTGGCAATACACTAATTCGAATTGATATAGATATTGAATCTAATAGACTGGAGCCAGTTATCATTGAAACACCCAAAATGTGGTTAATTAGTTCGGATACTAATTCTCAACAGTATGTATCTCACTTTTTACCAATAGTCGAAAAGTGGCCAAACGATCGACTTTATAGGAAACACTCTGGGTATGCAATATTTCAAGCGCCAAAACACATGAGTATGTACCAACTTCACTTGGATATTCCCCAATTGGGACATGCTTCTGCACCTATTGTTTGGCTATATCGTCAACCAGGTGATGCAGTTATCGTAAAAAAGGAGAGTAAGATGGCTAATAATTACAAGATTGATGCTCAGTATCGCCCCAAATTAACCGAACAAAAGGGATTAATTATCGCGGCTGGCACTAAGGGAACGGTTGTTTCATTCAGTGAGTATAAAAGATATCATGAAAAATACTTGAAGCCGCTATGGCGAAAGGAATATCTAAAAAATTATAGCCATTCTTTGCAGGTCATTCAAGATTCAATTGAACGCGGTGATGCATTTCCGGTCCGATTCGAGATGCCAATATCTTCTCGTAGCGGTGATTTACTTGGCCCACAAAATGAACATATTGAGATGATCGATCCAATTGATCTTCAAAAAGCTGAGTGATTTTTGGATATGAACTTAGTACATCGGAAAGTAAATTTTTGACAAAATTGTTCATCTGGTAGAAAATAGCCAGATGAACAAACAACACCTACAACTCAGTCCAATAGATCGAGAGTATCTCGAAGCCCTGATCAGCAAGGGCGAACTCAAGGCAAAAACCTATCGTCGTGCGCTATCGCTGCTTGAACTGGATCGCGGTCAGACATATACCGCTGTGTCCAAAACAGTCAAAATGACCATAGGGACGTTGTCGACGTTGGTCGATCGATATCGAGAAGATGGATTACAAGCATTGTACGATCGTCCACGCTCTGGCAGACCCATCGAGATTGATGGGGAACAACGAGCAAAAATCACAGCGCTGGCCTGTAGTACGCCGCCAGAAGGACATGCCGAATGGAGTTTGCGTTTGCTGGCCGATAAAGCGGTCGAGCTTGATCTTTGCGAGCAAATCTCGCATACGCATGTGCGTACGCTCCTAAAAAAACGTTCTCAAGCCGCACCTAAAACAAACCTGGTGCATTGGCACCCTGGATAGTCGCTTTCTGGCAAGGATGGAAACGCTGTTAGCGCTTTACAGTCTGCCTTACGACCCGAATTATCCTGTGATTTGTTATGACGAGCGACCCTGCTTCTTGATTGGTGAGGCAGTTGCACCACTGGCAATGCAAAGTAATCGGGTTCGCAAAGAACATTATGCGTATGAGAAGTTGGGCTCCTGTGCTTTGCTGGCGATGATCGAACCATTGACCGGACAACGGTTGGCACAAGTTCATCCACAGCGCACCAAAAAAGAATACACGCTTTTTTGCCAGGCGGTTGCAGCGATGTATCCGAATGCCATCAAAATCAGGATGGTTCAGGATAATTTGAACACGCACGATGCCAGTGCTTTCTACGAAAATCTACCGGCAGATGAAGCCCTGGCCCTGGCAGAACGATTTGAGTTTTACTACACACCCAAATCAGCCAGTTGGCTCAATATGATTGAGATTGAGTTCTCCGCACTGTCTCGAGGGTGTCTCAATCGGCGCATACCCACCATCGAGAAGTTGACACACGAAATTTTGGCATTGGTAGCGGAACGCACCGAACAGAAAATCAAGATTGATTGGCAATTTTCCATTCGGACTGCTCGTTCCAAACTCAATTCACGTTACGTTGCTGTTCAAACTGCCAACCAAAAATTCAAAGAAACTTAGTTTCCGATGTACTTAGCTGGACTTTGTCCAATTAGGCGTGAAATTACGCACTTTGTCGCAGTTTTTTTTGAGAACGAGTGAGAAAATTGTTTTCGCGAGGGTAAATCATGAACTTCAATCGTATCCATCTCCGTTGGTTGCTGCCCCTGCTGGCGGGCGGGCCGCAGGCAGCGGGTCGAAGCGATTGCGGCGTGTGGTGAGCTTGTACTTTTCCAACTGAATAGCAAAAAATCGAGACCCGAAGGGTTTTTCTCGTGATCCGATTTGCCGCTGCGCCGGGTGAACGAGGTTTTGGGAGGCCGGTGTAGTGGTGTAAAACCCTTCGGGTCTTGAGCCACACCCTGCGCCTGGTGGGCCAGGGCAACTTCGCCGCTGCCTTGCAGACCAAGACCAGCCGCCTGATCATTGGCGGGACGCTGATTGCCGCTTCGTTCATGACCGGCGGTGCAGCCGGTATCATCAGTGGGGCCATCTTCGGCGGCGTGCTCGATTATGGGATGCAGGTCGTTCAGAACGTCTTCGACCCGCAGGTCAACGGCCTGGATGTGTTCACCCACATCAACGCCGGCCAGGTGATGAACAGCATGTTCCTGGGGGCGGTCGGCGGGGCGGTGGGCGAGCTGGCCACGCTTGGCGGCACGGCGCTTTTTGGCAAAGGGATTCAGGCCAGTTTCGGCAAGGTCTTTGGCCTGGAAATGGCCGGCAACGTGGCCGGCGACATGGCGATGAACGTGGTCGCCGGGCAGCCTGCATTCCAGGGCTTCGACAACCCCTGGCAGTGGGGCATGAACCTGGCGACTTCGGGGTTTGCGGCACATGTGCGGGTGCGGGGTTACCAGGCAGAGCAGGTGATCGCCGCCCGGCTGAAGACTGTTTCGGGCGTGCCGGTTGAAGGAAGAAACCTGGATAGCCTGTCGCTCATGAAAGAACGCATGGCGGGCACACGAGAAACAGGCACTCCCATTCGGGATCGCCTGGCGGCGCGCAACCGCTCGATGAACACGACCACTATCGCCGATGCTAGCCAGGGTGGGCACCATGTCACGCTGAGTGCTGATGCGTTAAGAGCCAGAGGCCTGACGGATGCGCAAGTTGCTGAGTTTCAGCAGTTTGGTCATATGATGGGCGGGGCTGGGCCATCAAGCTTAAATTCACCTTTATCGCCACCATCAATTACTAGTAGTATGCAGCCTTCATATCCAATCAAATGGAATCCAAAACTAGGGCGTGCTCACGAAGGCCGCTGGCAGGCGACAGCTGATTTCAAATTTCATGGTAAAGATATCAAAAGTGGTAGTGTTGTTAATGATGAACCAGCTCTAGAGGGGCTAGTAGCTTTGATTTCTAAAACTGCGGGTAGCGACTATAACCTCGTCATGGCATATAGTAAACTAATAGGTGCTGGCATTTCGACACCAGATTACTTTAAACATTTTTCTGGTGCCTGGTTTGATTTTGGCTCTTCAAATCCCCAGTGGATCTATGCTTCACTATCGGGTCGAGTGGAGGTACGTAATAAATTGCAATTAGCTTTTGCAGTCAACAAACGTACCAAGATACCAGAGAATCAGTTGCGAGTAACTATAAAGTTCGACCCTGATTGGACTCAACCGGAATGGACATTTTACAAACCGTTGTTTGAACATATATTTACAAAAACAGGAAAGTCAAATGCTCAATTGAATTATGGATATAGTTTCACAAAACATGGTATCACAAACTGGTACCTTAATCTGGCATACGGCCTTCCCGCCCAAAATCGTTATGCACATCTTGTATCGTTATCGTCAATTGCAGAATTCGCTACTACATCACGTGCACAGTTACCAAGCGCCGATGTTCCTGCTTTTAACAATAAACTTCTTTCCTACCTCACCCCGTTTGGTGGGCCGAATAAATTTGGAGTAAGCATTCCGTAGCTTAGTAAAAGCTGGCATCGAAAGTCAACTTGTTATAAGGAAAAAACAACATGGTCGCAATAATATGTTCTAAAGTGTATTTTTCTAATGAGAATTGGGACCGTTTACGCGTTTTGGGTTGGCGAACGGCATCTGATGATCTTGTTGCCAGAGCCGACCTGACATTTACACCGCTAAAACAATATGAACCTGGTGTCGATATAACTACCAATCCAGAGATGGTAGATCCTGTTATGGCAAATATCTTATCAGAACACAATAACATTAAGGACCTTTGCGAACTAGGTAAACCATGGTTTCGTTGTAACATGTTACAGATAGATCCAGCCGTTTTGGGAAGTCGTGTTAAATATTTACTTCGTCGTTCTAATGACTCTTACCCATATCTTTTGCGTAATGTACACGACATATCAGATCTACTCTTCGACATAGATGAGAGTTTTTTAAAACTGGAGAGATTTCCTGGCAACCGTGACCTTCTGGAAATCCAAGCCTATGGCAAACAGATAGTTATCATGGGAGGAGCTGCTACGCAGCCAGAATATTGGCCTAATGGTTACTTGGCTGGCGACAAATATGGGAATGAGGCAACTGACATCTTTTTGCCGGTCAATGTTAGTAACGAACAATTGGGCAAGCTGCTGCTTAGAGTATGGGCGGCTAAGGAGTACATCCCTATTCCTCATCCTGCTGAGTTCGTTGCTTTCTGGCAACGCATTAAAGAAGAGTAATGTAGTTGTAGAGATGCTTCTTGCCAGCTAGATCAAACGAAAACACCCTTAAGTTTTTATGCGTAAGGCTTCTGTCAAGGAATGGCCAACGAAACAACGAAATTGGCTCTTTTTCATTCGTTTACTCGCTGCCCCATTCGTTGTCCCATTTTTTTATCGAAAGATTTCTTTTCACGAGGGTAAATCATGAACTTCAATCGTATCCATCTCCGTTGGTTGCTGCCCCTGCTGGCGGGCGGGCCGCAGGCAGCGGGTTGGAGCGATTGCCGCATGTGGTGAGCTTGCACCTTTCCAACTGAATAGCAAAAAATCGAGACCCGAAGGGTTTTTCTCGTGATCCGATTTGCCGCTGCGCCGGGTGAATGAGGTTTTGGGGAAGCCCAGGTCGTGGCGTAAAACCCTTCGGGTCTGTCGACAATTTCAACAACCTGCGTCCCATCACTGGCACGTGGCCAACTGGTTCAGCGAACGCGCCGAAGACATCGGCAAGGCCAGCCAATGGGCAAGGGAAACCGTGATCCAGGCCGGTCAGGCGCTGCAACAGGCCCCGCAGGCGGCCATGGACCTCTTCCACCAGGCATCCAGCCAGGCAGCCGAGTGGCTTGGCGAAGCCGGTGAATGGGCCGGCCAGGCCATTGCCCAACCGGGGCAGGCTTTGGCGCAAATCGGGCAGCAAGGCCAGCAGGTGCTGCATACCGCTGGAGCTTACCTCAATCGCAAAGCCAGCGAACTCGGCGCCGACTTCTATCACACCCTGCGCCTGGTGGGGCAGGGCAACTTCGCCGCTGCCTTGCAGACCAAAACCAGCCGCATGATCATCGGCGGGACGCTGATCGCCGCTTCGTTCATGACCGGCGGCGCAGCCGGCGTGATCGGCGGGGCGATCTTCGGCGGCGTGCTCGACTATGGGATGCAGGTCGTTCAGAACGTCTTCGACCCGCAGGTCAACGGCCTGGATGTGTTCACCCACATCAACGCCGGCCAGGTGATGAACAGCATGTTCCTGGGGGCGGTCGGCGGGGCGGTGGGCG
>JBMOLU010000056.1:0-1039 GCA_049325275.1 Chloroflexota bacterium
CCTAGGTGTCGTTGTCAAAGAGGTTGTGCACAGATCGCCAGCCTGGAGACCGGTGGTTTGTGGTTGAGGGCAGTGTGCGGCCTGCGGTGGTTGTAGTCGTGAAGCCACGGAAGCAGGTGGGCCGCCCTTTCGGCCGATGACTCATAAGCGTGTTTGTAGGCCCATTCCCTGATGCTGGTCTGGATGAAGCGCTCAGCCTTGCCGTTGGTGCGCGGGGTGTAGGGCCTGGTTCGCACATGGAGCGCGCCCAACTTGGCGATGGCCTTACGGAAACGGTGGGAGACGTAGGCGCTGCCATTGTCGGTCATCACCCGGCGTATCTTCACACCATGCCTGGCGAACCATTCGGCGGCCCGGATCAGGAAGGATGTGGCGGTGGTGGCCTTCTCGTCGGGCAGCAGCTCGGTGTAGGCCAGGCGGCTGTGGTCGTCCACGCACACGTGCAGGTATTCCCAGCCCGCGCCCCGTTTGCGCTTTGAGCGGTCGCCGGTGATGCGATGGCCCACGCCATCGATGCGTCCCAGCTTCTTGATGTCGATATGCACCATGTCGCCGGGGGCGGCGTGCTCATAGCGCACCACCGGCGGCCTGGGCTCCAGGCGTGACAGCTTGTTCAGGCCCAAGCGCCTGAGTTCATTGGTCACCGAGGAAACCGGCAGGGAAAGGCAAGCGGCGATCTCCAGCGAACTCCGGCGCATGCGACGCAGGGCGGCGATGGTGGCTACCCGCTGAACCGCCAGCCGCCGAGGACTGCGATGGGGCCGGGAGCTACGGTCGCGAAGGGCCGCCTCCCCGCCTTCGGCAAAGCGTCGCAGCCACTTGTAGACCGTGCTGACGCTCACACCGAACTGTTCGGCCACCTGCCGAGGACGCATCTTTTGTTCATTGACCCTTTGGACAATCTTGACTCGACTATGGAACGTGGTTCGGGCATTCTGGTGCTGGTTGTTCACGTGGACCTCCGTGCAAGAGCCTGGGTGACGCTCAATCACCAGTCTCCATGCTCGGAACCAAGTGAACAACCTATTTAGCATCTACA
>JBMOLU010000057.1:0-1035 GCA_049325275.1 Chloroflexota bacterium
GGATGTATCGCCGTGCTGTGTGCGGCATACGCTCTCCGCCGCCTACATGAAACTTGGCATCCAGGAAAACAATCCCGACATCAACCCCCGAGTTGTTGCCGTTGCGAAGGCAAAAGAGATGGGGCTATTTTAGATGAAGCAAGGCCGCACCCCGCTGCTGCAAACGGCGGGGTGCGGCCTCGTCGGAGTCGGGTGGTTTTCTACAGCACCGCTTTTTACGGCACCAGGCAAGAAGCCAACTGTGTCGTACCCATCTGCCGCTCTCGAAGCCGTGGACCCCATCCCCAGCGACTACGAAGCCTGGGCCGAAGTGCAGGCCGAGATCCGCCGGGTGGGCAACGCCGGGCAGCCGCAGTTCAGCCATGCGCTGGTGGCCCAGGCCGTGGGGCTGTTTGGTTGGCGCTATCTCTGCTTGTCGGAGAACCCGGTGGCCGACCGTTCGCATTTCATCCAGGCGTACCAGGCGCTGCGCGAGAATGTTCGGCGTGAGACCCGGCGGGCGCAGCGGGTGACGGCGTTCATTGCGGCTTTGAAGCGCCCGGGGAGGAGGTTGTTGCCGGATGGCCAGGTTGTGCGAACACAGTAGGTTTGTGGGATTTACATCTTGGCAAAAACACAGAAGGCACCGAAACAGATATTCAGTGCCTTCAGGTTTTTCCGCCAGTACTTCTGTGTTTCTATTTCCCCAAATCGAGTTTGTACAGCTTGTTATCCGCTACCATCCACAGGTTGTGATAGGAGTCTTCGACAATGTTGGACTGTTCGGTGGTAAACCAGCACCATTCACCCTTTTCAGGATCGAGCCAAGTCATGCCATTATCAGATTGGAACCATAATCTATGGTCAGAACTCTCTATCAGAATCTGTGGAGCTTTCCAACGGTATTCCATACCACTCCATAAGATGTTTGAGGGTAGGACACGGTAGAGCGTATTCCGTTGATATTCCGTTTGGGTGGGTTTTAAGCGGAATACGTATTCCGTTTTGAAGCTCGCTTGCATTCTGCGAACGGTTTGATAAATGGATAAACGGAAT
>JBMOLU010000058.1:0-56226 GCA_049325275.1 Chloroflexota bacterium
GCCGGTGCGTTTTCTTGCACGACGGCCGCCGTGGCTCTCTTGCCCGTAGCCGCTTTTTGCGCCGGCGGCTTCTCTCTGCCGGCCGGCGCTTTGGATGGCGCAGCTTTGGCCTTCGTGGCGGACGCTGCCGGCTCTGATAAATCCAGGCTCAACTGTTCGACCGGTTCGGCCGCCGGGGCTTTCTTGCGGGCGGCCGGCTTTGGCGTGTTTTCCTCTGCCAAAGTCTCGCCTTGTACCACCATCAGACCGAGTACTTCCACGCCCGCCTTGATTTCCAGGATGTCCTTGCCGGTGGCGGCGCGTGTCTGCAGCGGCGCTTCATCGATGCGGATGGCCTTAGGGGCCAGTTTGCTCAGGTGCAGGGTAACGCGTGTCGAGGGTTTGCCCACGATCATCCCGGCCAATGTGTCGGTGCGAGGCAGCTTCCAGGCTACCACGCCTTGCCCGTAGCGCCCCTGCCTGGGGAACTGCGCCGCAGTGCAGCGTTTGGCCTTGCCGGTATTCGTGATCAGGAAGACTTCCCCTTTCTCGGGCAAGATTTCCATGCCGACGATTTCGTCGCGTGCGCCCAGCTTGATGCCGTTGACGCCTGCGGCTACCAGTCCCATTGGGCGTACGTCTTCTTCACTGAACCGGATCGCCATGCCGTCGGCCGTCGCCAGCAAGACTTCGGCCTTGCCGTCGGTCAGCCGCAGCCAACCGAGTGCGTCGCCTTCGTTGACTTTGGCCAGCGTGAAGGGTCTGGCCGATGGGCCGGGCACCTCGGTGGTGTCGCTTTTCTTGACCATCCCCTGGCGGGTGGTGCTGAAGATATACCGGCCCTCCACGCGGGTGTCTTTGGGCGGCAGGGCCAGCAGTGCGGCCAGCGAAGCACTTTGCGGCAGAGGGCAGATGCGCCAGAAGGGATTGCCGTCGGCCGGGTTGTCGCTCTCCGGCAGCGTGTGGACGGGGATGGCGGCGGCTTCGCCGTTTTCGGCCACCAGGTAGAGCACGTCATGCGTGTTAGCCTGTAGCAGGAATTTCGGTGCAGCAGTGCCGGAGATGCGCGGGGCTTTCTCGCTAAACGTCCGCGAAACCATCCCCTCGCTGCTGACGGCCACCCAAATATTGTGATCCGGCGCCATCGCCGTGGCGCCCTGCAAGGTGCTTGTGCCGCCTGCTGCTCCGGCGATCAACGTGCGCCGCCGGTCGCCGTAGCGTTCTTTGGCCTGCACCAACTCTTCGCCGCACAACTCGCGCATCTTCTTGGGTGAATGCAGCAGGGCCTCGAGGCTTTTGATCGTCGCCTTTATTTCTTTGTATTCTTCTTCGATCTTTTTACGCTCGAGAGCCGCCAGACGGCGTAACTGCAGGTCGAGTATGGCCTGTGCCTGGATTTCGCTCAGCTTGTATTGTTTCATCAGGCGCGTGCGTGCCGTGTCGGCATCGGGTGAGCGGCGGATCAGGGCGATAATCTCGTCGAGGTTTTTTAGCGCGACCAGGTATCCTTCCAAGATGTGCGCCCGGGCGCGCGCTTTTGCCAGTTCGTACTCGCTGCGCCGGCGGATGACCACCAGGCGATGGTCCAGGTAGACGCGCAGGGCCTGCTTCAGGCTGAGCAGGCGCGGTTCGCCGTCCACCAGGGCCAGCAAAATGATGTGGAAGGTGTCACGCAGCGGCGTGAGTTTGAACAAGGTTTGCAAGACCTTCTCCGGTTCGCCGCTTTTGTTCAACTCGATCACGATGCGCAGCCCCTGGCGGTCCGATTCATCGCGCAGGTCGGCGATGCCTTCGATGCGCTCCTCGCGCGCCAGTTCGGCGATGCGTTCGATCAGCGAGGACTTGTTGACCATGTAGGGCAGCTCGGTGACGATGATGCGCGAGCGGCCGCGGTCCATTTCCTCGGTGTGCAGGCGGGCCTGGATGGTGACGCGCCCGCGTCCCGTGCCGTAAGCGGCCTTCAAATCTTCCTCGCCGCTGTCCGGCAGCATGATGCCACCGGTGGGGAAGTCAGGCCCCTTGATGAAGTTCATCAGGTCTTCGATGGTGATATCGTCGAGCTTTTCCCAGTTGTCCAGCATGTGGCGCAGCGCATCGACCACCTCACCCAGGTTGTGGGGTGGGATGTTGGTGGACATGCCCACGGCGATGCCGGTAGCACCGTTGACGAGCAGGTTTGGAATGGCCGCCGGCAGGACGAGCGGTTCTTGCAAACTGCCGTCGAAGTTATCGGCAAAGTCGACCGTATTCTTGGCAATGTCAGCCAGCAGGTGCGTGGAGGCCGATGCCAGGCGGGCTTCGGTGTAACGCATGGCCGCCGGTGGGTCGCCGTCGACCGAGCCGAAGTTCCCCTGGCCGTCCACCAGCAGGTAACGCATCGAGAAATCCTGCGCCATGCGCGCCATCGATTCGTAAACAGCGCTGTCGCCGTGCGGGTGGTATTTGCCCAGCACTTCGCCGACGATACGGGCGCTTTTCTTGTAAGCGCTGTCTGGGCGCAGGCCCATATCGTGCATGGCGTATAAAATACGCCGGTGAACGGGTTTCAACCCATCGCGTGCGTCGGGCAGAGCGCGGGCAACGATAACGGACATGGCGTAGTCGAGATACGCCTGCTGCATTTCGTGGTTGATGTCGATCGAGCGAATAAGGCCAAGGTCCATAGGTTTTTGTCAGATGAATGAGCGGGTGAGTGGCAGAAAACTGGTAACGTTAACGGCCGGTGTGATCCGGTTTGAATGGTCATGCGGCTGCATGGGATACTGTATAGGAAGGCCGCCGCTTTGTCAAGGGTTCGTATGGTGGCGCCTACGCTTTCAGGCATCGGCTGGTACACCGCCTGTCCCGAACACGACGCCGGCGATGCGCGCTCCGCCGCAACCGACAAAGGACGCTTGCGGGTCCGTTTGATGGCCGACTGCCTGGCGCAGTATATCGCTGCCACTAAGGCAGATGGAGCCGTTCCCAGCCTGGAGCAAGAATTTTACCAGCGGGCTGGACAATTGGCAAAGCAGAATTTCCCAATGAAAAAGATGCGGGCGGCAGCGCCACCCGCATCTTTTTCATTGAATTCGAACAGCCCCCGGTTGATCCCCGGCGCTGTTGAAAAGGCAGGCGAAAGCCGTTCTAGTCGAGCAGGCTGTCATCCATCAGCATCAGCTCGTCTTCCTCGTCTGTGCTGGGCAGCAGGTCGTTCTCGTTGATGGTATCTTCATCTTCGCCCTCGAAGCGGCCCGGTACGAAGCCCGATCCGGCCGGGATCAGCTTGCCGATGATGACGTTTTCTTTCAGGCCGTAGAGCGGGTCCTGGGTCGAGGCAATCGCTGCGCCGGCCAACACTTTGATCGTGTGCTGGAACGACGACGCCGACAGGAACGAGTCGGTGCTCAGTGAAGCCTTGGTGATGCCCAACAGCACTTCCACGAAGCGGGCCGGGCGCTTGCCTTCGGCCAGCAGCCTTTCGTTGATGCGGCGCAGGTCGAGGATGTCGACGACGTCGCCGGGCAGGTAGTTGGTGTCACCGGGGCGGGTGACCTGGGCCTTGGCCATCATCTTGCGGATGATCACTTCGAAGTGCTTGTCGTTGATGTTCTGGCCCTGCGAGCGGTAGACTTTCTGGATTTCGGTCAACAGGTACATCTGGCAGGCACGCGCTCCCTGGATCTTGAGGATCAGGTGTGGGTTCAACGAACCCTCGGTGAGCTGCTGGCCGGCTTCGATGTGATCGCCGTCCTTGATCAGCAGGCGGGCGGTGGTCGGAATTTCGTATTCCGCTTCCTGGCGCGCCTCGTACGAGACGATCACGCGCCCGTTTTCGATGCGTGTGCGCCCGTTGTGTTGGGCGGCAATTGTCGCGTTGTCCAGGAAGGCGATCACGTCGCCGGTCGCCACTTCGCCGCCATCAACGGCTACGAGCGTCCAATCTTCAGGGATGTCGTACTCGTCGCTGACCATTTCGCTGTGCTCGACGCGTACCAAACGCAGTTCGCTGTACTTGTCGGACTGCATCACACGTGCCACGCCGGCGATTTCCGAAATGACCGCTTCACCTTTCGGCGTGCGGCGGGCTTCGAAAAGTTCCTCGACGCGCGGCAGACCGGTGGTGATGTCGCCGCCGGCGGCAACGCCGCCCGTGTGGAAGGTGCGCAGCGTCAATTGGGTACCCGGCTCGCCGATGGACTGCGCCGCGACGATACCGACCGCCGAACCGATGCCGACCATCGTGCCGCGGCCCATGTCCATGCCATAACACTTGGCGCAGATGCCGTGGGTCAGTTCGCAGGTCGATGGTGAGCGGACGAAAACTTCCTCGACGCCGGCGCCGATCAGGCGGCGAACCAGATCGCGATCGAGCATGGCGTCCCGTTCGGCCAGGATTTCGCCGGTCTTGGGGTCGGCCACCGGCGCGGCCACCACACGTCCGAACAGGCGGCTGCCGAGCGACTGGCCGGCGATGTCTTCGCTCTTTTTCATCCAGATGCCGGTGGTGGTAAAGCAGTCTTCTTCGTTGATGATCACGTCTTGCGCCACGTCTACCAGGCGGCGGGTCAGGTAACCGGCATCGGCTGTACGCAGCGCAGTGTCGGCCAGGCCCTTGCGGGCGCCATGCGTGGAAATGAAATATTCCAGGGCCGTCAGGCCTTCGCGGAAGTTCGAACGGATAGGTAGCGGGATGATGCGCCCGGACGGGTCGGCCATCAGGCCGCGCATGCCGGCCAACTGTGAGATCGGGCCGAAACCGCCTTTGGTGGCGCCAGAGTTGGCCATGGTCGCCAGGTTGCCGTGCGGGTCCATGTGCTCGCGTACGGCTTTGGCGACCTTGTTGGTGGTCTCTTGCCAGATACTGATGATTTGCTCGTTTTGTTCTTGTTCCGTCAACAGGCCGCGGCGGAAGTCGCGCTGTACCGATGCGTTTGCGGCCAGGGCATCTTCGATGATCGTGGCCTTTTCCGGCGGAACGGCAATGTCGGAGACGGCAATCGAATAGCCGGAGCGCGTGGCGTATTCGAAACCGATGTCTTTGATGCGGTCGGCAATTTCGGGGGTACGTTCCATCCCGCCGACCTCGTAGAGATCGGCGATCAGGTCTTTCAGGCCGCCTTTTTCCAGCTTCCAGTTGACAAACTGGATCTCTTCCGGCAGGATGTCATTGAACAGCACGCGCCCGACGGTCGTTTTGAGCAGGCGGGTTTCGGGCTCCGGCAGGCGGGTCTCATCTTCGCTGTACCAGGTGAGGGCAGGCAGCAGGATGTTGGTATGCACTTCTACCTGGCCGAGCTGGTAGGCCAGCTTGACCTCATCCATATTGGCAAACGCGCGCCCGTCGCCTTTGTGAGGGCGGTTGTCTTCGGTCTTGGTGAGATAGTAAACGCCCAGCACCATGTCCTTGGACGGGCCGATGATCGGCTCGCCGTCGGCCGGCTTGAGCAGGTTTTTGGACGAAAGCATCAACTCACGCGCTTCTTGTACCGCTTTTTGCGAAAGGGGCACGTGGACGGCCATCTGATCGCCATCGAAGTCGGCGTTGAAGGCGGTGGTGACGAGCGGGTGCAACTGGATGGCGCTGCCTTCGATCAGGATCGGTTCGAAGGCCTGGATACCCAGGCGGTGCAACGTCGGCGCACGGTTGAGCAACACCGGGCGTTCTTTGATCACTTCTTCGAGAACTTCCCACACCTCGGGCCGGTTGCGTTCGATGAAGCGCTTGGCGCCCTTGACATTGGCTGCGTAGTTGTGTTGCACCAGGCGCGAAATGACGAAGGGGCGATACAACTCGAGGGCGATCGCTTTCGGCAAGCCGCACTGGTAAAGTTTCAGGCTCGGGCCGACCACGATTACCGAACGCCCGGAATAGTCCACGCGCTTGCCGAGCAGGTTGCGGCGGAAGCGGCCCTTCTTCCCTTTGAGCATGTCGCTCAACGATTTCAATTCGCGGCGGCCGCGGCGCGAAAGCGCCTTGCCGCGCTGGCTGTTGTCGATCAGGCTGTCGACGGCTTCCTGCAGCATACGTTTTTCGTTGCGCACGATCACGTCCGGTGCGCCGAGTTCCAACAGGCGCTTGAGGCGATTGTTGCGGTTGATCACGCGGCGATAGAGGTCGTTCAGGTCCGACGTGGCGAAACGGCCGCCGTCGAGTTGCACCATCGGGCGCAGATCGGGCGGGATGACCGGCAGCACGGTCAGAATCATCCACTCGGGACGGTTGCCCGAACGGCGGAAGGCTTCGACGACTTTCAGTCGTTTGGTCGCTTTCTTGCGTTTCTGCTTGCTGCGGGATGTGCGTACTTCCACCCACAGTTCCTCGGACAGCTTGTCGAGGTCCAGGCGTTTCAGGATATCGTAGAACGCTTCGGCGCCCATGTCGGCGCGGAAGACCTGGCCCCAGCGCTGTTTCAGCTCGCGATAGCGCGTTTCGCCCATGAAGGTGAGCGGGCGCAGTTCGAGCAGCTCGTCGCGCAAGCGGCTGTTTTCGTCACGTACGGCGTGCGCCTGATCTTCAAGCTCGTTGCGCAGGTCTTCCATGGTCAAGTCGGCTTCGGAGCGCAGTTTGTCGACATCGAGGTTGATGTGCTCGATCTCGCGCTGCTTCTGATCTTTCAGATCGCGCTCCAGATCGCCGAAGCGGTCTTTGATCGCCTTTTGCAGGGCCGTCACATGCTGTTTGCCGATCACCACGCCGTTTTCAACGATGGCACCGTCGCTGTCGTCCAAGGCGATCGTTGTGCGGGCGGGCTGGCCCATGTTTTCTTGCAACAGGCGCTCGATGCGTTCGCCTTCCTGGCGCAGGGGTTCCCACAATTCGTTGAAACGATCTTCGTACAGGCGCTCGATTTCTCCCTTGCGGTGCGAGAAATCCAGCATTTTGCGGTCGCGGTCGGCCTTGGTTTCGGCGATGCGGGCATTGATGCGCGCCCCTTGTTCGCGTTCGGTCGACGAGATTTTTTCCTCCAGGCGTTTGAGCGCCTTCTGGCGGGCGTCCTCGTCAACGAACGTGACCACGTATTGGGCGAAATACAGCACGCGGTCGAGGTTGCGGCGTGAAATATCCAGCAGCAGGCCCAGGTAAGACGGAATGCGCCGGGTATACCAGACGTGCGCAATGGGCGCCGAAAGTTCGATGTGGCCCATGCGCTCGCGGCGTACCGATGAGCGCGTCACCTCGACGCCGCATTTGTCACAGACAATCCCCTTATAGCGGATGTTCTTGTACTTGCCGCAGTAACACTGCCAATCACGCGTCGGGCCAAAAATGGCTTCGCAAAACAGGCCATCTTTTTCGGGCCGCAAACGGCGGTAGTTGATAGTTTCCGGCTTGAGTACTTCACCGTACGACCAACTACGGATCGTTTCCGGTGATGCTAGGCTAATACGTAACGCGGTTAACCCCTTTGTTTCCACTATAAACCTCCTGAACCTGGTTCGAAATAAAGATGGACTGGAGAATGTGATTAACACAGAAAAGCCAGCGCTTGAGTACTTCGCTCAAGCGCCTGGCATGTCTAGAAATTTATATACTTCATGCGAATAAAATTATACCTATAAGGTGCAAATTCTGCAAGGATTTTTGACAACAATCTCCTCGGCAGTTTGTTAAAAGCCTGTCGGACGCCTTGGTTCGGAAGGCCGCTTGGGCAGCGAATCGCGCTTGGCGTGCGTGTCTCGCTTGGGTTGGCGAATGGGGATGGTCAGCGAGAAAACGCTGCCCTTGCCCAACTGGCTCTCGATGCTGACGCTGCCGCCGTGCCGCTCGGCAATCGACTTGACGATGGCCAGCCCCAGGCCGCTGCCGGTCTGTTTGCGCGCCTCCCGTTGGGCGCCGCGGTAGAACTTTTCGAACAGCCGGGGGATATCCACGGGAGCGATGCCGATTCCGCTGTCTTCGACTTCGAAGGTCATGTGATCGTGCTTGCCGAGGATACGCAGGGTAACCTTTCCTTCAGGCTCGGTGTATTTGATTCCGTTTTCGACCAGGTTGTAGAGCGCCTGCTGCAACAAAGCCTGGTCGGCTTCGACCAGCGGAATGGTTTGCGCCGGGGTTTCATAGGTCAACTGAATATGCTTTTGCGTGGCCTGCAACTGCAGCGCGCCGATGACGCGTTCTGCAATGTCGTTGATCGAAATGATTTCGAGCTGCAAGTCGATGCCGGCTTCGATGCGGCCCAGGTCGAGCAGGTTGTTGACCAGCCGCGACATGGTTTCTACGCTGGTGATGATTTTCCGCACGTAGCTCGTCTGCTGTTCGTTGAGGTTTCCTACCATTTCCAACATGGTGGCGTATCCGCGCATCAGCGTCAGCGGCGAACGCAGGTCGTGGCTGACGGTGGAGACGAATTCCGATTTGAGGGCGTCCACTTCTTTGAAGTGGGTGATGTCGCGCATCACGCACACGCGCCCGACCGGGTGCCCTTCGGCGATGACCGTGCAGGCCGTTGCGAGGTAGATGCGTTTGTCGGGCAGGGTCACTTCGGCAGACTGCTGTTTGTTGGCCGAGTACCGCAGCAGGTTGACCAGCGTCGGCATGTTGAGCACCTGCTCCAGCGGTTGGCCGATGCAGGCCTCTGGGACCAGTTCGGTAGCCTGCCAGGCGGCCGGGTTGGCCAGCAAAAGCCGGTTTTGTTGATCGGTGACGATGACGGGGTCCGGTGTTGAGGCCAGGATGGCCTCCAGGCGCTGGCGTTCGATTTCACTGCCCAGGAACAGGCGCGCATTGGCCGCTGCCAGGGCAGCCTGGTTGGCCAGGGTGATCAAGAAGCGCTGTTCGTCGTTGGTGAACTGGTGTGGGGTGTCGAAAAGCAGGTACAGCGCGCCATAGTACATCTCCTTGTGGCGCAGCGCCAGGGCGAGCAGCGCTTCGGGCGGGCGAATCCCGGTGGGAAATTGCAGCGAACGCGCCCGGGCCGGGTTGGCCAGCACCAGGCGTTCCTGTTGGCGGGTCAGGTTGAGGATTTGTTCGTCGAGCGCCAGGTAGCGATCGCCGCCGGCTCCCAGGCCGATGCTTTCGACGCTGTGTTCTCCATTTGCCCCGCGTTCGGCCGGTTCCAGCACGACGCGGGCGGTAGCGGCGCCGGTTGCCAGGGCAGCCTGCAAGACAGGGCGGATGGCCTGCTCGGCTTCCAGGCTGGCCGCGACGCCTTGGGTGGCGGCCAGAAGCCGGTTGAGTTCGTCCAGCCGCGCTTTCAGGCTGATGCGCATCTGTTCGAAGGAACGCCCTAGCTGGCCGACTTCGTCCATCCCCTGCTCGGAAAGTGGGTGAGCCAGTTCGCCGCTGGCGATGCGATCCGATTCGGTGGCCAGGTTTTCCAGGGATGCGGTCACACGGTGCAAGCCCAGGCGCAGCAGGGCCGTAGCCGCGAAGAAGAGCAGTACAATCATCAGCAGCAGGGGCGCAGCGATGCCCAGCGCCAGTTGTTGCGCGTTGCTTGCCGGGATGGTCATGACCACGCCCCACGGATAACCCAGGACCGGCTGATAGTAAATCAACGAGCGTGTTCCGTTGGGCGCCGTCCCCTCGAAGAACCTGGCTTCAGCAAAGGTCTGGTCGGTATAGGTAGCCAGCGCCTGCTGTTCGTTGGCGTGATAGAGTACTTGCCCTTTGTCGTCGATTAACATCCCTTCGCCGCCCAGCGCCTGAAGCTGTTTCAGGTTGGCAATCACCGGCTGCGTGAACGGGTTGGATGCCAGTTCCGTACGCCCGATCAGCACACCGACAACCTGACCGCTTTCATCTTTCACGCTTGCCAGGAAACTAACCCGGCCCTGTTTTTGGATTTCAGAAGGGGGAATTGCGTAAAGTTGGATGGCAACGCCGTTTTGTGCCAGTTCAATCCCGAGCATTTCCTCGCTTGAGGGTGACGATTCTCTGTAATTGTTTTCCGGGTATCCTGCCACAGGCTCGCCGTTGGCATCGAAGTAGAATAATTGGGTAAAAAAAGGCACCAGGCGAAGCTGCTGCTGTAAGGTGGTGGTCAGGGCAGCGGGCTGGCTACCGGAAAGCTCTTGCGTGAGCGCCATTTGTTGAATCAGGTTTTGCCCTGTCTCGAGAAAGAAGGGAATGGTTTGTGCCGCGCTCTGGCTGTTGTTGGCCATGAGGCTGTTGAGCATCTGGCGGGAGGCGTTCCCTGCAATCCACCAGTCGCCCACAATCAACGTGATCACCAGCGTAACCCCTAGCGGCGCCAGATTTGCCAAAAAGCGCGCGTACAGGTGGCGTTCGACGGGGGAAGGCTGTAACGCAGCCCGGCTGCCCCACAGGCTGGGCAGTGAAACGGCAAGCCCTTCAGCGACCAGCCCGGCAATCAACAGGCTGCCACCCAGGGCGATGGTGGCCGGAACGGCCTGCGTGATGGCATAGTCCAGCCGAATAGCCAGCGAACCGGACACGGAAAAGAACGCCGTTGCGATCGAAAGAAGCGGGTAAAACAGGGTCAGAAGTGCCGCAGCCAGGAGCGGCCGGCGCAGCAGGCGGAATACGAGGGTGCGATAGCGTTGTTGTAGGGCTGCTGCTACCAGCGTGGCGAGGAAGGCCAGCTCCAGCGGGGTGTAGAGGCTGTGCGTTTCCCACAGGGCAAGCAGCGCGCCGGAGAAGGCGGCCAGCCCTGCCGCAGGCAGGGGGCCTAGCAGTCCGGCCGCCGCGATCCAGGGGATAGCGGCGAAGAAAACCAGCACCGGCCCGCCCGGATCGATATAGGTATCGGGTGGTGGTAACGTATTTCCAATGGAGAGGCGTATGGCCAGGAACAGCGTCGTGGCAGGAACCAACAACGCCAGGACGATTAAAATGCCCCAGGCACTACGTTTCCACGGCTTGTTGTAGCCGCGCCATCGCCAATTCAGGGCCACTACGAGTCCCAGAAAACCGAACAAACCCACCCAACCAACCCAATCGGGTGGAAGTTTGAGTGAGATCAGTTTCGTCAACAGGGTGGGTTCAATAGACATGAGGCTGGATGAAATTGGCGTGCTGGTGACTAAAGAAAATTATAGCACGAACCCGTCATAGTCATTCATGGGCGTTCACTGCCATTAATGAAAGGTGTAAACGTTCACTGCCATTAATGAAAGGTGTAAACCTTCACTGCCGTTGCGTAGGGGCAGACCTGTATGTCTGCCCTGCTGTGCGCCTGCCCGCTTTCCCGCCGAACCTGCGCGTAGAAATCGTCTGAAAAGTGCCGCCGACAGGTGCGGCGCACTGCCATAAGGGCGGCGGAGGTCTCTTCCCAGCCGATAGAGTGCGTTGCACCTTATTTTTCAGCCAGCTCCTTAGGGCCCGTAAAAGTATAACTGTGCGGAAATTGCTGTGGTTGAGGCAAGGGAAAACGCGGCCTAATACTTTTCCAAGCCCTTAGCACATTTCGATGGTTTCCTGCAAGGCCAAACTTTCTTCACGGTATATTCCCCGGCGGTGCTCGGGCAGCAAGCGTGCCAGTTGAACCATGGCCGTATCGGTCATCTGGCGCAGCAGCTCGCGATCGGGCAGCAACTTGGAGGGCTGTTTTTCGGCGCCTGTCCCATTGGCGTGCCAGATCGGTGGGTTGCCCTGCGCCGCCATCCCCCAACGGAAACGGAACGGCCGGCCAAAACGGACGGTGACGCCACCCGCTCGCCAGCGTCGGCTGCCACGCAGAGTCGGGTATCCCGGCGTGCCGTCGATGCCAACCGGTATCAGTGGTACGTTCATGCGACAGGCCAGGTAGGCCATGCCATCCTTGGCTTGCTGCATTTGTGGGCTGCGTGTGCCTTCCGGGGCGATCAGCAGGATTTCTCCTGCCCGTAAAACCTCGATTGCCTGGCGAATCGCGGGACGGTCGAATTCTTCGCGATGCACCGGAATCACGCCCCACCACTTGGGGAAAACGCCGATGAGCGGATAGTTGTACACTTCAACCTTTGCCATCGGCGTGATATTGCGCGGCGCCAGGTGGATGATGACCACCGGATCGACCAGCGAGATGTGATTGAAGTAGAGGATTGCCGGCCCACGGGCCGGGATGTTTTCCAGGCCGCTAACTTCACCCAGGCGCAGCAACAGCCCGGCGCCGAGAGTGCGTAACAGGAAACGCAGGATGCGGCGCGATGTTTCCCATCGGTTGTGATCGTAACGAGTGAGAGGGGTGTTGGTTACCATACCATTCTTTTACCGCAAAAAAACACGAAGGACGCGAAGTCGGGGCAACGCTTCGCGTCCTTCAGAAAGCTTGCGCGTTCATGATGCCAGTTCGATCAACTTGTCGAGTACCTGGTTTTCGTCAAGTTGATCGGAGTTCAAGATGACGGCATCGTCGGCCGGGCGCAGCGGGGCCACGGCGCGTGTCGAGTCGATTTCGTCACGCCGGCGCATCGAAGCCAGGATGCCCGCACGATCGGCGTCTTCACCGCGCGAGCGTTGTTCTTCCCACCGCCGGCGGGCGCGCTCTTCGACCGACGCATCCAGATAGACTTTCAAATCCGCTTCCGGCAGGACGACCGTGCCGATATCCCGGCCGACCATCACCACGCGCCCGCGCAGGCCAATGCGGCGCTGCTGGGCCGTCATGGCCGTGCGTACGCCGGGGTAGGCGGCCACGATCGAAACGTTGGCGTCCACCGCTGGGCTGCGAATCTCCCAAGTGACATCCCGGCCGTCTACCAATAGATCGCATCCACGCCCGTCATCTTTCGATGGGCCGTGAACGTCGATGTGCACGCCTTCAGCCAGTTGGGTAACCCCGTTTTCGTCGCGTAGATCGACGGCGCGGTCCAGCGCGGCCCATGTGATTGCCCGGTACATCAGGCCGGTGTCGAAGAACAAATAGCCGAGATGATCGGCTAACTGCTTGCCGACAGTGGACTTTCCGGATGCGGCGGGACCATCGATGGCAATCGTCGTGGGAAGCGGCATGGCAATTACTGACCTTCCGATACCGACACGCTATCGGGGAATAGATCGGCCCGCGCCCAAAGGATGACGTTCGACTTTGCCAGTGGCGCGTCGCGGAAGGCCAGCCAGTTCAACCAGGCGGGTGGCAAAGGCCCCTGCCAGGCCGGGTAGGCCTCCCAGGCAAAATCTTGCCCACGGTAGCTGGTGGAGCCTTGCAGGTCGGTCTCGTCCTGGGCCGTAATGACAATCGATGGCTGCTCGGTGACGGCCAGTTGTGCGGTGAAGCGTGTGTTCGGAAAATTGCGCAGCAGCCAGCGCATACTGGGCGTGTCGACGGTGGCCAGGATGTCGATCTGGTGGCTCAGCCCCGTCTTGGCGACGGAGAGTTGTTCCAGCGTGTCGTTGAGCAAGTCGGCGTGGCCGGCCATCGGGATGGTATCCCACAGCTCATAGGAACTCGCCCGGATGGGGTTTCCCACGGTGCCCCAAAAAGTAGCGGCCATCATGGAGACAAGCCCGCCGGCGACGAGGGCACCTGCCAGGCCGTCGATTGCGGTGCGTGCGGACCAGCCAACGGCGACCATTGCCGTGGCGACCGCGCCCATGAGCACGATGCCGACTACTAAACCGATCGTGATCCCCCCGCCGATCGCTGAATTTTGCCAGCCGAGCAAATTCAAACGCAGGATGGCGAGCAAAACGAACAAAAACAAAGCGTGTGAAAAGGCAACCCAGCGGATTCCCTTTTCTTCGCTGTCTCTAAGGAATACCCACTCCAGGCCAAGCGCCGCCAGCCCCCACAACGGCACCAGCGCCCACACCAGATCGACAACCTGGCGCGCCGGGTAGACGATTGCCAGGACGAACGCGGTGAGCAGCCACAGGCTCAGGCGCTGTACCAGGCCGTTGCGTCGTGCCAGGCCAACGAGGAGGCCTATCGTGCCGAACAGGAGCGGCAGGGTCTCGTAAATCGCCAGGGCCGCTAGCGGTGCCAGCGGTGAAACAGCCGAAACCGTCACCCAACCATTGATGAAGCTGGTCAGGCTGGCAGCCAGCCCCGACAAGCCGAGCGGATAGGCGAGGAAGAGCGTACCGGCGATGAGAATGGTGGCGCCACCCGCGTACAAGCCTGTGCGCAGCCGGGCTTTGTTTTGTGCCGTTTCTTCTGCTGCCTCGCTCTCGGGAAGCCCATCCGCGCTGTTGGAGAGCGGGGCCAGCCAGTCGGCTTTTTCCAGCAGCTTGGCCAGCCCATAGGCCAGCGCCAACCCGAGCAGGCCGTGAAGGGTGCCCGGCCCGCCGAGGATGGCGAGGCCGCCGAAGACGCCCGCCAGGATCGGTCGTTGCGCCAACATGGCGGCCAGCGCCAGGAACGTACAGGTCAACGCAAGGGTTGGGCTACCAATTTGGCGGGCGCTCACGGCCAGCGTGGGATCGATCGCCAGGCCAAAAGCCAGGGCAACGGCTGCCAGGCGCGGAAAATTCAGGCGGTTTCCGGCGGCGCGCAGCAGAGCCGGCAGGAAGACGATCAGGCTGCCGAGCAGCGCCGGGATCAGGCGCGCCGCAGCGTTGGTGCTGGGGAAGAACTTGAAGAGCAGGCTGGTCAAGACAACGTAGCCCGGCTGGGCGCCGACGCTGGTAACGCCGTTTCCCAATTCGACGGCTTGCACGGCCCACTGCGCCTCGCTGTCGTTGAGCGGCGCAGCGCCGAGGCCGACCAGGCGCAAGAGCAGCGCGGCGGCAAAAGCGAGAAGGTAAAGGCTGTTTTCAAGTGAAAGACGGACGCGCATAGGAAAATCCTTTTCGTGAGGGTTACGGCACGCGGTAGAGGGTCATGTTGCCCTGCTGGAAAACACGCTCGAGTACGGCATCGAACTTGCGCAGCACGTTTTCGGGCGTGCAGGCAGCGCGGCCGGTTTTACACTTCGCTGCGATGTAGTTGTATTCGGGCTGGCCGACGACGACGTAATCCACTTTCCATTCTTGCAGCAATTGTAATGCCTCTTGCGAATCGGCGGTGGTGTAGATCGTCTCGATGATCGGTTCGCGGCGGCCCTGCTCGTCGTACGTCCCGCGCCACTGGTGCTCGTGATACGCCCAACCCAGCAGGGCAGGGTAGCCGGTGAAGGTACTGATCCGGCCGTTGTAGTCGTAGTTGGTGCCCGGTGCTTCTAAAATGACCGGAACGCCGTAGGCGTTGCCGTGGTGGGATGCGCCGGCGTTGGCGCGCAGCCATTCGATGGCCGCCCAATCGTCTGGGTTCTCCCGGGCGATGGTGGACGAGCCATCCAGGTTGGGCGTGAAGACGATCTTTTGATCCGGCCCAACCTGGATGGACTGGCCGTTGAGGTTGTTCGTCTTGGCCGGGATGGCCATGCTCGGATAGACCATGCCCGCGGCGATGAGCAGGGAGGCCCCACCCAGGAAGGCGTACTGGATTGCTTTCCCGGTGACGGTACTCCCTTTTTCGCGCATCCACCACAAAGCGTAGGCGCTGGCACAGGCCATCATGATCCAGGCCTGGTAGTAAAACTTGAACATCGTGTTCATGCGGTTGTTGAACACATCGCGCAGGAAGACGAATTCGACGCTGAGCGTCAGGCCGACGCCGCAAAACAGCAGCAGGCTGGCGAATAGCAGGCCGGCCGGTGCAGGTGGGGAGTCGGCTGCGTTTTCCCGCTGGCGGGCGTTCCAATGGATGCAGGCGGCGGCCAGGGTGAGCAGGGCGCTCAGCAGCAGGAAAACCCACGGATCCGTCAGGCGTGCCCGCAGGATGGCCGGGACGGCCTCGTTCAGCGTCAAGCCGCCGAGCGCCTGTTGCACGACCGAGTTTTCTACCTGCGCCTGGAGCGTCTGGCGGATGGACGAAACGGCAAGCGCCAGTCCGCCGAGCAGGGCGAACAGGCCGGCGCTGATCCCGATCACGCCCAGCCACCCAAGCAGTGTCTGCCGCCAGACGCCGGGCATGTCTTGCGCCCGGCGCGCCAGGGCCGTGATCAAAAATCCCAGGGCGATGAAAACGAACGGCGCGAACATTACCAGGTAGTGGGGCATGCGCGTGGGCGGCAGCACGTAAGGCAAAATCCCGCCCGCCTGAGACTGGAAGGACACGTAAAACAACGTGTAAAGCGCTGCGCCCACGACCAGCAAAGCGGCCATCAGTGCGGCCACCCGTCCGACGAGTTCACCGTCCAGCCTGGGCTGCAGCGTATACAGCCCAACCCCAAAGGCGAGCACGGTGACGACGATGTAGATCGGAAAATCCCAGGTGTTGAGGAAGCCCAGCGCGCCCAGGCAGAAGGCGTACGCCAGGAAGCGCGGCCAGCTGCCGGCGAAAGCAGCCAGCGGGTTCCACCAGGGAAGCGCAGCCTGAGCGGTTTCGCCGCCGGCCGCGTTCTCGCCGGACCGCTGAAGCACCATCCGCAAAAGATTGAACGCCAGGCCGATCGCCAGCAGCACGAAGGGCAGGTTGTTGACGTGGGGGTGGTTGTCGCCCAGGAGAAAGCTGAAAAGCGGGAATTCGGTGATGTTCGTGTAGAGCATTTCCCCGCTCAGAGAACTGTCGTTGACCACGCGGGAAGCGTGCCACCACCACCAACTGGATGCCCCCGGATAGAAGGAGCCGGTGGATGGGTTGCTGGTCAGATCGTTGATATTCAGCCAGGCGATGATCGATGGCGACAGCTTGCCTGCTGCATGCAGGCTTTCGAGCAGCCCTTCCAGGTTGCCCATGACGAGCGTCAGGAGCATCCCCAGCAGGCCGTAACGCATCGGTTGCGCCTGGCCGCCCTCCCCGGCGTTGTGTTTTGCCGCTGCGATCAGGTTATAGACGACCCCAAATGCGCCGACCGCCGTCAGGGCAAAGAGCAGGGCATCGTACAGGTCGAAGCCGACCCCCACCGGCGCGCCGGAAAGGCGCGTCAGGATCGCCATCATCACGTAGCCGAAGTAGTAGTAGGAGATCGAAAAGCCCGACATCCACGGGTCGAGCGGCGGGAAGCGCGGGCTGTTGAGAATGGCGTTGAGAAAGGCCATTTCCATGAATTTCTCGCCGCCTGCCGAAGCGATCTTAAAGGTCGTATAGGCGCGCACGGCCGCCCAGGCCACGAAGGCCAGCAGGAAGAGCACCTCGACGGCGAGGATGGTAGCTTTCTTGCTGCGCCAGAACTTCAGCATGTCGGACGGCGCTTCGCCGCGCTTTTGGCCGAGCCAGGTCACGCCTGCCGAGATGGCGGCCGTTCCGAGTAGGGCCAGGACGATCCCGCCGCTGCTGTTGGTCAGCACACCGGTGGTTGCGCCCATCCAGAGCAGGTAGCTGACGAACAGCAGACCGAGCGCCTTGGCAAAGGCGTAGCCGCGATCGGGCAGCCAGCGGAAGAGTTGGTAAGCGATGGGCAGTGCGGCCAGCCCGAAGAGTTGTACGATGAACCACCAGAGAAGGATGTAGAGCATAGGCTTCTTTCCGAATGTCGGCGCGCCTCGAAGGCGAGCGCACCGTTTACGCTACCGGAGCACTTCGTAAATCACCATCTCCCGGTCCCGGTAGACTTCCTGCCAGAGATCGCCGTTGAGGGCGTCGAACTTATCCAGGCCGGGGCCCGGGTAAAAGCCGCGCTCGAGCTGGCCGACGACGATGTAGCTGGCGCGATACTTGTCGAGGAAGTCGAAGGCTGCCTGCCGGTCGGTGGTTTCATAGAAGGCGCGCACTTCCCGGCCGCGCAGCGCCACGGGGTTGGGTTGGATGGCTGTGCGCTGCTGCTCCTGGTGCCACTGCCAGCCGACGACGTCCGGCAGGCCGGTGTAGATGGCGAAGCGCGAGAACCAATCGTACTGGATGCCCTCGCCGCCGCTTTCGACGATTACGGGCGATCCCTGGACGTTCTCCTGCATCCAGCGGATGGCGAGATAATCCTGATTCAAATCCAGTTCACCGGCCCGGCTGGCGTAGGTGGCCGTTTTCATGTAGGTCATGCCGTCCAGCGTGTGCGGGGCGCTTTCGACCATGCGGTCTTTGATCTTCGCCATGCCGCCGACGATCGTATACGCCCCGGCGGCCACCACGAGCACTGCCAGGACGGCGCGCCAGCCGGTGCGCCAGGCGGGCAGCCAGTGCGGCATGTCCTGCCACAGCCAGCCGAGCGCCGCGCCGGCGCAGACGGCGAAGATCGTCCAGGCTTGCAGGTAGAACTTGAAGACCGTGTTCATGCGTCCCACGTCACCGACCAGGACGGCGATCTCGACGAACAAAGTGATGGCCAGCCCCGTGCCGAACAAAAACAGCGCCAGGCGTTTGGCCTCCGGCAGGTCGGGACGCAAGACGAGCACCCCGGCCCAGGCCACCAGCAGCAGTACGAACCAGCCGATGTGGGCGTCGAAATAGACGGTGACGAAAGCCATCAGCGCAAAGAGCAACGCCAGGGCAGCATAGATGGCGGCCTGGTAGGGCGCCAGTTTGCGTAGCGAGGAGAGCGGAGTGGCCGCCATCCAGTGGCGCGCTTCCCAGGCCAGCCAGGAGATGAGTACGAATAGGAACAGGCCCCAGTGCGTGAAGTAAGCGCTCAAGGGGGTGTGGCTGCCTTTCCAGACAGCAACCTTCGTGTAGCCAGCGCCGTACCACTCGCGGTATGGGCCGTACAGGGCCAGCGAGAGGGCAGCCAGCAGCCCAACC
Source organism: Chloroflexota bacterium (assembly GCA_049325275.1). Lineage (GTDB taxonomy): Bacteria > Chloroflexota > Anaerolineae > Anaerolineales > UBA4823 > CAIQJJ01. Next base: position 18,501 of record JBMOLU010000058.1, read on the forward strand.
GTTGCAACGGCGGCTAACAGGCGCTGCAACGGCCGAGGCAGGTTCTTCAGGAAGGGTGTACTGCCCGCGTCGAAATAGCGCAACTGCGTATAGGCAACGACGCACGCCGCAACGGCCAGGTAGGCGGGAAAATCCCAGGTGTTGGTCGGCCAGAGCGCGCCGATGACCAGGCCACCCAGGAAGAAGCGGATGCCTGCACGCCCGAGGACGGCCCACCAGGCGGAGGGTGTGTCTTCGTCGTCACCGGGTGCGCCTTTGTGGAGCACGAAAGAGGCCACCCAGGCCAGCGCCAGCAGGGCGATCGGCTGCACCCACAGGTGGGCGTGGGGGTCGGCGTAAAGGAAGGTAAAGAAGGGAAATTCGGTGATCGGCTCGATTTCTCCTTCTTTGAAGGGGATCACCCGGCTGGGGATCCAGTAGAGGTCGCCGGAATAGATCGGCAGATTCTGGCCGCCGAGCGTTTTGAGCGCCCCTTCACCGGCCCATTGAATGAACTGCAAGGCCGTGGCCTGCTTGACTTCTTCGGCAGGAACGACCATGCGCGCCCACATATTGGCGATCATGCCGGGGGTGGCCAGATTGCCGAGCACGACCATGACGATGGCCGCCGCCAGGCCGGCGATCCACGCTGCGGAAAGGCGGCGCACGGGGCGGGCCGGGTAGGCGGCGATGGAAGGTTCGTTTGTGTCGAAATCTTGCGGTTGGAGATCTTCTTCCGCCGGGCCCTCGAACGCCGGCGCCTCGGACACATCGATGGGCAGCGCTTCGGGCGCGGAGTCTTCCACCTGCGCATTCTCAACTTGGGCGATTTCGTACACCGGCGGCTCGGTTTCGGCCTCGATTGCGCTTTCGATGTTCGCCTGGCGGGTTCTTCGCCACGCCTCCGCCTTGGCGACCAGGTTCCAGGCCACGCTGAAGGCGCCCATGGCGGTCATGGCAAACCAGGTGGGCAGCAGCAGGTTGTAGGCAATCGAAGGGACGATGCCCAGCCATTTGACCATGACCGAAGCGATCATGAAGCCGTAATAGTAGTAGTTCAGGTACCCGCCGGCGAACCACGGATCGTAGGGCGGAAAGACCGTACTTTTGATCAGGGCGTTGAAGTAGGCGAAATCCATCGGCTTTTCGCCGCCTTTGTACGCATGCCACAGATCCGGGTTCCCCAGGCGGATCAGCAGGTCGAAGACGAAGAAGGCCAGGAACAGCCCCTCCACGGCCAGGAAATACCCGCGCTTCTCCTGCCACTCGTTTTTCAGCGCTTTGCGCTGAACGTAAGCCAGAACGCCGCCGAGCAGGAGGATGAGCGCCAGGCAAAGCGTGATCGTCGATCGGGTGTAGGGAATCCCGGATGACCCGCCCATCCACGCCATCCAGGCCAGCAGCACCAGGCCGGCCATACGGGAGAGCGGATAGCCGCGGTCTTGCAGGCCGGGCAGGGCCATGCGGACGAAAGGATAGGCGATCCACCCAAGCAGCATGACGGCCAGGTACCAGACGATCAGACCCAGCGCCGGAAAACGGTTGAGCAGCGCATCGTAGCTGAATAACTCGCTCCAGGTGCCGCCTGCAAGCTGCTTCTCCCACAGCCTTTCGGGGAGCAGCAGGGTCAATATCTTGTCCCCGGCTTTTTTCGGGGTCACGTGCACGACGAGCGATAAATCGACGGCGTTGAGGATTTCGGCGGTCTTCTGCGGGTCGTAGCCGGCGTTCTTCTTGAAGATGTGCACCTTGGGATGATCGTAAACGGAGAAGGCTTCTTCGGCAAACTGGTCGTTGAAGGTCAGCGGGCCGATCGTGATCGGCGATTCGAAGGTAGCCACGAGGTCGAAACCCAGTTCGCCGGTGAACATGCCCGGCTTTGCCTCGGCGTAGCACCAGAACAGGTTTTTGTCTTGCGGGCAGCCGATCAGGCTGCGGTAGTAGGCCAGGGACAAGGGGAAGCGCTGCGGGATTTGTTGCAGGCTGCCCCATTGGCGGTTGGACGAGATGAGAATGTAATCGGCCTCGTCGAGGATACGCTGCATGCGGACGCGCTTGTCGGTGTTATCGTCGTCGTACATATTGAATTCCAGCCCGCCCTGGTAGATGCCGCCGTAGGCGTCGTAGCCGTCCACGCGCAGCGGGATGGGATCGTCCCAAGCGCCTTCATTGGCGATGGCGCTGCCGTGCAGGCGGATGGCCGCACCGTCGGCCGGGACGTCGATGGCCAGGTTGTAGGCCTGATCTTTGACGACGGGAAAACCCTGTTCGAAGCGCGCATGGTACACCGTCAGGCCGCCGGCGTCTGTCTCCGGCGTGGCGCTGGTTTCAACGGACTGGCCCGGAGCTTCACTCTGGGAGGCGATGCGCACCACGATCGGGCCGGGCGGTACATCGCCGTTGCCGGTGACGTTGTGCAGGTAGACTTCTTCCACCACGCCATCTGTTGCGGCCGTGAAGAAGGTTTGCGCCGGCTGGCCGGGCAAGATGGCGTTGTCGCGATACCAGGCCAGGGGCTGGTTGTAGGCTTCTTCGCCGGGCGCGGCGTCTGCCTGCTGGATGCGCAGGTTGATGGCGCCGGGGATGTTCTGGAATATCCAGCGGCTGGCCGCGATACGGGTGATCGGGGTCAGGTAGACGTCGTGGACGAAGTTCCAGGCGTAGAGGGCGGTCGCCACGAGCACGACGGCCCCAACCGGAACGGTCAGCAGGCGAAGGTTGAACCCCGGCTTTGCTTCTTCCGCTTCCGTTTTGCGTGGCTGCCGCCCGAATACGGCCCAGGCGGCGAAGATCGCCAGGGTCGGGTAGATGGGTAGCTGGTATCGCATGGTCGGGTTGGACTGGATCGACTGCCAGGCGAAGTAGAGAAACGTCCAGCCCCAGAGCAAGGCGTGCCGTTTCCATTCCGCGCCTGCTTCGCGCTGTGCCAGCATACGCCAGCCGGCCCACAGGAAGCCTGCCCAGGCCAGCAGACCTAATGGAAGGCCGAGGCCCCACACCGTCAGGTTTTTGGCCGAGAACCAGACCGGGCGCTGCGCCCACTGGATAGCGGGAGGGAAGTCCACGTCGCCGGATGCCTGCGCCCGTTGTGCGACGATGTCCTCGACCCAACCCCGGTTGGGCATGATGTCGAGAAAGCCCGGGCCGCTGAATGCGTACGGTTGGGCGATGCGGAAGGTCAGCAGGCTGACGAATGCAGCCAGCAGAAGATAGGCAAAGATCGGGCCGATGTACCGTTCACGTTGCTCGCGCGGCCGGCTGTAGAGCCACACACCGAAAGCCGCCGGCAGCATGACCGCCACCGGGGCGGCGTTGAGCTTCGATGCGACGGCGCAACCCAGCGCCAGGCCGAAGGCAACGCTCCAGCCAAAGAACGGGCTGCGTACGAACCAGCCGAGCTGCTCCACCAGGCGTTTTTGGCGTGAAGCCTCTTGCCTGCCGGCATCCGGCAGCGCTTCTTCGGCCTGTACTGCGGCTGCCAGGGCATCTTCACCGACGACGCCGCTTTCCTCGGGCAGGCTCTCCAGAGACGCTTCCTCTGCCAAGGGGCTGGCTGCTGCTGCTGCCAGTTCATCCAAGAGGCCCCCCGGAACGTCCTTTTGGACGGCCTGTGGTTGGCCGTTTTCCCCGACCCTGCTGACGCATACCGCCATATAAACGGCAAGCAGGGTGAAGAAGCTGATAAAGGTGTCGGTGGTGAAGAAGTGTGACTGCTGGATAGGCAGGACGGCCAGCGCGTAAAAGGCCGCCGCGAGCAGGCCAACCTTTTGCTTGTACAGTTTCTCGGCGATCAGGAAGACCACCCAAATCGACAGCAGGTCGAACAGTGCCGAAAGCGTCCGGCCGGCATTCGTCATCTCGGTCAGCCCGTTTTGCTCGTAGAACAGCTCGACGGCGATGCGGGTCAGGAACATGGGCAGGGTGCCGTATACGTAAAAATCATAGCCCACATTGTTGGGGTTGAGCGTCGATTGCTCGGTGTTGAAATATTCGCCCCAGGTCAGCCAGCGTTCTTGGGCTTCGCCGGTCTGTGGGTCGGCGACAACCTTCGTCGGTGACAGGCTCGATCCGACCATGAGCAAAAAGCGTTCGTCGGGATGCAGATACTGGTATTCGCCCCAAAAAATGCCGAGCATACGCAACGCCAGCCCGGTGCCCATGATCAGCACCAGCAGCGGCATGGCCCACCAGCTTGGCCGCCGTGCATGTGAGGCCGCACCGGCGGCAGGTGTGTTTTCTTGCAGCCCGTTGTGGGTTTCAAGCGGTGTATCCACCTGAGTGATGGGTGTGGAGTCTTCTGTCACAGGCAATTCCTTTACTGCGATGGCGGCGCGATAAAGAGGATGAAATCTTTCTTGAGCTTGCTCTCGTATATTTTTACGCTGCCTTGCGTGTAGTAATCTTCCAGCACCTTCAGCGTGGCGAGGTCCTGGGGCGAGAGAATGTACAACTTATACCCGGGAACGGCGAAGGTGCTGCCCACACTTTCGGGCGCCAGGGCATAATCGCGCGTCGGTTGCCCGGCATGCATCCCGACCAGGCGCGTGTCGACCCAGTGCGGGTAAGGGATCACCCAGGCGGTGTCGTAACTGCCGATCGATTCGGCAAAACTGTGGATTACCTGTCCCATCTCGGACGTGTTCAGTGAGATCGCCGTGTACGTAGCCTGGTACTGCTGGAAGATCAAACTGTAATTCTGCCGCGTCGAGAAAAACAGCAGAACCAGCGCCAGTCCCCAGGCCAACACGATGCCGCCGGCGCGCGGCCGCCAGGCTTCCAGGGCGGACATCAGGTTGTCGAGCATCAGCGCGGCGATCACGAAGGCCGGCACCAGCGCGCCGCTGGTGCGGTTCATCAGCGGGTTCTCGTTGGGGAAGGCGATTGCCAGCGCGGCCCCAAGCAGCAGGACGGGGATGGAAAGCAGCAGGGTGATGTCCAGCCAGTGGCGTTTTTGCAGGTAACGCATCAGCAGCATGATCCCGCCCAGGAAATACAGCGCTGCCCCGACAATATCCAACGCCGGCCGGTTCATGATCGAAATCGACCACACGTTGCCGTTGTCCCAGAAGAACATGGTCAGGTCTTTCCACAGGTTGCTGGCGAGAATCTCGACCGGGTCGCCCGGGATGGGCTGTTCCAGCCCGCTCAGGCGGGTGGCCGCCCGGAAGAAAAAGCGCTCGCGGTCGGGGTTGGATGGGTCCGTCATGAAGCGCACCAGCGGCAGGAAGACGAAAAAGCTAATCACGATCAGAGAAATCAGGCCCCACAGGGTCTGCGTACGCGCCCCGCGTGACTGGGCGTGGACGATGTACAGCGCCACCGCCACCAGCACCAGCAAGGGCACCACGCGGTAAGGGCTGTACCCGTGCAGGCCGATGCCCAGGAACAGGCCCGCCAGGAGCATGTGGTTGCGGCTGCGCGTGCGCATCCCGCGAATCAGGTGGAACATGACCGGGGCCACGAACAGCGGCAGCAGCGAAAAGCGCAGCGCCACGCGGGTAATGGCGTTGAGCCAGTAACTCGTTCCTGCCATGAACATGGCAAACAGGCCCACGCGCCGGTTGCCCACTTCTTTCCCCAGGGCGTACATGTAAAAAACCAGCAGGAAGCCGAGCAGCGTGGTGCCCAGCTTCAGGCTGAGCAGCGTGTAGCCGGTGTCGAAAATCTTGATCATGGCCGCCGTCAGGTAAAACTGTAGCGGCTCGCGGCCCGTGTTGCGGATGAAAAAGATGGCCGGCTGCCCGTTGAGAATGTCCCACACATCCAGCAGCTTTTCGGCGTGATCGCTGGTCATTTCGGGGGGGACTTCGCTGAGGCGATGGAAACGGAAAAAGACGATCACCCCGAAGGCCAGCAGGCAGACCAGTCCCCAGCGGGAGAGATTCCAGGTAAATCTCCAACTGCGCTGCCGCAGCGTCTGGCTGGTTGCCTGCCAGAGACTGCGCCAGTGGAACGGCGAATCAGGCAGCCACAGCGCCATCAACAGCGCGAACAGGCCCACCAGCCACAGAGAGACGTTGAGCGCCGTGAAGCGGTTGTTGCCCATCAAAAGAAAAGCCAGCGCCGACGAGCCAAGGCCGACCAGCAGCGGCAGGCCCGAAACCGTTTCCGGGTCTACCCGGCTGCCGTCCGGGCGATGCGGGGCCGGTTTCCACTCGCCGCGCCAGATACCGATCACCAGCCACACGGCGGACAGCCCGTAGGTCAGCGCGCCCAATTTCCAGCTGCGCACGGCGCCCGGGAACGGCTCCAGCGACGCCTGCGCCATCAGCGCCATCAGCAGAGCGATCAGCGTCACCCAGGGCAGGCGCCCGGGCGGTGGCAGGCCGGCGCGCACGCTCTCGGGCGTACCCGTGGCGCTTTCACCGGCTGCGGATATCGAGGCAGCCGGTCCTTCGGTTGGTGTGGGCTCATCGATGCCGCCCGTAGCGGGCGGCATCTGTGGTCTTTCGCCCTTCCAGGGCGTCAGCAGGGATCGGACAAAATCCCAAACGCTCGGCTCTTGCGTCATACGTTCTCCCGACAGGTGTGATGTTCGGCTATATCCGCCTGGCGACGTAAAAGGTGTAGACACCTTGCTCGCTGTGCGGATCGGCGTTGTAGTGAGGGCGGGTGAGGCGTTCGGTGAGATAGAGATTCCAGCGGGTCGGTGAGACGATCCAGCGCCCGCTGAGCTTTTTTGCCACCACCGAGGGCAAACCAAAATAGTGCCCCCATTCGAGCACGGCCAGCGCCGCCGGTGGGAAATAATGCCACCAGCGTTCCAGGTGGAACCCGGCTTCTTCCAGGCGGCGCTGCCAGACTTCCGGCGGGTCGGAGTGCTCGTGGCGCGAAATGCGGTTGAAGAAGCTGCGGTAGGCGTCTGCCAGGGGGTGCAGCTTCACCCGGTCCAGCCCGCGCCCGACCGAGAGCGTCGATAGAAACTGGTGATTGGGCACGCAGAAGGCAAACGGCGCGCCCGGCTTGAGCACGCGGGCCGTCTCTTTCAGGACGGCTTCGACGTGGGGGATGTGCTCCAGTACCGAATTGCTCATCGCGCTGCCGAAGGTTGCGTTCGGGAAGGGCGTTTGGGCGGCGTCGCCCTGGATCGTCAGGCCATAGATGCCGCGCTTGACCGCTTCTTTGATCGGCGGCCCCCACGGATCGACGCCCACATCCAGCCGGTGGTCGAAGGTTAGTTGGGCGAAGTGCCCGTCGCCGCAGCCGACATCCAGGATGGGGCGGGGCAGCTCGATTTCTTCGTAGAAACGCGCTTCGACGGCGCGCAGCAGGGCGCGAAAGTAGGGCAGCTCGCGCAACTGCGGCCAAAGATAATCTCTTGTGCGGGTGGGAGAATTGGAATTCGTTGAATTGAGCATCTCAAGGTTTCGTCTGCTTGCCGGATGATGGGGACCGTTCGAGCGTCTGGACGTTGAAGCGTTCTTCGGCCAACAGATTTTCGAACAGTTTTTCGAAGGCGGCTGCGTTGGTGTCCGGGTGGAACTGCTGGCGGATTTTTTGCGGTTCGCCGCGGTAGCCGGCCGGGTTTTCGAGGATATCCAGGACGGCTTCGGCCAGGGCGGGCGCGTCGCCGATCGGGACGACCTTTCCCATGCCCGTCATCTTCACCGGCTGGCGTACGCCCGGCAGGTTCGAGGCCACGCAGGGCACGCCATTCATCATCGCTTCGATCTGGACGAAGCCGAAGGTCTCGGTCGAGTTCAGGCTGGGTACCACCAGCACGTCCAGGTTGGGGAAGTAGGCGGCCATCTGATCCATCTTGAGCACCCCAAGGAACTCCCAGCGGCCCTGTTCCTGGTACCGGCGGATGCGCGGCATGAGCGCCTCGGCGTAGGCGGCCTCGCCCCAAACGCCTTCATACTGCCCGGCGTAGAGCACCTTCGCGTCGGGATAGCGCTCGAAAACTTGCGGCAGGGCGTCCAGCAAGATCTCGACGCCTTTTTCGGCGGCGAAACGGGTGGCCATGCCGATGATTTTTTGCCCCTGCGGGTTGTACTTCTCCCGGAAGGCTGTAACGGCCTGGGGGCTTGCCGGGGGCAGGTACACGTTGGGCGTGATCACTTCGCGCTTGGCCGCAAAACGGGTCAGGTAGGGCGAGTGGCTGGCGAAATCTTCGGTGTAGGCCACCACTTTGTGGGCGAAGGTGCCGGCCAGGTTGTTCATCAGGTCGACGACGGTGTTGACGACGCGGTTGAACAGGCCGGGCGGCATCAACAGGTCGCAGTGATAGAGGATCACCGTGGGGCGCTTCAGCAGGCGCCCGCGCAGCGCCACGCCGGCGGCGTCGAACTGCGGCAGGTGCAGCAGCACCACGTCGTGTTCCTTGACCATGCGCGTGGACACCCACCCCATCGAAGGCGCCAGCACGCCCTTGCTGATGCGCGCCACGACCGGCAGGCGCACGATGCGCACGCCGTCTTTGACTTCCTGGCGCGGCAGGTCTTTTTCGTACTGTGTGGTCAGTACGGTCACCTGGTGCCCGTGAGCGGCCAGCGCCTTGACGAGCCGTTCGGCGTAAATCGTCAGGCCGCTGGTGTGCGGGCGGTAGTAGGTCAGTACGGTAAGGATTTTCATGTGTTATCGTTCATCTATGGAAGCAAAGGCTTGTTGTCGTTCATTTACAAGAACAAAGACCCATTATCGTTCATTTACAAGAACAAAGACCCATTATCGTTTACCCAGCGGAACAGGCGCTCCACGCCGGTTTGCACGTCGACGTTCGCCTGCCAGTGCAGCTCGCGCTGCGCCTTGCGTGTATCCATAATGCAGATGCGCTGGTCACCGGGACGCCAGTCCTTATGCGTGACGGCGATTTTGTGCCCGAGCAGGCCTTCGAGCATCGGCCCGAACTCGGTCCACACGCTGAGCGTGTTCTCCGGCCCGCCGCCGACGTTGTAAACCTTCCCGGCGGCGACGTCGATGTGGTCGATGGCGGCCTGGTAGGCGTCGAGCAGGTCGTCCACGTAGAGCACGTCACGCACCTGCTTGCCGTCGCCGAAGATGGCGATCGGCTTGCCGGTGACGGCGGCGATGATGAACCAGGCGATCCAGCCCTGGTCTTCGATGCCGAACTGGCGTGTGCCGTAGATGGCGCTCTGGCGGAAAACGACGCTGCGCAGGCCGTAGATGCGGGCGTAGTCGCGTACGTACTGGTCGCCGGCGCCTTTCGAGCAGCCGTAGGGCGAGTGGAAATCGAGCGGATAGCTTTCGGGGATGCCGAGGGGCAGGTCGCGGTAGCGGTAGCGGGCGGCGTCGGCCTCGACCCGCACGTCTTCCATCCCGCCGTAGACTTTGTTGGTCGACGAGTAGATGAAGATCGGATCGCTGCCCGCCGCGCGGGCGGCCTCGAGGGCGTTGAAGGTGCCCAGGGCATTGCTCTCGAAATCGTCGCGTGGGTCGGTGACCGAAGTGGTTACGGTGACCTGCCCCGCCAGGTGGACGATGACGTCCTTGCCGCGCGCCGCCTGGGCGATGGCCTCGGCGTCGCGCACGTCGGCCTGCACCAGTTCGAAGCGGCCGGCCCCGTGCGTTTGGGCCAGCCATTCCAGGTTGCTGCGCACGCCGCGCCGCGAGAGATTGTCGTAAATGGTGACCTGCTGGCCGCCGGACAGCAGGCGGTCGACCAGGTTGCAGCCGATGAAGCCGGCGCCGCCGGTGACGAGGTATTTTTGAGAAGGTTTCGTAGACATCTGCATAGCTCCCAATCAGTTGTTTCGGTTGCGTAGTTGCCGGTAGATGCCGGTCAGGGTTTCGCCTTCGCGCGAGAGGCCGTAACCGCCCAGCAGGGTCGTCCACATGATCTGGGCGATGTGCTGGGATACGCCGCAGCCCAGGGCGATGGCCGGATCCACACCGAAGACGCTCAGCGCAGCAATTGTGGCGCCTTCCAGCACGCCGACGTTGCCGGGGGACGAGGGGATCGTGCCGCCGACCGCTACCACACCGAGCACGAAGGACGCCCACAGGACGGGCGCATGGGGTACAAAGGCCCTGATATACAACCAGTAGCTCAACAGCCCGATGGCCCAGTTGAGGGCGATCCAGGCAACCACGCGCACGAAGCGTTTCCAATCCTGGAATACCGAAAGGCCTTCCAGCAGGCGCGGTAGCAAACTGTCGCCTAAGCGGCGGGCAAAGGCGATGCGGGCCGTCAGGCGTTCGAAGATCGCCAGCACTTGCCGTGGGTAACGGCCCATCAGGTATAAAGCGGCAATGCCGCCGGCCACGATCAGGGAGGTTGTCTGCGCGGCGGCGCTGGCCCAGGGGACGTTGATGACGAACGGCAGAGAGACCAGCAAGATGGTCACACCGAACGCCATGTCGAGCACGCGTTCGACGACCACGCTGGACATGGTGCGCCAGAAGCCGAGCGTGGCCGATGTATTTTCGGGCGTTTCGACCGTTGGCAGAGCTACCGCTGTATCGTTTTCCGGCAGCGGTTTGCGGCCCAATAAAAACGCCCGCCCCACTTCTCCCAGACGCAAGGGCAGCAAGTTGTTGAGCAAATAGCCCTCATTGACGGCAAAAAAGACATCACTGTAGCGCGGCAGATCGGCCAGCAGGCTGCGCCAGGCGAAAGCGCGCACGAAAATCCAGATCAATGAAAAGCTAAAGCCCAGGGCCAGGTAAACGTAGTCTGCGTTGCGCAGGACTTCGATCAGTTCGTTCAGATCGACAAAATACAAGATGGCGATCACCGACAGCGCGCTGATCAGCAGCCCCGGCAGCATTTTGAGCCAATCTTTGCGCATAGACGATGCCATCTTCGTTACTCCTCCCCGATACGCAGCACGGCGAAGAAGGCTTCCTGCGGGATCTCGACGTTGCCGACCATCTTCAGGCGCTTCTTGCCGCGTTTTTGTTTTTCGAGCAGCTTCTTCTTGCGGGTGATGTCGCCGCCGTAGCACTTGGCCAGCACGTCTTTGCGCATGGCCTTGGCGGTGGCGCGCGAGATGACGCGTCCCTCGGCGTAGGCCTGGATCGGGACGACGAAGAGCTGGCGCGGGATCAGGTCTTTAAGCTTCGAGACCAGGGCCTGGCCCTTGTGATAGGCGTCTTTCTTGTGAACGATCAGCGCCAGGGCGTCGATGGCTTCTTCATTTACCAGGATTTCCAGCTTGACCAGGTCGTCTTTGCGGTATTCGAGGAACTGGTAATCCATCGAGGCGTAGCCCTTGGTGCGCGACTTGAGCTGGTCGAAGTAATCGACCAGGATTTCGGAAAGCGGAATTTCGAAGTTGAGCTGCACGCGGTCGGGCGTGGGGTATTCCTGCCCGGTGAAGTTGCCGCGGCGCTTGGTGGTCAGGTCCATCACGCTGCCGTAGTAGTCGGTGGGGGTGAAGATTTCCAGCTTCATCCACGGCTCACGGATTTCTTCGATGTCGCCTTCGGCGGGCAGATCGGCGGGCGAGTCGATTACGATCACCTCGCCGGTGCCGCGCATCAGTACCTGGTACTCCACCGAGGGCGCCGTGACGATGATGTCCAGGTCGTACTCGCGTTCCAGGCGCTCCTGGATGATTTCCATGTGGAACATGCCCAAAAAGCCGCAGCGGAAGCCGAACTTGAGCGCTTCGGAGGTTTCCGGCTGGTAGGTCAGTGCAGCGTCGTTGAGTTGCAGCTTTTCGAGGGCTTCTTTCAGGTCCTCGTAGTCTTCGTTTTCGACCGGGTAGATGCCGGCGAAGACCATCGGTTTGGGTTGGCGGTACCCATGCAGCGCCTCGGCGGCCGGTTTGGCCTGGTTGGTGAGCGTATCGCCCACGCGGCACTCGCGCACCGTCTTCAACCCTGTGGCGATATAGCCAACCTCGCCGGCTTGCAGGCTCGCCACGGGCCGCATGTCCGGCGAGAAGATGCCGACTTCCACCGGTTTGAAGGGCGCGCGTGTGGCCATCGGCAGCAGGGTGGTGTTGGGTGTGATCGTGCCCTGCACGACGCGCACGTAGGCAACGACGCCTTTGTAGGAATCGTAATGCGAGTCGAAGATCAGCGCCTGCAGGGGCAGGTCCGTCTCGCCGGTGGGCGGGGGCACCTGCGAGGCGATGGCCTCGAGCACGGCTTCGATATTCGTGCCATCGCGGGCCGAAATGCGCAAAATCTGCTCGGCCGGTGTGCCCAACAGGTTGGTGATCTCCTCGGCGACTTCGTCGGGGCGGGCCGAGGGCAGGTCGATCTTGTTGATCAACGGGATGATCTCCAGATCGGCTTCGAGCGCCGAATACAGGTTGGCCAACGTCTGCGCCTCGATGCCCTGCGAAGCATCCACGATCAGCAGCGCCCCTTCGCAGGCGGCCAGGGCGCGGCTGACCTCGTAGCCGAAATCCACGTGGCCCGGCGTGTCGATCAAGTTCAGTTCGTAGGTTTTGCCGTCGTTGGCGGTGTAGTTCATACGCACAGCCGAAGCCTTGATGGTGACACCTTTTTCGCGTTCGAGGTCCATCGAATCGAGAATCTGTTCGGTGGTATCGCGATCGGAAACGGTGCCGGTCAGGTGCAGCAACCGGTCGGCCAGGGTCGATTTGCCGTGGTCGATGTGGGCGATGATGCAAAAATTGCGGATGGAGTCGGTTCGGGATAGTTCGCTCATAAGCGGGGGAAAGTATAACCGAATTTAGAAATCCAGAGCCATTCTGTTTGGCCCCCACGCCTCGAATGTGGCCGGTTTTTTGGCAAAACGGTTCAAAAAATTGACCAGGCGACCGTTGATCAGGTCGGTGTGCGTGATATGGGGCGTATGGCCTGCGCCGGGGATGCAAAAACAGTCGGCCAAAGCCGGCAGCCGTTTTTGCAGCTTCTGGAACGAACTGGGTCGAAGGCTGAGGTCCGCACTTCCATAGAGTAACATCGTGGGCTGAGAAATACGATTCAGCATGTTTTCCAGGGAAGGAATTTCCGCAAGGGCGTAGGCGATGTAAGGGGACGCCCGGCCGTAGTCGCGCACGGCATCTTGCGCCGCGGCCGGCACGATGCCGGTCAAGGCAGAAGGCAATCGTTGTGGAACGTGCCGCAGGATTTTTTCCAGCAGGGCCGGGTTTTGCAGAATCTGGCGGGCGGGCAAGGTCAGCTGTTCGGGCGCGTAAAGCGGGTCTACCAGCCCGAGGGCGGTAACGCGTGCGGGGTTTTCGACGGCGTAGCGCAGGCTGACGTAGCCGCCCATCGAATGCCCCACCAGCGCAAAGGGGTGTACGAGCGCCAGACTGTCCACCCACTGGCAAAACGCCGTGTAGATCTGGCCGAGCCGGCAGGTATCGGCGTCACCGGGCTTCTCGCTCCGGCCGTGCCCGAGCAGATCGAGCGCGTAGACTCGATAGCCGCACTGCACCAGGTGCGGGCGTACGCCATCCCAATCGCGATGAGAAGCCGCCCACCCGTGCACCAGGATCACGGCCGGCCCGCGGCCCCTGGCGACGGAATAAATGCGCTGCATCGCTCCTACTGGCTTGCGGCGGCTTCGATGCCGGCGATTTGCACCTCGAAGCGCAGGGTTTTCCCCGCCAGCGGGTGATTGAGGTTGAGATGCACCGACTCGCCATCGACGCGTTCGATAGAAGCGCCCACCACCTGTCCTTGCGGGTTGCGCATTTGCAACTGCGTGCCGGGTTCCAACGCCACGTTGGGCGGGAAGCGATCCTTCGGCATCTCGATATATGCTTCTTCGTTGATTTCGCCGTAGCCGTCGCGCGGCGCCACGGTCACGGTTTTGCTTTCACCCACGGCCATGCCGTACAGTTCGCGTTCCAGCCCCGGAATGATCTGCCCCAGGCCCTGCACGAACCTCAAGGGCTGCTCCGGCCGGGATTGGTCGAGAATTTCGCCGTCGACGTAGAGGGTATAAGCGAGCAAAACGGCCTGGCCGTTTTCTATGCGTTTTTGTTCCGTCATGAGGAACTCCTTCCTTGCGGAGATATTTGTTCGACGAGCCTTGTTTTACCGAGTCTTATTTTACCCTCGAAACGCAGCGCGCTCCACCCACGAGAGGCCGCCGGTCCGGGTGGAAAATAATCCGCAGCAAACAGCCTTTCTGATCCCCATCGGCAAAAAGACTGCGGAAGTTTTCAAAACTTCCGCAGTCTTGGTTGTTTGGCCGGTCACGTGATTCTCCGGTGACCGTTCCCCATAGGCCTGGCAAAATTACCGTGCACCGCGCCAGGGCCAGCAGACGACAAACATCTGCCCACCCGGGCCGCGGTTTTCATCCTGGTAAGCGCACCACACAAGCCAGAAAACGGCGGCGCACCAACGGCGAAAATTATGGCGCCTTTCGGTCGCGCTTGATCTCCGCAATCACATCATCGAGAGAAAGTTTATCAAAGAGTTCCTGGCGTTCTTGGGTATAGTTGCCGTAACCTTTGGTAAATTGGGTAATGAAGCGCACGGTGTTGGCGATCCCAATTTCTTTGTTCAAGATGCGGAATGCATCCTGTGTAATCTCTGCCAGGGGTTGCATTTCCAGGGTCATACTTCAAGCTCCTCAATCAATTCAATTGGTGAAACCACTTTCACCTTCAATTCAGTAAGTATTCGTGCCTTTTTGAGAAGGCGATCATCGCAAGTGCAAAAATAATCTACTTGCTCCACTTCTGCCAGCGCCAAATGCAAGGCATCCAGGGCATGGAATCCTGCCACATTGAAGCGCCTGGCGCGAAGCTCGACTTGCTCTGTTACCCGGAGTACCTTGTTGGCTCTGGAAAGAGCATCCAAAGCATATTCCCTGCGGATAGGATTGTGCATCCGGGTGATTTCGTACTGCAGTGCTTCAGATGAGACGATCTCAACTTGCTTAACATCTACCAGTGCCAGAATACCTAAAACCGCTTCGGCTTCGAGAACAATCCGAACCTGTGTTTTGCTATCCAGTGGGCGTTGCAAACTACAAGTGTCAAGGTAGATTTTCATATTGAAAGTATAACACTGTTGCATCACGGGTGGGTAATCATGTAATCCCAACGCAGCGCAACGCCAAACCGGCCCGGGCCAGCAGACGACGGACATCTGCCCACCCGGGCCGATTGCGAGCGACGGCAAGCGAACACAAGCCGCGCCCGCCATTCGTTGACGAAATCTTCCGAAGTCTCGTCGGTTTGCCTGGCCGCATGATTTTCCGGCAAGCGTTCCCCGCCCCGCACAACAGGACGCAGCACGTCAAAAGCACCTGACGCCGCCCGGCAAAGCCCCGAAAGGTCTCCTTGGCGCAACCCGATGCACACTTAACGAGAAAGCCCGGATTTAAACCATACTCCTGGCAAGTGGGAAAGACCTTTTGGGTCTGAAAATCAACCGACCCAAGCGGGCAGATGTTCGTCGTCTGCCCGCTTGGGTCGACTGAAATACGATCATAAAGGCAGAACTATGACCTTTTATGCCGAATCGTATCTGATTGTGCAACTATTATGCAAAAGTCTGAATCATACTCTATATCATTCACTTCCCTTTATCTGAGGTAAAACAAGATCTAATAGTAATTTCCCAAAGTCTTCAGCTATGAGGTTCCGGTTCTGTTCTTCTGGGGGATATCCAGGAGAATATGCAATGACACGGCCTTCATAATTCTGACCTCGGCTTTGGTTTACTTCAATACAGTAATCTTCACCATCCCCAAGATCATAAACTGGGATCAAATCAGATGGCAACTTCCATTTCTTACGCGAGAGCATCGTATACCAAACGACATCAGGTATACCCGAATTCTCAAAATCTTCCTTAATGAGACCATATATCTCAGCACCTCCAAACCCGCCAGCACCAAAATCTTTGAGAAATTTTCTATAAGTGGGTGGAAACTTTACACCTAAAGTATCTTCGGCCATCCGAATGAATGACTCAGATTTTGGTCCAACAAAATCAGCCTTTTCTGGATGGCTATTAATCAAAAATCTAGCTTTTTCATAATCTTGTATGCTCATAAGATTTTTCCATATTATTCTTGACTAAAATCTTTCGCTCGCTCTATCCAATATTGCATACGCCACGCATTAAAAGCAACTCGATCTATACCCGACGGAATAGTATTGGGATTGATGTGTATTATTCGACTATATGTTTGGTGGAAGGTCTTTGTCACTTCTGCGATAGGGCCATTCATATTTTGTAGCATATGATGTAAGTTGATTGGTAGACCATCAGGACCAATAGGAGCCCGTCCAGACTGCATTAGTTGGAGGTTTGTCTTTCCTGCTGCAGAAACTTTGGTAGGATCAATTAAATCTGAACGTTGGTAGACTGTAGTCCCATTATAGCTGGTTTTGCTCCATAAATTGCTAACTGCTGTTGATGCATCGTCAGCTATCTCACCAACTTCGCCCGCGCACATATCACCACCGCAGGCCGTATTAACTGCAGTCGCCGCATCTTTGATCTCCCCTGCGCATACATCTCCACCGCATGCGCCATTTGCAGCAGCCACAGTGCTTCCTCCTGTCACTGCTGCCGTTGTAGCAGCTGCTGCGTTCATACCTGCAACAACGCCTACACCGGTACCGATCAATCCTCCTGCCACCGCCCCACCACCGGCAGCAGCTAGCATGTGACCAGTATTGAACTCGGTGCCTGTTGCCGCAGTGTAAATTGTATAGCCTACGGCTCCTACAATTGCTCCGATCCCGGCACCAATTGCAGCTGTACATAATACCAGACAGTGCCCGGTTGGATCACTGAAGTCAACCGGATTATTATTCACGTAAGCATATCGATCCCACGCCTGCACACCCTGGCTCTGCTCCGGGATGATCGTGTCCGGGCTGGTGAAGCGGCCCAGGGTCGGATCATACCACCTCGCATTATAAAACATCAACCCAATCGACTCCATCTCCGAGCGCTGCCCGGTGTAGGTGTAGTCGGTGGGGGTGGTGCCGGAGGTGTAGCGCACTTCGCCCCAGGGCTTGTAGCGCATCTCGCTGATCTTGTTGCCCGCGGCATCGGCCACGACGGAGGTCGAGCCGAGGTGGTCGCTGAGCAGGTAGCGCAGGGTCCCGTTTTCGCGCATGGCGATGCGCTGGCCGCCGGCGGTGTAGTATTTGCGCACCAGGTTATCCTGTGCCACAAGCGAGACATCATCGAACCAGGCCGGACCGTTGATATTTGTGTCTGTCACCATCCGGATGATAATGCTGGTATTCGAACCGCTATACCAGATACCCGACACGTACTGCCAAGATCCCGTGGTTGTCGCTGGTAATACCAGTTGGCCAGCAATGCCGTTCATGTCAAGATAGGCTGCACCCGATGTGGCTTGCTTGTAAATCCAGCCAGAAAGCAGGTAGTTGGTGTTGGGGCGAACCGCAATGGCACTCGAATTGGTCGAAGTGCCTGGGCTACCCGTATGGTTGGACTTGAGCGACCAGCTGCCGCTGTGCGCTCTATCGTTGCTTCGAATGTGGTTGGTCCCCTCATTCCATCCGGCCACGTCGCTGCTGCTGGTTCCGGCTTGTTCGAAAGACGGGTTGGTGGCCGTGCTGACGCGCAGGGAGATGTCGTCAAACCAGGCCGTGCCGCTGATGTTGGAGTCGGTCACCATGCGCACGGTGACGCTCGTGTTCGCACCGCTGTACCAGACGCCTGAAACGTACTGCCAGCTTCCGTTGGCGCTTGCCAGCAGCACAGGTTGGCCTGTGGCACCGCTTAAGTCCAGGTAGACCGCACCCGATGTGGTTTGTTTGTAAATCCAGCCCGAGAGTTCGTACAGGGTGTTGGGTTGGACGACCACCGTGGTATAGGTGGCTGTCCCTGGGCTGCCCGAATGGGTGGATTTGAGCGACCAGCTGCCGCTGTGGGCGCGATCGTTGGCGCGGGCGTGGTTGGTGCCTTCCGTCCAGCCGTAAGCATCCGCACTGCCGGACCCGGCCTGTTCGATGGACGGGTTGGGCAGCAGGTTGGGCTGTTCGACTTCATAGCTGCCGGCGTAGACGGTAACGTTTTCCCCGGTCGTGACCTTCACCTGCTTCCCGTCGCCGTCGTAGGTGTGCGTGGAAATCACGCTGCCATCTTTTCTTACCTGGTAGAGACGGTTCTCGGCATCGTAGCTCAGGTCGAAGGTGCTGACCTTCCTGAGAGAAATATCATCGTAGCCGATCCAGCCCGAACTGAGATGGACGAGCAGCATGACGCGCACCTGGGCAGCATCCGACGGCACCGTAAAGCGTGCCCCTTCTTGACGCCAGGTGGTGGACAGGTCTGTTGTAGAAATCGCAGCAACATCTTCCCAGCGCAAGTAGGTCCCCGCTGCATTGTAGTACTGCACCCGCAAGAGCAGGGGGCCCTCACCATCGTCTGCATCCATTTTGCCGCGTACCCAGGCATAGAGATCATACTCAGCGCCCGGCGTCACCGCAATTGCTTCGGTGCGCAGATAACCATTCGCCAGGTTGCTGATCGCATAGGCGTAACTACCCGAATGGGGGCTGGCGATGCTCCAGTTGTAACGCCAGAAAGATGTGCCAGGAAAAAAAGGTTGAAGACCTTCAGCCCAGGTGCCGGCCGTTTCGAAACCGGGGTTGGTAACCAAATTGGTGCTGGTGCCAACCTTGATCAGCGACACATCGTCATACGCAACCCATCCAGCGTTATGGTAGTTGTACAGTGCAATGTTGACCTTGCTGGCAGCAGATGGAATGGTAATCCGGCCGCCACGCTGTACCCACACCTTCGTCAGTGTGCCTGCCTGGCCACCGGCTGCGTCATCGTAATCGTTGAGGTAGTTTCCAGCCGCGTCGAAGTAGTTGACACGGATCAGCCACTGCCCCTCGCTGTCATCCGGGTCGAGTTCTCCGCGTACCCAGGCATAGACATCGTATTGAGCGCCTGGGGTGACAGCGATTTGTGGCGAAGCCAGATGGCCGTAGGCGAGGTTGCTGATGACGTAAGCGTAATCGGTGCCGGTACTGTGGCCATCCCCAAGGCCCCAGTTGCCACGCCAGAACGAAGTGCCGGGGTAGGCGGAAGAGCGGCCTTCCGTCCAGCCAGAGGTGCTTTCGAATGCTGCATTGGATACCAGGTTGGTCGACGTGCCTGATTTGATCAGTGAAACATCATCGAAGGCCACCCAGCCCGAAATCATATCGGCGATCAACTGAATCTTCACCTTGGTAGTACCGGCCATAGGCGTAAACGACCCGCCTTTTTGCGTCCAGGTGGTGCTGAGCGAACCACCGGCTCCGAAAGCCGTGTCCTTGTTCCCCAGGTAGGTATCGCTGGCGTTGTAGTACATCACCCGCACGTGCCAGCCATCGGCCGTGCCTTCAGCGTCCACTTCCCCGCGTACCCAGGCGTGCAGGTTATACGTGTCTGCTGCATTGACGGCAATATAGTCCGTGGACACCAAAGTACCGTAGGCCTGGTTGCTAATTGCGTAACCGTATGCGCCACTGTGTGGGCTGGATGCTCCCCAGGTCGACCGGTAGAACGATGTCGCCGGGAAGTCGACTATCTCCCCTGTCCAGCTTCCGCTGCTTTCGAAATCGGCGTTGGGGATCAGGTTCGGCTCCTGATCGGAAACCTTGCGTTGGGTCTGGTTGCCGTTGGCGTCGTAGGTGTAGCGTGTGTCGCCGTCAACCGTGGTGACGGCATGGTCGTGGTTGGCATCGCTGTAACCAAAAGACAGGCCGGCTTTGTCTTCCAGGTTCCCGGTGGTGGCGTTGTAGGTGTATTGTTCGTAGCCGAAGTTGCCCAGGCCGTTCGTGCCGCTGCCGGCGTAGGCGCCGGTCAGGCGGTTGAGGGCGTCGTAGCCGAAGCCCAGAGTCTGGGGATTGCCCAGCTTGTAGTCTTCGATCTTGGTGATGTTGCCGACGGCGTCGTAGGTGTAACGCAGGTCCATCAGCGAGGCCTGGCTGCTGTAGGTTCCGGCCTTGATATAGTCCATGCGCCCGCCCTGGACGTTCCAGGCATTGTAGTGGAAGCTGTTGACGAGCACCGGTGTGGTGGCCTGGTATGCGCCGCCCAGCCAGCGCGAGGTCGTCCGGCCGGCGGAATCGTAGCGGGTATCGAGAACGTAGTAGTAGTTGTTCGCTGCGTTGTTGTTGTCGCGGTTGCTCATCAGGGTATCGAGCAGCATTTGCGGGAGGTAAGCGTGCGTGATGACCTCCCCATCCGGGTAGGTCATCGTCTTGGGCAGATCGGCGGCGTTGTACTCCCAGTAGGTATTGTAGGTTGTGCCGCTGACTGTTTTGGCTTCCTGCTTCACCCGCCCGCGTTCGTCGTACGTCCAGGCTGTCGAACCGGAGCCGTCCGTCATGCTGGTGCGGCGGCCGCGGCCATATTGCCCGGTGCCGTATGCATCGTAACCATAGCTGGCATTGGTGTTGCCGCTGCCGCAACTGCCGGTGTAGGCCTTGGCCGTCAGGCGGTTGAGGTCGTCGTAAGCCATGGTCGTGACACAGCCACGGGCGTCGGTTTGGGTCTTGAGGTTTCCGATCGCATCGTAGCTGTAGTTCCAGATGCCCATGTCGGGATCGTTCATCTGGGTCTTGCGCCCGGCGACGTCGTAGGTCAGCGTCGTCGTCGAGCCGCCGCGTACGGTCGTCTTGAGGTGATCGGCTGCGTCGTAGGTGTAGGTTACGTCGGGGCCGGTGGGGGCATCGACGAAGACCGTGCGCCCGAACAGGTCGCTGCGGGTGGTGGTGAAGTTGTGGCGGGCGTCTTCGACCATCGTCCACTGGTAGGGCACGGTGCCGTTGTAGCCGTCGCCGTAGGTGTAGCCGGTGCAGGCGCCGTCGGGGGCGCAGACGGTCTTGGTGCGGCCGAAGTCGTCGTACCAGGTGCGCGTGGTGGTCGCATCGTCTGTGCTGTGACTGTTGTGCTCGGTGGCATTGTAGCCGCCGGTCGGGGAGACGTTGTATGGCACCGTCTGCCGGTAGACGCGCCCGCTGGCGTCGTAGTAGCTGTCGGTCAGGATGTCCTGCACACTGCCTTCAACGGTGGCGTTACGCACCTGGGTCTGAAGCAGCTGGCCAAGGCCGTTGTAGTATTTGCGGATGGTGAAGTAGGTGCTGTTCTCGATGCGCTGCTCGGCCTGGGTGTAGAAGGGCTGCGCCGTGTCGCCGTAGGTGATGCGTACGGTCGGTGAGCTGCTGCTATCCCCCGGGCGGACGATGGTCAGCATACGCCCATAGGCGTCGTAGGTGCCGCTGGTAACCTGGCCGTTGGCGTCGGTTTCTTGCAGCACGACACCTTTGACGTAGTCATACGACAGCGTTACCTTGTGCCCGAGGTCGTTCATCGTCCACAAGGGGTAGGTATGGTAGGTGTCCGAACAGGGCTGCCCGTTGAGCGTGCCGCCGCCGTAACAGGTGTAGGTGTACTGCGCCGTCCCCTGCGGTGCGCCGCCATAGGCCCCTTCCCCGGTGTAGGCCGTGACGGTGGTTTGGTTCCCGTAGCTGTCGTAGGCATAGCGCACGTCGCTGTAACGCAGGTTGGCCGTGGGCGTGCAGTCCCCGCTGAGGCATGAGAGCAGCGTACGCTGGCCGGTCAGTTTGCCGGTGGATGGGGTGGTGGTGTGAGCGTTCGAGCCGTCATACAGGTAGAGCGCCTGGCCGATGAGTTGGGATGCCGTGTAGCCGCAGGTACCGCCCGGGCACTGGAAGGAGTTGACGTAGCTGGGCAAGCCCACCAGGTAGACGCCGCTCGTGGCGCCGGTGTGATAGCCGCTGCGCGTGGCGCGGTAGTTGTACCAGCTGCCACTGCGCCACTCGGCTTCCAGCTTCTCGCTCTGGTTGCCATAAGCGTCATACGTGTAGGTCGTCTTCGTCCCCACCCACTGGGCATCCCCGTTGAAGATCATGCTCTTCTGGCCCACCAGGCGCGTCCAGACGACCTTGAACCCGGTATACCAGCCGCCGCTGGGCAAGATCGGCAGATCGGGCATATTAGTCGTGGTGACATCATACTGGCTTTCCGTCAGCGAACTGAGCAGGCCTTCGCTGTACCCATCCAGCAAGACGGAACCCGTGCCGGTGTTGTTGGCCCAGGCGCGGAAGCGCCACGTCAGGTTCTGCATGCTGGCCGGGGTGGCCAGCTCGTAGCGCCCGACCGTGCTGTCGGTGACGTTGTCGCGTTCCCACACCCGGATGAACATCGATTGGTTGTCTACGCCCAACAGCAAGACATACCAGCAGTCCCGCTTCAGGCTTGAAAGCAGGGTCTGATAAACCCAGCCGCTGCCAGCCTGATACTGAAGTTCCAGCACGTTGTCGTGGGCATACAGCCCCCAACGCCGGTGATCGGCATTCGGATAGGCGCCGTCTTCAACGGCCAGCACCGCAGCCGCCGTGCTGCCCTTGACCTGGAACTGCACCATGGCCATGTCGCCATCCGAGATGCTGTCAGCGTTGCGGCGTATGTTGGCGCCCCAGTTCGTGCCGCTGTAGGTCAACTGCAATGCCGGGTCGCCGTACCAGCGCGGCGCGTTCCAGCTCAGGTTCTCCAGCGCCCACAGGCTGCTCGATCCATGGAAGTGGTCGATGTATTCGGGTTTCCAAAGCATCGCCACCGATGGCTTGCCCTTGCGGGTATCGTCCTGGTAGAAGAAGGTCGTGTTCACCGTGTCGTCGGGCATTTCCTCTTCCACCATGGCGTGGCCGCGGAACTCGGAGTACTCCTTGAAGTACTGGGCGTACCCGTCCGGCGTGGTGGTTGGAATGCTCTGGATATAGGCTGAATGGACCGTGTCATTGGAAGCCGGTTCATCGTAGCGGTAGCCATACGGGGAAGCCTGGCCTGTCACGTTGTCGGTAACCGTCTTCGTCAGGACGCGGTAGCGCGTCTGCACCGGGTAAGCGTAGAAACGGTCGATACGGCAGTCCGTGCATTTCAGGAAGAACGAAGCTTCCACCTGCGCGCTCGGTTGCAGGGTCAGCGTCACGTCCACGTCGATGAAGCTGCTCGAGAGGGCGGCTGCCGGTACCGGCAGATAGGTCGGCGTTGTGGCCCACGAGTCGCCGATGCCGATTTGCAGCGCATCTGTCGTTGCCACGGTCCCTACGTATGCAACCACGCGGTATCGGCCGCCGAAGCGGATCATGCCCGGTTTGATGGTCTTGTAGGCGGTCCCCGTTACCGATAGATGCTCTCCGACGCAGCTTGCATTGCCCCACCAGCCATTGCGATCGCCGTTGTTGCACAGCGAAGGGCCTTCCATGATGAGCGACGAAGACTTGAGGTTCGTGGTTTCGTTCCAGGCCACGTACGTGAAATCTACCTTGCCGCCGTAGCCGTTGGTGGCGTTGGTCAGGTGCATGCCATCGCCATAGGTGAAGGTCGTGGCAGGCAGCGGGCCGGTGTCGTTCAGGCCGTATTCTTCGATCTTCTTCAGCGTCA
This sequence comes from Chloroflexota bacterium, assembly GCA_049325275.1. Taxonomy (GTDB): domain Bacteria; phylum Chloroflexota; class Anaerolineae; order Anaerolineales; family UBA4823; genus CAIQJJ01. The sequence continues at coordinate 41,784 of JBMOLU010000058.1, forward strand.
ACGTGCGGCCGCCTTCCGTCCAGACGTAGTTGGGGAAGATCGTCGGGTCGTTGGCTGCGCCGCTGGCATAGGTGAATGCATACTTGCGCGTCGTCACGGCATCGCTGAACGAGCCGTTGCCGCTGGCCGAGTGCTGAATCAAGATCGCCGTCAGGCGTGATTTTGTGAAGAAATACTGGTGAGACGCACCCAGCGGCCAGCCGTGATCGAAGTCGGTGCGCGTTTCATCGCGCTGGAAGTACACGCGGTAGTGGCTGTCGTTGCTGGCATCCGGGCGGCCGGCGTAGACGATCTGCTGCATGTACCCGGCGCGATCCATGTACTCGCTATCCGAACTGCTGCAAATGCTGGTCAGGTGCTTGGACTCGGCACTGTTGCGGTAGATCAGCTCCACCCCGTGGATATTGGTGGTCTTGCTCAACATCCAGCGCCAGGTCACTTTCTCAATCACGTCGTCGGCGGTGGTCGAGCCATCCCCGCAGTCGAAGTAGACGTAGTTCAGGCGGTCACGTGAAATGGAAGCGTCGTTTTCGAGGCCGAAATAATACTTGTTGCCCGCCTGGTCCCAGATTTCCCAGGTGTCGTCGTTTTCGTCGTTCCATACGTTGGTGTTGCGGACGATGTGCAGGAAGCTTTCGTCGGAGGTGCGCCAGTTCCCGCTGCTGTCTTTGTACAACTGGTAGCCGGTGCCGTTCAGGGTCAGTCTGTAGGTATCGTCGGCAAAGTCGTTCATCGTGCCGTTCATGTTGCGCTCAATGCCGCCGCTGTCCAGCGACCAGCCCATGCCCACCCACGAAGCCTGCGTGTACCCGCTGGCCGAATCGGCCGTCTGGCTGTTGTAGCTCAAGGACAAAGACGGCTGCAGGCCACCGGGGCCGGGCGGCACTTCGATCGGGAAGGAATAGCTGGCAGCGCCGGTGAACGAAGATACCTGAAAGGCCTGCATGTTCGGCAGGCGCGGCGCCTGCCAATTTCTCGAGTCGAAGTCGAAGCTGGAGAGATGGTCGCTGGTAGCGTAGATCACGTTTTTGTGGGCGTCTACGTACGAGGGCAGCGACATCCAGGTCTGGTAGGTTTCGTCCCAGTAGGACAGCGTCAATGTGCTCTCATCGCCATCGATCTGGCTCTCGTCATAGTGCACTTCGATCGTAATCGGCTCGCTGAACTGGTGCACGCTGGCCTTGTCCTCCTGCCCCCAGGCCGAAATCTCGAAGGCGTTGCCGCTCAGGGTGTAGGGCGGCAGGGCTTCTTCGTAGCCGTTCAGGCGTTCGGCTTCGGCGTGGGCGGCGCCCAGCGGGCGGATGCGTACGTCCATCCCCTGCGGCGCGGCCTCGCCGTTGCTTTTCCCGGCGGGCGCGTAGGCGTTCTGCGGGAAGTGCACCTTCACCCGGCCGTTCAAACCGCTGACTTCACCGCCGTCGACGCTCAAGGCGGCCACACCGTCCTGCGCAATCGCCAGCGTGCCCGAAGCGAGCGGCTTGTCATCACCATCGGTGCGTACCACGCTGACTTGCAGCGTGAAGGGCGCGACGGCATCCGCCAGGAGCGCCATTGGCTGGTTGCCCTGCGCCGTCAGCGGCAGGCGCAAGCGGCGCGTCTGCGGGTCGAAAGACTCGGCCGCCTGGCCCAGCGGCTGCATCCCGGCCGGGATGGCCAGGGTCAGGGCCAGTGATTCGGCCTTTTCGTCCTTTGCGGCGAACTTCCACGTCAGGGTGAAGGGCTCGCCCGGGTTGACGGCCGCCGGTTGCACCGAGAGCGCCAGGCTGGACGGCCCTTCCCAGGTCAGTGTCAGGGCCGAGGCGGCTGCGACGATCACGGGCGGGTCGACGGTCACCACAGGGGTCGGCGCCGGTGTGGCCGTGACGGTGGGCGTCAGTGTGACGGTCGGTGTCACCGTGACGGTAGGCATCACGGTGGGCGACACGGTGGGCGTCGCCGTCATCGTGACCGTCGGCGCGGGCTGCGTGTCCGTCAGGACGGCAGTTGCCGTGGCTTCTGGCGTGCCCGTCACTTCGAAGACGTCGGTCGCGACGGCTGTCTCGAAGGGCAGCCGGGCGTCGGTCGGCGTTGGGGCGGCGTCTGCGGCGGATGCCGCCTGGACGGCAAGCCCCGGCAGGGAACCGGCCAGCAGCGAGACGATCACCAACACGTACAGGCTGCGCTGCAAGGCAGCGGCCAGCCTGCGCCCGAATTTGCGGGCGCTGAAGGCGCGATTCGACGGCATGGAAGTTGCTTTCATGAACATTCTCCTGGTATGAAGTTGTCTTTGACGGGGCAGAACCTCGAACCCCCTCACGGTAAAAACAATGAGCAACCGAACCTGTATAAAGCTTGTGTGGGTTCGGCCCTAACAAAACTGCAAGGGTATTGTAGCACAGCTTACAAGACAGAGTCAACGGCCGCCTGTCACATGCCGGTGATGACGTTTGTCAAAAACCGACCCCGGACAACCCCAGTATACAACACGCCGGGCGTTTCTTGCTGACAAACCGCTGACAAAATGCTGACGAATCAGGCCTGCGCAGTGTTCCCGGCCTTTGCGGTGGAAAGCCCCGCTTCGATGAGGTCTCTGTTCCTGCGCCGTTTCGCAGCATCCGGGATTTTTGCTTTGTTTACAAATCCCGTCGTGGTAAACTACTGCCTTATGATGAAGCGCCAAAAGAAAACCGCCCTCGCTTTGCTTGCCTTTACCGCAATCGCGGTGTTTGTCCTGGCCGCCGTGCTCGGCCAGGTGAGCCTGTCGGAAGGTACGCCGGTGAATTTGGGCCACCAGCGTGAAATGGAACGGGCCTATGAATTGGATCCGTTCTTGGGGGACAGGTTGGTGGAGGCCATTCGTATCTTCATGCTTCTCATCGCCGTGTGCGGGCCTGTGGCGTTGATTTATATGCTCTTTACCAGGCGCGGACGCCGGGACTTGCTCGTCGCCGTGTTCAACGCGGCCCTGATCTTTTTCTTGTTAATGGGTCTGCGCAGCGCCATGCCGGAAGAGCTTGCCCGGCCGACGCCGACCCCCGTCGAGCAAGAGATACTGGCAACCGCCGCGGCAATCCCGCAGGTCGAAGGCGAAACCTTTGCCGCCGAACCGCCCGAGTGGACGATCTGGGCGGTCAGCGTGGTGCTGGCACTGCTCCTGGTGCTGATCGTGGTGGCCGTCTTGATGCGCTTCTTCCGCAGGCAGCCGGATGGCACCTTGCAGGAGATTGCCGAAGAAGCCCGCCAGGCGATCGACGATATTCAGGCCGGGGGTGATTTGCGCCAGATCATTATCAAGTGTTACTTCGATATGATGGGCGCGGTCAAGAAGACGCGCGGCATCGTGCGCGATCAGGCGATGACGCCCGATGAGTTCGAGGCCCTTTTGGAAAAGAAGGGCTTTCCCGCCGGCCCCTTGCAGCGGCTGACGCGCCTGTTCGAGGACGTGCGCTACGGCACGCGTACGCCGGCTGCACACGAAGAACAGCTCGCCATTTTGTGCCTGCAGGAAATCGTGGCCGCCTGCCAGAAGGAGGAATCTGTGGCATGAAAGCTTATGGCAAGTGGATCGCCGCCGCACTGGTGTTGTTTTTGTTCTTCTTTGCGCTGGTCCTGTTCGTTTTTCGGGATTTCGTGCGCGAAGAAATCGTGATTCCTATCCTGTATGCCTTCTGGCTGGGTAGCGTGGTGGCCAACAGCGTTTCGCAGATTTACTATTTGCTCACCCTGCTCATCCTGGGCCTGATCCTGGCTGTGGCCGGCCTGCGCTACCTGTTGACAGATTTCCGTCTCCCCGGCGAGCAGGCGCCTTCCGCAGAAGAGCCAAGCCGCTACCAGTTCTGGCTCAAACGCAGCCATCGCCTTTCGTCGGGTGGCTTTTTTCTTTCCAGCCTGGGAATGGAATTAAGGCGTATGGTTTTGACGGTGTTGGCGTATCAGGAGCACCGGGACATGTGGGAACTGGAGCGCGAGATTGTCGAAAAACAGTTCGATGTTCCCCCCGACGTGCAGGCCCTGATCGCCCAACGCCAGTTGGGTGAGGCTGCGCCGGTAACGCAAAGCGCATGGAGCGCCCTGCTGGCGCGTTTTTTCAAGGCTTTTCGATTGCCCGAATCGGCTTCGGATGGCCTGGTCAGGCAGCGTGTGGAGAACATTGTTGCATATCTTGAAAAACGTCTGGAGGTAAAGCATGACAGAAGAGATTCGTGATGTTCGCTGGGCAGCCGCGTCGAGCGGAAAGGTCATCGAGGAAGTGGAACGCGCCATCGTGGGCAAGCGCGCCGTGCTGGAGAAGATCCTGGCGGCGCTGCTTTCCGGCGGGCACGTCTTGCTGGAGGATTTCCCCGGCCTGGCGAAAACCCTGATCGCCAACAGCTTTGCGACGGCGCTGGGGATGAGCTTCCGGCGTATCCAGTTCACGCCCGATTTGCTGCCCGGCGACATCACCGGCGGTTACGTCTACGACCGTTCTCAGAACCAGTTTGCCCTGCGCCGCGGGCCGATCTTCGCCAATGTGATCCTGGCCGATGAAATCAACCGCGCTTCACCGCGCACGCAGTCGGCTTTGCTCGAGGCGATGCAGGAATACCAGGTGACGCTCGAAGGTGAGACCATGAAGTTGCCCCAGCCCTTCATCGTCATCGCCACCCAGAACCCGATCGAGTACGAAGGCACCTTCCCGCTGCCCGAAGCGCAACTGGATCGCTTCCTCGTCAAGCTTTCGGTCGGTTATCCCAGCGTAGACGATGAACACGAAATGCTGCGCCGGCGCCGCGAACGCAAGCAGGATGAATTCGACCTCCATGCGGTGACGGATGCGGATGGCTTGCTGGCCATGCGCCAGGTGGCCGAATCGATCCACATCGATATCGATCTCGAGCGTTACATCGTCAACCTGGTTACGAAGACGCGTTCCCATCACCAGGTGACGGTGGGCGCCAGCCCGCGCGGCACGCTGGCCTTGCTGAAACTCTGCCGTGCCTGGGCAACGATCCAGGGCCGTGACTACGTGTTGCCCGATGACGTCAAACAGTTCATCCGCCCCGCTCTCGGCCATCGCCTGATCCTCGAACCCGATCTGTGGACGACGCCGCAGGCGGCAGAGCGTGTGCTGAACGATGTGGCCCAGTCGGTCCCCGTCCCCGTGATCAAATGAAGCACCACATCTTCCTGCTGGCATTGCTGATCTTTGTGCTCATGCTCTTCGGCGTGGTGGTGTTGAGCGGGAATGTCCTGGCGTTGGCCTTGCCGTTGATCGTTTACCTGGGTACGGCGCTTTGGTACGCACCGGACCAGGTGAACCTGAAAATCCAGCGTCAGTTCGATGCCAACTGGGTGAAAGAAGGCACACCGGTTACGGTATGCCTGTCGCTTGAAAACATTGGCTCGGATATCGAAGAACTGCTCATCCGAGAGCATTTGCCGCGCGGCGCCGAACTGCTAGAAGGCAGCCTGAACGCTTTCGTCTCGTTGCCCGCCGGGGCGAAACACGAACTGCATTACATCATTCGGCCGCGGCGCGGCGAATATACCTGGGCGCCCCTGCAGGGCCTGGCGGGTGAGATGTTTGCGCTTTTCGGCCAGGAGTTGATCGTGGAAGTCCCGCGCAAGCTCAGCGTTCGCCCGCAGGCCTTTTCCTTGGGGCCGATTGCCATCCGCCCGCCCCAGACGCGCGGTTTTTCGGGGCCTATCCCGGCGCGGCAGGCCGGCTCGGGTGTGGATTTCTTCGCCGTGCGTGAATACCAACCGGGCGATCCGATACGCCATTTGAACTGGCGCATGGCCGCCCGCCATCCCTTCGATCTCTTTACCAACACCCAACAGGCCGAACGCGTGGCCGATGTGGGACTGATCCTGGACTCGCGCATTCACATCAACGTTACCGCACGCGGCGATTCGTTGTTCGAGCACGCCACACGTGCGGCGGCCTCGCTGGCAAATTCGTTTCTCAACGACGGCAACCGCGTGGCTTTGCTGGTTTATGGCGGCAGCATCCAAAGCGTTTACCCCGGTTACGGCAAGATTCAACGCGAGCGCATTCACAATGCCCTGGCGCGCGCCCGCCTTGGACGCAACTACGCCCTCGAAAGCCTGGGTCACCTGCCGACGCGTTTCTTCCCCGCCCGCTCGCAGATTGTGCTGATCAGCCCGCTGCACCCCGACGACGTTCCCGTTCTGGTGCAGTTGCGTTCCCGCGGCTATGCCATCATGCTGGTTTGCCCCAATGCCCTCGATTTCGAGATTTATCCGCAGCAACCCGACGCCGAAAACGATCTCGCCTACCGCCTGGCAAACGCCGAACGGACCTTTCTGTTACAGCAAGTCCGGCGTATCGGTATTCAGGTGGTCGACTGGCGCGTTCACGAACCGCTCGAACCGTTGATCCAGTATACGGTGCGCTTGAGGACCTTTCCATGATTCAACGCTTACACTTCCTGGCGATTGGTCTCGCCACCGCCTGCCTAGTGGCCTTTTACCTGCTGACCGGCGGGACGGGCGGCGTTGCCCTGAGCCTGCTGGCCGGCCTGGCGTGGCTGGTGTTGGCCTGGCTCGATAAAAAGTGGGTGGCCGCGCCGGCCATGTTTCTCTTCTTCATGTTGGCGGCTTTTGGGGCCGTGCAGGAACGTTATACGGTGCTTTGCCTGCTGGCGGGTGTTTTTGCGCTCTCGGCCTGGGACTTGTCGCGCTTTTTAGGGCGTTTGCAACTGCTCGATATGCAGCGCGACGCTTCATGGGCTCAGGAGTCCCGGCATCACCTGCGGCGCCTGCTTGCCGTCGACGGTGCTGGCTTCTTGCTCGCCCTGATCGCCGTCAGCGTGCAGTGGCGCGGGTCGTTCTTCCCGGTTTTCTTCCTGGCACTGGGGGTTCTGATTGCACTTTTTGCCCTGGTAATTCGGTTGGCACGCTTGACAGGTTGACGTTTTTTCGGTAAACTCTTGCGAAAGGCGGTGAAAGACTAGGCAAATTAATATAAGGTTAACCTGAGATTAACCTGAGAAGGAGGGATTGATGAAGCAACGACACACGCTTCGTGTAAAAATTGCTTTTGTTTTCTTGATCGGTTTGCCGCTCGCGCTATTCTTCGTGCGGGCGTTTTCGCGTGCGGCTGGCGAGCAGGCCGTTTACCTGCCATCCGTGTTCAACGGCTGGCCGATCCCGCCCCGGCCGCCGACGCCCGCCGCCGGGAAGGCGCTGTTGACGGAGGTGATGATCGATCCGGCCGGTATGCAGCCCGATCAGGAGTGGTTCGAGCTGTACAACGACGGCGGCGTGGCTTTCTCTCTGGCGGGATACAAGGTGGGGGATGAGGAAGATCCGAACGGCAATGAGGGTCTGATGGAATTTCCCGAAGGGGCCAGCCTGCAACCGGGGCAGGTGATGGTGATCGCCCAGCAGGCGGCGGCTTTCCGAGCCGTCTATGGCTTCTCGCCCGACTATGAGATCGCCGAGACCGACCCGTCGATCCCCAACCTGTTCAAATGCGCTTCCATCTGCCGTACGTCGATCGAACTGACCAACGGTGGCGACGAACTGCTGCTCTACGATCCGGCCGGCGATATCGTCGACGCGCTGGCCTGGGGAACCTCCCCCTGGGGCGAATTCGATCCGAAAATTAAGGCGCCGGCCAAGACGCACACCCTGGAACGCTACCCTGCCTATGCGGATACCGATTCGGCGCAGGACTGGTACGAGCAGCCCGAACCCAATCCCGGCCAGGTCAGCGTTTTGCTGCCGACACTCACACCTACGCCGCTGCCGTTTGCGGGCCGGTTACTGCTCAGTGAAGTGATCGCCGACCCCGAAGGCAGCGAACCGGGCGATGAGTGGTTGGAGCTTTACAATCCTTCGCAGGAGACGTACGCGCTCGACGGCTTCAAAGTGGGCGATGAAGAGCAATCCGGCGGCAGCGAGGGGATGTTCCGCTTTCCAGAAGGCGCGAAAATCACTCCCGGCCAGGTGGTGGTGATCGCCAACCGGGGAAACCTGTTTGCGGCTGCCTACGGTTTTGCGCCTGACTACGAAGTGAACGAAACGGACGCTTCGATCCCCAACTTGAGCAAATACGGCGCCTGGGCCACCGGATCCCTCAGCCTGACCAACGGCGGCGACGAGTTGCTGCTGCTCGACGGTGCCGATCGCCTCGTCGATGCGATGGCGTACGGTGACTCGCCGTTTGCCGGTTTCCAGCCTCCCGTTCCTGCTGCCCCGGAAGGCGCTTCATTGGAACGTTACCCGCTCTTGCCGGACACGGACATGGCCGGTGACTGGCGCATCCAGCACGACCCGGCGCCCGGCCGGGTGGACCTGTCGCCTCCGCCGACGCCTACGCCCCTGCCGCCCCTCGTGATCAACGAAATCCACGCCGACCCGCATGATAATGCCGGCGATGCCAACGGCGATGGCCTGGTGGACAACGCCGATGACGAGTTCATCGAGATCGTCAATACCTCGGGTGAGCCGATCGACTTGAGTGGTTGGTCTATCGAAGATGGCGTCTCGCTGCGCCATACTTTTCCCGTTTCATCGGTGCTGCCGGCCGACTGCGCGCTGGTCGTGTTTGGCGGTGGAACGATTTCGGGCACCTTTGGCGGCAGCCTGGTCTATACGGCGACGGAGAAGGCCCTCGGGTTGAACAACGACGGCGATACGGTCACGTTGTACGACACCGGCGCCTCGGCAGTGATTTCGCACACGTACGGCAGCATCGCCAACGATGGCCAGGCCATCACGCGTGCCCCGGATATCACCGGCCTCTTTGCCAAGCACGGCCTGCTGGCCGCGGCGGCCGGGCGGCGCTTCTCGCCGGGCACGCGCCTGGATGGTTCGCCCTTTCCCGGATGCGGTGCAGCCCCCGACAATTCGGCGCGTTCTGTGCCGCCGGCCGCGGTATGGCTGCCGTTCGGGTTGGTTGCTGCACCCGGGCTTTGGTGGTGGCGCCGCCGGAAGGAAGATGCGGCCTGAAAGCCGTCTGCCTGCCCGTGCGGGCATCAATGCCCGGGCTACGAAGCAGCGCCGGATGAATCCGGCTTTTGGGCCGGGTGGCTGCGTTCAGCGCCGGCCGGTTTTGGCACGGCGCGCCGTGTAGCGTTCGCGGTCGCGCAGGTAGTGCACCAGGGGCTGCATCACCGGTGTTGAATCCAGGCGCGGAGCGGCGATCCCTGCCTCCCAGTCGTTGAAGAAACGCTCCAACTGGGCGCGAGAAATGCCGAAGGTACGGCTGAGATCGGCAATGGGCAGCGAGTGTAGCCATGCTTCAAAGTTGGCCTGGCTTGCCTTTTCTTCCATCCATTCGACGGCTTCGGCGTCCACACAAGGTACGCCGGCTGCTTCATTGATGCCCTTGTGGCCCAGGCTTTTGACTTTGGGCGATAACGCTTCTGTGCCGGCGTGCCAGGCCGTCCAGGCAGAATCGCCGATCAGGTGGCCCAGAATCGATTCGGCCAGGCTTCCGTCTAGCAGCGTCTCCGGGTGGTCGGCGTCGTGGTGCTGGGCGCGGCGCAATCCGGCAGACAGCATCGGTGGAGTATCCATCGGGCGTGCTGCTGCCCGATCGGCGCGCAACAGCAGGGCTGCCACGTCTGGAAAGTCTTCGGGCAGCCCGACGACGTCGCGCAGGTTTCTCAGCACGATGTCATAGAGCCAGCGGCTGTCGTCCTTGGAGTCCAGCAGCAGCGCATGTGCGGCCAGGATGCCCAACCAGGGGTCGGCGAATTTTCCGTTCAGCAGGCTGCGCATTTGCTGCGACGATGCGAGGTTCTCGCCATGGTAGATGCCGCGCAAAACGGTCTCGACGGCCAGCGCAGATTCATCGGATGGGTTGAACCCGCGGCCTTTGTAAGCCATGTTCAGCGTCAGGCCGGCCAGTTCCAGGCCGTCGCGCCAGGGGATGAACACCTGGGTTTCGAAGTTTGCGCACAGGTTGAGCGGCTGGCAGCGCCAGGGGCGCGCCGTACCGTCCCATACCCGGCAGGCGAGGAGATACGGGCCTGGCTCGAGATCGGCGGTGTAGGCCAGGAAACCGCTGCCGGGGTCGGCCTGGATGCCTTCCTGAAAGCGGGTAATGGGTGTACGCAGCCGGTCCCAACGCACCAAGCACAGGCCTTCGATCGGCAGCGGCAGCGGTGTGGCCGTTTCGGTGGCCGTGCGGATGAACACAAAGAGACGGCTGTTGCCCTGCTGGTGCGCGTCGGTGATGTGGGTGCTCAATTCCCGGGCCGGGTAAAGGTGCGATTCGTGGGTGGTGCGCGAGAACTCGTGTGCTACGGGCGCGGCGGTGTCGGCGCGGATACCGGGCTGCCAGTCGTAGCGTTCGATGTGTGTGCTTGACCCCGCCTCGATGCGGATGAATTTTTCGTCCCATCCGTCGGCGAGGGCGGCCTCCACCCGGTACAAACCCGGTTCGAGCTTGAGGTCTATCTGGCCTACCGCCCGCTCGATCAGGCGCAGGTGTGCATCGTACAGGCTGAGCCTGGCGGTCATGTGTGGGCCGTCGGCCACAAGCCGGCCGTGATTAACCGATGGTGACATATCTGGCCTCCTGGCTGCCCGGCTCGACGATCAAATAGCGAACCGCGCCGCCGGCTTCCCGCAGGCTGTACAACCCCGGGCGAATCGATACTTCCGCGGCCGTATCGCCGGGGGCGGCCTCGAAACGGGCGGCTTCGCCCTGGTTATCGCACAGGCTGAGCGGGCCGTGCCAGCCATCGGGAAGAGGGATGCGCACCGCTGGAAGCTCGCCCCGGCCAAAGACGATCTCTTTTTGGAATTCCCCCAGGATTTCCGGGCGCTGGCGGCGCCGGTTTTGCGAGGCGAAGGTGGGCAGGCGTTCATTCAGGTAGGTGGCAAGCGAGTCGGCCGTGATACGGCCGTGCCCGTCAACCGCCCGGTGCAGCCCTTCCAGCAGGACCGTCGTGAAGAGACAGCGCGGCCGCCAGTCGGTGGGTTCGATTTTGACTTCCCACGATTTTTCCCCATAGCGTGAACCCAGGGCGATCATGTGCTTGACGATCGGCGCGTCGGGACGTTTGTCCTTGGTAAAGATGGCCGGGATGGCCGAAAAGCTGTCCTCGATGTCACGGCAGCAATCCAGCAGGATGACGATTTCGTCGAAGGGAGCCCAGTTGAGGAAAAAGTCGAGGTAGTCGAAAATCCCCAGGTTATTGCCCAGCCGGCGGCGTGTGGCGTTCGCCATCAGCAGGGCCACTTCGCGCAGGTTGGGGCCGATGCCGTGCCCGGCGAAGTAGAAGTAAAACCGCCGCCCGATGCGCGTCTCTTGATCCACGCCAAATTCGACCAGGCAGTCGTCAATGTCGTTCTTCATCGGCTGGCTTCTGAGCGGGCGCGGGTTCGGCGGGTAGAAGCGTGACAGGAAGACGTGCGTGTTCTTTTTCGGCACTGCACCGCCCGCCGGAGAGCGCAGCCAGCGCAAAAATTGTACCGCATCGTGCTCGGCCGCTGCCAGCTTGAGGCGTTGATCTTCCCGGTAGTTATCGATTCCGACAACGATGGCGTAATCTTGCTCGTTCATGGGTGTTTCCGTGCATGTTCAGGTGGATAGCAGGTACGACAGGCTTTCGATCGTCGTCGGGTCATCGCTGAACTTGCCGTGCCCTGCGGCCAGGCTGTTCAGGCCGGGCTGCGCATCGCCTACGGTCGTCCAAACGACGTTTGGCGCCGCCGCCACGTACGTACATACTTCGCCCAGCGCAGGCTGGTCGTAGGGTTCCTTGCCGCCGTAAAAGCGCTGCATCCCGACGATGGGCTTCTCATCGTCGCCTTCCAACACGCCGGAGACGAAGTACAGCAGCGAGCGCGGGTAGGCGGCGGAAGCGATGGCGTCTTTACACTCCAGCGTGTCGCTGAGGGCAAACATACGAAACAGGCCGATGCGCTCCTGGTTGGGTAGGATGCTGGCCCGGAACAGTTCGAAATCGCAACCTGGGGCCAGCATGACCACGCGGTGATACTTCAATGCGGGCGCCAGGCGGGCGGCATTGGCGATGAAACGGCAGATGTAAATGCCGCCGGCGCTGTGGCCGATCAGCGAGACCTTGAACTCTGGATGCCTCTCGAGATGGGCCTTGAGCTTTTCGAGAAAATAGGTGCCGCCATGCAGGTTTGCCCCGCTGAGATGGCCGTTCGGGGCGAACGCATCTTCGATGCGGGCTTTCATACGATCCCACAGCCAGCGGCCGATCTGATCGGCATACAGGCCGCGCAGGGTTTCTTCGATCACGGTGGTGTAAACGCCGTGGTCGGTCTTGTTGAGCAGGCGCCGGATGGTGCGCGCCAGCACGGTGGCCCCCAGCTTGACCAATGCGGCAGTCGAAATCAGACCGTGAGAGCCGTCGGGATTGTCGGCCTGAATCTGCTCGAGCACTTCGCTGGAGAGCCGGGTTTGCGTCGAGACCAGCCGCGGTTGGGGCATCTCTTCATCCGGCGCCGCCACGCCTGGCGCCTCCTCGATCGAGTCGAGAATTTCGAACAGTCGATCTTCAAGCTGCCTGCTCTGGGAGAGCGCGTTTTCGAACTGTGCCAGTTGCTCTGGGGTCAGTTCGCTCAGGTTTTGGCGGGCCGATGAATCATCGAAGGCAGCAAAGGGGGCCGGGCTGGAGAGTTCGGCGTGCACGTCGCTGGTGGGCGGCAGGTCGAGGGTCAGGCCGTGTGCGCCGGGTTGCTCGCTGAGTTTGCCCAGTACGAACTTGAAGACCCATTCGACGATGGTTTTGAACAAAGGTTCGTCGAGGATGGCAGCCAGGTTGTCGCCGATGGTTTCTTGCCAACCCGATTCCCAGACGAAGAAGACCGGATAGGTCCCGGCAGCTTGGAAGCTGGGCAACAGCCGGATGGCGGCCTCGATGCCCCGCTGTTCGCTGACCAGGCCGCCATGAAAATAGACAGCCAGGTGATCGGCCTGCGTTTCTGCCATGCGGGTGAAGATACGATCGACGTCTTCCGGCCCGGTGGCGTACGATCCGCTTGTTTGAAAGGTTCCTTTCTTTGCCAGGTTGATGATATGCAGTTTTTCGTTATGCATGGTCACACTCCTCGTTCGGACGCTGCCAGTAATACTTTCGGCTACGATATAAAGACTTTACACCAGCCGCCTGTGAAATGCAACCATGTTCTACCGTACAGCTTCTCAGATCTCAAAGCCACTGCGGGCTGGCTTACCAGCCCAGGTCGGCCTTGAGCCGGTTGATCAGCTGTGTGGCCATTGCCGCATGCTGAGCGACGGATGGATGCCAGTCTTCGCCGTAGCCGAGCAAACCATCTTGCGTGGGGAACTCGATGAAGTGGACGGCGGTATCGCCGGTAGCCGTGAAGTGGTCGACCACCGTCGTGATGTAATCCCGTGCGCTGATCAGATTGCTGCCGCTCAGCATCGGCCCCAAGGCGCAGTAGATGTGGGCGGCGGGATATTGGCTGCGGATTTGTGCGACGAAGTCGATATAGGCTGTGGTAAAGGCCGTCTCGTCCGGTACGCCGACGGAGAAGTCGTTGGTTCCCAGGTTGATGACCACCACGTGCGGAATCCACTGGCCCGCATCCCACAGCGTCGCGGTGTCGTAGGGCAGTATTCGCCGATAAATCGAAGGCAGCACATCGGTCGTATCGCCGCCATAGTTCCGAATGACCCCTTTGCCCGACCAGGCGATGGTAAATTGATCGGCTCCCAGCGCCCGGGCGGTCACCGGGCCATAGGCCAGGTAAGCGTTTTCGTTTTGGGTCGTAAAGCTCTGGTACTGACTGTCTCCTTCGTTACCGTAGCCTGCCGTGATCGAGTCGCCGATGAATTCAATCCGTCGCGCGGCAGGGGTGGGGGCTGCCAGTAACTGCCCGCCTGTTGCCGTGAACCCGCTGAACTGAACGTCTCCGACCCAGGCTTCCGTTCTGCGTACGAACTCGAGGCTATGGTTTCCAGCAGCAAGCCCGGAAGCGAGCGTGACAGGCCCACTGGTGCCGGACGGGATGTGGACGGGGGCCATGACGATGCCGTCGATGATGACGTTGTACCAGTTGTCGCCACTGGAATACAGGCCGGCGCTGATGCCTGTGCCCGTGAAATTGGCCTTGATCGTCGTCGCGCTCCAGGCAGACCGGGGACCTGCCGGGTCGCCGCTGGTAAAGCGGCCGACGTACAGCGCGGTATCAGGATCGGAAGCGTTTGTCGGCGTTAAGCTCGGCCACGGTGTGGCCGTCGTGACGAGGGTCGGCGTTGCGGCCGTGGTCGGCACGACGGTGCCGCCGTTGCAGGCCACGCCGTTGAGGGCAAAGTTGGTGGGCGTGTTGTTGGCGCCGTTGTGAAGCCCCTGGACGCCGAAGCTGACCGAGCCGCCATTGGCCGGGATGGTGCCGTTCCAGTGGCCGGACGGGTTGCTGGCGCTGACGTTGGCGCCGCTCTGGCTGACGGTGGCGTTCCAGGCGCTGGTGATCTGCTGGCCGTTGGCGTAGCTGTAGGTCAGCG
>JBMOLU010000058.1:56326-209917 GCA_049325275.1 Chloroflexota bacterium
ATCTTGATGTCGGCGGTGAAGCCGGTGCTCCAACTATTGGCCGTGTAGCTTACGCGGCAGCCGCCGGCGCCCGGGGTGGTGGGAACGGCCGTGGTCGGAACTGGCGTGGTGGCAACGGGGGTGGTGGCTGTAGTGGTTGCCGTGGGGGTTCCGTTGCCGTCCAGCCCGAAGAAGTGCAGTGCGGCGGCCTCGTCCACCTGGATGCTGTGCGTCACCCCTTGTTCGCTGATGGCTTCGACCACTACCTGCCCGGTGTTATCGGCGTAGCGCGTGCGCGTCCAGTTCGCGCGCGGGTGATCGGTGGAAACGGGCGTCTGGCTGGCGCCCAGCACGTTGGTCCACTGCTTGATCGCCTCACCGAAGTTATTGTAGTGCAGGGCGGTGTCTTCGGTGCCGTGCCACAGTTGCATGCGCGGGCGCGGGCCGCTGTAGCCGGGATAGGCGTTGCGTACCAGGTCGCCCCATTCCTGCGGCGTTTTGATCAACTGTCCGCTGGAGCAGGTGCTGTTCCACAAAGAGCCGTCCGTTGTGGCAAAACAGCCGAACGGCACGCCTGCAAAGGCGGCCCCGGCCTTGAAGATATCGGGGTACAGGCCCAGCAAGACGTTGGTCATCATCGCTCCGGAGGATATGCCGGTGACGTAGACCTGATTCAAGTCGCCATTGTAGTGTTGGGCGGCGTAGGTTACCATCGACAGGATGCTAACCGGATCGCTGCCACCGCCGCGGGTGAGCGCCTGGGGAGTGGATACGTCGAAGCAGGCGCCGCTGCGCGTAGCCGATGGGTACACGATCATGTATCCGTATTGGTCAGCCAGGGCCGCATACTGTGTGCCGGCATGGATGGCCTCGGCGCTCCCCGTGCACCAGTGTACCACTACCAGGATGGGCGGGTTGGGCTTGACGGTGGTGGGGATGTAGACGAACATGCGCAGGTTGCTGGGGTTGTCGCCAAAGCCGGTGACCTCTACGAGTGAGGAAGTAAGCGCCTTGGCAGAGGAAAAGTTCGTAAACGCCAGGGTGATTACGAACAGGACGATGAGAAGATAACGCAAGGGTTTCATGGTTTGTTTGGCTCCTTATTTTGGATGCTTCTTTTGGTTGAGAAACGAGGTATCCATCCTCTCTATAAGAGCAGCATACGGGGCGTTTTGACTCTCATCTTGACTCTCACGTTGGCGGCAGACCCTCACACTTGCGGGCATGAAAAAGAATCAGTGCGGGATTTCAAGCCCTTCGGCGATGAGTTTTTCGATCGGCGCGGCCTGCGCTTCGCACCAGGCGGCGTGGAAGCTCGCCGGAGCGAGCGTATCCCGGCTGCGCATCAGGCTGGCTTCGAATTCCCGGCGGCGCGGCGGAATGGGGGCGTACTCTTCGTACAGGCGCTGGACGGCATTCAACAGGCGAACGGCGCGCCGGCTCTGCCCTTCTGCCAGCGCGACGTGTGCCAGCCCATGCAAGCTGTAGGCTACCACCCGATAGGCCTTGCCTTCGAAATGAACTTTGAGACTCTGGCGGAAAAAGTCGGCCGCACGCGGCAGGTCGCCCAGGGCCAGTACGGCCTGGCCGAGGTATTCGAGCAGCCAGGCATAGTACCAGTCGGGATTCATGGGCCGCAGGCAGGCCAGGCTGTTCTCGAGCACCCGTACGGCTTCTGCCGGACGCCCTTCTTCGAAAGCGACCAGGCCGAGCTTTGCGCGCGCGTGTGCAACGCCCGGATGAAAAGGCAGCGCTTCGAAGACGGCCAGGCTTTCACGGTAGAAGGCCAGCGCTTCGGCCACCAATCCTTGATCGAAGGCCACGTTTCCCAACCGGTCGAGCGCCCATCCAACCCCATGCAGATTCTCGATGGCGCGGTACAAAGCAAGACTCTTGAGATACAGTTCGCGAGCGCGCGGATATTCACCGGTGAAATAGGCGACATCCCCCAGTCCTTGCAAGGCCCTCCCGGCAGCGTTTCGATCATCAAGCGCCTCGGCCAGTTCGGCCATTTCGTCATAGCAGTCTCGCGCCTGCTGAAAATTGTTGCGATAAAGCGAGACCTCCCCCATGGCGATGAGCAACTGTATCCGTTTGTCGTCGTGCAGCGGCGGCTCGATCGCCAGGACCCGTTCCAGCCAATAAGTTCCTTCATTCGGCGAGCCGGTGGTCATCCAGTAATGCCACAGGGCCATGGAGAAGTCGGAAGCCAGCGCTGTTTGGCCTTGCTCGATGGCCCACTGGAGCGCAATGCGCAGGTTGTGGTACTCGTGTTGCAACTGCGCCGTAATCGATGGCCTGGCATCCGGTCCGGCTGCCTGCGTTCCGATGCGTGATAAGTAGAAGGCAGCATGCCGCCGGTGGATCAGGTTTTCTTCCCCGCTTGCAGCCAGCTTTTCACGGGCGTACTCACGGATCGTTTCCAGCATTCCGAAAGACGGCATCGCCCCGGCGGACTGTTGGAAAACGATGCTGTGATCGATCAGCACAGACAGTGTGTCGAACACCGGTGGCTGTTCCCCCGTTTCGAGCGGGACGCATACGGCTTCCATCGCTTCGAGCGTCCAGCCGTTGGCAAAGACGGCCAGGCGCCGGAAGGCGGTTTGCTGGTGTGTATCGAGGAGTTGATAGCTCCAGTCGATCAGGTTGCGCAGGGTCTGGTGGCGTGGGGCTGCGTCCCGCGGGCCGATGGTAAAGAGTTGCAGCCGCTGCCCGAGCAGGGATAGCATCTTTTGAGGGGATAGATGATTGATCCGTTTGGCGGCCATCTCGAGGGCCAACGGCAGGCCATCGAGTGCGGCGCACAGCCGTGCAACGGCCAGCGCGTTCTCGGGTGTGAGTTGGAAGGTGTCGTCGATGGCCTGGGCGCGCCGGACAAAGAATTGAATGGCGCTGTAGCTGCCCAGCTCTTCCACGGCCGCTTGTTGGCGCAAATCTGGTAGCGCCAGCGGTGGGACGGAAAGGCGATGCTCCCCTGAAATATTGAGCGCCGCCCGGCCCGTAACCAGTATTTTGAGCAGCGTCGTCCGCTGTAACAATGCGGCCACCAGCGGCGCAGCAGCAAGCAAGTGCTCGAAGTTATCGAGCAAGAGCAGCACCTTGCGCGCTTGCAGTTCACGTTGCAGCAGGTCGAGGGTGGGGTACGCGCTTCGCTCGGTCAAGTGAAGCGCCCGCGCGATTTCGACCAGAACCAGTTCGGGCGCCCGCAGCGGCGCAAGGTCCACCCAGAAGATTCCGTCGCTGAAAGTGCAGCATTTGCTGGCCACACAACGGCCGCCGAAGGTGTCTTCGGCGCCTGCCAGTAAATAGTGAGCGGCCTGGATCGCCAGGCGGGTCTTGCCGATGCCGCCGGTGCCCATGAGCGTCACGAGTCGGACTTGCGGATCGGCCAGGGCGGCGACGATACGTTGCAGGGCTGCTTCGGCGCCGATCAGCGGAGTTAGCGGGATGGGGAGGTTTGTCGCTGCTCCGTTTGAAGGGATTTCTTCCCCCGCCGGCAGCGTGTTGAGATATTCTACGAGTGTGGTGACGAGCGCGTCCAGGTAGCGGAAATAGGTACTCTGGCTCACGTGCATTGCTGCCGCACGCTTGCGCGGCGTGGCAGACGGTTCGTTGATGATCAAGGCGAGAAGCTGCGCGTGCGCCGGCCCGAGCGGTGCCTGGCGAAGGGTGGCGCGCACCACGCTTGCGCCGTGCCGCTCGCCGAGCCAGCTTGCCCAGGGTTCCTCGTCAAGCAGTTGTTTGGGGTAGCGGCGCAAACGCAAAAGCGCTTTCAGATGTTGCTCGTCCCAAATTGCGGCCATGGGCTTTTCCACACTTAAATACACACCGCCTGAGTGAGGGGGGCACCCAGGCGGTGTGTGCCATTATTTTGCCATACAAGCGGCAAATTGACAAGGGTATTTGTTTGGTGATTCTACGGCGTGGTATTGACAAGCGCCAGGGGCAGGAAAATCCTGTACGGCCGGACCGTGATCACCACCTCGTCGGGCAGGGAAACCAGGCTGTTTACATCGGTGACCACCAGGGTGAAGGTCAGCGTGCCCATGTTTTCCGGAGCGATAAAGGTTGGCTGGAGCGTGTCGGTACCGCTGATCACCACGGTCTCGCCGCCGGTTTGTGCCCACTGATAGGCCACCAACTCGTCGCCGTTGGGATCGCTGGAGCCGCTGCCGTCCAGCGTGACCGCCGCAAGCGGCGGGACGATTTGGTCCGCTCCGGCATCGGCTTCGGGGGCTGCCTGGATGACTTCAACGGAGACGGATGCCTGTTTGGTGACCCAGGAGGCCGTCAGGATGGCAGTGTTGGTGAACACGTCCGGGGCGAGCGGCCTGGCAAGCACGCCGGTGATCGTGATGACCCCGCCAGCGTTGTGCCCCAGGTCCGGCAGGTGCCAGACGAAGCGAGCGCCAGGCTCCTGGGTAAGCTCAACGCCGCTGCTGGTGAAGCTGGCGTCGGCGATGAAGTCTCCCAGGTCATCGCTCAGTATGCCGTTGGTGGCCGTGATCGCGCCAACATTGGTGAAGGCGATCGTGTAGGTGATCGTATCCCCCGGTTTGGCCGATGGCGAAGAGACCATTTTTTGTAGTTCCAGGCGCACGGGGAGCGCGGCCAGGCCAACAGGGACGTGATTTTCTATGGAGAGTACCAGGGTGTTGGCGACGCTGTAATCGGCCAGGTCGACGACCGTCAGGAATGTTGGGTCGACCGCTCCGCTAGTTGTTGGGTATCCGATGTAGAGCATGTTATTTGCCACGGCCATGGTGTCTACGCCGAAGAGCTGCGAAAGGGTCGAGCGGGGCACCGTGAGCAGGCCGCCGGCTTCCAGGCTGACTTGCCCAGGCCCGTCGATGCTCAGCACCCCCAGCGTGCCTGTGTAGTGAGCGTACGTGCCGAGCGTGTATTCAACCCTGTTGACGTGGAGATAAGCCTTGTCGCCGTTATCGTTGAAGGCCACCGACTGGCTGCCTGCGGCGAGGTTTTCTGCCCCATCCGGGAAGGCGCCGTGTGTGCCGGTTACGAAACCGGTCACCGTCAAAACGCCCGGGGCGACGATCTGGTAAACCGGGACCGTGCTGGTGTGGGCGTCACACAGGATGACCGTTTCTCCGTCGGGCGCAATTCCCAGGTTGACGGGGTACGCCAGTCCATCGGTGTCGGTGATGGCAAAGCCGGGGTAGGTGACCGTGTAGGAATTGGCGTGCGTTAATTGCCCCAGATCATCCAGAAGCAGGGTATGCAGGTTCCCCACGCCTGAAAAATAAGCAACAACGACCACGGTGCCGTCCGGGGCAATTTCCACTGCCTGGGCATAAAGGCCCGTTGTGCTGGTGAAGACATCGACAATTGCCGCCGCTGCAATATCGATCGAGACCACGTAGGAAGAAAAACCGCCGTCTGTTACCAGGAGGTATTTCCCGTCGGCCGAGATGTCCATGTCTTCGGCAAACATCGGCGTGGTGACGGATGTGATCAACGATGGGGCGAGGGGGTTGGAAATATCGACCAGGAAGACGGCCGAATCGCCGAAGTTGGAAATTGCCGCCGTTTTGCCGTCCGGCGTGAGCACAATGTCAAACCGTCCGCCCCCCTCGCTGCCCAGTTGCCCGCTCAGCAGCTCCGTGTAGGTAATGCCTTCCGCCGTGACGATGCTGAAATTGGACTTTGGGTTGTTGGCGACGTAGACCCATTGCGCTATTCCCGCTGTGGCCAGGTTTGCCTGCTGTGGCGCTTGCGCCAGATTTGCACCGAGCCTTTCTTGCACGCCGGCTGCCGTTGCTCGCGTAAACTGGAGCAACAACAGGACGGCAAGCACCCCCATCCCTACCGTAGCCGTCAAAAAAACGAACTTTTTTGCCGAGGGAACCATAGTTACCAGCCTCCTTGCTGGTTCTGCGAACAAAAAACTCGAAACAGGGTCTGGCGTTGTGCCAGTTTGCGGAACGGATGCCGGCAAATGACCCATCCATCGTTGCCAGCTTTTTAATTATACATTAATCTATCCCTGCCGCAATCGGGCAGGTGAACGGCAAACCGGCAGCGGAAATCGCCTTGCAGCACCGATTCGAGCACATCCACCCGGATTTTCTGCCCCAGTGCACCTTCCCAGGGCTTTTTGTGAAATCCGGCGCTGCAGTGGCAGAAGATGGGGGATACTTTTTCGCCTGTGCGCACGGCTTCGCGTGCCCAGGGACAGTGGCAGTAGGCATATCGCTTCAGGGTGGGGTCGCTTTCGGCCAGGTACTGCTGCGTCAGGAAGGGGATTTTTGTCTCGTAGACGATATTCCCGACACGCACGCCGCCACCCATTTCCGGCTCGGCGCGGATATAGGCCAGCACCTCATCGGTCACTTCCTGGGCGAAGAACAGGCGGCCCTCGCGCTGGCAGGCTTCCATCTGTTCGATAAACTTCTTCTTTTTCTGGAGAAGGTATTCGTCCACGTTCGCACAGGCCTGGAAGGCTTCGCGTTCCCAGGCGTAATCGGGCAGATCGCGCAGGCTGTCGGCGAGCAACGCCCGGCAAGCATCTGGGCCGAGGGCCTTTTCCAGGCGTTCGATGGCCGGTTGCATGTAGCGGGGCTTTTCTGGCGTGGGCGTGCCGTAGGGAGCCACACCGATCCCGGCGAAGATTTCATCCCGCAAGGCTTCACCACAGGTTTCACCGACCCGTTTGTAGAGGTTTTCCTGTGCTTCTCCACCATCCAGGATTTCGAGCATGGCGACGAAAACGGGGTTGCTTTTGATGAAAAGCCCATAGCGTGCCAGGGTGATGAAGTTCTCTTGGCAGTTTTCTCCCGCGGCGATCAGCATCTTCGAAAAAGCCCAGGCGGTTTCGGTGGTGAAGCCGCCGTGTTGGCTGGCGAACCGCTCGAAGCGTTCTGCCAGCGCCAGGGCAGAATCCAGCCGGTCGGCAGGCACGTTCCGTTCTGCAAGCAGGGTGCGAAAACCTGATCTGTCCATGGGTTACAATCCTTTCTTTTTCGTTCACAAACACGTGGTTGAAAAGACTCTACCGAACCTCTTTGATCCAGGTGTCGGTTACTTTCATCTCGGTCATTACCGAGCGATAGAGCGCGCTGGCCGGTTCTTCGCTTGCGGTGGAGAAGATGCGGGTACAACCGAGCGGCTGGAGCCGCCGCATTCCCTCGTACATCAGGGCTTTGCCCAACCCGCGCCGCCAGTGTTCGGCGGCGACTCCTACCAACACGGTGACCGCGCTGCGGGTGCAGTCGTCGTAGTAAAGGGTGCAGAACGCAGCGATTTCTCCGTTCGCAGCGGTTGCAACAATATCGAGGTCGCGGCGGTAGAGCGGGGCCGACTGAATGTTGCGATACCACGAGAAGTCGCCGTCGTAGTTGGAAGGCGGTTCGTCGGCGTGAAAGGCGCGCCACGAGCACCAACTGCGCGAGGAATGCTCGCACTCATCACCCATCGAGCGGACCCGATAGCCGTTGGGAACACAAGGTTGCGGCAGATTTGCGTCCAGGTCTCGCCAGTAGTGGTGATTCCAGCCGGCCCGCCTGGAGAAACCCAGGCGGGTAAGGGTTTCCTGCCGCAGGGTGTCGTCTGCAAAAACCGGAGCGATCACGTACTTGCTGTTCCCGCTTTCTTCCGCATAATGTTCGACAGCATGGGAGAAAACCTCGGCTTCCAATTCCGGCGTGCGGAAACGGGGATGCATGTGGACGCGGATTTCACCGTGTCCGAGTGGGTGCAGGATGGCCGCGAAATCGCCTTGGCCGGTCTGCCATGCAACGGTGACTTGCTCGAAAGGTGGGGTGAGGTGGCACGTGGCGATGAGGTGCCAGCGCCAGTAGTCGAAGCGGGCAACATGCCAGCTATGTTCCAGGCGGCCGTTCAGCCGAAACACGGTGCGCAGGAATTCGCGGGCGCGAAAATAGTCGTCTTCACTTTGGCAGCGATGCAAAGAAAGGATCACTTTTCCTCTTTCAGCGAGAAGGCCCGCTTTCCTGTCCCTTGCCGGCGACAGCTTTTACATAACGGAAACAGCCGCCGTGTTAGAATCGAGGGACTGGCGCAAAAAAATGGAGAAGCTTCGATCGATTCTCTCACAAATGGCGCTGGAAGAGAAGGTGGCGCTATACACCGGCGTTACGGTCTGGAACACCACCCCAATAAATTGTCTTGGGGTTCCGAATTATTCGTTTCCGGCGGGATAGAAGTAGATAGAATCTGTGCTTGTTTGTCAGAACTCCGAGGTTCTGCCAGAACGTATGTGTCAGGCCCTTAGGGTATAATTCGTGCGGCTTTGTGTGACCAATCGAAACATCAGTCCGTTTGCAGAAACCCCAAGCAAGGAGCGGTTCGCCATGTTTTCTTCGTTCTTCCAACGGCTTTTCAAGCGCTTTGTCGTCGTCGTTTTTGTCGTTCTCTTTCTTCTCGACAGCGGCCTGCCATCCGTGCGTGCCAATCACGCGGCGCGCACGGATGCGCCGCAGGCAAAAATTTTCTTCCCTAACTTCACAACGGAAAACTCGACCACGCTGGCGCTTGTCGGTTCCGCCGAGATTTTTGCCGATAACGATAGCTTGCGCCTCACGCCGCTGGTTCCGGTCGCCCAAAGCGGCGCGGCCTGGTACAACGTTCCGCTCGATGTAAGCGGCCGTTTCGAAACCATCTTCGATTTTCGTATCGACCCCGATGGCGCCGACGGCTTTGCGTTCATCATCCATAACGATCCGCGCGAGTCCGATGCTATCGGCGGCGGCGGCTGTGGTATGGGATATGCCGAAACCAACCCGATTACCAATAGCCTGGTGGTTGAGTTCGACACATTTCGTAACAACTATTACTGCGCCCACCTGCAGGACCCCGACGGGAACCACATCGGGATTATGACCGGTGGCGCAAGCCATGACCCGCTCGCCAACAACGAACTGGCCGTGACCAGCGGGTTGGATACCTTCAGCGACGGCGGAATCCATACCGTTAAGATACACTATGAATCCAAGGTCGTTTCCGTTTACCTGGACGATCTCAGCCTGACGGCTTCGCCGGTTGTGACCGCTGAAGTCGACCTGGAGGCCACGGTAGGCGCCGGCAGTGCTGGAACCGCCTGGATCGGCTTTACCGCCGGCACTGGCACCACGGCCGAGAATCACGAAATTTTGAACTGGTACTATATCTCCGAATGGGACCTGACCTGCCTGGATTTTTCGTTTTATAACAGCTCGGGGTTTTTTACCGCCGAAGTCGGTGGTTACGATGACGGCTGGCAGGGAAGAGGGCGCGTCCGAATCGATCGTGGGATCAATTACTACTCGAGCGTGGACCTGTACGCCGCGGGCGAAACCTTCGACCGCCAACTTCTGACGCTCATCAACGGTTCCACCGAGCCGCTCATCGAACCTCGCCCGGTGCAGCGGCTTTCTGTCGTTTATGAATGGCTAAACCCGCCGGAAGGGGGCGGCACGTTGCCTGTAAACCTGGATTACGATGTGAAATTCGATGGGCAGCCCACGCTGTTGGAAGGCAGCCAGTCGGCCTCCATTCAGTCGGGGCAGGACCCGGAGACGTTCACCATCCAGGCGTCGATCGATAACCAACGCAAACCCAAGGGCCTGGATGTCGATCTGAGCGCTTCGGATTCGGCCGCATGGCTCAGTATCCAAAAGGTAGGCCTGTGTATCGAAGCGGGGCCACAAGGCGAAGATGCCCGCCCGCCGGTCATCCCGCCCGGCGCTGAAGAAGCGTGCCTGACGCTACTGGAGAATATCCGTCAGGGGACTGACAGCCTCGAGCGCACGCAGCCCTTCGGGAACGGGCTCGCCCAGCAATCGGAGTTCCAGTTTCCGGCAGATGTTACCCTGGAACCCTATTTCGAATTTTCTTTTACCGGTGACGAAACTTACCCGCCCTTGATGCAGTACGCAGGGAGCGTCATGGGCCGGCGGGCGGTGATCCCGTGTGCCTACAAACAGAACGGCCAGCTGTATAATCCCGCTTATCCCGGCATCCCGATCGTTCGCTTTGCCGTTCTCGGCCCCGACGACACGGCCACGACTCACACCAACGAATGGTTGAGCTTGCTCAATTATGCGGGCTATTTCACCGTTGGACCGCGCGAGTGGTGCTATCCGGGTGACGATGCTTTTCCCACCTATGCCAGGGATTCGCAGAACCCGGACGCATACGGGCCGGGCTATAACGTGCCCTCTCCCAAGGTGCCGTGCGATCAACTCAATCCCCCCTATCTCTCCAGTGCGGCAGGGCCGTGCGGCAGTTTCGTCGGATCGCTGTACCGCGCCATGGGATACTTCAACGTCCAGGCTTTTGCCGATGCTTATGAAGAAGAAGGTGTGATGTCCGTTATCGGCAACCTGTATTATGGGCCTTATGGCTTCAATACGGCGCTGCCCGGCAACCGCTATGCTCCGGTGAACCAACCGGTCGTACGCGTAGATTTTTCCGATCCGGCCGTCTATGCCAAGCAGGAAAACGTTTCCTTCACGCAACTGCGCCTGTGGACTTTGCGCGACGGCCAACGGGTGGTCAGCCCTTATACGATTGACCCCGTCAACTGCAATGAAGACGCTGAACCGGAATGCGCCCCGGCGCGTGCGTTTTTGAACGGCGTGTGGTACTCGAAGGATTTCGAAAAAGAGATCGTTCGCAATGCCAATGGCATGACTGAAGAACAGGCCTGGCAGCAGATCAAACCCGGGGACATCGCCATCACCTGGCTGGCATCGTCAGCCGGGATGGAATACACACACATTGCCGTTGTCGTCGGCTGGGGGCGCTTCCCCCATACGGTCAACGCCCGGTTCGGGGACGATTTCTACCCCACCTACGCCGAAATCCCGGCCGATCAGCGGGCCGATTTCGTGCCCTACGTGATGGATCGTTTCACGCGCCAGGGGTACGCCGAAGAGCCGCGGCCCTTCCATCACGGCATCTGGCACAGCGCCCACGATATCTGGATCGCCAGTTACCCGACCGTTCCAACGGCTCAGGCCTCGCCGGCGCAAAGCGGTAGCACAGCCTCGAGCGGGACCAGCCTTGCTGCCACGGCTGCCATGACGATGCCGGTCGGCCTGCAAATGCCGGACACCGATGCCTCCGCTGCCTGGAGCCCGGATGGGAAGTGGATTGCGTTGGGCGGGCAGTTTGGCGCCAGACTCTACACCCCCGAGCTGACGCCCACCGTTCAGCTTGCCGGGGTGACCGGTGCAGTGACCGACCTGGCGTGGAGCCAAGATGGGCAGAAACTCGCAGGCGCGTTGGCCGCGCAGCGCGTCTTAATCTGGGACCCTCAGACAGGAAACAGACTGGCCCAACTCGACCTGGCCGGCAACCTGCTGAGTGTGGCCTGGGGGCCGGCCTACCTTGCCACCAGCGCCGAAGGCGGCGTGTCCCTTTGGAATGCGAATACGCTTCAAGTTGTTCGCACGCTGCCCTACACGGGTACGGTGGGCATCCAAAGCCTGGCCTGGAGCCATGCCGGCGATCGGTTGGCCGGGAGTGATGGAGAAGGCATCTACGTTTGGGATGCCTCGAGTGGCCTGCTGTCGCGCTACATCGCCCTCGAAAACGCTGCCGGCAGTTCCGTCGCCTGGCTGCCCGGCGATGAGTCTATTCTTACGCCCGGCCCGCACCGTTGGGAACTGGCCACCGGGAAAGAAGCAGGGGTTTACCATACGTGCAGTTCCGGTACCGATCGTTTGGTGGCGATCAGCCCGGATGGGCAGTGGCTCGCCGGGGCAGGTTCCGCCCTCTCCGGGATGGGGGCGTGCACGCAAAGGTTGGATGGCGCAGGCAATGCGGCACTCCAGAGTTTCTTGAACACCTACAGCGAATTCGAGACCGTCACCGCGATGGCCTGGCAGCCCGGTGGGCAGCGGCTGGCCGTGGCGACCCAAAGCGGGTGGTTGTCTTTGTGGGATGGTGCCAGCGGTGAACTGTTGCGCACCGTCCCGCGTCCGGGTACGACGACGACAGAATTGACGCGCACGGTTTCGGCCTGCGTCTACCAGAACCGGCGGCTGGATTTCCAGATGACACAGCAAATTCTCGGCGGGAATTTCTCCGCACTGCAAACGACCGCTCAGGACAGGGCCGGTGTGTTGATGCCCGGCTGCTCGGCCCAGCTTGCGACCACCGGCGCTTACTTCATGCAAAACCCGCCCCCCGTCGAACCGCAGTCCTGGACCTGGCAACCCTTGACGCTGAGCGGCCTGTGCACAAAGGCGCCCGGAGAGACGTTGAACTGGCGTGTGACCAATCCCAACCCGTATGATGTGCTGGTGAAGTGGTCCTGGCAGGGTGGAGACCCTGAAAGCGGCTACCAGCTGGCCGTTCCGGCTACACAGAACGGCGTTACCGGTCAGTGGACGTTCAGCGTCCCGGCGCAGCCGTCTACCGGAACGCTGGTAATTGCCTCGGGCAGTTTTACCGCCACGGCAACCAGTAACTTGACCATCTGTTCGGAAAATGTCTTTCTGCCCCTCGTTCAACGCTAGCGCCGTCACGCAGCCAGAACGGTCTTTTCCAGGCGTACTGCCAAATCGGTGACCCGCTGCCGGATTTCCTCTTTCAGATCGAGGTCGGGATCGGCGAAGGCGGTGACCCAAAGCTTCTGCAGGAGCGCCGTCAGGCGTGTCTCGACCACGGCCCAGCGGGGAACCGACTGGATCGGCCGTCCGGCGCGCAGGCTTTCGGCAGAGACTTTGTAGAGCGGGTCGCTGCGATAAGGCTCTTCGGCAAGCAGGTCACAGCGTACCGTCAGGTCACCCAATTGGGGCTGCTGCAATTTTTGGTATTGGGCAGACGTCAGGTGGTGAATTGCCTCCATGGCTTCGCATTCGGCCATGGAGTGTTTCCAGATCACCAGATGGCTACCGCCGACGAAGGGGGTTCCGGGTACTCTGGCTGCGCCGACGTTTTCGATCAGGGATTTTTTAGTTTCGTAATGGTGAAGCGTGTTGATGGTGTTAGGCACCGTGTATACGACCGCTGCATTCCCGCTGCGAAACAGTGCATCGGCTTCCGTGATCGACAACCCCCGGGCCTGCGGTGGAATAAAGCGGTGTAAGCGGTAAAACTGGTAGATGCCTTCGATGGTGCGCTCGTCGGCCAGGCTGAGCTTCAAGCCATCGGGAGTATGGTAATCGCCGCCGGCTTGCCAGACCCACGGTGCGATATTGTGATGGACTTCATCGAGCGTACTGACGGCCCAGGGAACTTCTACCCCGGATGCCTGCAGGCGGGCCAGTGTCTCGTACAGGTGTTCGTTGGTTTGGAAGGCCGTATCTTCGTCGATGCCGGCTTTGGCGAGCAGGTCGCGGCGGTAGAGCAGGATGCGTGTGTCTGCGGTGAACGGAATCGCATAGACGTTTTTATCGCCGGGAATGCCGGTGGTGCGCCAGAGGTGCGGAAGAAAGGCTGCGGGTGCATGGAGCCGGTGCAGTTCGGCCGGGGTGAACGGCCGCAGGGCATTCATGCTGCACAGGCTGCCCAGCCAGGTAGAACCAATCTGGGATACGTCCGGTCCGCTGCCGTAGAGGGCGGTGACGAGAAGTTCGCTCCAGGCAGTGGCCCACTGCATCGTTCGCCGCTGAACTTTTATCCGGCTCGTAGCCTCGAATTCATCGAGCAGCAGGGGGGTCGTATCCATGTGAGAGATAGTAATTTCGGCCATAAGGTATGGCTATTATAAACCTTTTGAGTAACTATCCAGGCCGTATCTTTTTGTCCATCCCCTTTGCCCCCTTCCCCATCATGCCTCAGCCAGCACCGCCGCGAAGATGGCGTGCGCCCGTGACTGCGCCAGGCGGGCCAGCGGTTTGAGCGTCAAGGCATACAGCCCTATGCTGTACAGCAGGCATAGAGGCAGCGTCACCAGCAAGGCGGGTTTCCAGAAGATGTACGGCAGCCCGACCAATGCCAGCACCGGTGGCGCCGAGATGATCCACGCCAGGAATCCCCAGAGATTACCCTGTTGGTCCGTTTTGGTAAACGTCAGTTGGGCGCGGTAAGGGCCCAACATCGCCGCCAGGTTGTAAGCCGGTGCGCCGCCGATCTGCAGGCAGACCCCCAGGATCAGGCCCACCGGCAGCACTTCCCAGGAGCGGGCCGCCAGGGCAACGCCGATGACCAGGATGATCACCTGCAAACCTGCATACACCCACACGGCCAGGTTCGACGAGAGCAAGATGAAGCGCCCATCGACCGGGGCCTGGGCAAGTGTGGCAAAGCCCTCACGATCGACCACGCCATAGTAGTTAGCGGTCAAAGAAAGGTTGGTGATCATCGATAGAATCGTCAGCGCCAGCACGAGGGCGGCCACGTGCAGGATGCTTTGCCCTGTTTCGGGTACGTCGCTGCGCCCGGCGCCCCAAATGCCAAACATCGCACCCACCGACGCCAACAGCGAGGGGATTATCAGCCAGCGCGGCAGCGGGTTGCGCAGCAGGTTGAGCCAGTCTTTACGGAACAGCGCCCAAAATACGGGTGAACCTGGCAGGGTGTGCTGCCAGAAACGGCTGCGAACGCTTTCGGCGCCGAGGGTTACCGCTGCGCCTGCCATCAGCCGCCGGGTAACGGCTGCATGCGCCCCGAGCATGAGCGCCAGGAACAACAGCGAGATCAGCAGAAAGCCCATTGCGGGTAGCCACTCACCTTGGGTAGCCAGCCCCATGGCGGCCGTCCCCCAGTTCCCTGGCAGCCAGGCCAGCAGGCGAGAGGCTGCCAGGCTTTCGAGGACGCCGCTGAAGGCTGCCCGCAAATCGCCAAAGTTTTTAACACCTTCGAAGGCATCGAAGGAACGGATAAAAGCTTCGAAATAGGGCTGCTGGAGGAAGTCAGGCATTTTTTCGTAGTTTTCCGTCAGCCTTTGGATGAAAAAATTACTGAAGCCGCACAGCATGAAGGGCAGCGTGAGCACCCCAAGCAGGATGGCGCGCAGCCGCCGGTCGCCGGCTACCAGATCGAACAGGTCATCCATCAGGCGGCCGGCCAGCGTCAGCGCCACGAACGCCGAAAGCGCTCCGGCCAGGATCAGCGGTAGCGCCAGCGGGGCGTGCCAGGCCAAGCCGATGACTTCGGCCAGGATGATGGGAATCGTCCACAGCCCCGTCATCGTCAGCAGCGACATCACCGTCCCGCCAACCACGATGCCGCCAAAGCTTACCGGGTGGGCGAACAGGCGGGTTACTTCGAAACGTTCCATCACGGATGAGCTATAAGAAGCCGGCAGCAGCAGCCAAAAAACGAACATCATGGCGTTGACGAGCATCACCAGCTCGTACGCAGCGCGCGGCGAAAGCAGCATCAAGACCAGCGCCAACCCGGTTCCCATGCCGATGAACATAGGGATGGTGAACAGGAAGACGAACAATTGTAAAAGTAGCCCCACCATTCGCCAGCGCACGCTGAGGCGCGTGCTGCGGAACATGGCCACCGTCAGCTTCCATTGCAGCCAAAACAGGGTTTTTAGTTCAGCCAACATAAGATGCATCCTCTGGCAATGGTTTTCCTTGCCCGGTGAGCCAGTCAAGGCGTACGCCGCCATTTTCTTGCGCGCCCACGGTGTGTACGAAGACATCTTCCAGGGATGCGTCGCCGGCCAGGTTGGCGCGGGCACGTAACTCAGGAATGCTGCCTACGCCGGCCAACTGCCCGCGGCTGATGATGCCAACCTGGTCGCAGAAGCGTTCGGCCAGTTCCATTACGTGGGTGGAGAAGAAAACCGTCGTGCCGCGCTGCACCACCATCTCGCGCAAAATCTCTTTGATGGCCCGCGTCGAAATCGGGTCTACGCCCTCGAACGGTTCGTCAAGGAATAGGATTTCGGGTGAGTGGATCAGCGCGCAGGCCAGGGATGTTTTCTTGCGCATCCCATGGGAATAGTCGACAATCATCTTGTTGGCGGCGTCGCCCAGTTCCAGCACGTCCAGCAGCTTCGGGATGCGGTGCATGATTTCGGCGTGATTGAGCCCGTGCAGGCGCCCGACCAGCTCGACCTGCTCGAGCACCGTCAGCCTTTCGTACAGGCTCAAGCCTTCGGGCACGACCCCGATGCGGCGCTTCACGTTCAGGCTGTCTTTTTGCACGTCGAAGCCGCCTACGTTTGCTGAACCTTCGCTGGGTGGTAACAGGCCGGTGAGCAGCTTGATGGTGGTGCTTTTTCCGGCGCCGTTGGGGCCTAGAAATCCGAAAACGATGCCGCGTTCGACGCTCAGGTTGAGGTGATCGACAGCGAGCAGTTTGCCGTAGCGGCGCGTCAGGTTGTTGGTTTGGATGGCCAATGTGGATGCTTCCATGATGTATTTTGTAGTCGTGGTTGTGCGGCTGCCCGCACTGTCCGGTTGGTTTTACTGGATCTAGTCCGCATAAACATGGATCGGCCCTAACCCCCACCCTTGATTGCGCACTTGTGCGTCGTACCTTTTTTGCACAAAATGTGTGGGTTAGGCATTAACGTGCCCAAGTATACCAGCCATCCCCGCACCGCGCCCCACTTTTATGGTGTGTGCCGAGCCGCCCCGGTCAAAGCGCCGGATTCATCCGGCGCTGCGTAGTAGCCCAGGCATTGATGCCCAGGCGGGGAGACGCCTCAGATGGGCAAGGTGCGACGCACTTTGCCGCTTAGAAACAGGTCACCTATTCTTTTATGGGGAAGTGCGTCGCACCTCTGGCTTCAGTGGGTGGCAGCCGTGAGCTGGTAGATTTCGCCGCCGTACAGGTCGGCCAGGTACAGCTCGCCGTTCTCATCTTCACCAAACGAACTGACGCTGTAACCGCTGTTCAGCAACACCTGGCTTTGCCAGCCGTCTTCCTCTTGCAGGCCCCAGATTCTGCCGGAACAGAAGTCGGCGTAAAAATAAATGCCTTGCAGTGCGGGCGCCGTGCTGCCGCGGTATACGTACCCGCCCGTGATGGAGCAGCCCAGGCTGTGGCCGTATTCCGTGACGGGCAGCGTCAGCCCGGTTTGATCGCAGGTGGCGCTGCCGAAACAGTGCCGTCCTTCCATGATATTCCAGCCGTAGTTTTCTCCCCCGGCACTGGCGGCTGGCTGGAGATTGACCTCTTCATACTGACTCTGGCCGACATCGGCGATCCATAAGTCGCCGGCCTGGCGGTCGAAGGAAAAGCGCCAGGGGTTGCGCAGCCCCAGCGCCCAGATTTCCGGGCGGTAACCTTCCCGGCCGACAAAGGGGTTGTCCGGGGGAATGCGGTAGGCGTTTGTGCCGTCCTCTTGGTTGTTCGAGTTCTTTTGGATGCAGGGCAGGTAGGTCTCGTTTGGGTAGTCGGGTGGGGTGATGGGCGTCACGTCGATGCGCAAAACTTTTCCGAGCAGGGAGGCCGTATCCTGGGCGTTTTCGCCGGGGTCGCCGCTGCCGCCGCCATCGCCTGTGCCGATGTAAAGATAGCCCTCTGGCCCAAAAGCCAGCTGCCCGCCGTTGTGATTGGCCTGTCCTGGGTGTTCGAAGAAGATGATCGCTTGCTCGCTGCCGGGGTCGGCCAGGCCGCTGCCGGCGCCTGTGCGAAAGCGGGAGACCTGGTTGTTGCCTTCCAGGTTGGTGTAGTAGACATAAAAGATACCTGCCTCAGCGTAGTTCGAAGGGAAGGCGACGCTGAGCAGGCCTTCTTCGTTTCCACCGCCGTTGGCAGGCGACTGCACCCGCTCGTGGATATCCAGAAAGGCTGCCGGAGCGATGCTGCCATCGTCCTGCAGAATGCGGATCATACCGGCTTGCTCGACGACGAACAGCCGCCCGCTGCCGTCACCGGCGTGTGTCAGGTAGATTGGGCGGTCGAACCCGCCGGCAACTTGTTGAAGTTGAACGGCCGGCCAGGCTGTCTCCGGTTGGACGGCCTGCGCTGCCTGCCGGTTGTTTGCTGCCTCGCCAGCGTTGGCAAAGAGCGCCAGGCTGCCGGCAAACAAGGCCAGCCCGGTGACGAGAATTGTTTTGTAAGCAAGGAAATTTTTCACTTGTATCCTCCGTTTGTGCGCGCGTTCGCCAGGCTACCCGTGTGTGGAGCGTTAATGCGTGAAATCGAAAGCCGGGAAATCGGAGAGCACATCGATCAAAAAGCTGTTTGCACTTGCCCCCCGGGTATGTAACCGCAGTTCGACGCCATTTTCTGTCTGCCAGGTTGCCAGGAAGCGCTCCGGCGTGATCCAGCGCAGTTCGCGCAGGCTTTCGGGGTTGGTAGTCAGGGTGCTGGTTGCGCCGTCGATCTGGGCGATGTGAACGCCGTGCATGTTGCCGGTGCCGAACTGCCGGAAGACGAACTGCATGGAATCCGGGAGCCAGTGCAGAAAGCTCAGCGCCTCGCCCTCGTAAAGAACGGCATCGTTCGAGCCATCTGCGTTGGCGAGGTGCAGTTCGCGCAAGTTGGCGTCCGGTTCGCCGACTTGTTTGATGTACGCCAATCGTTCCAGGTCGGGCGAGAAGGCGTTATCGGGCCAGTCGAAGGGCATGGCCGGGATCTCTCCGATCTGCACGCCAGCGGAGCCATCCGTCGGAATGTGCCACAGGGTGGTTGGTGGCAGTGGCTCGTTCATCGCCTCGGCCGGCGGGATGGTGACGCGCAAGAAGCTGGCATCCGCAGCCCAGTGCGGCTTAGGATAATACTGATATTCGCTGTAAGTTGTCACGCTGGGAAAGGTGAGCACGTTGGGGCGTAGGTTGCTGCCATCGGCGTCAACCAGGCTGATGCTGGTTGGCTTGACGAGGGCGATCTGATTGCCGTCCGGTGCGTAGGTAAAGATACCGCCCTGGCCGAATTCGAAGAGCGTTGCTTTCATCCCGTTGTCGACATTCAGCAGGCGCAAATCCTCGTAGGCCAGGCTGCCCGGCCCCTCGAAGCGTGGGGCAGTATTGTAAGCAAGCGTGTGGGTTCCGGGGCGGAATTCGAACTGCCGTATGACCAGCCCCGGCGCCGACGGGTTTGGGCTATCCGGCTTGAGCGCGTCGAAGTCGGCCGCGCTGACCAGGACGCGCGGGTTGGCTGCCCCATGTGTGTTTGCAGCCCACAGCTCCTGGTGAAAGTAATCGTCCGGTGACTCGCGTAAAAAAGCGATGACCTGCCCGTCATCCGAAATACGAACGTCCACGGCGTCGTTCGTGCTGCTGCGCGCTGCTGTGCCGCCGCCTTCTATCCAGGTATAGACGTTGCCATCCTTGACATACGCCGCTACCAGGCTTGCCGATTGCGCTGTGGGCAACGTAGCCGTTGCGGTTGGCTGCGCGGGCCGGGGGAAGGCCGTTAAGGTGGCCGCAACAATAGTTTCCAGGCCCTGATTGGGCGTTGGTGAGGCAGCAAGCAGCGGCAGGTTGCAGGCCGTCGCAAGGAAAAGCAGTAAAGAAGCGCACAAAGGCGCAATTTTATGGCGCATGATCCCTCCTGTTTCTTGTCGTCCCTGACCCATACGTTTGGCAGAAAAAGTGCGGCGCGCAAGCACAATCAAACGTGGGCTAGGGAGGTAAAAAGACCAATTTTGTCGTATTTTACATCTTCTCGCGCCCTTTTTGGGTACAATTAAGGGTATGGATTGGAAAAAATTAATCTTCCTTCTTCTGTTTCTGTTGATCGGTGCAGCCTGTAACTTGCCGCGCACCGATGCACAGGCACCGGCCACGGTTGTTCCTTCGGTTACTCCTTCTCCTTCTCGCCTGCCGACACGCTTGCCGACCGGTACCGTGACGCCGTCGCAAACCCCCGTTCCAAGCGACACACCGCCGCCCACGTTCACGCGTACGCCGACCCACACCCGCACCGTCACGAGAACGCCGACGATCACGGATACTCCAACCGGGACCGCCTCGCCGACCTTTGCGTTTCCGGTGGTGACGGTCAACCAGCAGTCCCACTGCCGGTACGGGCCGGCAAAGGCTTACCTGCACGCCGCCGATCTGTATGCCGGCGATACCGGCACGGTCGGCGGGCGCTTCCAGATGAGCGGCTGGTTGTACGTCAAGTTCGAGAAGCTTCACTATTACTGCTGGGTGGCTCCCTCGGTGGTCGATGTAGATGGCGATATTACGACCATTCGCTATGCTGCTGTGAACTTGCCCGGCCCCAGTGTGCTCTATGCCCCACCCGGCAACGTCACTGCGGTGCGTGACGGCGATGCGGTCACCATTACTTGGCGCAAGGTCGATATGACCGAGGACGACGATCGGGGTTACTTCCTCGATCTGATGGTTTGCCAGGGCGGGCACTACCTTTGGTGGCCGGTTTCGTTGGGAAACGATGACACGACTTCCTATGTCGTGGAAGATCAGGAAGGTTGTGCGCATCCTTCAGGGGGTAAACTCTATGCGGTCGAGAAACACGGCTATACCACCCCGGTGGATGTTCCCTGGCCGGCCCCCTGAGCGTTTGCCGTGTAGAAAGCAAGCGCGCAGAAACAGTTTCGAGCGGCCTTCCTTGAGCCTGCGTAGCGTCCTTCTTACGGTTAAAACTCACGGTTAAAAAAGGACCGGGCAAGTAAACACACTTGCCCGGTCCTTTTTGTCAACTTGTGGCGGGTTGCAGTTACTTGTCTTCCGCAACGCTCTTGCCGGAGTGCTTCAATGCCGAATGGGCGGCGGCCAGGCGGGCTACCGGCACGCGGAAGGGCGAGCAGCTAACGTAGTTGTTGCCGATGATATGGCACCACTCGATGGACGACGGATCGCCACCGTGCTCACCGCAGATACCGACTTCCAGGCCGGGGCGGGTGGCGCGGCCATCGTTGACGGCGATCTGCATCAACTTGCCCACGCCCTCGCGGTCCAACTGCTGGAAGGGGTTGACCGGCAGGACGCCCTGTTCGACGTAGGTGACCAGGAAGTTGCGTTCGGCGTCGTCGCGGGAGTAACCAAAGGTCATCTGGGTCAGGTCGTTGGTGCCGAAGGAGAAGAACTCGGCCAGCTTTGCG
The DNA here is from genome assembly GCA_049325275.1 of Chloroflexota bacterium. Taxonomy (GTDB): domain Bacteria; phylum Chloroflexota; class Anaerolineae; order Anaerolineales; family UBA4823; genus CAIQJJ01. The sequence continues at coordinate 77,199 of JBMOLU010000058.1, forward strand.
ATCTCGCCGGCGGTGACGGCGGCGCGCGGGATTTCGATCATCGTGCCGAACTTGTATTCGAACTGAACGCCCTTCTCATCCATTACGGCCTTGGCGATGCGCTCGAGGCGGGGCTGGATCCACTCGAGTTCTTTCACGGTGCCGGTCAGGGGGATCATGACCTCGGGCTTGACGACGATGCCGCGCTTGGTGCAATCGGCGGCCGCTTCGAAAATGGCGCGAACTTGCATTTCGACGATTTCCGGCATGGAAATGCTCAGGCGGACGCCGCGCAGGCCCATCATCGGGTTGGATTCGTGCAGGCCCTTGATGGCGACCAGCAGGTCTTCTTTCTCTTTCAGGCCGGCGGTCTTGCCCTTGACGCGCATGGTGATGACTTCTTCGAGCAACGCTTCTTCGTCGGGCATGAACTCATGCAGCGGGGGATCGATCAGGCGGATGATGACGGGGTAACCGTTCATGGCTTCGAACAGGCCGTCGAAATCCTTGCGCTGGTAAGGCAGCAGCTTGTTGAGGGCGCTGGTGCGGCCTTCGCTGGTGCCGGAGAGGATCATGTCCTGGACGATGGGCAGGCGTTCCTGTTCGAAGAACATGTGCTCGGTGCGGCACAGGCCGATACCGACGGCGCCGTACAGGCGGGCGCGCTGGGCATCCTTGGGGTAGTCGGCGTTGGCCCAGACCATCAGGCCGCGGCTCTTCTCGCCGTTGGCCAGGGTGCGAATCTCGGGGTTGGCGCTGATTTCATCGGCCCAGGTCAGCAGGGTCAACAGTTCGGTCTGCTCTTCGAGGCTGGGCGAGACGGTGGGGATTTTGCCGACGAAGACCTGGCCGGTGGTGCCATCGACGGAAATCCATTCGCCTTCTTTGACGACCTTGTCGCCGACGGTCATGACGCGCTTTTCGAGATCGATCTTGATCATGTTGGCGCCCACGACGCAAGGAATACCGAACTGGCGGGCAACCACGGCGGCGTGCGAGGTGGCGCCGCCTTCGCTGGTGAGCACGCCCTTGGAGGCGATCATACCGTGAACGTCATCGGGCTTGGTGAAGGGCCGCACCATGATCGTGTCCTGCTTCTCTTCGAGGGCCATCTTCTCGGCGGTGTCGGCGTCGAAATAGGCCTGGCCGACGGCGGCACCGGGGGAAGCATTGACGCCCTTGGCGAAGAAGGTACCGGTCTTCTCGGCTTCTTTCTTGGCGGCGTCGTCGAACTGTGGGTGCAACAGGGCATCCACGTTTTCGGCGGTGACGCGCAAGACGGCTTCTTCTGTCGTAATCAGGCCTTCGTTGGCCATATCGACGGCGATCTTGACGGTGGCCTTGGCGGTGCGCTTGCCGTTGCGGGTTTGGAGCATCCACAGGCGGCCGCGTTCGATGGTGAATTCGACGTCCTGCATGTCTTTGTAGTGTTTTTCGAGTTTATTGGCGATATCCATGAACTGCTTGTAGACTTCAGGCATGGTCTCGCTCATTTTTTCGACGGGATCGGTGTTGCGGATACCGGCAACCACGTCTTCACCCTGGGCGTTGAGCAGGTATTCACCCATCATCTTCTGATCGCCGGTGGACGGGTTGCGGGTGAAGGCCACACCGGTGCCCGAGTCGTTGCCCATGTTGCCGAAGACCATCGTCACGATGTTGACGGCGGTCCCGAGATCGTCGGGGATATTGGTGGCGCGGCGGTAATCGATGGCGCGCTTGCCCATCCACGACTGGAAGACGGCTTTCGTGGCCATTTCCATCTGCTTGAGCACATCCTGTGGGAAGTCGAAACCGACCTCTTTCTTGAAGACTTCTTTGAACGTGCCGACCAGGGCTTTCCAGTCTTCGGCGGTCATTTCGGTGTCGAGTTTGTAGCCTTTTTTGGCTTTATACTCGGCCATGGGGTGTTCGAAGGCCTCATCGTCCACGTTGAACACGGTGCAGCCGAACATCTCGATCAGGCGGCGGTAAGAGTCCCAAACGAAGCGCGGGTTGTTTGTCAGATTGATGAAGCCCTCGACGACCTCGTCGTTGAGGCCGATGTTGAGGATCGTGTTCATCATGCCCGGCATGGAGAACTTGGCGCCCGAGCGGCAGGAAACGAGCAGCGGGTTCGAAGGATCGCCGAATTTCTTGCCGGCGGTCTTTTCGGTGGCTTTCAGGGCCTCGAGCATCTGCTCCCATTGGCCTTCCGGGAACTGATCGCTCTTGCGGTACTCGTTGCAGGCCTCGGTCGTGACGGTGAAGCCGGGGGGAACCGGCACGCCGGCGCGGGTCATGTCGGCCAGGCCGGCGCCCTTGCCGCCAAGCAAGCCGCGCACCTTTTCCCAGTCGCCGCCGCAGTATTTTTCAGCTTCGGCAACTTCTTCAAACAGATAAACCCATTTTTTCGACATTTTGTTGCTCCTTTAGGAAAAAAATGATGACTCGTCTGCTGATTAACAAAAAGACGTGCAGGACGCAAAACAGGAAACAGATCCGCTTTGCATGTTGCACGCCTTGGCGTTGGGGTTCACAGTCGAGGTTTTGACAGTCATAGCCGGGAAAATCCAAGCCGTAAGTTTACCACAAATGGCCCTCTTTCATTGCCTGCGATGTCACGACGTTTATCACCAATTTGGCGTGCAAAGGTCATGAGCCTACCCTGGGGGTGGACGTTTCGGCGGGGATATAATTCGTGCGAAGGGTTTATGCAGAAGCAACCTTCTATGTTTTGTGTTGCAAAGGACTCTGAACTTGGAAAACACGCTTGCCTTTTACCTGATGACGGCCTTCGTGGGGCTGTTGATCGGCGTCGCCAAGGGTGGCCTGGGCGGGTTGATGGGCGCCCTGGCGACCCCTTTGATGGCGCTGGTAATGCCGCCCCAGGCGGTGGTCGGCCTGCTGCTGCCGATGTTGATCTTTGCCGATGCCTTTGCGCTGGCCGGTTACTGGAAGCGCTGGAACGTGCGCCTGGTACTGCTGATGCTGCCCGGAGCAGTGCTTGGCGTTACGGCAGGGACTTACTTCATTAAAAGCGCCCCGACGGCGTTGCTGCGCAACGTGCTGGCAGCGATTGTCCTGCTTTTTACACTCTACAAGCTTTTGGAGGCGCGTATTTTGCAGGCGCTGCCTTACCGTTCGCGGCCTTGGCACGGCGTTGCCTCCGGCACCCTGGCGGGTTTTTCGTCTGCCCTGGCGCATGCCGGGGGACCGCCGGTGGCGATCTATCTGCTCATGCAAAAGCTGCCGCCGCTCGAGTTCACTGCCACGACGGTCCTGTTCTTTACGATCGTGAACTGGATCAAGGTCCCGTACTACGCCTACGTGGGCCTGTTCGATTTTCCGCGGCTGGTGCAGGTATTCTGGTTGCTGCCCGTGATCCCGTTGGGTGTGTGGATCGGGCGCCAGGTGGTTGGCCGGATCGATCGCCTGTGGTTCGAGCGGGTGATTGTGGCCGCATTGTTCGCAACCGCGGTGATGCTGATTCTTGAGTGACGGCTAGATTGAATTGATCGGATCGACCTCTTCGGCTTCGTCGTCAGGCTGCCAGATCGCAACGCGGTTACGGCCGCTGTGTTTGGCGTGGTACAGGGCCTGATCGGCGCGATCGATGAGCGTTTCGAAGTCCGGGCAGTCGTCATCCAGTTCGGCTACGCCCAGGCTGATGGTGACGGAAAGGTGAGCGTTTTCGGTGCTGATCAGGGTCTCGGCCACAGCCTGACGCAACCGTTCGGCCACCGAGGCGGCTGGTGGGATCTTGACCTCGCCGGCATCGGACAGGTTGCACGCCGGGGTTTCCGGCAGGAGCACGATGAATTCTTCACCTCCGTAGCGGGCGATCTCGTCGGTCTCGCGCAGCAGGCAGCGGCACTCCTGCGCTACCGCCAGCAGTACCTGGTCGCCGTTGTGGTGGCCGCAGGTGTCGTTGACGATCTTGAAGTGATCGATGTCGAACAGAATGATGGAGAGCGCTTTTTGGTAGCGGCGGGCGTGATGATAGGCCGAACGGCCAATTTCCATAAAATGGCGGCGGTTGTAGAGATCGGTGAGTGTATCGGTGACTGCCAGGCGCTGGGTCTCCTCGAAGAGCCGCGTGTTCTCCAGGGCAATCGCGACCTGGTCGGCGAAGGCGCTTGCCAGGCGGGCGTGATCGGGCGTGAAGGTGTTCGGTTGGTGGCTGTCGAGTGCCAGCATCCCGATCATCTTGTCATGCACCAGCAGCGGCACACCCATCCAGCCGCGAATTCCGCGGTGGGGAGGGTGCCGAAAGGCTTCATAGACCGCCGGCGCATCTTCCAGGATATAGGGCGTGCGTTGCGCGTAGACAATGGCGTTGGGCGTCTGTGCGTTGATGGTGAAGCGCAGCCCCATGATGTGTGCGCGGTTCGAAAACCCACGCGCCCCGACAACCACATGCTCTTCCCCATCCGGCAGTACCAGACAGGCGCTGTCGTAAGGGACGACGCGGTTGAGTTGTTCGAGAATCAACTCGACCACTTCATCCTGCTTGAGCGTGCTGACAACGGCCGCCGCCGCCTGGCGCAGCGTTTCGGCTTCAGTTGCCCGGCGCTGGCTTTCTTCCAGCAGGCGGGTTTTCAAGATGGCCATGGCGATCTGCTGGGCGGCCTGTTCGCCGATATAGATGTCATCCTGTTTGAACGCGTGTTCGTGGTGAAACCCGATCAGGGCAGCGCCCAGGAACTGTTTGTCTCCGGTGAGCGGCAGGATCATCAGAGAGTGTTCGGGATAAGACGCAGCCAGCGCTGGCTCGATGTAAGGCGAGTTGTGTGTGTCTGCAATTAACAGCACATGGTGCGTTTGCCGGATGTGCGCGGCGAGTGTTTTGTCGGTGTTTTGGAGGAGGGGGTGATCGTGATGGACGTTTCGCTCAGCGCCGTAGGATGTTCCCGGCGCCGTTCGTTCTTCTTTATCCCAGAGAACGATGTAGCAATGATCCGCCAGGAACATTTCACCCAGGCGGTCGGCCATGTTTTGCAGGATTTCCGGTAACTGGTGTAGTTCCAGCGCGGCACGCGTGATTTCGTTGAGCAGCAGTTGCTGGCGTGCAAAGTGGCGCAGGTTGTCTTCGGCGCGTTTGCTGGAGAGCAAGTTGGCGAGGAATTGAGCATAGAGCACCAGCAATTGGCGTTGTTGCTCGTCGATTCCTTTCTGGCGAAGTAAATTGTCGGTATAAATCAGGCCGACCATTTGTTTGCCGTTCCAAAGGCCTGCGGCTGCGAACTCTCCTGTGCCGATGACCTGTGCATCGTCGTCGCGCAGCGTGCAATGAGGTTCGTAGTAAATGGCCGAGCGTTTCATCGAAAGTAGGCGGTGAAAAATCTCTTCTCCCACGGCAATGCGCTGTGCGTGTGTGTCGCGCAGGCGGCCAGCCTCGTCGATGCAAAACGTTCCGCGCAGGGTTTCCGGGTGTTCGGGGTCGGTGAGCCAAAGCCCCAGGCGGTCGAAGCCGAGTTTTTTGCACCCCAAATGGATGGCAAGGCGGCAGATCTCACCGAAGGGTTCGGTTTGTGATAGTTCGATGTGTATCTCGTGCAGGTTGGCCAGTTTTTGTGAAAAGCTATCCATACCTTTACAGTCCTTGTCGAGAATGGGGTGTATTGTATCCCAGTTCTTCGTTCTTCAACGAACCCAGAAAGGACGTATAATAGTGCAGCGCAATCGTAGGGGCAGACACGTAGCTCTGCCAGTTTTTCCGATGAACCCGCGGCACATGCAGGCAACGGGTCTGGTATTTTTCTCTCTTTCATTGGTTCGAAAAACTCATGTCTTCTTCCTTGCTCATCCAATCCCCCCGCCTTATCGTTGATATTGCCAAACCCGGCGCCGTCTATCACGGTTCTCGTTTCGACTGGACTGCTTTCGTGATGCAGGTCACGCTGGACGGCAGGCATACCTTCTGCGCGCCCGAAGACCCCAACCCTGCCCAGGGTACGGGTGGCCTGGGACTGTGCAATGAATTCGGCATCGAGAAGGCCATCGGTTACGATGAGGCTGCGCCCGGCGAATTGTTCCCCAAGCTTGGCATTGGTTTGCTCAGGCGTGACGACGAGCGCACCTACAACTTCTTCCGCCCATACGAGATCGCCGAGCGTTTTCCGATGAAGGCGGAAATTCAGGCTGATACGGTCTGCTTTACGGTCGAGCCGGTCGATTGCCGCGGCCACGCAGCCCGGCTGACCAAGACGGTTAGCGTGCGTGACAATCAGTTGGAAATCGGCTACCGATTGGAAAACATGGGTACAAAAACGCTGGCGACGCACGAGTACTGCCACAACTTTCTCTGCATCGACGACCACCCCCTGGGGCCTGACTACCGCTTGCGTTTTCCTTACCCGGTTGAATTGCAAGACAACGAAGCCATCATCCGCAGCCATTTGCCCAAAGAGATGCGCAAACTGCCCGAAGACATGCTGGCGCGCATCATCGCAGCACACAAACAGCAGAGTCGTGCGATTTTCGACATTCAAAACGAGACGCTGCGGCTGAATGCGGTTCCCGACAAGCCTTTCTACTGTCGGTTGGAAGGATTCTTCCCCACGCAGAAACCCCAATGGGTCTTGACGCACGCGCCCAGTGGCGTGACGGTGTGTGAATATGACGATTTCGCCCCTTCACGTGTGGCCGTCTGGGGAACCACGCACGTTATCAGCGCCGAAGTCTTTTTGGACTTTCACATCGAACCGGGCCAAAGCCAGGCCTGGACGCGGCGTTACGTGTTTGAGGAAACCCCCGATTTTTAAGGAACTGTGGTAGAGACTTCTGAAGTCTTAACGTGGGGGCTCTTCGACACCCTGCTAGGGGCTATCGTCGCGCAACGTGACGTAAAAGAAATCGACCGGCGAAGCGCCCAGGTAGCGATCGACCTGATCGATCATGTCGTTGGGGAGCAAGGCCTCGGCGGCTAGGCCGTTCTCACCGGGGGAGAATGCGGTGAAGTGCACCCAGAAGTTATTGATATCCAGCAGCATGCCGTCGTAAACACCCGCAGCCAACATACTGTCTGCCAGGGCGGGCATGCTCAGGGCCGGCCCTGCGAAATAGTACAGCGTTTGCGCTTCCCGGTCGATGCCGATGGCCGAACGCCGGGTGACGATGTGGTTGCTGATCGAGCCTCCCCAATCGATCACGGAATCGTTGTAAACCTTGGGAGAAATTTCACCGTCTTGAACGATCATGGTGCAGTTCTGCCGCCAGGCTTGCAGTGCGGGGTCTGCCTCGATCTCGTCCCCCCAGCTTCCGATCCGAATCTCGCCGTTTTGGTAGATGCCGATGGTGGCCGCTTCGGGGATGGGTGGCACGGGGACGACCCCGTTGGCCATCGCACCGTACATGCCGTTTGCCGTTCGAAAGGCGCCGTTGAAGGCGGCCAGGAGCTTGCCGGCCTGGCGGTCTGCTTCTGGGATCAGGCCGTCGCCTTTTGGCCCATCAGGCAGGGCGGGATCGATGAATCCGAGCACGAAGTGCAGGCGCACGCGCGCCAGGTCCAGCGCGACGACGGCAACGACGGTATAGGGGCGTTCCGGGTCGGGTTGCAGGAAAGTGCGCATCGCTACGGGGCTGTCTTGCCCGTCGTGCAGGTAGGGCTGCCAGATGCCTTCGCCTTCCAGGTTTCCCAGCGCTTGCAGGTCGGCGAGCCGCCAGGCGGTCGGTGTCGGCGTGACGGTGGGCGCCGGCGTGGCAGTCTGTGTGGGCGGCTGCGTTGTAACCTTCCCGGGTACTTCTGAAGGGATGGCCGAAGGGGTCGCCGAAGGCTGGGGGCGCGTTTCCGTGGTTTGCGGCGTTTCTGTAAATGAAGGCGCCTCCCACGGCGCTTCTGCCTGCTGGCCGCCGTAGCGGTACTGCCACTGCCTGACCGTGTCCTGGGCCTGAAAGACGATGCTTTCGACTTGGGCGACGACCTGCGGGCCGAAGAGACGGCGCGTCCCGTTGGCGACCCGTGCGCCGAAAGCGGGCCAGATTTCTACTGCGGCTACCGTGACGGTGATGCCCAAAATGGCCGCGGCGAGGAGCAGCGCCGAAATCCGTTTGGCAGAGGGCCGGTTTTTTTTCTGCCGGGGGGACAAGGTGCCCTTTTCCGTTTTCTTCATCAATCCCTCGTCGCCAACCAGCCCATCAGCACCCACGGCATCATGGCGAAAATCCCTGCCAACGCCGGGCCTGCCAGCCCGCTAAGCAGGGATACGGCGATATTGCCCAGGCCTGTGCTCACGTAAGCCAAGACGGCCAGCCGGTCGAAACTCTTGTCATACAGCTTGCGTCGCTCTCCCATCGTCAGCAAATACAGCACAAATGTGGTGAATACCGTCAGCCACCAGCCCCAAAAGTTTTGCAGCGGCACGCCAAAGTAGGCCCCGTTCACTTCCCACACCCAGTTTCCGCCGTTTACCATGAGTGGGTCCATCACGACATCCCAGGCCGTCATAGCCAGGCCGCCCAGGGCGGCAAGCCACAACACGCGTTTCCAGCCGGTCAGTTTTTCGCCGGTTAACCGATCGGCGATGACGTAAGATGGATACATCATCATAAACCAGGCCACGGCGATCAGATAGGGGACGAGGCCAAGAAACTTTGGGCCGAGTTTTTCGGTGTAGTGATAAGGCCCGTACACAAGCCCGGTGGCCACGCCGAGGCTTTCGAAGGCCAGGCTGACTGCAAAAACGAAAGCCAGCAAGGCCAGGGCGCGTTGCCAGCCCAGGCGAAGGCCGGCGTGGCTGAGCGCAAAACTGAAGCCGGTGATCGTCGTCAGGCCGGTGATGAAGCCCGGGCGCGGCAGGCCAAACCAGATGGCAAGGACACCGTACACCATGAGAAAAGCAAAGGCTGCCAGCAAAAGGACGGTTACACGTTTGTGGGTCATGGGGTTTCCTCCAACGCTATTTTACCCCTTGCGTAACCATCGAGCGATGTATTTTTTTGAACGCCGGCCTGCTCTTATAGGAGAGATGTGTTTGTCAAAAAAATTTTTCGCGCTCCTGGTGATAACGTTACCACAGCGCCACCCGAAAACGGGAAGCGTGAAAACTTTCTGCCGGTTTGCTCGATTCGAAAAGGAGAAAACTATCATGAAACAGCGGTTCTTCCTTAGCCTGGCGGTCGTTGTGGCTCTCGTGGCCGGCCTGCTGCCGTTCGCCTCCAGGCCGGCCCAGGCGGCGACAACCCTCCCGACGGCGCCCCAGGTTGCCGGCCAGATCGCCGTTGGTTGGAACCTCGGCAACTCACTCGAGGCCATCGGCGGCGAGACGGCGTGGGGCAACCCGATGGTCACCCAGCAGCTCATTGATAGCGTCAAGGCCGCCGGATTCAATGCCGTGCGCATTCCATGCGCCTGGAACGATCACGCCGATCAGACGACCCTGCAGATCGACCCGGCATGGTTGGCACGCGTCAAGCAGGTGGTCGACTACGCCATCAGCAACGGCATGTATGTGGTGCTCAACGAGCATTGGGACGGCGGTTGGTTGGAGAACAATCCGACCTACGCGGCCCAGGCAGCGGTGAATGCGAAACTGGAAGTCTACTGGACGCAAATCGCCAATTACTTCATCAACTATGACGAGCACCTGCTCTTTGCCGGCACGAATGAGACGCACTACGATTACGGCACACCGACCACCGAGCATATTACCGTCCAGCAGTCGTACCTGCAAACCTTCGTAGATGCGGTGCGCGCAACCGGTGGCAACAACGCCACGCGCACGCTCGTCGTGCAGACTTACAATACGAACATGTGGCACGGCCTGGACTACTTCACCATGCCCACGGATACGGTTAGCAACCGCCTGATCGTCGAAGTGCACTACTACGATCCCTACGACTACACCTTGAACCAGAGCGGGAGCTGCCTGTATTGGGGCGCACCCTATCCGACCCAGAGCGCCTGCACCTGGGCGCAGGAAAGCTACGTGGACGATCTGTTCGGACGCGTGCGGGCAAAGTGGGTCAATGCCGGCATCCCGGTCATCATCGGCGAGTACGGCGTGGCCACGCGGCCCAATCTCGATCTTGCTTCGCGGCAGTACTACCTCAAGTACATCAACGCCGCCGCCATCGCCAACGGCATCAAGACGTTCTACTGGGATAATGGCGTGCCCCCGTCGCAGAGCAACGGCTTTGCCCTCTTCAACCGCAGCACTGGCGCGGTCATCGATCAGGGCGCCTTGGACGCCATCATGGAAGGCGCCGTCCCTTGCACCGACTGCACCGCCACCCCAACCCGCACCCCGACGGCTACGCCGACGATCACGATGACCCCCTGCTACGACTGCGGGTTCAAGCTCCAGTACAAGGCGGCAGCGACGGCCAACAGCACCAACCAGATCACGCCGCACTTCAACATCATCAATACCAATTCGGCCGCTGTGCCGTTGAGTGAGTTCACGATCCGTTACTGGTACACCAACGAGGGCGGCAAAGCCCAGGAGTTCCACTGCGATTATGCCGTCCTGGGTTGTGCGAACGTTACGGGTTCCTTTACCAAGCTGACGACCTCGCAACCTGGCGCGGACTCCTACCTCGAAATCGCTTTCGGCCCTGCAGCGGGAAATATCCCGGCTGGCGGGCAGAGCCGCGAGATTCAGGCACGCTTCAACAAGGTCGACTGGACCAGCTACACCCAAGGTGACGACTACTCCTTCGACGCCACCAAGACCGGCCTGGCCGACTGGGATCGCGTCACGCTTTACCGCAGCGGCACGCTGGTCTGGGGCGCAGAGCCTGGCATGGGGCCAACCAACACCCCCAGCGCAAGCAGCACCTCGACCGCCACGGCCACACGCACACCGACCCGCACCCACACGCCGACGGGCGTGACGCCGACCGCTACATCGACCCGGACGCCGACGGGCGTGACCCCAACCTCCACGCCAACCCGGACGCCGACGGCTGCCACACCTTCCGCGACCGCAACGGCCACGCGCACGCTGACGCCCTCGGCCACGCTCAGCCCATCGCCCACCGGTGGCGTTACCTGCGATCCGGTCGATGCTGCAATTGCCGCCGCCTACACGTACAATGGCCCCGGTTCCTTCTGTTGGCGGGCCAGTGACCTGGGCAGCTACATTAACTCCTGGAACCTGACGAGCCTGACCATCAACGGCGTGGATTACACCAACAAGTATGCTTTCACCAGTAACCTGCCGGCCAAAGTCAATGGCTACTGGTACATCCGTTACAGCGCCGATTACGCCTGGAGCCACTTCGAGGCCAAGTAGCCTGCACGCCGGCATACCGGCGCAGCGATCCCCCGGCCAGCTTCGACACACAGGCAGTTCGCCGCGCCGAAGCTGGCCGGGCCGTTTACTTTGTGTGGGCCTGCGCTTTGGCGTGAAGGGCTTTTCCGGAAAAACCGGAAAAGCCCTTCACATTTAAGCTGCGTTTCTTTTTCGAGAAGGTAGAAAGCACGCTTTGTGTTAAACTTCATGAGAAGGTCGCTCAAGTAGGCCGGCGTGCAGCAAGGCTTCTGCCGGCGCTTGCCAGTTTAGAGGAGAAATCTCGCAGAGGAGAACATGGAAAAAACGTGGTGGCAACAAGGTGTAGTGTATCAAATTTACCCGCGCAGTTTTATGGACAGCAACGCCGACGGCGTGGGCGATTTGCAGGGTATCATCGAACGCCTCGACTACCTCAATGACGGCACCCACGAGTCGTTGGGCGTCGATGCCATCTGGCTCAGCCCCTTCTATCCTTCGCCGATGGCCGATTTCGGTTACGATGTGGCCGATTACTGCAATGTCGACCCGCTTTTCGGCGATCTGGCAGCCTTCGACCGCCTAGTAGCCGAAGCCCACCAGCGCGGCATGAAGGTGATCGTGGATTGGGTGCCCAATCACACCTCGGACCGGCATCCCTGGTTTCTCGAGTCGCGTTCTGGCCGCGACAATCCTCGGCGCGACTGGTACATCTGGCACGACCCCAACGAACAGGGTGGCCCGCCCAACAACTGGGGTAGCTTCTTCGGCGGTCCGGCGTGGACCTTCGATTCAAAAACCGGGCAGTATTACCTGCACCAGTTTGCCAGGCAGCAGCCCGAACTCAACTGGCGCAACCCGCAGGTGGAGCAGGCCATGCACGAAACGCTGCGCTTCTGGCTGCGGCGCGGCGTGGATGGGTTCCGCATGGACGTGATCGGCCTGATCATCAAGGACGCAGCGTTGCGTGACAATCCTCCCAACCCCAATGCGGCCGCCGATCTGCGGGAAAACGACCTGTTCGGGCGCCTGATTCAGCAATACAACCTCGATCAGGACGAGGTCCATGCTTACATTCGCCGCATCCGCGGGGTACTGGATGCGTTCGACGATCGCTGTGGCATCGGGGAGTTGTGGGGCGATCTCGATCGTTGGGTCCGCTACTACGGGGCCCACGGCGAAGGGCTGCAACTGCCCTTCAACTTCCGCCTGATGTACCAGCCCTGGCAGGCGGGCGCCGTGCGCGCTTCAGTAGATGCGATGGAAGCGGCCCTGCCGCCCTTCGCCTGGCCGAATTACGTCCTCGGCAACCACGATCAGCCGCGCCTGGCCACCCGCCTTGGCGGGCAGGCGCAGGCCCGGCTGGCGGCGATGCTCCTGCTCACCCTGCGCGGCACGCCCACGCTGTACAACGGCGACGAACTCGGCCTCGAAAACGGCCGCATCCCACCGGAGAAAATCCGCGATCCACAGGGCGTCAACCTGGGCGCTGAGCGCAGCCGTGACGGTTGCCGCACGCCGATGCAGTGGGATGACGGCCCGAATGCCGGCTTCTCCCCGGCCGAACCGTGGCTGCCCGTTTCCGACGACTATGCTGCCCGCAACGTCGCCGTGCTGTCGCAGGAACCTGCATCGATTCTCAACCTTTACCGGCGCTTGCTGTGGTACCGCCGCCAGCACCTCTCGCTTTCGCTGGGCAGCTATCAACCGGTGGATGTCGCCGACGCCAACTGCTTCGTCTACATACGCCAGGCGGGCGGCGAGCGCCACCTGATCGTCCTCAACTTTGCCGGCGAACCCGCCGAAGTAGCCCTTGCCGGCCACGGTAGCGGCGACCTGGCCCTTTCGACTTATCTCGACCGCGAGGACGCCGCTTTCCCTCTGGAGCGGATCGCCCTGCGCGCTTACGAAGGCCTGATCGTCAAACTGAAAACGTGAGCCGGAAACAAAGTATACTGTGTCTTTGTTTGCCCGACACTTTAGACCACAGGAGAGATCATGAAGCGACTCGTCCCTTTCCTTGCCTTTCTGCTGCTGGCCTTTTCCGCATGGCCGGCGGCCAGCCAACAGGAATTACCCCCCGGAGGCCTGCCCGTGCCGCAAACTATCACCATTGCCGGCACCTTCCAGCCCGCATTGGGCTGCCCCGGCCAATGGAACACCGACTGCACCGCCAGCAACCTGGTGCTCGACGGCGACAGCCTTCTCTGGCGCGCCACTTGGGAAATCCCTGCCGGTGAGCACGAGTACAAAGCCGCCCTCAACGGTGCCTGGACCGATAACTTCGGCCTGGGCGGCGAATACTACGGTAAAAACATCCCTCTTTCGCTGGCCGAAAACACGCTCGTCACCTTTTACTATTCCCACGAGACGCATTTCGTCACCGACGATGTGAACAGCATCATCGCCAATGTTTCCGGCAGCTTCCAGGACGAGATCGGCTGCCCGGCCGATTGGGCGCCCGGTTGCCTGCGCTCTTGGTTGCAGGACCCCGATGGCGACGGCGTCTACATCTGGCAGACGACGTGGATCCCGCAGGGCAGCTACGAAGCCAAGGTGGCCGTCGGCGGTTCATGGACGGAGAACTACGGCGCAGAGGGCGCCCAGGACGGCGGCAATATCCCCTTCACGGTCGGTGAGTTCGAACAGGTGACCTTCCGCTGGGACGCGGACTCCAAGGTCATGGCGATCGCCACCGCCACCGCACCCGCAGGCAGCGCCACATCTGCGCCGGTCTATGCGCTAACGTCCGAAAAACCGCAGCCGGCCAACGTCACCATCCCCGGTACGATCCAGTCGGTCCTGGGATGCTCCGGCGACTGGCAGCCCGAGTGCGAACAAACCTTGCTCGCTTTTGACGCCGAAGACGGCGTCTGGCAGGCCGTGTGGACGTTGCCTGCCGGAACGTATGCGTACAAAGCCGCCCTCAACAAGACCTGGGACGTGAATTACGGTCTCAACGCTGTCCCCGGTGGGGCTAATATCCCGCTAGAAGTGGCCGCCGAAGCGCCGGTCAAGTTTTACTACGACCACCAGACCAACTGGGTGACCGATAACGTCAACTCGCCGATTTACGTCGCCGTGGGGAACTTCCAGGCGGCGTTAGGATGCGAGAAAGATGACGACCCCACCTGTCTGCGATCCTGGCTCGAGGACCCCACCGGGGATGGTGTCTACGACGCGCTGCTTGCAGGCCTGCCGGTCGGGGCATACACCGTGCGCGTGGCGCTTGGCGAGCAAGACGAGTTCGTCACCGAGGAAGCAACTTTTGATGTCGAGGAGGAGGCCAGCGTCGTTTTCGTGCAGTTCGACCCGGTGAGCGGCGAACTCAAGGTCCAGGCCGGCGCGCCAAAGGGCGATCTGGCGGCGCAGAAGGCCCATTGGGTGACCGCCGAAACGCTGGCCTGGAACGTGGACACGGCCGCAGCCGCCAGCTTCCAGCTGATCGGCGCCCCTGACGGGGGCCTCGAACTGGACCCTTCGGGGGTGATCGGTGGGGAATCCATCCCGCTATCCCTCGACCCGGCCGGGCTGCCTGCGGCCGTCAAGGCCAAATTCCCGCACCTGAGCACCTACGCCGCTCTCAAGCTCGGCCCGGCCGATCTCGCCCGCGTGCCTGACTTGCTCAGGGGGCAATTGGCGGTTGCCGCGTTCGATGCCGGTGGCAAGCCGCTGGATGCCACCGGGGTACAGGTTCCCGGTGTCTTGGATGACCTGTACACGTACGACGGCCCGCTCGGCATTGCCTGGGACGGCGGCCTGCCGACGTTCCGCGTTTGGGCGCCGACAGCGCGCAGCGTCACCCTCAACGTTTACCCAACCTCGGGTGAAAGCGTTTTCCCGAATGCCTTTCCGATGGCCTTCGACGCCGAGACCGGCGTCTGGACGGCGACCGCCGATGCGTCGGCGCAGGGCAATTACTATGCCTTTCAGGTCGAGGTCTTCGTGCCCTCCACGGGCAAGATCGAGACCAACGTCGTGACCGACCCCTACGCACCCGGCCTTTCGACGAACGGCTTGCGTGGCTTCGTCGTCGATTTGAACGATCCGCGTTACTTCCCCGCAGGCTGGTCCGAAATGGTCGATCCGCCGCTGGCAGCGCCCGAAGACATCGTCGTTTACGAACTGCACCTGCGCGACTTCAGCGTCAATGACCCCGGTGTGCCCGAAAACCTGCGCGGCACCTTTGCCGCCTTTACCGTGCCCGATTCCAACGGCATGAAGCACCTTCAGGCGTTGGCGCAGGCCGGGTTGACGCACGTTCACCTGCTGCCTGTTTTCGACATGGCCAGCGTCAACGAAGACAAATCCACCTGGGTGACTTACGACTTCGCAGCCCTGGCGGCTTTGCCGCCCGATTCCGAGCAGCAGCAGGCGGCCATCTCGCCGGACGATGCCTACAACTGGGGCTACGACCCCGTTCACTATGGCGCGCCGGACGGCGCCTATACCACCGATCCCGAAGAAGGGGCGCGTATCCTGGAATTTCGCCAGATGGTGCAGGCGCTCAACGGGATCGGCCTGCGCGTGGTGATGGACGTGGTGTACAACCACACCAACGCCAGCGGCCAGCGCCCGAACAGCGTGCTCGACAAGATCGTCCCCGGCTACTATCACCGCCTGAACGACAAGGGCCAGGTGGAAACCTCGACCTGCTGCCAGAACACGGCCACCGAGCACAACATGATGCGCAAACTGATGATCGATACCCTCGTCCGTTGGGTGGACGACTACGGCGTCGACAGCTTCCGCTTCGACCTGATGGGCCATCACATGGTGTCCGACATGACCGCCGCCCGTGACGCCCTGCAAGCCATCGACCCGACGATTTACCTCTACGGGGAAGGCTGGGATTTTGGTGAGGTGGCCGCCGGCGCGCGCGGAATCAATGCCACGCAGGTAAACATGGCTGGCACCGGCATCGGCACCTTCAACGACCGGGTGCGCGACTCCGTGCGCGGCGGCTCGCCCTTTGGCGACTACCTGAAGCAAGGTTTTGCCACCGGCCTCTACACCGACCCCAATGAAACCGCCGGTGAAGACTCGCTGGAGACCCTACTGCTCTTTGCCGACCGCATCCGTGTGGCCCTGGCCGGCAACTTGGCCGATTTTACCTTCACCGGTGCTGGCGGCGAAGCGATCACCGGCGCACAGGTGGATTACAACGGTTCGCCAGCCGGCTACACCCGCGACCCGCAGGAGCAGATCGTCTACATTTCCGCTCACGACAACGAAATCTGGTTCGATGCCGTGCAGTACAAGGCACCGGCTGCGGCCACCATCGCCGAGCGCGTGCGCATTCACAACCTGGGCCTGAGCATCGTCGGCCTGTCGCAGGGTGTACCTTTCTTCACCGCCGGTGATGACTTGCTGCGTTCGAAGTCGTTCGACAAGGACAGCTATAATTCCGGCGACTGGTTCAACCGCATCGATTTCACCTACCACGACAACGGTTTTGGCTCCGGCTTGCCCGTTGCCGACAAAAACAAAGAGAACTGGCCCTTGCAGGCGCCGCTGTTGGCCGATCCTGCCTTGAAGCCCTCGCATGAGAACATCCTGGCTGCTGTGGCGCACTTTCAAGAGATTCTGCGAATCCGCAAGAGCAGCCCGCTTTTCCGCCTGCAAACCGCCGAGGCGATCAAGGCTCGCCTGTCCTTCCAGAATACCGGCCCCGACCAGATTCCTGGTTTGATCGTAATGACGCTGGTCGACCTGGATAGCGTAGACCTTGATGCCAACTATGACCGGATTGTCGTCTTGTTCAACGCCGCCCCGGGCGAAATTCGTTACACGATCCCAGAAGACATAGGGCTAGCCCTCCATCTTCATCCCGTGCTGGCTGCCTCTGCCGACGCGCTCGTACAAACAGCCGTGTTTGATTCGGCCAGCGGGACTTTCACCGTCCCCGGCCGTACGGCTGCCGTCTTCGTGCTGGATGAGATACAGGCCCAACGTACCGCGGCGGTTTCTGGCGTGCCGCCGGTGAGTGCCAGCCCAACGCCCGGTATTGTTCCTGGCCCTGATCGGCGGGTTTCCCCGGGCGCCGTCTTGATGGTTGTGTTAGGTGGGTTGCTTGCCCTGGCCCTGGGTGTTTGGGCCTGGTTGCGCCGGCCAAAAGTGTGATTGGGAAGGATGTAGGGAAACTATGCCGCTTGACGACCGTCCTCTCGTCTGGTCATCGGAGCAGGGAGACCTGCGCCAGCAAAAAACGAAAGTTGCTGCGGTGCGTTCCTTGCCGCCGCAGCAACAGACCGCCTACTTGCATCGCGAGTCCAAGGGGCGCGGCGGCAAGACCGTAACCCTGGTCAAAAACCTGGTGCTTTCCGAAGAAGACTTGAAAACGCTCTCCAAGCAGATCAAGCAGGCCTGTGGCACGGGCGGCACGATTAAGGATGGTGTGATCGAGATTCAGGGTGATCGGCGGGAAAAAATCGCCGTGGTTTTGGGCAAGCTCGGCTACAAGGTCAAGATCGCCGGTGGGTGATTTGCGTGTAGCCGTGAAACTGGTAAAAAAGCACCTGGTGCTTGTGCTGTTAAGAGGGTGGACGGGTGTTTTGCGTGCAGTAAAAAAGACGCAGGCCGGAGTGCGGCCTCGACTGCAAGCTGCGGTAAGCGGGTTTTTTGTACCGATGCTGGCGGGCCTGTTGGCGCTTTCTGCCTGTGGCGGTACGCCGCGCGGCGATCCGGCCACGTCGCTCCCTGCCATCCAGACCACGCAGCCGGCTTTTTTCGTGACCCCCGCTGCGACACGCTCGCCCACGGTTGCCTTCACGCCGGCCGCACCGCTTCTCACACCGACGCTCGATCCCGGCCAACTCGAACGCCCCGCCTTCCTGGCATGGCCTTTACCGCCCTCCGTTGGGTTGGCGCGCATCTCTCAATATCCAGATACAGCCTGGACGTGGAACTACCTGGGCCTGAATGCCGGTTACGCCTGCCCACCGATGTTCGGCTACCTGCTCAACCTGGATTCGCTCGCTTACTGGCGCGATGGCGCACTTCCAGAGGCGCAGGATAAGGCGCAGGCCGACCCGCACAATTTCGAGATGGTGGCCTGTTACGCCGGACACCATGGGACCGATATCAAGGCGCCGGCCGGTACGCCCGTCTATGCCGCAGCCGATGGGAAAGTGCAGGAATGGCAGTTGAACGGCTTGAACAGTATGATCGTGCTCAAACACTGCCTGGGCGGCGCCTGGGATGCTGCCGGTCGCTGCCTGAACGGCCGGCAGTGGTACACGACTTACATGCACCTCGTTCCTGCGCAAGACTTGCTGCGCGAAAACGCAGATGTCGTACAGGGCGCTGTGCTCGGTGCGATTTACGACCAGACGATCAACTCCCACCTGCATCTCGAGGTGGGGCGCGAGCGGCGAAGCGCGGCTAACTTCGTCAACCCGTGGGGGCAAGATGCAGCACCCTGGCTGGGGTGCATGTGGCTGGACCGTTCGGTTTGCGCGGTGAAGGACCCACGTGATTGGCGGCTGGCCCTGTCTATGCGAGAAGGGAAGCTCTTTCTAAAGCGTGGAAACGACGAGCCGTTTGAAATCCCTTCGCCGCCGGGCCTGGTACAGATGCGCTTGTGGGAAGATCGCCTGTTTGCGATCGATGCGCAGGGGGATTTGCTGTTTTGGGAAGTGGCTGATGTAGCGGGCGGCCAAACGTTGGCCGCGGGCGGCCAAACGTTGGCCGCAAATGTTCTGGAAGTTCAAGCGGTGCTTGATCGCGTGGCCATGCTCGATGACAGCCGCCGCCTGTGGGTCAAGGAAAGTGGTTGGGGTGGTGCGTGGCAGTTTCAGGCGGAAGAGGTGCAGTCTTTTTCGCTCTCCGGGCACCGCCTCGGGTACCTGGCAGGCGATGGCCGCTTGTTTGCCAAAGAAGGCCCCCTGGAAAATGCCTGGGTCCCCATCACCGGCGGCGTGCTCGCATTTCAACTGGTTGACAACCGCCTCGCTTACCTGGATCAGCAATACAACCTGTACGCCAATGAAGGCAACTTGCTCGCCGAATACCAGCAGATGGGCAGCGAGGTGCGGGCGTTTCAAGTGACCAATCTTCGCCTGGGGATGATCGATGCCAGCGGCAGCCTGTTCGTCAAAGAAGGCAACCTGCGTGCCGGTTGGCTTCTGCAGGCGCAGGCGGTTGCCTCATTTCAACTGGCCGACGACCGGCTTTTGGCCCTGGGCGATGATGGCACTTTTCGCATAAAGGTGGGTAACCTGTACCAGGCGTGGCAGAACCTGCGCTTTCCGGGCTTGCGGGAAGCTTTCTTCGGCGGCCCGGTGCCGGTCTGGCCCCCGGGCGATTAGGCGGGCCGGTGGTAATCTTGGGCGATCCGATAAAGTTCTATCGGCGGTTGATTTTCACATCGCGTGACTGACCGATCTGTATGGCATTATCTCCGGCGGTCTGCGTTATTTTCTTGCCTGTGACCACGTCGCCGCCGATGCTGCCCTTGACGAGCACGCCGCCTGCGCCGACGGTGGTGTTGTTGTTGCCCTGCACGATCACGCCGTTCCCGGCAAGTGTAGCTCGATACGAAGCGTCCACCGGCGCCGCTGGCTCGTCTTCCAGGTCGGCCAGCGGGTCGGGGGCGGGCTGCCCCTTGCGGATGCCCCGGCCGCCAAGCAGCAGTGCGACCGGGAAGTTACCGCTGACCCGGTAGTCGGGCTGCTGGACGGTGTCGTATTCGGCTTTGGCGCTGGCGGGCACGCGGCGGTGGACGTGGCCGATCACGTCGGATACCAGCACCTCGGTTGCATCGGCAGGATGGGCGGCGTGGCCGGTGAGCGATTCGATCAGGTGGTAAGTGAAGATGCTCATTTGGCGGTCACGGCGCAGGTAAGCGCTTTGATTCTCACGCGACGAACTCAACACGGCCCGTCCGCTTCCCTGCTCGAGCTGCTCGATGCCTTTGGCCCCGGTGCCGACGCCGACGGAGGGCTTGTCGTCCATCACCAGGCCTGCCGGGATGGCTGCGGCCGCGTAGCCAGCCGGGACGGCTGCCCCGAACGGGTCTTTGACGCCCATGCCGCCCGCATGGCAACAGTCCAGGACGACGAGCAGGCGGCGCGGCTGGATGTCGCTAATGCTGGCAGCGAAATCGTCGGCGCGCAGGGCCGTCAGGCGCAGGCGCTGCAAGTTTACGTCGTAGGGGATGAGATAGTACGCCTGGCTTTTTTGCTCGCACCAGCCGTGCCCGCTGTAGTAGATCACGGCGGTGGCGTTTCCGTCAGGGTGTGCGGCCAGCTTCTCTTGCAGCCAGGCCAGACCGTCCAGGATGCCCTGCCGCGTGGCTTGCTCGCTCTGTAGAACGAGCAGGTTGGCCGGATCATAGGCGCAGCGCTGTGGATGCGCGAGCACGCGCCGGATAGCGGAGATATCCTGGGCCACATCAGGCAGGGCCAGGCCGGATTCTTGGCTCTGGCTGACGCCGATCAGCAGGGCGTAACCTTGTGAAAATTGCTTTGTCATGTTCACCTTCTGTGATTAATCACCTTCACGCCGTGAACTCCACAACGGCCCGGCCATGAAGACGGATGCTGAGCCTAGCAGCGCCCCGGGCAAGAAAATGGCCAAGGCATTTGCCAGGCCCAATAGCGAATGATCGCGGGCGATGAAGACAGCTGCGGCCAGGATGCAGAGCGCCCAAAACAGCAGCATGGGCATGACCCAGCCACCCAGGCCTTCCAGGTCTGATGTGCGTGTTTGGCGAGCGGCGAGCGCCATTGTGGCGATGCTGATCACGGCTCCTATCACTACAAAAGCAAGCTGGCAGCCAAGCCACAAGACGATCCATCGAATGGTGAGCAGGAACATCGTCTTCATCCTTTCCTGGATTCTTTGCCAGACTCAAAAGCAGATTCGACCTGCGACGGGGCCAAAACGGCTAACCGAAAAACGCCTGTGCCCATAGTGCGTGGCTTGGTCTGCTTTCCGTCAGGCCGCACAGGAGGACTCGCTTAATGTAGAAAACGTGTCTTTCGGTTGAAAACCGGGAAGTCCGTTCGATGAGATCGGCGCGTCGGTGACATCACGGTACTGATGTCGGCGTTGGTGTTGGTGTGTCTGTCAAAGCTGGCGTTTGCTGCGGTGTTGGAGCGGCTTCGGGTGTGGTGGTTGCTTCGGTTGCAGCATCCTGCGTGCTGGCGCTGTTACTGGATGAGGGCGTGGTCGGGACCGGGGTTTGTGTCTGTTGGGGAGTAGCGCTCGACTCTGCTGGGGTTGGTACAGGAGCAGGTAGAAACGGGGATGTGCTTACCGGGCTTGAAAGGAAGAAGCTTAGAACGTCTCCGCCCAAGTCTATTACATTCTCAACCCCTGACCAGACGTACGCCCCAGTGGTTACCGCCATGATCAGGGGCAGGATTGCGGCCTGCTGTGCCACATCGGTTACCTCGCCGATGAAGCTGTCACCGACAATCGCCGGAATATCGCCAAAGGAATCCAGGTCGACGCCTTCGATGGTCCAAACAACAACTGCGTTGTTCATGCCGGGCACGCTGATCGTTGCTGAAACATCTCCTCCGGCGCCTGCGGTGGGGCCGCCGGCAAAGCCAAGGCCGACGATGGGGGTGCCTGTACCCGGGTTGTTCATCACGGTGACGTTGACGTGTGCCTCTGCCCCCGCCCCCACGGTGCCTTCCAGGGTGGCAGTGAAATTGGTGCAACCGCCGTTGAAAGCGTCGTTCGATTGGATGCCATAAAAGAACATGACACCACCGCCGCCGCCGACATCTGCTCCTGCTCCCCCGGCGACGCCAAGCGCCGCTTCGTCACCGAGAACGAAGGATAGCTCGTGCGTTTGGAAATTGTAGACCACGTACACGGCACCGCTCACGGCGACGGCGCCCGGGTTGAAAGCTCCCGACGCGCCGAGATATAGCTGGAAAGCAATAGCAATCGGTTGGCCATCCAGCAGCGTCAATAGATCGTCCATTGTCGCACCCGGCGGCAAGCTTGCCAGCAAGGCGAGCAGTTCTGCCAGAAGGGGCTGGAGGTCTTCTGGTAAGGGTGGCAGAAGACCTCCACCGTCTTGGCGGGGAGGCAGCCCATCCATGTCGCCCGGCGATCCGGGCGCACCGTGCCACTCGGTATCGGTGAATGAAGCGAACAGTGCCTGGCATTTCTGATCGGCAGCCTCGATCATGCTGGCGACGGCTTCCAGCGCCTGTGCCATTTGTGAGAGCATGCTGATCGTCCGGATTTGTTCGTTCGCCGTCTGGTTGTAGGAGTAGGTGATGTCGGTCTCGGCATAGCCCTCCCAACCGGCATCCATCCGCGCCCAGGCACGCTCAAGGGTGTTTTTCTGCTGTTCGGCGTGGGCACACGACTGTCTCAGGCTGGCGGCTATCGAGCGAAGCTCTTGCGGGGAAACGCGCAGCGTTTTTGTGGTCATCGAACACTCCTTGTTAGACAGAACTGCCTCTATGATAGCAGGCTTTTCGCGTATCGTGTATGCCTTCAGGAAACCCTGACCAGGCATACGCTGTTGCCTGATAGTATTTTTGGGTCTTCCAAGTTTAACGTGAAGAATCCCTTTCCCGGCGAAGCCGCGAGAGCCGTAATTTTCTTAAGTAAATTACCCGCAAACCAAAAAAAACGGATTGACAAATTTTTCGCCCGTGCTAAGATACACGCGGTTTCGTGGAACATATTGATGTAGCTTAGTGACAGGAGAAAAACATGGCGCAAACCGATATTCGAAAAGCAATTGAAAGTGGAGAAACCGCTCTCGGCGTCGAGTTTGGCTCGACACGCATCAAGGCGGTGCTGATCGACAGGACCCATACGCCGATTGCGTCGGGAACCTATGCGTGGGAGAACCGGCTCGAGAACGGCGTCTGGACATACCGCCTCGATGATGTGTGGACGGGCTTGCAGGAAAGCTACCGGCAGCTCAGCGGTGAGATTATGGAGAAGTACGACCTGCCGCTCAAAACCATCGGCGCCATTGGCTTTAGCGCCATGATGCACGGCTACCTGGTGTTCGACAGGGATGGAAACCTTCTGGTGCCGTTCCGCACGTGGCGGAATACCATTACCGGGCAGGCAGCCGAGAAACTTACGGATTTGTTCGAGTTCAACATCCCTCAGCGTTGGAGCATTGCCCATCTCTACCAGGCAATCTTGAACCAGGAACCTCACGTTGGCGACATCCACTTCCAGACCACGCTGGCCGGTTATGTTCACCAAAAACTGACCGGCCAGAAGGTGTTGGGGGTGGGTGAAGCCTCGGGTATGTTTCCCATCGATAGCGGAACGGGGCGCTATGACGAGCGCATGATCGGGTTGTTTGACGGTCTGCCTGAAGTAAAGAATCTGCCGTGGAAACTTCAGGATATCCTGCCACAGGTTCTCCCCGCAGGAGAAGCGGCGGGTTTTCTAACCGAAGAAGGCGTGAAGCTGCTCGATCCCACGGGAAAACTGGCTGCCGGTATCCCGCTCTGCCCGCCCGAAGGCGATGCGGGCACAGGCATGGTCGCCACCAACAGCGTTGCCGAGCGAACGGGCAATGTTTCCGCAGGGACGTCCGTCTTCGCCATGCTCGTTTTGGAAAAGCCTCTTGCCAAGGTCTATCCCGAGATCGATATCGTGACCACACCCGGCGGCAAACCGGTTGCCATGGTCCATAGCAATAACTGCACGTCCGATCTCAACGCCTGGGTCGAGCTCTTCCACGAATTCGCCCGTGTTCTCGGGTTGGAAATCAGCCAGGGCAGATTATTTGAGATGCTGTACAAACAGGCGCTGGCAGGCGATGCGGATGGCGGCGGGCTGCTGGCATACAATTATTTTTCGGGTGAGCATATCACCCATATCGAGAAGGGGCGCCCACTGTTCGTTCGCACCCCCGAAAGCCGCTTTACGCTGGCGAACTTTATGCGCGTGCATCTCTTTTCAGCGCTTGGCGCGCTGAAGATCGGGATGGACATTCTCTTTGAGCGGGAAAAAGTAAAGATCGATCGACTCCTCGGCCACGGCGGCTTTTTCAAAACCGAAGAAGTGGGCCAGAGGATCATGG
This sequence comes from Chloroflexota bacterium, assembly GCA_049325275.1. Classification (GTDB taxonomy): domain Bacteria; phylum Chloroflexota; class Anaerolineae; order Anaerolineales; family UBA4823; genus CAIQJJ01. Next base: position 101,394 of record JBMOLU010000058.1, read on the forward strand.
CCGCGGCGATGAACGTTCCTGTTTCTGTGATGGAGACTGCCGGTGAGGGCGGTGCGTGGGGAATTGCCTTGCTCGGCGCGTATATGCGCCAGAAGGCGAACGGCGAATCTCTGGAAGCCTATCTTTCCAACCGGGTTTTCACAGGGGAAAACGGTGTAACAATCGCTCCCGGCCAGGCAGATGTCGATGGGTTCGCTGCATTCATGGAACGTTACAAAAAAGGGCTTGCTATCGAGAGTGCTGCCGTGGAAGGGTTGTCGTAGCATGCCTGGCAGCCTGTCGCAGAAGACTTCGGAAGTCTTAGCGTAGGGTCTCTCCGACACCCTGCTAGTCTGAGCTGCCCGGCAGAGCCGACTTTGCCAGTTCGGCAAACGCCTTCGGTAAAAGATTCCGTACTTGTCGTAGGACGATATTGCGACGAACAAAACCAACCCAAAATTACCTGCAGTACGGTGGACGTGGGCTTTTGATACAGGCTCTCCCGTTTTCAACGGGATGTGCGACTGGGTGCGAAGCACTCAATCGCCCCCAAATCTGGGGCACTTCCCGTCAAAGGCGGAAGAGCCTTCACGCGCTGAGCAGCAGGTAACTCTGGGGCTTTTCTTTACTCTGATGCAGCGCAGCGGAAACCCAGGTTGACGTACCAGTAGCTGGGAATCGAGCGGTAGCGCAGGGACGAGCGCATCCACCAGTAGCCGTTGCTCCACGGGCCGCCGCGCCAGACGCGCTCGGCATACTTTTCTGGGTCTTCGCGTCCGTCACTGGCGTTGTAGGGATATGGTTGGACGATCGTGCTCGTCCATTCCCACACGTTGCCCGACATATCCATGATGCCGTAGGGGCTGGCGCCCTTCGGGTAGCTGCCTACCGGGGCGGTATCGGCATAACCATCGTTGAAATTATGGTTGGCAATCGTGCGTGGGCAGTTCGTATCGCAGAAGTTGGCGTACTCGCCGCTGACTTTTTCACCCCCCCATGGATACTTGCGCCCATCCGTGCCGCGCGATGCCTTTTCCCACTCTGCCTCAGTGGGCAAGCGCCGGCCGGCCCATTCGCAGTAGGTCGTTGCCATGTACCAGTTGACGTAAATTACCGGATAATTGGCGAATTCTGGATTGTCGTAGTAACTTGGGCGCGTTTCTGATCGAGACAGGTAAGGTGGTTCACAGATTCCGGCGCTCACGCATAAGGCGTATTGCTGGTTGGTGACTTCATACTTGTCGAACCAATACCCGTCCAGGTAGATGGTATGTACGGGGTTCTCCGGGTAAGCACGCCCATTGCTGGTGGAATTCTGCGCTTCCGGGTCGTCTGACCCCATGATGAACTCGCCGGCCGGAATGTACACCTGCTCCATCTGGTCGGTGCCAGACGTGCGCGTTTCGATGTTCATGGGGGGGGCCGTTGTTGCTACGGTCTCGGAAATGGTGGCTGTCGACGAAACAGCTTCGGTAGTCTCGGGGGTGGCATCGGATGTTACCACAGCGGTCGACGATATTGTTTCTGTTTCGCCGACATCGGCGGCCGTCGTGGAGGGAATGTCCGTTGGCGGCAGCGTTTCGGTTGGCGGGGGCATCGTCGCCGTCGCCGGCTCGGGGGTAGGCTCGGGCGTATGGGTGGCTGGCAGCGCAATGCTGGTTTCGGTAGGGGCAGCCTGGGTGGTTTCGGTCGGCACCCCGCCTGGTGTGGCTTCTGGGGCTTGGGAACGGCATGCACTCAACATGGATGCCAAGACAAGAAGCGCGATGAACAAAACACGAACTTTTTTCATAATCCTTACTTTTCCTTCTTGAGTGGTATAGAGCCTAACGCATGCCTCTGTGCAAAAAAGCGCTCGCGAACTTGTTCGCAGCGAACTTGTTCGCAGCGGACTTGTTCGCAGATGAAGTGCAAGGTTAGGGCTGCCCCGGGATTGCCTTTACGACGAAAAATACTGTAAAGCCAGGGTCAAACGGGTCTCCACATCGTGGGGAGCATCCCGCGGTATAGATTGTAGCGCGGCCTGCGCCTCTACAACGCTGTAACCCAGCGCAGTCAAGGCAGCCAGCACTTCTGTATCGACGTCACTGACGGCAGTCAATGTTCCCAATCCATCCACGTCTTTAATTTTGTCTTGCAGCGAGAACAAAATTTTCTGTGCCGTTTTCTTGCCTACACCGGGCGCACGTGTAAAAATCTCGGCCTGCTCGCTAAAAATTGCCCGGCGGATAACGTCTGGATTGAGCGCCGAGAGGATGGAAAGTGCCGTGCGCGGCCCAACGCTGTCGACCGCGATCAGTAAATTGAAGTAATCACAGCCTTCTTTGGTTTCAAATCCGAACAGTGTCAATGCGTCTTCGCGTACAACCAGATGGGTGTGCAGGAAAACGGATTCGCCAACCTGGAGATGATCGCGTGTCGGCGCCGGGACGTAGACTCTCAGGCCTACACCGCCAACTTCGACAATCAGGCTGTCGTTGTCTTTGTTCTGGACCTTTCCGGTAAGTGATGCAATCATCGATTAATCCTGTTGTTCCATGGCGTGCCAGCGTGCATAAATTGCTTGCGACAGCATCCGGCCGCCGCTCTTTTCGATGGTGATCAACTCGCCGGCAGAAACGGTGCCACCAAGCCCACGCGTCATTTCCTCGAGCGCATAATACACACTCAATGCCGACGCCCGGATGGCGTAGGCCGTCAGCACCACAAACAAGGGGTGGGGGCAGAGAATCTCCCGGCAGGCTGCCAACAAGGTGGGGAGCATTTCGAAGCACTCCCACACTTCTCCTTTGGGGCCGCGCCCGAACTTGGGCGGATCGAGCACCAAACCGTCGTATTTTACCCCTCGACGGCCTTCGCGCAAGACGAACTTTAACGCATCGTCGACCATCCAGCGAATGGGTTGATCGGCCAGCCCCGAAAGCCGTTGATTCTGCCGCGCCCAGGCGATAGCCTTCCTGGATGCGTCGACGTGGGTCACTTTGCTTCCGGCTGCGGCGCAGGCCAGCGTCGCCAACCCGGTGTAGCCAAACAGATTGAGCACTTGGGTTGGCTGTGGGCTTTTCTGGATTTGCGCTGCCATCCAATCCCAATGAGCGGCTTGCTCTGGGAATACACCCACGTGCCGTGAAGAGGACATTTGCGCTTCGAACGCCAGTGCGCCATATTGCATCTTCCAACTGGGTGCAGTTGGCTGCCGAAACTGCCACTTCCCACCCATCTCCTCCCCGATGGTTGGCTGAAAGACTGCCTGAGCCGCCTGCCAGTGTTTCTCCGGCAGTCTGCGTTGCCATACGGCCTGATGTTCGGGGCGCACGAACGTGTAAGGCCCAAAGCGTTCCAGCTTTTGGCCGCGGCCGCTGTCGATCAGTTCGTAATCTTGCCAGTTGGGGCTGCTGAGGAGTTCGAGTCGTTGAAACATGGATGGCTAGGGGTTTTTTTGATAAATGGCGATGGTATAAGGAAAGTCGTTGTGCGTGATGGCTTCGACAAGCCGGTAGGGATGCCTGAAATCGTTTGGATAAGGAAATGCCGGCTCAGACTGATCGCGACTGTGGTTGGTGATGACGATGAAATCTGGATCGAGCATCACAACGCCGGCCAGACGTTCTCCTTTGACGATATAGGGCACCATTTGCGGCGTAACCAGCCCGTAAGGATCGATGATCCTTCGCGGGCATAGCCAACCAACGATGCCAATCTCAGGGATGGCCACGCTGTCATCCGGTTCGGATACCTCGCAAAGGGCTTCTGCTGCCTCTTTGTAAATCCTGTAGCGCGCGCCGTGGCCGATTTCGTTGGGGGCTACATTCCAGTAAATGAAAAAACCAAGGCCAAAAGCTACCAGGATGGGCAGGCCAATCGAGACCCACAGCGCTCGCGTGAGCAGCCATGTGGTGTTGGGCGAGACATCCTTTCGGGCGTTCTTGAACCACTGCAGCAAGGTATCAATCCCGAGCGCAACGAGAAAGCTGGCAATGGGGATTACCGGGTAATAGTACCACTCGTAAGCCGCGCGTAACCGCAGGAGTGTATAGGCGCACAGGTAAATCAGCACCCAGGCGGCAAAGGGCCAGAGCTTTCGATCGGTAAGCGCCTTCCCGGCACCGAGGGCGAGCGGGCATAAAAAAACGAGCCACAGGATTGGGTGCACGTACGCGAAAGGCCGGTATAGATACAGCGTCGCAAAAGCATCGGGCAGTCCCATGAGAAAAGCATTGCCTGCCTGCCCGGCGCCAGTTTTCGCAAAGAACGTATTGGGAAGCGGGTTGCCAAAGGCCCAGGTTGCATAAAGAAGCCAGGGAACTACCGTTGCTGCGTAGACGGCAAGCGGTACCCACGGCAGCCTGCGTTGTTTGACCAGAAAGGCCAGGAAGACAACTCCTGCCAGCACGCAGCCGTCGTACCGCATCAAGGTGGCAAGCCCACTGAAGAAAGCTGCCTGGGTGTAACGGTCGTGATAACAGGCGTAGAGAGCCAGCAGGATCAAAAGGCTGTAAGTCAATGTCTCCATGCCAAGCAGCATATAGTTGCCTGCGACCAGCAGAACGCTGATGGCTGCCACCAGGCCAATGGAGGGGCGTATGACGCCGGCCGTGAGAAGATAGATTGTGGTTGCCAAAGCTGCCAGGCTCACGATATTCAGCCACAAGCTGGCCAGCGGGATGTCGACTTTCAGAACGGCTAGCATTGCCAATAAAAGCGTGAATAAGGGCGTGCTCGTACCGAGCACTGCTTCGGGTGGGTTGTACTGAAACCCGAAACCGCTGGCGACCGCACGCGCATACCGAAATGTGATGTGGGCATCGTCCAGCAAGGTGTTTTGAAAGTGAAAGATCGTTATGGCCGCCCACAAGAGAGACGCCAGAGCCACAAGCCCGGCACGCCAGTGTTCCCTGAGTAAACTTTTTCTCTCATTTTGCATGGCAATCACCCTTTCCTGTTTGGCGGCGCGATAACGCTTAAGCAGCGTTATCCAGGAGGCTTTGCATTTTTGCACTGTGAAGGTGGCAGATAGCGATTGCCAGGGCGTCGGCGGCATCGTCCGGTTTGGGAATATCTGCCAAGCCCAAAAGGGCGCGCACCATTTCCTGCACTTGCCTTTTGTCTGCGCCGCCGTAGCCGGCCACGGCTTGTTTCACTTCCAGTGGGGTATACTCGTAGACTTTCATCTGGCAGGCGGCCAGTGTCATCACGGCGACGCCACGTGCTTGCCCCACCTGTAGCGCGGTACGAACGTTCTTTTGGAAAAAGAGCTTCTCCACCGCCCCGCTGTTGGGCCGATGGAGAAGTAAGATTTCGTGCAAACGGTGGTGAATCTCGAGCAAGCGCTCGGGCATGGGGGTATTTGCCGGGGTCATGATGGCGCCGTAAGCGGCGACGTTCAAGCTGCCATCGGCGCTATCCTCTACTAGCCCGTAGCCGGTGATTGCGGTTCCGGGATCAATCCCAATGACCAACATCAGGCTTCTTCGAGTTTGGTAAGCGCCTCTTCGGTAATGTTCAGGTTGGAGAAGACATCCTGCACGTCGTCGAGATCTTCAAGGTTTTCGATCACTTTCATCACCTGGATGGTATCTTCCACGTTCAGGTCCATCAGATTGGTGGGCATCATGCGCAAGCCGGCCTCTTCAGGAACGATCTTGGCCTTGGTCAACTCGTTCGTGATGGACTTGAAGGATTCGACCGGCCCTACGATTTCGGCCTGGCCGTCTTCGAAGGTGACGTCGTCCGCGCCAGCTTCTACGGCGAGTTCGAAGATAGAATCTTGATCGTGTTTGTTCAGGGGGAAGGAGAAGTAGGCTTTGCGATTGAACTGCCAGGCCACTGCGCCGCCTTCGGCCAGGCTCCCGCCGGAGCGGTTGAGCACGTGGCGCACATCGGCGACGGTGCGGTTGCGGTTGTCGGTGACACAGGCGATCATCAGCGCCACGCCGTTTGGTGCGTAACCTTCGTACGTAATCTCTTCGATCTCGGCGCCGTCTTTGTCTTCACCGGTACCGCGTCGGATGGCGCGCTCGATATTGTCTTTGGGCATGTTTTGGGCACGGGCGCGCTCGATGGCGAGTGCGAGTGAAACGTTCGTCCCCGGATCCCCACCCCCGGTGCGCGCTGCCAACACGATTTCACGCGCCAGGCGGGTGAAAATGGCTCCCTTTTTGGCATCGGCAGCGCCTTTTTTACGCCGGATAGTAGCCCAATGCGAATGTCCTGACATAAGTTCTTCTCCTGAGAAAAATCCGGCTGGCGTACGATGCCGGCCAGCGGTGAAAGTGTGCGTTAAGCGGGCCAATTATACCATGCACAATACGGCCTCCCCGCTGATTTTGCTGTGCTTGAGATCGAGCAGCGCCTGGTTGGCTGCGCTGAACGGATAGCGTGCGACGGTTGCCGTAAGGGGGATACGCCCGGCCATATCCAGAAACTCGACACCGTCCTGGTAAGTGGCATTGGCGACGCTGCGCAGCGTTCGTTCGCCGTAAAGCAGGCCGTACGCCATTTCAGGAATGGGTGACATGTGGATGGCATTGACTGCCAATGTGCCACCGGGCCGGATCTTTGCCAGTGTCAGCGGAATGAGGTTCCCGGCGGGCGCAAAGATCACGGCGCGATCCAGAAGCCTGGCTTGCTTCCCATCCTCGATGCCGCCAGCCCAGGCCGCTCCCAACTGGCGCGCGTGCCGGCGGTGCGTTTCGGCGCGCGTGAAGACGTACACCTCACATCCCCACTCCCGGGCAACTTGCAGCGCCAGGTGCGCGCTGGCGCCGAACCCGATCAATCCCAGGCGCTCGCCGGGTTGTAACTCGGCCTTGCGCAGCGAGCGATACCCGATGATGCCCGCACACAGCAACGGCGCGGCCTGAACAGCATCGATTCCTTTGGGAATGGGCAAAACATAGCGTCCCTCGGCCAGCATATAGTCGGCGAAGCCTCCGGGGACGTGGTAGCCGGTGAAGCGCGCCTGCGGGCACAGGTTTTCTTCCCCGCGCCGGCAGAAATCGCAAGCGCCACACGCGCTGTGCAGCCAGGGGACGCCGACGAGATCGCCCGGCTGCATGCCGTCCACCTCGGCGCCAAGCGCATCGACTGTCCCAACAACCTGGTGCCCGGGTGTGATAGGCAGTTGGGGTGGATGAATATCTCCCTCGGCGATGTGCAAGTCGGTGTGACAAACGCCGCAGGCTTGAACACGCAAGCGTACCTGCCCGGCTCCAGGAATTGGGATGGGCCGTTCGGTAAGGAAGAACGGCTTTTCTTCTGCAGGTTTGGGTGTGATCAAAGAATGGGCAAGCATATGGCGGATTATATCTCTGCCGGCAGAAAACGGCCAATTGCCTGTAAAGCACAATGGGCAAACCATCCGGTTTGCCCATTGCTTGGTTGAGGCCTGAAAGCGTGGCTTAAGACTCGTTGGCAATGAATTTCTCGACCATGTCGCGGCATTCGCTGTCGCGGAACTGCTGCGGCGGGGTCTTGAAGAAGTAAGAAGAGGGTGCGACGATCGGGCCGGACATGCCGCGATCCAGGGCGATTTTGGCGCAGCGGACGGCGTCGATGATCACGCCGGCGGAGTTGGGGCTGTCCCATACTTCCAACTTGGCTTCCAGTTCGAGCGGTACGTTGCCGAAGGTTGTGCCTTCCATTTTGATGTAGCAGAACTTGCGGTCGGTCAGCCAGGGAACGTAGTCGGATGGGCCGACGTGGACGCTTTCATGGGGTAGTTCGTAGGGCAGCATGCTGGTGACGGCGCCGGTTTTGGATATCTTTTTCGATTCGAGGCGCTCGCGTTCGAGCATGTTCATGAAGTCGGTATTGCCGCCAAAGTTGAGCTGGTAGGTGTTGTCCAGGCGGACGCCGCGATCGACGAACAGGGTGGTCAGGACGCGGTGCAAAATCGTCGCCCCAACCTGCGACTTGATGTCGTCGCCCAGAATGGGCAGGCCCTTCTGGCGGAAACGCTCGCCCCAGTATTCGGAACTGGCGATGAAAACGGGAACGGCATTGACGAAGGCACAACCGGCTTCGAGTACCTGTTCGACGTACCACTTGGTTGCCATTTCGGAGCCTACGGGCAGGTAGCTGACGACGACATCGGTTTTGGTTTCCCGTAGAATTTTCACAATGTCGGCCGTCGGGCCGGGCGCTTTTTTGACAACCTGCAGCAGGTACTTGCCCAGGCCGTCGTGGGTCATGCCGCGTTCCACCGTAATTCCCATTTTGGGCACGTCGCTGAATTTATAAGTGTTGTTCGGGTGTGCGAAAATCGCTTCGGAGAGGTCCTTGCCAACTTTGGTATCCACCACATCAAAAGCGGCGCTAAACTCGATATCTCGAATATGATAGCCGCCAAGGTTGACGTGCATCAGGCCAGGGACCTGATCGTCGTCCTTGGCATTCTTGTAAAATTCCACGCCCTGGATGAGCGAGGATGCGCAATTACCGACACCAATAATTGCAACGCGCACTTTCTTTTGGCTTGACATGAGAGACTCCTTGCTGAGAATGGTGATTTCTGACTTTGCCGCAGGTGACAGTGGTCAGATGGGTGATAAATGCGGAGGCCTTGCTACTTACTCCAAACCCAAAATTCTATCATAACCCAAGTGAGCGACCAGGGTCGAGTTTGTGAAAATCGGCACATAGATTGGGTCTCGAAAATCCTGTGAAAAAATGGTGGCCAGGTACCGCGCTATGCTATAATCCACTTGTCCAGGTCCTTGTATGAACGACACCGATAACATCTCTGCTAACAACGCTTCCCGTTTGCAGCGCTATATGCGCCTTGCAGAGGTTTGTCGCGCGCTGGGGCGTTCGGCCAATCTGGAAGCGTTGTTGCAAACGGTTGTCGATGCGGTTTGTGCGCTGACCAACAGTGAGTTCGGCGCGATCCTGATGTATGAAGAAGAGACCGATTTACTCAAGTTCGTCGCCGGCCCGCGTTCCCGCAAGGAAACCTCCCGGCGGTTGCGGGTGCCCCTGGACCGCAGCCTGGCCGGGACGGTCTATTCCAGCGCGAAGCCGGTCGTCGTCCAAAATGCGTCTGCCGATTCTCGCCTCAAGCAGTCGATCGAAAGCCCGCTCGGTTTCGAAATCCGCTCCATGTTGGCCGTACCTCTCATCTTTCGTGGGGAAACGATCGGGGTTTTGGAAACCTTCAACAAAAAAGGCACGGAGTTCGATCACGATGATGTGGCCGTTATGGAAACGCTGGCTGCCCAGGCAGCGGTCGCAACGTTGAGCACCGTGCTGATGGAAGAAACCGAACGTGCGTATGACGAAGTGCAGGAATTGGAGAAGATGAAGTCAAACTTCATCGCCATCGCCTCTCACGAACTGCGTACACCGCTGGGCCTGGTGTTGGGCCATGCAACCTTCTTGAGCGATGCGATTTCCGACCCGCAGCAGAAGAAGCAGATGGAAGTCATTCTGAGCAGTGCGGCGCGTTTGAAGTGCATTATCGAAGATATTTCGAATATGGAGACGTTCCAGAGCGGGAAAAGCCGGATACGCCAAAAGGCATTCGATATTTGCCAACTGACCAAAAGGGTGACAGAGTCGTTTCAGCAGATTGCCAGGCAGAAAAACATTGCCCTGACGATGCTTTTGCCGGCGTCGGCGGTAACCGTAAACGGCGACGAAGAAAAGTTGTCGGTCGCCCTGGGCAATATCGTGGCCAACGCCCTCTCGTTCACCAACGAGCAGGGCCATATCACCGTGTCGGTTGAAACGCTTCCCGGTTATGCAAAGCTGTCCGTGGTGGATGACGGTATCGGTATTCCCACCAAAGACCTCTCGCGCGTCTTCGAGCGCTTTTACCAGGTGCAGTCTCACTTGACGCGGCGGCATCAGGGGATGGGCCTGGGCCTTTCGGTTGCCAAGGCGATGGTGGAACTGCACGGTGGACAAATCTGGGTGGAAAGTACCGAGGGCCAGGGCAGCGATTTTTCCATCCTGCTTCCCGCGCAAGGGGGAGAAGCCGGCGGGCAGGCCAGCAAGACTCCGGCCTTCTTGCCTGAATAAACGGACTGGCTTACTTTACTTTGGGGGCACCGTTTCTTAGCTGCTGGTAAGCGCCGGCCCACGGCGTTCCGACGCGGTTTCGCTGTGGTACTTTGACGTTGTTCAGCTTTTGAGCAACTTTGACGGCATTGTGGATGATGGCGTCCCAGTCTTCTGCGGCAAGCGCCTGGCGCAGCGCTTCGCTGACTTGCCCGCTCCAGGCCCACTCCATGCGAAACTGATCGGCTTTGACCCAGTAACCCCGTTTTTCCCAGGCGGTGACGGATGAATCGATGGTGTCGTGGATGGCCTGCAAGGCCAGTGCGATGAATGCAGCCAGATCGCGGCTGGTATGGTTCGGTTCGGGCTGCTGCATGAGTTCTCTCAGTGCCAGCACGATGGCGCGGGAAAGCTGCGTTCGCTCTTTCCCGGCGGTTTCAGGGTTGATCACGCGTCCCAAGAATGGCTCCTTGATAGAGGGTTGAGTTTTGTGCTCCGATAGGCAGTGCCCGGGCCTGGCCCTAGGCGCCCCCGATTATATCTGAAAATTCACGCCGGTATTCTTTTTGCCGCATAACGTACGCGCCGATCCATTCGGTGATCGGCTTGCCGGCAGCGCCCAGGGTAATGTGGATGGCGTGACGGTAGGCCTCCAGGTAAGGTTTTATGTTGTCCGGGGAAACCTTGCGTCCGGTGAGCAGCTTGTGTACCCATTCGAAGTCGGCTTCCAGGTAAGCCGGATCGCCGAGTTCGAGTGAGGCTGCAAGCGCGTTGCCGAAGAAAATATTGGCCTCGTACGTATAGGTTGTATCGAAGTTCAGCTTTCGTATTTCTTCGTATAGTGCGTTTTCGAGGGCCGGGCGTTTTTCCTTGTACAGTCTTGCTAATGCCCGCAGTCTGTCAGGTGACGTGTCGAGTTTTATAGGCGGAAGAGCGGCCGGGTCACTGACCAAGCCTTCGATCGACGCCAGGGCGGTCTCCAGGTTTTCGCCCAGGAAGTGGGCCGGGATACGTTGGCGTAACTCGGGAATGCGATTGAAGATTAGCCCACCGTATGCCAACACTCCTGCCCGTTTTCTCATGATCAGGGCCGCGGACCGCAGGCTGGCTGCAGTGGTGAGCTGTTGCGCAGCCAGGACGGTCAGGTTGGGCTGGATGGTTGCGACGGTTTCTTCGAGGCGTTCGTTGGGGACATCGGCGCCCAGGTAGACGACCCGAAATCCCCTGCGGCGCAGGAGCAAGCTGAACATCAAGATCGGCAAGGTGTGCCGCTCGCCGGACGGACAACCCATCAGGAGGCTCTGTTTGCGCGTCGGTTCTGGTGCGGCCGTGATCAGCGCTTCCAGGCGGCGGCTGGCGAGGGCCGATGCAAAGTGTTCTTGTTGGACGGATGCCTGATCGAGGTACCAGTACTTCCCGATTTCCCCGAGACCCTGCTGGATCACCTGGGTGCAAACGGTTTCCACTGGGTAGACGGCAAACGCCTGGCTGAGAATTTCGTCTGCCCGTGCGCCGTTGAAGTTTAGCGCAGCTTCCAGCCAGCTTTGACGCAGGTTCTCGATGCGTGTGTCGGCTATCGGTAGCGATTCCTCGAACGGATGATTGCGAGGCGACGGTGAACCGGCTGTCGAATACTTCTCCAGCGGGTCGGCGCCCTCCGCGACGATTTCCTTCCATAACTCAGCGGCGCGGCTGATGCTGAGGCCTTCGGCCTGGCGCGCCCGCAGCCACTTGACGGTTTCGATATCGTACTCCGAATAGAGCCGGTGCCCGCCCGAAGTACGCTCGGGCCTGGGTAGATCGTAGCGGCGTTCCCAGGCGCGTAAGACATCGGCCTTGAGGCCCGTTTCTTTCAGGACGGCTTTTAAATTGTACGTGGGGCTTTGACTGGTATGGGGCATGGATTTTCTCCGGCGAGAATAGCATCCGGCGCTATAATTCTTGTATGCTTGTGGAAAAGCTCTGGTGAAAGATTGTACCCATATGTCAAATGTTTGTCAAGATAAATCTGGATAAAATATTGACAAAACATTGATCCCTTGTTAGGATTGAGGCATGAAGATCGTGGTTGCTGGTGGAACGGGTTTGGTTGGACGGGCGCTGGCCCAGAGCCTCGCGCGAGACGGCCACGAGGTCATTCTGCTGACGCGGCAGGCCGGCATGACGCATGAGCTTCCATCCGGGGTTCGCCTGCTGGCGTGGGATAGCGCTACGGCCGATGGCTGGTTGGCGGCCGCCGACGGTGCTGATGCAATGGTCAACCTGGCCGGCGAGAACCTGGCTGCCGGGCGATGGAACGAGCGGCGCAAACGGGCGGTGTTAGAAAGCCGCCTCGGTGCAGGGGCGGCCGCTGTAGACTTTGTCCGGCAAGCCGCGCAAAGGCCGACTGTGTTGATCCAGGCCTCCGCAGTCGGTTACTATGGCCCAAGTGATGAGCTCCTGCTTGATGAAGATACTCCGCCAGGTGACGATTTCCTGGCGCGGGTCTGCCAAGCCTGGGAAGCCAGTACGCGGCCTGTCGAAGCGCTGGGTGTACGCCGGGTGGTCGTGCGCCTGGGGGTTGTTTGGAGTGCTGCCGCCGGTGCGCTGCCGCGCATGGTGTTGCCCTTCCGGTGGTTTGTCGGCGGCCCGCTCGGATCGGGCAGGCAGTGGCTGTCGTGGGTCCACATTGCCGATCAGGTGCGGGCGCTGCGCTTTTTGATCGAAACACCCGCCGCACATGGGGCTTACAACGTTTCCGCAACGCCATTGCGCAACCAGGAATTCGCCCAAGCTCTGGGGAAGGTCTTACGCCGGCCTGCGCGCTTCCCTGTCCCGGCTTCTGTGATCCGCCTGTTGTTCGGCGAGATGGGCACGGTCGTGCTCGATGGGCAGCACGTTTCGGCGCGGCGCCTGACCGATCTGGGGTTTCAGTTTCGTTTTCCGCAGGCTGAAATGGCCTTGAGAGATTTGTTGATCGATCGAAAGGAGGAGAGCCGCCATGATTCGTAACCAGTGGTACGTTGTCTTGGAGTCGGATGAAGTGGGAAGCCGTCCGGTAGGGGTGACCCGCCTGGGTGAAAAGATGGTTTTCTGGCGTGACGGGGCCGGCAAGGTTCGGGCGGGCAGCGATCGCTGCCCGCATCGCGGTGTGATGCTCAGCACCGGGAAGACACAGTCCGGCAACTTGCAGTGCCCGTTTCACGGCTTTGCGTTCGACTCTTCCGGCAAGTGCGTCCTGATCCCGGCCAACGGGCGTGATGGGGTCATTCCCAGCGCCATGCGTCTGAACACCTATCCGGCCTACGAAGCGCATGGCTTTATCTGGATCTGGTGGGGCGATGCCGCACCCCAGGAAGGTTCTGCGCCGGAATTCTTCGATAACTTGGATGATACTTTTTTCTACGGTTCTGCACGCGATCCCTGGGACGCTCACTACTCACGTGTCATCGAAAATCAATTGGACGTGGTTCACCTGCCGTTCATTCACGCAAGAACGATCGGGCGCGGCAACCGAACGCTGGTGGATGGGCCGTTCGTGGAATGGAAGGGCGAGAAGATGCTCTACACGTACGTCTTCAACCGCCTGGACGATGGAACGCCGCCGCGCAAGCCGAGCGAATTGGCGCCTAAAAACGATGGCAGCGTGCACCTGGAATTCATCTTCCCCAACCTGTGGCAAAATTACATCAGTGAGAAGGTGCGCGTCTTAGCCGCTTTCGTGCCGGTAGACGACGCCCACACGCTGCTCTACCTGCGTTTCTACCAAAAATTCGTACGCCTACCGCTTTTGGGCGGCCTGATCGCCCGCCTGGCGATGCCGAGCAATGTTTATATCGCCCACGAAGATCGCCGTGTGGTCGTCACGCAGCAGCCCAAGGCCAGCGGACTCAAAATTGGTGAAATCCTAATCCAGGGCGACCTGCCGATCATCGAATACCGGCGCAGGCGCGCCGCTTTACAAAACGCAGGCGGCTGACCATGGACACTTTACTTGGCAAGCATTGGCACCATCTTCCGGCAGATGAAGTAATCACCTTGCTGGACAGCGATGCCCGCCACGGGCTGGATGTTTTTGAAGTCAGACGCCGCCAGGAGCGTTTCGGCCGTAACGTGTTGACGCCGAACGAAGGGAAAAGCCCCCTGGTCCGTTTTCTTTACCAGTTCAACAATCCCCTGGTGATCATTTTGATCGTTGCCAGCCTGATCACGGCCGCCTTGAAGGATGTTACCGATGCCCTGGTGATCTTCGGCGTGGTACTGGTGAACGCCATCATCGGGTACATCCAGGAAGCGCGTGCAGAAGAAGCAATTGCCGCCCTGGCGCAAACGATGAGCGCCGAGGCGACGGTGTTGCGCGCCGGCAAAGTAGTGCGCCTTTCCGCCGCCGAGCTCGTCCCCGGCGATATCGCCCAGCTCCAAGCCGGGGCGCGTGTGCCGGCAGATTTGCGCTTGATCGCCTCGCGTGACCTGCAAGTGACCGAGGCCGCATTGACCGGCGAATCGCTGCCGGTTGAAAAGGATGCCGCGGCGTTGATCCCCCCGGATGTCGTGCTGGCCGAACGCCGTAACATGGCCTACGCCTCGACCCTGGCTACCTATGGTACGGCCACCGGTATCGTGGTGGCGACCGGTGACGGCAGCGAGATCGGGCGCATTTCGCAGTTGATTGCCAACGCGGCAACGCTGGAGACACCCTTGACCCGCAAAATTGCCCAGTTCAGCCGCGTTTTGCTGGTCGCCATCCTGATTCTGGCGGCGATCACCTTCGGCATCGGCGTGCTGCGCGGCCAGCCGGTGGTCGATACGTTGATGGCCACCATTGCCCTGGCCGTTGGCGCCATCCCGGAAGGCCTGCCGGCCGCCCTGACGGTGATCCTGGCGATTGGCGTTTCGCGCATGGCGCGCCGGCGCGCCATCATTCGCAGCCTGCCGGCTGTCGAGACGCTCGGTTCGACAACGGTGATCTGTTCCGATAAAACTGGCACCCTGACGCAAAACCAGATGACGGTGCAGGAAGTGTACACTCTTGGCGGAAGCTATGCCGTGAGCGGTGTGGGATACCAGCCCGAAGGGCAAATTTCCGGCGTAGAGCAACCCGATGCGGCGCTGCCCGAAGTGCTCAAGGCCGGTTTGTTGTGCAACGATAGCCAACTGGTCGAAGAGGGCGGTCGCTGGGCGATACAGGGCGACCCGACTGAGGGCGCCTTGCTCGTCGCGGCCCGCAAGGCCGGGCTGGACGCCGATGCAAACGCTTATCCGGCCCGCCTGGATGCGATCCCCTTCGACTCGCAGCACCAGTACATGGCCACGCTGCACGAGGATGGCACGGTGTATATCAAAGGCGCTGCCGAGGTGCTGCTCGAACGCTGCACCGACGTGTTCGATTTTGCCGGGCAAAAAGCACCCCTGGTACGTGAAGTTTTTCGGCAGGCGCTGGAGCGCATGGCCTCAGGCGGCCTGCGAGTCTTGGCCTTTGCCCGTCTGGAAAAGCCCCACGCTCAGAAAGTTTCCTTCGAGGATATCGACGGCCTGACGCTGCTCGGGTTGCAGGGCATGATCGACCCGCCTCGCCCGGAAGTGATCGATGCCGTACATGCCAGCCAGCGGGCCGGTATCGTCGTCAAGATGATTACCGGCGATCATGCCCTGACGGCGGCGGCTATTGGGCGCCAGATCGGTTTGTGCAATGATGGTTGTCCGGATGTCTTGACGGGCGCGCAATTGGCGAAGCTCTCGGACGCCGAACTGATCGAACAGGCCGAAAAGGTAAACGTTTTCGCCCGCGTGGCGCCCGAACAGAAGTTGCGCCTGGTGGAGGCCCTGCAGGCCGGCGGGCACGTCGTTGCCATGACAGGGGATGGCGTGAACGATGCTCCGGCGTTGAAACAGGCCAATATCGGCGTGGCGATGGGCATCACCGGCACCGATGTGTCGAAAGAAGCCGCCGATATGGTGCTGACCGATGACAATTTTGCCACCATCGAAGCGGCCATCGAAGAAGGGCGGGGTGTTTTCGATAACTTGACCAAGTTTATCGCCTGGGCCTTACCGACCAACCTCGGCGAAGGCCTGGTGCTGCTCGCCGCCATTCTTGCCAACACCACTTTACCCATTCTGCCGATTCAAATCTTATGGATCAACATGGTGACGGCCGTTGTGCTGGGCATGACGCTCGCCCTGGAGCCGAAAGAGGCTGATCTGATGCAGCGCAAACCGCGCCCCCCGCAGGCTTCTATCCTTACGGGCACGCTGATCTGGCGTATCGTGCTGGTCGGGGTGATCATTCTGGCCGGTGCGTTTGGTTTGTTTGAGTACGAGTTGATGCGCGGAGCGTCGGTCGCCGAGGCCCGCACCGTGGCTGTCAACGTGGTCGTCTTTGTGCAGATTTTTTACTTGTTCAACGCTCGTTCGTTCACCCGTTCGCCCTTCCGCCTGGGGTTTTTCTCCAACCCCTGGGCCGTGGGTGGGGCGGTGCTGATGGTCCTGATTCAACTGTTGTTCACTTACATTCCCCTGATGAACCGCTTGTTTGGCAGTGCGCCGATGCCGCTTTTCCTCTGGGTAGATGTGGTCGCCGTTGGCCTGGTGGCCTATGCCGTCATCGAGGCCGAAAAGTGGTTGCGAGCCAGGCGGTAGGCCTTCATCTGGGATTCATCTTACGCTATCACGAATCCAATGTAATCAGGTCATAATAGAGGGAAAAGCGATATCGATATAAATATGGTCTTCCGGGCTTGGCATGAAGAATTTCTATCAAAGCCGGAAGAGCCAAAAACATAAGAGGAGGTAAGCGATGAAATGGTCTTGGAAGATCGGTACATTTTCGGGCATCGATGTTTTCATCCATGCCACGTTCGTGCTCATTATCGGTTGGGTTGGGCTGAGTTATTGGCAGCAAACGCGCACGCTGGCAGGGACATTGGAAGGAATTGCGTTCACACTATTCTTGTTCGCCTGCGTGGTGCTGCACGAATTCGGTCATGCACTGACCGCCCGCCGTTACGGCGTGAAGACGCGTGACATTACCTTGTACCCGATCGGTGGCGTCGCCCGCCTGGAGCGGATGCCCGACAAGCCCATCCAGGAATTCTGGGTGGCGTTGGCCGGGCCGGCGGTGAACGTGGTGATTGCAGCGCTGCTTTTCGGTTGGTTGACGGTTTCCGGCGCGCTCGGTTCGCTTGGCAGCATAAATTTGACCACCGGCTCGTTTCTTGAGCGCTTGATGGTGGTCAATGTTTGGTTGGTGGTCTTCAACCTGATCCCGGCTTTTCCGATGGACGGTGGCCGCATCTTGCGCGCCTTGCTGGCCATGCGCCTCGAGTACACGCGGGCCACACAAATTGCGGCTTCGATCGGTCAGGGCCTGGCGTTCGTCTTTGGCTTCGTGGGCCTGTTTGCCAATCCTTTCCTGCTGTTCATCGCCTTTTTCGTCTGGATCGGTGCGGCCCAGGAAGCGTCGATGGTGCAGATGAAAACGGCCCTGGGTGGCATCCCGGTGGAGCGGGCGACGATAACCGATTTCCAGGCCGTGTCACCGCGTGACAGCCTGGCGCGCGTCGTCGAATTGATTTTAGCCGGTTCGCAGACCGACTTTCCGGTCGTAGAAGACGATGCCGTGATCGGCGTGGTCACCCGCAATGACGTGCTGGCTGCGCTTTCACGGCAGGAACAGGCCATGCCGGTCGCTGCAATCATGCGGCGCGATTTCCAGGTGGTGGATGCGGCTGAAATGCTCGAACCGGCTCTGCTGCGCCTGCAAACTTGCGATTGCCACACCATGCCCGTCACCCGCTATGGCAAGTTGGTCGGCCTGCTGACCAGCGACAATATCGGCGAATTTCTCATGATCCAGTCGGCCATGCGGCGGACGCGCAGGCAAGAAGTTGCCTTTTCGCCATGAACACGGCCATCTGGTGGCTTCGCCGGGACCTGCGCCTGGCCGATAACCAGGCGCTGGCCGCAGCGCTCGAACAGGCCGAAGGGGTTCTCCCGCTGTTCATCCTCGATCCACGCTTACTCGCCTCGCCGTATGCGGGCCACAAGCGCCAGGCTTTCCTCTTCGAAGGCCTGCGCGCCCTGGATGTCGATTTGCGCCGGCGGGGAAGCGCGCTCACGGTGTGCAGGGGCGATCCATTGGCTGTGCTGGCAGATTTATGCGCGCAAACCGGTGCCAAAGGCATTTTTGCGGAGGGGGATGTTTCTCCTTATGCGCGCAGCCGGGATGAACGCGTGGCGCGCCATTTGCCGGCTACCTTCACCCCCGGAATCACCGTTCATCTGCCGGACGCCGTGCGTAAATCCGACGGCACGCCGTATACTGTTTTTACGCCGTTCAGCCGCCGGTGGCGCAGCCTGCCTTTTCCTGGCGCGCCGCACCCGGCGCCCGAGCGCCTGCCTGCGCCGCCGCCGGTTTCGGGCACGGAGCTGCCTCTCGATCCACTCTTTTCTGCCCAAGAGTCGTTCCCGGCGGGCGAAGCCGAGGCGCAGCGCCGCCTGGATGCCTTTACGGCTTCTGCCATCGAGCGGGGCGCTCACGAGCGCTATACTATCGAGCGTTACGCCGAGGCTCGCGATCGCATGGACCTGGATGGTACGTCGGCGCTCTCCCCGTATCTGCGCTTGGGGATGATCTCGGCCCGCCAGGCCGCCTGGGCAGCCCGCCAGGCCGCAGCCCGTACCCAGGAGCCTGCTGCACGGGGCAGTGTGGAGGCCTGGCTGAACGAACTGATCTGGCGTGAGTTTTACGCTGCCATTCTCTACCACTTTCCTGCCGTTCGCCGTGCCGCCTTTCGCCCTGCCATGCGCCGGGTTCCCTGGCGAAACGCCCCCGCAGACTTCGCAGCCTGGGCCGAAGGCCGCACGGGGTATCCGGTGGTCGATGCGGCCATGCGGCAGCTGAACGCTACGGGTTGGATGCACAACCGGGCGCGTATGATCGCCGCATCGTTTTTAACGAAAGACTTGTTGGTTGACTGGCGCCTGGGTGAACGCTATTTCATGCAGCATTTATTGGATGGCGACCCGGCCTGCAACAACGGCGGCTGGCAATGGACGGCCGGTACCGGCACCGACGCTGCACCATATTTCCGGGTTTTCAACCCGGTCTTGCAGGGCTTGAAGTTCGATCCACAGGGCCGCTACGTGCGCCGCTGGCTTCCGGTGCTGGAAAACGTGCCGGTGGCCTTCGTCCATGCGCCGTGGAAGATGCCTGCCGAGATGCAGCGCCAGGCGGGCTGCGTGATCGGCGAGGACTATCCGGCGCCCGTTGTCGAACACCGCTTTGCACGTCAACGCGCCCTGGATGCCTATCGGCAGGCCGCCGCTGTGCAGCCGGCGGACAGCCGCTAGGCGCTCGCTTTTGAAACTATAAAGTTGTGATGCTTTCATTTTCAACGGGGAAAAGAGCCTTACCCGCGGAAAATGGAAGGGCCGCAGTTGGGACCCCGCCGTTTCAGGCGGTTTCCTGAAAGGAAAACACCATGAAAGATATTCTTCGGCAAATCACCGTTATCGTCACCGTCGTCGGCACCCTGATCGTGAATGGCCTGGCAAACGCCCTGCCGATCAACGGCCAAACCACCGGAGAAATCTCCGATCGTTTCGATGTCTATTTCGTCCCGGCAGGTTATGTCTTTTCTATTTGGGGGGTGATCTACCTGGGCCTGATTGCGTACGCCATCTTCCAGGCCCTGCCTTCGCAGCGCGAAAACCCGCGCCTGCGGGCCACCGGCTGGTGGATTTCGTTGAGTGGTGTGGCAAACAGCACCTGGATTTTTCTGTGGCACTACGAGCAGTTTGTGGGGACGGTCGTGGTGATGCTGCTCTTGCTGGCTACGCTGATCGTCACCTATCTGCGCCTGGGGATCGGCCGCACAAACGTGCCATCCGCAGAGACCTGGGCTGTACGCCTGCCGTTCAGCATCTACCTGGGCTGGATCACAGTGGCGACCGTCGCCAATATCACGGCCTTGCTCGACCACCTGAACTGGGACGGTTTCGGCATCGCTCCCGAGATCTGGATGTCGATCGTGCTGGCCGTGGTGCTGACGATCAGCGCTTCGATTAGTTTCACCCGGCGCGATGTGGCGTACACGGCCGTCATTTTGTGGGCGCTGGCCGGGATTGCCGTCAAGCACGCCGCCGTGCTTGCTGTGGTTATCCCGACCTGGATCACGTTCGCCCTGGCGCTTCTCGCCCTGCTGGTCGCCTTTTGGATGGGCAGGCCCACGCCGAAGGCCGCAGGCGCGGTATAACCCTGTAAGGAGAAAAAGAATGCCAAGAGTTTCGCTGAACACCCCGGCCCCCGATTTCAGCCTGCCGGACTTTCGTGGTGAAACCGTCCGGCTGTCCGATTTTCGCAGCCAGTCGCGTGTCCTGCTCGTCTTCAACCGCGGCTTTTTCTGACCGTTCTGCCAGCGGCATATGGCGCAGTTGCGCCAGGATTACCACGAGTTTGAAAAGCGGCAGACGAAGATCGTCGTCGTCGGGCCGGAAAACGCCCAGGCGTTCGAGAAATACTGGCGTGAAAACGCTTTGCCCTTTATCGGCTTGCCCGATCCCAAGGCCAGCGTTTTGAAGCAGTACGGCCAGGAGGTCAATCTTTTCAAGCTCGGACGGATGCCTGCACAGTTGATCGTCGATCGGGATGGCCTGGTCCGTTTCGTCCATTACGGCCACGCCATGTCCGACATCCCGGAAAACAACGAACTCCTCGAGTTGTTGGATGCGCTGGAACCCACCGGGCCGTAAAACGAGCTTGCGTGCGCAGTATGCAAGCCGTCACCATATACAGCTTTCACGTGAAGAATTTACCCAAACTGGAGGCCGTGTGCCGGGCCACACGCCTCCAATTTGCGGCATCTGCGCAGTGGAACCGGAAGATGCCATCCGGTTCGATGTGTGCTCCTTCTGGCCTTGCAATTCCTTTTGAAAGGGTTGATTTATTCAGAAAGCGCGTTATACTGAGCACTTACAAAAGTATGGTCCTTTGGTGGGCCAATTTCTCAAAACGTACTGAAATCTCAAGGAAGAGTCATGGTTGGTGCTCCTTTTTTAGGCAATGCTCCCTGGCCTGTGAGAGAACTGGATACACTGCATGGCTTGCAGTGTATTTTCGTTTAAGCCCTCGGGTTTGCCGAGGCTGGCACCTGTTGGTAACTTTTGGAGATCGAAGGAGGAAGAGATGAAGCAATTCAAAATCTTATCGTGGTTGACGGTGGTGGCGCTCTTCGTTACCGCCTGCGCCGGGCCTGCGCGGACTGCAACGCCGGCGGATGGCGCCCCTGCCGGGACGGAAGCGTCTGAAAACGTTGTCGCACCCACGCAAACGCCGCTCGAGCCGCGGGCAAGCGGGGAAAAGAAAATTGCCACGTTCATTTTCACCCAGGAATTCGACACACTGAACCCGCTGTACAGCAATATGTGGTTCTCATCGATCACGACCCAGCTCTGGAATGTGTGGGCCTGGCATTTCGACGATGAAAATAACCCGATCCCGATTCTGGTGGCCGAAATGCCAAGCACGGAAAATGGCGGCATTTCCGAAGATGGCCGGGTCATCACCTTCAACTTGCGAAGCGATATTTTCTGGTCGGATAACGAACCCGTTACCTCGGCCGACTTCAGGTTTACCTACGAGATGGTCACGAATCCGGCCAATGCGGTTGCCAGCTCCAGTCCCTACGACCTGA
This sequence comes from Chloroflexota bacterium, assembly GCA_049325275.1. GTDB lineage: Bacteria > Chloroflexota > Anaerolineae > Anaerolineales > UBA4823 > CAIQJJ01. The sequence continues at coordinate 123,044 of JBMOLU010000058.1, forward strand.
TCGAATCGCTGGAAACGCCCGACGAACGAACCGTCGTTGTGACCTTTGCCGAGCCTTATGCAGCTTGGGTTGGTTCCATGTGGCATGGCCTGCTGCCTAAGCACATCCTGCAAACGGTTTTTGACGCCGAAGGGACGCTGGACAACGCCGAATGGAATCGAAAACCCCTGGTGGGCGTTGGGCCGTTTGTCTTTGCAGAATGGGAATCGGGCAGCTACGCCCGTTTCGTGGCCAATGAAAACTACCGGCTTGGCCGTCCCATTTTGGACGAGATTTTTATCCGCTTCGTCCCCGATGATGCCGCCCAGATTGCTGCCCTGACGGGCGGCGAGGGCGACCTCGGAACGTTCTTCTCGAACGCCGACGTACCCACCTTGGAAAACGCCGGCATTGCCGTCTACCGGGTTTACTCCGGCTACAACGAGGGTTTCTATTTTTACCTGGACCCCGAAAAAGGCCATCCCGCTTTACAGGATGTGAACGTGCGCCAGGCGATCGCTTATGCGATTGACAAGGAAGCCATCACGCGCGATTTGCTGTTGGGCCTGACGCAGCCTGCCGCAACGATCTGGGACAACATGCCCTATGTAGACCCGGCACTTCAAGCTTATCCGTACGATCCGGACAAGGCCGCGCAATTACTGGACGCTGCCGGGTGGAAAGACGAGAACGGCGACGGCGTGCGCGAAAAGGACGGCGTCGATCTTTCCCTGACCTATGGCACGTCGACGCGCAAGGTCCGCCAGGATACGCAAGCCGTGGTGCAGCAGCAGCTTGCCGAGGTTGGCATCGAGGTCGAACTGCTGAACTACGATTCCGACCTTTTCTTTGCCGGATATGCCGAAGGTGGCCCCATGGCCACCGGCCAGCTCGACATCTTCGAGTATTCCACCACGCCGCAGTATCCCGATCCGGACACGTACGATTTCCTGTGCCGTGAAATTCCTAGCGACGAAAGCCCGGCCGGCGTCAACTCGGGCGCCCTGTGTGACGAAGCGTTGGATGAGCTTTTTGCCCAGCAGGCTCGGCAGGTCGATTTCGCCGAACGCCAGCAGACTTTCTACGCCATCTCGCGTATGATTTACGAGAAAGCCTATTGGGTTGGCCTTTGGCAGGACCCCGATCTATGGGGTGTCAGCGAGCGCCTGAAAAATGTCATCATCTCCGGCGCGACGCCCTTTTTCAATATCATCGAATGGGATCTTCAATAGGTCCTTAAGCGAAGCGTGTGGCGTGCGCCCCGCACGGCTACGTGCGCCCCGCACGGCTACGTGCGCCACACGCTTTCTTTTTTGTTTCCATGGCCCATTACGCTTTCCGCCGTTTTCTTGCTGCCATTCCGCTCTTGTTGATCCTCAGCGTTATTTTGTTCGCCCTGATGCAAAACGTGGGCGATCCGCTGGCGACGATGGGCGGGCGGCGCGTGACGCGTTCCGCCGATCGCGAGCGTTTGACGCGCCAGCTCGGTCTCGATAAACCCCTGCCTTTGCAATATCTTTTCTGGCTGGCGGGGAACGACTGGGCGAAATTCGACCTCGATGGCGACGGCATCGCGGAGGCGCCCGGCAAGCGCCTGGGAGTGCTGCGCGGCGACTTCGGTACCTCGCTGACCCACCGTGGCGTGCCGGTCACGCAAGTGATTGCCGAAAGGCTGCCAAACACGTTGATCCTGATGCTGACCGCCGAAGCGATCATCGTTTTCGGTTCCTTGCTGATCGGCGTGTATTCAGCTTTGCGCCAATATACCTGGGTGGATAACCTGGTGACGGCGCTGTCGTTCGTTGGCTATTCGATGCCGATTTTTTTCATCGCCCTGGTGAGTGTCTACCTGCTGGGAGTCTATCCCAAGCAGGCCGGCTTGCCCTATCTGCCCTGGGTGGGGATGTTCGATCCGCAGGTGGGAAAATCGGCCAGCCAGTTAGCCTTGCACATCGTCTTGCCCGTTTTGAGCATCGCTTTGATCAGCTTTGCCGGGTACAGCCGTTACGTGCGCAGCACCATGCTCGAGGTGATGAGCCAGGACTATATCCGTACAGCGCGTTCCAAGGGTCTCCCCTGGCGCCAGGTGATCGGCATCCACGCCCTCAAGAACGCTTCGCTGCCGCTCGTGACCATCGTCGGCCTGGACCTGCCCTTGCTGCTGGCGGGAGCGGTGGTCACGGAACGAATTTTCGCCTGGCCCGGCATGGGCCGCCTGTTTCTGGATGGTGTCTCTGACGGCGATACGCCCTTGGTGATGGGCATTCTCCTGCTGATCGCTGCGGCCGTGATCGCGTTTCAGATTCTGACCGACATCGTCTACGCCTGGTTGGACCCCCGGATTCGTTATGCCTGATGAAAAGCCTCCCCATCTCGCTGCGGACGACCTCGAAGGCCCACCGTTGACGTTGCGCCAGCTAACCTGGCGGCGTTTTCGGCGGCACAGGATGGCTACCCTGGGTTTGATCGTCCTGGTGATGCTGGTGCTTTATTCGTATGCGGGGGCGTTGTTTTTCTCCGAGACCGACGCCAACCGTAACGATACCACGCTGCGCTTACGTCCACCTTCTGTCGCGCACCCCTTTGGCACCGACACGGTCGGCCGTGACATTCTGGCGCGCACGATCTACGGCGGGCAGATTTCGATCATCATCGGTTTGACGGCTGTGCTGTTGGAAGTTCTCGTTGGGGTGACGATCGGCGCCCTGGCCGGTTATTACGGTGGTTGGGTGGACGGCGTGGCGATGCGCTTTACCGAGGCGGTCTTGATCATTCCACAGATTTTTTTGCTGATCGTGATGGCGAAGTTTTTTGGTGGGAAGCTTCCAAATCTCACCCTCCTGGGCCGGGAGTACAGCGGCAGCGTGATCATCATCATCTTGATCATCGGCCTGACCAGTTGGCCTTACCTGGCGCGCATCGTGCGCTCGCAGTTCCTGGCCGTCAAAGAGAACGAATACATCCTGGCGGCACGCGCCACGGGCACACCGACCTGGCAGATCATCTTTCAGCACATCCTGCCAAACAGCATCGCCCCGATCGTCGTTTCTGCCACCCTGGGTGTGGCCAATGCGATCACCCTGGAAGCCTATATCAGTTTCCTGGGGATGGGAGTGCGCCCACCAACGGCGACCTGGGGTAACATGCTCGAGGGCGCCTATGGATACATCGATCAGGGCGCTTACTGGCTGTGGTTGTTCCCGGGCCTGCTGATCGTCCTGACGGTGCTGAGTATCAACTTCCTCGGTGATGGCCTGCGCGACGCTCTGGACCCACGCAGCCGCACCGTTTGATCCACGAGATTGACATGAACACGCTGCTTGAAGTCACCGATTTGAAAACTCGTTTTCATACGCCCGAAGGCCTGGTGTATGCCGTCAACGGTGTGTCGTTTAAGCTGGATGAAGGCGAGACCCTGGCCGTGGTCGGTGAGAGCGGTTGTGGCAAGTCGGTCACCATGCTCTCGCTGCTGGGCCTGGTCCCCACGCCACCCGCCGAGATCGTCAGCGGCAAGGCGTTCTATCGCGGCGAAAATCTGCTTCAAATGAGCGAGCGCCAGCTCGAAACCGTGCGTGGCAAAGAGATTGCCATGATCTTTCAGGACCCGATGACTTCGCTCAACCCCGTGCTTTCCATCCGGCGCCAGATGACGGAGGGCTTGCGCGTTCACGCGGGCATTTCCCGCCAGGAGGCCGACCGGCGGGCGCTCGAACTTCTTGAAGCCGTCGGTATTCCCGACGCCGCCCGGCGCCTGGATAGCTACCCGCACCAGTTTTCGGGCGGGATGCGCCAGCGCGTGATGATCGCCATGGCGCTGGCCTGCACGCCTGCTGTTTTGATCGCCGACGAGCCGACGACGGCCCTGGATGTCACCATCCAGGCGCAGATTCTCGATCTGGTCAGGCGTTTTCGCCAGGAACTGGCCATGTCGATGATCTGGATCACGCATGACCTGGGGGTGGTTGCCGGGCTGGCCGACCGGGTGCTGGTCATGTATGCCGGTTTCATCGTCGAAAAGGCCCCTGTGGATGATTTATATGAGACGCCGCAGCATCCCTACACACTGGCCCTGCTGGCTGCCCTGCCGCGCGCCGATCGGCGCCGCGAACAAAAGCTGAAAACAATTCCCGGCTCCCCACCGGGTTTGCTGGTCGAACCGCGGGGCTGCCCGTTTGCGCCGCGCTGCCCGTTTGCCCAGGAGCTTTGCTGGAATCACGTTCCGCCGTTGGCTGTCGTTGCCCCCGGCCACCAGGTGGCCTGCTGGATCGATATCACCACCGGTACACTGCGTTGAACCCTTTCGTTACTGTACTATGACCGATTCCGCGCCCCTCGTTCAGGTTGATCGTCTTACCAAGCATTTCCCGGTTTTGCGTGGGTTGGTTTTTCAGCGCCAGGTGGGCACGGTGAACGCCGTCGATGGCATTTCTTTTACCATCGACCGTGGGGAAACGCTCGGGCTGGTGGGTGAGAGCGGCTGTGGCAAAACGACTGCCGGGCGTACGCTCCTGGCGCTCTATCCATTGACCGGCGGCCGTGTGCTGATTGACGGCCAGGACGTTCACCGGGCGCGGGGGGGCGAACTGCTGGCGATCCGGCGTAAGGCCCAGATGATTTTCCAGGACCCGTATGCGTCGCTCAATCCCCGTTGGACGGTCAACAGCATCGTCAGCGAGCCTTTGCGTGTGCACAAGCTGCTGCACCCGTCCGATCGTAGCGAACGTGTGAAAGAGTTGCTTCACCTGGTGGGGCTGAATGCCCGGCACCTGAACCGTTTCCCGCACGAGTTTTCGGGTGGGCAGCGCCAGCGCATCGGCATCGCACGTGCCTTGGCTTCGGAACCTTCGTTTGTCGTTTGCGACGAACCGATTTCCGCACTGGATGTTTCGATCCAGGCGCAAGTCGTCAACCTGCTGGAAGAGTTGCAGGATCGTTTGGGGCTGACTTATCTCTTCATTGCCCACGATTTGAGCATGGTTCGCCATATTTGCGATCGTGTCGCCGTAATGTACCTGGGAGCGCTGGTCGAATCGGCCGCGCGTGACGACTTGTACGAAAATCCATTGCATCCGTACACCCAGGCGTTGCTGTCGGCGGTGCCCATCCCGGACCCTAAAAAGAGCCGCTTGCAGCAGCGAACGGTGCTCGAAGGAGATGTACCCAGCCCGCTCGACCCGCCTTCAGGATGCCGTTTCCACACCCGCTGCCCGCTTGCCTTGAGCCGCCACCTGCCACACTGCGCCGAGATGGCGCCCGAGTGGCGCCAGGCGCAGCCCGGTCACTGGGTAGCCTGCCACGAAGTATAACTTCTGCCTTCGTCTTATCCGCTTCATTCTCTGTAGTTGGAGGTTCCCATGGCTCAAAGAGGTTACATCAACAGCATGTTGGGCGAGCAGGAAAAGGTCCTGCTGATCGCCCGCCAGCACTGGTTCACCGTGGTCAGCGCCATCCTGGCCGAAGTCGTGACCATCCTGATCTTGTTGATCATTGCTGCCATCGCCGCAACCATGCTGCCGGCGCTCGCCTGGCTGCCGCTTGTGCTTGGGGCGCTGCTGGTTTTCATTCCGCTGGCCACGCTGACGTACGATTTGCTGGCCTGGTGGAACCGGCAGTATCTGGTCACCACGCGGCGCGTGATCCAAATCTCGGGTTCGTTCAACAAAAACGTCGTCGACTCTTCTCTCGAAAAGGTCAACGACGTCAAGATGACCCAGTCGGTCCTGGGGCGTCTCTTCGATTACGGCGACGTGGAAATTCTGACGGCCAGCGAGCTGGGGGTGAACCTGTTTCGCCGCATCGAGAATCCCATCCAGTTCAAAACTGCCATGCTCAACGCTAAAGAAAAGCTGGAACGTCCCAACGAGAACGACGGGCGAGATTCCATCCCGGTGATGATCGCCAAACTGGCCGAACTTCACCAGCGCGGCGTGCTTACCGACGCCGAGTTTCAGCACAAGAAGGCCGAACTGCTGGCGAAGATGTGAGGGCTTGGGCGCCGGGAGACTGTCTGGAAAAAGCTGTGACAGGTGCGGCGCACTTCCACGGGACGGTGGTGTGTGTTCTCAGCCCCGGGCGGCACCGCATCTTGCTTTTCAGGCCTTCGAGGTGCTCCTGGCCCAGGCTTCGTCGGCCAATTGCTGCAAGCGATCTTTGTCTGCGCTGATTACGGCGTCCGGGACGGCATCGGGAAGGACATCTTCCATGTAGCGCAGCGGGCGGTAGAGCCACCCGGCGATTGCCAGGGCGATGTAAAGCGCGCCAACTACAATCATCAGCAGACCCATACCGCGCCCGGCGCCGGAGCCGATCGCCGTACGGATGCCGGTGGCCAGCGCGCCATCGGCGTTCATCATCCACGGTTCGAAGACACGCTCTACCAGCGGGCCGGCCGTGAGAAAGCCGATCGGGATCATCGACCATCCCAGCATCTGGTTCATCGAAACCACCCGCCCCTGTAGTTCCAGCCCGACCTTCATTTGGATTAGCGCCTGCCAGTGGGCGTTGGTCAGGGTGAGGGCCATGCCGAAGCCGAACATGCCGATGGCCGGAAAGATGGGGTGCGGCGCCAGGCCCGAGATCAGAATAGCCAGTCCAAGCGGCAGTGTGAAACCGACCATCCCTTCGGCGCGCCGGCGGGCGCCGCCCCACAGCGCCATCACCAAGCTACCCACTAACGTGCCCAGGCCGCTGGCTGCGACGACCATGCCGAGCACGACGGCCGATGTAAACGACAGCACCAGTGGAGTCTGAACGACATTGACGATGGCGATCAGGTAGTTGAAAACGACGAAGAACAGGACCATGGCGACCAGGCTCGGGCGGCGGATGATGTAAAACCAGCCTCCTGTAATGGCCTGCCAAAAGGTCTCTTCCTGCCGGTGGAAGAGCGTGTTGGGGAAACGCACGACGGCGAGGGTGAAGATGGCAAACAAGAAACTGACGCAGTCCACCAGAATGATACCCTGCAACCCAATGGCGACAACCAGGAAACCGCCCAGAAGCGGCGCTAACAAATCGCTGGCCGCCAGGCCGAACTGTGTGATGCCGTTTGCCTGTCCCAGGTAACGCTTGGGTACCAGCTGCGTGATTGCGGCAATATAGGCCGGGCGCTGCAAGGCGCTGGCGATCGATCCGATGCTGGCAGTGATGTAAACGTGCCACAACTGGAGATGGCCGCTCCACAGCAGCAGGGCCAGCATGAAGACCCCACAGACGGCCAGCGAATCGCTGATCAGCATGATCAACCGGCGATCGTGGCGATCGGCCAGCGCCCCGGAAATGGGCAGGATCAGGATGCCCGGCAGAAAGGCCGCCACCAGAATGGTCGAGAGCTGCGTTACCGAGCCGGTTTCCTGGTACGCCCAGACGCTCAAGGCGAAGCCGGTTAAGCCGGTTCCGATCAGGGAGATCAACTGCCCCAGCACGACCAGGAAGAAGGTTTGCAGGCGTGGTGTGGCCGCCTGGCGCCGCCCCGGGCGGGTAGCAACCGGCCTGGGGCCTTGTGCCTCCGGCGCGGCGCCCGTTTTGCTTTTCCAGCTTTTTGCCTGATGCTCGATGGCCTGCGCCAGTTCAACCGGTTGGTGCTTCAGGAAGTAGTGCCCGGCATTGGGGATGACGGCCAGGCTGACGGACTCGGTGAAGTAATCCCACTCGAGGTACTCTTCTTCGTAAAACTCTGTCGAGCGATCGCGCTGTCCCGCAATACACAGAACGGGAGTGTGCAGCCTGGTATGCTGCATATCGGCGTATGCTTCGGTGTAGTAATCTTCGCTTTCGGATACGTCGTGGCGCAGGCTGCGAACGACAAATTCACGCTCTTGCGCGTCCATTTCGCCCGAAAAACCGCCCAAGGCGCGCAATCCCTCGTAAATTGTCCGGCTGGAGGTCCAGCGATCGAGCGGCAGCAGCCGGTGCAGGGTTTCGAACAATTTGCCCGGCAGACGTGACGAAGGGAAATGCGCGCCCATGATCAACCCAGCAACGGGGAAGTTCTGCGCTTCCAATTGGCGTGTGATTTCCAGCGCCAGGGCGCCTCCCACGCAGTGGCCGTACAAGGCCACCGGTCCTTGCAAATCGCGGATGATTTCTGCCGCGCACTGTCGGGCGACTTCTTCTAGTGGCAGGAGCGCTTCCTCTGGGTGGCTGTAATCGTGACCGGGAATTTGCACGGCGTACAACGAAAACCCGGCCGGCATGGCGTTGGCCAGTGGCTGGAACAGGATGCCGCTGCCACCCCCGTATGGAACGCAGACCAGGTTGAGTGTCTTTTCCTGCACGCCGACCGGCCGAGTCAGTTCGTGGAGCAAGCCGGCAGGGCGGTTTTGGCGCTGTTCCGGCTGCTGTTGGCGCGCCGCCAACTGACGAATGGTGGGCATCTTGAACAGGTCCATGGCGCTCACGACACCGCCGGCCTCGGCCTGGTTCAGCTTGCGTACGACGCGGATGGCCTTGAACGAATCGCCGCCCAGGTCGAAGAAGTTGTCGTCGATGCCTACTTTTTCCAGTGTTAGAATCTCGCACCAGATCGCCGCCATCGCCGTCTCGACGGCGTCGCGCGGTGGCACGTGTGAGGCCGCCTCGTATGCGGCTGCTTCTGGTGCGGGCAGGGCAAAGCGATCGACTTTGCCGTTGGGGTTGAGCGGGATTCTTTCCAGGACGACAAAGGCGGTGGGCACCATGTACTCCGGCAGTTGGGCGCGCAGGTTTTCGCGCAGCGTCTGAACGGAGACCCCCTCGGCGCATTCGGCCTTGGGGGCCACGTAGGCCACCAGGCGGTCTTCTCCGTTGTCACGTCGGGCGACGACCACGGCGTCCTGTATGGCGTCGGCGCGCCTGAGCAGCGTTTCGATTTCGCCTAACTCGATGCGATAGCCGCGAATCTTGACCTGGAAATCCATGCGCCCGATCAGCTTCATCGTGCCGTCGGGCTGATAGCAGGCCAGGTCGCCGGTCTGGTACAGGCGTGCCCCGGGAATGGTGCTGAAGGGGTCGGGAATGAACCGTTCGGCCGTTAGCGCCGGGCGGTTGACGTAGCCGCGCGTCACGCCGGCGCCGCCGATGTACAGCGCGCCCGGCACGCCAATCGGTGTGGGCCGCATTTCATCGTCCAGGATGTGGATTCGTACGTTGCCTAACGGAAAGCCCTTCGGCAGAGCCGGGCCATGCCCCTCAGGAATTTGCAGCGGGGCCTCGTACACCAGCGTGGCGCAGGTCGTCTCCGTGACCCCGTAGTGGTCCTGGACGACGCAGGTGGGATTGAAACGCCTGGTTTTGGCGACGGTGTCCCAGTAGCTGGCCTCGCCCGTGATGATGAGCAGCTTCTTGGGAACGATGGCAGCCGGATCGCTGCCATCCAGCAGGGCTTCGAAGTGGCTGGGAACGAGCTTGAAGACATCGATTCTGTGGCGGCGATAGTAGGCTGCCAGCGCTTCGGGATCGGTCGCGCGTTCGTAGGAGGCAATAAACACCGTGCCACCCACGTAAAACGCACCCCAAAAGGTGATCGTCCCCAGGTCGGTGGCGAAGGTAGAGACCATGCCAAAGTGCATCCCCGCTTCCAGGGGCATGCGTCGCACGATGCCCTGGAAGTAGTTGATGTAATTGCGGTGCTCGACGGCCACGCCTTTGGGCCGCCCGGTAGAGCCGGATGTGAACAGGACGTACATGAGATTGTTGCGCGCCACCGGTACGTTTGGGTTGCTGCGCTCGTGGGCGGCAATGTTGGGCCATTCGCGATCCAGGCTTACTACGTTCAGTGTGTCTATGCCTGGCAGGTTGCTTGCCAGCGCCGATTCGGTCAACACGATTGAGACGTCGACGTCTTCCAACATGAAGCGTACCCGATCGGGCGGGTAGATCGGGTCGATCGGCACGTATGCGCCGCCCGCTTTTAAGATGCCGAGCAAGGCCACCATGATGTCGAGCGAACGTTCCATGAAAAGCCCGACGCGTACATCCGGTTGCACGCCCAGGCTGCGCAGGTAATGGGCCAGTTGGTTAGCGCGCGCGTTCAACTCGCCATAGGTGTAGGAAACATCGTCTACGTACACGGCGGCGCGCTCGGGTGTTTGCTCGGCCTGCCGCTCGAAGAGGGTGTGCAGGTAGGTCGCCTCGGGATAGTCGACGTCAGTCGCCGCCCACTGTTGCAACTGGGTCTCCTCGCCGGGCGTCAACAGGCCTAGTTTTGCGATCGGCTGCTGTGGCGCTTCGAGCAGGTTTTGAAGCAGGGCCTGATAGTGCGCCACCATCCGTCGAACGGTGCTGTCTTCGAACAGATCGGTGTTGTACGTGACGGTCAGATCGAGTTCGCCGGCCAGTTCCTGGAAGTGGAAGTTGAGATCGAACTTGGCCGTGCCGCTTTCGACGTTCAGGCGTTGCGCTTGTAGGCCGGGCAGCTTCAGTTGTTCATGCGTTCCCGGCTGGTGATTGAACATCACCTGGAAGAGTGGATTGTGACTCAAGTCACGCTGGGGGTGCAGCTCTTCTACCAGCTTCTCGAACGGCAGGTCCTGGTGGTCGAAAGCGTCCAGAGTCGCCTGGCGCACCCGTTCGATCAGGCTGCGCCCGCTCGGGTTGCCGGACAGATCGGTGCGAATCAGTTGGGTGTTGACGAAGAACCCAATCAAGCCTTCGATTTCCGATAGGTTGCGACCGGCGATGGGCGTGCCGACGACGATATCGGCCTGTCCGGTGTAACGATACAGCAGCAGTTGGAAGGTGGACAGCAGGATCATGAACGGGGTCACGCCTTCTTGCTGCGCCAGCGTCTTGACGCCCTGGCCGAGCATGGTGGGCAGGGCTACATTGAACGTTTTTCCACGGTACGTACGTACCGCCGGACGGGCGTGGTCGGTGGGCAGTTCGAGCACGCCCGGTGCACCCTGGAGCTTTTCCTTCCAGTAACCCAATTGCCTTTCCAGCGTCTCGCCTTGTAGCCATTGGCACTGCCAGTGGGCGAAATCGGCGTATTGGACCGGCAATTCGGGTAGCGGCGAAGGCTGCCCGGCCCGGTAGGCGGTGTACAGCGCTTCCAGTTCCTTGCAGAGGATGCCCAACGACCAGCCGTCCGAAGCAATGTGATGGATGTTGACGTGCAGGACGTGTCCGGCCTGGTCCAGGCGAAACAGGCGCACGCGGATGGGCAAATCTCGATCCAGCGCAAAAGGCCTGGCGGCGTCCTGGTCGACCTGCTGGCAGGCCGCTGCCAGGCGTTCGGCTTCAGGGAGCGTTTCCAGGTTTTCTACTACAAGTGGCAGCACAGGGTCGGGGTGCGGCACCTGGACCGGTTCTTCCTCGTGCAAGGTGAAAACCATGCGCAGTACCTCGTGCCGCCGCACGATTTCTGCGAAGGCCCGGCGCAGGGCGTCCGTGTCCAGGTCGCCTTGCAAATGAAAGGCCATGGAAATATTGTACGCCGGGCTACCCGGTTCCCACTGATCGAGGAACCACAGGCGGCGTTGTGCAAAAGAAAGCGTCACCGGCCGATCGGTCGGGCGGGCCGTGATGGTATGGGCGATCGTTTTTTTCTGACGTGCCTGCTGCAAAATTTTTGCCAACAAGGCCTGGTCGGTGGAAGTCAAAGGTGTCGATTGGGTCATGGTGGTGGCTTAGGCGGTCAGCAATCGTTGTTTTTCTGTCTCGTCCATGTTTTGGATGCGGGCGATCACGGCCTGCTCGATCTGCGGTGCAAACTCTGCCAGGGTGGGCGCTTCGAACAGTGTTCTGACAGGCAATCTAACGTCGAACTGGTCAAAAATGCGCGAGATCACCTGCGTAGCCAGCAGGGAGTGCCCGCCAAGATCGTCGAAGAAATTGTGGTGGATGCTGATGATCTCGGCGTTGAGCACTTCCCGGAAAATATCGGCCGCAATCTCTTCGAAGGGGGTGGACGGCGCCACGAATTCGATCGGCCCCGATGGACCTGCCTCAGGGGCTGGCAAAGCCAGGCGGTTGATCTTGCCGTTCGCAGTTAAGGGGAATTCATCCAGGCTGACGAAAATGGCCGGGATCATGTAATCAGGCAGGCTGTGGCGTAAGTGGCGGCGCAACTCGTCCGCCTGGGGAGCAGGCGACTTGGCAGGCACAAAATAAGCCACCAGTTGCGGCCCGCCCGGCCCCGGGTGTACGACAACGACGGCAGACTTGACGGCTGGCTGCTGCGATAGAACGGATTCGATTTCGCCCAGTTCGACGCGGTAACCACGCAATTTGACCTGGAAATCCATTCGCTCGATATACTCCAGGCTGCCATCGGGACGATAGCGCACCCGATCCCCTGTGCGGTACAGGCGTTTTCCGGGACTGAAGGGGTGTTCGACGAATTTTTCGGCGGTCAATTCCGGCCGGTTAAGGTAACCATGCGCCAGCCCGGCGCCGCCGATGTACAGCTCGCCCGGCACGCCGATCGGAACCGGCTGTTGGTGGGCGTCGAGCACGAAACACTGTGTGTTGTCGATCGGCCGGCCGATGCGTACGGGTTGGCCTTTTTCCAATCGCATTACGGTAGACCAGACGGTTGTTTCGGTGGGGCCGTATAGATTCCACAAGGATGCGCCACGTTCGCAAAGCGTAGCGGCCAGGTCGGGCGGCAGCGCTTCGCCGCCACACAAAATCTTTAACTGTGGGCTGCCGGCCCAGCCGGCGTCCAGCAGCAAGCGCCACGTGGCAGGCGTTGCCTGCATGATTGTTGCACCGGAGCCTTCCAGTGCGGTGCGTAACTGTAGACCATCGCCGGCCACCTCGCGGCTGACCAACGTGACTTGCCCGCCGGCAACCAGCGGCAGGAAGATTTCAAGCCCCGCAATGTCGAACGAAATCGTTGTCACCGACAGCAGGATTTCGCCGGGTTCGAAACCCGGTTGGCGGCGCATGCTGTTCAGGAAATTGACGATCGCACGGTGCGGAATCAGCGTGCCCTTGGGTTTACCGGTGGAACCTGACGTGTAAATAATATAGGCAACGTCTTCGGCCGAAGCGGCGCTGTGTGGCGTGGTTTCAGGCTGGAGCCGGATTTCATTCGCCTGCGGGTCGATGACTGTGCCCGTAAAACCGGGGAAGCGCGTACGCAGGTCTTGCGTCGTGAGCAAGAGCGATGCACCAGAGTCGGCCAACGTGTAGACCAGGCGCTCTGCCGGGAAGCCGGGATCGAGCGGCAGGTATGCGCCCCCTGCCTTGAGAATGCCCAGCAGGCCGACCACCAGATCCGGCGAGCGTTCCAGGCAGATGCCGACGCACTGATTCTGGCCGATCCCGCGGGCGCGCAAGGCATGGGCTAATTGGTTGGCGCGCCGCTCCAGTTCACCGTAAGAAAGTGCCTGCCCTTCGAAGCAGACGGCAGTTTGCAGGGGCGTGCGCGCGGCCTGCAAACTGACCAGCTCATGGAGGCATTCTGCCGGAAACTCTCTGGCCGTGTCGTTCCAGTCTGCCAACAACAGCCGGCGTTCGTGCGGCGGCAGCATGGGCAGCATGCCGATCGGCTGTGCGGGATCGCTCAAAACGCTTTCTAACAGGTACTGGTATTGTTCCAGCAAGCGTACGATAGTGGCTTCTTCGAACAGATCGGTATTGTACTCAGCGACCACGAACGGAAGCTCCTGCGTGAATTCGACGAACAGGCTCAACGAGCACTTGGCCGTGCCGTTATCCAGTTCCTCGGTAAAGTGCATGTTCAGACCTGGCAGTTGTGCACGATCGACCGGCACGTTTTGCACAGCAAACATATGCTGCAGGAGCGGGTTGTAGGCCGTGTTGTGCGGAATTTGCAGGCAGTCCATGATCTTGATCAGCGGGAAATCCTGGTGTGCCAGGAATTCGAGCGTCGTCTGGCGAACCTGCTCGAGCAGGTGTTCGAAGGTCGGTTCACCGGAAAGGTCGTTGCGCAGCGGCAGGGTGTTGACAAACAACCCGGCCATGTTTTCGAACTCGCGTTGGCTGCGGCTGGCCGTCGGCGTGCAGACGATGATGTCGCTCTGGCCGGTGTAACGGTAGAGCAGCACTTCGAACGCTGCCAGCATGACCATGAACAGGCTGGTGTTCGTGCGGCGTCCTGCACGTTCCAGGGCTTCGATCAGGCCGGCCGGCAATGGGTGGTTGATACGTGCCCCGTGAAAGGTCTGGCGCGGCGGGCGCAGGCGGTCGGAAGGCAGCATCAGCAGCGCCAGTTCACCGCCAAAATGCGCCTGCCAGAAGTTACGTTCTTGCTGTAACCGTTCTCCCTGCCAGATGGCGTGCTGCCAGTGGGCCACGTCGGCAAACTGCACTGGCAGTTCGGGCAGCGGTGAGGTTTTCTGGTGGCCGAACGCCTGGTAGAGTGCCGCCAGCTCTTGCAGGATCAGGCCGGTCGTCCAGCCATCGCTGACGATGTGGTGGATTGTGAGCAAGAGTTGATGCCGGTCCGGTGCCAGGCGAAGCAAGAGTGCCTTGACCAACGGACCCCGGTGTAAACCAAACGGCTTCCGGGCGGCCTCTAACATCTGGCGGCGCGCGGCGCCGTCGCGTTCGGGTGCGGGAATGGCCTGCAAATCAACGATCTCGAACGGGACTGGCGCAGCCGGCAAGATCACCTGAACCGGCTGGTGGTTTTCCTGGTGAAAAACCGTTCGCAGGATTTCGTGGCGGCGCACGATTTCGCCCAGGGCACGCTGCAGGGTGTCGGCATCCAGGGTTCCGTGGAGTTCAAAAACGGCCGGTATGTTGTAGATCGGGGTGTCTGGGGTGTACTGTTCGACAAACCACATCTCTTGTTGGGCAAACGAAAGCGGCAGGTGCCCGCTGCGGTCGGCTGCCTGGATGGCCGGCAGCGGTGACCACCGTTTACCGGACTCGGCGATCACGGCTGCCAGCGCGGCAATGGTTGGCGCATCGAACAGCTCTCGTTGTGAGAGGTTCACGCGTAACTTCTCCCGCACGCGCGTCAGCACCTGCGTGGCCAGCAGGGAGTGCCCACCCAATTCGAAGAAATCGTCGTGAATGCCCACCGTCGCTACATTCAGTACCTCACCCCAGATCTCGGCCAGGGTTGCTTCGGATGGGTTGCGGGGCGCCACGTAGGCCTGCTGACGTTCCGCAGGGGCGTTTTCCGGCGCGGGGAGCGCCTTGCGGTCGATCTTGCCGTTCGGGTTGAGCGGCATCTCTTTGAGGCGGATGAAGAGTGACGGCAGCATATACTCGGGCAGGTTGGCCTGTAAGTGCTGCCGTAGTTCCCGTACGCTCGGAGACGAGGCCTGGCGTGCGGTAAAGTAGGCTACCAGCTTCTTTTCACCGCTTTCGTCCGTGTGAGCGATGACCACCTGGCTTTCGATATTCGGGTGGTGGCTGAGTACGGCTTCGATTTCTCCCAGCTCGATGCGAAAGCCGCGGATTTTCACCTGGTGATCCAGGCGTCCCAAAAAGTCGATCTGGCCGTCTGCCCGGTAACGGCACAGGTCGCCGGTGCGATACAGCCGGGCGCCCGGCCGCCCACTGAAAGGATTGGGCAGGTAACGCTCGGCCGTCAATTCCGGGCGGTTGAGATAGCCGCGTGAGACGCCATCGCCGCCCAGGTACAGCTCGCCGGCTTCCCCGATGGGGGTGGGGCGCAAGCCGGCATCCAGAATGTAAGCCTGGGTATTGTCGATCGGGCGTCCGATAGAAGGCTCGCCGGCATCATCCGAGGCGATGCAGGCCCACGTCGAGTAGGTTGTGTCTTCCGATGGCCCGTACAGGTTGTACACGGCTTCGACGTGGGGAAACTCCCGGTATATCTTTTCTACCAGCACCTGGCGCAGCGGTTCGCCGGCCAGGTTGACGATGCGTACCGAGGCGGGCACACCGTGCGTGCGCGCCAGTTCTGCCATGGCCGAAGGGACGGTGTTGACCAGGGTCACGTCTTCTCGATGGGGTAAAGCGGGCAGTTGTAGGGCATTTTCGGCCAGCAAGATTTTGCCACCCACGCTCAGAGGCAAGAAGATTTCGTATACCGAGAGATCGAAACATACCGACGTGGCTGCCAGCACCCCGCGCAGGTGCTCGCCCGCAAAGAGGCGTGTGGCCCAGGCCAGCAGTGCGGCTGCATTGGCGTGCGTGATCGTCACCCCCTTGGGGCGCCCGGTGGAGCCGGATGTGTAAATGATATAGGCCAGGTTTTGCGCCATGACGCTGCTGCTCGGGTTGCTTTCCGCTTCACCGCCGATGGCGTCCCAGTCCCGGTCCAGGCACAGGCTACGCGCCTGAGCCGGTGGCAGGTTGGGAAGCAGGGACTGCTGCGTCAGCAGGACCGGTGCGCGTGTGTCTTCCAGCATAAAGGCGATTCGCTCGGGCGGGTAGGCTGGGTCGAGCGGTACGTAAGCTGCGCCGGCTTTTTGTACGCCCAGCAGGGCCACGATCAAATCGGGGGTGCGCGTCATGCAGATGCCCACCAGGGTTTCTGGGCCAACGCCCAATTTTTGCAGGCGGTGGGCCAACTGGTTGGCGCGCCGGTTGAGCGCCTGATAGGAAAGGACCTGTGCTTGGTAGACCAAGGCGGGTGCGTCGGGCGTGCGCTGAGTCTGTTCCTCGAACAGTGTGTGCAGGCAGGCTTGCCGGTAGGGGAATTGATTTTGTGTATGGAGTGATGGTGGGGGTTGTGCAGGCAGCATAACAGATTCGAGGGACATAAGCGAGACCTTTTCGTGACGGATGATCGATTTATTCTTCGAAGAAAAACTTTTCCTCGCCGAAGGCAGGCTTTAATTCGTGTAGCCAAGCAGCGCGCGGATCGTAGCGTGCAAAAAATGGGCGCAGCACCCAGTCGGGATTGCGTCCCTGCACGAAACGCAGGCTGAGCACCCGTTCGCCCCGGATTTCGTTGACCCCTAGGACCTGAATTTTGCCCGGATAGGTGGACATGCAAGGCCCTTGTACGCTGCGTCCCAGCCCGCTGACGCCCTGGTAGGCCTGGCGGAAAATTTCCCAGGCGCGTGCCAGCGGTACGCCAAAGAAGTGCTGCGCGCCCGTGTCGCGTACGACGAACATGTAATAAGGGACACAACCCAAAACGACTTGCTGCCGCCACATATCACGCCACAGATCGGCCTGATCGTTGATATGCGCCAGCAGCGGCGACTGGGTGCGGATTTGCACACCGCTCTGGCAGATCCGCTCGATGGCTTCACGCGCAGCCGCGGTTTTCAACTCGCGTGGGTGGTTGAAATGCGCCATGAGAGTGACGTGCTTACCCGCCTGGTGCAACTGGCCGAAGAGCGCCAACAGGTAACCGGCGTCGTCGTCGGTCAGAAAACGATAGGGCCAGTAAGCCAGCGCCTTGCTGCCCAGGCGGATCGTGCGAATGTGGCTGAAGCGCTTCTCCAGCAGTGGCAGCAGGTAATCGGCCAGGACGGACGCCCGCATGACCAGCGGGTCGCCGCCGGTGATCAGCAAATCGGTGACTTCGGTGTGCTGTTGCAGGTATTCGAACAGAAGCGCTTTCTCGCGCATGGCGAATTTGAAATCTCCCACGCCGACAAACTGTGGCCACCGGAAGCAGAATGTGCAGTAGGCATGGCAGGTCTGGCCCTGGCTTGGAAAGAACAGCACTGTTTCGCGATACTTATGTTGGACGCCGCGCAGCTTTTCGCCCTCAAGGGAGGGAACGTTTGCTTCCATTTGCCCGGCGGGGTGTGGGTTCAACGCCATGCGAATCCGGTTTGCCACCGTACGGATTTCCGTCTCCGGTGCGTTGCGCCGCAGCAGGTTTGCCATGGTGTCAAAATGATCGGGCCGGAGCATGTCGCGATGCGGAAAGTTGAGCAGGAACAAGGGGTCATTCGGTGCGCTTTCCCAATCGATCAGTTCATCAACTACATACGAATTGGTCTTGAAGGGAAACACGCGGGCCACGACGTCGATGGCGAACCTTTCTTCCTCTGAAAGCCTTTGAATCTGAGATAGCTGCCGGTAATTGTGTAGGGCGTAGGCACGATATTGCGAGGGGGTTCCGATGGTGAAGGTTGTTGGGGCAATGAAGAGGGTTTCCATACAAGCATATTCTCCCGTAAACAAACGGCCTGGCCGCCCATCCAATTAATAGTAAACAAGATACGGGGTGGTGTCTGTACCATCCTACCCCGCCTTACAACCACTTCAGCAAGAAATACTTGGGGGATGAATTGAATGAAGAGATGCCCGCTGCGGCGTGACGTCAAAGATTATACAACAGATTACCTTCAAAAAAGCTTTTTTGCCGCGTTTTCATCCACCCTAACCCGCATAAAGCGGCATAACCCTAACTTCGCTCTTGATTCTGTACTTTTGTTGCGTAAAATGCGTGGGCAGGCATTAATGTGGAACGCACCCCATATAAAAGCAGCGCGGTTTTTGCTGCCGCGCTGCTTTTATATGGGGATACTTGCACCGGAGGCGGAGAAACCGGGCTTCCTTAGCTGGCCTTTACTTTTTCTTCGGTTTCTTGCGCCGCTTTCGAGCCGTTGCCGTGACCGTTGCCGCCAAAAGCGTCTCCGTAGACCAGCTCGCGCTCGTGGCGGAACTGTTGCGTGTAGAGACGGTAATAGTGTCCACCCAGGCGCAGCAGTTCGGCGTGCGTGCCCATTTCCGTGATCTTGCCGCCTTCGATGACGATGATGCGATCGGCGCGGCGGATGGTGGAGAGACGGTGGGCGATCACGAAGCTGGTGCGGCCCTGCATCAGGTGCTCCATGCCTTTTTGGATCAACGCTTCGGTCAGCGTGTCCACCGAACTGGTGGCTTCATCCATGATGAAGATTTCTGGCCTGGCTAGCACGGCACGCGCCAGGCTGATAAGTTGTTTCTGGCCGGTCGAGAGCAGGTTGCCGCCTTCGCCGACCTGCGTGTCGTAGCCTTTTTCCAACGTGACGATGAAATCGTGGGCGCCGGCCAGCCTGGCTGCTTCCTCGATTTCTTCATCCGTTGCATCCAGGCGCCCGTAGCGCAGGTTGTCACGTACGGTGCCGGAGAACAGGTGCGGGGTTTGCAGCACGACGCCGATGCGGCTCTGGATGCTGTGCAGGGTAAACGAGGTGTAGTCCTGCCCGTTGATGCGGATCATGCCGCGTTTTGGTTCGAAGAAGCGGCATACCAGATTGACGATCGTGCTCTTGCCGCCGCCGGTAGGGCCGACGAGGGCGATGGTTTCGCCGGGCTTGACTGCCAGGTTGAAGTTCGACAGCACCAGGGTGGGGTTCTCTTTGTCGGCTTCGTCATCGTAGAAGAAATCGACGTGGTCGAACTCGATGGCGCCCTGGATGCTGCCGGGATCGCCTGCGCCCTCGAAGTCCTTGACGGTGGGCACCGTGTCCAGCAGCTTGAAGATGCGCTCGGCCGAGGCGATCGAGTTTTGCATGTCGGCGTAGACGCGCGCCAGGTCCTGGATCGGCCACAGCATGAACGAGACATACGAAATGAACGCCTGGATACCACCCAACGTGATGTACCCGGCGATGGACTGCACGCCGCCGTACCAGACGATAGCGCTCAAGACGAAGGCCGAGATCATCTGGACGCTGGGCAGGAAGAGCGCCGAGAGCCAGGCGGAGCGATAGCTGGCGCGGTACATTTCCTGCGTCAGTTGCTTGAACTCTTCCAGGTTGCCTGCTTCTCGTCCAAGCGCTTTCACCACGCGCACGCCGGTCACGTTTTCGTTGTATGCCCCGGTGATTTTCGAGTTCGCCTTGCGTGAGGCGCGGTACTCTTTCAGGATCAGCTTGCGGAACCACACCGCTACCCCAATCAGAACGGGCAGCACGGCCAACACGATCAACGTCAAACGCCAGTTGATGGTGAACATGAAGATCGCCGACGTGGTGATATTGATCGTGGCCCAGGTGACGTCGATCAGGCCCCAGGTGAGCAGTTGCGAGACGCGTTCAGAATCGGATGTGACGCGTGACATCAGCCGCCCGACCGAGTTCTGGCTGTAGTACGACAGCGAAAGGTCTTGCAGATGCTTGAACATCTTCTTGCGCAGGTCGTAGTTCAGGCGTTCGCCCAACACGGCAGCCAGATAGATGAACGTGAACACACCGACGGACTGCACGAGCATCAGGCCGATGTACATGGCCGCCAGCCGGCCCAGGGCGCTGGCGTCGCGCCCGACCACGCTCGAGTCGATGATATTTTTGTTGATGATGGTGAAGATCCCATCCAATGCAGACACGATCCCGATTGCCAGCACAAAGCTCAATACCCATTTCCAGTAAGGTCTCAATAACTGCGCAATGCGTTTCACCACGTTTCCGGTCAGTTGTCCGGTGAACTCATCCTCTTCAAGTTCGATTTCAGGCATTTCATTATCTCCAGTGAGGGTTGGAAAGCCTGGCGGCTTTCAGTTGTTGCTGATCACGCCCGCAATGTCCTGTTCCAGTTCGCTTTCGATGCGGGTTTGAATGTCGTAAATGCGGCGGTACATGCCTTCCTGCGCCAGTAGCTCTTCGTGCGTGCCGCTCTGGATGACGCTGCCTTTGTCCATCACCAGGATCAAGTCGGCATCCATCACGCTTTGGATGCGGTGAGCGATGATGAACGTGGTCCGGTTTTCCATCAGTTCGTCCAGCGCGCTGCGAATGCAGGCTTCGGTCTCCGTGTCGACGGAGGATGTCGAGTCATCCAGGATCAGGATGCGCGGGTTCTTCAGGATGGTGCGGGCGATGGCCACGCGTTGCTTTTGCCCGCCGGAGAGCGTCACCCCCTTTTCGCCGACCAGGGTGTTGTACCCTTCGCGGAAGGTGGTGATGACCCCATGAATGGCGGCGGCTTCGGCCGCAGCTTCGACTTCTTCCTGCGATACGTCCCGCCCGACGCCGTAGGTGATGTTTTCGCGGATCGAACGTGAAAACAGGAACGGCTCTTGTTCGACGATGCCGACCTGGCTGCGCATGTACTGGCGGGCGTATTCTTTCAGTTCTACGCCGTCCAGCAAAATGCGGCCATCGGTGTAGTCGTAAAAGCGGGGTAGCAGATTCACCAACGTCGTCTTGCCTGAACCGGTGGAGCCCAGCAAGGCCACAGACTGCCCCGGCTGGCACGAGAAGGTCACGTTTTTCAAAACCGGCTCGTCGGCGTCGGCGTATTTGAACGAGACGTTTTCAAAGGCCACTTCGCCGCGTGGCTTTTCGCTGAGGCTAAGCCCGTCGGTGAGCGGTTCCTGCTCGCGCTTGATGATGTCCATCACACGGTTGTAAGAAACCATGCCCGAAGAAGCCTGCACGATCAAGCGGCCCAGGTTGCGCATCGGCCAGATCAACCAGCCGAGCAGCCCGACGTAAGCGATGTATGCGCCCGGTGTGATCTCACCGTTGATGACCAGCAGCGCCGCCGTGACGAAGCCACCGATCATTTGCAGTGAGCAAACGATATCGGAAAGCGGCCAGAACAGCGTGTGCATGATGGAGAGCTTCCGGCCGAGCGTGAACTTCTCCCAGTTTTCTTTTTCGAACTTGTCGATCTCGAACTGCTGGCGGGCGAAGGCCTTCACCACGCGTACACCGGTCAGGTTTTCTTGCAGGGTGGTCGAGAGCTTGGCTTCCTGCTCCTGGTAGGCTTCGTAGGCCTTGGTAACGAGGCGGAAGAAGTACAGCGAGACGCCGACAATGATCGGCATGGCGATGATCGAGATCAAGGCCAGCTTAAGGTTGAAGAACGCCATCGCTGTGAAATTGATCACGAAGATCACGGCGACCCGCCAGATGCCGATCGATTGGTCGGCGATGAAGCGCCGCACGGCGTCCACATCGGACGTACTGCGCTCGATGACTTCACCCGTCGGCGTCTTGTCGTGATAGCTGAAGGGTTGGCGCTGCGTGTGGTCGAAGACGAAGTTGCGCAGCCGGCGGATGACGCCTTCGGACGTGTAGGCAGAAAGCCGGCCGCTGAGAAAGCTCATCGCTCCTTCGAGCAGGGCGATGCCCAGGAAGGCCAGCGCAAACAGGGCCGCCATGCGGCTGAATTGATCGAGCGATGACTGCGCCGAGTCGTACGCCAGCAGTCGATCGGCAAAGCGTCCCATGAGCAGCGTGTTGCCGGTGCGCGCCAGCGCCGAAACCGTCAGTGCCAGGGCCGCGCCGAGGTAGGACAGGCGGAAGCCCGTCATCATGCGCCACAGCCCGGCCAGGCGATACCTGGCGATGGCTTTACGAAAATCGTACTCGTGCGGGAAAGGGGTGGTGAGTTGGGTCATAAAGGCTCCGAAGGTTGGCTCGTACCCGGCCGTTCAACCATTGTTTACGAACACCGGGGTACGATTTACGAATAACAGACTGCCGAAGTGTGGATTTTTGGAAGAATGGACTACCGAATGGCTTGAATTAATGCGGCTACCGGTCGAAACGTGACAAAAAAACGGCCACGGAGCTTGCACACCGTGGCCGCAGAGGGCGAAGAGGGAAACAAAAAGGCCACGGGCTTGGGGAGCGCCGTGGCTTTGAGCAATCAACGAGAGGCTAAAAGGTCAACAGGCGCACCCCGACAAGGCAAAAGAAGCGATTGGGAGATCGTTCGTTTTGACGGCGATGTAAAAGCGTACGTTTGTCATCTGGTGGGGTGTCCTTTCTTAGAACTTCATGAGAGGCTGCGAGTTTATCATAGGCGTTGAAGTTGTGTCAAGATGGCAATTTTGTAAGGTGCCGGTCTTCGTGCACTTTTTTTGCACAAAACTTGCATGTGGCACTTTGCGGCCCGGGTATGATAGGCGTTATAAACCTTCCGGGTCCTACACAAAGGAGTGATTTAATGAATGCCCAGTTGACTGTCCGTTTTCTTTTTGTGCTTGTAACGGCCGTGCTGGTGGCTTCCTGCTCGAGCGGCAGCGCCCCACAGGCTACGCCGAGCACGGCACCAAGCGCCACGCCGCAACCGACTCAGACAACCTCGCCGACGGCGCTTCCAACCCACACGCCTACCGTCGAACCTACGGCTACGACCGAACCTACGGCAACTTCGAGTACCGCCGGTGAAATCTCACCCAACCTGGTGTTGTGGCGGTTGTCCAGTAACCTGAGTATGCTTGCCGTGGGACGGGCCGAGGGGGTGTCGGAAGACGTGGTCGAGCGTATGTCGGCGAACAATCAGATCATGGCCGACTACCTGGGAATCGAGTTACCTCCGCTTTTTGAGAGCAGCGGTGACAAGGTGAACGACAGCGCCGCAGCCATCCACTATCTGCTCGACGAAGCCGGGCCTGTTTTGCAGGCGTATGCAGAGAAAAACCTCGGTGAAGCCGAAGGGCAGCAGGTTGCCCTGGCGGTAAAGTCCATGCTGGCCACGCTGCTGTATTTGCCGCCCGCCGAAGGCAAAGACACTTCTTTGAACGACAGCCTGTATACCGGCATCGAAAAGGCGGCCACAAACGCCGGCCTGCCGGAGGAATTGTACCAGCCGGTGCTGGATGCGATGGCTGCCGGCTTGCCCTACGAGGATGTGAAAAACAGCATCTTTGCCATGCACAAGGCTGTTGCCGAATACCTGGGGCTGGAAGCAGCCGAAGATTGAGCTTTTGGCGCCTGGCCGAGGTAAAAAAACCGAAAAGACGCCTTCCGAGATACGGAAGGCGTCTTTTCGGTTGCGATGGCAGCGCATGTACGCCCTCAGGCGATTTGCGCTTTGATCTTTGCGGCCGTTTCCTGGTAGGCGGCCAGCTTCTCGCGCTCTTTTTGCACCACGGCCGCCGGGGCTTTGTTGGCGAAATCGGAGTTCAAGAGCTTTTCCAGGCGGGCGATCTGCCCGCCGGCCTCGGCCAGCTCTTTTTCCAGGCGGGCGCGTTCCTCGGCCGGATCGACCAGTTCGGCTAAGGGTAAGAAAATTTCGATGCCGCCGGCAACGAGGGAGACGTGATTCTCGGGCTTGGCGGCCGGCGCTTCGTGAAGCGCGATACGTGAAGCCTCCAGGCCGGCCAGCAAGGCGATCACACGGCAGGAATCGGCCATGGCCTGGTAAGTGCCGCTTTCTCGCGACGCCACAAACGTACAGGCCAATTTTTGGCTCGGCTTGACGTTCTTTTCCGAGCGCAAGTTACGGATGGCGCGCACGACTTCTTGCAGCAGGTGGAAGCTGGCGATGGCCTCTTCTTCCCAGCCTTCGTCGGCCATGGGTTCGGGCCAGCGCGCCACGATCAGCGCTTCTTCCCACGCGCCGTTGTGAGAAAGCAGCTGAGAGGAATGTTCTTGGCTGGCGCGCTTCAGGTGGCCCCATAGCTCTTCGGTGACGAAAGGCGTGAAGGGGTGCAACAGGCGTAAAATCGCATCGAAGATGCGGGTGGCGAGACTCGCCGTGTAGAAGGCCCGGTCGCCGCCTTCTGCCAGTTGCAGTTTCGCAATTTCCAGGTACCAGTCGGCGAACTCGCTCCAGAAGAAGTCGTAAATCAACCGGCCTGCTTCGCCGTACTGGAAGCCCTGGAACAGGCGCTCGGCATCGCGCGTAAGCTGTTTCAGGCGCCCAAGGATGAACTTGTCGGCCAGCGTCCAGACCGGATCGCCCTGGGGTGTGGCAGGTGCCTGGCCGATCAGGCCGACGATCAGGCGTCCGGCGTTCCACAGCTTATTGGCAAAGTTGCGGTTGGCCTCCACCTTTTTCAGGCTCAGGTTCATGTCGTTGCCAGGCGTCGACCCAACCAGCAGCGTGAAGCGTAGGGCGTCGGTGCCCAGTTCGTCCATCACCGGCAGCGGATCGATGACGTTGCCGTAGCTCTTGCTCATCTTGCGGCCGTGTTCGTCGCGGATCAGGCCGTGCAGGTAAACGGTGTGGAAGGGAATCTGGCCGGTGTATTCCAACCCGCTCATGATCATACGCGCCACCCAGAAAAACAGGATGTCGTAACCGGTTTCCATGTAGCTGGTGGGGTAAAAGTAGCGCAGATCGGGCGTTTCGTCGGGCCAGCCCAACGTGGAGAAGGGCCACAGGCCGGATGAGAACCACGTATCCAGCACGTCGGGGTCCTGCTGGATGTCTGTGGCGCCGCAGTGCGCGCAGACCGTGGGGTCCTGGCGTGCGACCGTCATCTGGCCGCAGCCGGCGCAATACCACACCGGGATGCGGTGTCCCCACCACAACTGGCGGCTGATGCACCAATCTTTGATGTTTTCGAGCCAGTTGAAGTAAACCTTTTCGAAGCGTTCGGGGACGATCTGGATGCGCCCATCGCGCACCGCTGCCAGGGCGGCGTCGGCCAGGGATTGGATCTTGACGAACCACTGTTCGGAGACCATCGGCTCGATGATTTCGCCGCCGCGCTGCGAACGGGGCACGTTGAGGGTGTAACCCTGTTCTTTGATCACCAGGCCTGCGGCGCGCATGTCTTCCCACAACTTTTTGCGGCATTCGAAGCGCTCCAGCCCGGCATAAGGCCCACCGACTTCGGTCACTTTGGCCTCGCGGTCGAGCATCGAAAGGATCGGAAGCCCGTGGCGCTGGCCGATGATGTAGTCATTGGGGTCATGGCCGGGTGTGATTTTCAGGGCGCCCGTACCGAACTCACGGTCGACGTAGTCGTCGGCGATGACGGGAATGGTGCGTCCGAGCATTGGCACGACGACTTGTTTGCCGATATACGCCTGGTAACGCGGGTCTTCGGGGTGGACGGCCACGGCCGTGTCGCCCAAGATCGTTTCCGGGCGGGTGGTGGCTACGGGGATGTAGGGGCCATCCGGCATGTCTGCATCCACATCGGCCAGCATGTACTTGAAGAAATACAGCTTGCCGGGCTCCTCCGAATATTCCACTTCCAAATCGGAAACGGCCGTTTTCAGGCCCGGCGACCAGTTGATCAGCCGCGGTCCGCGATAGATCAGGCCCTTTTCGTATAAACGCACGAAGGCTTCACGGACGGCTTTCGAGAGGCCGTCATCGAGCGTGAAGCGTTCACGATCCCAATCGCAGGAGGCGCCCAGGCGGCGAATCTGTTTGGTAATGATGCCGCCGTACTTGTTCTTCCATTCCCAGGTGCGGCGCAGGAACTCGTCACGGCCGACAGCTTCGCGTGAAGTACCTTCGTTACGCAGCATTTTTTCGACTTGGAGTTGTGTGGCGATGCCGGCGTGATCGCTGCCCGGTACCCATAGCGTCGGGATGCCCTTCATGCGGTGGTAGCGGATCATCAAATCTTCCATGCTGACGAACATGGCGTGGCCCAGGTGCAGTTCCCCGGTCACGTTGGGCGGCGGGATGGCGATGACGAAAGGCTTCTTGCTCGGATCGTGTCCCGGTTTGTTCGGGTCATTGCTCGGCTTGAAGTAACCGTTTTGTTCCCACCATTCGTAAATGCGCTGTTCGGTGGTTTGAAAGTCGTAAGTTTTTGGCAGCTCGGTCATAAGAATCTCCTCAGGGGAAGGCTATGGATTGGATAAGTTCGAGGCGATGCTTCGCCACGGCCTTACTGGCGGTAACGGCGGTAGGCGTGTTGGCTGACGAAGCGGGTCAGCGGTGCAAACGATCGGCTCAGGAAAAACACGAGGTTGTACCATGCCGGGTAAACCAGCGTGTTTCGTTCTTTGCGCATCGCCTGGATGATTTTTGCGGCGACCAGGCGTGGGTCTGCATCCAGGCGGCGGTACCAACCCGGTTGGTGCGTAGCCGGGTTGCGGATCGACGCCGCGAAGCGGGTGTTTTTCAAGGCGCCGAGAATAACCAGCAGGGTGAAATGCCCGTTTACGGCCAGTTCGAGGCTCGTTGCCCGCGCGAAAGCGTGCAGGGCGGCTTTGCTGGCGCTGTACAGGCCCATGGAAGGGGTGGTCATTTCTCCGGCCACCGAGCCGATGAAAACAATACCTCCCGGCTCGCCGGGTTTCAAAAGGGATTTCAACCCGGCGGTCAACTCCAGCGGCGCCACCGTATTGACCTGCAAGACCTGGTTGACTTCTTCCGTCGTCATGACTTCCAGTGCGGCGTGGCTACCGATACCGGCGCAGTGCACAAGCGCGCTGATATGAATGTTTTTGCGCGTAGCCAGTTCGTCGAGATCGGCCATTAACGTTTTCCGTTCGTCCGCTTGGCTCAAATCGCAAACAAAGGGCTGCGCCGGGTTTGCCAACTGGGCGCACACATCCGCCAGTTGCGCAGCATTGCGATCGGCCAGCAGCATGTAGCAGCCGGCCTGGTCGAGTTGTAGGGCCAGCTCGCGTCCCAGGCCTGACGCCGCTCCGGTGAGGAAAATGGTTTTACCAGATAGTTGCATCGATTCGTGCCTTTGTTCCGGCGTGCAGGATTCCTGTGGTCCCGGAAGGATGGCCGTCTTGGCCGCCGGGTCGCGGGCAAGAATGCCTGCCCTTTCCGGCACTGTCTGAATAGCGCCACCGACTGGTACGGCGCACTTCCATAAGGGTAGATGACGCTTGTTTCTGGGCGGCGAAGTGCGTCGCCCCTTACATTTCGGGTAGCTTCTCAGGCAGGCACCGGCTTTCAAGAAGCGAGTGTGTCTGTTAGCGATTGCTCCAGTGAATAGTCGGGCGCCCAACCCATGTCACGCCGGATTTTTTCGGTCGAATAGGCTTTGTCGACGTTGATGGACGAGAGCGAACGTGTGCCTGGGTTGAGGCGCAATCGGGTAAGCAGGGCGATCACGCTATCGGCCAGGCGAATGGCTGCCGGCGGTACGATCAAGACAGGCCGTTTCAGGCCGGCGGACTGCAAGGCTATACGTGCAAAGGCAGGCATTTCCACGTTGCAGTTAGTGACGATGTAGCGGTTGCCGCTCTGCCCGTGCCTGAGTGCCAGGACGACGGCTTTTGCTACGTCGCGTACGTCGACAAAGCTGTTAATCGTCGGGATCATCGGCAGGAAGGGCAGCCAGCGCAAATATTGCAGGCTCTTTTCGATGCGGCGGGAACCCGGGCCAATGATTACGCTAGGATTGAGCGTGATGACGCGAATTTGCTCCGCGTACTTTTGGACTTCTATCTCGCCGAGGCGTTTGCTGTACCCGTAGGGGTCGTGCTGGTGTTTCTCTTCGAGATCGGGAAGCAAGCTCTCATCGGCCAGGTGGCCTGCTTTTCTGCCGATCGTGGAGATTGAACTGATGTAAATAAAGCTTTTGCACCCGTTGGCAAGGGCTGCTTCGATGAGACGTTGCGTTCCGATAACATTCGACCGGTAGAGTGCGTCGGCGTCTTCGGGTTTGAAAGAAACCAGGGCCGCATTGTGAATCACGGTATCTACTCCGGCCAGTTCGGCGGCAAAGGTCTCCGGCCGGGTCAATTCGCCGCGCCTCAGGTGCACCCGTTCGAGGCTTTCGATGTTCAGGAACGTTTGGCGCGGGGTACGCACCAGCACGCGCAGCGCGCTCTGCGGATCGTGATCGTGAAGCGCTTTGACGATGTACTGGCCCAAAAAGCCAAGTCCGCCGGTGATGAAGTAAGTGCTCATCGTTCAGCCAGATCGAGCGCAAAGTACACATCGCCATCCTGCTCGTGGGTGATGCGAAAGCCAGAACTCAGGTAAAAGGCAATCACTTCCTCCCAGGAGGCCGTGGTTTCGAGCGTGATGCGACGAAAACCGGCCTGGCAGGCGTGCTCCAGTAGCGCCCGCAAGATCGCCTGTCCGATGCCCTGCCGCCTGACAGAACGGTCGACGGACATGCGTACGATTTCGGCGCTTTCCACCGTGCGCGGGACCAGGGCGCCTGTGCCAACCAGCTTTCCGTTGATGCGGGCCACCAGGAAGACGGCTTCGGCGTAGCTGGCGGCGATATCATTCAGGTCAGGGTTTCGGGTGGTGTCGAGAAAGCCCCAGTGCTCGGCCAGGCCTGCCAGGATGAGCGCTTTGGCGGCGTTCTGATCCTGTGGTTGGAAACGGGAAATTGTCAGGATGAAGGTTTCGGTCATGGTTGAATTTCGCGTTCTTCCTTGGACTCAGCCGCCAATTGTACCCGGTTTAGCTCGTTGCCCGAAGGTAGATTGTGTTCGCTCTTGTAACGGCGGATGGTTGTGGCGGCGGCTGCCAGGCCTTCGCCGGCCCTTTCTGCCTGCGGATTGCCGAAAACCTGGCCCGATTCGCGGCCACGGAGCGCAATGAATGGAAGCGGATGCGCCGTTCTCGACTGCGGCAAGCCTCTGCCCGACCGGCGGCCATCTGGCAAACCAATGTAGATTGCTTCGGTTACGTGGGGCCGGATGGGTTCGGTTTGGTTGGGTTGGTAATGCTTCGAGAGGGGCATGTGTTCCTCCTGCCAGATCGCAAAAAACAAAAAACCCTTTCATCCTTGAGCACAATGAACTTTTGTGAAGTTCTGCTCGGAGGACGAAAGGGCGCTCGCACGCGCTTCCGTGGTACCACCTCGATTCACCGGCAGCTTGCTTATCCAAGCGCCAGTGCACTCATTGTCCGGCTACGCTCACATACCAACTTCTATGCTTGCTTTATCGGACTTTAGCGATAACGGGCTTTCCCGTGCCGTTCTACTGGCCCAGTCTGTGGGGGTTCTTCGGCAGTGCCTCGGGCGACGTTCGGCGCTTGTTTGCTGGGGTGGCTCTCAGCCGTGGGCCAATCCTTCTCTGGCAGCGTTCAGGCGCTTACTCCTCCCGACGTGATTTTTAGGTTTTCCCGTGGGTGATGGAAGAACCATTTTTTTGAGAATCGTATTGCATTATACTGCAATCATTCGGTGTGAGAAAGTTTAAAATGAGAGTAAGATTAAAAAGCCTTGACTTTCCTGCTTGCTCTGTGCTATTCTTCACGAAGTTTTGGGCTGGAGGGGCTGATCCTCCGGGAATGCCCGGAACCATCTGAATTGTTTGTTCGGAAAGGTTTGCTATGCAACGTGAACGAGTTGCCGAGAGTGTTTACTATTTTCAAAGTGAAGTCTATGCCCAGGTAACCGCGGGGGCGGTCATTGGGCCAAATTGGGCCGTTGTTATCGACACCCTGGCGACTCCCGATGAAGCCATCGCCATCCGCACATTCATCGAGCAGGAACTTGAGGTGCCCGTTCGTTACGTGATCAACACGCACTATCACGCCGATCACAGTTGGGGGAACTGCTTTTTTCCCGGGGCGATGGTGATGGCCCACCGTAAGTGCTACGAACTGTTGGAAAGTGTGGGCGTGAATGCCTTGCAAGAAGCCCGGCGGCAGAATCCGCTCTACCGTCAGGTCAAGATCGTGCTGCCGCATCTCACTTTCGACGAAAGCCAGGTCACGCTGCGGGTGGGCAAGAAGAATTTGATCCTGTATACCCTGCCCGGACCTTCGCCGGACAATGTCGGCGTGCTGATTGAAGAAGACCGCATCCTCTTTGCCGGTGATGCCTTCATGCCGTTGCCTTACCTGGTGGATGGCGATATCGAAGACCTGATCGGTTCGTTGAAGCGCATCGGCAAGATGGGCCTGGAGAATGTTGTCCCCGGGCATGGCGATATCGTTCTGCGTGGTGAAATCGATAACGCCATTCAAGACAACCTTGCATATCTTTCGGCGATTCGCAAGTCGGTGCGCCAGGCGAACCGGCGAAAGTACCCGATGGATTTGCTGGCAGAAGTGAGCGTCGAATCGTGTGGCAAGAGCCACGTGTTGATCGGCGGCCTGGCCGATGAACTGCACCGGCGAAACCTGCGAGCGCTCTACCGACAGTTCTACGGTGAGCTGCCGCAGGCTTCGCCGGAAGACGATTATTACGACGATGAAGAAGATTACGAAGACGTGGAGCTAGCCGACGACGAAGAGTAGCTTCAGGTTGCCTTCTTCTTGCGTGCGCGATACCCGACGAGCCGTTCGGTGCCGTTCATCAGGCGCTTGATATTGGGGCGTAAGGCCCAAATCAGCAGGATTTCGGCCACAATGCCGTAGAGCATGTATTCCCAGGGCCCCTGGCCTTGCTGATAGCGAATCAAGAAGAGTACGAACGCTGTGGCGGGCACGCTCATCGTTCCCAGTGATGCATAGCCGACAAACCAAAAGATCAGTGCACCGGTCGTTGCCACGATGAACAGGCTGGGCGGCCAGAGGGCAAACGCACCGCCAATGGCTGTGGCCCCACCCGCTCCGCCTCGCAAACGCAGTTTTCCGCTTTCATCGCGCTCCCTCAAGAATATGGAGTAGTTATGCCCCAAAATGGCTGCTGCCGGCGCCAGGGCCATGATCCAGACGTTGCCGCCGCTGAGCCACTGTGCCATCCAGACGGCAACCGCACCCTTCAGGCCATCCACACCGGCTGTGGTCAAGCCGGCCAGCCAACCGGCAGCACGCATGACGTTGGTGCCCCCGGTGCGTCCACTCTCAACCTTGCGAATATCTTTGCCGGTTGCCAGACGGACAATGATCAGCCCTGTTGGAACAGAGCCTAAAAGGTACGACATTACCAAAATCCCGATGGCCACGAAAATCTGCATAGTACACTCCTGTTGGCGAAGGTAAAAAATGGCTCCTGTTTCCTGGGAAACGGAAGAACCTGAAAAGCCAGATCAAAGAACACTTAAACTGCTTATCGGTTGCATCTTCATCAAGTGTTTCGGTTTTGTCGTTTTTATAGGCTTTCGTTTTCCTCGATGGGAATCTGCTCTCAGGGCAGCCATATTGCCACGCAGATGGCAAGGGCTAAGCCGATTAGTGGCTCCGCGAGCGATTGGCGCATGGTTTTGCCTTCCGCAATGTTGCCGATCAGGCTGGTGAAGCCATAGATCAGTCCAACTTGAAGCGCACCAAATTGAATCGGCGTCAGCGGCCAATAATGCAAGGCTGCTGTTAATTGTGACATCAAAAAAGCGATGAGCAATGCGTCGAACGGCAGCCATTCCCCATGTAACCTCAATTGTAAGACGCGTAAGCACACCAGGAAACTGGCTAATAACAGGGCTGGGATCATCAGGACCAGTCGGGTATTCACCGCACGCAGGGCGATGGCCAGGATAAGAAATAGGACGTAGGCGACGGCGCTCAACCAGGCACCGGCTAACGGATAGCGCAAATCCTCCGGATCGATGGCGATATATTCTGCAATGACGATCAGTGTCAACGTGAGACTGCCGGTGGCCAGGCTCATCATCCATGTGACACCAAAGGGAAGCTCTGCAAGCAGGATGCCGATGACCCAGGCAGCCAGCGCCGGCAGGAGTGAGTGCTGCCATGCGCTGCGGGCAACCAGCTTGGGATGATCGCGCAAAAGCCAATCACTGCCACTGGTTGCCAGTGCAGCGACGATCAGTGAGATTAAAGTGTTCGCACCGATGTCGGCAGCCAGGTAAAAACCAGCGAATTGGATGTCAAATTCCCTCACTGGCAGTACAATAAAGTGTGTCATGCCATAAGCCAGAATGAACGTGGCAACGAGCACGCTCAAGCGATTGGTATCGGGCAGGTGATGCTTTGCGCTGGCTTTCATGGCTGGAATTTTACCTCTATCTACGAACTGCGTAGAAGTGATTGGTGAAAGGTTCTCCATTTTCACCTGGAAGGCCTTTCTTGACCAGGAGTAATCGCAATGAAAAATCGAAACGGACAAATCCTTTTGGTGATCTTCTTTGCGTTGTTGGCGGGAGCTTGTGGCGGCAGCAGCAACGAACCGGTGGCGACGATTGACGTCGATGCCGTGCAAACCTACGTTGCAGAAACCGCAGCCCTCGCCCTGACGATGACGCGAGAAGCATCCTCACCAACCCCACCACCGACGCCAACCTCACCACCGACCGAAACGCCACTTCCTTCTCCTACCACCACCTTGGCGCCTACGCCCACCGGCGAGCCGCTGACAGTTACGATCAGCTTGACGCCTACGTTCGATGTGAATGCAACCGCAACGCTTGCACCGGTCTCCGGTACGGGAGAGCGTTTGAGCTTGGATGATTTCGAACACGGCCAGGCCTGGTTTACGGAAGTTACCGACGACTACAGCTTCGCATACGATCAAGGCGGCTATCGCATCCGCAACCGCATCCCCGGCGCGGTCATTTACAGTGTGCAATCGTTAAGCCCCAACGACGTCCGTTTGGAGGTGGATGCCAATGCGCTGGAAGCGGCCGACGGGGCCGCCTGGGGGATGATTTGCCGCTACACGGATGCAGAGAACTACTATGCGTTTGTGATCGGGCCTGATAACATGTATGGCATCGCAAAGAACAAGGATGGCCAGTTCCAGTTTATCAAGCAGGATTCTGCCGACGACAATAAGGTTTTTGAAGCAGATGAAAACGAATTCATTCACTTGAGAGCCGATTGCGTTGGAAACACATTGTCACTGACCGTTAACGAGACGCTGTTGTTACAGGTTAGTGATGCCGATCACACGACCGGCAAGGCCGGTTTGTTGGTCAAGCATAGCCGTAGTGATGATTATACGGATGTGCTCTTCGACAATTTCGCCATCTGGCGCGGGAAATGATCGCGGAGATCGTTATGACGGATTGGACAGTTGAACAAATCTTCGAGAAAATGCCGACTGCCTTTTGCCCCGAAAGGGCCAATGGCATTGCCGGAGCCGTGCAGTTTCTGATCGGTGGGGACGGCGGCGGTGAATGGGTTGTTGAAATTGCTCACGGAAAGTGTAGGGTGACTTCCGGCAGAATCCCGTCACCACAGGTAACGGTTTCTGCAGATGCCAACTTGCTGCCGGACGTCTTGTCGGGCAGGCAGAATGGCATGATGGCATTCATGCAGGGAAAGTTGCGCATCCAAGGAGACATGGGCCTGGCACAGAAATTGCTCAGGCTGTTTGATCTGAAGAACGTCTGATCCTTACCCCCCAAAGGAGTTCCTATGGCTAGTGCTGTGTATGTGACCGTTGGTGATCCCAAAAACTTCTCTATCAAGTATGAAGATGGTGGTCAGCCAGCCCGTCTGAAAGAGTTGGAATCCCGTTGGCGGCGTTTTGCCCGTCGCGATCCTTCCAGCGGGCAGGACTATCATATCTTATATCGTCCATCCAGCCGTAACAAGGACGTTCAGGTCGATTGGTTGATGCCGTCTACTGCGCCCCTGGGGATTTACCGTGTGGAAGTCTTCATCCCTGGCCGCCATGCGACCTGCAAACAGGCCATCTTTACGGTGACGAACAACTTTCGGGTGGAAAACGGCCAGGTCGCCTACGATGATACCCTGGTCATCGTCAATATGTACGACCTCTACGATGTCTGGTACCCCCTGGGCGAGTTTATTCTCGATCCTGGCAGCCACCCGTGGAGTGGACGTGTACGCCAGTACGATATGAGCCTGGAAGAGCCGCCAACAGAAATCTCCTTTGGGCCGGTTCGCTGGGTTCCGGTGTTGCCGAAACCGGCCGGTGTGCCTGTCTTTGATTCGCCTGTGGGGACCGAAGCCGAGCGCGCCGGCGAGTTTTCTGTGGAACGCTGGCGCTGGGTGGGCCAGTGGTTCGATGCCAATCCTTTCCTGAACTGGTACTTTCTGGGGTACCATACCGGGGCCGATCTTAACCTTTCGCAAAGCACCAACGCCGACAGACATGCACCGGTCTATGCCGTTTCGGATGGCACGGTAATTTTTGCCGGGCAGGGACGCGGCAAATGGGGTAAGATCGCCGTTATCGAGCACCCTGACGCCCTGGTGACCCTGCCGAACGGCCAGACGCGGCGCCAGGCGGTCTGGTCGCGCTACGGGCACCTGGCCGACGATATTCGCATCCAGGCCGGCCAGCAGGTTCGGCGCGGTGACCTCGTTGGCTTTATTGGCCTGGCGTTGGGTGTCAAATCGGGGTGGCATCTGCACTTCGATATCGCTTATGATGTACGGGTGCGTGCAAACCCGTCTCATTGGCCTGACATGCGGACGGTCGATCGCTTGAAAGCCGAGGGCAAAGCGAACACGCGCGAATACACCGATGCGCAGGCAGTAATTATGAAGGAAGTTGTCGCCACGTATTTAGATCCGCTCAAGTTCCTTAAGGCCAATCATTAACCCGGGCAAGTCTTGGTCCGCTTCTTAGCTGGGTTTCGCAAGGCCGAATACTGCGGGGCACAGTTCTTTGCGCCCCGCAGTATTCGCTCGACCGTTAATCGGCTGTGCATGCAGGCAAGTTTGCGTTACAATCGCTCCCGTTATGATCGCTCCTGCTTACCAACAAGCGCTTGACTACCTTTACAGCTTCGTTGATTTCAGCCAGGTTCGTCTTGGCCGTGATTCGATCAAACGTTTCGATCTGGCGCGGATGCATGCCCTGGCCGCTTCTCTCGGCGACCCGCAAAAGCAGTACCCTATCCTTCACGTTGCCGGAACGAAGGGGAAAGGTTCTGTGGCGGCGCTCTGTGCCAGCGCGCTGCAAGCTGCCGGGTTACAGACAGGTCTCTACATTTCGCCGCACCTGGTCGATTTCTGCGAGCGCATTCAGATCGACGGGCAGCCGATTTCACAGGCGACGCTGATCGGACTGGTCGAAGCGATCAAGCCTCACCTGGCGGCCATTTCCGGCGTGACCTTGTTCGAGATTACGACTGCTTTGGGGATGTGGCACTTCGCCCGTGCCGGGGTGCAGGCTGCGGTGATGGAAGTTGGCCTGGGCGGCCGCCTTGACGCTACCAATATCGTGCAGCCGGCGGTCACCGTCATTACTTCGCTTTCCTACGATCATGTGGCCATGCTCGGTGATACCCTACCGCAAATTGCGGCTGAAAAAGGCGGGATCATCAAGCCCGGGGTGCCCGTGGTGTTGGCCCCGCAGGTCGACGAAGCCCGCCAGGTGCTGAAGCAAATTGCCGCCGAGCGGCAGGCGCCTGTCGTGGAAGTCGGCAAAGATATTCGTTTCGAAGCCGGTGAGCATTCGCTGGATGGGCAGACCTTCCGGGTCGCCGGGGTAGACTCTTCGTGGCAGGAACTTTCCCTCTCGCTGTTAGGTCGCCACCAGATCGAAAACGCCGCCACCGCGTACGCCGCCCTTGGCGTGTGGCAGGCGCATGGTCTGCCGGTGCGGGAGGACGCCATCCGCCGCGGTTTTGCGGCGGTGCGCTGGCCCTGCCGCTTTGAGATTTTGCAGCGCCGGCCGCCTTTGGTAGTCGATTCGGCGCACAACCGCGACTCGGCCCGCCGTTTGTTGCAGGCGGTGGATGATTATTTTCCCGGGCGGCCGGTCGTACTGCTTTTTGGTTCTTCGGAGGATAAAGATATTGCCGGTATGTTCGACGAGCTGCTGCCACGCGTCCGCAACGTCATCTTCACCCGTTCGCTCCACCCGCGGGCGGCCCAGCCCGAGCGCCTGGCAGAACAGGCGCGGCCGTATGGCGTTGCTTTGGAGCAGGTTTCCCGCGTCGAAGATGCTTTACCGGCTGCCCTGCGCCTGGCAGGAGATGATGCCCTGGTACTGGCTGCCGGCAGCCTCTTTGTGGCTGCGGCGGTGCGTGAAGTTTGGAGAGAGACACAAGGATAACCATGCGAGATAACTATTGGAATTTTGACGATGGAAGCGAAAGCGACTTTCGCGATGCCATGCATCACCGTACCGAAGAACTGTACAGTGTGCCCGATGCCACGCCGGATGCCGACGGGTTGATCGAATGCCCCGTGCTGCCTCTACGCGACCTGGTGGTTTACCCCCACATGGTTTCACCGGTGTTTGTCAGCACCGATCAGGCGCTTTATGCAATCGAAGAAGCGCAAATCGAAGACACGACCGTTATCGCTTTCACACAGCGCGATCCCGAGAAGGACAACCCCGGGCCAGAAGATTACCTGCCCATCGGCGTGGAAATGGCCGTCGGGCGCCTGCTTTCGATGCCGGACGGTTCGAGTTCGGCGTTGGTGCAGGCCCGCCGGCGCGTCGAGTTTGTCGAATACACCCAGTACGAACCGTTTCTGGTGGCGCGCGTCCGGCCGATTCACGAGACGTATAAAAACGACAAGCAGATTGAAGCCAGTATGCGTACGGCGCGCGAGATGTTCCAGCGCTGCGTGCAAATGAACCGCAGCCTGCCCGAAGAATCGTACCTCTTCGCCCTCAACATCGATGACCCAGGCTGGCTGGCCGATATGATCAGCACGGCCATCGCCCCACCTTTCGAAGACCGCCAGGAACTGCTGCAAAATCTTTCGCCGCTCTCGCGCCTCAAGCGGGTGATCAAGCTGCTGGCAGAAGAGCTGGATGTGCTCGAACTGGAGGATCAAATTCAGTCGCGGGCGCAGAGCGAAGTCGATCGTTCGCAGCGGGAATTCTACCTGCGCGAGCAGCTCAAAGTCATTCAGACCGAGTTGAGCGACGGCGACCCCTGGACACGTGAAATTGCCGAGCTGCGCAGCCGTGTAGAAGGCCTCAGCCTGCCCGACGAAGTGCTGGCACGCGCCATCAAGGAAATCGATCGCCTGACGCAGATGCCCCCGATGTCGCCCGAAGTGACGATCTTGCGTACCTATGTGGATTGGATCGTCGAACTGCCGTGGATGGCAGGCACCGATGATAACCTGGATGTCCCTCACGCCGGCAAGGTGCTCGAGCAGAACCACTACGGCCTGCCGCGCGCCAAGGAACGCATTTTGGAATACATTGCCGTGCGCAGCCTGCGCCCCAAACGCTTTCGCCAGCCGATTTTGTGCTTCGTTGGCCCGCCTGGCACCGGGAAGACTTCGTTGGGCCGCTCGATTGCCGACGCCTTAGGGCGTAAGTTCGTGCGTGTTTCGCTGGGCGGCGTGCGTGACGAAGCCGAAATTCGCGGCCACCGGCGCACGTACATCGGCGCACTGCCGGGACGCGTTTTGCAGACCATGCGCCGTGCCGGGACGATCAATCCGTTGTTCATGCTGGACGAGATCGACAAACTCGGCCAGGATTACCGCGGCGACCCCGCTTCGGCCATGCTCGAGGTGCTCGACCCCGAACAGAATGCCGCTTTTTCTGACCATTACCTCGAACTGCCGTACGATCTCTCGAAGGTGATGTTCATCACAACGGCCAATTCCACCGGGCCGATCCCCTCGGCGCTGCTCGATCGCATGGAAGTCATCGAATTCCCCGGGTATATCGAAGAAGACAAGCTCGCCATCGCGCGCCAGTTCCTGCTGCCGCGCCAGGTGGAAGAAGCCGGCCTGGATGAAGACAACATTTACTTCGCCGATGCCGCCCTGCAGCGCCTGATTCGGGACTATACCTACGAGGCCGGCGTACGCAATCTCGAACGCGAGATCGGCCGCTGCTTGCGCAAGATCGCCCGTAAAAAGGCGGAGGGCAAGTCGTTCCCGCGCCGGGTTACGCCCGGCATGGTAGAAACCTTCCTTGGCCCGCCTCAGTACTTCAGCCTGGAAGCGGAACTGAAAGACGAAGTCGGCGTGGCGACCGCGGTTGCCTGGACGGAAAACGGCGGTGAAATCATGCCGGTCGAGGTCATGCTTACCGAGGGGAAGGCGAACTTGCAGATCACCGGCCAGATCGGCAACGTCATGCAGGAGTCGGCGCAAGCGGCTTTGACGTATCTCAAATCGCGTTCCGATGTCTTTCAGATCGATGCCGAAGTCTATGAAAACGTGGACATTCACATCCACATTCCCGAGGGTGCAATTCCCAAAGATGGCCCTTCGGCCGGGATCACGATTTGCACGGCGCTGGTCAGCGCCTTCACCGGGCGCGAGGTGCGCAAGGATGTCGGCATGACCGGCGAAATTACGCTGCGCGGGCGTGTCCTGCCGATCGGCGGTTTACGCGAAAAAATCCTGGCCGCACACCGCGCCGGCCTGAAAACCGTCATCATTCCGAAGAAAAACACCCGTGACCTGGTGGATGTGCCGAAGAAGGCGCGCAACGATTTGAACATCGTATCGGTCGAGCATATGGACGAAGTCCTCGAACTCGCCCTGGTGCCGCAGCCGGCCAGCCCACCGAAGCCCAAACGACGCAGGAAGAAAGAAGAAAAACCTGCGGAGAATGGCGATACTGAAAAAGAGGCGTCTTGATCATCCACAAGGAGATTTCGATGGCCATCTGTAACACTCGTACTAATTGGAGGAAGATGTGAACGATCAAAACTCTCACAATCCTGCCCTCACTGCGCAAAATGTGAGCAACCGCAATTTCCGAACTGTGGAAGCGTTCAAGCAAGCCCTGGCCGATAACCTGTACTACGTCCGCGGCCAGGCGGCCCCGACGGCGGGGGCAGGCGACGTCTATGCAGCGCTCGTCTACACCGTGCGTGACTATCTGGTCGATCGTTGGCAGCATACGGTAACGAAGTATTCCGAGGCCGGGCCGAAGTTCGTCTATTATCTATCGGCCGAGTACTTGCTCGGCAGGCAGATTGCACAAAACTTGCTCTATACGGGCACGTATGATCTGGCTCACAAGGCCGTGGCCGAGTTGGGTTTCAATCTCGAGGAACTGATTGAACGTGAACCCGAGCCGGCGCTCGGTAACGGCGGCCTGGGACGCCTGGCAGCCTGCTATATGGATTCACTCAGCACGCTCGACATTCCGTGTATGGCCTACGGCATCCGGTATGAATTTGGTATCTTCAAGCAATCCATCCGCGACGGGTGGCAGGTGGAAAGCCCCGATGATTGGCTGTACTACGGCAACCCCTGGGAGTTTCCGCAGCCCGACGACCGCGTCAAGGTCGGCTTTGGCGGCCACACGGAATACCTGCCGGCCCACGAAGACGGCACGGGCGAGTATCTCGTCATCTGGCATCCCGCCGAGACGATCCTGGGCGAGCCAAGCCACATGCTCATGCCTGGTTACAAGACCGGTACCGTCAATATGCTGCGCCTGTGGCAGGCGCGGGCCAGCGAGGAGTTCAACTTCCAGCTCTTCGACGTGGGCGACTACAGCCGTGCAGCCGAGCAGAAAATTTACTCCGAAAACATCACCAAGGTGCTTTATCCCAACGATAACACACCGCAAGGGCGCGAGCTGCGCCTGCGGCAGGAATATTTCTTCTGCTGCTGCTCGTTACAGGATATCCTGCGCCGTTTTACCGCTTTCGATAGCGACTGGGATGCCTTCCCCCGCAAAGTGGTCATCCAACTCAACGATACCCACCCCGTGGTGGCTATCCCTGAATTGATGCGCCTGCTGGTCGATTACTATGGCCTCGAATGGGGCCGGGCCTGGGAGATTACCCGCCGTTCTTTTGCGTATACCTGCCACACATTGATGCCTGAAGCCCTCGAAAAGTGGCCGGTGAGCCTGTTCGAGCGCTTGCTGCCGCGTCATATGGAAATCATCTATGAGATTAACCGGCGCTTCTTGCTGGATGTCGAAAAGCGTTTTCCCGACGATCCCGATCGCCTGGCGCGTATGTCGCTGATCGAAGAGGGCGGCGAGCGCATGTTGCGCATGGCTTACCTGGCAACTGT
This sequence comes from Chloroflexota bacterium, assembly GCA_049325275.1. Classification (GTDB taxonomy): domain Bacteria; phylum Chloroflexota; class Anaerolineae; order Anaerolineales; family UBA4823; genus CAIQJJ01. The sequence continues at coordinate 163,205 of JBMOLU010000058.1, forward strand.
CGGCAGCTTTTCCGTCAATGGTGTCGCCGAACTGCATTCGGAGCTGCTGCGTGAGTACCTGCTTCCCGACTTTTACGAGTTGTGGCCGGAGAAGTTCAATAACAAGACGAACGGGGTCACCCCGCGCCGTTTTATGCGCCTGGCAAATCCATCGCTTTCGCGGTTGATTGACAGCCGCATTGGCGAAGGGTGGCTTAAGGATTTGGAATCGTTGCGCAATCTCGAAGCTTATGCCGACGACGCCGGTTTTCAGAGTGAGTGGCGGGCGGTCAAGCTGCACAACAAGGGCGCGCTGGCGGCTACCATTCGTGCGAGCACCGGTCTGATGGTCGATCCAAACGCCATGTTCGACATCATGGTCAAGCGCTTGCACGAGTACAAGCGCCAGATACTCAAAGTGTTGCACATCGTCACGCTGTACAATCGTCTGCGCGCCCAACCGAGGATGGATATCGTGCCGCGCACGTTTGTTTTCGGCGCAAAATCTGCACCGGGCTATCACATCGCCAAGCTGATCATCAAGCTGATCAATTCGGTGGCCGAGGTGGTGAACTACGACCCGCTGGTGGCAGGACGCCTCAAGGTGGTTTTTATGCCCAACTTCAATGTCTCGCTGGGCGAGAAAATTTATCCGGCTGCCGAGCTTTCGGAGCAGATTTCGCTGGCCGGGTTTGAGGCATCGGGCACCGGCAATATGAAGTTTGCCCTCAATGGCGCGTTGACCATCGGCACTTTGGATGGCGCCAACATCGAAATCCGCGAACGCGTGGGCGCAGAGAATTTCTTCCTTTTCGGCTTGACGGCCAACGAAGCCATGCAGCTCAAGGCGCAGGGTTATTCGCCTTTCGACACCGTGCAAAACAATCCGGAGTTGAACCAGGCCATCGCCCAGTTTACGTCCGGCTACTTCACACGCGGTGATACGGAGCTTTTCCGCCCACTGGTGGATAATCTGCTGCATCACGACCCCTACCTGGTGACGGCAGATTACGCTTCGTACATCGCCATGCAAGACGAAGTCGACCGGGCCTATCGCGATATCGATGCCTGGACGCGCAAGTCGATCTTTAATACGGCTCGTTGCGGGTTTTTCTCGTCGGATCGTGCCATCCGGCAGTACAACGACGACATTTGGAAGATTTCACCCTTGCCAGTCGAGGAATAGTCACACTTCGGATGAGCTCTGGACCGTTTTCCGGGCCGTTTGTTGTTGAGAAAGATCAGGTTTAGAGAACGTGAAGGGAGATGCAACCCTTCACGTTCTCTAAACTTTGTGTGATCATGGATGTGCCTAGCGCTTCACCCCAGTTGACGTTTATCGGTCGGGAAGATGAACTGGACTTCCTGACCTTATCTTTGCGCGACCCCACTGCTCGCCTGATCACCCTGGTGGGCCCCGGTGGGATCGGTAAAACACGCCTGGCGCAGCAGGCAGCCGCTCTCTGTGCGGATAGTTTTTCGCACGGGGTAACTTTTGTTCCGCTGGCATCGCTGCTTTCGCCGGATTATTTAGTCCCCGCGCTGGCCGATGCTTTACACTTTTCGTTTTACGCACGAGAGGATTTACCCGGGCAGTTGCTCGGCTATCTGCGTGAAAAGCAGCTCTTGCTTGTTTTGGATAGTTTCGAACAGGTGATTGCCTCCGCAGCCTGGCTCGAGCAAGTCATGCATGAAGCTCCTGGCGTCAAGCTCCTGGTTACCTCACGCGAGCAACTCGGCCTGGAAGGCGAGCAGGCGATCGTTCTTCAAGGAATGCGTTTTCCGGCCACTCACGATGCGGCCGGCTTCGACGATAGCCCTGCGGTACGTCTGTTTTTGCATAACGCCCGCTTGCTTAATCCTTTCTACGAAGTTACGCCTGCCGAACGGCCGCACGTGTTGCGTATTTGCCAGATGGTGGGTGGGTTGCCGTTGGCGCTCCAGATGGCCGCTGCCTGGACGCGCGCCATTTCTTGCGAGCAAATCGCCCGCGAAATCGAACGCGACATGGATTTTCTGCGTGCGCCCTTTCGCTCGGCCCCCGAACGGCACCAGAGCTTGAAGGTCATTTTCGAGTACTCATGGCGCATGTTGCCCTTTGCCGAGCGCGTCGTGTGCCGCCAGTTGTCGGTTTTTCGCGGTTTTTTTTCATCCGATGCGGCGCAGCAGGTTAGCGGGGCTACGGACGAGCAACTGCGCACGTTTGTGCAAAAATCATTGTTGCAGCAAGCCGGCCCGGACACCTACCGGCTGCATGCCACGCTGCGCCAGTATGCTGCCGCTCGCCTGGCGCAAGACGCCGATGAAGAACACCAGACGCGCCAACGCCACGCCGGTTACTTTCACGAGTTTTTGCGGGTGCGCCAGCCTGGGTTGAAGGGCGCTTTGCAATCCCAGGCGCTTGGCGAGATCGCCGAAGTGCTCGATGATGTGCGCACAGCCTGGCAGTTTTCCATCCAGCAACGTGATCTGGATGCGTTGGATGCCTGTGCAGAAGGTTTACAGCTGTTCTTGAGCATTCGCTCGCATACACGCGAGGGCCTCGAAACCTTCGGGCAGGTTGTTGCGCTGTGTGAAAGCTTGCAAACCTGCCCGCCGGATGTGTGCATGCGTTGGTGCAGTTACCAGGCCGTTTTTGCACTTGAGCTAAGCGACTATTCGCTCGCCCGGCAGCTTTTGCAGCGCTTTCCATTGGCAGAAATGTCCGTCGAGAACCGGGCTTTTACGTACAACCTGTTGGCCCGCCTGGCTGTTTTGGCGAACGATTACACGCAGGCGATCGAAAATGGCCGCAAAAGCCTGGAAATCTATGAACGCCTGCAAGATGCCTGGGGGCGTGCCCGGGTATTGGATACGCTTGGCGTCGTCAGTTGGACTTTGGGCGACTATGACAGCGCCGGCCGGTACTTCGAGCAGGCGTTGGGCTTGTACCGCCACCTGGATGTGCAGCAGGGCACTGCCAGCGAACTCGATCACCTGGGGGTTGTGGCGCGCGAGCGCGGAAAATTGGCCCTGGCGCGGCCTTATTTCGAAGAAAGCCTGGCTATCTTTCGCCTGTTGGATGCCCGTCTGAACCTGGCCTATGTCGCCAACCATTTGGGGGGAATCATCGCCGAGATGGGCGATTTACCCGGTGCAGAGCCGTATTTCGAAGAATGTATTGCGATTGGCCGGGAAATCGGCGAGCTGCGTGTGGTTGCTTACACACTTTCAGATTGGGCTACCTTCCTGGGACGCGATGCACAGCACCGTGTCCGTGTCCGGGCCTTGTGCGATGAAGCGCTGGCTATCTTTGAGCGCCTGAACGATTTGTTTGGTGTGGTTGCCGTCTGGCTTGCCCAGGGGGCGGCGGCGCTGTCTGCCGGCGATTTGCCGCTGGCCTGCCGTGCGCACCAGCAGGCGCTGCAGGTCGCCCTAAAAGTACACAACCCGCGCTTGGTCGATGAAGCGTTGTTTGGCTTTGCCCGTTTCTTCTACGAGAAGCAGGATTATCCGACCGCAACTTCTTTGCTGGGCTTCCTTTCTGCCGGAAACGGTGATTTACCGGCAGAAAAGCAAGCCCTGCTGGTTGCGCTTCAATCGCAGTTTGCGCCGGAAGAATTCTCCCGTTTGTTGGCCCTTGGGCGTGCGCAAAGCCTGGAGACGTATGTTTCTCAATTGGCGGCGCTGCCATAAATTGCAACAATCGCCTGCCCACAGGCGGCATGGGATATCGTACCGATGGCAGTAAAACTTCTCCTTGATACGGATATTGGCTCTGATATTGATGACGCCGTTTGCCTGGCATACCTGCTGGCCAACCCCGAGTGTGAACTGCTTGGCGTCACGACCGTTAGCGGTGAGGGCGAGCAGCGGGCGCAAATGGCGTCGGCGCTGTGCGCGCTGGCCGGCCGGGAGGTGCCTATCCATATTGGCCGCGAGCATCCTTTGATCCCTGGCCTGGCCTGGCAGCCCAAATGCCCGCAGGCCGATGCGCTGGCGCGCTGGAAGCACGATACCGGCTTCCCGCGCGGCCAGGCGGTCGAGTTTATGCGCCGGGCGATCCGTGACCATCCCGGTGAAGTTACTTTACTGGCTATCGGCCCGTTGACCAACGTGGCCGCCCTCTTTGCTGCCGATGCGGAAATTCCCGCTTTGCTGCGTTCGCTGGTGTTGATGGGTGGTGTCTTTACCAACCGGTTGGCAGGGGTTGGCCCGCTGGAATGGAACGCCATGCTCGATCCCGGGGCAACGGCCATCGTTTACGGCCAGGCGCCCACGATCTTTCGTTCGATTGGTCTGGATGTCACTTGCCAGGTGAAGATGCCTGCCGCTGAAGTACGCCGGCGCTTCCAGGTTCCGCTGTTGCGTCCGGTGCTCGATTTCGCCGAAATCTGGTTTCGTGAACGCCCGGAGATCACATTTCACGATCCGCTGGCGGCTGCCACCATTTTCGACCCCGAAATTTGCGCTTTCGAGCGCGGCTGCGTGACGGTGGAACTGGCCAGCCCACGTTTGCCTGGCATGACGCACTGGGCGGCTGACCCAGATGGCCCGCATGAGGTGGCCTTGCAGGTCGATCCCCAGCGTTTCTTCGAGCACTTTTTTGCTTGCTTTCCAGGCGAAAGCGCCGCCTTTCCAGGCGCTATTCTTCCGCCGCTTGCAGACTCACCGCTTTTGAGCTTGAAAGATCGTCTGAAAAGCCAGGTAAAAGCTTCCGTCAGCGATGCGCTAATGCCCTTGCTTCAAGCTTCTTTCAACGAGGCCCTGGCTGCCGAGAATATCGCGCTCTCCGGGCCGGAGCGCCGGCGCCTGTTCGAACAGGTGGCAAAAGACATCTTGGCCGGTTTTGGAGAAGAATAGTATGGTCACCGTTCATGCCGTTATCGATACCATCCTCGGGGCGATCCCTGGTTCGTTTGCCAGCGATACGGTGGACACCCTCAAGGCCGGTGATCCTTCCGCCGAAGTGACCGGCATCGTCACCACATTTCTCGCCAGCCAGGCCGTCCTGCAGAAAGCCGTAGACCTGCGCGCCAATCTGATCATCACTCACGAGCCGACTTTCTACAACCATCCCGATCGCGTTGACTGGCTGGCCGGTGACCCGGTTTATCAGGCCAAGTACCGGTTCATCGCCGAGCATCACCTGAATATCTGGCGTTTCCACGACAACCTGCATACCTGCCGGCCGGATCCCACCTTTGCCGGCATCACCGCTGCGCTCGGATGGGGTGCTTACGAAACCCAGCCCGCCCAGTATCGCCTGCCACCCGTTACGTTGCATGAACTGGCCCAGGCGCTCAAAACTGGCCTGGGTGCCAGCACCCTGCGGGTGATCGGCAGCCCGGACCTTATCTGCCGCAGCGCTGCGGTCCTGGTCGGCGCCTGGGGTGGCATCAACCAGATGTCGCTCTGGCGCGAAACGGATGTGGATGTGTTGATCGTCGGCGAAACACCAGAGTGGGAAACGGTTGAATACGCCCGCGATGCAGTGCTTCAGGGGCGTGCAAAAGCATTGATCGTGACCGGCCACGCCAATTCTGAAGAACCTGGCATGAAGTGGCTGGTGGGGTGGCTGCGTCCCATGTTCCCGGGCTTACCTGTTCAACACGTGCCGGTAGGAGATCCGTTCCGGTTTGTGTAGGTGCTGGGGGCTTACGAGATATTTTTTGGGGCTCTCCCGGCTTCGCCGTGAAAGGGATTCTTCACATTCAACCCGGAAGCCCATTTTTTGGTTCTTTCGGCTCTTTGAAGGGGTGGCTCGTTCCCCGTAATGTGATATAATTTATCGCAATTATCTCATTTGCGACTTTCTTTGAGGAGGCCACTATGTTTGATCGAGTTTCAAGAAAGAATACCTGGATATTATTCATTTTGCCGGTTTTTATCTTGAGCGCCTGCGCCGGGCAGGCCGTGACCCAGGCGGTTCCCACGGCGACGGAGGTGCCCGCACAGGAGCCAACAGCCCTTCCGGAGCAACCTGCGCCAACGGTAGCTGAGCCTGCATCCACTGAAACCGAGACGGCGGTCAGTTTTTCGAACGATATCTTTCCGATCCTGGAAGCCAACTGTTTGAAGTGCCATGGCGGCGAGCGAACCGCGGAGGGTTTCGACGTCAACAGCTACGAAACCGTAATGGCTGGTTCGGATGGTGGGGCGATGGTCGTCCCCGGCGATGCGGAAGCGAGCAAGTTGTTCACGCTCGTCGATACCGGCAAAATGCCGAAGAAGGCCCCCAAGCTGCCTGACGATCAGATCCAATTGATTCACGACTGGATCGCTGCCGGCGCGCTCGATAATTGAGCGCCGTTTTCCCGTTTTCGAACGGGAATTTACCGCTGCTCCGTCCTGAAAAATAAAGGGATGCGAAGGGAAACCTTCCATTCCTTTTTTCTTTCCTGGCTGCCCGGATAGCTCCATCCTGCCTGGTTGTCTAACTGAAAAACTTAACCTCCGGCGGGGGATTTCTTGCGTTCCTTTGGTTATCATCGATATGATGAACCTGGAGGAACCATGCAAGAAGATGCCCGCGTCCTGCGATTTTTCAACAATCAAGCACTGAGCCTCTTTCACAAGGCCGAATTCGCCGGCTGCCTTCGCCGCTTGTGGGCCAGGCTGACCGGGCGGCCCTTTCTGCTCGATGACTTGGATGCGTGCATTCGGCGTTCTGAAATTGCCGGCCAGCACCACGCCGGCTTGAAAAGCGTACCGATATCCCGCATCCGCGGCACGCAAGGAAAAGCGGGCGAATTCGACGCCGATTTTCACCCCATGCAGGAGCGCAGCCGGGCGCGTTGGGTCAATATTGCCCTGCACAGGCTGCGCGGCCACGATCTGCCCCCCGTGGAGCTGATCCAGGTCAACGATACCTATTACGTCCGTGACGGCCACCATCGCATTTCGGTCAGCCGCTCGCTTGGGCAAACCTACGTCGATGCCCAGGTGACGATGATGTACTTGAAAAGCCGGGTCTCTTGAGGAAGCACTTTTGCTCGAAGGCGAGAGATCCATTTTCTCCACAAAGCGTATGCGGCGGTTCATCGAACCGCCGCATACGCCTTTTTCGTTAGGGTCGCGCAGAGCCGTTTGCACAGACTCATAGCGTAAAAGCCGGCACTGCCTTGGCCGGTTTAATTGGCTGGTCTGCTATGAAGGTTGTAGCTCTCTTTTGCCACCCGGCCAGCCTTTTCCCGAATGCCTACAAGCCTTGCGAGACAAAATTCCTGCGGTCTTCCACCAGAAGCCAGGCTTTTACAGCAGGGCTTTTATGCCGGCGAGCACTTCTCCGGCCGGCGCCCCCTTCCAGATGAAACTGGCTCCCGCCTGATTTGCCAGTTGCGTATCGTCCAGGTTGACGCTGAGCAGGACGATTTTTAGGTTCGGGTAGGCTTTGTGCAATAGTTGGCTCATTGCTGGTGCCTGGGACCCATAGAGGCTCCAGTCGAGCAGCAAGATATCGGGAGGATAAGCGGCCAGCGCTTGAATCAGCCCTTCGACGCTTTCGGCTTCACGCACCTCTACCAGGTTCAGCTTGCAACTTAACAGCAAGGCGAGGGCCTTGCGCGTCGCCGGATCCGGGTCTGCGATCAGCACATGCGGCGCCGGGGTTTCTCTCACGTTTGGCAGGGCTAGGCTCATACCTCGTTTATAGCGCTGCTTGAGCGCCGGTGCCCTGTCCGTGAGTGTTGATCGGGCCTGTCCGGCCGACCGGTTATTAAACCAGCTTGCGTTCCAGGGCGATCTTGACCGCTTCAACCCGGCTGTCGACGCCTAACTTTTGAAAGATATTGGAAACGTGAAACTTGACCGTACCGAGGCTGATGATCAACCTTTCGGCAATTTCGTTGTTGTTGAGGCCGTCTACCAGGCAGTGCAGCACTTCACGTTCGCGTTCGGTCATATCGCTGCCGGGAAGTTGCGGCTGAGTGAGCGATTCTGCCAATACCTGGGCCGCCTCAGGTGAAAGCGTCATGCGCCCGGCCTGGGCCGAGCGGATAGCATTGGCCAGCTCGGCGGCGCTGACGTTCTTTTGTAAGTAACCGCTGGCACCCGCTTGCAGCGCACCCTGCACCATGGCCTGTTCGGAGAAACTGGTCAACGCGATGATTTTGATCTTGGGATACTTTTGATGGATTTGCCGCGTGGCGGTGATGCCGTCGAGCTCTGGCATCATCAGATCCATCAAAATGACGTCCGGTTGGTGCAGGGCGGCCAGTTGGACGGCCTCGGTGCCGTTGCCTGCCTCCGCAACCAGTTCCAGATCTTTGTTGACCAGCAGGAACTTGCTCAACCCGCTGCGGACTACGGCATGATCGTCTGCAATAAGGATTCTGATCGTCATTTTCTTCTTACTCCAAAAGCTTGTTTAGACTTCCGTCGTCTCTTCCACCCACGTTACGCTGACCGTGGTTCCGCGGCCGGGGGCACTGCTTACCTGCAAATCGGCGCCGATGGCCTCGGCGCGCTCGCGCATGATGCGTTGGCCCATGCTGGCCGGCCTGACCTGCGCCGCATCGAAACCGACGCCATTATCGCGGATTTCCAGGTTTGCACCGGCCGGCGAAAGCGCCAGATGGACCTCCACGTGCGTGGCGCGGGCATATTTGAAGATGTTGTTGAGACTTTCCTGGGCAATGCGGTAGAGCCCGACCTGTACTTCGGGCGGCAGGCTACGTTCGCCTTCGACCGTCAGGGTGACCGGTAAGCGGGCGCGGCCGATCAGGGCTTCGGCCAACTGGCGCAGCAGGTCAGCCAGGCGCGCCTGCGTCAGCGCCGCGGGCCGCAGTTCGAGCAGCAGCGTACGCATTTCGGCCAGCGCGCCGCGTGTGAGTTGGCGCAGTTCCTCGGTCGATTTTTGCGCTTCGTCGGCATCCACCGTCCATAAATCGGGCAGGACCTCGGCGATCAGGCTGGCGGCGAACAGGGTTTGCGTCACGGCGTCGTGCAGGTCACGCGCCAGGCGGGTCCGTTCGGCCACCACGGCCTCTTCGGCGGCCTTGGCGGCCAGGGCCTCTTCGACGCGTTGGCGTTGCTCGATTTCTTCCAGCAGGCGGATGTTGGCCTCGGCCAGTTCGAACGTGCGCTCTTCCACGCGCTGTTCGAGCGTGCGGCGGTACTCTGCTTCTTGCGCGGCCAGTTTTTCGGCGGAGCGTTTTTCTTCGGTGATATCTTCGATCATCCCGATGGCATATAGCGGCCGGCCGCCATCGCCGCGTACCAGGGAAAAGTTCACCCGTCCCCAAAAGAATGTGCCATCCTTGCGAACGTAGCGCTTTTCGACCAGGTACTGGTTACGCTTTCCGGCGGCCAGTTCGGTGAACCAATCTTTGTCGGCGTCGCGATCGTCTTCCATGGCGAGCAGTGAAGGATTCAACGCACTCATTTCATCGGCCGTGTAGCCGGTCAGGCGGGCGGCCGTCGGGTTGATTTGGATAATGCGCCGGTCCAGCGTTGTCACAGCCACGCCCACCGCGGCATTGTCCAGGATGGCTCGGAAGCGCGCCTCCGACTCGCGTAGCGCCAGGGCGTCGCGTTTTTGCTGGTCGATGTCTTCCACCATCATGACCAGGTAAAGCACCTGCCCGGATGAATCGCGCACGGCCGAGACCGTCTGCCGTACCCAATACGGATAGCCATCCGGCCGGACGTAGCGCTTTTCCACCTGGAAGGCGCTGCGTTTTCCGGCGAGCAGTTCATCGAGTTCTACGTGGCCTAATTCCCGATCCTCGGCGTAGGTTAATTCTGTGCCGGATGTTTGCATCAGCGCTTCGCAACTACGCCCGGACATTTGTACCAGGGCTTCGTTGGCTTCGATAATACGCCAGTTCAACCCGACCAGGGCGATGCCGATGGCGGCATTCTCGAACATGGCTTGGAAGCGCGCTTGCGAAACCGAAAGTTCTTCGGCCGCATGGCGGGCAAGTTCGGCCTGTGCATGGCGCAGTTCTTGCGTACGCTGCGTCACCTGGAATTCCAACTCACGCTTTTGCGCCTGGACGGCCTGCATGCGGTAGATGTATGCCACGCCAAAAGTGGCCAGCACGGCCAGCACGATTCCGCCGGCAAACCAGCGCGTTTGCCAGAAGGGTGGGATGACCTGCAACGGGATCGATGCGCCGCTTTCATTCCAAACGCCGTCGCTGTTGGCCGCTTTGACGCGAAACGTGTATTCTCCGCCCGGCAGGTTGGTGTAGCTGGCATAGCGGCGGCTGCCGGCATCGACCCAATCGAGGTCGAAACCTTCCAGTTTATAGGCGTAGCGGTTTTTTTCAGGAGCGTGGTAATCCAACGCCGCAAACTCGAAGGCGATGAAGTTTTGCCAGTGAAAGATCTCCAGACGGCTTTTGCCGGAAAGATCGGCCTGGACCGGTTCGTTGAAGACCCGAACGGTGGTAACGGCGACCGGCGGCGGCGTGGTGTTATCGTCGACGAGGAGCGGATCGAAGGCGTTGAAGCCGTTCACACCGCCAAAGTACATAACCCCGCGGCGATCGGTGTAAGCTGCGCCGCCGTCGAACTCGTTGCTTTGCAGGCCATCGGTCGCGTCGTAGCGCTTGAAGGTCTCTTCCTGGGGATCGAAGCGCACCAACCCGTTGCCGGTGCTGATCCATAAACGCCCCCGGGCGTCTTCTTCTATCCCCATGATCGTTTCGTTCGGCAGGCCGTCTTGCAGGCGGTAACGGGTGAAACTGCCGTCGGTGTCGAGACGGTTCAGCCCGGCCTGCGTCCCGACCCACAAATTGCCCTGTTTGTCCTCGTGCAGCACCCATACTGCATTGTTGCTGAGCGAACGCATATCGGCAGGGTTGTGCTGGAAGCGCCGGAAGCTGTTGCTGCCGCCATCGTAGCGGTTCAAGCCGCTATCCCAGGTCCCGACCCAAAGCGTGCCGCTCGAATCGGCCAACAAGGATGTGCAGGCGCTGGAACTGACGGAGGCCGCATCGGCCGGATCGTTCCGGTAAGTGGTCACCTGGCCGGTTTGCGGGTCGACGCGCTGAAGGCCGTTGAAGGTGCCCAACCATATCCCTTGCGGCGTTTCGGCCATGGTGTAGGTCAAATCGGTCAGGGCGCTTTGCGGGTCGTCCGCATCGAGCAGCACGGGATCGAACGTGCCACGATCGGGATCGAAATGGCTGACACCGGCCATGTGCGCCACCCAAAGCCGGCCCGTGACATCTTCCAGTATGTGGTTGACGGTATCGCTGGGCAGGCTGTGCGGGTCGGATGGGTCGCTGCGGTAGGCGTGAAATTCGTTCCGCGCGCGATCCCATTGATTCAAACCGCCGCCCCAGGTTGCCACCCAAAAGCGCCCGCGAGAGTCTTCGTAGAAGCCACCGATCGTGTTGTGGCTGAGGCTGCTGGCTTCACCCGGCTGGTGGCGGTAGAGGGCAAACTGCGCCGTGCGCGGGTTGAACTTGTTGATGCCACCCGGGACGGTGCCCAACCAGAGCACCCCGGAGCGATCGGCGAAGATACTCCAGACAGAATTGTGACTCAAGCTGTCGGGGTCGAGCGGGTCGTGCTGTACGCGGCGGAATCCATTTTCAGGATGGCGCGGATCGAAGATATTGACGCCGCCCTGCCAGGTGCCGATCCACAGTGGCCCGCCAGGCTCCTGCCAGATGCAAAGGATGTTATCGGCGCTCAAGCTGTTGGGGTCGTTTCCATCGTTACGAAAATAGGTAAAGCTGCCGTCGGCGTTGAGGCGATTCAGGCCGCCGCCTTCGAGGTTGAAACCACCGGTGCCCACCCAAAGAACGCCTTGCTCGTCCTGCCACAAGGCCGAAACGCTGCCGCTGCTCAATCCGCCTGGCTGCTGAGGAGAGACCCCATAACGGGTGAACGTACCGTCCGCGTTCAGGCGGTTGAGGCCGTTGCCGGGAATTCCGAGGCCGCCTGTGCCGACCCATAAGCTGCCCTGCGCGTCTTCATAGATCGCGGCGATGTTGTTGGCGCTGAGGGTCTGCGGGTTGCCGGGTTGGCTGTAGAAATGTTCGAAGCCGCTTCCCGTGTAACGCTCGAGGCCGTTGGCCGTGCCGATCCACAGGTCGCCGGTCTGGCTGAACAACAGGCTGGTGACGGTGTCGTCGCTTAGGCTGGTTACATCGTTGGAATCGTGCCGGAAGATCGTGAACTCCCCCGTTTGCGGGTCGTACCGGTTCAACCCGCCGCCCCACGTGCCGATCCAGATTGTCTCGTCGTGAGGGCTTTGTGCCAGCGCAATCACGCTGTTATGGTTCAGGCTGTTTTCGTTTTCCGGGTCGTTGCGGTAGACGGTGAAGTTGTAACCGTCGTATCGATTCAACCCGTCTTGGGTGCCAAACCACAGATAGCCTTGCCGATCTTGCATGCTGGCCAAAATGGCGCTTTGCGAAAGCCCGTCTTCCAAGCCCAGGTGTTCGAAGTGTAACGGCCGGGCCGGCAAAGCGTGGGTCGTCGATTGGCTGGTTGGCAGGGATGAAAAATTGGCGCTGGCCGTAACCGCAGGAAACAAGAGCAAGCACAAAATCAAACCGGCCAGGATGCGTCGCATGGCTTGATTTTAACACGGGTTCGCCAAAACTCGCGTGTCCATCGCAAGCCAGGAGCAGACACGTGGGACTGCTCCTACGCCCCTCCCAGGGATTGCGGTTGCTCCGGCGCGTTCATGTGGATGATGAACTGCTTGACATCTTCCTCCGAGCCAAAATAGACCTCGAATTCTTCCTTTTTGAGGGCCGCCAACTCCCATTGTTCGTCTGACATGTCCATGCACTTGGGTTTGCATGCTTCCACGCACTGCGCACAGAACGTGCAGCGGTCTACGTGGTAGCGCATGACGAAGCGCTTGGCGGCGCGGTCGATGGTCGTCAGCTCGAGAGCGTTGGAAGGGCAGTCTTTACAGCACAGCATGCAACCTGTGCAGCGGCTGGGATCCCAGACGAGCTTACCACGCAGCCGATCGGGTGCGGCAGTTTTCTCGAAGGGATATTGCCGTGTTGCGGGCTTTTTGAAAAGCGAGCGCAGCACATCAGAAATCATGACGCCGAATCTCATACCACACTCCTATCCACGCAGTACCGTTACGATAATCCACAGGCCCCACTGGGCCAGCACCGCAATCGCGCCGTAGCGCCACCACAACCCCACCGTCTGGTCGATGCGCAGGCGGGTCAGCAGCGACTGGAGCAAGGACAGCACGCCCAGCAGCACCAGGGTCTTGAGCAAAAATTCGAGCGGGTTGCCGATGCCGCCCAGGTAAAAGGCTGCCACCAGAGTCAATCCCAGCACCAGTTCGACGGCCTTGCCGAGATGGAAGAGCGCCAGCCCACGGCCGCTGTATTCGGTCAGCGCGCCGGCAACGATTTCGGTTTCGGCCTCGGGTGCATCGAAGGGGGGCAGCTCGAGTTTACCCATCAGGCCGATCAAGGCGATCAGAAAACCGATCGGCTGGGTCAGGGCGAACCAGGCGTGGCTGTGAGCGTAGGTGTTGATCTCACCGATCGTCCAGGTGTTCGCAACCAGTGCCGGGCCGAGCAGCGCCAGCAGGAAGGGCGCTTCGTAGGAAAAAAGCTGCGTCAGTGCCCGGGTGGCGCCCACCAGCGAAAAGCGGCTGTTTGTATTCCACCCGGCGATGCCCAGGCACAAAGTCAGCAGCGAGAGCAGGTAGAATGTGACGATCAGGTCGCCCTTGAAGCTGAACGACGGCGGCAGGCCCATCACAGGAACATACAGCGCTGCCGTCATTGCTCCGGCCAGCGCCACAATCGGCAACGCCGTGAACAGCGGTTTGTACACCACTTCAGGGGTGATCTCTTCTTTCAACAGCGACTTGAGCGTATCGGCAAAGGGCTGGAACCAGCGCGGCCCGATGCGGTTTTGCAGCCGCGCGACCAGCTTGTGATCGATCCATTCATAAATCAGGCTCACCGCCAACAGCGCCAGGCCGCCGGGAAAGAAGAGCAGGGAGAGAAGGGGGATAATGTTCATGTTACCGATCGTTGCAGGAGAAACACGGATCCATCCCTGCCAGCAGCAGGGGCACATCGGCCAACTGGCGGCCGATGGCGGATGTCAGCACGTACGTCCAGTTGCATAGTGAAGGCGTACGCACCTTGATACGTTCGGGCTTGTCGGTGCCGTTGGATTTGATGTAGTAGAACAGTTCGCCGCGCGGCGCTTCGACCCGGCTGACGGTTTCGCCGGCCGGGATACGGCGCGGCACGCGCACGGTCAGATCGCCTTCGGGCAGGTTATCGACGATCGTGCGGATAGCGTGCGTGCTGACGATCATTTCGCGCAGGCGCACCTTGAAGCGCGCTTCGATGTCGCCGGCCTCCTCGGTAACCAGGCTGACCGGGAAGCGGGTGTAGGTGCCGTATGGGGCTTCCACGCGAACATCGCGCACGACGCCCGACGCACGCGCCGTAGGCCCCAGGATACCCAGGTACTCGGCCTGCTCGCGCGTCATGTGGCCGATGCCGCGCGTGCGCTGCAGGAACATCTGGTCGGTCGTGACGACGTCCAGGTAGTGATTGATGCGTTCTTCGAGGAAGATCATGCCTTTGCGGATGGATTCGGCGTCCTTCGGCGCGATGTCCTGTTTAACCCCACCCAGCACGCTGATCGAGTAGTTCACCCGGTTGCCGCCGATCTGCTCCAGGATGTCCATCACGGTCTCGCGGTCGCGCCAACTGTACATAAAGAGCGTGTCGTAGCCGGCTTCGTGGGCGGCCACACCCAGCCAGAGCAGGTGGCTGTGGATGCGTTCCAGGCCGGCAAACAGCTCGCGGATGGCGTGCGCCCGATCCGAGACTTCCACCTGGGCCAGTTTTTCGACGCCGATGGCGTAAGCGGTAGCATGGCTGTGCGAACAGATGCCGCAAATGCGCTCGAGCAGATAAAGATCCTGGACCCAGTTCTGGTTTTCGCAGGCCTTTTCGATGCCGCGATGAACGTAACCGAGGCGCATCTTGGCGCCGGTGACCACCTCGCCGTCTACGGCAAACTCGAAGTGGCCAGGCTCTTTCAGGGCCGGGTGCTGCGGGCCGATGGGGACGATAAACCGCCCCGCTTCCGGCCCACACGCTTCTTCCGGTGGCGGTGTCGGGCGTCGGGCGGGCAATTGTGCGGGATCGAAATCCTTGAGCATGGGGTAGATGCCGTCCGGAAAGTCGTCGGGGATGAACAGGCGCGACGTATCGGGCGTGCCTTCGACGGTAATGCCGTACATTTCGCTCAGTTCGCGTTCGAAAAAACTGGCGACAGGGTAATCCTGGTACAGTGATGGTACGCTGGCGCCCTTGCGCGGCAGTTGCACGCGCAGCGTGGCGACGGCCGCCCCTTCGCAAAAGTGGTAGAGAGCCTCGAGCTTGTCGGCCTCGACGCCCTGGTCCAGGCCGGTGATGGCGGCCAGGTATCCCCACTTCTCGGCGTGCAGCGCCGCGCCGGCGGCGAGCAGGTCGCCGGCATCCATGGTCACATCCACGCGGTTTGGCTCGGGATGCGAGATTTCCTTAGCCCACGGGGTGAGCAGCGCTTCGGATTTTTGGAGAAGAGTTTCGAGTTTCATGGTACTCCGCATGGTGTGAAATGTGAATGACCCGCATCACATCTCACGCACGACTACTTTTTCAGACTTTCCAGTAACTTCACCACGCCGTCGATGATTGCTTCGGGCCGCGGCGGGCAACCGGGAATGTAAGCGTCGACGGGGATGACTTCGTCGATGTGGCCGACGACGTTGTAGCATCCCTGGAAAGCGCCGCCAGAAATGGCGCACGACCCGACGGCGACGACAAACCTGGGGTTCGGCATTTGCTCGTACGTACGGATCAGGCGCTCGCGGGCCTGGTAGGTGACCGGCCCGGTGCAGATCAGGATGTCGGCGTGGCGCGGCGAACCTTCCAGTTTGACGCCGAAGCGCTCCAGGTCGTAGCGCGGTGTCAGCGTGGCAAGGATTTCGATGTCGCAACCGTTGCAGGAGCCGCTGTTGAAGTGAATGGCCCACGGGGAATTTACGCGCGCCCAGGTGGCGATTTTGTTGAAAACGGTATCCCAGGATTGAGTGAGGGAATTGAACATGAGTGATCTCCGGTGGAAAAAAGAAACCTCTATCCTAAAATCAACGCCAATAGCACCAATACCAAACCGACCAGGTAAATTCCTGTGACGAGGGTTAAACCACCCGACCCGGCCATCAGAATGCCCAGGTGCAGGGCGGCAAAGAACAAGCCGACGTTGAAGAACTGGCGATAGCCCGGTGCGGCGGCCGAAACCGGACCGGCCTCGCCGCTGGCGTATGTGCCGGCCTTGTAAGGGCTGTGTGGCCCACTTTTAGCCGAAAGCTTGCGCCCGGCCAGGCTGATCAATCCGACGAGCAGCAGATAGGCCACGAAGGCGATGGGGGGGTAAAGAATGAACTCCATAAGACACACCTACTTGAGCATCGCCGCGGCTGCTGCTTCGGTCAGCGGATTGGCCAACGAAGGCCAGAAACCGAGGATGATAACGGCCAGCGTGAGCATGACGAGCGGGATCACGAGGCGGGCGGGGATGGGGTTGCCCTGCTGTACGGCTTCACCGGGTTGCTTGCGGTACATTTTATTCACCAGGGGGGCATAATACCCCAGAGAAAGAACGCTGTTGAGGGCTGCAAAAACGACCACGCTCATCACCGGCCCGTTCAGGCTCTGGAAGCCGGCGACGAAGATTTGCCATTTGGACATGAAGCCTGCCAGCGGGGGCATCCCGCCCAGGGCCAGCAGGGCAGTGCCGAGCATCAGCGCCACCCAGGGGTATTTTTGCGCCGCGCCGTCCAAATCGGCGACCATCAAGGGCGCATGGCTGTCTTTGCTGACATAGAACGCGTACATCAGGGCGCCGACTGCCAAAAATGCCAGCCCCTTCATTAGCGCGTGGGTGAGGATGTGAAAGAAGGCGCCGGCCGCAGCCTGCTGCGCCACACTGCTGGCCGCTTCGCGGGCAAACAACGCCACGCCCAGGCCAACCAACATATAGCCGACATGGCTCAGGCTGGAGTATGCCAACAGGCGCTTGACCTGCTGCTGCCGCAGCGCCAGCAGATTGCCGTAGAGCATGTTCAACGCGCCGAATGCCATCAGTACAAAGCCCCAATGGCCGCCGGTTTGCATGAAAACCAGGGGCGTGGCGGCCCGCAGCAAGGCCAGCAAGCCGGCTTCGATGACCACACCCGAGAGCATGGCGCTGATCCCGCTGGGTGCCTGCGAGTGGGCGTCGGGCAGCCAACTATGAAGCGGCACGATCGCCACCTTGACACCAAAGCCGATCACGAACAGGGCGACGGCAGCCTGGCTCACCCACGCATCCAGGTTTTGGTTGGCTGCAATGGCGGCGAGTTCCAGGGTCCCGGTCTGCGCCAGCACCAGGGCGATGCCGAACAGTACCAGCACCGAGCCAACCGAGCTTTGCACCACGTACTTGATGCCCGCCTCCAGCGAACCCCGCTGGCGGCGGTAGAAAGCGACCAGCAGGTACGATGAAACCGCCATCGCCTCGAACCAGACCCACAGGTTGAACAGGTCGCCGGCGCAGCTCAAACCGACGATCACGCCGATGGTGGTTACCAGCATGGCGTAGTACTTTTCTTCACCCATGCTGAAGGCCATGTAAGGCCCCGAATAGAGCGCTACCAGGGTCCCCAGGGCCAGCACCGCGCCGCTCATCAACAGCGACAGGCCATCCACCCGCAGGGCGATGCCGGCGAACGTGACGTCAAGCTGCCCGGCAGACAAAACGGCCGGTAAGGTGAAGAGATAAGGCACCCATGCCGCCAGCAGCGCAGCCAGCGCCAGGCTTTGCACCAGCCCGCCGCGACGGTTGGGCCAGTCTTCGTGGATACCGACGCGCCCGGCCAGGTAAATGACCGGCCCGGCAACCAGGGGAATGATTATCATCCAGGAGAAAATGGGTAAGTTCATGCGTGCCGAGCCTTAGCGTTTCAAGAAAGCGACCACCAGCACCACCGCCAGTGCGGCGACGATGCCAAAAACGTTCCAGTTGAGTTTGCCGGTTTGCGTTTTGCTCAACGCGTGGGCCACTCCTTGTGTGATGCGAACGGTTTGTGCGTTGACCCACTCGAAACCGAAGCTGCGTTCGGCGGCCCAGGCCAGCCAACCCAGGGGTTTGCCCAGCGCCGGTTGGCGCAGGTTTACAGCGTGTAGCCCCATCCCCAGCGCAATCACCGCCAGGGCGATCCAGGTCAATGGGGCGCCGAAGATTTCGCCTGCCATTTCGGCGATGTTCAGTTCGTGAATTTCGTGCAGCGGCAGCGTCTCGTGCAGCAAGCCGCTGAACGGGCCGATCGACAGCCACGAAAGCAGCGCGCCAGCCGCCAGCAGGCCGAGAGCCGCGCGCATGAACGGAGTGGCGTCGTGAGCGTGCAGGTGGGCGCGTTCCTTGCCGAAGAAGACCAGCCACGTCGTGCGCAGTGTATACAGCCCCGTCAGGCCGGCGCCAAAGATCATGGCAGCCAGTGCCCAGGGCGGGCCGTCGTGCAAGCCGGCCTCGAGGATCAACTCCTTGCTCCAGAAACCGTTCAACACCGGGATCCCCGCCAGCGCCAGCGCGCCAACGATGAAGGTATTGCGGATGAAGGGCATCTTGCTGCCCAGGCCGCCCATCTGGCGCATATCGCGCGTCCCTACGGCATGGATGACGGCGCCGGCCGCTAAAAACAACAGCGCCTTGAAGATGGCGTGGCTGAACAGGTGGAACTGGCTGGCAAGGATGCCGCCTGCGCCGACGGCGTAGACCATGTACCCCAACTGGCTGACGGTCGAATAGGCCAGTGCCCGCTTGAGATCGCTGGCAATGACGGCCATGAAGGCTGCCAGGAGCGCCGAAAGCACACCCACGGCCATTACGGCGGTCCGCCAGCCGGGAACTTCGGCAAAGGCCGGGTAGAAACGCGCCAGCAGGTATACACCGGCGTTGACCATCGTGGCGGCGTGGATCAGGGCGCTGATCGGGGACGGCGCTTCCATGGCGTCCGGCAGCCAGGTTTGGAAGGGGAACTGTGCCGATTTGGCCGCCGCCGCGGCCAGGAAGCCGAAAGCCAGCCAGGCCAACGGTGCGGCGCCAATGCCAGACGCATTAGCGATGAATTCGTGCAGATCGTAGCTTCCTTGCAGGGCATAGATGCCCAACGCCCCGGCAAACAGCCCGACCCCGCCCAGCGAGGTGATGATCAGCGCCTTGACACCCCCGGCCACGGCCTTGGGATCGTCGTTGTAGAAGGAAATCAAAGCGTACGAGCACAGCGCCGTGATTTCCCAGAAGAAGAATAAGAATAGCAGGCTGCCGGTCAGCGCCAGCCCGACCATGCCGCCGATGAAAAACAGCACCAGGGCGTAATAGCGCCCGAGCTGGTCGGCGCCACGCATATAGTCGACCGAAAACAGCACCGCCAGCGAACCGACGACCGTGGCTACCGCCGTGAGAAAGGTTCCCAGGCCATCCGCTACGAAGCTGAGATCCCCAAAGGCCCCACCCAGGGGAATGCGCAGGATGCTGTGTTCCCCTGCCACCCCCAGCAGCAGGACTGCCGCCACCCCGGCCGCGGCCGCAAAGCCCACCGCCAGTGTGTGCTGGAGCCTGGGGCGTTTGTCTCCGGCCTGCCACACGGCCAGCGCTCCCACCCACGGAAGCAGTATTGTCAGTGCAATCAATGTAGAAGCCATCGTAAGCCCTCGATAGAATGTGTCGCAACCCGGGCGTCAGCCCTTCAGGGTCGAAATCTCCGTCAAATCCAACGTGCCGAACCGCCGCCGCAACTGGACGGCCAGCGCCAGCGCCACCACGGCGACCATCGTATCGGCGACGATTACCGTCGCGGCAATGCTCTGGCTGAGGCCCATGTTCCCGTTCACCTTTCCGGCCAGCACCAGCGCAATCACCGCCGCCTTTACCAATACCTGCAAGACCAGTACAATTTTTACTGCGTTACGGGTAATCAGGAGGCCATACAACCCCACCCCCAATAAACCAAGAATGCCGAGAATAACGATATTTGCGAGGGTCATGACGGTTTCTCCGTGGAAGGAAAGTGTGACGGCTCGCGGTGGCTGGTATCCAGCCCCGAATGTGGGCGGCCTTTTCCTTCCGCCAGCAGGCCGAGCATGCCGAGCACGCCGGAAAAAATCAACACCATCTGCACCCAGACATCGAGCACGCGATCTTGCCACAACGAAAGCGAGAGCGGCAGCGATGTGACCTCGAGCGTTTCGGCAACCACGGGCAGGATCAAGGCACCCAGCATGGCCATGGCTGTGAATGTGACGCCAAAGGCGAGCGGTTTGGGTACGATGGAGGTGGGATCGAAGGCATCATCGCCGGTGACGCTGATGGCGTATACCAGCAGGACCGTGACCAGGCCGGCGCCCACGCTCAACTCGATCACGGCCACCTGGGCCGCGCCGAGCAGGTAGAGCACGCCAGATGTCAGGGCGCTGACACAGGCCACCCATAAGGTCGCGGGCAAGATACGCCGGGCGATCATGGCCCGGTAGGCACAAAGTGTGGCGGAAAGGAGCAGGACTGCGTAGAGAATGATTTCGTTCATAACTATTCAAGTGGTTGTGCCATGGTTTGATGATGGCATCGAATGATGAGGTTGATGAGCCTACGGCGCACGTTAGAAAATGGTACACTCGATGCTTAACCCGCTGAAGGTCGTAACGGTGCGCTGCATTTGCATCAACGACAGATAGTTTTATCATATCTGCCGTAGAAGTTAAAGTGACAATTGTCCCGGATACGCCGCTGAATGTCTCGGAGAAAGTGGACGAATTTCAGGCGCGCCTGTTCGACGTAACGTTTGGAGCAGCGCAGCATCAAAGGAACAGTAATGAAGTATCTTCTCGAAAAAACGAAGGTGCTTCGCGAGGAATCCATGCCCCTTTTCGACCATTTTTCTATCCTGGCGCCGTTGTACGACGTCGCAATCCCCCTGGGCGATTTGAAGGCTTTCATTCAGCGAGCTGCTTTGCCAACGGGTGGCTGGCTGCTCGATGTAGGTGGCGGCACCGGACGCGTGGCATATGCCTTGCGCCGGCAGGCTTCCCATCTCGTTGTGGCCGATGTCGCCTGGGGCATGCTCCAGCAGGCTGCGGCAAAAGGCGGTTTGCATGTCGTCAACGGCGCCGCGGAAGTGCTGCCTTTTCCCAGCCACACGTTCGAGCGTGCCGTGATGGTGGATGCGCTCCACCATGTTGCCGATCAGGCTTTGGCGGTGCGGGAGCTTTGGCGGGTACTCAAACCCGGCGGGCGTATTGTGATCGAAGAACCGGATGTGCGTACGCTGATCGTCAAACTGGTTGCCCTGGGCGAGAAACTGGCGTTGATGCGCAGCCACTTCCTTGCACCGCCCCGCATCGTGTCGCTGTTCCCACCTGGATATGCCCAGGCGCGCATCGAAACGGAACGTTACAATGCCTGGGTGATCGTCGAAAAGCCCGCCGGGTAGGCGCCCGAGTCTGTTGGTGGGCCTTTTGCACTGCCGCCGTCTACTTTTTCGTTTGCGCCTTCTTGGCGTCCCGGAGCAGCGCTTCCAGCATGGAATGGCCTCCGTAGTTGAGCACGCCGAACGCCAGCAGGGTTTTTACGCGTTCTTCGTCGTAACCGGCGTTCATGATTTTGTCGACGTACTGGCTGGCTTCGGTTTCAGAAGCGATTGAAGTCAGCAGCCCGCCTTCCAGCAGCAGGCGCAGGCGCTGCTCCAACTCGGCTGTTGGGATGTATTCGATGGCTTCATCTACAAGACGGACACGCTGCTCGGCCAGTTTGAGATCGATCCCGCGCCGGCAAAAACGCTGCAAGCGTTCGTAAAGCTGGTCGAGTTGGATATCGACACCCTCGCTTGACGAGCCTGGCAGGGGCTTCAGGACGGTGAAGCGTGTGCGAATGAGCGTGGGCAGCCCGATCCCAACGGCCGCGCCCAACCAGACATTGACTTCGGCGCCCAGTTCTTGCAGCAGCGCCAGGATGAGGGTCGAGGCGGCCACGTTCAGGCAGATCAATAAAAACGCGCCCCACGTGCGTAGGGCGCGCTGTGCGTCTTGCTCGAATACAGTGACGATTTCGGCGACGGCCAGGGTCATGCTCAACATTGCGGCGACAAAATAGGCCAGCCAGGCGGTCTGGTTGAGCAGGGTGAAAAAATCGTTCAGGACCATGATCCGCTTTTGGGGTTGATGTCGATGCCCGATTTGCTTAAAGATACCAGTTCACCGTATGCCCCCGGCACCGGATGAAGATCGATCAGCTTTTTCTCCTTAAGTTTGCCGAGCGTCTGGTAGATCTGTTCGGGCAGCAGAAAGTTTTTGACAGCCAGTTCGGCCGGCAAGGCCGACCCCGTCCGGCGTAAGGTATTGAGCAGGTTGATCTCTTCAGGAGAGAGATCGCTGGCGTGGAATACAGGGTTTTGATGCATAATCGTTTACCTCTGGTATTGATTATACCCGTTTGGGGTAAGAAATTTCAATGGATTTGACAATCAGGCCCATATCCCTTACAATCGTGCCTTGTCTGACTTTACCCATTTGAGGAAGGAAATCCTAATGAAAGAGTACACATCTGAATTTATCCGCAACGTGGCCCTGGTTTCGCACAGCGGAGCAGGGAAAACGATGTTGGCGGAGGCCTTTCTGCACGTCACCGGAGCTACCACCCGCTTGGGTAAGGTGGAGGACGGTACGACCGTAGCCGACTTTGAAGAAGAGGAAGTTCGTCGCACGATTTCACTATCGACGGCGGTTGTCCCGGTTGAGTACAAGGACTGCAAGATTAACTTCCTCGATACGCCCGGCTATACCGATTTTATCGGCGAGGTCATTTCTGCACTGCGTGTGGCCGATGCCGCCCTGGTACTGGTTGATGCGGTGGCCGGTGCAGAAGTCGGCACCGAAATTGCCATGCAGAATTGCGACAAATTCAACTTGCCGCGCTTTGTCGTGATCAATAAAATGAATCGCGACAATGCTAACTTTCGTAAGGCGCTCGATTCGGTGCAGGAGATTTCTGAAAAGCGCCTGATCCCCGTGCAGTTGCCCTGGGGCGAGAAAGCCGATTTCAAGGGTGTGATCGATTTGCTTTCGATGAAGGCATACACCGGCGATGGCAAAGAAGCCGCCATCCCTGCCGAGTTTGCTGACGAAGCCGAAGAGGCCCGTATGGCCCTGATCGAGGCGGCGGCGGAAGGTGAAGATGCCCTGCTCGAAAAATACCTGGAAGGGGAAGAGTTGAGTGCGGAAGAAGTCAGCCGTGGCCTGCGTGCGGTGGTTCGTTCCGGCGACTATGCCCCCGTTTTTGTAACGGCCGCAACGGCGGAGACCGGCATTCAGCCCCTGTTGGACGCCGTGATGAGCATGCTGCCTTCCCCCTTGGATGTTGGCGCTGCGGTTGCGCAGGGCAAAGGCGGTGAGGAGACCCTGTCGCCGAGCGATAGTGGCCCGCTGGCCGTTTACGTTTGGAAGAACACGGCCGACCCGTTCGTGGGCAAGATCACCTATTTCCGTGTCTACTCCGGTATGGTTACGTCTGACTCGCGCGTGTGGAACCAGACCAAGGGCGCCGAAGAACGTTTTGGCCAGGTGAGCCTGCAACGCGGCAAGGAACAGATTGGCGTCAAGACCATTCACGTGGGCGATATCGGCACGGTGCCGAAGCTTACCGTGACGACGACGGGGGATACGCTTTGCGACAAGACCCACCCGCTGGAACTCCCCAAGCCCGAGTATCCCAGCGCGCTCTTCCAGGTTGCGATTTCGCCGAAGACCCAGGCAGACGCCTCGAAACTCAGTTCCACCTTGACGCGCCTGACCGAAGAAGATCCCACCCTGACGTGGAAGCAGGAACATGCAACCGGCCAGACTATCTTGCAAGGTATGGGTGACCAGCACATCGATGTCGCCATCCGCAAGGCAGAGACGAAGTTCATCACGGCGCTGCATACCGAGATCCCCAAGGTGCCTTATCAAGAAACGATCACCCGCGAGGGAGCGGCGCAGTACCGCCACAAGAAACAAACCGGCGGCGCCGGGCAGTTTGCCGAAGTCCACTTGAAGGTGTTGCCGTATGAAGAAGAATTGTACGCCTTCAGCAACGATGTCTTCGGCGGCGCCATCTCCAGCAACTTTATGCCTTCGATTGATAAAGGCATCAAAGCGGTGCTGAAAGAGGGCGTGATTGCCGGGTATCCGGTGCTAAACGTCAAAGTTTCCGTATACGACGGGAAGGAACACCCTGTGGACTCGAAACCGGTGGCCTTCGAAACTGCCGGCCGTGAGGCTTTCCGGTTGGCCTTCAAAGAAGCCGGCCCCGTGCTGCGTGAGCCGATCATGAACGTGCGCGTCGTCGTACCCGAAAGCAATATGGGCGACATCATCGGCGACCTGAACACCCGCCGGGCGCGCGTTTCGGGCATGGACACCGAAAAGGGCCGTTCTGTCGTCACCGCGCAGGTACCCCTTGCTGAGATGCAGCGTTACACCACCGATCTGCGCTCGATGACCGGCGGCCGCGGCGTTTTCAATATGGAATTCTCACACTACGAAATGGTGCCGCCGCAGATCGCCCAGGAAGTGGTTGCCGCCCGCCAGAAGGAAATTCAGGCCAGCAAGGAAGAATAGGGCATTCCGTTTTTCGCTTTTCAAGCCTCACGAGGTTGCTCGTGGGGCTTTTCTATTCGAAAGGCGGCAGGCTTGGAGCCGGGATTGCCGTTCGGCATTGCGCTGTGCTACAATCACCGTATGCCGCCTGCTATCCGCTTGATCGTTGCCATGACCGGCGCCTCCGGGGCCATTTACGGCATTCGTGCTTTGCAGCTCTTGCGTTCGCAGGCCGTCGAAACCCACTTGATCGTCAGCCCGGCCGCCGGGCGGACGATTGCCCAGGAAACCGGCTGGGGGCTGCGTGAGGTGGAGGCTTTGGCCGCTTACGTCCATTCACCTGAAGACGTGGGCGCAGCTATCGCTTCGGGTTCATTTATTACCCAGGGGATGCTGGTGGCGCCCTGTTCGATCAAGACGCTCTCGGCCGTTGCCAACTCTTACACCGTAAACCTGATCGTCCGCGCTGCCGATGTTTGCCTGAAAGAGGGCCGCCCATTGGTCTTGATGGTGCGTGAAACACCCCTGCACCTCGGCCACCTGCGTTTGATGGCGACGGCTGCCGAGATGGGTGCGGTGATCTTTCCGCCGGTGCCGGCGTTTTACAGTGGCGAGCAAACGTTGGACGAAGTGGTCGCTGCTTCGGTGGGCAGAGCCTTGGCGCGGATGGGAATCGAAAACGATGCTTATCCAAAATGGGAAGGCTGAGCGTCTCGCTCACATCCTTTTGGTGCTTGCACTTCCGGCAGGGCGAAACCCAACACCGGGCGCCCTCGCATGGCAGAGACAGCCCCGGCTTTTTTCTCAGGAGCGTTATGTCACTTCGCCGTTATCTTCAAAATCTCGATCAGCAGGGCCAACTGATTCACGTCGCCGAGCCGATTTCCAAGACCTACGAGATTGCCGCCGTACTCAAGCAGCTCGAACCGCGCCCGGTGCTTTTCGAGCGCGTGAAGGAATCGCCTTTTCGGGTTGCCGGCAACTTGTTTTGCGGCAAAGGGCCGTTCGCCGGTTATTTTGGCATCCGGCCAGCGCAAATTATTGCCGTCATGACGCGCGCCATCGATGCGCCCACGGCGCCGCTGAACGGGGATGCTGCCCCTTGCCAGGAAGTGATCGACCTGACCCCCGATCTCGATACGCTGCCCATTCTCTACCATTGTGAGGGAGATGGCGGGAACTATATCAGCAGCGGCGTTTTTCTGGCCAGGCACCCGCTGCACGGGCAAAACGCCGACTTTCACCGGGCGATGCAGTTTTCCCCCACCGAGATGGCCGTTCGCGTCGTCAAAGGGCGTCACTTCGACACCTTTCTCGAAGACCGCCGGGCACTCGATGTGGCCGTGTGTGTGGGGCTGCCGCCCAATATCCTGGCAGCGGCGGCGACATCGGTTGCCCTGGGGCAGGATGAACTGCGCATAGCCAATTCGCTGGAGCCTTTTGCCGTCGTTCCGGCCAAAACGGTGGATGTGCTGGTGCCTGCCGAGGCCGAGTTCGTGCTTGAGGGCACCGTGTACGCCGATCGGCGCCACGCCGAAGGCCCGTTCGTCGATCTGACCGAGACACAGGATGTTATCCGTAACGAACCGGTTTTCGTCGTTAAGGCTGTCACGCACCGCCGCGACGCTATCTGGCATGCCTTGCTGCCCGGAGCGCTCGAACACAAGCTGCTGATGGGTATGCCGCGCGAACCGACCATTTTTCGCGAGGTCAACCGGGTTGTGCGCTGCCTGGACGTTCACATCAACCCCGGCGGCTGCTCGTGGCTGCACGCCGTGGTACAAATCGACAAGCAGTACGAAGACGACGGCAAAAAGGCCATCGAGGCAGCCTTTGCCGGGCACCGCTCCTGCAAACACGTCTACGTGGTCGATAAAGACATCGATCTCTACGATCCGCTGGCGGTAGAGTGGGCGATGGCAACGCGCTTCCAGGGCGATGTGGATATGATCGTCAAGGCGCGTTCACCCGGCTCGTCGCTCGACCCGAGCAGCGAGACCGGCACGCACAATACTTGCCGGGTTGGCTTCGATCTGACGGCCCCATTGGCTGCAAAGGGCAAACAGTTCGGCAAAACGCCATTTCCACGGGTGGATTTGGTGAAATTTGGCCTTGATCACGTTTGATGGGCTGGCGCGCATCCATGACCGGACACGACACCCTCTATGCCGCGCAAAAAGCGCACCAGATTTTAAATGCCCTGGGGAAGATTTACGGCGCAAAGCGCATGATCCCGGTGACTTCGGTGCAGATCGCCGGCGTAAGTTACGACAACCTGGGCGAAGCTGGCTTGCAGTGGCTTTCTGCAATGGCCGCCGGGGGCGGCCAGGCCAGGGTGCTGGCAACGCTCAACCCGGCCGGCATGGACCTGGAGAACTGGCGGGCGCTCGGCATCCCCGAAGGTTTTGCCCACAACCAACAGCGCGTGATCGATGCCTTTGCCCGCATGGGGGTGGTGACCACCTGCACCTGCACGCCTTACCTCTCGGGCAACCTGCCGCATCCGGGCGATCACATCGCCTGGGCGGAGAGCAGCGCGGTCTGCTATGCCAACTCGGTCCTGGGCGCTTACACCAATCGTGAAGGTGGCCCGAGCGCTCTGGCGGCTGCACTGACAGGGCTGACACCCGAATACGGTTTGCACCTGGAGGAAAACCGCCTCCCCGGTGTAACGGTCGTCGTTGGCAGCCGCCTGCATGGCACGGCCGACTTTGGCGCGCTGGGCAAGGCGGTCGGTGAAAAGCTCGAGGCCTTGGGGAGACGGGCCATTCCGTTCATTCGCGGGGTCGAAAGTGCTTCGTTGGAGGACCTAAAAGCCTTTTGTGCCAGCGTGGCCACCTACGGCGGGTTGGCGCTGTTCCATCTGGAGCACATCACGCCGGAAGCGGGCGCGCACCGGCCGCCGGTGCAGACGCTGAAGGTAACGGAAGCCGACCTGACCGCCGCACACGCTTCGATGAACGATGCGACAGCCGAAGAAGTGGACTTCGTTTCGCTGGGTTGCCCGCATCTTTCCATCCAGGAAGTGGCCCGCGTGGCCGAGCTGCTGCGCGGCCGGCGCGTGCGCAAGGAGTTCTGGATCACGACCTCGCGCCCGGTGAAACGCCTGGCCGATGAGCGCGGCTACACGGCGCTCATCGAAGCCAGCGGGGCCAGGTTTGCCGTCGACACCTGCTGCGTGGTGGCGCCGATCAGGGGCCGTTTCCAGGCCATGGCGACCGACAGTGGCAAGGCTTGCTATTACGCGTATTCGAAAAACAGGTTCAAAACGCGCTTGCTGGCGTTCGATGAGGTCGTCCGTGCGGCGATTGGGTGATGCAATGCGAGAAAAGCTGCGACAAATTCACGGGCGTTCGATTGCTCCCGGTTATGCCGAGGGCGAAGTCCTGGTGACGGCCATGGGAATCTCGTTCTTTGGCGGTGTGGACCCGGAGACCGGCGTGGTCGTGGAACGCGGCCACGAGTTGGAGGGCCGGTGCATTGCAGGGAAGGTGCTCGTCTTCCCGACCGGCAAGGGATCCACGGTGGGATCTTACACGCTCTACCGTCTCAAGTTCAACCACAAGGCTCCGGCGGCAATCCTGAATGCCGAATGCGAGCCGATCACGGCCGTCGGCTGCATCATTGCCGAAATTCCCTGCGTGGACCGGCTTCCCCTGGCCGAACTGGAAACGGGTCTGCACGTTGCTGTGGATGGCGAAGCCGGATACATCACGCTTAGCCAACGTTCACCAACCGGGTAGCAGTGCGATATGATTTTGCCTGTTCTCTTGCTGGCGTTTTTGTTCCTGGCGGGCTTGCTGGCGGCCGAACGCCGTGAAAGCCAGGCCGGCATTTTGCTTACCAAGCCCGTTGTTTCGGCGCTGTTTATCGTCGCCATCTTTCACCGGCCGCATCCGGAAGCGGCCTATTTTTGGTTGATCCTGGTTGGCCTGATCTTTTGCTGGCTGGGGGACCTTTTTCTTGTTTTCTTTTTCAGAAAGAAGTTTTTCCTGGCGGGCCTGGCGGCGTTTTTGACCGGGCACGTGATGTATGCTGTGGCGTTTTTTCTGCTGGGCGGGGCGTCGATCACGGTTTGGTTGGCCTTGCTCCCAATCGGCGTGGCCAGCGGTTACGTTTTCGTGCGCTTGCGCCCCTTCTTGGGGGAAATGCGCCTGCCGGTGATCGGTTACGTGATCATCATCTCTTTGATGCTGCTCGGCGCAAGAGCCCTGGCAGGTAACCCGGCCATGCCCGCTTTGAATCGCGGGATGACGCTGCTTGGAGCGTTCAGCTTCTACCTCTCAGACATTTTTGTGGCCCGGCAGCGTTTCTTGCGCCCGCAGTATGCCAACCGTTTGTTCGGTTTGGTGCTATATTATGTAGGACAGTTCTTGATCGCATTGGCTGCAGGAGGTCTGGTGAAATGAAAGTTTGTATTATTGGGAATCGTGGGCATTTGAACTACGCTTTTGCGGGCCTGCCTGTCCTGCCCGACGTGGAAGTTGCCGCCATCAGCGCAGGAACAGCAGAAGACGACCCCGCAAGTTTACAGGCGCTGTGCCAAAAGCTGGGGCACGCCCCGCAGGTGTATGAAGATTGGAAGGTGATGCTCGCGCGGGTTCGGCCCCAGATTGCCGTGGTTTGCGGCCCGTTCGAGCTTCATGCCGCTATGAGCCAGGCAGCCATCGAGCAGGGTATTCACGTTTTTTGTGAGAAACCGGTGGCGCTTTCGCTGGATGAATTGGCCCGTTTGCAGGCCGCTTATACGCAGGCGGACGTGCACTTTGCCGCCATGATGGGCATGCGCTACGAAGCGCCCTTCTACACGGCCTGGCAACAGGTGCGTGCCGGGGCCGTTGGCGAGATTCGTTTGTTGAACGCTCAGAAATCCTATCGCCTGGGTACGCGCCCGGCCTACTATTCCCACCGTGAGACTTATGGCGGCACGATTCCCTGGGTGGGCAGCCACGCCATCGACCTGATTCACTGGTTCAGCGGGCGGGATTTTCTTTCGGTAACGGCCAGCCACAGCCGCACGGCCAACGGCGGCCAGGGCGATCTGGAAACCGCTGCCCTGTGCCAGTTCCAGATGGCCGGCGAGGTGATCGCCTCGGCCAGCATCGATTACTTCCGCCCGGCCAATGCGCCGTCGCACGGCGACGACCGTTTGCGGGTGGTCGGTGACCGTGGGGTGATCGAAGTGCGCGGGGGGCAGGTGTATCTCATTAATGAACGGCAGCCCGGAGAAGTAACGCTTCCCCTGCTGGGCGAGCAGCAAATTTTCTGCGATTTTGTCGCCAGGGTAGCGGGAAATTCGGCTACATTGCTGAGCGCAGCGGATGCTTTCATCGTTACCCGGGTTTGCCTGCTGGCGCGCCAGTCGGCGGATGAGGGGCGTGCCATGTCGATACCTTAATGGATTTGTCTTTTTGAAAGGATATGCTTATGTCTGAAGTGTGTGTTGCGATGGTGGGGATTGGTGGCTACGGTGGTTGGTACTTGCGCGAACTGCTGCCTCATGCTGCCCAGCACGGCGTTCGTGTGGTTGCCGGTATCGACGCCTTTCCCGAGCGCAGCCCGTGGCTGCGCGGCTTGCAAGAAGCTGGTATCCCGATTTTTACCAGCCTGGAAGATTTCTATCGCCGCGAAACAGCCGACCTCGTGGTCAATTCTGCGCCCATTCACCTGCATGCACCGTTGACGATGGCGGCTTTGCGCCATGGTTCGAACGTCCTGTGTGAAAAACCGTTGTGCGCCCGCCTGGATGAAGCCGATCGCATGGCCGAGGCCGAGCACCAGGCTGGTAAATTCGTCGCCATTGGCTATCAGTGGTCTTTTTCGGACGCCATCCAGGCCATCAAGCGTGACGTGCTGGCGGGCCGTTTTGGCCGTCCGTTGAAAATGAAGTCGTTGATCTTGTGGCCTCGCGCGCTTTCCTATTATTGGCGCAACGCCTGGGCCGGTCACGTGCGTACGGCCGAGGGGGATTGGGTATACGACAGCCCCGTCAATAATGCGACGGCTCACTATCTTCATAACATGCTTTATTTACTGGGAGACAGCCAGGCGACCAGCGCCTGGCCAGAGACCATCGAAGCGCGCCTTTGGCGGGCCAACGATATCGAGAATTACGACACGGCATTCCTGCACGTCGTTACCGCGGGGGGCGTGGACGTGCAGATGTTCACGGCGCACCCGGTTCCTAACGAGATCGGCCCCCTGGCAAGCTATGAGTTCGAAGACGCGCTGCTCGAATATGATATGGAGCAGCGTACATTCCGTGCCCGCTTTCGCAGCGGGCAGGTCGAAGACTACGGCGACCCAGACGCAACCCAGTACAACAAGCTCTGGCATTCGGTTGATGCCGTGCGCAGCAGGGCCAAACCGGTGTGTGGAATTGATGCGTCCCGCCCACACACCGAAATTGTCAACCGTTTGCAGGCCCTCGAGGTTCAAACTTTCCCGGCGGCGCAAATCGTCCGTGAAGCGCGCGGCGAGGACACACTGGTCTGGGTGAGCGGGCTGCAAGAAGCGCTCGAACGCGCCTACACCGAGGGCGCGCTGCCGCCGAAGGAAAACCGCACTTCAGCGTAGATGCCGCGTTGGTGTAGGGCCTGGATGAACTTTCCGGCGGGTACGGCCAGTTCTACGGGGACGCCGCCGGATGGAACTTCACCGCGCGCCTGGAAACCCATCATTACCGAGGCGTGCCAGCCGGTTAACCGCTCCATGCCGGTAAAACCGGTGGCTTCGTCGTAGCGATCGACCAGATCGATCGTCACCGTTGCGGCGTGCCCATTTTTTTTCCCTTTGCCTACGGCGCGCATCACGCAAATATCGCGAATTTCGGCGGCGCTGATTTTCGGTTCCAGCAGCGTATGGTAAACCTGGCGCGGGATGATGCGTTGGCCGTTGACTTCCACGGGGGTTTCGGAAAACAAGCCCAGGGCCTTGTAAGCCCGCAGCCATTCGTAATGCCCGGGGTAACGTAGTACCTTGTTTTCGAAGCGTTGCAGCTTGCCGAGGTAGGTCCAGGCGGCAAGCGATGTGCCACCGGAGGTTACGTCGGCTTCGAGGCATCCCAGGCCGGGAAACTCGATCCACTCGGGTTCGCTCAGCGTTGGCACGTGAACGATCTGCCCGTTGCGGATAAAGATCGCCTCGCCGTCCATTTCGTTGGTCAGCCCGTTGATATGAAATGTAAGCTGATAATTCCAGGGTGGCTCTGGCCTTTGCGGCAGCCCGGCGTCGTAAATGTAGACTTCTTGCGCTTCTTCGAGCAGCTCCATGGCGTAGGCGGCCAGCGTATTGACCAGTCCTGGCCCCATGCCGCAGTCGGGGATGACGCTCACGCCGGCCTGCTTTGCCTGTTCGTCGAGCGCCAACTGGGCGCGTACGATCGGCGTATTGCCCCCCAGGTCGCAAAAGTGGACGCCGGCGCGGATGGCGGCCTGGGTCAGCGCCAGGTTGAAGCGATACGGAACGGCGCTCAAGGCAACATCAACACCTTGCAGCGCTTGGGCGACAGCCTGCGAGTCGGCGACATCCAGGACCAGCGGCCGGGCCAGCCGGGTGCCTGTGAGCCGGTTGACGCGTGCCGCGGCGCGCTCTGGTGCGGCCCGATCGAGGTCGGCCAGGGTGACTGTGGCGGCCTGCCCGAATTGAGCCAGATCGTAAGCCGCTGCGGTCCCCTGGCGGCCTGCGCCAAGAATCAGGTAGTGATAAGCAGGCATAAGCGCTCCTTGTGGGTTGGGGGAAGGCGCCCGAGCGGGGATGTTTCCCGCTGGGGGACAGATGAGCCGGTTTTTGATAGCTCATTGTATCGCAGTTGGAGGCAGGTGGATGCCACTGTGGTGCATTTGCACGCGTTGGAAGCTTCCGATCCCCTCAACAACAAAACCGGAGCAGCTGGCTGGCTCCGGTTTTGTTGTTTCTGCGCGGGGCAGCGGAACGTGCTTGCGCCCGCTATTCTGTTGGGATTTCAGGCCGCGTGTACCCGCTCACGTCGCCGCCCAAATCGTTGATCGAGTCGATCAGGAACTGGACGACGTACTTCGGATTGTGTGCAAACGCGCCCGGGTCCTTTTGGACATACTGGTAGTTGAATGCTGCTTTGAGCAGGCGCGGCGTCCAATTGCCATTGTATGCAACGGATGCGCCCCGCTCGTTTTTGTCGGGTTCACCATTGCCGTCGGCATCGGCAAAGAAATAGGGGTAGCTGTGGCTATCGTACAGAATCGGCACGGCAGCCGTTTCTGCGGCGTACTTTTGGATTTCCGCATAGAGCGCTTCTGCCAGCGTTTCGATTTCACCAGCCACGCCTTCCGTTACATCCCCGTCCCCATCGTAGTCGGGGGTGTCTTTGTAGCGGATTGCCGCTGCATCCACGTCGCCATGGCAGGTCGCACAGGCTTCCAGCTTCGGTTCGAGCTGGTGCACATCGTGGCAGTCGCTGCACTTGTTGATCGGGTGGGTATTGAGGCCGAAATAGGCCTGATCGGCATACTGGTAGGCGCCCGCCGCATCTGCGCCAAACACGGTTGCCCCTGCACTCAGGTAGTGGATATTCTTGAAGCTGATGGCGGCATCGACGCTATCGTCTTCTTTGCCCCGCAGGGCGTTGTTGACGCTGGTCGACGATTCGCGGCCCTGGTGGCAGGAGATGCATAAGTTGGAATCGTCGGTAACGTTCTTGCCCTCGGCATCCTTGGCGTAACTGAGCGTTTTTCCGCTGGGGAACGTCACCTGGGCGATCGCATAGCGCGCCGGCCAGTCGGATTCGTCGTGGCAGGTCGAGCACTGGAAGCCATTGGACGTCGGCTGCGGGCCGATGCCGGTGACGAGGGTGTTGCCACGGCTGTCGACCACCACGCTGCCGCCGCTGGCGATGAATTCGGGCAGGCCTGTGGCACTGTGGCACTTGGCGCAGCGATAGGGCACTTCGCCTTCGGCGTCCCAGTCGCGGAAGGCCATCGTGTTTCCGGCAAAGTGGCCGGCATCGTCACGGGCCAGTGTGCTGACATCGCCCCCCAGGTCGGCGATCGAATCATGTAACAACTGGACGATGTATTTGTTGCCGTGGGCGTACGCACCGGGGTCTTTCAGTGATACCTGGTAATTGTAGGCGGCTTTCAGCAGGCGGGCCGTCCAGGTGTTGTAGCGGACGGCGCCGTTTTCTCCTGTATCAGCCGCCCCATCGCCATCGGCGTCGGCGAACCAGTAGGGATAGGCGGTGACGTCGTAGACGATGCCCGTTCCCGCAGTCTCTTTGGCGTAGGCCTGAATCTGGGTGTATAGGATTTTTTGCAGGTCCTCGATTTCGTAAAACATGCCTTCGATAATATTCCCGTCGCCGTCGTAATCCATCATGGAAGATGGTTCGCGTACGTTTTTCAGGTCCTCTACCGAGGTAACGCCCTGGTGGCATGTCGCGCACTGGTCGACTTTAACTGCCAGGCTGTGCGAATCGTGACAGTCGATGCAGGTGTTATAACCCGGGACGTGATCGTGCTTGGCGTCGTACAACATGCCGTCGTACTCGTACCCACCGTGCACCTGGTTGCCATACAGCGTCGCTGCTGCGGCGTAGTAGTGGATATTGATGAATCCGAAGTTGACGTCTTTCCCCTGGTCATCCTTGATCGGTGAGACGACGGCGTCCATATCTTCGATTTCAAAGCGGGCAATTTGATCGTCCACCGAGCTTTTGGAGGCGCGACCCTGGTGGCAGACCATACAACGCGCCTCCGGGCCAAGCCCACCAATGGTAGTGGGAACTTTGCTGCCGTCCTCGGCCAGTGCATAGCTGTTGAAAACAACCTGGGTCAGGCCGGCCGCGGCATCGTTGTGGCAGGTTTCGCATTGCAGCGTGCCGGCCGGCGCCGGCACGGGTGCGTCGACGATCCCTGCTTCGCTGCCGTCGGCGCCCAGGAAGTCATGGTACCCGGCCGTGCTGTGGCACTTGGCGCAGGTCTTGGGGATTTCCTGCGGGTCGGCTTCGTTCCAATCGTTGAAGGCCATGGCTTCGACGTCATTGTGCCCAGAAGCTGCCCAGGCGTCTTGGTGCGGAACGTTTGCCACAACCGGCGGCTCAGCCGTCGGGCAGGACGGGCAGGCTGGCGCATCGGGGCAGGTGGGACACGTTGGGCAGGCCGCTGCAGTGGGGCAGGGTAACGGTGTCGCTGCTGGCGCATTGTTACAGGCCGTCAATGCCAGTGCACCGAAAATCAGAAGCACCCCAGTTAGAATAGGCAATTTTATTCGCATCGTATTCTCCTCGAACAGTATTGCGTGGGGCCACGTTCATCCGCGGTAACGATGAACGTGCTTGGAAAGTATGCGCCGAAAAAAGATACATTTTTTACGAACACCTCCTTGGAAAAAACCTTCCGTCAGCGTACCTATGGTGGATCGATCTAGTGTATTTACCCTATATTTTATCATGCAAATTAAAACCAGATGAGAGCCGCCAGGTGAACTGGCAGATGAATACCTTACGAAAGAGATAGGTTTGCTTTTTGAGGTGCGTTGCAAAGCGTTAGCAGCCGTGTGGCAGCAGGGCTTTGTACACGAAAGCAAAGTTCAATTTCCCATCCTGTTAATGTGTTTGCCCCGCAAGAGTAAGATGGTTAAGAGGA
Organism: Chloroflexota bacterium; assembly: GCA_049325275.1. GTDB lineage: Bacteria > Chloroflexota > Anaerolineae > Anaerolineales > UBA4823 > CAIQJJ01. The sequence continues at coordinate 198,411 of JBMOLU010000058.1, forward strand.
CGGCCATGCCGAGTAGCATGCCTGCCAGTTCCGGCAGCCTGGCCGCCAGTTCGGTAGCCCACCCGCGGCCGGTAACGCTGGTTTGCCGGTTGATGGTCTGCACCAGTGCGGTGATCTCCGGTGCGTATTCTGTCAGGCAAGCTGCGCCGATCAATGCTGCCAGCGTGAACGGAATCGCCAGCGCAAGCGTACACACCAGCGCAGTGATCGAAAGCTCGCGGTGTATCTTGTTCATCGATATTTTCTCCTTGGGGCGGCCCTTTCAAATGCAGATTTCGCACTTCCCCTGCGTTTGAGAAGTTAGGCTCTCCCGGCTTCGCCGGGAAAGGGACTCTTCACGCTAAACCCGGAAGGCCCAGAAGTTACAATCCTTCATACTGTGAGGCTAGGGGATTTTGCCGGGTGGGTCAATAGGTTGCAAGAAGTATTTGTGCTCTATGCTAACCGCCCTAGCGGCCGCCGGAGAGCCCCACAAGGTCAACATGCGCTTGCCCCAGTGAGACCTTGGAAGCCCTGAATCGACTCAAGGCATGATCAGGCCCTTTCGAATGGCATACTTGACCAGCTCGCCACGATTGTGCAGGCCCAGTTTGCGCATCAAGTTTTCACGGTGACGGGCGACAGTGTGCTTGCTGATCGAGAGCATTTCGGCAATTTCTTCGTTTGACTTTCCCTCGGCCAGCACGGCCAGTACCTCACGTTCACGTGCCGTTAGCCCATCTACAGAAGCCGGGGATGTCTCCGTAGAGCGGTTCAGGAAGTCGCTTACCAGCAGCTTGGCCAGTGTAGGGTAGATATATACTTCCCCGCGGTGGACCGAGGCAATGGCGGCGATCAAGTCTTCTGGTGCAGCGCGTTTGGGCACGTAGGCCGATGCACCTGCTTGCAGCATCTTAAAGAAGTACTGTTCGTCTTCGTGGATCGTGAGCGCGATGACGGCGGTGTGCGGCATCTGGCGTTTCAGCAGGCGCGTGGCTTCGATGCCTGAAGTGTCCGGCAGGGTAATGTCCATGATTACGATATCCGGTTGAAGCTGCGCAGCCATTTGGACGGCTTGCTGGCCGGTATCGGCCTCCCCAACGATGCTCAAGTTGGGTTGGCTTTCCAGCAGCATACGCAAACCTGTACGCACCACGGCGTGATCATCGACCAAAAGCAGGCGAATTTTTTTCATGAATGTTCTTTCAAATCACGAATGGGTACGGTTACCTCGATCAGCGTACCGTGTCCGGGGGATGAAGCAATCAGGCAAGTACCATTAATCAACTCGGCACGTTCGATCATCCCAAAAAGCCCCCAGCACGGTTGGGACTTCTGTTTCTTGAAGGTTTCATCGACGTCGAAACCGCCGCCATTGTCTTCAATTTGAAGGATGATATCGTGATTGGATTGTATCAGTTGTACGTTGACTTGTGTGGCTTCGGCATGGCGGGCCGCGTTCGTGGTGGCTTCCTGGACGATGCGGTACAGCGCAACGCGAACTTCTTCGGGCAACACAGGCAGGTTCCCCGAACTGTTTACCCGAACTTGCAGGCCGTAGCGGCTGGAGAACTCGTTTGTGTACCAGCGCAAGGCAGCCAGCAGGCCCAGATCGTCCAGTTGCGGCGGGTGCAGGCCTGTGACCAGATTTTGCAGCGCCTCGATGCCGTTTTTAACCAGTTTCTCGAGTTGCGTGGCCTGCTGACCGGCGCGTTCGGGGTTGGTGCTCAGGTTGTCCGAGATGCTGCGCAGCCCCATTCCCAGGGCCGTCAATGTCTGGCCCAGCTCATCGTGTAACTCACGAGCGATACGCTGCCGTTCCGATTCTTGTGCCTTGACGGTCTGGTGCAGTAAAGCGGCACGCAGTTCTTCCAGGCGATGCTGTTCGCTGCTTTGCTCGGTGCGCAATGCTTCAATTTTTCGGTTCGTTTCTACCACGAAGGCGCGCAACGAGCGGATGATGGCCGCTGCTGCCACGGCTGCCATGGCGGCGCGAAAGACCTGGATGGGAACCCCGAACCATTCCAGGAAAGTTTCGGTGTTGAAATAGGGTGAGGGGAAGATGCTTGACGGTGAGGCGAATAGTTGACCGATGCAGCCATATAGAAAAAAGGCCAGCGCTGCCAGGGCCACGTCTTGCCCGAAGCGCATCATCCCGCCGGCGAAAAATTTGCTGCGCTGTACCAACAGCCCGCGCGCTACCAGCAGGCTTCCCGGGATTGCCAGGCTGTATCGGGTATATACGTCAGCTGCCAACAGCCAGTCTGCTTTTTCTACGAAGCCTGCCGCCATCCATCCCAAACCGAACAACCAAAGAATGGCCATTGTGCCGATGGCGAAAATGCGTTTCGGTAATTGGTCGGCCCCGAACAGCAGACGGAGCCCGAAACTTAGCAGCAGAAAGAAGGAAATTGCCAGCAGGCCCAGGCGCACCGCTCCCAATGCCGTAAAAAACGCTTCTGCACCGTTTTGCCGGTCAACCAGCAAAAACATTTCGAACCATTCATGGCCGCCATGGATCAGCCCAAAGAATGCCAGCGGGCGCAGGGCCTGGGCAAAGTCCAATGTAGAGGCGCGCCCTGTTTCGAGCAAAATAGCAAAGCCCATGCAAAAAAAGGCCAGGCCGTAAAAGAAATAAACCAGGATGATGTTTCGAGTAAAAAAATCGACCATGCGGGCTTACTTTTCAGGCGCGCCGGCCTCGATCCATTCGATAACGGCCTGTAGCTCTTCATCGGTCAACTGGCCCGGGTGGCCGCCCGCCTGTTGCACCTGGATCAGGATGCTGTCCTGCGCATCACCCGGCACGATGCCCGGGCCGCTTTCGCCGCCGTCCAGGGCATCCGGGTAGGTCGCCAGCGACAAACCGCCGACTTTGGTGACGCCGTGGCAGGTCGAACAGCGGTTGCGAAACAGGGCCTCGTAGTTGCCGGCCCACGAGTTGGCTGCAACGCCTTCACCGGGGGTGGCCGTCGGGGCGATGGTGATCGTCGGGCGTGGGCTGGGCGTAACTGGAACGAAAATTTCGGCGGTTTCTCCTCGCGGGACAGTTTCGATGGCAGTGCTTTCGTAGCCCAGGAAGAAATAGGAAAAAATGCCAAAACCGGCCACGAGCGTGGCGGCAAGCGGCGCGTATACCATCTGGCGTTTGCGCAGCACCTGCGGCGGGATCGCCTGCGTTCCCCCGGCCTCGATTTCGGCCAGTTGGGCCGGGTGTTCATCTTCCATTTCGTGGCGGGTCATTTGGCCGCTGAACATGCTCTTGTTGAACATCTTCACGTGGACATGATAGAAATGCCAGAGCAAAATGGCCAGTACGGCCAACACGGCCTCGGCCCCGTGGGCGGCCTTGGCGGCGGGGATGGCTTCGCCGGGTAGGAAGCGGGTCGCCAGCACCGGATTCCACATCAGGAAGCCGGTCAGCGCCATCAGAACCGTCCCCCAGACCACGGCCAGATATTCGGCTTTTTCGGCGTAGTTGAACTGCCCGTAGCGGGCGTGCGCTTTGCGCAGGCCCAGGTAGTAGGCGATATCCTGCAAGACGTGTTTGATGTCATCGATCCATGGCATCATCGTCCAACGGGCACGCAGAACGATGATGCGGTACAGAACTTCCAACATGTGATACAGGCTGACGATCAGCATCACGGCTGCGGCCACATGGTGAACGGCGCGTGTGCCTTCGATGCCGCCAAACAGGCGCAAGAAGAACAGGCTGACGGGCGACTCGGCAAATTTCTGGATCAGCCCCGTCAGGCCGAGCAGCGAAAACGAAACCATGAAGACGGCGTGTTCGATGCGCTGTCCGAGATCGAAGCGCCGGTAAGTTTGCGAGGCGGCTTGCGGGTTGCGTTTAGCCATGACGGGCCTCCTCGTCCGGGTCAGAAGCCGGCGCCGGAGCGTCTCCGCCAGGGAGCGCGGGTGCGTCGGGAGGTTTTGCCGGCGGTTGTGCTGGCGGGTCCGCCTGCGCCGGTTTTGCGTTCGTTCCGTTTTTGTCGTTCGTTTCCTGGCCACCGGGTGCAGGTCCGGCCGGCGGGCTTTGCGGGCTTTCGATGGCGGGTTTTCCTGGCTTCGACGGGAAGCGGTTGCGCACCCGGCGGCCGGCATCCAGGGCCACCATCACGGCCATACCGCCAAGCACGAGCGGGATGAAGAATTTGTAGAACAGATCGACGTAGTAGACGATCGGGTATTTTTCGGGCGACGGATAGTAATGGGACATCCATGAAGCCGGGAAATCGGCGCTTGCATTTGGGTGGCATACCTGGCAGCGCACCAGCAGGTTCTCGCGTACCTGCAAACCCTTTTGCGGATCATCGGTGCGTAAAATATCGTGTACGCCATGGCAGTCGTAGCAGACCGGTTTATTGGTTTCGGCGTCGGGCGACTGCTTCTCGAAAATCGCCACCGTGGTTCCGTGAAAGTCTGCCACGTACGTATCCAGCACTTCGGTGGTCAGGCCGTACTTTGCCATGCGCTGCGGGTCGGTGTGGCAGCCGGCGCAAATTTGCGGCGATTGCAGGCGGTAGGCAGCCGTGGTGGGATCGCCGATGTCGTGTACGCCGTGGCAGTCGATACAGGTCGGCACGTCCAGGTTGCCTTCGGTCAGTGCGGTGCCGTGGACGCTGGTTACGTATTTTTGGTAAATTGCGTTGTGGCAGCGTGCGCAAGTTTGCGGAATCCAGCGGTGTGTTTCCGGCAACTGCTGGCCGCTTTGCGGGTCGGTGATGCGGCGAACGGCGTGGGCGCTGTGGCAGTCGGAGCAGGTGGCTGCTTCTCGCCGCCCGGCGGCGATGGCCTGCGCATGAACGCTGTCTGCCGCGCGATTCGCTTCACCCTGGTGGCAGAAAGCGCAGCCTGCATTGAGTTGGAGCGTTACGTCGCGAAAATCTCGCGCGCTGAAAGCCGGGTGCGGGTACATTCCCACGTCCCGGTGACACTGTACGCAGGCATAGCCTGCCTCGCCGTGTACGGAATCAGCGTGTTCGCTCGCGTCGACGAACAGCTCGAGCGTGCTGCCGTCTGCCAGCACCATGCTTTGCCCGGGTTGGCCGTGACAGCCGAGGCAGTAGTCATCGCGCAACGAAAGCGGTGCGCTGGTTGGCGTGCCCGCCTGCTTTTGCAGCGCGGCGGGGCCTTTGGCGCTGGCCGGCGCCGTGGCAAGCGCCAGCCCGATGGCCACCGACACCACTCCGGTGAACAACGCAAAGATGTAGGTGGGCTTTTTCAGGAAGATGGATCGCATGGGTGTTTGTCCCTAGCTTTTGCTTTTCTCGCCGGTCAGGCGTTCGTATTCTTTGGCGTGAAACGCTTGCATCTCGGCTTCACGCAGCCGTCCGGTAAACATACTCAGGTTCAGGCGTTCGATGTGGACGTGATAGAAATGCCAGATGAAGACGAAGATCGCGGCGACGATGGCCTCGGTGCTGTGGGCCAGCTTGGCCGCCGGAACGATGCCGCCCGGCAGGAAGTGGGTGACTTGCTCGGGAAACCAGATGATGAACCCGGAAACGACCATGATGCCGATCGCAAAAAACAGGAACCAGTAGGTGATCTTCTGCTCGAAGTTGTATTTACCAAAAGCGGGGCGCTCTCTACGCAAAAAGAACAGGTACTTCAACATCTGCCCGGCGTCGCGTGCGTCTTGCCAGGTAGGCAGCATCTCACCGGGCAGCTTGCGGCGTACCAACAGGATGACGATCACTGCCAGGTGGTAGATCGCTTCCAGCGTCATCAGGACGGCAGCGATATGGTGGATGGTACGGATCAACTCGACCCGTTCCGGGGTGGCCAGCAACTGCTGGCTCCAGGCGGCGGCGCGATACTTTTGCGGCAGGCCGGTCAACAGCAGCGCCAGGAAGCTAACGATCAAAACTGCGTGTTCCCAACGCTGCGCCAGCGTAAAGCGCCAAAAGGTGCGTTCCTGAGTGATCGGCGGGCGAGAAGTTTTTTGGATAGGAGTCATGGCAGGTTCCTCCGCACGCGTGCAACCGTGCTGCGGATGATTTGCAAAACAACGTAGAGTACCGTCAGCCAAAGGACGACCGGCATGAACAGCCGGTAAAACGACTGGACGTAAAACACGAAGGGCGTACGCTCGATGCTGATTTCATTGTGTCCCGTCCAGGCGTCCGTCCAATTTGGGCCGGCGGCAGGGTGACACGCCTGACAGGTGGCGTGCAGGTTGGCCGGGTTGACGCGTGAGTCGGGATCGTTTGTTTTGCGGATATCGTGAACGCCGTGGCAGTCGGTACAGACGGCGCTGTCGTGCCAGATCGTTGGCCAGCGCGCCTTGTAGACAGAAACGTCGACGCCGTGCCAGGAAAGCTTATAAATGTCGTACACATTGGCGGGCAGGCCGTACTTGCCCATCAGGGTTTCGTCGGCATGGCAGCCGGCGCACATCTCCGGTGTCTGGATGTGGAACTGCTCGCTGCGTGGGTCCTGGATATTGTGCACGCCGTGGCAGTCGGTGCAGACCGGCACATCGGGGTTGTCCTCGCCGATCAGCGCTGCGCCGTGGACGCTGTCTTTGTACGATTCGGCGATTGTCCCGTGGCACTGGGCGCACGTTTCGGAGATATGCGCCCGTGGCTGATCGGGCGGACGCACGTCATGCGCCCCGTGACAATCGGTGCAAACGGGCGCTTCGGGGTGTCCTGAGGCGGCCATTTGAGCGTGGATGCTATCCTGTGCCTTTTCGTAGTTGGCCGAGTGGCACTTCTGGCATGCCAGATAGTATCCCAACGAAAGGTCACGCTTGCTGGTGTAAGTTTGCTCGGGATGTGGGAAGGTGGTGATAGCCGTGTGGCAGGCCTCGCATTCGATGCCCAACGAACTGTGGACGGAATGTTCCAGCGCATCTGCCGGAATAACCAGGGAAAGCGTTTCTCCGCTCGGCAGCGTAATGGCAGGAACCTTTTCTTCATCCCCATGGCAGCCCAGGCAGTACTTTTCGGTTTCCTGGTTTTCAGGTGCGTCGCTGTTTGCAGCGTGGGCGGGTACGGCGACGATCAAGATGGCCGCCAAGGCCAGGGCAACGATGCCGCCCGTCCACAGTGCGTCGTAAATGTTTGATGGGAAGCGCCTTGTGCGTTTAGCGCTCATGGTTGGCGCCTCCTGAAGCGCTTGGCTTGCCGTTCGTGGGCGTTTCGGCCACCAGGCCCAGGCGCCGCAGGATGTATGAAATGCCGAACAGGATCAGCAGCGGTATCATACAGCGCAGCACGAACAGCAACCCGATAAAAAGTGGGTTGGGATTAACCGGCTCCATAAGCAGTTTCTCCGTTCTTATTCAACAGGCCCTTTCTCGCCATCGAACAGGGGCAGGAACTTGACGCCCAACGTCAGCAGTAGTAGCGCATAGCCAATAATACCAACGGCCACGCCCCACTCCACGAGAGATGGCCAATATTGCCCGGCGGGCAGATGGTAAAGCGTGCCGGGCGAATAAGCCACCGGAACGAACAGCCCGCTGACGGTGACGTTCCAGCGGTGAACGATGATTCCCAGCATCCCAGACAGCCCGCCGGCCACCAGAAACAGCGGGGAGCGACTGAAACGCGGCGTGAGAAAAAAGGCTGCCGGAACGATGATGCCCAACCCCACCTCACCAACCCAAAAGCTGAAGTTGTAAGGTGTTTGCTGGCTCAGCGTGAACAGCGCCTCGCTGACCAGCGGGGTACGCCCGTAGTAGGCCACCGAGGCGAGGTCCCAAAACTTGATGTAACCATACGCCAGAAAGGCCAGCCCGCTGAAGCGGGCAATCGTTCGCAGAACGTCGCGCGGCACCTTGCGCTTGCCCGTTACCCACTCGACGAGGAATGCGACCGTCATCGTCAGCGCCGGGCCGGCAGCTACCGCCGAAAGGATGAACATGATCGGCATAGAGGGCTTGAACCAGATCGGACGCGATTTGACGATGCCGTAGGTGGCGCCCAGTGACGATTGATGCAGGAGCGAAATCGCCAGCCCTAACACGGCCAGCGCCGGCGCCAGCTTGTGAAGCAGGTGCATGGCCTGGCGGACGTGGCCGATATGGCGGACGTTGTCGAACAACCGGGCATCGGCCACCACGGGGGCAAATTCGAGCGCCATGACGATCAGGTAAATGGTGATGCACCAGGTGATCTCCCACAGCACCGAATGGACGTTCCAGAACGCCCACGGATGCCAGAAGCGGTCGGGCCGCCCGATATCCATCACCAGCGTCAGCAGGGCCGATGTGTATCCGATGAACCCGATCCACACGGCCAGGCGCACGATCGGTTGGAAATGCTTCAACCCGAAAATGTAGACGATAGCGGAAAGCGTGAAGGCCCCGGCGCCCAGGGCGATCGCCGACAGATCGATGGTGATCCACAGTCCCCAGGGTACCAGATCGCTCATGTGGGTGATCGCCAGGCCTTTCCAGAAGACCTCAACTGCCGCCACCAGCCCGATCAGCAGGCAGAAACCGAGCAGCCCCAGCCAGGCGAGCATCGCCGGGCTGGCTTTGGGCAAGGAGAAGCCTTTGCGAGGCGTGACATCGGCCGTCATAGCCCCTCCTTGGGTGGGACGTAGTAGACGTTGGCTTCGGTGCCCAGGTCTTCGCGCAGGCGCAGGGTGGTGTGGCTGCTGATGTACTGTGAGATTGGGCTGCCGGGATCGTTCAGGTTACCGAAGAGACGGGCGCCTACCGGGCAGGCGTTGACGCACGCCGGCGTGGCTTCCGCGTCGATGCCGGGCATCAGGCCGCTGCGCAATCCGGCGTCGATGCGATGGATGCAGAAGGTGCATTTCTCGACGACCCCGCGCGGCCGGCGCTTTACTTCTGCCTGGCCCCAGGTAGGGATGTAGGGGTTTTCATCGCTGCGTGCCTCCCAGTTGAAGCGGCGTGCATCGTACGGGCAGGCCACCTGGCAGTAACGGCAGCCAATGCAGCGTTCGTAGTTCATCACCACCAGGCCATCTTCACGGTGATAGGTGGCCTGCACGGGGCAAACTTCGACACAGGGGGCGTTCTGGCAGTGCAGGCAGGGGCGCGTGAAGAAGAATTCCTGCCCGGTAGAGGTTCTTTCGCTCACCACCAGGTTCCAGGGCTCGTCGGCCGGCACATCGTTGACGGCGCAGCAGGCCCGCTGGCAGTAACCGCAGCCGATGCACTTGTCGAGGTCGATGACCATGCCCCAGTGTAACGGGCCTGGTGCGTGCCCTGTCTGGCTGCCGTTGGCATCTACCGCCAACTGCTCGCCTTTCAACTGGCCGAACGGCGAAAGGGGGCCTGTAGTGACCGCCTGGGCTACCAGCACCGAGCTGGCCGCAGCCACGGCCACTTTCAGGAAATCCCGGCGGGTCAGATCGACGACGGCTTTCGTTTTTTTCTTAGTCATCTTCTTCTACCTCCACCAGGCGGATACGCTTGCTAACCACCCAGGCCGCCGCGCCGCCCGTGATCAGCCCGATGATGGCGCCTTGCGCCAGCCCGGTATAGAGGCGCACGCTGCCGGCCGACTTCAACGCTGCGATGGTTTGCTCCTGTTTGCTGAGCTTTTCTTCGAGTGAGAGCATTTCGGCGGTGTTGACGGTTTGGGTGATCTGGCCGGTCAGTTTGATGATTTCATCACGCGTGTGGACGGTATCTTGGTGACAACCAACGCAGGCGTCGGAGCCAACAGCAAAGGTGTGCCCGGTTGGTACGAGCCCTCCGATCGGGTCGTTGGTGCGCGGGCGGGTGAACATATGACAGTTGGAGCACTCCAGCCCAGAACCGGCGTGTGTACCGTGCGTGAAGGATGTGCCGCGCTCTTTGTGGCACTGGCTGCACAACTCGGTGACGGTGGCTGCCATAGGCTTTTGGGCGTGCGGGTTATGGCAGGCCTGACACTGGATGCCCTTCTGGCCGTGTTCGCTGGCGCGCCATTCGTCGGTTGTGTTCTTGTGGCAGGTCGCACACAGGTTCTCATCGGGAGTGATCGGCATGAGCGTGGTCGGGTGACTGGGTTGGAAAGGTCCATGGCACGACTCGCAGGTTACGCCGGCTTCGGTGTACTTGCCGCTTTGCGCGTTGTAGCCGGTCGTGTGGCATTCCAGGCAGGCCACCTTGGAGCCGTCTTCACTCCAGTCCCGCTGGAAAATGGGCGATGAAAAGGCGTGTGCGTGACGGGTTTCCTGCCATTCTGCATACAGGTCTTCGTGGCACTGCCGGCACGATGTGGAGCCGGCGTAACTCGTACTTTGACCGTTTACACTTTTTTCGGGCGCAGCCCGAACCGGTTGGGCGCTTCCCAGCCGCGCTCCGAGTGCCAGGCAGGCGAAAAATGCCAGCACAAAAGCCAGCTTGCTGCGCCCCTCGATATTCAAACGCTTTCGATCCATCTTGGCCTCTCGAAAATTTCTCGCTCGTGTAAGATAAGGAAATCGCCCTTTCGTCTTTGGTGGGAGAGCCGCAAACAAACGGGCTTCCTGTCAGGGTTCGGCGGTTGGCTCGACGGTGAGCGGCAGCGTGTGATAACCGGTGGCTTCGGCGATCAGTTCTTCGTCGCTCAAACCAAAGTTGCCGGTGTGGCAGGAGCGGCAGGCGTAATTGAGACTGATCTGCGGCAGGATGCTTTGAGAGCCGTCTTCACGCGTAACAAACTGCTCGATTTGACGCGCATCGATGGCGACCCGGTGGGTGCGTACGTCGCCGGTGAAGGTCTCCGGGCTGCCGGCCGCGTTGCGGATCAGGAAGGGCATGTGGCAACTCGTACACGGTACGCCAAGCATACTTGTGCGCGCCTGGGCTTGCTGCCAGTGGCAGCTTTCGCAGGTGGTGCGTGTCGTTGGTGTTTCCTCTTTCCGAAGCTGTTCGACGCCCGCGTGCGGGTCGTGACAGGTCACGCAGTCGATTATGGTATGCTTCCCCGGAAATAAATCTCCATACCGATCTTGGTGCTGGATGAAGCCACCGGCCGCCGTCACGGCGTGCGAGTCGAGTTGGTGGCACTGGTTGCAGGCCGCGCTTTCGCGCTCGATCTGCGGCTGAACCAGCGTGGGGTTGGCGGCGTGCAGGCTGCCCGGCCCATGGCAGGCTTCGCATTGCACGCCTGCCTCGGCCCAGGTGCCGGTGACGCCGGGCAGTGCTTCAGGGTTGGGGCTGCCCGGCCAGGTGGTATAGCCGGTGGCGTGGCAACTGCCACAGTCGTTGAGAAGGGTTTCCTCGCCGGTGTGAAAACCTGCCCACCCGGCGTTCGACTTGGCGGCCGGGTTGGCAAAATTGTACTGGCTTTCCGCATCCGTGATCGGGTAGCCTTCTGAATTGGTGAAGATTGCTTTCCACTTGTATCCGCCAATGACGTATCGCACGTCTTCCCATGCGTAGCCATCGGGTGGGCCGGCTAACCGTGTGTAGGGATAGACCGGTGGGCGGCCGCTTTCTGTTTCCGTCATCCCCCAGGCGTGGCCAGATTTTTGAAAAACAGCGTACGTTTCCTGATGGCAGCCGGCGCAGGTTTGTGAACCGACGTACTCGGCCCCTGCCGGCCCAGCGGGGCCTGCCGGGCCGGCAG
>JBMOLU010000059.1:0-7187 GCA_049325275.1 Chloroflexota bacterium
CGCCGACATGCCCGAAGAGAAACAAAAGACGATCCGACGGCTGCACGACCGGGATGCCGTCCTGCAGGGCAAGCAAATTTTGATCGTCGACGACGACGCCCGCAACGCCTTCGCCCTCTCCAGGCTGCTGTCGGAAAAGGGCGTCAAGATGCACATCGCGCCCAACGCCACCCGGGCGCTCGAAGACATCGAGAATCCCGAGAAGCTGCCCGAAGTACACCTGATCCTGACCGACATCATGATGCCCGGCATGGATGGCTACGAGTTCATCCGTGCCCTGCGCCAGCAGCCGCGCTTCCGCAACCTCCCCATCCTCGCCCTGACCGCCAAGGCGATGATGGGCGACCGCGAGAAGTGCATCGACGCCGGCGCCGACGATTATCTTGCCAAGCCGATCGACCCCGAACGGCTGTTTTCGCTGCTCAGAGTGTGGTTGAGCAAGGATGCAAAGTGAAAAAGTTAACCCACCATACGAGGCAACCATGACATTCCCTGTAGATTACTATGAACGAGTTTATGCAGGCATACTCGGCAAGGTTATCGGTGTGTACCTGGGCCGCCCGTTCGAGGCGTGGAGCTATGAAGCAATCATGGCCAATCTGGGCGAGATCAAATATTACGTGAATCATCGCCGTGATTTGCCCTTGCGCAATTATCATCTGGTTGTCACCGATGACGATATATCGGGCACGTTCACTTTCTTGCGCGCCCTGCCCGACTACGGCAACGCTCTCAGTCTCACCCCAGCACAAATCGGGCAAACCTGGCTCAACTACATTATCGAAAACCGCACCATCCTGTGGTGGGGTGGGCTGGGGAATTCGACCGAACACACCGCCTACCTGCGCCTCAAGGATGGCATCCCTGCCCCGCGCTCTGGCTCGATGGCGTTGAACGGCAAAGTGGTCGCCGAACAGATCGGAGCGCAGATTTTCATCGAGGGCTGGGGGTTGGTCGCCCCCGGAGACCCGGCACTGGCCACCGACCTGGCCCGCCGTGCCGCCAGTGTCAGCCATGACGGCGAGGCCGTTTATGGCGCGCAGGTCATCGCAGCCTTGACCGCTCAGGCTTTCGTCGAGTCAGACATCGACAAACTGCTCGATACCGCCACAACCTTCATTCCGGAAGATTCGATCACTCATCGACTGATTGCCGATGTGCGCACCACGCATGCCGGCAACCCACATGACTGGCATGCTGCACGCGCCTGGCTGGCCGAACAGTATGGTTACCACAAGTACGGCGGTAACTGTCACATCATCCCGAACCACGGCCTGGTCATTCTCAGCCTGCTCTACAGCCAGGGCGATTTCAACCTTGGCCAGACCATCGTCAATACCTGCGGATGGGACACCGACTGCAATGCTGCCAACGTGGGCTGTATTTTAGGCGTACGTGGTGGCCTGGCAGCCTTCACCGGCAAGCCCGACTGGCGCGGTCCGGTGGCCGATCGCCTTTACATTCCCACTGCCGATGGTGGGCGTGCGATTAGCGATGCGCTTCGTGAAACGGATGCGATTCTCGAAGTCGCCTATGCCATGCGCGGCCAACAGTGGCCGCGCCCCAAGCGTGGGGCGCGTTTCCACTTTTCACTGCCCGGCTCGGTACAAGGATTCCAGGCCCAGGGCGATATGAGTATCGAGAATGTACCACACCCCACCCTGCAAGCCCAACGCGCCCTGGTGCTGCGTTATCAACTCAACGCTGGCGGCTCTGCGGCTGCTTTGACCCCGGTGTTCATTCCTCCCGAAGCTGTGGATATGACCGGTTACAGTCTGCTCGCCTCGCCCACGCTCTACCCCGGCCAAACCCTACGCGCTACCTTGCTGGCAGATGACAAAAATCCGGCCTCGGTACAGGCCGCTTTCGCACTGCAAAGCTACGGACAGGACGATTGCCTGGTTTCCATCCACGGGCCGCAACATACCCTGGCGCCAGGCTCGGCCACACAACTTGCCTGGCAGGTTCCCGATTTGGGTGGTGCGCCGCTGGCCCTGGCAGGCGTTTCGATAACATGCGATCAACCCAGCGCGGGGATGCTCTATCTCGATTGGTTCACCTGGGATGGCACACCGCAAGTCAAATTCTGCCGCCCTGCCGCACCCGGCCGGCTGTGGCAGCGCCAGTGGGTAAACGCCGCCGACTTTTTCGAAGATGAATTCGGTGAGGCTTACCGGTTGATCCAAAACTGCGGCCGCGGCCTGGCGATCACCGGAACGCGTGAGTGGCAGGACTACTGCGTGCAAACCACCAGCACTCCGCACCTGGCAAAAGCCTTTGGCCTGGCGGCCCGGGTTCAGGGACAGGAACGCTATTACGCGCTGCTTCTGGCCGATCAAAATACGGCCAAATTGGTCAAGCGCCTGGATGGCGAAACGTTACTGGCCGAACATCGCTTCGACTGGCTGCCCGGCCAACCCTACGAGTTGCGTCTCTGCGTTCGAAGCACTCAGATTAGGGCCTGGGTCAATGACACCTTGCTGTTCGACGTGCAAGACAGCGTTCGGCCGTTAACCAACGGCGGGATTGCCCTGATCTGCGAGGAAGGTCGAGTTGGCAGCGAAGTTGTCTCGGTGATGCCAGTTAAGGAATTGCCATAAGCGAGGAAAGATCCTGCCATATGCAGGATTCTTTAAGCCCTTTCCTCTTTCTTGAATATGAGGAGGCATCCATGACCACTGGTGAACTCATCCACTCGGCTCCCCGGCCTGAATCGGCCTTTGAACGGCAAGGGCGTTTTACACTGGGTTTCTTGGGGCGCGATCTACAGAACGGTTACACGACAGCATTCTGGTACGCTTTTCTCGAAGCCGCACGCCAACGCGATCTCAACAGTATTGGCTTTGCCACAGATTACGGCGATTTATCGGACAAAGAGATCAGGGCCAATGCCCTGATTTACCACCAGATAAACGCCGCGAATATCGACGGGCTGGCCGCTTGGGACCTTCACCTGCCGGAGATTACAGCTTTCTTGCAGCACTACGTGGGGCAGCCAACGCTCACATTCGACGTCCTTGCGGAGGGGCTTCCCCGCATCGCCGCAGATTTTACCCCCGGCATGCAGGCGGTGGTCGAACACCTGATCACCGTTCACCAGCGGAAACATATTGTCTACATCCATTTCCCCGATCCAAATCCTCCCTTCCAGTCACGTCTGGATGCTTACCGCGCCGCATTGCAAAGGCACGGTATACCACTCGATATACCACCGCTGAACATCCACAACTTCGGTATCCAACCGGGCTACGATGCCATGAAAGCCTTTTTGGATGCCCCTCACCCACCCATTGACGGCGTAGCAAGCGTCAGCGACGAGGTAGCCGTGGGCGCTGTTCGGGCTTTACGCGAGCACGGGTTACGCGTTCCAGAAGATGTTTCGGTTGTTGGCTTCGATAATTTAACCGATGCTGTCTATCATCGTCCCCCTCTGACAACAGCCGGATACCACATGGGAGAACTGGGCCGCCAGGGTGTAGCTCACTTGAACACCCTCCTTCAGCACAAATCCGTCCCCTCAGAAACGCTGATTCCATCCACCATGATCGTACGCCAATCGTGCGGTTGTCCACCGGCAGATATCAGGCCGGCGTCACTGCCTGAGCAGCCCTTCGATGAATCCGCCTTGCGAAAACAGTTGACCCAAATCCTGGGGGAAAGCGCTCGCACAACGCAACAAGTCACCGAATTTTTGCAAGGATTCGCAGCCGCCATTGCGCGCCCGGCAGAGAGCGGCTTTGCACGCTGGTTCTATCAAACTTTGGTAGAGGATAATGAAGCCGGTCTGCCGATCGCACGCTGGGAAGAGGCGATTACCCTGGTAGAAACAATGCGCTTTCCTGAAGCGCAAAAGACAACGGATGGCGCACTACAGCAGTACGCTTTATGCCAACGGGCGCACCTGCAACTGGTAAAGCTACAACAGTGGGCTGAAGGCCGGGCACATCGACAGGCGGAAGCCCAAAGCGCCATCTTACGTGAAATCATGCAGATGCTGGCAACGACCCTCAACGCCAGCGCGCTCATGGATGTGCTGTATTCACAACTACCGCGCCTGGGTATTCCTGGCTGCTATGTCACCTTGAACGATGACGAACAGCTTCCGCCTCGCCAGATGCGCCTGATCCTGGCGTTCAACGAAGCCGGACGGATCGATTTGGGTGCGCAAAATGGCATCCGTTTCCCGACAGAACAACTCCTTCCTCTGGATGCCTTCCCCCAGCGCCGGCGTTTCGATTTAATTGTCAAGAACTTGCATCACCCACATATCACCGATCAGTTGGGACAGGTCATTTTCGAGGTTGGGCCGTTGAACGGACCGATGTACGACAGCCTGACCCGACAATTGAGCAGCGCGCTCGCCAGCGCCCGGTTGGTGCAACAGATTGAAAAACGCGCCGTCCAACTTCAGACGGCGGCCGAAGTCTCACGCTCTGCCAGCAGCGAACTGGATTCAGGTGTGCTCGTGCAGGAGGTAGTAGAGCGTCTACGAGAACGCTTCGGGCTTTATTACGTTGGTTTATTCCTGGCCGAAGAAGATCCGGCTACCGGGCGCTGCTGGGCAGCGTTGAAAGCTGGCACAGGCCAGGCCGGGCAACAAATGCTGGCGCAGGCTCACCGCCTGGATATCGGCGGCAATTCCATGGTCGGATGGTGCATTGCCAAGCAGCAAGCCCGGATCGCCTTGGATACAGGCGCGGAAGCCATCCGTTTCAATAACCCGCTGCTTCCCGAAACCCGTTCCGAACTGGCACTGCCGTTGGTCTCCCGCAATCAGGTGATCGGCGCGCTGACGATTCAAAGCGCGCTCCCATCGGCCTTCGCCGAAGAAGATATCACCATCTTGCAAACGATGGCCGATCAATTGGCCAATGCCATCGAAAACGCCCGCCTGTTCCAACAAACTCAACAGCGCACGTGCGAGTTGACCCTTGCAAAAGACGATGCCGACAAGGCCCGCTGCGAAGCCGAGGAGGCCAAAGAGAAGGCGGAAAACGAACGCCAACGCGCCGAAGCTTCTAAAAACGAAGCGATCCAGGCCCGCCAAGAAGCCGAAGCTGCCAACCGCACGCTGGCCTTGCAGATGTGGCAAACCCAGGGCCAGGCCCTGCTCAACGATCGAATGCGCGGTGAACAGGATATTCCGACGCTGGCGGCCAACGTCATCCAGCAAATATGCCACTACGTAAACGCATCGACAGGCGCACTATACCTGGCAAACGAACGGCAGCTCATCCTGGCCGGGTCATTCGCCTACCGGCAGACGAACCGGGTCCAGGCCTACCAGATGGGCGAGGGCCCGGTAGGACAGGCGGCGTTAGAACAACAGCCCTTCTCGGTACAACTACCTGAGGAATACCTGATACGCGGCCCAACCCTGACAGGCGACATCACCCCGCGCTGTTTTTGGGTTGCCCCTTTCGTTTACGAAAACCAGACCATTGGTGTGGTCGAACTGGGTTCTCTGATCGAGTTCACCTCTGCACAAATGGAATTTCTGAACCGCGCCCTCGAAAGCGTGGCGATCGCTTTTCTGACCGCCCAGGCACGGACGCGGGTCGATGAACTGTATGCCCAAACCCGGCAGCAGGCCGAAGAGTTGAAAGCCCAGGAAGAAGAACTGCGCGCTACGAATGAAGAACTGGAGGCCCAAACCGAGAGCCTCCTCGCCTCGGAAGCCCGTCTCAAACAAAACCAGGCCGCCCTCGAAGCCGCCAACGCCGATCTCGAAGAGAAAGCCCGCATTCTTCAGAAGCAACAAGAAAAGGTGGACCAACAAAACCGGGAGTTGGAGCACAAGGCCGAAGAACTGGCCCGGGCCTCCAAGTACAAGTCCGAATTCCTCGCCAACATGTCTCACGAGCTGCGCACCCCGCTCAACTCGATGCTGATCCTGGCCGGTATGCTCGCCAAGAACGAAAGCGGCAACCTGAGCGCCGAACAGGTCGAGTCGGCCGAGGTGATCCACTCCGGCGGCACCGACCTGTTGAACCTGATCAACGAAATCCTCGACCTGGCCAAGGTCGAAGCCGGCAAGATGGAATTCCACTTCGCCCCGATGGACTGGGACGTGCTCCTGGGCCGCATGCACGCTCAGTTCGACCCCGTCTCGCAGCGCAAGGGGCTGGCCTTCATAACCACCGTCGCCGAAGATGTGCCCGGCAGCCTCGTCACCGACGCCCAGCGCCTGGCGCAGATCGTCAAGAACCTGCTCTCGAACGCCTTCAAATTCACCGAACAGGGCCAGGTGGCCTTGGCAGTCTCCCGCCCGGCCGCCGGCGTGGACCTCTCGGCCAGCGGCCTGACGCCGGAAACGGCGGTGGCCATCTCGGTGCGCGACACCGGCATCGGCATGACCCCCGAACAGCAGCAGATTGTCTTCGAGGCCTTCCAGCAGGCCGACGGCTCCACATCCCGCCACTACGGCGGCACCGGCCTCGGCCTGGCGATCACGCGCGAGATGACCCAACACCTCGGTGGGCAGGTCTCGCTCGAGAGCGAACCCGGCAAAGGCAGCACCTTCACCATCTACCTGCCCATCGAACACATAGCCAGTCGGCCCGATGCCACCAACGAACGTCCAACAGAGTGCGTAGCACAGAGGACGGAACGCAGAGAACAGGCACCTGCCATCCCCCCACCAAAACACGTCCGCAGCCAAACACCCACCGGCGGGCAGCCCCCCCTCATCCCCGACGACCGGGGCGATCTCCAGCCCGGCGACAAAACCCTGTTGATCGTCGAAGACGACCCCACGTTTGCCAAAATCGTGATCGACTACGCCCACAGGAGAGGCTTCAAGGCCGTCGCCGCCAGCGACGGCGAAAGCGCGCTGGCGCTGTGCAAGGCGCACGCTCCGGTGGGCATCGTGCTTGACCTCAAGCTGCCCGGCATGAGCGGCTGGGACGTGCTCGATGCCATCAAGGGCGACCCCGACCTGCGCCACATCCCCGTCCACATCATATCGGCCGAAAACGAAGACCTCTCCGCCTACCAGCGCGGCGCCATGGGCTTCCTGACCAAGCCGGTCGATCCACAAAGCCTGGAAGGCGCCTTCACACGCATCGAAGGCTTCATCGACGGCAAAATCCGCTCGCTGCTGCTCGTCGAAGACGACGACGCCCTGCGCCGCTCCGTCAAGAAGCTGCTCGAAGGCGCCGACGTCGCCATCCACGAGGCCGCCAGCG
>JBMOLU010000060.1:0-53675 GCA_049325275.1 Chloroflexota bacterium
CCCAGTCGTTGAAAGCAATCTGTTGACCATCCGGAGACCAGGCCACCCGGTTAACGCCCTTTTCATTGACCAATGTGCGCCGAAGGCCGGTCCACGGTTGGTATATTTGCAAAGACAACAGAGATCGCTGTTCGCCAAACTGGATGGCGATCGTCTGGCTATCCGGCGACCAGGCCAAAGGCCCGTACAGGCAGTCGTCAATGAGCAATGCCCTTTGGTTGTTCCAGGTTACCCTATTTTCTCCCGGATTGTCTATCACATAGATACCATCGCTCGAAATACCACAACTTGAGACCGGACTGCTGTGAAACGTCGGCCCCTGGAAATAAGCAATCTGCTGCCCATCCGGAGACCATGCCGGCATATTTTCGTGCCAAACTGCAAGTGGATCCTGGCGTGTGACGGTATAGTGTTCACCAGTATCAATAGAGATGACTGTAATTCCCGTCTCGCACCAGCCCATGGCGATTTGGCGGCCATCTGGGGACCATGTGGGTTCAATGCAATTTCCAGCGTTCGGGAGTTCACCGTATGTGCCTTTGAGAAAGTCGAAAACAAATAGGTGATAGTCGCCCAACTCCTTAACTGTCAAAGCTAACTTTTTACCATTGCCAGAGAAAGCAGCGCTTCTTGTGTTGTCATACACAGTGACAAGCTCCTGGAACAAATTAGCTGAATCCATCAAGAAAAAAGTTGTTCCTTCGTAAGATCCCGTCCTCGTTGTCACATCCTTACTTACCAATAAGTACTGATTGTCAACAAGGTTTTGGTAATGATGTTGAGGTATCACTGAAAACATTTCTTCCGTCGGTGCAGGAGATGAAAACGCAACAGTTGAAGGCGTCTCAATTGGCTCTTGCGTCGGCTTTGATGTTAGTGTTGCCGTTTGAGCGTTTGTGGCTGTCAGGGTGGTTGTCACGGTATTTTTTGCAGCCGTTGACGGTTTTATCATCATTGCTGAAGGGGTTGGATGCTCTGGGCTTGCGGGCAATGCGGAAGTGAATGAACAAGCACTCAGGGCAAAACCTGCCAATACGCTTACCAGTTGGCGAAACTGCATCATTTTAGTCTCATGAGTCTTAATTTTATAAGCAACCGCCTTCATCATATCAACCTCGCCTATGGTGTTGGCCAACATTGCAAACTAGGTTTGAATGAAGTGGGGGTTAAAACTGCTACCTCGCCACCATCAAAAGACGCTCTGAAATAATTCCACCAATAATACTCCGTGTCGTTGTCAAAAGGGTTGTAGATGCGGACCCAATTCCAAGGAGATGTTTCACTTGGTTCCCATTGTTGCGATATACCAGTGATCACAATCCAATGAGGAGTGCCCCCTTGTCGTAGCACCGTTCCTCTGGAACCACTGATTTTTACTCCAGATATAGCATATTGGCTTTGTGCAAACCACGCGCTTACATCATCGTTAAAATCGCCTTCATCTGTAGTGGTACTTCCATACCCAGCAGTCCACCGTCCTTTGAATAGAGAATCGTAGTTGACAAAGCCTATTAATTCACTCGCAGGAGTATAGTTCACTGGATCAAAATCATCACACTCTATATTGGATGCAGCCATAATCGGTGGGGGATAACTCAACGGGCATATGATAGGATAGCGACCATCTCTATTGTAAAGGCGCATTCTTCCTGTGAGACAAATTGCATCACTCTGGCTTCTTTTGACGCTCATTTTGCTGCTTCCCCTGCTCTTTTGGCAACTTCAAGCCCTGTGGGGATCACAGACCCAACCACAAAAATCGCCTTCAGCTCCAAAACCGCGTGTCTTGAAGCCAAAACAGACCGGGACTGCCCGTGTTGCTGGACAGAAGCCGCTGGCGGGAGCAATCCATCCGTTGTTTGCGCTGAGCATATCATCCCCTGGAAGATGCGCAAAGGGATTGGGGGAAGAAAGAAGGGGGTTCGAACGCAAGGATATTTCTGTTCCAACCCCGACTGTTACTACTACTTGGTGGACGACGCGTCCCTTCATGCACTGGTTGGATATGGGACGCATGGAAAGTATGAGCGCATCCAAGACTTGCGCTGCCAGTTCTGTCGCAAGAAGTTCACGGTGCGGCGCCACACGGTCCTGTATCGCCTGAAAACTCTCTCCACCACGGTAGCCAAGGTTTTGCACTTGCTGGTCGTAGGTGTGGATGTGTCTGCCATCGAAGAAGTCTTCGGCATTCGCGAGATGACCTTGCGCACCTGGCTATCCCGCAGCGGAATGCACGGGGAAAAGCTCCACCAGCGTTTCTTTGCCAGCCTGGAACTGAGCCACATCCAACTCGATGAACTCTGGGCGAATGTCAAGCAATCCAAGCAGGATTTGTGGGTCTGGGTGGCCTGTGAAGCCAAACACAAGCTCATCCCTGTTCTCCAAGTCGGCCCACGTACTCAGGAAATGGCCTATTCTGTTGTTCACGAACTGAAAAGCAGGCTCAAGCCGGGCTGCACACCCGTTTTCAGTTCGGATGGCTTGAAGCACTACTTCTACGCCTTGACTGCTCACTTTGGAAAATGGCTACGACCTGCCGAAGGTGGAAAACCGGTTTGGACGATCCTGGCAGACTTCGCCTATGCCCAGGTGATCAAGCAACAACGGCGCTATCGCCTGGTCAAGGTCGTTCACCGCCATGTTTGGGGTTTGGCTGCTGATTACGTCACCCGTCTGAAAGCCGCAGGATTGAGCGGTAACATCAACACGTCTTTCGTAGAACGAGTCAACCTGACCATCCGTCAGTGTGTCTCAAAACTCACCCGCCGCACCTGGGGGCCTGCCCAATTCCCACTCGAACTCACCGATCATTTGTTCCTGTGGTTGGCCTACTACCACTTCGTCCGCCCTCACGAAAGCTTGAGATACAAGCTGGACACCCCCGTCCAACGCAAGGGGCGGCAACGACCAAGACAATATCAGAAAACACCCCCCGCTGTGGCCGCCGGTTTAATCGCCAGGCGGTGGTCTATGATGGAGATGATCAGCTATCCGCTGCCGTAAGAAGCGCACGGACATCTTGCAGGGGGAATATCCTGGATTTCAAGCCGACTCTGGCGATCTTTTTCGCCAGTCGCACCATTCTCACGCAAAAACGCGCCCTAACGGGCGCATTTCAGTTATCCACCATGGACTATGGCTGCACCAAACTTGGCATCCAGGAAAACAATCCCGACATCAACCCCCGAGTTGTTGCCGTTGCGAAGGCAAAAGAGATGGGGCTACTTTAAATGAAACGATGCCACACCCCGCCGTTGCAGAAGCGGGGTGCGGCATCGTCGGAGTCGGGTGGTTTTCTACAGCACCGCTTTTTACGGCACCACACAGCGGAAGCCAACCGTGTCGTACCCATCCACCGGGTTCAAGCTCGAACGGGCGGCGGCGCGCATTGCGGAGGCATCGTTGTACCACGAGCCGCCGCGCACGACGCGCTTCGTGCCGCTTTCCGGGCCGGCCGGGTTTTCGGTGGGCGATGTAGCGTAGTAGTCGGCCTGGAACCAGTCGGCGACCCACTCGAGGACGTTGCCGGCCATGTCGCCCACGCCGTAGGGGCTGGCGCCTTGTGAGAAGCTGCCCACCGGGGCGGTATCAGCGTAACCGTCGTTCAGGTCCGTGTTGGCGTGTTCGGCCGGGCAATTGGCATCGCAAGAATTGGCACGCGTGGCGTCGAGCGGGTCGTTCCCCCAGGGGTACAGGCGGCCATCGTCGCCGCGGGCGGCCTTTTCCCACTCTGCTTCGGTCGGCAGGCGGCCGCCAGCCCATTGGCAGTAGACTGTGGCAGCATCGTGGGAGACATTGATCACGGGGTAGTTGACGAAGGCGGCATCGTTGAAATAGGACGGTTGTGTGCGCGAAGCCGTCTTGGCCAACGGCGGGCAGGCGCCGGCGGCGATGCAGGCCTGGTACATGGCGTTGGTGACTTCGTTCTGGTAGATACGGAACTCGCTCAAGGTGATGCTGTGAGCCGGCGCTTCAGCGCCCCAGAAGTCGGTGCTGCCGGGATCGGCGCCCATCGTGAACGGGCCGGCGGGGATGCGCACCAGTGCAGCGCTGTCGACTTCGTTGACGGTGCCGGGGAGGGGCGTGGAGGTAGGAAGCGGGGTGGCGGTAGGGGGCAAGGGTGTGGGTGTAGGAATGTCAGGGTCTACCAGCCAGCCCAGAATCAAAGCGTCCGGCATTCCTTCGATTTCTAACCTGGCAGCTCTTTGGTTCTCGATATCCAACACAAAGGTTACAGTTTGTAAGGGTTTATTGATGGGAACACTCACCCATTGTGCAACAATGATCTGCTTGCTATCAGGTGACCAGTAAACATCTGGTGTCTCGTATTCGGAACTCAGCAAACCACAGTACTCCACCAGGCTTCCTTCCTGGGTATCAAGCACATATAGTAGATGACCAGTTGTCGGACCACCAATATAATGATTAAATGTGATCGCTAAGTAACGCCCGTTGGGTGACCAGGTTAATTGGGCAAACGGATAGCTGTAACCAGATAGCTCCAGCCACTGTTGCGCCTGCCCATCCCGATTTACCAGGAACAGGTCGTAGCGATCATCAAGACGATCATCGATGGCCAGCAGTGAACTGTCTGGAGACCACTGCGGTGGATCTCTCCAACCGCTTTTGATCGACCATAGCGTTTGATTCTTCTCCAAATCCCAAAGCGCGGCCGTATTCCTCCCGCTCGCATCTTCTTGCGGGTAAATAACTCGCGTCAAGGTTGAATCAAATCGCGGCACAAAACCCATCAGCCCCTCGCTCCTCCATATATTTGGCAACTCGAAGGTGTTTTGCTGCGTTTGATTAGAAGCCAGGGGATAGGTAAGATGTGTAACGTCAACATGAAATTCATCATCCCGACTATACATACAGGCGATTCTGTCGTTATCCAACCAATAGGACGGACCACAAAAAGGCAAAGTGGAAATGAGTTCCCCAGAAGCGGAGACAACAACGCTTTTTGTAAACCTTTCGCTTCCTTTTTCATAAAGAAACATCCGCCCATCCGGAGAAATTTTTCCTTCAATGCCCCCAAGAGTGGGCAGATTCTCTCCAAACACATGGGGTTGGAAATCATTCGTTGAAATAGTAAAAAGCTCCTGTCCATTGTCAGGGTTATCATCGAATTTACTGACAACAATGTTTCCTGGCGACAAGAAACCCGGCGCCAACGTGGGCTCCAAGGGAACGCACCGGCTGATTGCCTGCGTGATCGGCAACGGCATTGGTGTAGGCGTAATGGTGGGGGTTTCAGAAGGCGGCGCATCCGTATAGGTCGGCGTTAAGGTGGAGGATGGCAGCGGCGTGGATGTAAGGGCAGTCGCCTTCGCTTCCATTGGCGGGGCCGGCGATGACGTGGCAGTCTCCGTTGCTGCCGGTGTTTCTTCTATCCCTGTGACCGGTGGCGGTGGAGAAGGCCTTTCCCGGCCACAGCCCACCAGGATCAAAACCAGCAGCAAAGTGACGAACCGTTTTCTTTGATTCATGTTCTTTCCCTCACGATTTGCCTTTACAGCGCGACAAAGGCTGCCAGGCGTAAACGCAAATATGTCACAGTCTCTCTCTATTCTATCCGAAAGCGCCCTGGCGGGCTTGCCGAAAAGCACAATCTCGTCCGGGATCACCAGACGAGATGGCAAATCCCCCAACCGATGACAGCCATCGCATTCTGCGAAAGCCTATGGCGTAGGCGTTGTCACACCCCCGTTCCCGGCATCACTCACCGCATCGTACCACACGGCTACTTCCACCGCCCAGCCTTCGAGACCATCCTCCGTAGACATCTTCCACCAGGTGTAACCATCGGCTTCGACAGGTCCTTCGAGAAGCGTGACGGTATCGCCCGGCTGGAGCTTGCGCAGGGATGCGCCCGCAAGCGATGGCGCATCGCGCAGGTTCAGGTCGTGGCCGGCGGGGGTGATGGACATGATGTCGCCGGGGTCGAAGGTCAGTTTTTTGATCCAGGAGACGACATCCAGATTGCCAGATGAGTCGATGAGAACTGGCTCAGCTCCATCGGGAGAGATCAAGTACAAATTCCCATCCCAGTCGTTGAAAGCAATCTGTTGACCATCCGGAGACCAGGCCACCCGGTTAACGCCCTTTTCATTGACCAATGTGCGCCGAAGGCCGGTCCACGGTTGGTATATTTGCAAAGACAACAGAGATCGTTGTTCGCCAAACTGGATGGCGATCGTCTGGCTATCCGGTGACCAGGCCAAAGGCCCGTACAGGCAGTCGTCAATGAGCAATGCCCTTTGGTTGTTCCAGGTCACCTTATCTTCGCCCGGATTGTCTATCACATAGATACCATCGCTCGAAATACCACAACTTGAGACCGGACTGCTGTGAAACGTCGGCCCCTGGAAGTAAGCAATCTGCTGCCCATCCGGAGACCATGCCGGCATATTTTCGTGCCAAACTGCAAGTGGATCCTGGCGTGTGACGGTATAGTATTCACCGGTATCAATGGAGATGACTGTAATTCCCGTCTCGCACCGTCCCATGGCAATTTGATGGCCAACTGGGGACCATGTGAGTTCAATACAATTTCCAGCGTTCGGGAGTTCACTGTATGTGTTTTTAAGAAAGTCGAAAATAGCCACTTGATTGTGCGAATTTTCCAAATAAGTAAAGGCCAGTTTTTTCCCATCACTTGTTAGCGCTGCACTCAGTCCAGTCTTATAAATAATCGCAAACTCCTCGAATAATCCTTTCGCATTCATCAAAAACAAATCTGTTTCCCCATAAGGTTTTCCAGCCACTCCTACATTACGACTTACCACCAAATATTGGCCATTAGCAAGATCTTGGTAGTTAAGTCGAGTCGTCACCAAAAAGGTTTCTTCTGTCGGGGTGAGTGATGGAAGTGTATGAGTTGATGATGTATGTGTTAGCTGTTGCGTCACCTTTGGCATTGCAGTTTGAGAATGCGTGACCATTGGAGTTGCCGTTAAGGTTCTTTTGACAACTGTCAGCGTTCTTGTCATGGTTGTTAAAGGGGTTGGATTCTCTGGACTTGCAGGTAATGTCGCTGCAAGTGAGCAAGCGCTCAATACCACACTCGCTAACACGATCTCTAACTGAAAAAACTGAATCATCCTGCATCTAAAAGTAATCATAGTCGACTCTTTTAACCTCGCCTATGGTGTTGGCCAACATTGCAAACTAGGTTTGAATGAAGTGGGGGTTAAAACTGCTACCTCGCCACCATCAAAAGATGCTCTGAAATAATTCCACCAATAATACTCCGTGTCGTTGTCAAAAGGATTGTAGATTCGGACCCAATTCCAAGGAGAGGTTTCACTTGGTTCCCATTGTTGCGATATACCAGTGATCACAATCCAATGAGGAGTGCCCCCTTGTCGTAGCACCGTTCCCCTGGAACCACTGATTTTTACTCCAGAGATAGCATATTGATTTTGTGTGAACCAACTATTGACCTTGAGTGCAAAACGCTCCTGATCTGAATAGCTGCTATCAAGGGTAGCAACCCATCGTTCTTTGAATAGAGAATCGTGTTTGACAAAGCCTATTAATTCACTCGCAGGAGTATAGTTCACTGGATCAAAATCATCACACTCTATATTGCCATCACGATCGAAATCACCGCAGCCATCATATTGACCGTTGTTATTATGGTCCTGATGATGGTAATACAAAGGTACATCAGGGTTTTTGTATTTTGAAGTGGCATGAGTAGCACCATAAGCTGCCCTCCAGCGATCAAGAAGTGTATGAATCGACACGCTCTGCCCGTAACCAGCGAAGATCGCCGCCATAGAAACTTGTCCGCACAGGCCAGTGTTGGAACCAATAATTTGGGCAGCATTATTGCTATGCGGAATACCAAGAGCTCCAAGCGCCAGTGGATCAGCGCCAGAACCCCTATAACTTGTCCACGTAATATCGCTTGGAGGTATTTTTTCCTTACCTGTATAGTTCACAAAATTCCCGTCTGGCACCGCCTCCAGGCAGGCGGTTCGCTCGGCCGCAGTACCCAAAGCAATACAATCGGCTACAGCCCATAAACCAGATGGATCTACAAGATTAACCGGATTTGCATACGCATACATCCAGGCATTGTACGAAGCCGGCATCAACCTATCCCCCTCCCAAGGATCGCTCGACAGGAATCTTCCCGCAACCGGGTGATAATACCTGGCCCGCAGATACGCTAACCCCGTAGGGTCACTCATCTCGCCGGTGAAACCGAAGTGTGTTGCAGTGTCAGGCGTCGAAGCATTCAATGTCGAGCCATAGGGCGCATAGTTGCGGGAGTAGGTGATGGCGCCGGTTTCGTCAGCCAGTTGGCGGACGGAGTTGAGAGCGTCGCCGAGGAAATAATCCGCGATGCGTGATGCGCGATCGATCTGAGCCAGGCGGCTGCGGCCATAGGTATAGGTGCGCTCTGTAAGAGTGCCGTCACCATCCGCGAGCACTTGTGTCAGGCTGGTATTGAGATCGAGCGTATAGTAGGTAACTACGCTGTTTTCGCTTTGCATAAGGCGGTCACCCTGGCCGTTGTAAGCATAGGTATAAACCGATTGCTGATCGGTAGCCGAAACCAGCCGATCAGCGTGGTTATAGGTATAAGTATACACCCCGTCCGAGAGTAAATTGCCGTTGTCGTCCCAAGTATAGCTCACGTTACCAACATTGGTCAGGCGGTTGGCGATATCGTACTGGTAGTTGATGTGCAGGCAGTTATCGGGGGCGGAGCATATCGTTTCGCTTAAACGGTTGCTGCGGGCGTCATAAGTATAGGCGAACCGGATACCGTTGCTGTAGTCGGCGGCTACCAGGCGGCCGAGGGGATCATACGCGTAGGTGATGGTCGTCGAAACCATGACCGTCGCCATGGATTGCTGATTTTGGAGTGATGATTGTTGAACAGGTGAAACACGCCGCGCCAGGCCGGGGCCTTTGGACATGCCAGCAACAACGGGGACAGAGACGCTCACACCCGTGCAGCCGGGCAGCATACAGTGGTTCGATGCACCACTCCAATACTGCTGGCCGCTGCGGTCGACGCGGAAGCGATAGCTGCCTTGGGGCAGGGTAAAAATTGCCTGCCCGCTGGCGTTGGTCGTCTTGCTGTAGTTGGTGTAGGTGACGCCGTCAAAAGCATACACGGCCAGGCCTGACTGTGGGTTACCGTTGGTATCCAACACCGTAATGGCCACCGGAACCGACACGGTCACACGGGCTGTCGTGCAACCGGGCAGCGTGCAATGGTTTGCAGATGAACCATCCGCCCCACTCCAGAATTGGGTACCGTTCCTGTCAGCACGGAAGCGATAGCTGCCTTGCGGCAAAGTGAAGGCGGCTTCACCATTAGCGTTGGTGGTCTTGCTGTAGTTGGTGTAGGTGGCGCCATCGAAGGCATACACAGACAGCCCACTTTGCGGATTGCCATCGGTATCCAATACCGTCACCACGACCGGTATGGTGACGGTCACCTGGGCAACCGTGCAACCTGGCAGCGTGCAATGATTGGACGCATTGCTCCAGAACTGGGTGCCGTTTCTGTCTGCACGGAAACGGTAGTTGCCCTGCGGCAGGGTAAAGGTGGCTTCGCCGTTGGCGTTCGTCATCTTGCCGAAGTTGGTGTACGTCGAGCCATCGTAGACATATACTTGCAGGTTCGGCTGCGGGTTGCCATCGGTGTCCAATACGGTGACGGTAACAGGCACAGTGACCGTCACCTGGGCGGCCGTGCAGCCGGGCAGTGTACAGTGGTTGGCCGTGGCGCTCCAGAATTGTGTGCCATTCTTGTCGGAGCGGAAGCGGTAGCTGCCTTGTGGCAGGGTAAAGGTGGCTTCGCCATTGGCGTTGGTGGTTTTGCTGTAGTTGGTGTAGGTGGAACCATTGAAGGCATAGACCGACAGCCCGGATTGCGGACTGCCATCGGTGTCCAGCACAGTGACGACAACCGGAACGGTTACAGTCACCTGCGCGGCGGCGCAGCCGGGCAGCGCGCAATGATTGGATGTGCCGCTCCAAAACTGGGTGCCGTTCTTGTCAGAGCGGAAACGGTAGCTGCCCTGCGGCAGGGTGAAGATCGCCTGCCCGCTGGCGTTGGTGGTTTTGCTGTAGTTTGTGTAGGTGGAACCATCGAAGGCATAAACCGACAACCCGGCCTGTGGGTTGCCATCGGTATCCAACACCGTCACTACGACCGGAACCGTGACTATCACCTGGGCAGATGTACAGCCAGGCAGCGTGCAGTGATTCGATGCGCCGCTCCAGAACTGGGTGCCGTTCTTGTCGGAGCGGAAGCGGTAGCTGCCTTGTGGCAGGGTGAAGGTGGCTTCGCCATTGGCACTGGTGGTCTTGCTGTAGTTGGTGTAAGTGGCACCATCAAAGGCATACACGGATAGCCCGCTCTGCGGATTGCCATCGGTATCCAACACAGTCACCACGACCGGTATGGTGACGGTCACCTGGGCAGCCGTGCAACCTGGCAGCGTGCAATGATTCGA
This sequence comes from Chloroflexota bacterium, assembly GCA_049325275.1. Taxonomy (GTDB): domain Bacteria; phylum Chloroflexota; class Anaerolineae; order Anaerolineales; family UBA4823; genus CAIQJJ01. The sequence continues at coordinate 10,488 of JBMOLU010000060.1, forward strand.
CGCACCACTCCAGAATTGTGTGCCGTTCTTATCGGCGCGGAAGCGGTAGCTGCCCTGTGGCAAAGTAAAGACCGCTTGCCCACTGGCGTTTGTCGTCTTGCTGTAGTTGGTGTAGGTAGCACCATTGAAGGCGTAGACGGATAACCCGGCCTGTGGATTGCCATCCGTATCCAGCACGGTCACGGCAACCTGATCGGGGCCAAGGCTGGTGGGAGTAGCAGTCGGTGTAGAGGTGGCTGTCGCCGTGGATGTATCTGTTTGCGTGGGCGTAGGCGTGTTTGTTGGCGTCGCCGTGGCAGTCGGGCTGGCTGTGGCCGTATCAGTACCGGTCGGTGTGGGGGTATCTGTCGCCGTGGCGGTTGGTGTAGCAGTTGCCGTCGACGTTGCAGTGGGTGTGGGTGTCTCCGTCTCCGGCACACGAATGTTTTCAACGGCCCGGACACGGTTGCCGTTAGCGTCGTAACCATACTGGTACACGGCCAATGTCTCGGTGATGGTGGCGTGGCTGATTTCGATCAACCGCCCGGCGCCATCGTAGGTATTGTGGGTGGTCACGCCTTTGGAGAGTGTTGTGGTCAACACCTGCCCGACGGCATTGTAACCATACTGTGTGACGCCGGTGGTATCGGTTACCAACACCATACGGTTCAGACCATCATAGGCGTAATCGCTTTCGATACCCTGCTCGGGCGATGTCACAGACAGCCTGTTACCTAGCGCATCGTACGTGTAGGCTACGGTGCCCGTGAACGGATCGGTGATCGAGATCGCCCGACCCAGACCGTCATAGTGCCAGGTGGTTACACCCACGCTGTCGGTCATGGCCATACGCCAGCCGAGGGCGTTATAGGCATAGAACGTATCCACGTCAGGAGCAGGATAATCCGTCTGGATCAGGCGACCAAGGCCATCATATGTATAGTACGTCGTGAAACCTTTGGCATCGGTCTTGCTGGTTTGCCGCCCAACGGCGTCGAAACGATATTCCGTTGTGTGGTTGAGGGCATCGCGCTCGCTCACCATCTGCCCCAGACCGTCATACGTAAAGGCAAAGATTAATTGCCCATCAGTGGTAATGCTCAGGCGATTGCCGCTGGCATCGTATGTATATTCTGTGCGAACGTTCGTGTCTTCTGTGGTCGCAAAACCGGGGCGATAATTTTCGATCACGGCAGTCAGCCGGCCAAGCGCATCGTATTCATAGCGTGTGACTACGCCATTGCTATCTTTGATGGAAACTCGCTGGCTGGCCAGATTGTATTCGGTTTCAGTCCGGATGTTTTGATCGGGATGCGCCGGGTCATAGGCTGGCGACGCAGGATTCTCGATGGCCCAATTAGTCAGGTTTCTCACGACAACAACGGCGCGGCCTAAACCATCATAGTAGGTGCGGGTGATTCTCCCCAGGGAGTCGATTTCGGCAATCACTTGCCCAGCAGCGTCGTAGACCATTTCATTACGCGCATTTTGATCAGGATAGGCAGGATCGTAATTGGGTGACGTATCCGCCAAAGGCGATTGATCTGTCAGGTTACGGACAACCAGCGAGGGACGGTTGAGCGCGTCGAAGTAGGTACGCGTCAGGCGACCCAAAGGATCACGATTGGCCACAGCTTCCCCTTCATCGTTGAAGATCGTTTCGCTGCGCAGGTTTTGATCGGGATAGGCCGGATCGTAGGGCGGCGGCTCATCATTCTGTATATCCCAGCCAGTCAGGTTGGCCACCTGTAAGTAACTACGATCCAGTTCATCGAAGTAGGTACGCGTGATACGCCCAAGCGGATCGATTTGTGCAATTGCCCGACCCTTCTCGTCAAAGATCGTTTCGCTACGTACATTTCGGTCAGGATAGTCTGCATTAAATTCAGGTGGAGTACTGTTATAGATGCTCCAACCGGTCAGGTTTTGCACAGAAAGATATGCCCGCCCCCATTCGTCGTAGTAAGTGCGATTGACGCGCCCGGCAGGATCGACACTGGCAATCGCGCGGCCCTGCTCATCGTAAATCGTCTGGCTGCGTACATTCTGGTCGGGGTGCTGTGGATCATAAGGGGGCAGGCTTTCCACCATCACATCCTGGCCGGTAAGATTTTGCACGTTGAACACCGGGCGGCCCAGGCTGTCGTAATAGGTGCGCGCGATGTGACCCAAAGCGTCTACAGTGGCAATTGCCTGGCCGTTCGGGCCATAGATCGTTTCACTGCGTACGTTTTGATCAGGATATGCAGGATCGTAGGCGGGCGCTTCGGGATTGTCGATCTCCCAGTTACTCAAATTGCGCACAACCAGGTATGGCCGGTTCAGTGGGTTGTAATAGGTTCGGGTCACCCGTCCCAACGGATCGATGCTGGCAATGACATTGCCGTTGGCGTCATAAACGGTATCACTGCGCACATTACGGTCAGGGTAGGCCGGATTACGAACGGGCGGCTCCGGGTTGTTAATTCCCCAAGCCGGGTCGAGATTGGAAACGCTCGTCACCACCCGGCTGGCGGCATCGTAATAACTGCGGCTGATGCGGCCCAACGGGTCGATGGTGGCAATCAGGTTGCCGGCCTTGTCATACACCCGGTCAGTGCGTACGTTCGTTGTCAATCGTGTGATGTCTCGATCGGGCGGGGTCGCGGTTTCGATACCCCAGGCCGGGTCAAGATTTTGAACCACAATCGCCGGACGATTGAGGGCGTCATAATACGTACGTGTGATGCGGCCCTTTGAATCCACGGTGGCAATCAAGTTACCGTTATCATCATAGACAGTCTGCGTGGTCAGGTTGATTTCGCCATCGCGCAGTGAAAGCGGCGGTGGTGTAGAATTGTCAATCGGCCAGTTCGTCAGGTTGGAAGTGACGGCAACGGCGCGGTTAGCATGATCGTAATATGTGCGCGTCACGCGGCCTTCCGAATCAATACTGGCAATCACATTCCCCACCGCATCGTAGACAATTTCATAAACCTGATCATATTGTGGATCGCTGCTAGGAACGTAGTGAGCAGCATCACACGGATCGCTGGCCGAGGTACTGCCATCACCTGATGCGTTAGCAACGCTACGAGTAACGCGCCCGCTGTTGTCATAACACATCCAGGTGGTATAACCCAAAGCGCCCGTTACCGATTGCTCGCGCCCCAGGTTGTCGTAGGTGTATCGCGTTTCCAGACCAATGGCGTCTGTTACAACAATCCGTTGTCCAAACGAATCATATTGATAACGAGTTATACGTCCCTGGGGATCGGTAGTCGCCTTGAGCAGGCCTGCCGGTTGTGGCCAATCGGCAGTTGTGGTATAGGTATAAAGGGTTGTATGGCCAAGAGCATTAGCATCGAGCAACAACTGCGTGCCGCTGTACACATACGTCGTAGTATAGCCAAGCGAATCGGTGACAACGGCCAGATTGTTCCAGGCATCATAAGACATATGTGTCGGGTTACCTAAGGCATCAACCACACCGGTCAGGTTATTGCTATCCCAATTCAACCGGGTGGGGTTGCCTAAGGTATCGGTGATGGCTGTCACATGGAAGTTGCTATCATAGGCCTTGCCACTCGCATCCCCTAATGGATTGATGATTTGGGTGATAGTCTTATGGCTGTCGTACACCTGGAACTGGCTGTTGCTTAGGGCATCGCGAACCTGGATTTCACCGCTTGGCAGGTAGATCAATCCCACCACCAACTCATCCTCCCCATTGTATTGACGCACCGCACGGCCCTGGGTATCGTACTCGGTGCGCTCGACAGTGTTTCCATCAGGGTCTAAGACTTCTGACACAAAATGGGAGTGTACCGGATCGTATGTATACGTCCAGGCCTGGCTGAGTACATCGGTAACCGTGATCAAATCGCCAGACGTTAAATCATACTCGTACTTCACCTTGCGCCCGGCATAGTCGGATACAGACTCAATTCGCCCCTGGGAATCGTAGCCCAAGTTCAGGTAACGCAGCTCGGTATCATCACTTACTTGAACTAGTACATTTTTTCCATTCAGGCTTGTGTATTCGTAGTACAGGCTGTGTCCATCGGGATCGGTATACGTGATCAACTGGCCAAAGTCATCGAACGTGTAAATCCGTTGAGCACGATCGGTGACCGTATACGTATAGGGCGCTTCAGCACTACGCACCAGGCTTCCACACATACCCGGATAGGGTTGGTAGGTGCCTTCACCTGTAAAGTAGAATTCATACAGGTTGGAAGAATGCGCCTTAAAGAGTACTTTACCTTCCTCCCCGCCCGGATCGTCAGGGAAAATTAGGCGAGTATCAAGGCTGTGTGTCCAGCCATAACCCAGGGTGTCGGTGTAGGTCTCAGTGGTTTGCGAAGCATACCAGCGGGTAAATTCGATTGGCCCCGCAGTAGTTGGGATAGAAATATCCATTGTGCTGTAGTCATAGGCGCCGGTACGCGTGTTGATTGGGCCACCCTGCTCATCTTGGGAATCCTGATAGGCACCACCCAAGCAAAAATCATCTCCCGAACAGTACGTAGCTGTTTCTGGCACTTGCGTACACGAGTCGGTGGGCACAAGCAGGGTATCAATCTTGCGGATAAAGGGATAGTTGGGCAAACCGCCTGTAGAATATTGCTGAAAATCCGCTGCAAATGCAACAAATTGGCCAGGTACATTGGTTTCAATTTTCCAAGAGATTTCAACAACATCATTCGGCATTAATTCAGGTATGTAGGCTCCTATTCCTGGGGAGTAAGGGAATGAACCAATCTCGACATCATTAACAGCTAATGCAAATCGGGTAACCCGGAAATCGAGCGACTTAATAGGCGCCGTGGCTTGGGCGATTCGGGGCTCAAAGGAAAACATCTTAAGGGCTTTCGCAGGCCCAAAACCGTGATTAGTTATTTTTGCCTTGAGATTAAACTGCATGCACTTATCCAGATAAGGCAATTCATAAAGAATATCCAAAACGGGTGCAGGCAGCAAATTTATGTCATACCATGGCGATAAAAATGCGCCACTAGACACCAAATTTCCATCGGAATCGTAATACTCATAAGCCACCGACATTTGTAGGTGAACTGCTGTCGCTTCGGTAATACCAAGCCTGACGGGGAAAACTGTAATCTCATAGTTGCGAGAGGGTTGATTGAGTAGCGTATCAAAGTAGAAATCTCCGGCATAGTCCTTTTGTTCAACCGGATCATATATAGACATTGCTATTCCGGTAATCGCAATCGATCCATTACCGATATCGGGGAAATCCAAAGCCACTTGATAGTTCTGCCCATCTATCAAAGCTCTTTGGTACATCGTCATTTCGGCTTGCTGGTGCCCTATACCGGTTTCGATTTTCACAGGCAGGGTACCATATGCATAGTTCGTATACACCATCACACCACCACCGCCGCCTGGAATCTGATAGGACACACTTGTGTTCCTTGGGGTTGATGGTGTGCACTCGGGACGTACATGGACCCAACCTTGTGTTTCACCGTTTACACGCTTTGTTGGCATAAGGTCATCAATCTCAATATGCGTGTGTACTTGCCAACCAAAGACTTCCTGTTGAAGTTCGACAACCAGCTTGCCCGTACGCTTGGCCTTGTCAGCCTGTTTAACAGAAAAAGATATTTCTTCCGAAAAATGCCCTGACGCTGAGTAGTAAGGTGGAACAGTTACCAACATGCGCAACCCCGGCCATTCTTCAGAGTTTTCGCCATAGCTTGTTAACGTAGACACCACAAGCCAGTTTGAGACAGAAACGGTACCATCTTCGTCAATTCCATCTCCATTAGCATCATCACGATCTTCGCGTGCCAGAATACCAAACGTATAAGCAAGTTCTCTGTCCGGGAAATTCACCACGTAGTCTCGTATATAACTATCCCCATAGCTCATCCAAGGAGAAGTTGCGCTACTCGGATTGACCGTATAAGCTGTAGGTTCATCTGGGATCTCGTTATAGGCAAATTTTGCTGTCACATTGTAGTCGCCAACAGGGGCATCAGTCTCTAAAAGCAAGTCCTCATATGGTTCGAGCTTATAGGGTAAGGTATCTGCAAACTGGTCTTCATCAATTCCAATAATACTGGTTAAGGTAATGGGTATTCCGGTTGGATTGTTAATAAAGACGCCAGACGGAAAAATAGTACACTGCTTATAGTAATAGTTATCCTGAGGAAGGAGAAGCGTAGGTTTCTCAGCATTTGTGTCATAGGTCATATTTAGCAGAAGAGAGTACTCGGTACCACCATATTCCCAAATTCCCTGGCTCCACTCAGCCCGGGCGGCACTCTGAGTAAGAGACACATTCTGTTGATAAGTATCGCCACCGGACGAGAACCCCATCGCGCCTTCCGAATTGTTGTAGCCATCCTTCGCGAAAACCTGGTAGGCGTACTCACCGGCTTCCAGACTGCTGAAACTGGCAGTCCCATCTTCATTGACTGGCACAGTAAATTGGGGGTTATAGGGCAGTTTTCGGCCATCAGGTAGCTGGTGAAGCGCCTGGGTAAGTCGTGTTAAAAGCACTGTGCCGGTGGTGTCTGTAATCGGTTGGCCCCCCTCATTGACTAGTTGAATCAGCACGTCGCGTGTTTTATCGGAGACCACCTCCACCGAGAGCGCCAGCTGCGCCTGTTGGCCTTCCAGCCCACTGATAATCAACGTATCCTGGTAGATACCAGCCGTTTGCGTCAGCGGCGGGTTGGCGTAGATGGTGAAGCTAATACCTTCACCCGGCAGAATCTCCGGCAGCGGGCTGGGTGTGCCCAGGTAGACCCAGGATAAATGCGTTGGTGGTGCAATACTCAGGCCATTCAGCGGAGCCACACCCTGGTTGGTGATGGAAATATCGATACCTTCGGTTTCCCCATGCACCACACCGATCTGCGGCGAAAGCGGGGTCACATCCAGGCGCGGTAAACCGTGCAGCGAAACAGACAGGGTCTGCGTGATGCTGCCCGGTGTGATCACCAGTGTGCCGGTGAGCGGTTGGTGGTCAGCGGCCTGCACCAGGTAGTCGTAGGTGCCCACCTCGAGGTCAGCCAGTTGCAGCGTGCCGCTGACGCCGGTGTTGGCTTCGGCGCTGGGGAAATAGTATTGCTGGTTGCCTTCCGTGACAGACAGGGAAGCGATTTGCTTGACCAGTTGAACATTGGCGTTGGCTACCGCCTGTCCCAGGTCGTTTTGAACGTCCACGGCCAGGGGGCGCGTTTCACCGACCACGCGCACGATCAGGGCGATGGCCGCCGTGCGCCCGCCGCTTTCGCTGATCCGGACGCGGTCGCGGTAATAGCCGAGGGTTTGCGCCGCCGGGACGCTGACGGTTACACTGATGACGGTGCTCTCGTTCGGCGCCAGGCTGCTGACCGCCGGCGTGCTGGCGGTGATCCAGGAAACGTAGGCCGGCGAAGCCACGTTCAGGCCGGTCATCGTCGCTGTACCGTTGTTGCGGATCGTGGCCGTGAAAACGGTTGTACTGCCAGGGGCCAGGCGCAGCGTCGGCATGCTGGGGGTCACACCCAGTTCAGGCACAGGCGCTTCGACCGTCGTCGAGAGACTTGACGGGTTGTTGTCGTAGCGGTCCTCCGCATTGCTGGCGCTGGCCACTACCTGGTTGTTGATCGCGCCGCTAACCATGCCGTCGATGCTGGCAATCACCTGGATGCTGGCCTGTGCACCGGCAGGCAGGGATCCAATATCCCAGGAGACCGTGTTCCCGAGCATAGTGTCCGTATAGGCGCTGGTATGGTACAGGTAGAAGATGCCGGCCGGGAACGTATCGGTAAGGACGATACCTTCGGCAGGCATGAGGCCCACGTTGCGCACGGTCAACGTGTAGGTGATTGGGAATCCGGCCAGGGCGCGCTGGCTGGACAGCCCACGGTTGCTGGGAGCGATCGCCGTGACTTCTGTGGTGAGGTCAGCACCGGAGAAGGCCAGAGTGGCCGTATTGACCAGGCTCACACCTCCGGCAGATGCCGTCACGGTTACGACTTCACCAACGCTATCTCGTACTGCACCGTAGGTTACGCCATAGGCATTGGTCGCAGCGGTTGGCTGTGTGACCGTCGCGCTGCCGCTGGCGGCCAGCGTTACCGGAATGCCGCTGATCGGATTGCCGTAGCCGTCGCGCACAACCACGCGCACCTGCAGGGGGCTGGCGCCATCGGCTCGCGTGCGCTCTTCACTATAGGGAGCAATATCAGATGTGGATGCGTTGATCGAGCCAACGATAAATGTTACCTCTGCCCACTGCTGAACGATATTCTGCCCACTGAATGCCAGCAGTTTACGCAAGCCAGGGGTTTGGGCAGTAATTGTGGCCGTGATCACGCCCTGCGGATCGGTTTCTCCCAAGAGCACCGCCTGCATTGTACTGGCTGTATGCCCGTTGATGGATACGGGGCTGCCTTCTGAGATGCGCACCGAAACCGGCTTGTCTGCCAGCGGCGCACCATCGCTATCGACCACCGTCACCGTAATCGTGCCGAAGCTGCCCAACTCGGTGGCTACGACCACCGGTGAAACTTCAATCGTTGAAAGCACCGGGTCAAGATCGTTCAAATAAATCGAACCGGGTTCAGCCGTAGAGCCGCCTGCGCCCTGTGCTGCCGAGATGCTTAAAGCCGTATCCAACGTGCCGGCGTAGACGGCAATACGCCCCCCACCGCCAGCGCCGCCGTTCGATGCGCCGCCACCCAGTGCCTGGATCGCTCCGGAACCGGCAACGTTGGCGGCCGAAATCCATACACTACCGCCTGCCCCGGCCCCATATGTGCCGCCAGAGCTTTCCCCATTCGCCGAAACCAGGCCGCCGGCGGGGATATCCAGTGTACCGGTAATTACCAGGTGTATGGCGCCGCCGCCATCCGCGCTTGCTCGTATGCCACCTGCAGCGCTGCCCAGGGTAACCGGTGTCTTTCGCGCCGTTTCTGCATAGGCCGCGCCGGCATTTTCACCGCCGCCCCGTCCCCCATGCCCGGCGCCGCTATTTTCGCTTGACGGTGCACCGAGTCCGTTTTGTTCAACGGTATACCCCAACCCATCGGCAGAGATATGCCCGGCGGCAAGAACTTGATCGGCGAGGAGGGTCACACCCCGGCCATGGTTCGGGTCTCCGGCGAGTTCGAGAGTTTGGCCAGCACTTACTGTAACGGACTTCAGTGCATAAGTTCCAAGCGGTTGCCCGACGCTATGGCCGAGAGCCGACAGGCGCACGTTACCATTGCTACCATTATCGGTTACGAGCGTCAACGTCATAACGCCCGTCAATATTCCATCAACAGTCAACTTCGTCCCCTGCACGGTGAAGTCAGAGGGCAAGGTCAACGTCATTTCCTCGGAGATTCCCAGGCCAAAGTGCTCTAACTGCGGCAGGTTAAAGGTAAAGGGGGCATGCAAGAATACCTGCCCTGTGTTGTCCCCTACCATATTGCTTTCATTCAATAGAATAGTATCGTCCGCATCCAGGATTTCCAGGTTGCCCTGGCGCTGCAAGGTGATCCGGTCGAAATCCCAGACAGTTGCCAGTGTGCTGCTGATCGTGGCCGGATAGGCAGGCAGGTTGTTGTTGTCCACCAACAGCGTTGTCCAACCGGTGGAAGTGTTCTGGCGGTAGATTGTACCCGGCGCACCGTGATACATGGTGCCATTGTTGCCGCCCGTGCCACCCTGCGATTGCAAAACGCCGCCAAACGCATCTTGGGCAGCATAAATCGCAATCCGCCCGCCACTGCCGCCGCCGTTGCTGTAGCCGCTGATCGTAACCGAGCCGCCCCTGGCCTCGATCGTACCGGCACCCGCCAGGTGACCCGCTTCCAGCCACAGGCTGCCGCCCGCCCCACCACCGCCGTTGGCCTGGTTCATGCCATTCGCACTGAGGTCCCCGCTCACGGTCAATGTGTCAGAAATCACCAGGTGAATGGCGCCGCCGCCATTCCCGCCTGGGAAGCCCGTATAAGCGTAGAAACCAAAGCCGCCGGCACTGCCGGGCTGCGTGGGCTGCAAGGCATCGCCATACGCGGCGCCACCATTGGCCTCGCCAGACTGGTATGAGCCACCGCCCCGCCCGGCATGCCCACCTCCCGTCCCGGCGCAACGATGGGCGCCATCTGGGGCCGAACAGCCTACGCCGCCGCCCGGACCTTCACCTGTGCCGGTTGTCCCGCGATACCCCAAGTTGTCCGCAGAAAGCCTGGCAGCAACGGCAATCTCGAGCGAGTTTGCGTAGAGCGTAACCCCCAGCCCACTCACCGGATCGCTTTCCAGTTCGAATAACTGTCCACTTGCAACAAGCACGTCACCAAAGACATAGCTTCCTTCAGGTTGCCCAACACCGTGGCCGCTGGCGCCCAAACGCAGCGCTCCCTGATAGGCGCCGTCTGCAACAATCGCCAGGTTATAGGCATCATGCAGTACGCCGTAACTGGTCAAAGTCACCCCGCGTACAACCAGGTCGGGATGTACCCGCAGCGAACCACCATCATAGACTGCCAGCCCAACCAGGCGCAACTCGGACAAAGTAGAAACGTCCAGCGCGCCATAAGTCGACAACATGGACGTATGGTCGCTCGCCGTGCTGATTCCCGCGAGCGTGGCACTATCAACAGCATCCAGGAAAACCAGGTTGGCCTTGCGGCGCAGCTCAATTTCATCGAAGTGCCAGTTTTGCACGCCGGGTTCTGTAACGGTTGTTGAGCGGGCGTCGGCATTGTTGCCATCCACCAGCAGCTTGCTTGTGCCGCCGGCCGTATCCTCCAGGTAAACTGTGCCGGAACTACCATCTGCGCCCACCAGGCTACCAAGCGCCTCCACCGTACCGCTGAAGCTGTCGTTTGCATAATAGATGGCAATCCGGCCACCGCTGCCGCCGCCATAGCCGCTGCTATCTGTATAGGCCGGGCCACCATTGGCGCGGATCGTCCCCGAGCCGGCCCAAGCCGCGGTCGTGATCCACAAACTTCCGCCCGCCCCGCCGCCGCCAATGTAGGCGGCCACTGTGCCGTTAGCGCTCAGGTTGCCATCCAACTGTAGCGTTTCGCTGATCACCAGGCGAATCGCGCCGCCGCCGGCATTACGATTCTGTGGACTCGTAGCATACGCATACCATTCACCCCCGGCGCTGCCCAGGCTGGTTGGCTGCAAGAGGGAGCCATAGGGTTGGCCGCCGTTCACGCCGCCGCCGTAGCCGCCATGCCCACCACCACCGACCGTCGAAGAAAGATATACACCGGCGCCAATACCGGGGAAGTTGGGCCGGCTGTACCCAAGCCCATCCGCCGAGAGTCGGCCACCTGATGCGACCGTTACATTCTCAGCCAGCAGCGTCACACCCAGGCCATGGGCCGGGTCGCTCGACATTTCCATGCATTGGCCGCTATGGATGGTCACAGCAGTCAGTGCATAAACACCAGCCGGTTGGCCACTACTATGGCCGAGGGCCGATAAACGCACAGTGCTGGTGACGCTTTGGTTGGCAGACAGGGTCAGGTTTTGCAAGCCGCTAAGCGTGCCATCGTTGGTCAACTTCACTCCGCTTAACGTCAAATTGAGTGGCAAAACCAGCGTAGCGCCGGTGTAGGCGTATAGGCCAACACCACTCAGTTCATTCCCTGAGAGCGTCAGTGTACCGTATGTCATGATCTGCGCACTGCCGTCCCCGGTCATCTGTTCTGTGTCCAGGGCGAGCGACGATGCCGGGTCGGCGATCTCCAGGTCACCCTGGTTGCGTAACTCGATCTGCACAGTCTCCCAGTTGATCTCACCGATATCTGTGATGACGGCCGCCAATCCGTTTCGGCCCTGGTTGTCTACAACGATACGGCCGGCTTCTATGCCGCCGCTGTGCAGATAGATCGTTCCTGGGCTACCGGCTTGCCCATAACTGCCGCCAACAGCCTGCCAATTTCCGCTGAAACCGGACGAATCGGGCGTGTAAACCGCAACACGTCCACCGGCGCCACTGGCATAGTTCGAACTGTTATAGAGCCCGTTCCCACCATTTGCCGCGAGCATACCGGTGCCGTTCAGGATAGCTGCCTCAATCCAAAGACTGCCTCCCGCTGAGCCGCCATAGTAAGACAAGGTGCTGTCTGCGCCGTTGGCAAGAACAGCACCGTTGATCTGTAGCTGGCCCGTGACTGCCAGGCGAACAATACCGCCACCGCCTGGTGCTGTATCCTGTGTTCCTCCCGCGCTCCCCAGGCTGATCGGTTGCACCAACGAACCGTAGGCGCGGCCGCTCTGTGCGCCCTGGTAACCACCACCGTAGCCGCCATATCCACCACCAATGCGATATGCGCCACTTCCTGGGCCTTCCGTGTGGCGGAAGCCCAGGCCCGTCACGTCAATTGCGCCGCCATTCTCTACAAGAATGCTTCCGGCGCGCAGGTAGACCACCCCACCCGTCGAGCCATTCCAGGGGTGAGCGGTGACTTTGCCACCGTTTTGCACCAGCACGTTTGAATAATGCGGCACGCGCTGCACCATGACCTTATCGTGCAGGCCATCGTAGTCGTTGCTCAAAGGTGTAGCCAGTACCAAACGCCCGCCTTCGACGGCCGAGATTGTGGCAGTTTCATGGATGCCGATTCCATCTCCCGCCATCGTGATCACCAGGATTTCATGCCCCGGCAAGAGGCCCAATGCGCCGGGGTAGGGCAGGTTATCCATACCGGTTGTGATGGTTTCATTGATAGCGTAGCGCTGATCGTCTACCGTAACCGTCTGGCCGGTAGTAACAACCAGGGTATCCAGAACGTCCAGGGCAATAGCCGTTACCAGAGATGGGTTGCCGGCCAGCGTGGCCGTCAGGCTTTGCGTTCCGGCTGTATTCCATGTGATCAGCATGTTCGCCTGGCCGCCAACGAGAGAGACGGTCGACGGCAGGTTGGCAGCCGGGTCACTGGTGGTCAACACAAGCTCTCCGGCAAAACTGCTGTCCAGATTCCAATACTGATCGACCGCCTGCAAGGTAAGACTCATCGGCTGGCCGGTAAAAACGGTCTCGGGGGCGCCGCTTTTGCCCGGCGCGAGCCCTGGTGTGGCAATTTCACCATACTGCAAGGATTGCAGTGTAACCACCGGCAGGACAGGAAAAACCACAGCGACGTGCTGATCGAGCAGAATGCCGTCCGCTCGGACGCGCAGCAGTTTCTCCTCAGCACGGGTAGACGCCAAGGTAGCCGTAATCACGCCGTTGGCATCGCTGCTGCCAAGCAAAACCCATGCGCCGTCAGACGCCAATTCGTCGTTGATGAAGTTCTGGCTGCCGCTAACGTGCAGGTAGACCGGCATCCCCCCATACAGGTAACCCTGGCTGCTGGCCAAAGAAATCGTAATCGCGCTGGTGGGTGAACCGGCGTTGATCTGAGGAGCATCGGCGACAACAGATGAGCTGGCCATATCCAGGCAGCGTAGGTTAGCCAGCGGGATCACTTCTGGTGTGGATTCTCCCGGCAACTGCCAGGATAGGCGTACATTCGCCCCGCCATCGTTTTCGAAATAATCCAACCGGATTGGTACAGGTTGTCCCGCCACCAAATCAATCGTGCCTGTTTGGGTAACTGGACCAGCTATTACCCAGTCCGCAATCAGGCGCGTATCGTCAACCCATAAGATTTCTCCATCATCCGCGTACGTGTAGAAGGTATATTGCCCACTCACAGGCGCAATCAACTGGCCACTCCAACGTACCGAGAAGTAATCGGCAGCAACACCTGCTGGGCCACTGCTCCCCCAGTTGTAATGAACGGTTTCACCGTAGTTGACCAGCACTGGCTCCGAAAAGTCTATCCCAAGGAAATATTCTGCCCGCAGGCCGGCGACCGGCGCCTGGGTAAAAGTCACCACGCCATGATCCAAAAAGACTTCTCCCACGCGCACTGCCAGATATTTTTCCCCAAAGCTGCTCGATGCCAGCGACGCCGAAACCAGGCCGTTTGCGTCGCTGTTTCCCAACAAGACCCAGGCGCCTGGCGCAAGCAGCGTACCATTAACCCGGTTTTGTTCGCCGCCAACCTGCAAATAGACCGGCCGTTCCGCAAGTGGAGCGCCCAGGCTGTCGGCCAGTTGGATGCTGACCGTAGCCGTCGTGACGCCATCAGCCGGCAGAATGTCGGGGCTTACCTGCAAGGTTGAGCTGCCCATGTCCGGGTAACGGAAACGATTCAGGGGGATCACCTGGCGAGGCGTCGTCGATGATTCCCATTCCAGCCAAGCCAACGCACCGCCCGTGGCCTGGTAATACTCCAGGCGAATATCGTAGGGCTGACCGGCGCTCAAATCCATGCTGGCCTGGTATTCTGTTGGGTCCTGGTCAACCCAGGCATCGATCAACAACTGCCCGTCCAGCCACAGGCGTACACCATCATTGGTGGTGAGGGAGAAGGTGTATAGCCCATCATGAGGGGCTATGAGTTGCCCGCTCCAACGGATCGAAAAGTCTTCCGCCCGGCCGGGAAGCGGTTCGCCATAGGCCAAATCAAAATCTATCGGTTGGTCGTAACGCGTCAGGGCAATGGGCGGGGTCAAGGTGCGGTTGGCAAAATAGTCGGCGCGCAGCTGCCCGGGTGGCAGGGCGTCCGCTACGGCCACCGTCTCGGTCAAGATGCGCAGGTAGGCAAAGTCTTGATTGGCGCAGGAAATCGTGATGGTATGGGTACCGGCTGTTCCCCAGGTAAGCGAGGTTTGCGCCTGTCCATCGGTAAGCAAAACGGGGTCAGGCAGGCTGGCCAATGGATCGGTAGTAGAAATCACCAGGCTCTCTGCCGGGAAATTGGTATCGACGTTCCAGTTCGTATCCACAACTTGCAGGATGAAAGGCATTGGCTCACCGGCATGGATCGTATCGGGTGCACCACTCTTGCCGGGTTCATCGCCGGGCGTAGCCGCCTCACCGGGCAGCAAAAGGCGTATGCCGGCGGCTCCTTGGGGTGGGAAGACAATTTCGGCGCTAATATCCAGGATTTGTTCGTTGACGCGTACTGAAACTGTCTTGGTTTCGGCAACCGACGTCGATAAACTGAAAGAGAAGTAATCGCTTTCGCCAAGGGAGATCCATTCACCGCTGGGGATCGCTTCACCATCGATCCAATTGTGACTGCCGCTAACCTGCACCCAGGCCGGCGCATAAACTGGAGTGCCATGCGAGTTGGCCAGTACAATGGTGACGGAACTTCTTAACCGGCCCATTTCGCCCGGTTCGGGTGTGCTGGCTTCGATGGTTGTGCCATCCGGCTTCAGGGGGATCACGGTAAAGGATTCTGTCAGAAGATCCCCCAGGTCGAGGCTTTCCAACTCGATCCACTGCTCACCCAATTGCCAGGCAGTCAGCAAAAGATGCCCCTGGCCGTTCTGCAAAGTAAGTACGTCGTACTGATATTCGTCGGTATAAAGTTCGACACCGCCGCTGGTGTTCAACAACACGTCACCGCTAAAACCGCTAACCGGATTCCAGTTAACATCTACAACCAGAACTTGCAGGCCGGTTTCCTGTTCAATTTGGATATCTTCCATCCCCCCTGCTTTACCCGGTGCACTGCCTGGCTGGCCGGTTTCGCCCGGCCATAGTACCAGCAGCCGCGCCGCTTCCTGGGGCATAAAGGTGACTTCAGCGCTCGTATTCAGCGTCACGCCGTCCACCCGGGCATAGATGGTTTTCGTTTCAGCCACAGTGGAGGTCAAAACTGTCGTTAGCGCTACACCGCTGCCGATGTTTACCCATTGATCAGCAGACGCCGGAGCGCCATCGATCCAGTTGTGACTGCCGCTGACCTGGATGGAGACTTCACCCGAAACCGGCTGGCCGATGGCGTTGAACAGCGTGACCGTAATCGGCGCGGACGGTGTTCCATCTACCAATACTGGTTCACCGGCTGCAATCGTTGAGTTGTCGTAGTTGTTTGTATTAACCGGCTCGACCAGCAGGCGCGCCAGGCCGCCCTCAGCAGCACCTGCCTGCACCACTTCGATCCAGTATGTCTCACCGGCCCATACCGTTTGCATCAAAGAAGAACCGGGCAGTTCTGCATCCGGGCTACACGCTACGGGCGCCCAGCTATCCAAAATGCCTTCCCAAACAGCCAGGATGGTGTCGTAATCGCTGCCCAACAGGCTGATGCGAACTTGCCCGTTTTCGGATGGTTCGTATCGATACCAGACGCTGTTACTGTAAGTGGATGGCGCTTCGTTTCCACACTCCACCAGGGGGTCGGCGCCGGTGGTTGCTCCAGTCGTATTCACAATTACCCGGAAGGGCAGTTCGTTAACTACGGTGGCATTGGCAGCATCATCATTGGTTGGGACCGGCGCAGGGACCAATCCACGACGGCGCACGAACACATCGCGCGAACCGTTGGTATCTCCGGCGACCAGATTCGAGGCATCCGAAACAAAACCAACGGACTGGCCATCACCAGAAATGGCCGCATGCCAGCTATTGGCGTTGCCGAGGTTTTCTTCCAGGTAATCTACGCTTAGCAGGTAGGTCTCGCCAGTGTCCTGGTCGTAAACAAAAACATCATCTGCGCCGTTATTATCGCCTGACACCAGGTTGTTAGCGGAAGAGATGTACGTCACGTAGCGGCCGTCCGCAGAAATATCGGGACTCGTCGAAAATCCATTGGCTGAGTAGCCATCCAACCCGCGGCTGATCAAGATTGTCGAATCGCCGACACTATCGCGCAGAAAGATATCGCGTGTGTAGTTTGTATCGTCTGCGGCCAGGTTACTGGCTTCCGATGCAAAAACGATATAGCGTCCATCGGCAGAAATTGCGGGAGAGGAACTCCATTCATTGGCAGGGCTGCCATCGTCGGCCAGGCTGACCAAAGTGGTTGTACTGTTGAGCGTGTCGCGGACAAAAATATCCTGGCTGCCGTTCGTATCCGAGGGCACCAGGTTGGCTGCGTTGGAAGCAAAAGCAATATAGCGACCATCTCCTGAAATTACCGGCAACGAACTCGCATCAGCCCCCGCTTCGCCGTTGGCGTTGGCGCTGGCCAGTTCAACTCCACCGCTTTGAGCATCCCAGAAGTAGATCTGCTCTCCAAAGACATCATCTACCATCTCGTCGTTACAGGACCAAAAAGCCACACGTTGCCCATCATCAGAAATCGAGGGCAGGCCACTCCAACAATTTGCCACCCTGGTTGGTGTATGGCTGATCAGATTCAACGCATCCGTTTGCGTGTCATAAATGAAAACGTCTTCGAGGCTATCGTCGCCGGGAATGAGTGTGTCATCATTGGAACGGAAGGCGATATAGCGCCCATCGGCTGAAATCGCCGGCATATCAGCATAAAACCATGGATTTGTGCCAGCGCGAGATGCCAGCCCATGCGCCCAGCGGGTTTCACCGAGCAGCCGGTCGTGTAAGAAGATATCGAGTTGATCATTCGTATCGCCTTCCACCAAATTGTTGGCATCGGAAACGAAAACTACATAGCGTCCATCACTCGAGATGTCCAGCGATCCTTCTTCGCGATCCGGTGTCCGTCCACTGGCGCTGTTTCCTGTTTCCCATTGGCTGTTGATGCTGACCAGGCTCGTCCCCCCTGCTTCTGTACCAGAACTGGTTTGTCCCTGAGGAGACAGCCATGAATCTGCCGCTTTGTTCCCGACTCTTCCAGGAAAAGCCAGGCGTTTGTCGGTTTGGATATGCGCTGACTGTCTCTCCGGTTGCTTTGCCGAGGCTTGCGCTCCCGAAGATGGCAACAGCAGGTTGGGAAAAACCAACGAGAAAACCATCATCAGGTTGAGCAAACGCAGGCCGAGCTTGCGCGCGAAAAGATTCCAGTACCGGCGGCCGGTCAGGCGGGAAACAGACGACTTCATTTGACACCTCTTGTGGATAAACAATGGGGAATCCCCCTCGGTACACTAAAACCATTAATACTTTTATCAGTATACAGATTAACGGTACGCGAATCCACTGACAGACGTCACTCCGATCACGTGACAACTTGCATATTTGTAAGGAAGTGGGCAGCTAATCTCGGTTCTCTTATCGTCCGCCAGCACCTTTCCCGTCCCAAATCACCGTGCGGTTCATACAAAAAGTGAAGTCGTTGCAATGTTCGCCCACGAACAAATCTCGTATCATCTTTCAACGCAAGCGCCAGGACATCAGTCACGGGACAAATGGGTACAAAACGGGCACATTTGTCCAGCAGATTCGACACATTTGTCCCTGGAAATTGGCCGATTGTCTGTATACAATGGGGTAAGTCAGGAACGCAGCTTGAGGGAGTGTCCGGTTTCCAGGCCTGAAACGGAGGCCTATCCTGCACGGTCCTTCGCTTCCCGTTCCGTAGCGACACAAACGCACAGAAGGAGTCGAGCCTTGTCCGTCCATCTTCCAACCCCAACGCCCGAGCAAGTCGAAAGCGCCGTCTGGCCTGGCGATGCTTTTCACCAGGAGCCAGAGAACACGTTCCAGCAGCGCCTGATAGCCCTGCTCGAATGCACCGGCGCCACCTACCGCCAGATCGAACGCGGCACGCGCGGCGTTGTGAGCAAACAGACGATCTGGCAGTTCCGCTCGGGTCGCTCGAAGAACCCCAGCTACAAGGTCATTGCGGCCCTTTCTGCTTTCTTCAACATTCCTGCCAGCTACTTCTTCGGCGAACGCTGCGACGAAGACATCGCCTATCTGCTGCCCTGTCTTCCCAAAGCAGAACGCGAGCACATTCAAGCGGCCGTCGTCGAACTGCTCGAGCAGCAGTTGTGCCGGTTCGGCAGGCAGCTGCGGGCGGAAGAGCGGCCGGCGCCACAGCAGGAATGCGAATCGTAATCCAAACCGGAGAACAGCGATGACGCGTAACAACCACGCCTGGATCAAAGGCGACCTGACCGGTGACATCTACTACGACACCTTCACCCTGGGCAACAAAGCGACGCAATACCTGCGCCTGTGCATGATGGTCAAGGGCGTCCAGGGTTCGTCTGCCGTCAAAGGCTTACGCATCTGCGTATACGGCCCGCGGGCCGAGATGGCGTATGGGTACGTGCGCAAGGGCAGCCGGATCGCCGTCATCGGCCACATCCAGCAGCGCAAGACGAAGTCCGGCAAGCTGGTTTTCGAGATCGTGGCCGAGGAAATCGAGTACCTGCGCAATATCGACTGGGAGACCGGCGACCGCGTGCGCGACGATTTGATCGCCCGGGGCGAACTGCGAGCGTCATACCAGGACGAGGACGCCGGCAGCGGCTCGCCCGGCCTGCCGGACATGGGCCCGGAGGAGGCCTTCGATGCCGTTTTTGCCTGAAGCCTCCACGCCGGCCGCAGACGGGACGCCGGGCGAGATTCGCATCCCGCTGGCGGCGCTGCTCGTGCCGCTGGCCGTGATCCTGATCGGGCTTGGCTGGCTGGTCTCGCCGCGCGACGCCGCCGGCCGCCCGGTCCTGCTGACCCCCGGCATCCGGGCCGTCGAAGCCTACCGCCGCCAGGCCGTGGCCTGGACGGAGGCCCTGCGGCTGGCGGATGGCGAGACGAGCCGCATCCTGGCCGACACATCCGGCGATCTGCTCGGCCGCTCGCAGCAGGGGCAGCGCCTGTTCGAAGAAGTCCTGCGCATCGCCCGGGAGATCGACCGGCAGAGTGCGCCGCCAACGTTGTTCGGGCTGCGGGAGCAGCTGGCGGCGACGTCGGCAAGCACCCTCGACAGCGTCCAACTGGCGCTGCGCTGGTTGAGTTCGCCCACGGCGGAGAACGAGACGGCCGCCCGGGCCAGGTTGGCCGAAGCGCAAAAGCTCCTGGCCGGATTGGAGAAGAGCCAATGGCTGGCAACAACGGCGCCGTAGCTGGCAGGGAAGTCACTGCCGTGGCGATCAACGACTTGCAGCACCTGCTGGCCGTCCAGGGCGAACTGCGCGCCGGCGCCGAGCGCAAGTGGCAGCACGCCCAGCGGGCGCTGGTCGGCCTGCTGGAGGCCTTTGCCGCCGAGGAAGTCGAACGCCGCCTGCGCGCCGGCGAGGCGCTGGACAGCCTGCCGGTGGAGAGCCTGGCCGGCCTGGTGGCCGAGCAGGTGAAGCTCCGCCTGCAGAAGGCGCAGGAGAAGGAGCGCCAGGAGAACCGCTCGGCCAGGGACGCCGAAGAACTGGCGAAGCGCTACCGCAGCATCTGCAAGGCGCTGGAGGCCGAGAAGGAGAACAACCAGCGTTTGCAGGCAACCGTGGAGCGCCTCGACGAGGCAAACCGGCAGCTCAACAACGAACTGTCGGCGCTGCGGCAGGTGCAGCAGGCCCAACGCGCGGCCGGCGCGCTGCCGCAACCGGCTGCGGCGGGGAGTCCTCCCGCGCTGCCGTCCGGAGTCGAGCCGGACTGGATGAGCGCCTGGCGGCAGGCAAGCACCTTCGAACGCGACTCGTCCGTCCTGCGGCTGATCGGCGAGACCGGCCTGGCGCGCCGGCCGTTGATCGCCGAAAAAGCAGCCGGCCTGCTCGGGTTACAGAAACCCGGCGGCAGCGTCAATGCGGTGTTTCAGCGCCTGGTTGAAGCCGACCTGCTGGAAAAATACCAACCCTGGAAGGACGACGGCGCCGGCTCCGGCGGGCGGCATCCCGACTTGCTGCGCCTGACCGAACAGGGCCGCCTGGCGTACTGGCTGCTGACGCAAAAGCAGCCGGCGCCCAACGAGATGGACACCCTGCTGGCCCGCCACGTCACGCCGGAGCACACCCTGCTCAATTTGCAAGCGGCCGATTTTCTCCAGGCTGCCGGCTACCGGGTCGAGATGGAACCGCCGGACATCACCTTGCCGGATGGCGGCCTGTTCAAGCCCGACCTGCTGCTGCACGATGGCGAAGGGAAGACCCTGTTCGTCGAAGTCGAAATCGATTCTCACAAGAACCGCGAGCAGCGTAAGGCCAAGTGGCACAACTTCTACCAGGCCGGCGGCGGCTGCCTGTACGTCGTCTGCGACAACCGCAGCTGCATGAAAAGCATCGTCAGCGAGATCAATCTCGCCTTGGGGACCCGCCCTGCCGTCACGCACCTGACCAACCTGGCCGATTTGCAGGCCGGCAAGCGCGGCGAGCAGGGCAGCATCTGGTTGCAGGTGCGCAAACGGGCGTGAAAGAGCGGTTTGTACCCGGGTGTTTAAACGGTTTGAACCTTCAAAAAGCAGTTTGTTCCCCGCTTTTAGAGCCACGGTGCCCGGTTTGAACCCCTTGAAAAGTGGTTTGAACTCCTGGTTTGAACGGGTTCAAACCGAGTCTAAACCCGGTAACGGACTAAGGAAAGAACAAACTGCGCCACAAGCCAAAACCTTGTCCTTGCGAGAACGCCGGCCTGTTGCGAGCCCGTTCTCACCGAACGGTCGCTCGACCGGAAAGTAGCCAGCGTCACACATGAGAAATCTCCTGCTCTTCCTTCTGCTGAGACCCGAATTCCTGGCCATCCCCGTCGTGCTGGTGATGCTGGCCTGCCAGATCG
Organism: Chloroflexota bacterium; assembly: GCA_049325275.1. Classification (GTDB taxonomy): domain Bacteria; phylum Chloroflexota; class Anaerolineae; order Anaerolineales; family UBA4823; genus CAIQJJ01. Next base: position 31,885 of record JBMOLU010000060.1, read on the forward strand.
GACGAATGTGCCTGTGACTCCCTCCCAAATGCCTGCGTCTGTGATATATGTTCAGACACGCAACCAACCCACCGGCAGGAAGCAGGCGCCGGCGGGAGCAAGCGAAACGGAGCGTTCGATGAAGACAAAGCGAATGGGTTGTGGCTGCTGGAGTGGTTTGGCGCTCGTGGCCGTCCTGCTGGTTCCGGTGCTGTGGGCCGGGTACAAGGGTTCGCAGCCGATGGGCGTGGCGGATGCGCGTGGGATGACCTACTGGCAGTTCATGGCGGAGCGTGCACGCGCTGCACAGCAAGAACCCGAAAACATGCCTTGCCGAGTCGTGGCCAATGGCTCTGCTGTTCTGATTGGTTTGCCATATTTCACAGTGGCATATATTTGGACCGGTTTATATCCGAACAGCTGGCTAAATGGGACCTTGACACCCACCCCAGAGTTTCCACGTCGGCCTAAAAACCTGACCTGGTCGCAAGTGCCTGAAGAAGCATGGCGACTGGTCGAAGAATTATCCTGGGGTGGCCTAGCAGTAATCGCCGTGCGGGATGAAACGCATAGCGGTTGCGGTCTTCCTCCTGTAACTTACCCAAGCGATGTCGAAGCGTTTTCTCCCTGAGCGGCCTGCCCTCGTTGGCAAAAAGTGTCAGAGGAAACACCCACGAAGGACCTTCTGTCTTTTCTAAAATGTTCCTTACTCTGCCCGCTGAGTTCAGCAGGCAAAGGGCTTCGTAACGACACGCTGATTTCCGACAACTGAATATTCGCAGGACTTCGTTCTCGTAACGTTGTCCTGAAAGCCAATTCCCCAAACGTTTGCTGCTTTGCCCGCGTGCGGAGCAGCGCCCCGGCCAGGCGTAAGAGACGCCGGCCACCATCGTTGGCAACCAAGAACCACACGTTGCGCCTCGTGGATGTTTCCACAGGCGCGGCCTGTGGTTTTTTTGTTAATTTTCTTTGTCCGGTGAGCGATTGTTAATTTTCTTTGCCCGGTGAGCGAGAGCCCGCCGGGCGCCAAACCAAGGAGGCAATATGCAAAAAGAAATTCGTATCTCCAAACGGCTGCTTGGGCTGCTGGCCTTTCTGGCCGCAGCGACCATCGCGGCGATTTCGGTCTCCCTGCCCGGAGAAGCATCCGGGCAGGAGCCGACCGCCGCAGCGACGGCCATCTCTCCATCTGGCGCCGTTGCCCAGGCCGGCGTGGCCGCCACCTTCACCGCCGGCTACCGCGAGAAAGACGCCTGGCTGGACGGCATCTGCGCCCTCAGCACCGAAACGGCCTGCCGCTTCTACCGCGACTTCGTCGCCGCCGGCGCCTGGCCGAAGCTGGAAGCGGCAAAAGCCAACGTCAGCGCCGAAGCAACGGCCATCGAGAAAGTGGACGAGATCCAATCCGTGCAAGACGACGGCAGCGTGCGCTTGCTGGAAAACTGGAAAGTCGCGGTCAAGCTGTCACGAGCCTGGCCGGCACGCCAGGATGACCGGACCGAATTTGCGGTCTATGCCCAGGTTGCCCAGGAAGGCGGCGCCTGGAAGTTCGCCAGCATCCTGCTGGACGGCCAGGCCGAAAAATACGAAGGGAAATAACCATGAAACCAAGCATCTTTTTGAGCAAGCTCATGGCGCTGCTGGCGATCTTTGCCCTGCTCCTTGGCCCAGCTTCGGCCGCATACGCCCAGGACGGAAGCGGCGACGGCGGCATCCCGCCCGGCTGGTCCGAGTTCGTCAACGCAGACGGCTCGATCGACTTCGATGCACTCTCCGACCCGGTGCAGGTCTCGGTGCCGGCCGACTGGATGAGCTTCCCATCGCCGGTTGGCAACATTCCAGTCGGCATGCCGCCCGGCAACGCCACCTACCTGCAATACATCACGCCCAGCGGGGCGGTGCTGGTCGTCCCCAGCCCGGCGACGATGTTGATGACGTACCTGAACGCCGACGCTTCGGGCTGGAACGCCAACACCCCCAGCCAAATGGGCAACGGTTTCAGCACGGTGGCGCAGCTCTTGAGCGGGGTGTTCAGCCCGGAAGACATCGCCAGCATGGGCTATGCCTCGCCGGAAGACTTCTTCACCTCGCTGGCCAACGGGCAAATCGACAGCGGCACGTTCACGGCGCTGTTTACGGACTGGGGCCGCATGGCTAATTTTCTGTCATCTCTGACGACAATGGGCTTCGATCTCGGCAGCCTGGTCAACGCCCTGTGGCTGTACCAGGCCGGCCTGGACTGTGCAATCATCCCCGGCGGCTGCCCGCCCGGGTACGGCCAGCCCGGCAGCGACCCGAACAACCCCGGCGGCAGGGCGTGCCTGCCGGCCACGGTGCAGCAGGCCGAATTCAGCGCCGCGGTGCAGAAGCTCGCCCCCAACTACCCGCTGGTCGTCGGCCAGGACAAGGACAAACGCGGCGTCGACATCCAGATCACCGTCAGCAACCCGCCGGTGATCTTCACCTGGTACGAAGCCGTCGAAGAAGGCGGGACGTGCGCATACACCCCCGCGGGAGACGGCGGCGGCTGCCCCGGCCCGGCCGAAGCCTACGACAGCGTCACCGATGCCGGCGGCAACGAGACGTCCTGGAGCAGTTCCATGGCCGGCAACCGCTTCTGGTCGGCCGGTGAAGGCCAGGTCGAATGCATCCAGCACGTCGAGACCCTGCCCGACCCGATCGTGCAGCTGACGGCTTACGCCCAGCTCAGCCCGGCGTCGAAGGCCTGGATTTTGGGCGACCTGGCCGAGAAATACTACGGCGCCAGCATCCACCAGGAGCGCTTCGACCTGGTGCCGGCGATGGCCGAACCGACCCTGGGCTGCGACGCCAGCGGCCTGTGCACGGCGACGGCGCTGGTCAGCGCCATCCCCTTTGCCGACCCGGGCCAGTGGCTGGTGGACGTGAAAGGGGCGACGGCCGGGGCCAGCTTCCTGGGTGTGCCGATCACGCAGCCGCGCTCCCTGTTTCTCCAGGCCCCGCAGCAGATCGACGTGTACGTGCTGCTCGAGTCGCTGGTCACGCCTTAGTACGCCGATGAAATTCACCACGACGGGAACGACGGGACACAACGTTACCGCAGCAAGGATTTCCGTCGTGCTCCGCCGTTACCGTCGTGGTTGAAAGCTTTTCTGTTTCCGGAGAAATCATGGACCCGCTCAACGCCCTGACCCAAATCCTGTTCGACCTGCCGCTGTATGCCCTCAACGGCCTGCTGGCGATCGCCTACTGGCTGGCCGCCAACCTGCCGGCCCTGGCCAGCGTGGCCGCCGCCGGGCTGATGGCGCTCCTGCCGGATGCGGAAATCCAGCGCCGGGCCGGGTACCGCCCGCGGCGAGGCGACCGCGGCCTGGACGGCGAAGGGGTCATGCCGCGCACGGCGCAGGTTATCACCGGCATCGTCCTGGCGACCTGGCTCCTCGCTCAGTGGGGGATGGGCGCGCCGGTGCCGTGGATCGGGGCGGCGATGTGGCTGGCCGGCCTCCTGGCTGTACTCGCCCTGCCGGCGCAGCGCTTCAACCTGACCTGGTACGCCAAGGCCGGCATCGCCCTATACGCCCTGGCGGTGCTCGGCAGCCGGCTCTACCTGGCCTACACGGCGCAGCTGACGCCCGACCGCTGGGCGGCGCTGATCGGTTCGAGCGAAAGCGCAGCGGCCGTCATCGCCGGCACACGCGGCAGCGTGACGACCATCATCCTGTGGGCGCTGTGGCTGGTCGTGCCGCTGGGCTACTTCTCGATGCTGGTGCAGCAGGCCTTCGTCAACCCGATGTCCATCGTCAGCCCGATGGCAGGGGCGCAGGACGTGCTGCGCAGCTTGCGGGTGAGGGAATAGGCGAGCAGGACGCCATATGCGGGCGGCCGAGTGGAAGCATTTGGCCTTCCGGGTATGTTGTCCTGATCTGCCCCGAGCGGATCGGTCGACAGCACAACGTTGGCCGGTACACGAACGCCTGAAACCCATTCTCACACGTTGGCCGGTTGTACCTTTCAAACTTCACACGGAGGAACACAATGACCCCCAACCCTTTCGAGCCGCACGGGCTCGAAGCGGCCATCTTCTCGGCCGTTGCCCTGATGCTGGCCATCAAGCTCCTGTTCTGGCTGGTGGTGAGCGCCCACGTCCTGAAAACCGGGCGTATGCCCGGCCTGGTGCACAAATTGTACCTCGGCCGGCGCCCGCGCCCGCCGCTTCAGGTACAGGCGCAGAAGCACGAGCACGAACACAGGCACCGACACGAAGAGCACGTCTACATCCACGTCGAGTAGCAAGCTCGCACAAGACCGGATGCTATGCGTCCGACGACCGGACGCTATGCGTCCAACATCACCGGAGGATCACCATGCTAACCACAGTCATCGTTCTGGCAATCGTCTTGATCGGCGGCGGGTACTTCCTGTCCTGCCTTTCGGCCTATCGAGACTCCGAAGCCATCCTGAACCGGCTCGACAAGTTCTCCTAGCCCGGTTCACCCACACGAGGTCCCGCCGCGGGGAACCACGCCCACCTTCCAGACGCACGCGGATGCGCCTGGAAACTTGTGAACGAAACTTGCCCTTTGATTTCTGCCCGCCAGCAGGGCGCTGGTGGTTGGACATGAAACGGCAAAACGCTTTTTTCGAGAACGCAAAGGACACGCACATGCCTGCACCAACCCTGCACGACCACATTCGCAGCGCAAAGGACTGGCTGCCCTGGACGGGGAAGCTGCCCCCACGCCGCACCCCCCTGCCGGACGACCTGGACGTCGAAGATTCCGGCGTAGCCTTCGTCCCCGGCCGGGACGAACTGGCCCATCTCTGGTACCGCCTGCGCGAGCGCGAAGCGGGCCGCGAGTACGCCGGCTACCGCGTCGTGCGCCTGCTGCAACTGCGCTTCCTGCCGCTGGACGTGCGCTCGGACCCCGGGCTGATCCAGAAGATGCGCACCGTGCTGCGCGGGCTGTATGGCTCGCACGTTTCCTTCTTGTACCTCACTTGCGGTGTCTTCACCGCCGGGGTTTTCGGCGAGAACCCGCTGGGCATCGTGCAGTGCTACGGCGTCTCGGCCTTCGCCAAGACGCTCGAAGAAGCGGCAGGCCGGTCGGCCCAAAGCCTGGCCGCCCTCAAAGCCGCCCTGACCGCCGCCTACCGCCAGATGCGTTTGCAGCCCTTGACCGTGCACATCGCCCAGTGGATTTTTGCCGCCTTCGCCGAGATGCCGCACGCCGTCGTCGCCGTCGGCCAGCCCGACCCGCGTGAAGGCATGCGCGGCGGCAACCAGCCGGCCCTGCACAACCCCCTGATCGACGGCGGGTTGGCCGGCGGGCAATACACCCAGCAGCAGAACGAGATGCTCTTCCGCGGCATGAGCGACATCCGCGAAGACTTCCTGTTTTTGGTGCTGACGTCGCCGATCGCACTCGGCGATATCAGCGAAATGCTCTCCGGTCTGGCCGAACACACGTCCACCTGGGCGGCCTGGCAGCAGGGGGTGCGCGGCGTCTCCTTCGGCGTCAGCCTGCCGGCGATGCTGTCAGGGGCTTTGATGCAAAGCGCCTCCCAGGGGCACAGCCAGGGGACGGGCGAAGCCCACACCGAGGCAAACGCCCACAGCACGGGGCTGGCGAGCACCAGCGGCAAGGCGCACACCGAAGGCGTCGCCAACACGAGCGGCTGGTCGCACGCTGTCGGGCTCTCGGTCAGCGAGAGCGAGACTTCGTCGCACACCAGCGGCCAGGCGACCACCGAAGGCCAGGCGGTCACGGACGGCCACGCCGTCACCGATGGGCACGCCGTGACCGAAGGACGCTCGCAGTCGAGCAGTTCGGGGTCGAGCGCTTCCGAAAACCACGGCGCCGGCTGGGGCTTCAGCCTGAACAGCGGCGTGCTCAACTACAACAAGGGCTTCTCCGACGGCGTGGGCGCCGGCTCGTTCCAGTCGTCGTCGAGCGGCACGTCGCACGCCGAGACGAACAGCCACGCCGAAACCCGCTCGCACGCCGAAACGAACAGCCGGGCGCAGACCGCCAGCCAATCGGACACCACCGGCGCCGGGACGACGGTGACGCGCTCGGAGTCGTGGGGGTCGTTCGGCAGCCACACGCAGTCGTCGTCCGATACGACCAGCGAAGCCGAGACGCAGAGTTCGTCCGACACCACCAGCCAGGCCGACACGCAGTCGCAGTCGCAGTCGTTCGGGCAGGCCTTGGGGCGCGGGGCGTCGGCAGGGTTGATGGTCGGGGTGGCGCCGTCGCTCTCGGTTTCGAGCAGCTACCAGTGGCAGTTCGACCCGGCGATCCTCGTGACGCAGATTTTGCGCCAGCAGGAGGCCCTCCTGCGAAAAGCCAGCATGGAAGGCGCCTACTACACCGACGTCTACGCCCTGGCGCGGACGGATGCGGGCAAGCAGGCTTTGCTGGGCCTGATCCCGCAGGCCTTCCACGGCACTGAAGACGTGGTCACCGGCGTGCAGACGCGCAGCCTGGCAGAAGACGAGCAAAGCTACATCAGCCGCCACGCCCAGGCCTTCACGCCCTCCACCCGCATCGAGACTGTGCCGGAGGTGCTCAGCGGCTACCTGGACTCGACCGTCCTGACGATGGAACAGCTGGCGGCCTACACCGCCCCCGGCGCCTACGAAGAAGGCGTGGCCCTGAGCGTGCAAGAAGCGACCCCCGATTTCGCCTTCTACCCGGGCCTTGCCGGCGAAGCCGTCCTGGGCCGGCAGTGGAGCAGCGAACAGGGCGAACTGACCCCGACGCTCTTGCGATTGAGCCGCGAGCGCCACTTCCACACCGCCATCTGCGGCGACACGGGCTTCGGCAAGTCGGTGGCCGCCGAACGCCTGGCGCTGGAGACGACCCGCGCCTGGCGCTACCGCACGATCGTGCTCGACTTCGGCCAGGGCTGGCGCCAGGCGCTGAACTGGCCGGGGCTGGCAGGGCGGGTGGACATCCGCCAGCTCTACCCGGGGGCGGTGCGGCCGCTGTGCTGGAACATCCTGCAGGTGCCCAAACGCATCCTGGCCGGGCGCTACCGCAGCCTGGTGACGGAGCTTTTCGCCAACGCCGGCTCGATGGGGGCGCGCCAGCTGGGCTTCATGCGCCGGGCGCTGACCGAGCTGTATGGGGCCGGGGATGCGAACGACCCCGGCCTGGGGGTGCTGACGTCCGACCCGGAAGTGCAGCGCAGCCGGCGCTGGGGCCGTCTCGTCGACCAGAACGAAGCGGACGCCGTCAACGAATGGCGCGACGAACGCGGCTTCCTGCCGGCGGCGCGGGCCGGGACGCCCCTGGCCGAACTGCAAGCGGGCGAACTGCAAACGCTCGCCGTCTACCGCAGCCAGTTCGCCGGCGTCTGTCGCTGGGTCGAGAAGCTGCGCCGCTACGCCGCCGAACTCGGCAAGAAGGGCGACCAGGCCAGCCGCACCAGCATCGAAGGCGTGCTCCTGCGCCTGGAGCCGTTCGCCGAGGGCGAGATGGCGGGGCAGTATGGCCCGGCCCATGGCAGCTTGCCGCTGCCGATCGAAGACCTGGGGCTGCTCGGCCCCGCCACCGACCCCTGGGGCATCGTCGTCATCGAAGGCGGGGCGGAGATGGACGAGTATCCCAAGGCGGCCTTGCTCTCGCTGCTGGCGAGCGTGCTGTATTTCGACGCCGTCGCCCGCCGGCGCGAGCGCCTGGGCGGGGCGCACTTCCCGCCGATGCAGATTTTCTTCGAGGAAGCCAACAAGGTGCTCTCCGGTGTCAGCGGCGGGGCGGCGGCCGAGCAGGGCGGGCCGGGCAGGGACGAGCAGGTCAGCGAGATTTTCAAGTCGATGTGGCGGGACGGGCGCAAGTATGACGTCTTCCTGCACCCCATCGTGCAGACCCCCAGCGCCCTGCCGGAGGGCATCTTCTCGTCCTGCAACAACGGCTTTTTCTTCCAGGCCAAGAACCCCAAGGACCGGGACCTGATCCTGGCGCACATCGGGCGCAGCGAGAAGGGCATCGTCAACACCGAGTACAAGCGCTTCCTGGCGCGCATCCCGCAGAAGCGCTGCATCGCCAAACTCGGCTACGGCGGCGAGGTCTTCGACCTGGAGCCGATGCTGATCCAGCCGGTGCGCGTCCCCGGCAGCGAGCCGGACGACGAAGAGATTTTGCGCAGGCTGGGCGCGGCGTGATGACTAAGCGTGACGCCATCAACCAACGCCCCATTGGGCGTCGAACAAACCCTGTTAAACCAAACCATTGATTGGAGGAACACAAACCCATGAACAAGAAACGTTCACCGATTGTCCCGATTGTGCTGGCTGTGGTCATCGGCCTGGCCGTGATGGCGCTCCTGAACGGCATGATCCGGCCCGTCCCGGTGGTCGTCGCCAAGGCGGCCATCGCCCCCGGCACGCGCCTGGACGCCAGCTTGCTCGAAGTGCGCACGGTGGCGGCCTCGTCGCTGCCTGTCGGCGCCATCCAGGCGATCGAAGAAGCCGAAGGCCAGATGCTGGCCGTCGGCCGCGCGCCCGGCGACGCCATCACCCAGGCCACCCTCGGCGAAGACGCCCAGGCGGGTATCCCCGCCAACCTGGCCCCCGGCCACCTGGCCGTGGCCATCCGGGTCGACCAGGCCAGCGGCCTGGCGGGACTCTTGCGCCCGGGCCAGACCGTGACCCTGATCGGCATGCTCTCGCCGGACGTGCTCGAACACACCCGCGCCGCCATCCCGGCCGTCGCCGCCTACCAGCCCGAAGCCGGACCCCTGGGGATGGTCGCCGGCCCGACGGCCACGCCCACACCCACCCCCACGCCCCTGCCGCCGGCGGCGCCCCTGGCGCGCATCGCCATCAGCGGCGTCAAGGTGCTGATGGTGCCGCAGTCCTTTCGCTACGAAGAAGTCGCGGCGAGTTCGGAAGAAGAACTCTTCGCCAGCGCCCGCACCGTCTCGGCCGCCCAGAACGGCTCCGTGATCGTGTTGGATATCCCCGCGGCGCCGGTCGAGTTGATTCCGGGGCTGCTCGTCAACCCGGCCGCCCTGATCGCCGCCCTGGACGAGTACGGCCACATCACCCTGGCGCTCGAATCGGCGGCCGGCTTCGACGGCGGCGGCAACATCCTGACCCTGAACCTGGCCGACCTGTACGAAGCGCTGAACGACGACCGCGGCAAGCTGGGAGGGCAGTAGCCGTGGACGCGCCCACCGGGAAAGTCTCCGTCATGCTGGCGGCCGCCGGGTCGGAAGTCGTCACCTACCAGATGCAGCCGCCGTTTCTCTCCGACGCCCGCTTCGTCGTCAGCGCCACGGCCACCGGCTGGCCGAGCTTCGAAGAGACCCTCTTCGAGATGAAGCCGATGCTGCTCGTCATCCAGGCCGGCGTCGCCCCCGGGCCGGACCCGCTGCTGAGAGCGCTGGCGCGCATGCAGGCCTGGAACGGCGTGGCGCTGGTCGTCCTGCCGGCGGCGCTGCGCGACATGCGCGGCGTCTTCGAGCAGGTCTCGGCCGTGCGCGGCGTCTTCGTCGCTCCCGTCAACTGGGGCGAGATCGCCCAGGCCGGTTATGCGGCCGTGGCGTCGGAGCAGGCCCGTTCGGCCGCCGCCGCCCCCTTGCAGCAGGCCTACTTCGGCCGCGCCGCCACCGCCGTGACGGGCACGCGGGTGGTTGCCTTCGTCTCCGGTTCGGGCGGTGTGGGGCGTTCGACGGTGGCCGAGAACCTGGCCTACGAACTGGCCGTGCGCATGAGCGTCAGGACGCTTCTGATGTCCTTCGACCTGCCGCCGGCCGCCGTCGCCCACCTGAAGGGCCGCTATAACCCCAACGCCCTGGAATACTTCCGCCGCCCCGGCGACGGCTTCAACGCCGCCCTCCAGGCGCGGGAAGGCCTGGACATGCTGATGGCCCCCGACAACACCGAAGACTACCTCAAGGCCGGTATGTACTCGTCGGCCAACAAGGCCGAAGCCGACAGCATCTACTCGCTGGTGCAGACCGCCTGGGGCCGCAACTACGCCGCCGTGATGGTCGACCTGCCCGCCGGGGCGCAGGCCTGGACGCTGCAAGGCATCCTGGCGGCCAACACGGCCGTCATCGTCGCCCGCCCGACGCTCTCCGACCTGGCGGCGACGCGCCACACGCTGATCCTGCTGCTCGAACGCCTGGTCAGCGAGCACCGCATCCCGCGTGAAGCCATCTACCTGGTGCTCAACCGGGTGAATGAACGCTCGATGCTGACCGCCGGCCAGTTCCACAGCGAGCTGGCCGCCAGCTACGGCTGGGCGCCGCCGGTGGCGGCCGTCATCGCCGACAACCCGGCCGTGACCCAGGCCCAGGACGCCCAGGCGCCGGTCGTGACCCGCGTCGACGACTTCGCCAAAGGCATCCGCAGCCTGGCGGCGGCACTCTTCCCCGGCGGTCCCGTCTCGGCGCCGGACGGTGACGGCAGCACAAACATGCGCAGCCTGTTCCGGCTGCCGAAGATCCGGCTGACGTGAAAGGATCACCCATGTTCAACGACTCCCCTCCAGGCAACGGCCACCGTGACAACGGCCGCGACGGCCTGCTGGCCTTTCTCGACCCCGAGAAGGCCACCACCCGCAACGCCGACGACCGGCTGCAAACGGCCGTCACCAACGAAGTCATCGACCAGGTCAACCGCGAGTTTCCGCCGGGCGTGCTGCAAGCCCCCACCGGCGCCGAGCGCCAGCAGGTGCTCGAACGCATCCACATCCTGGTCGGCGCCGCCTACCGCCGCAACGGCGTCACCCCCGGCTTCGGCGCCGAGCAGGAACTGGCCGCCGACCTCGGCCGGCGTCTGATGGGCTTCGGCTTTCTCGACCTGCTGCTGCCCCCGGCGCGCAGCGACATCTCCGAAATCGCCGTCTACTCGCACGGCCTGGTGCAGGTGATGAAGAAGGGCAGCGTGCGCTGGGAGACGGTGCCGGGGCTGCTGCCCGACGCCGGCGAAATCAACCGCGTGCTCGACCGCCTGCTCGGCCCGCAGAACAAGAGCCTCAACGAGACCAACCCGTCCGTCAACGCCAAACTGCCGGCCACCCCGGCCAACCCCGGCGGCGGGCGGGTCAAGGCCCTGCACCCCGTGATCGCCCCACCCGGGCGCAACCCCAGCCTCAACATCCGTCTCTTCGAGCAGAAACCGGTCCTGCCGGAGTGGCTGCTCGAGCGCGGCGTGATGTCGGCCGAGATGATGGAACTGCTCTGCCGGGCGATGGAGCAGGGCTACCGCACCCTGATCACCGGCGGCACGCGCACCGGCAAGACGACGCTGCTCTCGGCCTTGTGCAACTTCCTGCCCGAGGGCTGGCGCATCGTCAAGATCGAAGACCCGGAAGAAATCTGGATCGACCGCCCGACGGTGCAGGCCGTCGAAGCCCGCCCGGCGCAAATCGGCGCCGGCGTGCAAAGCTACAGCTTGCGCGACGGCGTCGACGACGCCCTGCGCATGTCGCCCGACTACCTGATCGTCGGCGAAGTGCGCGACGGCCACGCCGCCCAGAGCCTGTTCCGGGCGATGATGACGGGCCATTCCGGCGCCTGCACCTTCCACGCCGACAACCCGCGCGAAGCCGTCGAACGCCTGGCCAACATCGTCTGCTCGGACACAGGCTCGCGCGCTGAAGACGTCAAGGGCACGATCGCCGGGGCGATCGACCTGCTGGTGCAAATCGGCATCCGCGACGAAGTGCGCCGCGTGACGGCCATCGCCAACGTCGCCAAACGCCTGAGGAATGGCGAAGTCGGCTTCGACCCCATTTACCGCTTCGATTTCAACGCCCCATCCCATGCACCGCGTTGGGAGCGGGCCGGAGAACTGGCGCCGCGCATCGAAGCCGAGATGAGTTTTTGAAAGGAGAACGACATGATCGCAATCATTGGCCTTTTGGTCGCCGCCCTGGCCTACATCCTGCTTTCCCCGCCACGGGTCAAACAGGGTGACGCCACCCGGCGCCTGGCCGAGATGTACTCGCTGGACACACTGAAGACGCTCGACGATCTCGCCCCGTCTTCGCTGGAATACAAGCTGCTGGCATCGGGGCTAAAACTCAGCCCGGTCACCTTCCGGGCGCTGACGGTTGGCCTGGCACTGGCAAGTGCGGCCGCCGCCTGGGCCTTGCTGCCCGGGCTGCCGGCGCTGATCGCCGGCGGGGTGGTTTTCTCCCTGCCCTACGGCTGGCTGGACGAACGCGTCAAAGGCCGCGGGCGGGAGATCGACAGGGTCCTGCCGGTGGCCGTCGGCCGCATCAGCGCCGGGCTGCTGGCGGGTGGGGCGGTGGCCGACGTGCTGCAACGCACCGCCAACTCCCTCAACCTGGAAAGGCCCAACCCGCTCTCGCCCGAACTCGAACTGGCGGCGGCCGAACTGCGCAGCAAGGCGCGGCAGGACGCGCTGGCCGCCCTGGCGGCGCGCTCGCCGTCGACGTCGCTGGCCAATCTCGCCTACCTGCTGCAGGGCTACGCCGAAGCCGGCGGCGGCAAGTACACCGAGGCCCTGCTCGAAAACACCCAGCGCATGCAGCAGCTGATCGCCGCCCGCAACCGCGCCGCAGCCAGGGCCGCCGACGCCCTCAACTCGGCCAGGCTCCTGCCGCTGGCCCTGGGGGTGGTGGTCGTCTACCTCACGCGTGACCCCTTGATTGCGGATGCGCTGGTTTCCGTCGTCATCCAGGCCGTCCTGGCCGCCGCCATCGGCGCCATGGCGCTGGGCTTCGTGGTGATGCGTTCGATTATCTCGGAGGCCGTATGACCAGCCTGATCTACATCATCGCTATTTTTACCGGCCTGCTCATCGTGACCCTGCTGGTCGAGTTCGTGCCGTCCCTGCCGGCAGGCAAGGGCGCCCGCTTCCTGCAAGAGAGCGGCGAACGCGCCCCCGAAAAGCTCCCCGGCTGGCGCTCTCTGCTGGCGTTCCTCGACGCCCCGGCCCTGCGCTGGACGCCGCAAGGGGTGCTCCGCAAGACGCGCGGCGACCTGTATTTTGCGCAGCTGGCCGGCAAGTGGAGCGGCTGGAACGAAGTCCAGGTCACGTCGCTGCGCATTGCTGCCGCTATCGGGGCCTTCTTCCTGGGCTGGTATGTCTTCTACGAACCCATCCCGGCCATCATCACCGTGCTTCTGGGCTGGCAGCTGCCGGTCTTCTCGCTCGCCGGCGCCGCCCGGCGGGCGCAGCGCCGCTTCCAGGCCGAACTGCCGGAGTTCATCCAGCTCGTCTCGGCGCAGATGGCGGCCGGCGTCTCGCTCGAAGAAGCCCTGCGGCGGGTGTCGGAGACGGGCAGCCTGCCGGCGCAGTGGATGCGCGGCGTGATCCAGATGGCGCAGGGGCGTTCGCTCGTCGCCCAGATGCAGCGCGAGGCGCAGGCTTCGCTCATGCCGGATCTGATCAGCGTGGCGGTGCAGCTCGATTTCATCCGCCTGGGGACGGCGCAGCAGGCCCTGATGGCGCAGATGGCGGCACGCATCGCCGGCGAGTATCTCGCCCAGGCCGACCAGCGCGCCGAACGCGTCGGCTCGGAGCTGATCGTGCCGATGGTGATTTTCTACTTCGTGCCCTTCGTGGTGGTGCTGCTCTCGCTGCTTGGCTACCCCCTGATGGGGTCGCTGGGCGGGCGGTAGCCGGAAAGGAGTGATGGTGATGGCTTGGGAAATGTTTGCAACGGGATGGCCCGCCGCCGCAACCGGCGCATGGACCCTGCACACGCTGGCGCTCGCAGGCAACCTGTTCGGCGCCGGCCTGATCGCCGGCTGGCTGCTGGCCTGGTTCGTGCTGGCGGCCACGCAGCCGAAAACACCTACGGAAGAGTAGGCCGGCGATGGAATCCGCATTCTCTGGATGGACTCTGGCCGTCATGGCTGCCTGTCTCGGCGCCTGGCTGGTGCGTGGCGCCCTGGTGTTCTGGCGCCTGGCGCAGCGTTGGGCAGCCAGTCGCGGTGCGGCCGGACGCTTGCGGCAGATGCGGGCCGGTGTACCGCGGGAAGGCGAAGCCTGGCTTTGTTTCGCCGGGCTGTTACTCGGCTCAGCCGCAGGCCTGTACCTGGCCCGGCCGGCAGCACCGGAACGGTTGCAGCCGGTCCTTCTTGCCATCTGCCTGGGGCTGGAAGAACTGCGCACGCCGCGCGGTCTGGACGCGCTGCCGTCCGTGATCGCATTGCTCCACGCCTGCCGCTCGAACCGGGAACGGCCGCTCCTGGAAACCTTCGCAGACGTCCCGGAGCAGTTGCCGCCCGGCGCCGTGCGGGAGGCACTCCTTGCCGCCCTGCGCAAGTTCCGGCAAGGCCAGGATACACCGGCCTGTATGCAGGCGCTGGCTGGCCTGCATCCCCTCCTGGACGAATTCGTCGCCGACGCAGCCTACGCCGGCTGGCGGGCCGGCCCGGCCCTGAATGTCGTGCTGGAACCGCTGCTCCGCCAGGCCCAAGGCGAGTGGGAGCGCACGGTGAAGCAGCGCCGCTTTTTCGAGAAAGCCGGAGCCTGGCTTGTGCTGGGACGGTATGCGGCGCCTGGCGCCCTGGCGGCCGTTTTCTGCCAGGCAGCAGCGGGGGCGCCGATTGCGTTCGAGCTTCCGGCTCACCAGTTGGCTTTGGGGGCTGCCCTGGTCCTGGCTTCGAGCCTGGTTCTCTACGCCGCGCTGGCACGCCCGTTGTTGCGGCGTGGCCTGCTGGCTGCCGCCATTCTGTGGGTGGGATTGTGGTGGGCAGCCCCGGTCGAAGCGCCGGCGCAGGCATTGGAGCCGACCGTGACGCCGGCCCGCCGGGTTTCCCCCACCCTGCCGTCACGGGCTGCGCCAGCAACCGCAACGTGCACACCCACAGCCCCACCCCTGCCCACGGCGACGCCCCCTCACCGGCCGGTGCAATTCAGCGCCACGCCCGGGCAGCACCTGCCCGCGGCGTCCCCGACTGCGCCGCCCGTGCCGACCGCCACGCCGCCGGCAGTGGCCGTTCCCCCGACCCCGCCGCCGGCGCCGCAAGAACCGGCGCAGCCCACGGCCCCGGCCGTCCCAGCCGGGGACCCAACCCCGCCGCCCCCGCCGGGCGGCTGAAATGGAGAAAACGATGGACACACGCAGAATTCCAATCCTTTCCGCGGCCCTGCCCGTGTTGCTCTTTGTTCTGCTCGGAATACTTCTTTCCCCATTGGGCACGCAGGCCACACCGCTCGTCCCCGCCTTCTACCCGCTGGGGGACGGCATGGCCGGTACCGTCACCGCCATCGACGTCGATGACGCCACCGGCGCCGTCTACGCCGCCGGCGACTTCCGCCTGGCCGGCGGGCAAAGCGCCAACCACATCGCCCGCTGGGACGGGCAGGCCTGGTCGGCGCTCGGTTCGGGCCTCAACAGCGCTTCCGGCCTGGCCGTCGATGCCGTGCAGGTCGACGAACGCAGCGGCTACGTCTACGCCGGCGGCCGCTTCACCAGCGCCGGCGGCCTGAGCGCCAACAACATCGCCTGCTGGGACGGCCACGGCTGGTCGTCTCTGGGCAGCGGCGTCAACGGCAGCGTCCACGCCATCGCCGCTGCGCCGGACGGCACGCTGGTCGTGGGCGGCAGTTTCAGCCTGGCCGGCGGGCAAAGCGCCAACAATATCGCCCGCTGGAACGGCGCCAGCTGGAGCAAGCTCGGCAGCGGCCTGGGCGGCTACGTCTACGCCGTCGCCGTGGCCGCCAACGGCGATATCTACGCCGCCGGGCAGTTTGCCACCGCCGGCAACGGAGCCGCCGACAATATCGCCCGCTGGAACGGCGCCGGCTGGTCGGCGGTGGGGGCGAGCGGGACGAACGCAAAAGACGGCATCCACATGCCATCGATCAGTGCCGTTCGGGCTTTGGTGATTGATGACCTGGGCAACCTGTATGCCGGCGGCGATTTTGCGGCAATCGGCACGACGCCTGCGGCCAACATCGCCCGCTGGAACGGCAACCATTGGGCGGCGCTCGGCTCCGGCTTGAACGGCTCCGTGCGCAGCCTGGCCATCGACCGTGCCGGCAGTCTATATGCCGCCGGTTGGTTCACCGCGGCCGGCAGCGTCCCGGCGGCCGGTTTCGCCCGCTGGCAGGGGGGCAGTTGGTTCGCCCAGGGCGACGTGGATGGCAGCGTGCAGAGCCTGCGCGCCGCGCCCGACGGGTCCGTGTACCTGGGCGGCGGCTTCACCGAAGTTGCCGGCGTGCCGGCCGCCCACATCGCCCGCCAGGTGGACGGAACGATCCTGGCCACGCAGACGGCGGTTGCCGCTACCCAGACCGCTTCCGCCCCGACAAAGACGGCTACCCCGACCCAAACCGCATCGCCCACACAACCATCCGCAGGGCACTCCCTGTATTTGCCCTGGGTTGCCCGCCGCCAGGTTACCTGCCTGAGTGAAGAGCGGGAACCCAACAATATCGCCTCCGAAGCGAACCCCATTTGCCTGGGTACACAAATCCGGGGCAGCCACGATGGCGCCGCCGGGACGGGCGACCTGTTCGAAATCCGGCTCGCCGCCGGGCAGGCCGTGGCGCTCGAACTGGCGACGGCTCTCGATACCGGCGTGCAGCTCCTGCTCTACCGCGACGCCGGCAGCAGCCTGGTGATGGAGAAGCAGGACACGCTGGCGCCCTTCGAGATCGGCTACGCCGCTCCCGCCGCCGGGCAGTATTTCGTTTACGTCTTCAGCGACCCGGCGGCGAACAACACGGCCGGCTACACCCTCACGCTTGCAAAGCCGGCGGGCGCCGCAGCGGATGCTTTCCCGGCCGGCGAAGCCCTGGCCACGCCGCCGGCGGTGGAGCGATGACGACATCGTCGCCCGATTTATGGGTATTCGTCCCGGTCACGGCCTGGCTCGCAGCCTGCGCCTGGCACGACCTGCGCACCCGCCAGGTGCCCAATCTCCTGACCGTGCCGCCGCTCCTGCTGGTCACGTTCTGGCTGGCCGTCAGCGGCCGCCCGCTGCTGGCGCTCCAGATCGTGCTGCTGGTGCTGGTCTCCGAACTGCCCGGCCCGGACGGCCGCCGACGGGCGCTCTTGGGCAGCGTGCTGACCCTGCTCCTGGCGCTGTATCAGCCATCTGTCGAGGCCATCTTCCAGGCGCTTGCGCTCTACGCCAGTTGGGCCATGTGGGAGCTGCGCCTGGCCGGCGCGGCCGACGCCAAGCTGCTGATGGCGCTGGTCGGGCTGTTCTCCGTTTCCGTGTTCTTTGCCATCATCCTGGTTGGCGGGCTGCAAGGCCTGCTCTGGAAGCTGGCGAAGCGGCAGGGCGGCATGCCCTATGCCGTTTCGATTGCTGCCGGGACGGCTATCTGGTTGGCGTCGAGGTGGTAGATGGGACGCGGACGAGTGCGGATAAACGCGGCCAAGAATTGTTTCTGGGCTTTGCCCGTTTCTTTATCCGTGCATTCCGCAGCCATCCGCATCTTACTCAAAAGCGGACAGCAGGCGCGGGCAGTGCCCGCCCTGGGGCCCAATCTTCTTGTGGAAAGGAGGTGAATCTCATGTCGATGCAGAAGCAGTTGCGAGTTTCCTCGCGGCGCATACGTTTTTTGCGCGGCGAGCAGGCGCTCGAGACGGCCGAATGGGCCGTCGTCGGTGCGGCGCTGATCATGATCGTCTACGCCGTCTACCGCGCCCTGGGCGCACAGATCGCCAACGTCATCGGCCAGATCATGGCCTCGCTCGGCTGATCGGCCGGGTGCGAACAACGAGGATGCAGGTGCAGAAAAGGCTGCACCTGCATCCCGAACATCCTTGTCAAGGAGAGACACAATCATGAAAAAACGAAACTTCCCGCGTTTCTTGCGCTCGCAAGGCGCCCTCGAGACCGCCGAAGCCGCCATCACCCTGCCGCTCGTGCTGCTGGTGATGCTGGCCATCTTCAACCTGGGGATGGTCGTCTACGGCCAGCAGGCCGTGCAGCAGGCGGCGCGCCACGGGGCGCGCATGGGCAGCGTCGCCCAGCAGTGTGGCGCCTGCTACGCCGCCAGCGCCGCCAACGGCGCCATCGCCAACGACCCGGTGGTCAAGAACGCCGGCGTCTCGATCCTGGCCCCCGGCGGCGTGGCCGGCAGCATCCTGACCGTCCAGGTGACGGGCGAAATCCCCAACTTCATCGGCGGCCTGCTGCCGGGCGCACCCGGCGCGTTCAAGGTCTCGTCGTCGGCGACCTTCCGCCAGGAGGGCTGGTGATGAAGCGAAACCCCCGCTTGCTATTGGGCAGGAGCGCCTACTCGACCGCCTTCTGGGCGGTGGTGCTGGGCACGACCCTCGTCCCAATCATGGCCCTGGCGATCGCCGTCGGGCGCTACTTCTACGCCAAGGCCGAAGTCGGCAAGGCCGCCGATGCGGCGGCGCTGGCGGCGGCAGCGCAGATCGACGCGCAGGCCTTCCGCACCTCGTCCGGCCTCGAGCACACCGCCGAAGCCTGGGCGCAGGCCCAATCCTTCGCCAGCCTGAACAACGGCTACCTGGCCGCCAAGGGCATCCATGCCTTCGTGACCGGGATTTCCGTCGACACCGGCGAAGACACGGTCACGGTGGAAGTCTCGGCGAACTTGAGCCCGCTCTTCCCGTCGGTCGTGCCGGCCATCACCGTGCACGAAATGGGCAAGGCGAAGCTGCGCTCGTTTACGCGCTGAGAAGGAGATGGACTGGTGGTGGTGCAAAAGAAAAAGGCACAGAAACGCGCCTACGAAGTTGCCTTCGAGAGAACGCTTTCAGTGCCTTCAGCCTTTCACGGATTCAGTGTTCTACGGCGAGGCCGCACACCGAAAACCGATAAGGTGGCTCTGGCCCGTCGGGTCGTTGTAGTTACGGTAAGCAGTACGCAAGTTGTAGCCGTAGCCGCGGAACGAACCGCTACGCAGCACACTGTACGCACCCGTGGCCGGGCCGGGTGGGTTGCTGGTCGGGGAGATGCTGTAATAGCCTTCATCATACCAGTCATTGACCCATTCCCATGCATTCCCGGCCATGTCCATCACGCCGTAGGGGCTGGCGCCGGCGGGATAATCGCCCACTTGCGACGTGTCGCCTACGCAAGCTGAACTCGGCCAGGAATTCGCTAACGTGCAATCCGGAGATTGGTCGCCCCAGGGGTAAGCGCGTACGCTGGCCCCGCGGGCGGCCTTCTCCCATTCTGCTTCGGTCGGCAGGCGCTTGCCGGCCCAGGTGCAGTAATCGGTGGCTTGCTGCCAGTTGACATAAATCACCGGGTAATCCGCATATTCCGGGTTGTCGTAGTAAGAAGTGCGGGTCAAGGATGAATTGTTACCCGGTGCTGTGCAGCTCCCGGCGGCCACGCATTGAGCGTATTGGGCGTTGGTGACTTCGTATTTGTCGATCTGGTAGGCGTCCAGGTATATGGTGTGCAGGGGAAGTTCATTCGATGAACACGAGTAGCCGTCGTTGTGGTCGGGGTCGCAGCCCATCTGGAACTCGCCGGCGGGCACGAGCACCATCCCTTCCGGAAGTGGAGGCGCATCACCGTTTAGCACCAGCGGCAGGTATATCGAAACATCGGCGACTTCGTTCCCCAACGCCGGATAGCTGCCGGCAACGAATACAAGCATGATTACGAGAACGAATAGGAATGCAAGCACAACAACAGATTTGGATAACTTCATTGAACCCTCCCAGGGTAGTTTTGATTCCGTCACCCCCAAAAGAGCGTAGGGTTTGCGGGTTGGGCAAATTCTACCATCCTGGGACACAGATCATGAAACAAGAAAGGAAAACCATGAAACTGAAAATAACTATCCTGTTTTTGGCAGGAATCACTTCCTTTATATTTTGGCGCAGTGCGGTTCAGGCCGGCGGCCAGTACAACGTTTTTCTGCCGCTGGTCGCATCCGGAAATTCGGCGCCGACCATTCCAATCGCTTACACGCCGACCCAAACGTCGACGCAGAATATACCTGCTCCCACATCCACGCCGTCGCAACCGGCGTCCACCCACACCTCCACGCCGCTTCCCACCAGCACCCCAACCCTTATTCCTACCTTTACCCCGACGCGCACATTCACGCGCACGTCGACACCCATATTCACACGCACCCCCACGCGCATGAAGACGTGCACCCCCACCGCCCGCCGGCCGACCAACACCCCACCGATTCTGCCCGGCCCGACCAATACCCCGCCGATTTTGCCCGATCCGACGAACACGCCGCCGATCCCGGGAACGACGAACACGCCCCCGGTGCCGCCGCAGCCGACGAATACCCCACCCATCCTGCCGTGAACGCGCCGGCGGGTGAGGAGAGAAGGTTTCAAGAAGAAAGCGTTGCAGCGCAAGCAAACGTACAGCACGACTATTTTTGCGCAGGAGTTAATGATGCACATCAACCCCAAAGACACGCTCGCCGGCGTTCCCGTAGTTGCCATCCGGGATTTTTTGCGCGCGATTCTGACCGCACCAATGCCGGATGAAGGTTGGGCAAGCGACGATCTCGCCAGGCGTTACGGCAGGCCTGGCTTTCCGGCCCTGCAAGCTGAACTCGTGACAGCCGGTTATCTCCAAAATGTGGGCGGCCATCACGATGCCATCACGCCCGCCGGCTGCCAGTTCGCCCTCGCCTCGGCTGCACGGCCGATGAAACGGGCCACGGCCGAAAAAGCTCTTCGGGATTTTTTGGCCCGCGTCCAGGAAATCAACCAAAACCCGCACTACCTTTACAGGGTAGACATGCTGGTCGTTTTTGGCAGTTACCTTCGACAGGAGTGAAACCTTCGATGAACACAATGGCAATCGATATCGATGCGCTCTCATCCATTTCTTCCCTGAAGCGGGAAACCATCGCTGCTTTGCTTCAGATGGCGACCGGGCAAGAGCACGGCATTGCCTACTTCTGCCGGCCAGGCCACCCCCTGGCCCATAAGGGCAGCGGCAAGGTCTATCTCAGCCGGCTGATTGCCTCGTCGCTGCTCGGCCGCTGGCTGCGGCCCAACGAACTGGTGCGCTTTCGGGATGGCAATCCTGGCAATCTTCAACCGAAGAATCTGGAAATCATCACGCGGGCCGAACATATGCGGCGCAACCGGCTGGCGTACGAGCGTAACCAGACGCAAAGCGTCGAGCTGCTTTGCGCCGTTTGTGGCGGCAAATTCTCATCGCCCCCCTCCCACGCCGGCCGGCGGGTGACGTGCAGCGAGCGCTGCCGGGGCGAACGCCGGCGGCGCTTCACCCTCGAAGCCATCGAGCTGCGTGTGCTGGTGTGGACGCAACCGGCCGTGGAAGTGGGCAGGTTGCTGGGCGTTTCCGACCGGGCGATCGGCAAGCGCTGCGCCGCCCTCGGCATCCCCAAGCCGGCGCGCGGCGACTGGCAGCGGTACCGGGCCGGGTATTTTTCCGAGCTTGACTGGTTCGAGCGAATGTGCCGGGGGCTGGATGATGACGCGATCGAGGCGCTGGAGGCGGCCCTGGAGAAGTATGCAGTAGAAGGCTCACAGGGGCAGGCCGTTGGAGATTAGAGCAAGCTGAGCGTTTCCTGCCAATCCTTTGCCGGGCTTGCGCTTCCTGGGGAAACGGGTAAAATAGAAATGCACACGGCACGGTTGCCCCCCTCAATCGTGTCGTGTGCATTTAAGCAGAAGGGTGGCCACGCAAACGTGATGTGCGTCATCACCTGCGCTTCACTCAGGTCGAAGCCCGTGCTGCCGAGCGGCGCAGGCTCAGCCAGGAACATGCGCAAGACCGGCACAATTTACGCTCGGCGGTTGAATCCAGTGTGCGCACACTCCGAGTGACATGCTTCAGTTTTTATACCCAACTGAAATGAGAGTCCGAGCGGTTTGATTGGCATATTGTGCGGCAAAAGCCGCCGGTGCCTGATAGCCCAGCGAACTGTGAGGCCGTTGGGTATTATAGTG
>JBMOLU010000061.1:0-32849 GCA_049325275.1 Chloroflexota bacterium
AATAATCATCTCCTCCTCCATTACCTTCAGTTTGTTGCCTGAATGGTAACGGAAACTTTTATGACCGCGCCCCTTTTCAATTATCAAAGTTCCACTGATCGCGCCCGTTTTAGTTTATCAAAAACACACGCCTTCGCTGGCCGTGGCGGGCATCCGGGACGTGACCTTCCCGAGCCTGTTCCAGGCAAACGACGGCGGCACGCTGCCGGGGGATGGCAGCCCGACGCTGTCGCTGACCTACGTCTACACCGTCACCGGCAGCACGTACGCCGGGGATGGCCGCATCGTCTCGGTCAGCGACCGGGCGGGGAACACCTTCTCCGTGCCCGGCAGCGACCCGCGCCACTTCGTCGTCTACTACGACCCGGCCGCGCCGCAGTTCGACTCCGTCAGCATCGAGTTGGACCCGGGCAGCGCCAACACCAACCTCTACATCGACCAGCAGACGCTGTATTACGGGCCGCTGTCCGGCGGCAGGATCATCATCCGCGTGGGCGCCCACGACACGGCCAATACACCAGCGGGGATCAAGCACGTTGAATTCCCCGCCCTCTTCGGCGCTCTTTCTTTGCAGGTCGTCGAAACCAATCAGAATCTCTACGGGCGCACCTACACCATCGACGGCAGCGCCCACGAGGATGACGGCCCCATCACACTGGTGGCCGTCGACAACGTCGGCAACCGTGCGCAGAACGCCTCCCTGAGCGTCCGCAAGGATGCCGACACCCCCACCATCAGCCTGGACGTGACCCAGCGCCTGGACAGCTTCGACCTCGCATGGGACGTACAGGACGTGGGGGCCGGGGTCGACACCGACACCCTGACCGTCTCCTACTGCGACGTGGTCGGTGCGGGCTGCCAGGCCATCGCCATCGCACCGGCGGCGCAGGGCAGCGCCACGTTCAGCGGCGACGACCTGGGCTACACCTTCCGGGTGACGGCGGCCGACCGGGTAGGCAACACCGGCGCTACCACCACACGCGCCTACAGCACGGCGACGATCACCAAGTACTATGCGCTGGGCAGCCAGCGCGTGGCCCTGCGCAAGGTCAACGCCAGCGGCAGCCAGAGCGCCGTCTACTTCCTGTATGGCGACCACCTCGGTTCGACCAGCCTGATGACGGACGAAGGCGGCGCGATTGTCTCGCAGGCGCGCAACCTGCCCTTCGGGGAAACGCGTTGGGGCGGCATGTCGCTGACCGATTTCACCTTCACCGGGCAAAGGGATGACGGGTTCGGGTTGATGGATTACAATGCGAGGTATTATTCGAGCCGGTTGGGGAGGTTTGCCAGTGCGGATACAGTTATTCCGGGGGCGGGGGATGCGGCCAATTTTGATAGGTTCGCCTATGTGCGAAGTAATCCCGTTCGCCACAGAGATCCCAGTGGTCATTGCATTGATAGTAGCACTGGTAACGTAAAACCAGATGAAGCGCCTTTTGGAACAAGCGGCACATGTCCGAATTCGGCGGAAAAACCAAACAATCATCATAATCAGCATAATGATCCACCCGAACTTGCAAACAACGAGAAGGAAGTTATGAATACTTGCGGCCCGAGTTCTGCTTGTGCAGCCAGTGAGGCCCTTGGCGTTATGAGTTATGATGACTGTATGCAAAAATTCGTTACGTGGGCAGGGAATAATAGCGCCCTATGGAGTAGCAACTCTGGCATTCAACCAAGCACTCTCGTAAAGTTTATGAATGATGAACTAGGCATGAGCGTTACGGTATTTAATTTCTCGTCAAATACCCCACCTGAAGTAGCTTGGCTCATTCTTTCAGGGTATTCCAACAATGGAAATTCTCAGGTAATTGTAGATTATCTTTCGTCCAATGATGTTGAAGATGGGCAACCTATAAGTTCGGATGAAGGTCCGACGTTTGCTCACTTTGCAAGAGTTCAAGGAGTTACTGACAATAAAATCACCCTTGCCAATTCATTAAGTGATAACCCATTAACTGTTTCACCAAAAGATACTTTTCTTGCATCATGGAACAATCCAGAACGTAATGCGGCATATGGAAGAAGTCATCCTGAGGCTGTCGAAAAGGTTTTCTATTGGTTTATCGTTCTTACCAAACCATAGCTTACATCATGAAGTTAAGTTATTTCTGGCAAAGTAGCAAAAAAGCAAAAAGACCACTCACAAAGGAGAAAGTATGAGCCAACAATATTTGACAAGGTGCCTTGCTTTTCTGTTTTTTCTACCAACGTTGTTTGGGTGTTTAGGTACTTCGAAAACAACCACAATGGACATTAACAGTATCGAACCAATGCAAGTGTGGCTGGATGGCGAACTTCGTGGTGACACGCCTTACACGGTTTCTATTGCCGATGATCAAAAACATTTTCTGGAAGTGAAGTTCAATCAAAATCCCTATTTTGTGTACGAGTTTGAGCGCTCTTCTATGCCTGCAGCGCTCAACTTGCCAACCCAACATCAAGCCTACTGGCGCGCACCCTATCCTAATAACGAAGCAACAGCCGATGGCAAGTGGGCCCTTGAGCGCGAGTCCGACTTTTCTGTATACCTGGTAAACACTTCCAACTCGAATGAACGCAAATTAATTTTGACACCTGATATCGGTGTAGGCCCCCAAATTTCTCCAGATGGTCGTCTTATGATTTACATTGGAAAAGACCACGATGCGTTTTGGATTGCTCCCATAGGAGAACCAGAGAAACGTGTGAAAGTATTCGATCAGTACGTAGCATGTATGAAGGAGGAAATTACCTGGGTAAAATCCACGCTGGCGATTGGTTTTTCTCCTGACTCGCGCTGGGTTTGGTTTACCGGCAGTTGTGCCTTTGCAGTGGCCTCAGTAGACAACCCCCAAGAAATAGCTTTGGCTTATGAAGGTAGTACAACTTTCAACTGGTCAAAGGATAGTCAGCGGGTAGCATTCAGCAATGTTTATGAAAATGATGCCCTTTGGGTTTACCATGTAGTGGATGGACAATTGCTGTTATTTTCCAATGAACTTCATGGCCGCCCACAAGGATTTTCAGAAAATGGGCGTTACATCTGGACCTGGGGTCTGCATGAAACGGATGGGTGGTTTACCTATGATCCGGTCCGGTTGATCGATCTTCAAACACGAGAAGTCGTGATCGAATTAAAGACCCAAAGACCAGTGAGTGGGATGGGCCCTGTACTTCAATCGCCGGATGGTAAGTTATACGCATTCTTTTACCAGCTGGATGGAAGTGAGCAAGGCAATATTATGGTCATCAGCGCAGATGGAAAGTACTCCACGAGTTTCCCCGATTGGGATTACCACACTGTTGTGTCTTCATGGCTACCAGAAAGCAACTATTTGCTGGTAAGAGGTAAAGAGCAGTTCCTTTTGACGCTCATTAAAGTCCCTGACAATTTCTGGCAAGAAAGATGAATTTTTGTCTGGAGACTGCGAATCTGTGGGATGGTTCGCTGTATTGTGACGCCTACGCGTAAATCTCATCTTGCAATCTCTCGACTCATTATTCAGACAGGGCAAGGTCTCGAAGTACTTGGCGCGTTTGTTCCCTTCTCAGGCATATTTTTTGGAGATGAAGCCCTGAATGTGGCCGCTACACCCCACAAGTGCGGGCAACCGCAGCCCCGTGGTCACCATCAGCGTGTGCGTCGACCCGCACGCCCGGCCGTCGCCGCCTTCAGTGCCACGCCAACCTATATCAACCCCACCCGGGTGAACGCTACCACCCTCGCTGTGACGCTGCGGCGCATCGGTGTCATGAGTCATTCGGCTCTTGAAAGCGTTGCGCCGCCTTGGCCGATTCTACTTTGACCAAAATGCTGTTTTGCGACTCGGCAATTTCAGCGATCATCCCCACCAACCCACTCACGCATACCAGCGCGCCAACAAAAAGAAAATCAGGTTTGACGATCATCGCCTGACGCCAGTAACTTTCAGGCCAGGTTCCAGGCATCGATGCGACCTACAGGGCGACATCGGATAAAAAATTTATAAGCGAAGACGGTTTCTTACACTACCCAGCTTTCGGCGGCCCATGGGCGGCGTTGCCGGTGCAACGCATTTTTTTACGAGCACGGGGTCTCCCTGTTTGCGTCTGGTCCTGGCGCTGTGCAAGCTTTCTCGAGCAGCGAAGTACATCTCCGCATTCCCGACCCCGGCCAATGCCATTCTCGACCGCATTGGTCATGACGCCAGGCACATCCAATCACTGGCAAATCTCAATGCAAGCGCCGCCCCAATCGGAGTATACCGAACACTTGAGGTACAATTCACCCGGCGACGCTTTCTTTTCTCTCGCTGTGCGCATCCATCCAATCAGATTTTGCGCCTTCATGATTTACGCAAGGTGGTAGCTTCCCCATTCTGTCAGGAACCGTGATCATCGCTATAGGTCAGGCCACTCGATGAGCATCCCCTTACGCAAACACATCAAACCGGGCCTGCGCGTGCGCATCGTCCAAAAGCAGGATCAAGCCAGCGGCAAACTAACCGAAGGCATTGTCAGAGAGATACTCACCAACGCAGCATCGCACCCGCATGGCATCAAAGTGCGCCTGGAAGATGGTAAGGTCGGTCGGGTAAAAGCAGTTGTGGAGCAAGTGGATTCTCTTTAGGTGTCACCTTCCGGTGCTAAACTCTTCCATCGTGCTGACAGAGGGGCTTATTGAAGCCGTTACCGGAAAAACATCTGCGAATGAAAACCGGGCAGAAGATCTATTTACACGAGGCAGTACTGGCAACATAATCTAACAGCATAGTTCACCACGATAACATAGTTTATGATGCGATATAATCCGGCAAACACCCCAAAACAGGCCCGGAGGCCCCTTTTTCGACGCCATAAGGCCCGAAAAACTGGCACCATAATAAAAAAGCGCGCCCGATGAACGCCACCGAACTCACCCAAAACTGGACCCAAGACCTCGAAAAGAACGGCAAAAGTGCCCACACGACGGCCGCTTACCGGCGCGCCCTCGAACATTTCATCGCCTGGAACCGGCGCGTGGACGAGGGCAAGTTCAACCCCGCCACCATCATCCCGCGTGACATCGAGAACTGGAAAGCCTACCAGCAGACCGGCCAGAACGCTTCCCCGGCGACGACCAACCAGCGCCTGGTGGCGCTGGCGAACTTCTTCCGGTGGGCCGTGTCGCAGGGCCTGGCGCGCAGCAATCCGGCGGCGGGCATCAAAGGCGTGGGGGCAAAGAAGCGCGAACCGAAAGCCCTGGACGAGAAAAAGCTGCGCCGTCTGCTGCGGGCCGTGCACGCTGCCAACAACCTGCGCGATATTGCCCTGGTGGAGTTGCTGGTGGGAACCGGCTTGCGGGTCAGCGAACTGCTGGCCTTGAAAACCGCTGACCTGGCGCTCGGCGATCGCTCTGGCAAGGTGGTTGTGCGCATGGGCAAGCACGACAATTACCGCGAAATCCCCCTGACGGCCACGCTGCGGCAGGTGTTGAAGGCCTACCTGGCAGAACATCCCGAACGTGAGAACCCGAACGCCAGGCTGTGGATCGGGCAGCGCGGCGCACTCAACGATCGCAGCGCCGTGTTGCGCATCCTGGAGAAGTATGCGATTGCGGCCCAGCTGCCGGCCATGGGTCCACATGTTTTACGCCACACATTCGCAACGCGTTACCTGCGCGCCAATCCCGGGGACGTACGCGGGTTGGCGGCGCTGCTGGGCCACTCGAGCCTCGACACGGTGATGATCTACACCGAGCCGAGCGCAGACGACCTGGCAGAGCGGATAGAACGGGCGGAGACGGCGGGTGCGGAGTCAACGAACGCGGACTGATACAACTGAGCACGAGAGCATGCAACGGCGTTCAAACCGTTATACCAATTCGTCTTCAACGAGCGGAGGTCGCGGGGAAATGATCCACCGATATCCCCACAAAACATGGGGAGCTTTCCGTGAAGATGATGGATAATCACATATATCCAACTCAATGACTGGAATTGCTATCGACCATTAGACCCCGTCCGTGATCGGGGCTGGTAATCCCCATACTACGGCAAGCTGCAATTCCAGATAGAGGCAATTGGATACGATGCGCATTCGCAGAAGTCACAAGGAGAAGAACGAGATGTCCGAAACAGAAAGATACTCCCAACTCGAAAAGCAAAACATTGCCCGGACGATGAAACAAAGGCTGGCATTGCTGATCACCGTGCTTGCTACCGCCAC
This sequence comes from Chloroflexota bacterium, assembly GCA_049325275.1. Classification (GTDB taxonomy): domain Bacteria; phylum Chloroflexota; class Anaerolineae; order Anaerolineales; family UBA4823; genus CAIQJJ01. Next base: position 6,172 of record JBMOLU010000061.1, read on the forward strand.
ACTGCTGATGGTATTCAAAGTCGGCGATACGATGTGGCCCATGTGGCTTGCTGACCATCGCCAACAAATCACAGGCTTCCTTTTACTGAGCCTCATCTTTGTGATTTTCCTGACTCCCATCCTGATAGAGGCCAACATCAATCCACGTCCCTTGTCGGGACCCGGCAAGAGACCCATGGACATGGGCGATAACGCTGGATGGAGAGACGGCTAAAAATCCCCTTATGCATGTGGGAATGGGTTAAAAAACACGTTGAGCAACAAAGCATGGAATGAGAATGAAAAAGCTGTGGGATAAATTCGTATATTTTATGGCATGGCTAGCACTCATCTGGACAGTCATTAGCTCTTGTGTGTTAGCTGTGGTCATCATCCGTCACAGTATCTATCGGGCAATGATTTACAGACCATCTTCCCCCGAACCATCCGGCAGCTTCCCCGTTCAACCCGAATGGGCATTTACTGCTCAAGAAGCTGTGAACTGCACCCCAGTCGTGGAAGACTCGCTGGTCTTCATCAACACAGAACACAAACTCTATGCCATTTCTGTTGAGGAGGGAGTAGAAGTCTGGCAATTGGAGCATCCTACATCGACAAGATGTCCATACGCATCCGCTGAAGTACTCGTACTCCCCAATCAGAAAGGCGCCATTGATGCCTATGACACCAAAACGGGACGCCCGATGTGGCACGATACGTTCGAAAAAGAGAGAGCGATATATGAAGATGCAGTCATTTTTTGGGAAAATAAAGTCTTTGTCTCGAGGACATTTTCTTTTCTGACCTGCTACGATTTACAGAGCGGTTCTGTGCTTTGGGAACAAGAAACGCTGGGGCACACGAGTGTTCCGTTAGCAGCGGGAGACGGAGTGCTGTATATGGGCATGCGTAATTCTGTTTATGCTTACGATGCGCATCAAGGGCAACCGTTGTGGGTCGAAGATTTTGGAGAAACAGTTCATGAACTTCAGTTGCAAGCAAGCCAGTTGTATGTCAATAGTATTACGGCCCTGGTTGCTTATGATGTCGTGCAGCGCCAGATCGTGTGGAAAACACCGCTTCCCGAACGTGCCAACACACAAAATGATCTTCTTCTGGCGGAGGATAAGCTTTACCTATCGACCGATCGGATATTGGCATTGTCGAGAAGCCACGGCAGCATCCTGTGGGAAAGTGAAGTAAGCCCACATAATCTCGGACCCATGGTGATATTGGGCGAATCACTTTTTGCCAGAGACAACGAGAATGCGCTGTACAGGGTAGAACGCACAAACGATCACGGCATTATCGGGAAGCTGCTGGTGAAACCTGTTGCAGAATCCCCGGTTGCGGCAGGAGATTTATTGATCGTGCCTTTTGGTGATGGGCGAGTCTTCGCTTATCAACCCTAGCAGGGTGTCGGAGAGACCCCCGTTGAGACTTCCGAAGTCTTCTCTGACAGGCTGCCAGGCAATCACCTGTCAGAACCAGCCACCACGAGTGGCTTTCCCCTATCCACTCGATCTGCCCAGGCTGCCAACTCTGGTTGATCCGGATGCCTGAGTATCCAAACTCCATGGCCGCTGTTATACACGTCGTATCAATAGCAATGGTCAGGTTCAGATCGGCAAGCAAAGTTACTACATCAACAAGAAACTATCCGGACGCTATGTTGTCCTGCGCATCGATGGGCAGAAACGCCATTTCGTTGTCGAGCGCAAGCGTCAGACATTGAAATACTTGCCCGTCAAGGGTCTTTTCAACCAAATGATGCCTTTTCATGATTACATCGAGGCGATCCGCATAATCAGAATGGCGTAGTTGGTGTCACAAGCATCCTTCGATACATCCAGGGCACGATGTCGGTAAACATCCTTAGGTGATGATGTTCGTAAACAATTCAGCTTGTTTGGCCTATCTGTGGGTGATTTGCCAGGGCCTATGGGTGATTGCCGAGAAGAAAACTGGGCAGATCGACCGCACGGATCGAACTGACAAAAGCCTGTTTCGTCTCGGCCTGGATTGGATTCACCACGCTTTGAAGCGCAATCTTGCCTTTGAACCCGTTTTTTGCTTCCGATTCAGCGAATCTTTTGCAAATGTACGGTAGAGAATTCGGGATAACGAAAACGCGTTGTACATGATAGATATGACGCATCACCATGAGATTATAGGCAAACTGTTGGTGAAGCCTAACGCCAAAGCACCTGTTGCAGCAGGAGATTTACTAGTCGTGCCTTTTGGTGATGGGCGAGTCTTCGCTTATAAACCCTAAAGAAGGACATTCTTTGATGATAAACGACATAACCTCAGCGTCTGCATCCGAAAAACCAGCCAAACCAAAGCGAAGAAATTGGCTTCGCGGTTGTTTGCTGGTGATAGGCTTTATAGGCCTGGTTGTTTTTTCCCTGGCGAAGTTAGGGCATTCGAGTTACAAATATTGAAAAATGATGGAAAATCGCGCCCGTAAACATCGTGGATGGGCCTTATCAATTCTCATGTTGATGATCTCTATCGCTTGTGTTATGCACTCGACTATCCAGGAAAGTTCGACTTTTTCATGATGGAGGTCGGCAGCAATAAAGTGCAGAAACTCGGCCGATTTACCAGTGTGCCTTCTTGGAGTCCGCGAGGCCGCTTTTTCGCTACCGGAACGATAGAATCATCAAAACTGCTGATCTGGGATGCAAACACGCTTACGGATATCTGGAGTTACCCACCCTCTGGCAGGTCTGCACCCGATGTCCGCAAGATCGATTTACCAGATGCTTGCCTTTCCAGGGTGCAGCATAACCCAAAATCGAAGATCACGTCCATCAGCTGGTCGTCCGATGGCGCCAGCCTTGCGATTGTCTGCTCAGCGCCGGAAGATAAAACATCGGATGTGTGTATCGTGCCTTTGGACAAGTGGTATTGATGACGCCCAACTTGCCCTAGGTCTTGAAGATCAGGGCATTGACCATCTCCTGAGTACCTTGGGCAATGCGACGCGAGACATGGAGTTTGCCTTCGACCCGCTGCTTGACAACCTGAACGATGGCGATGTTCGGCCAGGCAATCAACTTGGGTCGTCCGGTTTCGCCCGAACGACGTGGTAGGGCACTGCGAAAGGAATTGTGAAAGGCAGTGACATAACTGGCCAGACCATCCACTGCCAACAGCAAAGGACGACACAGAGCCATTGCCTTGATCTTATCTGTCAGGGCCTGGATCAAGTCCAGGGTACGATGGGCACTCACCACGCATCCTAACCACAGCCGGGTGGATACCATCATCGCCATGGCCATCCAATAGTGCCCGTCTTGCACCTTTACCTTGATCTCATCCGATTGAACCTGCTGCAAGTCCATTGGCTTTTGCGCCACCATATTCTCGTGCATTGCCTGACAGTGCTTCCCGGCCCGTTCATGCCAGTTCCGCACGGTGCGTTCATCCAACTCAAACGCATGCACGATTGCTTGTAACGGACAACCGTAAGCCAGTAGTGTTAGCACACACACCACCGTCTTCGGGTCGGTATGCAGACGATAAAAGATCGTCCCTTTCGTGGCTACAAATGCCTGATTACATGCCGCACACAGACAACGTTGTTCTTTCTGACTATGAACGATGATATTGCCTTTCCCTTTTTGCCCCCTTGCGGGACACTCCAAGTTCAGGCAAAATAGCTCTTGTGGGTTCATTGTACCTCCTGGTTTCTAAGCCCCAAGAGTTTGCCAATGAACCCCGTTTTTGTCAATTCCTACACTTCACCCACGATTAAACGGGGTGACACCGTGTATTTGGCAATGTTAAAGTTCAACAGACCCTATGTCTGAGTTGTTACAACACATCTTTTTCGACCTTGCTTGATGAAGCCAGAAAAGAGCGGGCGGAAGCGTATTTAAAGATTAAAAAGATAACAATTGAGGAGATCGCTTTTTTGCTGAGATATTCTGAGACCAGCGTGTTCAACCATGCTTTTAAAAGATGGTTTAGTCAAAGCGTTGGCGAATATCGGAAGAGTACATCTGTTGGTTACTCGAAAGTTCAATGCAATGCTTGACAAACTGGACGATGCTCTCCGCCAGCGCTTCGGGCGGCAGGCGCTCCAGATCGGCGGCGCGGCTGGGGTTCTTCACGTCCAGGTTGGCGGAAAGCAGGTTACCGGCGGCGGATGTTGGGGGTCTCGATGCCGTGCAGCACAGGTTCATCGTGCCGAGCAGGAAGGGCAGCGGTTTCTTCTCGACGCCGAACAGGCTGGCGCTTTGCAGCGTGCGCTCGTCCTCGGAGGAAGCCGCCCGTGCCGCACGCCGGGTCGAGAATTTTCTCGCCCAGGCGGGGCCGGACGCGGTCGACGATCAGCTTGACCACCGGGCGCGGCGTGTAGAACTCGCCGCTGTCTCCGGCGGCATCGCGCATTTCTTTGAGCATCGATTCGTAGAGGTGCGAGAGGGTGAAAATCTCGTCCTTGCTCTGGAAGTGGATGCCGTTCATCAGGTTGGCCACGTCGCGCAGCAGGTAGCCGCTCAACATGCGGTTGTAGGTTTCCTGGAACAACTCGGCGATCTTGAGCTTTTCGTCGGACCCGCTCAGGCCGCGCAGCCCGGGCAGCAGCTCGTTGTTGACGAAGCGCAGCAGCGCCTCGCCGGTGATGCCCTTGTTTTCGTCGCTGGCCCAGTCGCGCCAGCGGTAGGGTGCGGGGATGACCGGCTTGTATGCTTTGCGCCAAACGATGGCGTCTTCTGCGCGGCGCTGTTCGAGGTCGTCGTAGCATTTCAGGAAGAGAATCCACGAGAGCTGCGGCAAGCAGTCGAGGTCGCCGTTTAGGCCGGCATCTTTACGCATGATGTCGCGGGCAGATTTGATCAGGGAGGAGAGCTGGGTGCGGGTGTTGGTGGGGGTCATGGCTTCGCGATGTATTGTACGTTGGGCAAACCTTTGAAGTGCTCGTCCTGCGTCCAGATCGTGGCGTTGTGAGCCTGGGCGGTAGCATAAATGATGCTGTCGGCCATGGGCAGTTTGAAAGCCAGCGCTACTTGCGCCGCTTCGAGGGCAATTTCATCGCTCAATTCCACCAGCCTGCTACGATACAACCTGCTGGCGGCATCCAGCGCGGCTTCTTTGCTGCGCTGGGCACTCATGCGCTTGAATACTTCGTAAAGGCAAATGGTCGGAACGATCAGGTGTTCTTCGTCCAAAATGGCGGGGGCGAAAAAACTGGCATTTGCGCCATCGGCGAAATACTCCAACCAGCCGCAAGAATCGACCACATTCATACTCGATCCTCTTCTTCGCGATCCACGTTGGTATCAATGCCGGGGTAAATCCCGCGCGATTGCTCAGCGGGTGGCACAAACAGCACCCGGACGGATTTTTCATACGGGATAAAAACGGCCTTGTAGCCTGGTTTGACGTGGTATTGCTCCCGAATCTTGCGCGGGATCACGACTTGAAACTTAGGGGAAATCGTTGTTGCTTCCATAACGTACTACAACTCCTTATCGAACTATAATCGTATGACGATTATAGCTCATCTTCAAGCAAAAAGGTCAGTGGGTCATCAGGAGATTGATAAACGAGAGCCGTTCTTCGACGAGCATAATCTTCGTAATGCACTTTCTTTACATCTGCCCAAATAACAGGTTGGTCAGGCGATAGTTGGATGCCCACCTGCCAACGGCGCATTATATCTTCACCATAATATCCACTTTCTTCGATGGTCTCTCGTATATCTGCAACAACAGAACGGGTAGCAATAGCGGTTTTTCTCCACTTTCTCTTTGCTCTCATTCTTGAAAAACTCACCTTTAGCATAAAGACAAAAGCCACGAGAAAAACTGCTTCCATCAACAGTTCAACGACGAAACCAAGCCAATCACCAAAAGTATTTTTTTGCCAAAGATGATAATTATGGATATGAATAAGTTACCTACAAGCAAATAAATGATTGTCCCCAAGGTGCTTTCTGCTATGTACGCATCAGGAATTTTACGTGCTAGCATAGTCTACCCAATCGCATACACCGATTATGGCTCATACAACCCTTTCTGCAACGCATCCACCGCCTGCACCAGCTTCGCCGCCCCACCGGACAAGGCGTAAATCTCGCTCGGCGAACCGTGCCCGGCAAAGGGCTGGATACGCAGCAGGCCGGACAAGTCGTCGAACTGGCTGACGCCATAGTCAGCATATTTCTCGAGCAGTTCGTCCAAAATCTGGCGGGCGGCGGGGGTGAAGGTGTTGAGGAAGTTGGCCTTTTTCTGGCGTAACTGCTCGGCGCGCTGGCGGCGGCTGACCAGCGGGGCATTGTAGGCCACGTGCAGCAGCAGGTCGAGGGTGTCGGCTTCTTCGTGGTAGGTGACGGCGGCCAGATGGGCCGGGTCGATGCCGAAGCAGCGCAATTGCTCGATGATCTCGTTGCGTTGTTGCGGCAAGCCCCACGCCTGGCGCAGGTGATCGGCGCTCAGGTTCAGGCGGCGCACGTTCTCGGTGACGTAACCGGTAAACTGCACCGTGCGCAGGCTGTAGGTGTAGATCGGGTCGCCGAAATAGTTTTGTCTTCACGGCGGGGGTGGCAGTCATGCCGATCTGGGTGGCCGGGGCGAAGTATTCGAGAATTTTGCGCCAGTTGCTCTCGCCATGCACCGAACCGCGGTGGCACTCATCGACGATGATCAGGTTGAAGAAATCGGGTGGGTACTGCTCGTACAGGTTCGGCCCCTCGCTGGGGTTGGCCAGCGCCTGGTAGAAGGAGAAGTACACCTGGCGACTTTTGAGTGCCTTGCCCTTGATCTTGTGCGGCGCCTGGCCAAGCGGCGCGGAGGTGTGGTCTTTAGCCTGGTCTACCAGCACATTGCGGTCGGCCAGGTAAAGGATACGTTTCTTCCGCTCGGCCTTCCACAGCCGCCAGACGACCTGGAAGGCGACGAAGGTCTTGCCGGTGCCGGTGGCCATCGTCAGCAGGATGCGTTTTTGCCCGCCCAGCACGGCGTTGACGGCCAGGTTGATGGCCACCTGCCCGCAGGGGCAAACCGTTCCCATCCAGACCAGTGCTCGCCAGAAAGCGTTTGTGGCGCACTTCGACCCGGCGGTCTGCCAAACCTGCCTTTTGACTGAATATCTAGATAGCTGCTGGTATGTAACGGCAGATCGGTTTCGAGTTTTCCCTGGTTTGATAGCCATTTGTTAGTCGGTGGATAGGTCGAAAGCCCGTTCCAGATTTATGATCGGATTGAGAATTCAATCAAAAACAGGAGCAACTTGATGAAAAAATCGATCTTGATCATTGGCGCTGGAATGGCCGGGCTTTCGGCGGGTTGTTACGCCCAGATGAATGGGTACACTTCGCAAGTCCTGGAACTACATAGCCTCCCTGGTGGCCTGTGCACTTCTTGGTCACGTAAAGGCTACACGTTTGATGGCTGCATTCATTGGCTGGTTGGTTCTGCCAGCGGTGGGCTGATGAACGAATTCTGGCAGGAAGTTGGAGCGCTGAAAGACCAGGAGGTGGTCAACCATACCGAGTTCATGCGCGTTCAAAGTACGGATGGCCGCACCTTGATCATGTACACAGACATCGATCGCTTTGAAAAACACCTGCTCGAACTATCGCCTGAGGATCAAAAGCCAATCCGTGACATGGCGAACACCGTACGCAAACTGGCGAAGTTCAAACCGCCCATAGGAAAACCGCGCGAGTTGATGAAAACAAGTGACGGGCTGGCTATGCTTCCCAAAGTGGTACCGGTCATGGACATTTTCAGGAAGTACGGCCAAATGACGGTGACAGAATATTCAAGCCGGTTCAAGGATGGGTTGATTCGCGAGGCCCTGCCGGCAATGGCCCTGGGTATTCCGGATTTCCCCATCCTGGCGTTTCTGATGACTCTGTCCTATCTGACCAACCAAAACGCCGGTTACCCGGTGGGTGGCTCGCTCAAGTTTGCCCAAAACGTCGAACGGCGTTATCGGGAACTGGGAGGCAAAATCGAATACAAGGCGCGGGTGGAGAAAATCCTGGTGGAAGAAAACCGCGCCGCAGGTGTTCGCCTGGCAGATGGGCGTGAATATCGCGCCGATATCGTCATCTCAGCCGCAGACGGCTACGCCACGCTTTTCAAAATGCTCGATGGGAAATACAACACACCCGAGATTGAGGGTTACTACAAAGAGCTGCCCATCTTCCGGCCGCTCGTACAAGTCTCATTGGGCGTCAAACGTGACCTATCCGAACAGCCTCATCACTTATATCGCAAATTGTCACAACCCATCACCATTGCCGGTGAAGAACGAAACACGATCGTGATCAAACATTACGGCTATGACCCAACCCTGGCGCCGGCCGGCAAATCGGTGGTCGAGGTCATCTACCCTTGCAACTATGCTTATTGGAAAGCGCTGGCCCAAGAACCGGAGAGATACGATGCCGAGAAAAAACAAATTGCCCTGACTGTGCTGGGCGAAATCGAAAAAGTCTATCCCGGTTTTAGCGGTGAGGTGGAAGTGGTAGATGTCGCAACGCCACTGACCTACGAACGCTACACCGGCAACTGGCAAGGTTCCATGGAAGGTTGGCTACTGACGACAAAGACAATGGGAATGGAAAACACCGAGGCAGGAATGAAGAAAACCTTGCCCGGGCTGGACAATTTCTTCATGATTGGCCAGTGGGTGGAACCGGGCGGCGGGTTACCCAATGCGGTAATGTCAGCCCGGAAGGCGCTTCAGCTAATCTGCCACAAAGATCAGAAATCCTTTGTCGCCAGTCAGGTGTAGCGCAGGTGACGAAAGATAATTTCATTTGTATATTTGCCAAAACTGTGATACATTGCGCGAACAACCGGACACCTGAATAGCTGCTGCATGACCGCCGTTCTTCTGCCACCGGCCTGACAAGCACAGCAGCAGCACAGCCGGACACTTACCAGACTTCTAGGCTGTGAGCTCCCGACACGAAAACGTGTCGGGAGCTCACAGCCTTTTTGTTTTCCGTCACCCTGGAGAAAAATGATGAGACTCCCACCCGCTTCCCCCTCCCCGTTCTGCCGCCGGCACTCTATCGAAGCGTACATCGCCAGGAAAGGCATCCATCCAGACTGGTATTTTTAATCCAAGACCCAACGCTTCCATCAGCCGCCGCCGATTGTGGCACGGCAAGCCACAAAAAAAACAGACCCTCTTCTGCGTTTGACGCGGCGCGCGCTGCGCCGCAAGGTGGTCGGGCTGCATGGGGGTAGTATGACGGGAACGATGTAAATTAGAAGGGATGAATTGTTTACGAACATCATCGCCTTCAACTGTTTACTAACATCGTGACCTCAGTCATACCGGGTGTGTTTGCTACGCCAGTTGCGCCATTCGGAAAGGGCTTCCTTGCGCATCATGTCCAGATAGTCCTGAAAGAGCATCTTCTGATTGCACAAGCCCTTGATGGGTAATTGTTTGATCGCCCGGCGGTTGCACTCGACAACGAAAAGGCGTCCTTGGCCATTGATGCGGATGATGACATAAGAATTTACACAACGATTGACATTCCGCCCGCCGGGCTGCCATCCCCTTGCCGAACGCTGCCGTTGCTTGGCTGGAACAGGCTCGGGAAGGTCACATCCCGGATGCCTACCACGGCCAGGGAAGGCGTGACGGGATGCGTGTCGTCCACGCTCGCCTGGACGAAGAGCACACCCATCGAAAGTGGCCCGTAGTAGAAGGCCTGGCCGCCGGTCAGGTCGTCCTGGATTGTCGCCGCGAGGGTGGTGGCGTTCATCACCGTGGGGTTGATGTAGGTCGGCGCAGCGCTGAAGGCGGTGACGGCCGGGCCGTGCGGGTCGACGCGCACGCTGATCGCAATCAGTCAGTGGCTTCAGGCCGCTCAGCAGCTCAACGCTTTGGCCGATCACTTCATCCAGCCTACCGGTTCCATATCTTCGGCGATTGGGGCTGCAAAACCTTGAACGATATCTACCAGAATAACTCTTTGATCGTGCCAGTTATACCTATCTACCACCAAGAACTGTGTGCCGTCCGGCGACCAGACCGGCATAAATGGGCCATCGAGAGAGTAATATACATCCAGCCCAACATAATTGATGGGGATACAGTAATTGGTGATGGCTAGCGTTGCTGTGTCCAGCACAGCAACTTCCGCATGGTTTATTTCGTCATCTGCGGCGATGCTCCCAGTTCTCAAAAGTGTGGCAATGTGCTTATTGTCCGGAGACCAACTATACGTGGAGTAAGGTATTTCTATATCAGGACCCAGATTTGTCCATTGAGCCACTTCGCCATCCCGAGTCACCCGGAACAACTCAAACTCAGTCCAGGCCTCCGGGTCGGTTGCCAGGATACCTTTGAAGATCACTTGTGAACCATCCGGGGACCAGCGGGGGATGGGGTAACCAACCGGAGAATCGGTGAAGGCTGCTATCTGGCCTTCTAAGCTGGTTACGAGTTGCTGCTTGGAGATATCCCAAATGGCATAGGTATACTGCATCTTATTGTCTCCGAGCATTTGTGGATAGATGACTCGCGTAAAGGTGGGGTCGTAGATTGCGCCCTGCCAGCCATCCCAATAAGGAAGACCTGACCACGGTGGCTCGAAATATTCGGGAAAGTCGGGCTGGATGATCTGACGTTCATTCGTAAATGGATTTAACACCAATAGATTACTCAGCTTCCGAGGAGGTTCCCAGAATGGCCCGTCCGACCAAAGAGTGATAGCCAGGTTTTGGTTGCCTAGCCAGCCCAGTAAAATGTACCAATCTACTTCCCAGGGAAGGACTTCTAACTGCAGCCCACTTTCATCCGAAATAACTAATTCTTCTTTGATGATTTGTCCATCAGTTACTATAGCATCTCTAAATACTCTGAGTTTTCCGTCGGGTGATACAAAATTGTCTGATTGCATCTCATCCTGCTGAAGATCAATTTGGGTGAATTGACCGGATACCATATCGAGTAACGACATCTTTGATTGATAATGATCCTCATCGATGACTTCGTAACTCGCCAGTAGTACCTTACCTGATGAGACAAACTCGGGCGGTAGTTTGGGAGCAATGTCAATACATTGCCGCTGTATTCGTGTATCTACGGGGATGGTTGGCGTGCCAGCCTGTGTCTCTGTAGGAATGGTCGGTATGTCAGTCCGTGTCGCAGTGGGTGAAATCGTTGCCGTGGAAGTTGTTGGGGTTGTAACTGCCGTTATTCTTTCAGAATCTGGGAGGGGCGTTGATGATGGTAAGGCAGATGATGAAGGTTGAGATGACACCGTGAGTGTCGATGTTGCCTGAATCCCGCTACAACTTGACAGAAATACAACAAGGGCCAGATAGAAAAAATGGGTAATCTTTTTCATAATCATTCGATAGCTGGTGTTTTTATAATCCAAAAGACTGCTTCTCTCCCATCCCGAACTTGCGTAAATATCCCCACAAGAAGCCCCGTATTACAATTTCTTCGATGACGGATGCCATCGCAAGGTTTTGTACAATCCGCCGCACAATAAACACGATGGGCATGGAAGCAGCCAGGGAATCCTGAGAGTAGACTTCTGCTTGAAGCGATTCGATCAAAATACACAGTAACAGGACAAAAGAAGCTGAACCAACGTCTTGTATGCGCCAGCGAAAGACTGTTTTTGGTACCGTTGACCAGTTACGAATGGTAACGCCGTTTTGTAAAGCAGGTACGGGCGACCAGGCGGGACTAAGAGCAGATTGGTCGCCTTCTTCATAAATGATAGGGGTGACACTGCTGCCATCGGCATTCATGATATGCAATTGCCATCCAATTGCAAGAGGCTCTCCACCTTCTTGAACACATAGTTCTGTTTCTTCTGTAGCAGCAAATGCAATGTATTTACCGTCAGGAGACCAGGTCGGATCTGTCTCGCCGCCCGGCGTATTAGTTAAGCACTTCAAGCCTGTCCCATCTTATCGCCGCACCCTTCGTATGAACGAAAGGCGATCCGTTGGCCGTCTGGAGACCAGACCGGCGAAGCCTTTGGACGTGGAGTATGGGTCAAGCGGCGAAAACCACCGCTGCCATCGGCGTTAGTGATGTAAAGCTCATATTGTGAGTTGCCGCCGCCCGAGTATACGATCCAATGCCCATCCGGTGACCAGGATGGGCATTCATTGACTATTTGTGTGAGTTGACTGATACGTTGCCAACTGTACTCGTTAAGGTTGACCACATCTATGGGAGAAGCCCTCCGACCAAGTTTGTGAAGGCAACTTTCCCGAGGAGATTTAACGAAAGGGTCGGCGTGGGCAGCGGAGAAGCAGTACTTACCTTTATTCCAGTTCCCAATACAAAACCTCTTCGACCGCAACCGAAAAGTTATCTTCACCTTCGGCACGTACGGTCAGGCCGTAGCGACCGCCTGCCAGGCTGGCGTCGTTCAGTTCGGCGACCTTTCTACCGTTAACGTACAGCTTGATCTGGTTCCCTTTGATCCAAAAGCCCATCTGATTAGCCTGATTTGGCCCCTTGAGCAGGTCAACGGCGGATGTCCATCCGATCAGGCCGGTGTATTCGCCCTTGTTCATCAAATACAGGCGGTACATCCCGTCGCAAGAAAACGTGTACACGTAGCCGCTGTTGTAGATGCCATTGTTATTCTCATCGCTGGCACGCACGATCATGCCATAGGAATTTTTCCCCTCGCAGTTTTCACCCGTCTTGAAAGTGGCCTGTAAGTACGCGTCGCCTACGGCCACCTGATAGTTTACCCGCCACTGATCGCCGATCGGGTTACGAGCGGTCATCACCAGTTTACCTTCTTCCCACGCATAGCGCAGGTTGTCATCTTCGCCCCAGTACCAGGCCCGGCCCTGCTGATCGAAATTCTCAACGATATCGGGGTCGCCCAGCCTCAGGCCAGTGACCGATTCGACCACGGAAATCTTCACCCAAAACGTCTCATCGGCCTGTTTTCCCACGCCAAAAACCGTACCGCCAGGTGAACGGAGTTTCCAATCGCCGCGGTATTCGCCGGCGTTTTTCGGAGCCGTCAGTTTTACCGAGAGCCGGATCGTCTCGTTCGCATTGACCGTCTGGCTTAACGGAATTGTAGCCTCTGCACCCATCTGGGAGCCATCGACAAAGACCAGGTTGTAACCGGTGGTCCAGGTGCAGGTCCCCACATTGCGCAACGTCCAGGATTTGACGAAAGACTGGTCGGCCGTGAAACGCGTATCGTCGGGAACCGTCTCCTCGACAAACTCGGCTTTGTTGGTGCAGTCTTCCAACACAGGCGTCGGAGACGTAGTGGGCGTCGGCGTGCTCGTAGCCGTAGGGGAAGGGGTGGCCGTCGGCGGGACCGGCGTGCCGGTAGGCAGCACGGTTGCGGCTTTAGGTGTGGCACTGGGCTGCGCGGCCCCCACCGTTGGGGCGGCTGCGGCCATGGCCGTTTGCGTGCCGTAGACGACGGCGGCCAGTTCGGTTGCATCGATCGTGGGGGTCATCTGTACAGCAACCGATGTACTGCAAGCCATCAAAGAGATAGCCATCGCCCATAAAACAAGAATTTTGAAATTGCGGATCATAGATTCCTCCTCAAGAATATCTTTTTCATCAAAGCGGCAGAATGTGTTCTTGACTCAAGTGAAACGCTTGAGGTTCCCAGGAACGCACCGGCGCTTCCCCCAGCGGCAGGAAAGGCTCCCGCGTTGGGTATCTTTCCCGCGAAAAAAACGGGAGAATGGTTAAATTGGCTCTCCCGGCTTCGCCGGAAAAGGAGGCCGCATTTGGAGTTATACATGTGCCAGGCAACCAGGTTGCAGCACACGCACAACCCCCAAATTCGGGAACTCTTCACGCTAAACCCGGAAGACCCGTTAAATTTTATCATCTACATTGAAGTCTTACCCGCGAGCAGGCCGTGCGAACGCCGCCCGGCACCAGAACTGCTTTATAATTACGCCATGCCCATGCCGGTTTTGGCTACCAAGCTTTATCTGCCTCCGCTACGGCCAGAGATGGTCACACGGACCCGGCTGATCGCGCGTTTACAGGAAGGATTGCTTCAAAACCAGCAGTTTAGCCGCAAGGTATCCATCATCTCCGCTCCGGCAGGATTCGGCAAAACGACCTTGCTCAGTGCGTGGATCGCCGCATGCCGTGCGGATCGAGCGGCAGGCCCGGCAAAAGCGCCGCCCGCCGGTCGGCTGGACGACATCAACACACCAGCGTTCGCGTGGCTGTCACTGGATGAAGGGGATAGCGAGCCTATGCGTTTTCTGACATACCTGGTGGCCGCCTTGCAGACACTCGTCCCAGGCACCGGGGAAGAGATACTGGGCGCGCTGCAAGCACCCCAGGCGCCACATACCGAGACCTTACTGACCACACTGCTCAACGCAATCGCCGCTTTCCCAATACGCGTGGTGCTCATTCTCGACGACTATCATGCACTCGATTCCCCGGCGGTCGATGAAACGCTCAATTTTCTGGTCGAACATCTGCCGCCAACCCTGCACCTGGTCGTTGCCAGCCGCGAAGACCCACCCCTGCCGCTTGCCGGCCTGCGCGCCCGCGGCCAACTGGCCGAGCTGCGTGCCGCCGATTTACGCTTCACCCCTGCCGAAGCCAGCGAATTCCTCAACCGGGTGATGGGGTTGAACCTCAGCGAGGCCGATGTGAACGCCCTGGAGGCCCGCACCGAAGGCTGGATCGCCGGGCTGCAACTGGCTGCACTGGCCATGCAAGCGCAGCTTTCCGTGCCGGGACAAACCGATCCGGCCAGCTTCATCCAATCCTTTAGCGGCAGCCACCGCTTCGTGCTCGACTACCTGCTCGAAGAAGTCCTCCAACACCAGCCGCAGGATATCCAGGCGTTTTTGCTGCGCACATCCATCCTGGAACGGCTGTGCGGGCCGCTGTGCGAGGCAATCCTGGATGCCCCCCCCGGATCCGGGCAGGAACGGCTGGACGCGCTCGATCGCGCCAATCTGTTCGTCGTTCCCCTTGACGGCCAGCGCCATTGGTATCGCTACCATCACCTGTTTGGCGATTTGCTGCGCAAGTGGCTGGCGCAGAGCCTGGCGCCTGATCGGGTGGCCGCACTGCACATAAACGCCAGCAAGTGGTATGAAAAGAACGGGTTTACGTTCGATGCCTTTCGCCACGCTGCAGCCGCCAACGATGTGGCACGAGCGGAACGGTTGATCGATAACCGAAAGATGGGCTTGCACTTCCGCAGCGTCGCGCTAACCATCCTGGACTGGCTGGCATCGCTCCAGGACGAGGTACTGGACGCCCGGCCACGGCTGTGGGTACGATTCGCGACACTCTCCTTGCTGTGCGGGCAAACCAGCGGCGTCGAGAAAAAACTACAGCGGGCCGAACGAGGCCTCGAGGGCGCCGAGCTCGATGAAAACACCCGCAACCTGATCGGCCAAATCGCCTGCGCCCGCGCGACATTGGCACTGACCCGCTACGACCCAGAAACCATGCTGATCCAGTCGCGCCGCGCCCTGGAATATCTGCCCGACAGCAACCTGACCTTCCGTTTTACGGCAAACTGGGCCATGGGAGCGGCTTATCTCTTTCAAGGCCAACGTGCCGCAGCAACCCAGGCCATTCTGGATGGCATTGCCATCAGCCAACAATCAGGGGATACATTTTCCATCATTCTGGCAACCAGTGCCCTCGGGCAGGCGCAGGAACTGGACAACCAGCTTGCCCAGGCCGCCGAAACGTATCGCCGCGTGCTTGCCCTGTTCGGCGATCGCCCACAACCCAATGCCGAAGAAGCCTGCCTTGGCCTGGCGCGTATTCACTACGAGTGGAACGATCTGGAAACCGCAGAGACCTACGGCCAACGCGCCCTGCAACAGGCGCGGCTGTATGACCGGGCGATCGACCGCTTCATCGTTAGCGAAGTGTTCCTGGCCCGCCTGCAACTGGCGCAAGGGGATGCCGACGGCGCTGCTTTGCGGTTGGCGCAGGCGGAACAGTCTGCGCGCCAAAAGAACTTCGTCTTGCGCCTGCCGGAAATCGCCGCCGCGCAAGTGCTCGTCCTGCTGCGCAAAGGCGATCTACCTGCCGCCAGGGACCTGGCCTGGCAGTTCGAGTTTCCCCTGCACCAGGCACGTGTACTGCTGGCCGAGGGGGACCCATCTGGCGCACTTGGCCTGATCGAGGCGTTCCGGCAGCAGACGCAGGCGCGCGGCTGGGTCGACGAGTGCCTGCGGGCCACGGTTTTGCAGGCCGTGGCTTCCCGTTTGCGCGGCGAAACAGACAAAGCCCAGGCTGTGCTGGCCGAGGCCCTCTCGCTGGCTGAGCCGGCCGGATTCGTTCGCCTGTTCTTGGATGAAGGCGAGACGATGCGGCTGCTGATTGCGGAGTTTCGAGCGGCAAGCGAAAAATACTCTCACAAGCTGCTTGCCTATACCGAAAAGCTCCTGGCTGGTTTCTCTTTGCCAGCGCAATCAGAAGTTAGAAATCAGAAACCAGAAATCCTGACTTCCCGCGAAACCGAAATCCTGCGTCTGATTGCCGATGGCCTGACCAACGAACAGATCGCCAACCGGCTGTACCTTTCGCTCTACACCGTCAAAGCACACGTGCGCAATATCTTTGGCAAGTTGGACACCGCTACCCGCACCCAGGCTGTCGCCCGCGGCAGGGAGCACGGCCTGCTGTAAAGACAAGGCCATGCCCGCGCGAGCCAGAGACCTGCGCCACAGGCTGTTTTCATACCCACTCGAGTCCAATTCGCCACTTTGCCTGCCGCTGGGCTGCTGAAAAGCAGTCCTTTTTTGTAACTTCTCGATAAAGTGAGGGGTTGTGAGCGAGTTGCAACCCAGTTGCCTGGCCCGCCCCGATTAGTTCCGCAATTAGTTCTTTGGAGGTATAACGTTCCGCCTTCATCTGCCGTATAACTTGTCGAGAACGCCGCAACACCACAGATAAGGAACTGTCATGGCAGACGATCTCACCCCCACAACCGATTCCACCGAACCGCTGACTTACCAGGTGCGCCTCAAAGGCCACCTGGATGCGGAATGGGCCGACTGGCTGGGCCACCTGAGCATCACGCTCAGTGAGCATGGCGAAAGCATACTCACCGGCCCAGGCCTCGACCAGGCCGCCCTGCATGGCCTGCTCAAGAAAGTGCGCGATGCCGGGCTGACGCTGATCTCCGTCAACCCGGTAAATAAAACCGATCAGGAGTAAACGATGAATGCGAACAGAAACAAAAGTGAAACCCCGGTGAAAACCTACAGAATGAGTGCAGTGATGGCTGGCGCGCTCTACTTCTTGGGAACATTTTTTGGGGTTACGGGTGCAGTGATTGGCGGCGAAGTGCTTTCCTCGATCGTAACCGCCAAACCACTTTCCGGCCTGGATTTACTGGGCCTCGTTGCCGCCAACTCATCCCGGCTAACCGGGGGAGCATTTTTTACGCTCTTGATGGGGATTTCACTGGTGGCGATGACGGTCTTCTTGTACCCAATTTTTAAGAAAGACAGTGAAGAGCTTGCACTGGGTATGTTGCTTTTCCGTGGGGCGTTGGAGGGAAGCTGGTATTTAACTTCGACGCTCAGCCTTTTGACGCTCGTCGCGCTCGGCAATGAATATGTTGCCCCCGGGGCCGATTCGACTGCTTTGCAGTCTGTTGGCAATGTCTTGTATCGGTTCCAGGACCTGCTCGGGCCGGTGGGCACATTCATGTTTCTGATCGGGGCTACGTGTTTATACATCTCCTTCTATCGAACACGATTGATTCCGCGCTGGTTGACCGTTTGGGGCCTGGTCGGCGTCGTAACTTCGATGGTTTATGCCGTGCTGCATTTCTTCCACATGGATTCCGGTTTTGGGTTTTACCTGCAAATGGTGTTGGCACCCCAAGAAATCGTGATGGGCCTCTGGCTGGTGATTAAAGGATTCAACCAGGCTGCCCTTCAAGAGCTTTTCGGCCGACAGGCGTTATCTCAGCAGAACAAGCGTTAGAGGAGAAAAACGATGAGAGCGATGATCTACACCCGGTACGGCCCGCCCGAAGTCCTGCACGTGGCCGACCTGCCCACACCCGCCCCGCGCCCGAACGAAGTGCTGGTCAAAGTCCGCGCCACCACCGTGACCATCGGCGATTGCCGGATGCGCAGTTTTACCGTCCCACCGGGGCAGTGGCTGTTTGCCCGTCTGTACCTGGGCGTTTTCAGGCCGCGCCGTCCGGTCCTGGGCATGGAACTGGCCGGGGACATCGAAACAGTTGGCGCGGCGGTGACGCGCTTCAAACCGGGCGACGCCGTCTTTGCCTCCACCTTCGAGGCCGATTGGGGCGGCTACGCCGAGTACAAGTGCTTCACGGAAAACGGCGCGCTGGCGCTCAAGCCGGCCAACCTGGACTACGGCGAATCCGCCGCTTCGGTCGGCGGCGGCGGGACGGCGCTGCGCTGTTTGAAGCAAGCCAAACTCCAGCCGGGACAGAAGGTGCTGGTCTACGGCGCGTCCGGCGCGGTGGGGACGAACGCCGTGCAACTGGCGCGCAACCTGTTTGGCTGCGAAGTGACCGGGGTATGCAGCACGGCTAATCTCGATCTGGTGAAATCGCTCGGCGCGACGCACGTTCTAGACTATACCCGCCAGGATTTTACCCAACAAGGCCGAACCTACGATGTGGTCTTTGATGCGGTGGCCAAGTTCCCACCCGCCCAGGCCCGCCAGGCCCTCAAACCCGGCGGGGTGTACCTGAATGTCCACCGAGACACCCGCCCCACAACCGGCCAGACGCGCTTCCAGGAAATCGACGAACTCAAAGACTTGCTCGAAGCCGGGCATTTCAAACCGGTGATTGACCGGGTTTACCCGCTGGAGCAGATTGTGGAGGCGCATCGCTATGTCGATCAGGGCCACAAAAAGGGCAATGTGGTCGTCATGGTTCAAAAACCCTAAGGGTTTTCGGAAACCTTTAGGATCTCTAAAAAAACAAGGAGATACAAAATGAGCACGACCAACATCAGTAATTCAAGAGCAACCGCTCGCATCACAGGCATCTTGTTCATCCTGGGAACTGTCCCGGTGATGGTCGCGACGGGTTTGTGGGGCCAATCCATTTCATCCCCAGACTATCTTTCTCTGATGGCGGCACACAGCAACGATGTCTTGCTGTTTGCTCTCAGCGTCATCGTCATGGGCCTGGCCTGCGCCGGGATCGGTATTTCGATGTACCCGATCCTGAAACCGCACGGCGAGGCACTGGCCATGGGCGTGGTGGGTTTCCGCGTTATGGAAGGGACGCTCCAACTCGCCAGCGCCATCAGCACGGCGGTTTTGTTGGCTTTGAGCGAGGAATTTGTGAGAGCTGGCAGTCCTGTCGCTTCCTTTTTCCAGCCCACTGCCGCGATCATTATGTCGGTGAGAGAATGGATGAGCAACGGATTCTATCTCTTTCCGTGGTGCGTTGCGGCATTCATCTACTACACCGTATTTTACAGAACCCGGCTCCTGCCCCGCTGGCTATCTGCCTGGGGCCTGTTGGCCCTGCTGCTGATGTTGACCGGCGCCCTTGCCGGGATGTTCGGCCTGGTTGACGCATTTTCTCCGCCCCAAATGCTGCTCATGCTCCCCATCATGGTGCAGGAAATGGTGCTGGCCGTCTGGCTGATTGTCAAAGGCTACTCCCCAACCGAGGCGGTTCGATGAAAGCCGCCCTTTGCACCGCCTACGGCCCGCCCGAAGTCCTGGTGATTGCCGATGTGCCGAAGCCCACTCCCAGGGCCAACGAAGTGCTGATCCGCATCCACACTGCCACCGTCACCGCCACCGACTGCCTGATCCGCCGGGGAGAACCGACCTGGAGCCGCCTCATCCTCGGCCTGAGGCGCCCGCGTAACCCCATCCTCGGCATCGAACTGGCCGGGGAAGTGGAAGCGGTGGGAAAGTCGGTCAGGCGTTTTCAGCCGGGTGACCCGGTTTTCAGCGCCACGATGGTCAAAATGGCCGGCTGCGCCGAGTACATCTGCCTGCCCGAAAAGGCCGGGCTGGCGCGCAAACCGGCGAATCTCAATTACGAGCAGGCCGCCGCCGTCCCCGATGGCGCGCTAACCGCTCTGACCTTCCTGCGCGACATCGGCAAAGTCAGGCCGGGGCAAAACATCCTCATCAATGGCGCTTCCGGCTCGGTGGGCTCGTATGCGGTGCAACTGGCGAAATACTTCGGCGCAACCGTGACCGGCGTGTGCAGCACGGCCAACCTGGAAATGGTCAAATCCCTCGGCGCGGAGCGGGTGATTGATTACACTCAAGAACAAATTCCCCACAGCGGCGAAAGCTTCGACATCATTTTCGATAGCGTGGGAAAGTTCTCGTTTGCACAGTGCCAGGGCGCCTTGAAACCCGGCGGCGTGTATCTCTCCAGCGCCGTGACCGATTTCCTGCACTCGGCCCTGCCGCAAATGCTCGCCACTTCACTGTCGAGCAAAAAAGTCAAAACCGGTGCATCCATCTGTACCGCCAAACGGTTGGATTTTCTGCGCGAGCTGGTCGAAGCGGGAAAAATCAGGCCGGTGATTGACCGCATCTACCCGCTGGAGCAAATTGTCGAGGCGCATCGCTACGTGGAACAGGGCCACAAAAAAGGCAATGTGGTCGTTACAGTTCAAAGACCCTAAAGGTTTTCCAAAACCTTTAGGGTCTCCAGGAGAGAATGCATGAAAGCGATTATCTGTACCGCCTACGGCCCGCCGGAAGTCCTGCGGCCCGGCGAACTGCCAAAACCTACACCCACTGGCAGCCAAATCCTGATCCGCGTCCATGCCGCCGCCATCACCATCTCCGACTGCATCGTGCGCAGCGGCAAAGTCAGACCGCTCTTATGGCTGCCGATGCGTATCTTTGTCGGCTTTGGCCGGCCGCGTAACCCGGTGCTGGGGCTGGATTTAGCTGGAGAGGTAGAGGCCGTGGGCAGCGCAGTGCGGCGCTTCCGGGCCGGCGACCCGGTGATGGCTTTTACCGGCAAGTATTTTGGGGCATATGCCGAATATGCCTGCCTGCCCGCCGATGGCATGCGCGGCCCGCAAGATGCTCTGATCGCGCCCAAACCGGCCAATCTGAGTTATGCCGAGGCCGCCACCCTGCCTTCGCGCGGTGGGCTGGCCTGGCACTTCCTGGGACAGGGACAGGTGCAGGCCGGGCAGCGCGTGCTGATCTTTGGCGCTTCCGGCGCAACCGGCACGTTTGCCATCCAACTGGCAAAACATCTGGGGGCGCATGTAACCGGCGTGTGCGGCACCGCCAACCTGGATTTCGTCAAAGCGCTGGGTGCAGATGCGGTGATCGATTACACCCACCAGGATTTCACCCAACGCCCGGAGCGCTACGATCTGATCTTCGATGCCGTGGGCAAACGTTACAGCGGAAAAATCGCCTGCCACAAGGCGCTGGCCGCAAACGGTAGGTTGATTTCGGTGGATGATGGCACACCCGCCTTGGGAATAGATGCTCTGATGCGGCTCACAGAACTGGTCGAGGCCGGGCGTCTCAGGCCGGTGGTCGAACGGATCTACCCGCTGGAGCAAACTGCCGATGCGCACCGCCATGTCGAAACCGGGCACAAGCGCGGTAATGTGGTCATCTCGATATAAAGCCCCGAAAGGTTAAGGAAAAACTCATGAAAGCAATCGTTCACACCCAATATGGTTCACCCGATGTCATGCAACTCACGGAGATGGAGAAACCCACCCCCAATGATGATCAAATTTTAGTTCAAGTCCACGCTGCCTCCGTCAACGCGCTGGATTGGCACCTGCTCACCGCCGATATTTTCCTCGTGCGCTTGATGGGCCTGGGGCTACTCAGGCCCAAAAACCCGGTGCGTGGAGCGGACATTGCCGGGACGGTGGAAGCGGTGGGCAAAAACGTCACCCGCTTCAAACCCGGGGACGATGTCTTTGGCGATATTGGCAACGGTGGTTTTGCCGAATACGCCCTGGGCAAGGAAGAACAACTGGCGCTAAAACCCGCCAACCTGTCGTTCGAAGCGGCCGCGGCGGTGCCGGTGGCCGGCCTGACCGCCCTGCAAGGGTTGCGCGACAATGGCAAAATCCAGGCCGGCCAGAAAGTGCTGATCAATGGTGCGGCCGGTGGGGTGGGAACGTTTGCGGTGCAGCTCGCCAAAGCCTTCGGGGCCGAAGTCACTGCCGTGTGCAGCACGCGCAATATCGAGCAGGCACGCCAGTTGGGGGCGGATCATGTAGTGGATTACACCCAAGAAAACTTTACAGAGAGCAGCAAACGGTATGATTTGATTTACGCCGCCAATGGCTATCACCCGCTCTCCGCTTATAAACGCGCCCTCACCCCCAGGGGCGTTTATGTGATGGCTGGCGGCAAACCACGGCAGATGTTTGAAGTGCTTTTGTTGGGTGGCTTGTATTCCGAAAAAGACGGCCGCCAATTTGGCAGCGTCTCGGCGCACGTCAGCCAGGAAGGCTTGCAAACGCTCAAAGAGATGCTCGAAGCCGGAAAAATCGTCCCGGCCATTGACCGGCGCTATCCACTGCACGAAACCCCTGAAGCGTTACGCTACCTGGGCACCAACCACGCCCGGGGCAAGATCGTTATCCATATGACTTCGTAACCGCCAAAACGATATGAAGACAACGCAAAAAGCATCCCGCCTTTTGGGCCTGGCCTTCCTGCTTCAATTTATCACCTCGTTCACCAGCGGCGTGATCCTGCGCCCACTGTGGTTCACGGAAGGCGACATGGCCCAAACCCTGCGCCAGATCGCCGGAAATCCCATCTGGCTGCGCGTTTGCATTTTGCTCGATATGCTCACTGCCCTGGGGGTGATCTTTTTAGGGGCGCTGCTTTTCCTGGCTCTGCGCAAACAAAACGAGAAACTGGCCCTTACCGCCCTGGGCTTTTACATTCTCGAAGGCGCGCTGCTGGCGGCCAGCCGAATGGCCACCTTTTCCCTGCTCGGCCTGAGCCAGGAATTTGCCACCGGGCAGTCTGCCGAGGCGTTGCGGCTGGCAAGGCTGGCCTGCGACTCGATGGAGTTTGTCGGTGGGACGCTGCATATTATGGCCTTTGTGGCCGGGGCGATCCTGTTTTATGCCTTGCTCGATCAGGCCTGGCTGGTACCGCGCCCGCTCTCGCTGTGGGGACTGATCACCGTGCTGCCCTTCGCCCTGGGCGCACCATTGATGGTATTGGGGATTGAATTTCCGTTTATCCTGTATGTTCCGTATGTGCCTTTTGAATTGGGAGTTGGTTTGTGGATTTTGGTCAAAGGCATCCGGGAGTGAAATGAGAATGTCAAAGCGATAAAAAGTTCTCAAAAAAAGTGGAGGATCAAAATGGAGACGCTCAAAAAGAAAGCCCGCCTGGCCGGTTTTTTCTATCTCACCTACTTCGTTCTCTTTTTCCTGGCCGATAACGGCGTCCACTCGACCTCGGTGGGCATGGGCAACGCTGCCGATGTCGCCAGCAAGATCATCACTTCGGAGTGGCTGTTTCGCCTGGGTTTTGTCAGTTTCCTATTCGCAGCAATATTCTTCCTGCTGGCGGCCTGGGCTTTATACCGGTTGCTGAAAGAGGTCGATCTTGACCTGGCGCTGCTGTTCCTGCTCTTGAACCTGGCCGGGGTCTCGATCAAATGCGTGAGTTTGCTCTGTGAGTTGGCCGCCATGCTGATTTTGAGCGGCGCAGAAGTTCAGCTTCACACGTTGGCCTTCCTGCTTCTCGATTTGTATAAAAATGGCTTCCTGATTGCCAATATCTTCTTTGGCGTCTGGCTCTTCCCACTGGGGTATCTGATATACAAGTCGGGCTTTCTGCCGAAACTCCTGGGCATCCTGCTGTTGATTGACGGCGTGGCTATCCTGCTCTGGTTCTTCCAGGCCTTCTTTTTCCCGGCCTACGAGTTCATCAGTTACCCGCTTTTGGCGGAAAGTTTCATCGCCGAAGCTGCACTGTGCCTGTGGCTTTTGATCAAAGGCACTCGGGAAAACCAACCAGCTTTGTCCGAGGTTGATTGACCATGAACGTGACCATCAGTTTCTGGGACAGGGCTGCGAGAACTTTCGAGCAACAGGAAGCGCGCTACCCGCACCTGCACGCCAGGCTCATCGAAAACACCTGCAAATACCTAAGCCCCACCGACCTGACCCTGGATTTCGGCTGCGCCACGGGCATCAAAACCCTCGGGCTGGCCGGCCACGTGCGAACGATTCAAGGCATCGACATCTCACCCAAAATGATAGCGGCTGCGAGACAAAACGCCGAGAAGCAGAAAATCGGCAATGCGCGTTTCTTGCAGGCCACCCTTTTCGACCCCCAGTTTGAACCAGGCTCATTTGACGTGATCCTGGCTTTCGGAGTCTTGCACCTGCTCAATGATCTAACCCAGGCGCTACACCAGATCAACCATCTATTGAAACCGGGCGGCTGGTTCATCTCTTCGACCGCCTGCATGGGACAGGATACACCCGTCCTGAACTGGATCAACCGGCTCATTTCAATCCCCGCCCAAATCGGTCTCTTGCCACCCCTGCGTTTCTTGAAAATCCCCGAATTGGAAACTGCGATGAGGCGTCACGGGTTTGCAATCACCGAAGCCGAAACCATCCCCTTCAACCCGGCAGATGGGCAAACCGCTATCGTCGCGCGTTTCGTGGCCGCCCAAAAGCCGATAGCCATCCTGGCGAGTCGGCTCGCCAGCCAGTCTCCCCCCGAGCCTTGATTTCCCAATTACCTGGTGAAACGCGCTTGCAAGATACCATACGGTATGGTACACTATTACATACCATACCGTATGGTATTCTATCAGGAGGAGCAAGATGCGCATATCCCGCAACGATTGGCTTACCGCCGGCTTTGATGTACTCGCCGCCGAAGGCACCGCCGGGCTGACGATTGAAAGCCTGACACGCAAACTGAACGTCACCAAAGGTTCGTTTTATCATCACTTTCAAAATGTCGAAGACTATAAAAACGCATTGCTGGCATTTTGGGAACAGGAATATACCATCCGCATCGTCACCATGTCGGATGCCGCCGGTGGCCCGGCCGAGGTATTCACCCGCTTTCTCGCCATCCTGGCTTCCGAATCGCCTACTGTCGAGATTAGCCTGCGGGCGTGGGCTTTTCAGGATGCGCAAGTGCAGGCCTACGTACAGCGCATCGACGAAACCCGCGTGGCGCACGCCCGGCGCTGGTTCGAGCAGTCGGGACACACTGCCCAACAGGCCGAGCGATTATCCAGGATGCTGAACGCCCTGCTGATCGGTTGTTACACCATCTTTCCGCCTGTCTTGGGAGAGACATTGCAAGAAACTATCTTCCATTTCTTGCATATCACCGGCACAATCCAGGAGCAGGCATGAACGCAAAAACTACCGGTATCCTGGCTTCTGCCGTCTTCCTCCTGACCCTGATCTGGCTGGGCCAGATGATCGGCGTGGCTGCGGAATATGGCTCGATGGAATCATTCGATGATGCTCTGGCCTTCGCCAAAGAACAGCATGGGCTCTATTTCAGCGCCACCTATATCAACGCCCTACTGCTGACACTTTGCAACACATTGCTGTACGGCAGCCTATACGGGCTGCTCAAACGGGAACATGCCGAGTGGGCCGCCGCCGGGCTGGTTTTTGTGCCGCTGTACGCCATCCTGGCGCTGGTATCCTATTTGTCACAACTCGTGATCGTACCGGTGTTAATCAATCAGTGGAATGACCCCCAGTTGCAACCGATAGCGTTTGCCCACCTGCAGCATTGGCTGCAAATCTGGCCGCAGTCGACGATCCAACTGTTCGACCAGTTTTCCTACTTCCTGTTGGGCATTCCAGGATTGATCTACGGCCTGCTGATGTGGAGAATTACGTCGCTGCGCATCCCCGGCAGCTTGTTTGTGCTGAGCAGCATTTTTTGCTTACTCATTGGGATAGGCATCAGCGCTGGCCTGCCTGTGCTGATTGGCGTGCCATCGATGATCGGCGGTGTGCTTTCTATCGTTGCCGTTGGCTGGTTGGCAGTTGCATCGTTACGCAATTCCACTTACTTAAGTGGGCTTGCCACCAGATAATTTCTCAGCGCGTTCTTTAATCCCCAGCAGGCACTTGCGCATCATCGGCAGGTCGGCGAACTCGACCAGCAGGTTGAACAGGGCGGCAGGCGAGTTCCAGTGATATTTCATGCGGACCCGCGTCACCAATCGGGTGCGGTTTTCCCCATTGGGGCAGAGGCCCCAGAACCAGGTGGTGTCGCTCTCCTGGTCGTTCCACAGAATCCACTCATTTTCCTTGAATTCTTTGACGTAGACCCCGTATTTTCCATCAGGACTCATCGGAATCAACTGGCCGATATGAATTTGCTGGTGCTCCGGCAAGAGCTGGCGCGCGCTGGGGCGGCCCAGGTTATCGAGCAGGTCGTAACTATACCAACCGGCGCGGTTCATCCCGATCTGCACGATCCAGGGGTAGATGGCTTCGGGCGGGGCGTGGATGGTGACGCCCCGCGTGGCATCGAAGGAAGGGGCCGGGACATCGTTATCACCAGGCATGGTGCGGGCGAGTTCGTCGTCCGTGGCGCCCCAGTGCAATTGCCAGGGGCGAATCACTTTCAGGTAGAGGATGATTATCCCGGCTGCCGCCGGAATCAGCCAGAATAGACTTTTCGAGTTCATTTGAAACCTCTTCGGTAACTTCTCGATCAACAAGGGAGATGGGTGTTGGGGGGGGGGGGTGGGGGTGGGCGCGCCC
>JBMOLU010000061.1:32859-52236 GCA_049325275.1 Chloroflexota bacterium
GTGAGTTTGCTTCGCAAACTCACAACACCCATCTCCCCCCTTCTTTCGGTTGCTATGATGAGTTATCTGCAAAACACCACTTTTTCGGTTGTTTTGGATACGGAGCCAGGCTTCAATTTCATCATCTGCCGGGCGTGTTTGGCAAGCAGGGGTTGGGTGATGATGCTCTTTTCCTGCATCATCTGATAAAGAAAGGGCATTTCATCCTGGTGGTTCACCAACACCTGCCCGATGCCCGGCAGCACGAGATATTTAAAAAGCAGACGCACCGGCCATGGGAGCGTGCTGCGCTGCCCATGCTCGATATCGCGCACTAATTTTTCTCCCAGGCGACGGGCACTGGTGTACAAAACAGGGCTGTTTTCAGGAGCCAGGGCCAGGATGCGGCACCTGGTTTTATCCAGGACCGATTTGTGAATATACCCGGTAACATAGCCAGAGCCGCTCCAACTGCTGTTGAGTGCGGCCAATTCCCGAGCAACCTTGAGACGATCATCGAACTTAGCCGTGGTAATGCCCACCGTACAAAGATGATCGAAGCGCCCGGTGAAACCGATGATATTGGTCAGACGGTCGAAAAAAGTCTTCATAATGGCCGAATACGAGCCGCCAAAGATCGGCGAGCAGACAATCGCCCCCTGTGCCTGATCCAATTTTTCGCAAATTGCCGCATGGTCGTCCTTGACACAACAGCGACCGGTGCGCGCACACGCATTGCAACCACGGCAGTGTTCGATGCGCCAATCCGCCAGGTGAATGATCTCAATTTGTGCGCCCTGCCCCCTGGCGCCTTCCGCCACCCATTCGGCAACCTGCATCGTGTTGCCATGCTTGCGCGGCCCACCATTGATGAGAAGAATATCGGCCATTGATTTGCCTCGATGATTTCAGTTCTGAACGCCCAACAGGCGCAGCATCCCGGCCTTAAGCGCTTCGGGCGGTAAATCGAGCCAATCCTGCCCGTAGACCAGGTTCATCCCATTGAACATACCAAAGAACATTATTGTCAGCGCCAGCGAATCATGTTCCGCCGGGATAATGCCTTCGGATTGGGCTTGATTGAGGATGGCGAGCAGCGACTGGGTGTAGCCCAGGCCGATTTCATCCATATCGAACCCCAGGCGAATGAACATCTCGCCATTTTGATACCCCAGCATCGAAATCATGATGGCGGTCAAATCGCTGCCTTGGCGGGCGTGATTTAACAGCCTGTCGATCAAATCGTCCAGCTTTTGGCGGGCCGAGCCTGTTCCGGCGGCGGCCTGCGCCATCAGGCTGCCAAGCGATTCAAATGCTTCGCTCAGAACCGCCTTGAGCAGTTCCTCTTTGCTGGCAAAATACCAGTAGATACTGCCCTGGCTCATCCCAGCCTGCCGGGCAATATCCGCAATGCGTACATTGAAGTAACCGTTGGCCGCAAAGCATTGACGCGCTGCGCTAATCAACGCAGCCCTGCTGTGGATCCGCATTTCTTCGCTGAGTTCTTTATTCCGCGGGGACAATTGACTCTCCTTATTGACTGAATATGGATTCAGCGAATAGATTATATCACTGAATCCATATTCAGTCAATAATATTTCTTCTTCGCAGCAATTTCTCGTCAATAGGAAAAGGGGGAAGTGGGCGCTGTGCGTTTGCTTCGCAAGCGCACAGCGCCCCGATTTGTTGAGAAGTTGCGACGAAAAGCTCTATGTCGCCATGCAGGAACAAACCTTTTCGGGTATTCCGGGTTGAGCGTGAGGAATTCCCGCATCTTGGGGTTGTGAACGTGCTGCAACCTGGTTGCCTGGCACGCTCACAACCCCAAAAAAATCAAGTTCTAAAACCTCTTGACAAATGACCCGTGGTCACTTACAATTATCTCGCAAATGACCAGCGGTCATTTGCATTAAAAGATTGAAAGGATGAGGCCAATGATCAAACAACGTGCGGTAACGGATGAGCAACGGCGGGAGCGCCGTCAGGTTTTACTGGGTGCTGCCTGGCAACTTTTCCAAAACAACCCGTATGAGCAAATCAATGTTGTAGATGTTGCCCGCGTCGCAAAACTGGCAAAGGGAACGGTTTATCTTTATTTTGGCACAAAAGAGGCGCTTTTTCTGGCGGTACAGGAACAGCAACTCATCGAGTGGTTTGACGTGCTCGAAAAGGAGCTATCTGCCCTTGCAGGCTGTGACGATGTTTTTGACGTGGCAACTGTCATTTGTGGAACACTTAGCGCTCGCCCAGCGCTAACCCGTCTCTTCTCAATTCTTCATGTCGTTCTGGAGCAGAACATTGACTACCCGACCGCCCTGGCTTTGAAGCGGATGTTACTTGAGCGCATAACGCGCCTCGGAGAGAAATTGGAAGCCTGCCTGCCGGTTCTGCAACCTGGTCAGGGCGCACAGGCAGCGATGTGGATTTACACCTTCCTGTTGGGGTTGCACCAATTGACCAATCCTGCGCCAGTGGTGCGGGATGTGATTAAAAACGAGCCGGGTATGGAACTTTTCTCCTTTGACTTCTGCCGTGAATGCAAGTCTGTCATCACAACCATATTGGTGGGAATGACCACACAGAAAGGACCATTATGAACGAAGAAAACACGCAGACCGTTTTGATTACAGGAGCCAGCAGCGGTATTGGCCTGGAATTGGCGCGAGTATTCGCCCGGGATGGTTTCGGACTGGTGCTGGTTGCTCGTAACCACGAGAAATTAATCTCACTGGCGCAGGAACTGCGGGCATCACACAATATATCGGTGACGGTGATCCCTGCCAACCTCGACAGGCCAGGAGCGGCCAATGAGATTATGGAGACGTTGCGGCAATCCGGTATCCTGATTGATATTCTGGTCAACAATGCCGGCACACAGGTGTATGCACCTTTTACAGAAGCCGATGAGCAAAAATTGCTTGCTCTGATTCAAGTTAATATCACGGCGCTCACCCAGTTAACCCACTTGCTGCTGCCAGATATGCTTCAGCGCAGGCAAGGGAGAATCCTCAACCTGGGCTCCACCGGTTCTTTCGTGCCAGGCCCCCTGAATGCCGTGTATTGTGCATCCAAGGCCTATGTTTTGAGTTTTTCGGAAGCAATTGCCGCCGAGTTGGATGGGAGTGGTGTAACGGTCACAACACTTTGCCCCGGCGCAACCCAAACCGAGTTTGTATCCCGACACGGAATGCAGGATGTGCGCCTTTTTCAAAACGCCATGCCGGCCAACGAGGTTGCCTTGATCGGGTACCGCGCATTGATGAGCGGGAAACGCACAGTTGTGGCAGGTATCGCCAACCAACTGCAAATATTATCTTTCAAGTTGCTGGCCCCATTCATGTCCCTAATTTCAAACCGGATGTTAATGCAAATGGGCAGCTTTTTCATGGGACAAGTGAACAAATGAAAACTTTCGCTCTGCACAGATGGTTATATCCGTTGGCTTACTTGCTGCTGCTTGTTCTCTGTTTTTGGCCGCCTTATTCAGAAATCCCGTACGACCCGCGCAACACCCAATCGGTCATTATGGAAATATTGACGGCTTCTACCCAGCCGTATGCGGCTTGGGGATGGGTATTTCACCTGGCTACCCTGGGCGTGCTTGCGCTCGCAATCATTCATCCGCGTGTGGCTGGACGGGCGATTGCAGCATATTTCGGCTTGAACTATCTTGTCGTGGCAGCCGTCCAAACCCACGCCGTGACCGCATCGTTCGGCCTCGCTGTCCAGACTGGCGCCCTGGTTACAACTGGATTATTGGGGGTTCTTTGGTTGTGGGTAGCGTGGCAGGACAAAATCAAGTTTTCATTCAAGGCCGTTCCCGCCAGGCGCTGGCTCCTGCTTCCCCTTCCTCTGCTTGCCTTTTGGCTTCCTATGTCACTGGATGGGAGCAGGGTGGTTTTCGACTTCAACCCGGTACTCTTGTTGACTTCGCCAGATTATGGGCTGGCATATTGTTTCATGACCCCCGTTTTTCTGTTCTTGCTGATCCTGTCGTATCCCGGCACGGACGGATTCGCTTTTCGTTTGACAGCCTTCAACGCCTTGCTTTATGGATTACTAAACCTGGTACATTGGGCCGACCCCGACAGGGTCGTGATGGGCGTCATGCACTTACCATTGCTGGTGCTGGCAGTCGTTGCGCTGATGCTGCCCAAAACCTCAACGTAGTTGGCCTGGCTGTTACGTTTCGGAGGTTGAGGGCGCAAAGGCCATGTTTTCGATGCCTGGCTCCATAATTTGAATGGATTCAGGCCCCACACCCGGGTGAACGTATTCTGGCAAGAGTTGGGTACCATGCCGTGCGAACTATTCGAGCACCATGAACTGTGTTCGCCACCGATGCATGATTGTCCCGCACGATTTATAATTGTCTCATGCCTGCGCCCCTGCTCGCTACCAAATGCTACGTTCCACCGCCTCGACCAGGGCTGGTCTCCCGCCCACACCTGGTAGCGCGCCTGAACGAGGGCCTGGCCACCGGGCGCAAACTGACTCTCGTCTCCGCTTCGGCGGGTTTCGGCAAGACCACCCTGCTCAGCGAGTGGATTGCTGATCTGCGATTGCTGAATACGGATTTTGAAAAATCTTCCAAGCAGCAATCCACAATCGGTACGCTAAAATACTGCTGGCTCTCCCTTGACGAAGCCGACAGCGATCCAATGCGCTTCTTGCTTTACCTCGTTTCCGCCTTGCAGACGGTGGCTCCCAACCTGGGCGAAGGACTTGTGGCCGCCCTGCAAACGCCCCAGCCGCCGCCTGCCAAATGCCTGCTGATCGACCTGTCGAACGAAATCGCCGGCCTGCCAGACAAGTTGATTCTTGTCCTCGACGATTACCACTTGCTCGACTCTCCGTCGGTAGATGCTGCCCTGGCCTTCTTACTCGACCACATCCCCCCGCCGCTACATCTCGTCATCGCCAGCCGCGAAGACCCTAACCTGGCCCTGCCCCGCCTGCGCGCCGGCGGCCAACTGACCGAGCTGCGCGCCGCCGACCTGCGTTTCACCCCCGCCGAGGCCGCCGAGTTCCTCAACCGTGTCATGGGCCTGAAGCTCTCCAATGCTGATGTGATCGCCCTCGAGGCCCGCACCGAAGGCTGGATCGCCGGGCTACAGCTGGCCGCAGTTGCCATGCAAACGTCACCCGCCACGCACGGAGAAACCGACCCTACCGCATTCATCCAATCCTTCACCGGCAGCCACCGCTTCGTGCTCGATTACCTGCTCGAAGAAGTCCTGCAACGGCAGCCGGAACACGTACAAAATTTTCTGCTGCGCACAGCCATTCTCAACCGCCTGTGCGGCCCGCTGTGTGGGGCCGTCCTGGGCGAGCCGGCGTCTTCCGTACAGCAAACGCTGGAAACCCTCGAACGCGCCAACCTCTTCATCGTCCCACTCGATCAAGAACGGCGTTGGTACCGCTATCATCACCTGTTCGGCGATTTGCTGCGCCAACGCCTGGGAAAGCCCGATGAATTCCCCGGCCTCCATCTGCGCGCCAGCGCATGGTATGAGGCAAACGGCGACCTGAACGAAGCCTTCCGGCATGCCCTGGCTGCCGAAGACTTCGAGCGGGCGGCATACCTGGCCGAAGCCGCCTGGCCCGGCATGGAAGGCTCCTTCCAATCTGCCGCCTGGGTCGGTTGGGTGAAAAAGCTGCCAGAGACGGTTGTCCGCACCCGGCCTGGCTTGTGCTACCAGATCGGGCGGGCCTTCTCCGATATGGGCGAACCGGAAACGAGCGAGAAGCACCTGCAAAACGCCGAAAACGCCCTGGCCGAAGCGCCCCACCAGGCCGAGTTTACACCCCTACCAGGCGACATCGCCCTGACCCGCGCCTACAATGCCCAGGTGCAAGGCAAACTGGCCGAAACCATCCAACACACCGAGCAGGCCCTGCAACTCATTCGGGCCGAAGACGTTTACCGCCGCGCCCAGGCCGCCATCACCTTAGAACTCACCCACTGGACCAGTGGAAACCTGGAAGCCGCCCTCGATGCCATCTGTGACTGGATGGATATCATGACAAAACTGGGAAATTCTGTCTTTGTAGTTGCCAGCGCCTTTGCCGCAGCCGATCTTTTGAGCACCCTGGGGCGGCTCCGGGCAGCCAAAGCCGCCTACGATCAGGCGCTCGGCCTGGCTGCCGCGCAAGGCCGCGAGGTGGAGACGATCACCGCTCACCACCACCTGGGGTTGGCCATGCTGGCGCACGAATGGGGCCACGACGAAACGGCCACGCGGCACCTGCAAGAAGCCACCAAACTGGATCGCCAAACCACCCTGGTAGACTGGCCGTCGCGTTGGCAAATTGCCCAGTCCCGCCTCAAAGAATCGGCCGGCGAGGTGGATGCAGCCATCGAACGGTTAGATGAGGCGCAACGCGTCTACATCAAGAACCCCATCCCCGACACACAGCCCATCGAAGCCCAGAAAGCGCGGCTGTACCTTAAACAGGGACGCCTGGACAAAGCCCGGGCCTGGATGCAGGCGCATCGCCTTTCGACGTCTGGTGAGGTGACTTACCTGGGCGAGTACGAACACCTCACGCTGGTGCGGGTGCTCACGGCGGAGAAGACTTTTGCGGGGGTTGACGAACTGCTCGAACGCCTGCTGGTGTTGGCAGAGGCCCAAAAACGAGCAGGGAGCGCGATCGAAATTTTGCTCACGCGAGCGCTCGCTTACCAGGCGCAAGGGAACCAATCCCAGGCCGTCGCTTCACTGGAACGCGCCCTGACTCTTGCCGAACCAGAAGGGTATCTGCGCACTTTTACGAACGAAGGCAAGGCAATGTGGCTGTTAATGGCCGACTTAAAAACGGTTATCGAGAAACAACCGCGTAATGCCGTTCATCCGCTGCGCGCTTACGTGGAGCACATCCTGGCGTCTTTCCCGCAAGCTGTAACGGCCAGGACGCCAGAAATCGACGCACACGCACATCCACACAACCCAACCTCGGAAACGCTGAGTCCGCGCGAACTTGAAATCCTGCACCTGGTTGCCCAAGGGCTATCCAACGCCGAAATTGGCCGCCGGCTTTACCTGGCCCTCAGCACCGTCAAGGGGCACAACTTGCGCATTTTTGCCAAGCTCCAGGCACAAAACCGCACTGAGGCAGTTGCCCGAGCCAGAGAACTGGGGCTTGTAAAAGAGTGACTATCTTTTACAAAGCCTTAACACTTGCTCTTTTATAATCGGGGGTGGAGTATCCCATGCCCAATACAAAACAAACATCCCTCTTGCCTGCGCTAGATGCCGAAAACTTTACCTGGGATCAGCTACCGATCGGGATCGACTATCTGGTGAAGTTGACCCTTTCCTCGACGTTAGCCGAACTGCCAACACATGATTTTCAAGTCCCACCAGGCACGATGGGACTGGAAATTGCCCATATCTTCGAGGAACGGCCCGAAATCCCCGGCGTTATCGTGGTAGAAAAGGGGAAGGTGTTGGGGGTTTTTTCTCGGCGCAAGTTCTTCGAGCAGTTGGGCCAATTCTATGGCGTGGCGGTCTATCACCGGCGACCGATTGGTGTGATGCTCAAACAGGTTCAAACGGCCCCCCTCGTACTGGCGGAAACCATGCTGATCCACCAGGCGGCAATCGTTACCCTCGGCCGTCCCATGGACCAGTTTTACGAACCGATTGTCGTCAGGCGCTCGCAAGAGTCGTTCGCTTTGCTCGATACCCACGTTTTGCTGTTAGCGCAGTCTTCCTTGTTGAACAAGGTGTTTCAACGCGAGCAAAAACGCCGTGAGATCGCCGAAGCCATGCAGAAAATTGGCCAGGTCCTCAGCAGCAGCCTGAATGTTCAAAAAGTCACGAAGCAAATTCTGAAGCAACTCGATAAAGTTCTCTCGTACGAACGCGGTGCCGTGATGCTCAAACGCGGCAATTACCTGGAAGCCATCGCCCAGCGTGGTTTCCCCGATAAAGAAAAAGGTGCTGGACTACGCGTTCTTATTCGTGATGATGTGAAGGATTTATTCAATCAGATTGTTGCCACGCGCCAGGCCGTCATCATCGAAGATGTGGCTGCCGACCCCCATTGGCATCAAATCGAATGGCTTCCATTGGATCATAGCTGGATGGGTGTCCCCCTGATATCACAGGATGAGGTGATTGGCATGATTTCGCTGACACGCAAAGAGATCGGGACCTTCGAAAAGGACGATATCACCGTTGCATTTGCCTTTGCCAGTCAGGTTGCCATCGCCCTTGAAAATGCCCGGCTTTACGGAGAAATTGCTACCTTCAACGCGCAGCTTGAATCGAAGGTGGAAGAACGCACCGCCGAACTGAACCAGGCTTACAACACACTGGAACAGCTTGATAAAAAGAAAAGCGATTTTGTGCGCATTTCAGCCCATGAACTGCGCACCCCGTTAACGGTCATTAAAGGTTACACCCAGGTTTTGGGCAGCAGCTTAAAAAACCAGACCGATGATGGGGTAGAAAACATTCTCAACGGCATCGTCGCCGGCGTCAACCGTATGTTACAAATCGTCAACACCCTGCTCGACATCACCAAGATCGACAGCGGTACACTGGCCGTCAGCAAAGAAACCGTCGAACTACACAACGTCTACACGGCCGTCATGGAAACTATACAACCTTCTGCCACAGACAGAAAACTGGAATTCTCTGTCTCAGGGCTAAAAGATCTATCGCCTGTCACGGGAGACCCGTCGCTGATCGCCAAAGTGTTCAATGCACTGCTGCTCAATGCAATCAAATACACACCCGATGGGGGCAAAATAGCCGTAAAAGGCCGTTTGGTGCAGGCCAACGATCAAAGCTGGGCAGAATTTGCCGTGCAAGATACCGGTATCGGCATCGACCCTCAATATCATCTCTTGATCTTCGAAAAGTTTTGTCAGATCGGTGAAGTGGCCCTGCACTCTTCCGGGCAGACCAAGTTCAAAGGGGGCGGGCCTGGCCTGGGCCTCTACATCGCCAAAGGGATTATCGAGGCCCATCAAGGAAAAATCTGGGTGGAAAGCGTTGGCTGCAACGAAACCAGCCTCCCTGGCAGCACCTTCATCGTTCGTCTTCCGGTAGCAGGCTGAGCGTCCAAGCCCAGGCAAACCATACCGTAAAACAATACTTAAGTCGCTACCCGGCAGTACCGTTGTGCCGGTATATTTGCATTCATGGAAGCAACGCACCCCCCCCTCACCTGCTACGAGATCCGCGTGGAGGGCGGCCTGACCACTCAGTGGGCCGAGTGGTTCGAGGGCCTGGCAATCACCCAAGAAAATGGCGAGACCATTCTCACCGGGCCGGTAGGCGACCAGGCAGCGCTGTACGGGCTGCTCAAAAAAGTGCGCGATTCAGGCCTGGCGCTGATCGCAGTCAACAGGCTGCCGGACAGGGTGTGCGA
This sequence comes from Chloroflexota bacterium, assembly GCA_049325275.1. Lineage (GTDB taxonomy): Bacteria > Chloroflexota > Anaerolineae > Anaerolineales > UBA4823 > CAIQJJ01. Next base: position 42,223 of record JBMOLU010000061.1, read on the forward strand.
CCAAAAGGGCTAGATCTTCCGCCTTTGTGCAGGTTAATGCCTACCCCATACGCTTTGTGCAGAAAAAGCACGGCGCACAAGTGCGCAAATGAAGCGCCGGGGTTAGGACCGTGCCGCTTTATGCGGGTTAGGAGTAAAAGTCATGAAAGCGATTGTTCAAAACGGTTATGGTTCACCGGATGTGCTCAAACTGGCTGAAGTAGCCCAGCCCTTGGTGAAAGACAACGAGGTGCTGGTCCGCGTCAAGGCCGTTTCCATCAACGTTGGCGATGTATTTACCATGCGGGGCGATCCGTGGTTGACCCGGCTGATGGTTGGCTTCCCAAAACCGAAAAAAAACTACATCGTTGGCTGGGATGTGGCCGGGGTGGTCGAAAGAATCGGCCGGCATGTGACGCAATTCCGCAGCGGCGACGAAGTGTTCGCCTCGTGCAACGGTGCACTGGCCGAATATGTCAGCGTGGCTGAAGAGAAGCTGGCGTTCAAACCCGCCAATCTCTCGTTCGAGCAGGCCGCGGCCGTGCCGACCGGCGGGATCACCGCTCTACAAGGCTTGCGCGATGCGGGGAAATTACAGCCGGGCCAGAGGGTTTTGATCAACGGCGCATCGGGGGGCGTGGGCACGTTCGCCGTGCAAATCGGCAAAGTGCTCGAGGCCGAAGTCACCGGCGTGTGCAGCACAAGGAACGCAGAACTCGTGCGCTCGCTCGGTGCAGATCACGTTGTCGACTACACGCATACCGACTTCACCCAAAACGGGCGGCGTTACGACCTGATCCTGGACAACGTAGCCAACCATTCCTTTTCAGATTTGATGCGCGTCCTTACCCCCCAAGGCCGGATCATTCCCAACAGCGGCCACGGCGGCATGGGATACGTCTTCAAGGCATTTTTGCTCTCACCCTTCCTGCGCCAGTTGGGCAGCATGTATCTGACGGCGCCGAATGGCAAAGACCTGACCATCCTGAAAGAATGGATCGAAGCCGGGAAGGTGAAAGTGATTGTCGATCGGGCCTACCCCTTCGAGTCCACTCCGGATGCTTTTCGCTCCCTGGAAACAGAACATCCGCGTGGCAAAGTGGTCATTACGGTTGCGGCCTAGGTGCAAGCGATGGATACAAGAATCATTCTCTCTACAACCTGGGTGGTGGTGATGCTGATCTACCTGTTAGGGGATGTGCTGCGCATCTACAGCGGCGACATGGCCAAAGCGATGGCTGCGACAAACTTCCCGCAGTACACTTGGATGGTGGCTGCGGTCTTGATGCTTATCCCAATCCTGATGGTTTTCCTGACCCAGGTGCTGCCACAACCCGCCAATCGCTGGCTGAACATCCTTACAGCGGTTTTCTTCATCCTGTTCAACCTGGTTGGACTACCCGGCTATCCATCGCTGTACGACAAGTTCCTGCTGCTGGTCAGCATGGCCTTCAACGGCGTGACAATCGGGTACGCCTGGCGCTGGGCCTAAGCACAATACGGTTCATAACGGATCAAAGTGCAACGCACTTCAGCACTTTGAGATGAAGCCTGTTTCTCGCCGGCAAAGCGCGTCACACATCAATCGTCGTAGACCTTCCAACCCAGCGCTTCCAGGTCGGCGTTGCCGGTCATGCCTGCAGGGACATCGACCAGGAGCAGGTCGGCTTCGGCGAGCAGCTCGCCGTCAGGGCCATAGATGGCTGCACTGGCCGTCGCCGTACGGCTCCTGTTCTTCCCCGGGCGGCCGACAACTTTGAGCGGCTGCCCGGTGGGGACGTTTTTGCGGTAACGAATGTCCATGCGGGCCGTAAACAGGAAACGCGGCCGGTCGGGATCGCCCATGTAGACGCGGCCGCCGGCTTCGTCGAGCATGGCGGCCACCACGCCCCCATGAACGACTCCAGGATACCCCTGATAGTCATCGGGAACGATATGCTCGACGATCACTTCGCCGTTGTCGGCGGTATAGAACTTGAGTTTGAGGCCAAAGGGATTTTCTACTCCGCAGATGAAACAGTGACGGGAATTGGGTTGACGAATGCTCAATGCAAGCTCCTAGCGCGAAGATGTGAGAGCGTTATTATACCCACAGATCATACTTAATTCATCCGGACGGTACTGCTCGAACAAGGCCGCGCTTTCCGCTTCCAGCACGCCGCCCAGGTAGTGCTTCACATGGCGCCTTACGTAGGGAATCTGAAGCATTTGCCCGGGATCGATCCAGCGGTCGGGCAAAGCGTACACAATGTGGTCGATCTCGCTCATCACAATCGTTCCCAGGCACATCACACACGGTTCGACGGTTGTGTAAAGGATTAGACCATCGTGTTGGTGATCGTAGGCGTACTGCTCGACGGCGTACAGGGCGTTCGTCTCTGCATGGGCAATCTTGCTGCGCCGTTCCCGGTGAGTTGCCCGCCCGCGGCCGACGATCGTCCCCTGGTGAACGATCACGGCGCCGATCGGGCGCTCACCGGCCTGCCCCGCATGATGGGCTTCCCGTAAGGCCTCACGCATGTACAACTCGTGATCGAGCGCAGAAAACTCGGCATCGTTCATCGGCGCTCTCCGGGGGTCATAAAACCGTGACGGTACTTCACCAGCAAATCGTCCAACGCCTCGCGCAGCAGCACGGCGTCACTGACACCCTGCTCTTTTGCCAGTCCGGCCAGGCGTTCGAGCTGCGTCTGGGTAAAATGGGCTGTCTTCGGAATCATGCGTTCTTCGTAGGCCAGCATGATCTTGTTGCGCCCACCGACTTTGGCACGGTACGTAGCTGCATCCGCTTTGCGCAGGAGGGCATTTTCATCTTCGCCATCAATGGGATAAGCAGCGATACCGGCAGTGATGGTGACGCGGGCCGGATACGCTTTCCCGGTAGCCTCATCGGTGTACGCAGCAATCGCTTCTACCTCAGCACGAATGCGCTCCAGGCGCAAGAACGCCTGTTCACGTTCGACTTCTGGGAAGAGCAAGGAGAACTCGTCGCCGCCATAGCGGAAAACCTGCATATCGCCGCTGAGATGCTTTTGAACGAGCGCCGACAGGCCCTTCAGGACCGCATCCCCCCCGGCATGGCCGTGCTCCCCGTTGACCTTCGTGAAGTTATCCACATCCAGGTAGGCCAGGGAAAACAAGGTAGACGATGCCCTGGTATGCTCGAACAAAGCATGCAAGCTCTCTTCAAAAGCCTGGCGATTCCCCAGGCCCGTCAATGCGTCGATCCGCACAGGATTATCCATAGCAAACTCCTTATTTCTTTTTTAGTAATATATAAATATAATATCGTTAAATAATACAAGAGTCAAGTATATAATTACATAAAAACAAGCGCTGCTTCAACAAAAAAAGCCTTCCTGGTGTTCTATACTTCAAGCGAGCATAAACTGCGGTTTCGGCCCATCCACACATGAATGTCCGGGCTGCCAAACTACGTTTAAGGCTTCCGAAGTCTTCTCCGGCAGGCTGTTAGGCATAAAAAAAGACGACAGCATGGGCGCTGTCGTCTCGATACCGGCGGCGAAATTGCGATCAATCGGCGGCGGTTTGCAGTTCGGCTTCGACCATCAGGGTAACCAGCTCTTCGAAGGACGTGGCCGGCGCCCAGCCCAGCTTCTCCTTCGCCTTGGCCGGATCCCCTACCAAAAGATCGACCTCCGCCGGGCGCATAAACTTCGGGTCTTGAACGACGTAATCCTTGTAATCCAAATCGACCGCTGCGAAGGCCAGTTGGCACAGCCGTTCGACGGTATGAGTGCGCCCGGTGGCGATAACGTAGTCATCAGGCTCGTCTTGTTGCAGCATGAGCCACATCGCTTCGACGTAGTCGGCAGCGTAGCCCCAGTCGCGTTGGGCGTCGAGGTTCCCTAAGCGAAGTTCTTTCTCCAGGCCGCGCTTGATGCGTGCTGCAGCGCGGCACACCTTACGGGTGACGAACTCGTGACCGCGGCGCGGGCTTTCATGGTTGAAACAAATTCCCGACGTAGCGTACAGGTTGTAGCTTTCACGATAGTTCACGGTGATCCAGTGACCGTAAACCTTTGCCACCCCGTACGGGCTGCGCGGGTAGAAAGGCGTCGTCTCGACCTGCGGCACAGCCTGGACCTTGCCGAACATTTCGCTCGAACTGGCCTGGTAGAAACGGATCCCCGGATCGACCACACGCAGGGCATCGAGCAGGCGGGTTACGCCCAGGGCGGTCACCTCGCCAGTAAAGACAGGTTGGCCCCAGGAGGTTTGCACGAAGGACTGCGCCGCCAGGTTATAGACTTCCTGCGGGCGATGCTCCGAGAGAATATCGATCAAGGAAACCTGATCGAGCAAGTCACCAGCCACCAGCGTGACCTGATCCTGAATGTGCTTGATTCGTTCGAAGTTGACGGTGCTCGAGCGGCGGATCATCCCGATCACTTCGTAGCCCTGTTCCAGCAGGAACTCGGCCAGGTATGAACCGTCCTGGCCGGTAATGCCGGTGATCAATGCGCGTTTTGTGGTCATAAAAAATCCTTTCGGTTTGAAGCTTGTTAGAGAGGCAATAAACCAGGCATAGAGAAACTGGTCTCTTGGTTAATTCGTGTTCCAAAGCAATGCAAGCGCCATGATAGCCGCCCAGGCCATCACCTTAAAGTCACCCGCCCTCAGGCCGGCCTCAACCTCGGCATGCGTGAGCAGCAGCAACTCCTGTTCTTCGAGATCATCCGATGCGATTTTCGCTTCGAAACGAGCGTTACGGGCAAGGTAAAAGTAACCGGTGCCGGCCCCGTGTGAGGCATCAACGCGGTAGGAACCGAGAAAGGTCCAGTCATCCGAAACATAACCGCTTTCCTCGCGCAGCTCGCGTTGCGCCGCATCGAGGGGGTCTTCCCCCGCTTCCAGATAGCCGCCCACGGCTGCCAGAGCCAGGCCATCGATGCCGTATTTGCCCTGGCGGAAACATATCCAACGGCCATCTTCGGTCAAGGCAGCCACATTGACGTAATCGGGCGTTGCCATCCAGTTCCAGTCCGTGAACACCCGCCCGTCCGGCAGCTGAACGATGTGATTTTCAACCGTGAGGTACTTGCTATGGTGGTAAACGATCTGGCGGGAGAGGGTTTTCCAGGAAGACATGGCTGTTAATCAAGAGGGAATGGCATGGAAGGAAACGAAGAAAATTTTTCTCGAACACCTTTCTACCACTATTTTCCACGATCTCTTCTTCCCCGTCTGCTAGGCCACTTAGCAAGTTGTGGTATAGTTCCCGCCATGCAAGAGACAATCGGCAAACGCATCGCCCGGCTGCGCCAACAGTTTGGCTGGACGCAGCAGGCTTTGGCTGCACGGCTGTCCATTTCACGTGTGGCGGTTTCCCATCTGGAGATGGACTTGACCATTCCCGGCGAGCGCACCGTCACCTTGCTGGCCGGTTTATTCAAAATGCTTCCTTACGAACTTGTCGAAGACACAACCTATCCCAAGGCAAAAGCTGAACGCCTGCCCCAGGTAACGTGCGCTTACACCCCCCTCGAAGTCGATCTGGCGCTGCTGGAAAACGACCTGGCATGGCTGGCACGGCTGGCGCAGCCCGATATCCACCGGGCCGCAGACGAAATCAGGCAGCAATGGGCCGCCCGGCTGGATCGGTGGGTCGAACAAACCATCGACGAACGCGAAAAAGAACTGCTTGCAGCGGCCCAGCAACGGTTACAATTGCGCTGAGATTTGCACGCTGACGGGCAAACAGGAGACCTGTAAACTTAGGAGATAACCGCATGACCAATTTTGCTGGTAAGGGTGTGGTCGCTGTATTACGCACCCGCCCTGAAACAATTCTTGAAGATGTCGAAAAGGTAATGAAACTTGCCGGCGTCGAAGACAACTTACCCAAGGGCTTGCGTACCGGGCTAAAAATCAACATTTCCTGGCAGACCTGGTATCCGGCCTGTTCGAGCACCCCCTGGCAGCTTGAAGGCACCATCAAAGCTCTGCAAAACGCCGGGTACAACGACCTGGTAGGCGTTCACAACGACACCGTCGTCGTCAACACCGCAGACGGTGAACGCAACAACAAGCAAAAGTTCGTCACTGACAAGCTCAACGTGCCCTGCATCTACACGTTCGATCCGGCCGTCAACTGGGTGGAATACAAGCCCAAGACGCCTTTCCGCGTGCTGCATGACATCTACCCGGAAGGTGTCTTTATCCCCGAACCTTTGATCGGCACCAACATGGTGCACCTGCCAACGGTCAAAACCCACGTATTCACCACCATCACCGGTGCAATGAAAAACGCCTTCGGCGGCCTGTTGGGGCGTAAACGCCACTGGACACACTCTGTCATTCATGAAACGCTGGTTGACCTGCTGCAAATCCAGCAAGATATTCACCCAGGCCTGTTTGCAGTGATGGACGGTACGTTCTCCGGCGACGGGCCTGGCCCGCGCGCCATGCGTTGGCACGAAACCGACATCCTGCTGGCATCCGCCGATCAAGTGGCGATCGACGCGATGAGCGCCAAGATTCAAGGCTTCGACCCAATGAAGCTGCCCTTCATCCGCCTGGCGCACGAGGCGGGCTACGGCATCGGTGACCCGCGCCAAATCAAGGTGGTTGGGGACGAGGCGGTTTCCCTGGAAAACTGGGGCTACGTTCAGGAAGACACGTTCGCCAGCCGGGGCCAGAAGATGATCTATCACGGTTGGCTCAAAGGCGTCGAAAAACCGCTCCTGCGTTCGCCGTTGGTCCCCTGGTCGTATTTTGCCAGCAACTTTTATCACAACGTCTACTGGTACCCCTTCGTTGGGCGCAAACGCGTCGAGGCGGCCCTGCAAACGAAGTGGGGGCAGTTGTTCAAAGGTTACGGCGACGGCCAGGTGGTATTGCCCGGTATAGAACCCAAGACGATCGTCCAGGCAGGCATTGGCATCGGCGCAGCACTGGCCGCCCTGGGATTACTGGCGATTGCGGCGAGCAAAAAATGCAGGAAGTGATGGGTGGTTACGAAACTCGCATGGTGCACGTTTCGCCCATCATGTTCTGCGCGGTAAACGCCCAACACACGCCATCATGAACCCTCGCCGCATCCTTCCCGGCCTGATGCTCGGCTTCGTCGTCTTTCTGGCACTGGCACTGCTCGGTGACCTGCGCCAGGTAGGCGACGAAGTCCGCCATTTCGCCTGGCGCTTGTTCCCCATCGCCTTGGTGTTGACCTTGTTCAACTACCTGCTGCGCGGGCTGAAGTTTCACTACTATCTGCGCCAGGTGGGCGCAAAGACGATCCCGCTTTCGCAAAGCTTCCGCCTTTTCGTGGCTGGTTTTCCACTCGCCATGACGCCCGGCAAGGTAGGCGAGGTCTTCAAGGCGGTGTGGATCGAACAAAAGACCGGCGTGCCGGCAGCACGCGGCGTCGCGGTAGTGGTTGCCGAACGCATCAGCGACGGCTTGGCCGTGCTGCTGCTCTCTACGGTAGGCGTGATCGCTTATCCGCAGTACTGGCCGGCGTTTGCTTTCGTACTGGCCGTCTTACTGAGTGTAATCGCCGTCTCCCAGGTTCGCCCGTTTGCATACGCCTTGCTGGATTGGTGGTCCCGCTTTCCCGTTGTCGGCCGGTTTGGCGGCGTGCTGCGCCAGTTTTACGAAGGGAGCTTTGCTCTGTTTCGCCCATCGGCAACATTGATTGGGGTTGGCCTGGGGATGATTTCCTGGTTCGGTGAAGGCGTTGCCTTTTACGTGATCTTGCTCGGCTTGGGGATACCGCCGGGCTGGGAGATGCTTTCCCTTGCCGTATTCACGCTGGCATTCTCGACGGTAATCGGGGCCGCCTCCACACTGCCGGGTGGGCTGGGAGCTGCCGAAGCATCCATCGCCGGGATGTTGATCCTGCTAGGCGGCCTGCACTCGGGCAGCGCGGCCGCGGCCACGCTGCTGATTCGCTTTGCAACGTTATGGTTTGGGGTGGCCCTGGGCCTGGCGGCGTGGATGCTTTCGCCGGATTTGTTCAAGCGGCCAAAAGAGTTCGCTACAGAAAAAACAAAAGATTAGGCCGTTTTGCGGCCTCCCCCGGTACGAGGAGACGACACCATGGATTTTTCCCGCGACGGCTACACCATCAGCACCGATCGAGAACGCCTGGACATCCACGGAATTCATCGCTGGCTGAACGAATCATCCTATTGGGCGCAAGGACGGCCGCTCGAAACGGTGCAGCGTTCCATCGATAACTCCTTGTGCTTCGGTGTGTACGACGGCGAACAGCAGGTTGGCTTTTGCCGCGTGGTCACCGACTATGCCACCTTTGGTTGGTTGTGCGACGTGTTTGTTCTCGAAAGTCACCGTGGGCGGGGCCTGAGCAAGTGGCTGATCGAGACCGTCGTCGCCCACCCCGATCTGTGCAACATTCGCCGGCTGCTGCTGGCGACGCGGGACGCGCACACGCTGTACCGGCGTTACGGCGGTTTCGAGAGCCTGCAAAACCCCGAGCGCTGGATGGATCGTTTCAAGCCATGAAAAAACCATATCCTGTCAAAAGGAAGGGGAAAGTGGGGTGCTTCCTGGTGCTGCTGGCGGTCTGGCTCTGGGCAGGCAGTGCGTGCTCGCGTCAGCCGCCGGAACTGGCATCTTTTGAGGAAAGCCTGGTGCATGTTACGTTATGGCTCGAGAAGGATGCACAAGGACAGGCCTACCTGGCCGCAAAGTTTACCCCTACCCAAGCCGGTTATCACCTCTACAGTAAGGATATCCCCACAGACGGCGTCGACGGCCTCGGCCGCCCGACCCGGATTGCATTGACAGGCGCATCGACCCTACAACCTGCGGGAGCCTTGCGCTGCGATCAAACGCCACTGCGTGAAGCGCTGCGCGCCGATTTGCCCGAGCTGCGCGTTTACCCCGCCGGGCCGGTCACCCTGCGCCTGCCGGTGACCTTGCCGGCGGGAAAAACTTCCTGGAACGATGAAGCAGCCATCACCTACATGGCTTGCAAAGGAAACACCTGCAAAAAGCCGGTGGTCAACCGGGTGATTCCCTTACAGATCGATATCGAAAAACAAGCCCCCTCCCGCTGAAAACGGAAGGGCCAACATTACTCCGTCATCGCAAGCGGTGCACAAACATGAAGATCATTCGGGAGGATACAATGTTTATTTCCTTTGCTCGGCGCTTCACCTGGATATTGGCCGCTGGCGCGCTGTGTTTTGCAGGCCTGGCGTGTACACTGGTGATTCCATCCACACCAACGCCTTTCCCAAGCCATACACCACCAGCAACACCAACGCCTGTACCAACGCAGACTGAAACACCCCCGCCAACGAAGACCCTCCGGCCTACGGAGATTCCTGCAACCGAAACGGCCACCCCGACGGCCACGCCTACCGACACTCTCACGCCAGAAGTGCCCGCAGCAGGCTTTATGATTGCGGAAATCGACCCATCGCAAGGAACGCTGGCAGAACTGCTGCAAGAACACGCCGCCAGGGCACAAGACTTCGGACTGAAAGCCTACGTCAAGTTTACGGCCAGCTGGTGCCCGGCCTGCCAGGCTATCGAAGAGGCCCTGGCAGATGAAAACGAGCTGATGCTGGATGCCTTCCGCGGCACCTATATCATCCCCATCGACGTCGATATCTGGCCGGAAAGCGAGCAAGAAGAAGCCGGCTTTTCTATCGAGTTCATCCCCATCTACTTCGAGATCGACGAAAACGGCCGGCCCACCGGCGACACCATCGGCGGCGATGCCTGGGGAGAAAATATCCCGGAAAACATGGCTCCGCCGCTCAAAGAATTCTTCCTGGCCCACGCCGAGAAAGAATAAGGGTCTCCCGTTTCCTCCTGGGTGGATTTGAAGCACATCACAAGAAAAAGCCGAACGGGCCTTGTTGTGGTTGATCACAACAAGGCCCGTTGCTTGTTTGTAAGGTGCGACGCACTCTCACCAGGGTAGATGACGGCTGTTTCCGGCCGGCAAAGTGCGTCGCACCTGGTTTCGGACAGCCGCTTAGGGGACGAGCGGCGGGTAGGCGTTCTGGACGAGGATGCGGAAGGCACCCTGGAACCAGC
>JBMOLU010000062.1:0-6790 GCA_049325275.1 Chloroflexota bacterium
AGTGCTCGAGCGTCGCCCCCTGCCGGTACAGCACGGCGATGTACGGCATCTCGCTCAGCTCCCAGGCCTGCCAGAGCCAGTTGTACTTGGGATCGGCCAGCGCTTCGTACTTCGCCACCTTGTTCTCGACGTGCATGCGGGCGTTCGAGTTGTGATACTCGATCAAAAAAGCCCGCACGAAATCACCGTTCAAATTGTGCTTGACGATCAGCCCGTCAGGCGCCAGGATGGCCTTCTGTTCGGCGCTGTCCCAGAGGGTCAGCTTGCGGGGGCCGTGCACTTCGACGATGCCGCGCAGCTTCTCGTCAGGATGCTCATGCCACAGCGCTTGCATCTTGAGCATGGCCTCGGCGCAGAGCAGGTCGTGGGCCTGGTACTCTTCGGCTTCGATGGCGCTCAAGGGGGCGTTGATTTCACTCACGAACTTGATGCGCGCCAGCTCCTCCCCCACCGGCCCGAGACGGTAGGCCCGCAGGATGCCGTTGTCTGGCCGGGGTAGTCCTGCTCGCAAGGCCTGCTTGAGCACGCCGCGTGAGACGCGTTCGATCAGCCCTTCCCTGGCGTAGTCGTTCAGGCGGCGGTGGAAGGAGTCAGGGTTGTCGCTGATCGCCACGCGGTCGTACGCCAGGCGGAAGAGACTGGCTTCGCTCAGGATGACGAACTCGTAGAGCATTTCCAGGACGACGTTGCGCAAATTGGATCGGTCGCTGTTGAGCAGCTCTTCGGCCTTGTTGCGGATTTTGGCGGGGGTCAGAATTTCACGCACCGGCACGCGGCCGGGGCGGTGGATGGCGGGCAGTTTGCCGGATTGGATCATGGTTCAACTCCTTTTGGGGCGGGAGAAGGGTATGGATCATCGATTTGGAAAAACCAAATAGATGGGTAAGGGCCGCTTTTTGCGGCCTTTTCGGACAGCGGCAGGCGCATGGCAGGCGGGCTATCGGCGCCTGGAAAGATGGCTGTCGGCGCTGGTTGGATAGTGATAGGTGTCAACTCTGCTGGATGAAACCCATACAAGACAGAAAACACACTGGCTTTTTGGGATGGGGCTATAATGGGTCTTGTGGGATCGAATCACGTTTTTGCGAACTGAGAACCTGAACTTTTTTCGGATGGAGTCTGCCAATGCTTTGCATAGCTGGCTCTCGGCCAGCCCGGGGAGGTAGGAAACGATGATCATCACCTGGCGCAATCGAATCATTACAGCGGTTATTTTCCTGGTTTTCCTCGTTGCAGTCATCGAGGGGGCGGGGTATTTGTACACTTTCAACAAAATTCAGAATGCTGCCGAATGGAGTGTCCGTTATGCGGTAACAGGAAGCTTCGAGCGTAGTTACTGTGATGATGCCACTTCTACATTCAATCTGCTGGATGCTGATCTTTTGGATGGAGACTTGAATTGCATGGTGCCTGTTGCGTGTGACAAAGAAAATCCAGTATTTTACAATGGCTTCGGGTTGTGTACGAGAGAGGACGTTTACCAGTTAACCAGCCAACTCATAAACTGGGCACGTTTGCCAAGCATTCGGGACAAAGCTCTTATCGGTGCTGCTGGCATCCATATCAATTTATCCGTATCTGGCAACTACCTGAAATATCTGGAAACTCATGACAGGCAGTGGTTAGGCACTCCCGATATTCCTGGGTATTTTCACGTGACCATTTGCAGCCGTCCATATCGCATTCATCAGGCCAGCAGATTTCACATCGTGTGGGATGGCGATTTGCCGCTGTGCTTTGATGAAGCTGAAAAAGTGTTTATGGATGATGCGGGAATATCTTCCATGGATTCGGACAGCGAACAGGATCAGAGAGTGAAAGTGATGGTTGTGGTTTTTTACACCTATACCCCAGTTACCCCATTTCTGCGCCAGATATGGCCGACAATCCCCATATTCGCTTCTCGCGAAGATGTTGTAGTAGGCTACACTGCTGTTCGCATTTCAGGTTTCGGAGATCAGATACCTACCCCAATAACCCCTAACGCACCAACGCCGACCAACGGACCGACACCGACCAATAAACCGACATCCACGCTTGAGCCGACGCCTACTTGGTTTCCTACTGTCACGCCACTGCCCAAAGATTGGCTGAGTGCTTCCCAGGGTCACGTTGCCAGGAATTCAGCCCTGAGCTTCTTCCTGACGATCGTTCTGGTTCTTGTGGTAACCGGTGGATTGTGTTTGGGGAAGCTAACCAGGCGCCTTTTGAAGCCGAAACAAAGCTAATGCCCAATTCCATTCAGGCTGCAACCTGCCCGTGTAAGCTGACGAGGGAATCATCCATTTCGGAAACACTCTGGTCTCACCCCCCTTCCCCCAGGATCGCCTCCCGCTGCCCGCTGGCCACATTACGCCACTCGGCCAAGTTCTTTGCCAGGACACCATCCAGGCGCTTGCCGTAGTACGTGACGCGCACCTGCTCGCGCTCCCGGATGGCGTCCAGATAGCCCTGGCCCACGATCTCATTGCGGAAAACGGCCAGCACCGCCGGGAAGGCGTCCGTCTCCCACTGGCCGGGCCAGATATTCGATCGGAATGCCGCCTCATAGCGCCGCACCTTTTCACGTGCCCGCATGGCCTTGTCTTCGTCGTGATATTCGAGCAGGAAGCACTTTCCCTGCCCGCCCTTCTTCAACTTCAGCAAAGCGCCCGGCTCGAGGATGGCTTCGCCGTCTTTGTGCAAGGCAGCACCCTGCCCGTTCACCCACCCCACCGACCAGCCCAGCCCTTCGGCAAACGCCGACAGCCGCAGGACGATCTCGTTGCAGACCAGATCGTGAAGGGTGCGCCGCAGGGTGAAGCCCAGGTAGCCCCCGGGCGGCGGATGGCCGTGACGCTGTTTGGCGATCTCGCTCCCCACCGGGCCGAGAGTGTACAGCGACTCATCGTCGCCGGGCAGGCCGAGAGCGCTCAAGGCCTGGCACAGCTGGCGGGTGATGCAGGGCAGGCGGTCGATCAGGCGTCCATGGGCGTACTTGCGCAGGGTGCGGTCGGCAAGCCCGAGCTGCGACGCCCGCATCACGCCGCCGGTGGCCAGCAAGTCGAGCATGAGCCAGGCCTGATCGGACAGGCCGCGGGAGAGAATCCGCTGCGCTTCCAGCTTGACCTGCTGGGTACTCAAATCAGAGAACGCCGGGCGCCGCCCGCGATAGGAAGCCAGCGTGGGTTTGTCGGTGGTCAGTTCGATCATCTTGGGTCTCCGTAAGGGGAAAAAGAGTCATACCCCGGAAGGGGTAGTCCGTTTTTGGGTGGGGGTGTTTTGGTGTGAGCGTCTAAAGGCACTACATCGGCACAGCATGGGTACATCTACAGCACGATATTTGCCAGTGCCGAAAAGTGCTCCTTTTTGGGGTGCTGGTATTGGCACCTGTACGGCCTAGTAAAGGTACGCGAAAGGACGGCGAATGGCACGCGCCCCACCCACTGAGAAGCCGAGTGGATGGGGCGTTTTCTTTTCATGCCTTTGCTCTATTCCTGCACCATCACGCAACCGTTTTCCGGCAGGCCGTGTTGCGTGACAGCAGCGAGACCTGCCTGGCGTAGAAGCGCACCTGGTTCTGGCCGCGCAGGAAGCGGCTGTAAGCGTTGCCACTTACCATCACCAGGTCCTGCTCGCACAGGTCCCAGATGCCCAGGGCTTCGACATAGAAACTGCCCTGCTTGTTACGCAGGACGAAAATCGTGCGTTTGTCGTTGGGGCTGTCGCGGTAATGACGCACGAGGATCACGCGCCCGGCGAGCAGCACGGCGTTGGTCTCGACCGGTTCGGGAGCCACCCGTTCCGGCAAGATGAAGTTGACTTTTTCGTTTTCCATCGGCTCCCCTTTCATTCGAGTAAAACGGCCGGGCCATCGCTGGCCATCGTGACCGTCTTCTTCCAGGCGTACACGGGGTAGGCTTTCGCCGCCTGGGTCTGTGCTGGAGCAAGCGGCAGAGCCTCCTGCTCCAGCAGGGTTTCGCCGTCGAAGCGCAGCACCCGGCCGGTGTGGACGTTCTGGAAGCGGATGCCGACCGGCCAGGTGCGCTCTTCGGCGGACATTTTCAGGTCGATCCAGCGGAAGATGCCGCCCTGGAAGCAGGCTTCGGGATCGTCGATCACCAGCCAGTCGTACTGGGCTTTGCGGTCCACGGGGGCACGCGATGCACCGATCAGGAAGCTGTCGTCGTCATCGTCGTCATCCCGGCGGGCGGCAGGCCTGCGCTTGCGGCGCGTTTCGATGTCACGCCTTTTCATGGGGTACCGTCCTTGAGCGGACGGCGGGCAGACGCCCACCGTCCCAAACGCCCCAGGATGGCGATCTGGCCTTTGCGAGATGTAGAACACCTTTTGGGCCAGATCGCAGTTTCTGACATGTTTCTGACATGCTTTTCGGGGCTATTTTGGGGCCGTCGGCGATCGCAGCAGGGCTTCGACTTCGCCGAGATCGAGGTAGATCTCCTTGCCGTAGCGGTAGCCTTTGATCGCGCACCCATCGACGAGGTGGATCAGCTCTTCACGGCTGACTTGCAGGCGCTGCAGGGCTTCATCGAAGGGGATGAACTGCATCAGGGGTTTGGTTTGGGATTGAGACATTTTCAAGCTCGCTTTCTATTCTTCAAACGGGCGCAAATTGCGGCTTCGGCCCGCCCGGACATAAATGTCCGGGCTACAGGCTGCGCTGGATCAATCCAGCTTCAAGCAGGTTCAGCCTGATTGATCAGGCGCTGCTGACTAGCCCGGCGATTCATCGCCGGGCGGGGGCAGGAAGAGCGCAGTTATGCCCGTGGGCGGTATAAGCGTGTTACGCTTCTACTTGTTACCGTGACATGTCAGGGTAACGCGATTCGCTTTGGCCATTCTGTGGGCGGCCTGTTTGCAGGCGTTGGTACAGTATTTCCGGGTGCGGTTACGGCCCGGTCTCATCGTTCGTCCACAGTAGGCGCAGGTGGTAAAGGGGGCAGGCCTGCCGTTTCTGCCGCATCGCCGGCGGGCGGGTCGCTTTCGGGCAGGCGGCCGTTCTTGCCGTGGATCGGGGCGGGCTGCTCGGCCTGGAACTGCGCCAGGGCAGCCAGCACGGCCGCCGTCAGGGCCGGGTCGGCGGTGGGTTGCGGCTGTTCGGCCGGTTCGATCCGTGCCTGGTGCTTGTCCCCGCGGCGCCAGGGCCAGCGGATGCGGGGCCGGTGCGGGGTGAGGGCGGCGCCCTTGGTCTGGGCTTCGACGACCTCGCCGCCGCGCAGCGTCTCACCGATTTTCGCTTCGAGCCGGTGCCCGTTGCGGATGTGCATGGCGGTGGAAGCGGCGATCTGGCGTTCGGCCTCGTAGAGCACCGAGTCGCGCAGGCCCGCCACCAGGCTGTCGACGTTGCGGGCGATCTCCGAGCGGGCGTCGGCGTAGGCGCGTTCGACGGCCTTGGAGACTTCCTGGGCGTTCTCGATCCGGTTCTTGACGGCCGGATCGGTGGCGTGGAAGAAGTAGGTCAGGGTAGCGTGCGCCAGGGCGGCCACCACCACGGTCGAGAGCAGCACCCAGCCGATCTGGGTCGGGTCCTCGATCTGGACGAGCTGCTGGCCGAGCACCAGCTCGCCCCCGGCCATGATGATGGCGCCGCCCAGGCCGACCAGGAAGCCGATCGCCGAGAGCGCCCATTGCAGGGTGCCCCTGGCCTGGGTGATGAACTGGATGAACCACACCAGGGCAGCCACATCGAAGAGCACCAGGGTCATCGCCTGGGCGACAGGGTTGCCGGGGACGATGCGCCCGGCGAGCTGCCAGGTGAGCAGGCTGGTGTACAGGATGACGGTGGCGGCAAAGCACCAGCCGAGGACTTTGCCGATCGTGGTGAAGATGTCTTTCATGGTTGTTTCTCCTTGGGCTTTTCGACCAGGCTGTAGTGGATGACGGTATGGCGGCGGATGCGCCCGCTGTTCTTCTGGCAGATGTAGGCGGCCTTGCAGCGCGTGCAGTGGGTCTGGCGGTCTGGCGCTTTGCCGCGGCCGCAGTGTGCGCAGGTCAGGTAGAGGACGCTCATGGCTGCACCTCGCAGAACTCGGCTTTGACCCAACCGGCCAGGCCGTCGCCGCTTTCGACGGGCAGCCAGGCGGTGGGGTGGGGGATGGGCCGGACGGTGACGGTATCGCCTGCGTATAACCATGAGACGGCAGGATAGTCCAGGCCGGGGCCGCTGCGCACGTTGAGCGCGGGGGTGTTGACTTCACAGGTGCGTGCCTGGGTGGGCCGGGGTTCTGCCGTCACGCTTGGGGCGAGTGGATAGGCGCCCGTCGGGATGTTCTGGCGGGTGGCGGTGGCCACGGCAGGCGTGACCGGGTCTGCCACCAGCAGGCTGCGTTCGGCCGAACCCGGCGGGGCGTTGATCGTGCAGGCCAGGGTGGCCAGCAGCAGGACGAGCGGGAAAATTAACAGTTGTCTTTTCACGTGTACCTCGCTAGAATCAGAACGCGCAGCCGGTGGTCTTGTGACGGACGTGGACCGGCTGCGCCTTCATCCCCGGTGGCTTCGCGGCCGCCGGTGGGTGGTGTGGCCTCCTTCATAGCCGTAAGGCTGTGGGGGAGGTTCTTCTTTTTCTGATGGGAGAAGGGCGATTTCCAAATTGCCCTCTCAGCTGATATGGCCTCCTTTCGTCGAAATTGGGGAATCGAAAACGGCCAGCCGGTTGGCGGGCCGTTGGGTGTGGTTCAATTTTTTGCAGGAGTAGATGGTAGATAAAGAGAACGGCCGAATTTGAAGCGTCGCCAGGGGTGGTTTGCGGGTGGACGCCAAGGCTCAGATTTTTCAGTCGCTGGTTTGGTGG
>JBMOLU010000063.1:0-6762 GCA_049325275.1 Chloroflexota bacterium
AATCGGGCGACACCGGCGGCCTCTACACCACGCCTTACCAACCGGGTTCGAACGAATCGGGCTGGGGCACGTGGGGCACCGTCGACCAGACCAAGCTCAACCTGCTGCTCCAACTCTGGAACGCTGACTAGCGCTCACCTGTCGTTCCTCTCTCCTATGGCCCCAGGGTGTATCACCCTGGGGCCATTTTGTTTAACTAGCTCTTTTGCCTTTGGTGGGAGGTGTCCAGATTTGGGGTGTGAGTGGGTGTTGTACTTGGTATATTCTTGAAAAGCATTGTGTATTCTTGAGTCTTTTTGTTGTTTTTTGACTATTTTTGTGTATTTTTGTGGCTAGTAGCGTACTCTTATGAAGTGATGACTATACCATCCGAAAGGAGGTTTATGCAAAGATACATCCTTGTTTCCCTACCTAGATTGATGTACCACCAAGATCAGAAAAAGGAGAATAATCATGAAACGGTTTTGTTTTGTTGCACGCAAGCGAAGGGCATGGGTTAGCCTTGCCCTGGTTGTTGTCATGCTGGCGGCACTTTTTGCCTGGTCGCCGTTGCAGAAGGTACAGGCGGCCGGAGAGCCCTGCCGTGTGGCTTATACGCCTAATTCTTGGGGGGATGGTTTTACAGCCGATATCACCATTTTCAACGATGGTTCAACGGACGTTCAGGGCTGGACACTAGCTTTCAGCTATGCCGAAGGCCAGCAGATCACCAGCGCTTGGAATGCTACCGTGAGCCAAAATGGCGCCAACGTGATCGCGAGCAATGAATCCGGCCACTGGAATGGGACGATTCCTGCCGGCGGTTCGGCCAGCTTTGGCGTACAAGGCACGCATGGTGGGGCGAATAGCGCTCCATTGAGTTTTGCGTTGAATGGCGTGACCTGCAACGCCGGGGATGCAACCGCCACGCCCACCGATGTTCCGCCAACCCAAGCGACGGCCACGTCGCAGGCGACGGCCACGTCGCAAGCGACGGCCACACCTTCCAATACACCCATTTCGCCGACGAACCCGTCGGGCGAGTGTGTGGTAGCCTATACGGCCAATTCGTGGAACAGCGGCTTCACGGCCGAAATCAAGATCACCAACAACGGTTCGAACGCCATCCAGGGGTGGACGCTGACCTATAGCTACGCCGACGGGCAGCAGGTTACCAGTTCGTGGAACGCCACCGTGGCGCAGTCGGGGGCCAACGTCACCGCCACGAACCCCGGTTCGCACTGGAACGGCAACATCCCCGCCAATGGTGGCTCGGTGAGCTTTGGGGTCCAGGGGACGCACAACGGCACGAACACCAACCCTGCCAGTTTTGTTCTCAACGGCATGGCCTGCAACGGCGGTCCAATACCCACAACGAATACGCCTACGGCGACCGCTACAGAGACCACCCCTACACCGACACATACCGGCACGACACCCACGCCAACCGCCACAGCCACGGCCACGAGCGTAACGCCGACGACGCCGCCGGCTTCTGGCCGTCAAATGGAAAACCTGAATCGCGGCCTGACACGCTCCTGGACCGGCAGCGGCAACTTTGTCAGTTGGCGTTTGTTGGGCACCGAACCTTTAAGCGTCTCGTTCAACCTGTACCGGGGATCGACGAAAGTAAACTCGTCGCCCATCACCAATTCCACCAACTACTTTGACTCTGGCGGTTCATCGAGCAGCAGCTACACCGTGCGCGCCGTTCTGAACGGTCAAGAGCAGGCTCCGTCGGAAAGTTCGTTCAACATCAGCGGCAACTACCATGCCGTGCCGCTTCAGGTACCTCCCGGTGGAAGAACGCCGGATGGTGTGAACTACACCTACAGCGCCAACGATGCCTCGGTGGGCGATCTGGACGGCGACGGGCAGTATGAAATTGTCTTGAAGTGGGACCCGTCCAACTCGAAAGATAATTCCCAGAGCGGTTATACCGGCAACGTTTATCTCGATGCCTACGAGTTGAATGGCACCCGCCTGTGGCGCATCGACCTGGGCCGCAACATCCGGGCGGGAGCGCACTACACCCAGTTTATCGTCTACGATCTGGACGGTGACGGGAAGGCTGAAGTGGCCTGCAAGACCGCCGATGGTACCCGCGACGGTGTCGGTACGGTGATTGGCAACGCCAACGCCGATTACCGTAACTCCAGCGGGTATATCCTGTCAGGCCCCGAATTCCTGACCGTCTTCAACGGCCAGACGGGCGCGGCGATGGCGACGACCAACTACCTGCCCCCGCGTGGCAACGTTTCTTCTTGGGGCGACAGCTACGGCAATCGTGTTGACCGTTTTCTGGCCGGTGTCGCTTACCTGGATGGCACCCGGCCCAGCCTGATCATGGCGCGCGGGTACTACACGCGTTCGGTCATTGCTGCCTGGGACTGGCGCAACGGCACCCTGACGCACCGCTGGACGTTCGACACCAACAACGGTTATAGCTCGTATGCTGGCCAGGGCAACCACCAGTTGAGCGTGGCCGATGCCGATGCGGACGGTAAGGATGAGATCCTCTATGGCGCGATGGCTGTCAACGACAACGGCGCCGGTTTATGGACGACAGGCTACGGGCACGGTGACGCCATGCACGTCAGCGATCTCAACCCGAACCGCCCCGGGCTGGAAGTATGGGGCATTCATGAAGGCTCGGGCACCCCAGGGTCGGCCTTGTTGGATGCCGCCACAGGCGCCACGCTCTGGAAGACCGGCAATGCAGATGTGCCGCGTGGCATTGCCGTGGATATCGATCCGCGATATGTCGGCGCAGAAGCCTGGGGCGGTACGAGCGGTCTGCGCACCATCACCAATGGGCAGGCCAGCAGTTCGGCGCCATCGTATGCCAATTTTGCCGTATGGTGGGATGGTGACCTGCTGCGCGAACTGCTCAACGGTGACGTGGTGGATAAGTGGAACTATAACAGCGGCAGCTTGAGCCGTTTGTATACGCTCTACAACGATGGGGTTACTTCCAACAACGGCACCAAGAAGAATCCGGCGCTCAGCGCCGATATCTTTGGCGACTGGCGTGAGGAGATCATCCTGCGCACCAACGATAGCTCGCAGTTGCGCATCTTCAGCACCACGACGGTGACCACGCATCGCCTCTATACCTTGATGCACGATTCTGTTTATCGGGTTGGCGTTGCCTGGCAAAACGTGGCCTACAACCAACCGCCGCACACCAGTTACTACCTGGGCGTCGATATGGCAGCACCCACACAGCCCAACGTTTACGTCACACCTTAGAACGGCTTTTCCTGGCATAGCAAGCATTCTTCACGCTAAACCTGGAAGACCCTAAAATAAAAAAGCAATATGCTGCGGCGTTACGGCGCCGCAGCATATTGCTTTTGTGGGCCCTTTCGTCTGAATGTATTTTTTTGCGTTAGCGCTAACTCTATTGAGTTAAGCGGATGGCTAGACAGTCCCTTCGGAGGCCTCCAGGGAATCCTTGCTCCTGCCTATCTGCGAACATCCAACCACCCTATTGGATCAAAAAAGGAGAACAATCATGAATCGGTTTTGTTTGACCCCATCCAGACCCAGATCGTGGCTCAACTTGCTCGCTATCGCAGCCATGCTGGTGTCGCTCTTTGCCTGGCTGCCGTCGCAACGCGCTCGGGCAGCCGGAGAGCCTTGCCGTGTGGTTTACACGCCCAATTCATGGGGGACTGGTTTCACGGCAGACGTTACCATTATCAACGATGGCGCAACGGCCATCCAGGGCTGGACATTGACCTTCAGCTACGCCAACGGACAAGAGATCACCAGCGCCTGGAATGCCACTGTGGCGCAGTCCGGGGCCAATGTGACCGCCAGCAACGAATCCAGCCACTGGAACGGAACGATTGCAGCCGGTGGTTCGGTCAGTTTTGGCGTTCAGGGCGCTTACAGCGGGACGAACAGCGACCCGGTAGACTTCGCATTGAACGGGGTGACTTGCAATACGAGCGGCGAGACCAATACCCCCACAGCCACGACGGTTCCGCCCACAGAAACGACGCCTACTGCCACGCTTCCGACAACTATAGTGCCGACGACTGCCTTGCCGCCAGGGGATTGTGCGGTGGCTTATACGGCCAACTCGTGGGGCAGCGGTTTCACCGCCGACATCCAGATCACCAACAACGGCGCAAGCGCCATCCAGGGCTGGACGTTGACTTACAGCTACGCCAACGGGCAGCAGATCACCAGTTCGTGGAATGCGACCGTAGCGCAATCGGGCGCCAATGTGACGGCCAGCAACCCATCGAACCACTGGAATGGGACGATTGCAGCCAATGGCGGCTCGGTCAGTTTTGGCGTCCAGGGTACGCACAGCGGCACCAACACCGCCCCAACCAACTTCGTCCTCAACGGCGTAGCCTGTAACGGCGGCCCAATCCCGACAACCGCCGTACCCACCGCCACACCCACGACTGGCCCCACGGCTACGCCAACCCGGACACCCACCGGCAGGCCTTCGGATACCCCCACGGTGACGCCGACCTATGGCGGCACGATTGATGGCCTGATCGGTTATGCTACTGTGAACGGGACGACGACCGGCGGCGCTGGCGGTTCGGTCGTAACCGTATCGAGCTTGAGCGCCTTGCAGTCGGCTGCCAGCAGCAGCGGCAGCCTGATCATCCAGATCAACGGCACGATCAGTGGTGCGGCCAAGGTATCGATCGCCTCCAACAAGACCTTAATCGGCGTCGGTACGTCGGGGCGCCTGGAGGGTATCGAGCTGAGCATTGGCAGCGGGGTAAGCAACGTCATCATCCGCAACCTGACCATTACCAAGGTTTCTGAGAACGATGGTGATGCGATCCATATCGTTGGGCCGAACACGCACCATATCTGGATCGACCACAACGATCTGTCCAGTGACACCACCCACGGCAAAGATTATTACGATGGCGCCCTGGATATCACGCACGGCGCCGACTACATCACCGTATCCTGGAATGT
Organism: Chloroflexota bacterium; assembly: GCA_049325275.1. Classification (GTDB taxonomy): domain Bacteria; phylum Chloroflexota; class Anaerolineae; order Anaerolineales; family UBA4823; genus CAIQJJ01. Next base: position 4,939 of record JBMOLU010000063.1, read on the forward strand.
CTTCCACGATCACTACAAAGCTTCTCTGATTGGGCACAGCGACAGCAACGCGTCGGAAGACACCGGGAAATTCCACGTGACCTACCATCACAATTACTTCCGTGGGGTCAGCTCTCGCACGCCGAGCATCCGCTTCGGCACGCTGCATGCCTTCAACAACTACTTCCAGAACTTCATCGATGCCAGCACGGGCATCAGCTCGCGCATGGGCGCCTGCTCGCGCATCGAGAACAACTACTTCACGGGCGTCGACGATCCGGTTTTGACCACACAGAGCGGCACGGGCAGCAAAGCTGGCGGTGTCCAACTGTTGGGCAATATCTTTGGCGGCGGTACAGTGGAGACTTCTCCCACCTGTACCTTGAACGTCCCTTATTCCTACAGCGCCGAAAGCGCTGACCGGGTGCCGGCCAGCGTGGTTGCGAATGCCGGTGTGGGGAAGATTCCCTAAGCGCAAGCCGATCGCCGGCTGCAATTGAGCAGCCCTGCCGGGGTGTCCGCCGTTGTGGTGGGCGCCCCGGTTTTTATTTTGCGTTCATTGGCGAAATCTCTGTGTATTTTTCAGGCTTTTGGCGAACTCTATTGGATCGAAGGAAGTGCAATATGTGCCCCAGGAGGTGCGTTTAGAACGATATCCTTGTTGTCCATCGGTTTTACGTTTCCCACCACATTGAGTTGAAAAAGGAGAATTACCATGAGACGATTTCATTTCGTCAAGCCGAGTCCAAAGATGATGTTCACTTTGCTTGCAGTCATAGCAATTGTTTTTGCGTTCTTTAGTTCGCTGCCGGTGAAGAATGCACAGGCGGCCGGAGAGCCCTGCCGTGTGGTTTATACGCCCAATTCGTGGAACAGTGGTTTCACGGCAGAGATCAAAGTCATCAATGACGGTACGACTGCCATCCAGGGCTGGACATTGACCTACAGCTATGCCAACGGCCAGCAGGTCACCAGTTCGTGGAACGCCACCGTCAGCCAGTCGGGCGCCAACGTAAGCGCCAGTAACCCGACCTCGCACTGGAACGGCAACATCCCCGCCAACGGTGGCTCGGTCAGTTTCGGCGTCCAGGGCACGCACAGCGGCACCAACACCGCCCCAACCAACTTCGTCCTCAACGGCGTGGCGTGCAACGGCGGCACGGTCGTTCCGACGACCGCCGTCCCCACCACTGCGGTCCCACCCACGACCTCCGTCCCACCCACGACCGGTGTCCCGCCGACGACCGCCGTCCCCACCACCGCGGTCCCACCCACGACCTCCGTACCCGGCGCATGCCAGGTGAGCTATACGGCCAACAGTTGGGGCAGTGGTTTCACGGCCGAAATCAAGATCACCAACAACGCTTCGAGCGCCATCCAGGGCTGGACACTGGTCTACAGCTACGCTAACGGCCAGCAAGTCACCAGCGCCTGGAACGCCACCGTCAGCCAGTCGGGCGCCAACGTGAGCGCCAGCAACCCGACCTCGCACTGGAATGGCAACATCCCCGCCAACGGTGGCTCGGTCAGCTTTGGCGTCCAGGGCACGCACAGCGGCACGAATACCAATCCCACCAACTTCGTCCTCAACGGCGTGGCCTGCAACGGCGGCACCGTGATCCCCACCACGGTGACCCCCACCACCGTTACCCCCACCACGGTGACCCCCACCACCGTCACCCCGACCGGTGATGCGGCCGTTTTCCGTGTCGACGCAAACGGCAATATCACCAAAGACGGCGAGATCTTCCGCGTCAAGGGCGGCTCCTGGTTCGGCCTCGAAGGCCGTCACGAGCCTTCCAACGACCCGACCAACCCCAGCGGCGCCCCGATGGAACAATACAT
>JBMOLU010000064.1:0-3998 GCA_049325275.1 Chloroflexota bacterium
CATCAACATACCTTGTTGTGAATTTGAATTCACCATGACTTGGCCGAATTTCTGGTCGAGTATGATTATTCATCCCCCCATGGCCCGATACAATGCCGCGCTGTCGGCAAGACGCCGTGCCTGGCCCTCTGCCAGATTGATCCGTGTCTGCAGCGACTGCTGCTGCGCGGTGAGCAGTTGGATATAGCTGGCTGCGCCCAGTTCATACTGCCGCCGCACCGATTCCAGTGATCCCTGGGCCGCCTTGTCGGCCAGGGCGAGAGCGGCAAGCCGCTGGGCGCCGTTTTCCAGGGCACGCAGCACATCGGCTACCTCACGCAGGGAATCCAGCACCACTTGCCGGTAATTCGCCGCCGCCGCATCCAAGGCAGCCAGAGCCGCCCGCTTTTCAGCTGGTAATCCGGGGTTGAAAAGGGGTTGGATCAATTGGCCCACCAGACTCCATACAGCCGAACCGCTTCCGAACAATGTAGAGGCGGTCAAGGCCTGGGAACCGAGATTGGCGCTGAGATTGAGTTGCGGATAGAGTCTGGAGACCGCCACGCCGTATTCGGCATTCGCCGCCTGCAGCAGGGCTTCGGCCGCCCGGATATCCGGACGGACGCGCAGCAGCTCGGAAGGGACGATCAACGGCAGCTCGGCCGGCAGACGGAACTCGTGCAGCGAAAAAGCAGGCTGGTCAGCCGCTCCCGGTGGCCGGCCCGCTAATACGGCAAGCAGGTGGCCGGCCTGCTGCAGTTGATTGTTCAGCAGGGGGATTTCGGCCCGGGTCTGTTCCACCTGGGTCTCCAGGGCCAGAACCTCATGAGGAGCGGCCTGACCGCGTCGAACCCGGTCCCTGGTCAGTTGTAACTGTTCCTCCTGGAAAGCGAGAACGGCCTCCAGAAATTCTTTTTGGGAGGCCAGCCGGGTCTGGGTGACGGCGGTAGCGACGATATCTGCCGCCAAGGTGAGTTGGGCGCCCTCCAACTGGTAGCGCTGGTAGTCGATTTTTGCGGCCAGGGCCTCCAGGGAGTGATGAATGCCGCCCGACAGATCGAAGGTGTAGTGCATGGTCACCCCGCCGTTGTAAAGGCTGAATTCCCGCGCATCCCCGGTCTGTCCCAAAATGCTGGGGCTCGATTTCTGCCGCTGGCCGTCGAGGTTGGCGTTCACCTGCGGATACAGGGTCGACCCGGCTTGAGCGGCATGAAGCTCCCTGGCCTGGCGCAAGGTGGCCTGCAGGCCGGCAAGGGCCGGATTTGCCTGCAAGGCTTCCGTGATCAGCAGATCGAGCCTGGATGAACCAAACTCCCGCCACCACTGCGGTCTGACCGGGCCGCCGGGGACAAAGCGCTGCGATTCCCCCAACGCGGTGGCGGCGGAAACGGTGCGGTCCGGCAACGGGGTTGCGGTGTAGGTGGAGACCTCCGCTACCGCGGGTCCCTTGAAATCCGGAACAGCGGCGCATCCCGCCAGCATCGTGGCCAGAATACCCGCGGCTGCAATGCACGCGCATGTCTTGCGGGATTTGTTCATAAAAAACCTCTCTGAAGGAAAGCGAAGCTCCTTACTCATGAAAAAGCGCGCCCCTCCCCGGCCTCTTCATAGGTCACGCCGTCCCGGATATGATAAATACGCTTGAAGGTCGGAATGATTTTTTCATCGTGGGTGACGACGATGACGGCTGTTTCGAATTTTTCCGCCATGTCGTTCAGGATCCGGATCACCACCAGGGCCCGTTCGCTGTCAAGCGGCGCGGTGGGCTCGTCAGCAAGGATCACCGGCGGATGATTGACCAGGCCCCGGGCGATGGCGACCCGCTGCTGTTCCCCGCCGGAGAGCTGCGAGGGCATGGCCTTGGCCCTGTGCTCCACGTCAAGGGCCTTGAACAGTTGGATCGCCCGGTTGCGGGCCTCGGCGTTCGGCACCCCGGCCAGCATGGGGAGCAGCGCGACGTTGTCGGTGACATCGAGAAAGGGAATGAGATACGGAGCCTGGAAAACAAAGCCGATCCTGTCGCGGCGCAGGGCCCGCAAGTCGTCAACCTTCCAGCCGTCGTCATAGATCACCTTGCCGCCGATGGTCATCCTCCCGGCGGTGGGCTCGATCACCGCACCGAGCGCCTTCAGCAGGGTGGTCTTGCCGGAGCCGGATGGCCCGATCAGGCCGACCACCTCACCGGGGGCTACCTGCATGTTGACGTCTTTCAGGGCGTCAACCGCGGTGTCGCCGCTGCCGTAACGTTTTCTCACCCCTTCGATAAGAATACCTTTTCCGCTCATCTCACCCTCCTATGGCCTCGGCGGGATCCACCTTGAGCGCTGCGTGAATGGCGACGATGCTCGACAGCACACAGATCAGCACAACCGCGACAAAGCCGAACACGGAATCGAGCGGTTCCAGCAGCACATACTTGGGAAAGATCGGCGCCATCAGCAAGGTGGCGGAAATCTTGCCCACCACGAAGCCGATCACGCCGAGTGCCACGGCCTGTTGCAGGATCAGGCCGGCGATGGTGTGGTTTCTGGTCCCGAGCAGCTTCAGTACCGCGATCTCGCGAATCTTGCCCAGGGTCAGGGTATAGATGATGAAGGCGACAATGGCCGAGCTGACCAGCGAAAGGATCACTAGAAACATGGCGATCTGCCTGGCCGAGGTGGCGATCAGCTTGCCGACGAGAATCTCCTCCATCTGATTTCGCGTGTAGACGGTGAACCGCTTCCACCGGCGAATTTCCTGCGCCACATCCGCCGCGTCACGGTCGCTTTCGACCTGAACCAGTACCGCGTTCACATAAGGGTTGATACTTTGCGAAGCGATGACGGAATCAAGCAGATCAGGCACCTGCGGCCGGTTGAAGGACGGGTTGGCCGCAGTGCGGCGCCGCTGTTCGCGGATCGCGTCGTTATCCTTGAGGAATTGCGCTTCCTGGGCATCCTTGAGGGGGATGAATACCATGGGGTCGCCATTCGATGAGACCATGCGCCGGGCCAGACCGACCACGATGTATTGATTCCGGCGGATCTGCAGGCGCTCGCCGATCCTGAATCCGGAAGCGATGTCGGCCACCGCCTCATAATGCCCCCGGGTAATATGCCGGCCGGCAACCAGGACCCGCGGCCAGCCCGGGGTGCCGGGCCCGCCTGCCGCAATGCCGGTCACCATGGCGCGCACGTCGCGTTCGCCATGGCGCACCTGCATGGTGAGATAGGTGATGTTCGCCACCCTGGCCACGCCGGGCATCGTCCGGATCCTGCGCCAGACATCATCGTAGATACTCGAGGATTCCGCATAGGGGCCGAGCGTATCCTTCTGCACCACCCAGAGGTCGGCGCCGCTGTTGTCGAGCAGCACCCTGGCGTCATCCACCATGCCGCGATAGATGCCTGCCATGGAAAGGGTCACGCCGATCAACAGCCCGAGGCCCATGCCGGTAAAGACAAACTTCCCCCAGGAATGCATGATGTCTCTTCCTGCCAGGCTGATCATGGCTTCACACCCGGGATTTGGTCTACAACGTGAATTCGGCTCCGCGCCTGCAGGGAATTTGCACTGTAAACCACCACCTGGTCACCGGCCTTGAGCCCTTCGCGTACCTGCACATTTCCTTCAAGGTCGGCCTCGCCCAGGGACACCGGAGTAAAGTGCAGGTCACCGTCCCTTACCTGCCACACGCCCAGCCCTTCACCATTGCGCTGGATGGCGGCACCGGGAATGATCGGGCTTTCTGGAAGCGGCGGCAGGGTGATCGTAATTTCCGCCAGTTCGCCGACCGGCGGCAGTGGTTGGGGAAGCTGATCAAAATCCACCTTGGCCAGGGTTTCCTCGGTTACCGGGTCAGCCAGGGGCTCCACCCGCGATACACGGCCGTTGCGCGGATTGCCTTTCTGTGAGCGAAGCACGATTTGAGCCGGCAACTCCGGCGCCAGCCCGTGGGCATGAATCTGATCAAAACGCACATTGATCCAGATGCTCTTCGGGTCGATCACCTCCACCACCGGCTGGCCGGCCACCAC
>JBMOLU010000064.1:4098-6632 GCA_049325275.1 Chloroflexota bacterium
ACGATTATGGAAGGATAGACGTTTCATTGTTGCTTCCTCCTGATGCCGCTGCAATAGACGGCGAAAACGCCGGGGGCATTACGGCGTATGAAATCAACATCCCCCGCAAGAAGCGATTGCATCACCAGTCCCTGAATACTGCCGATAAAGAGAAGGGCGGCGGCCTCCGTATCAAGCTGAGCATCCAGTTCTCCATTTTTTTTCCCTCCCTCAATCAGTCGCTGCAACCGCTCTCCATATTGCTTTATGAGGGTCTGCACCAAACGCTTGGAAGCTGTTTTTTCAGATCGTTGCAACTCCCCGAATAAAATGCGGGGCACTCCCGGATGTTCGGCGACAAATTCCGCATGGGCAAGAAACATGGCCTCGAGCGCCGTAATCGCAGATGGCGCGGCCAGCGTGGCTTTCTCTAATTTAGACAGCAGTCGCTCGGTCACCCATTCCATCACTGTCTGCAGTAATGCGGCCTTATTGGGAAAATGACGAAAAAGAGCACCTTGGGTCAATCCCATGTGACGAGCAATCGCAGCTGTGGTGATATCATTGGGGTTTTGTTCCGCAGCCAATTCGACCAAGGCTTCGACTGTCACTATACGGCGCTCTTCTGCTGGAAGATGTTTTGCGCTTCGCTTCATAAGTCTCCTAGAAAGATAGTAATTGATTACTTACTTTTAAAATATGTAGTCCTTGGAGCCTTGTCAAGCAATTATTGCCCCCTACTTTTAATCTCCAACACAAACACTATAACTATTCAATTCTGCTTTAAAAAATATCGAAAGGCGAGAAACAGTCTACCCACCACGAGTCATCCCTCCCGGAAAAAGCTATTAAAGGCCAGCACCATTTGCATGGCCATTCAACGGGACAGCGGATGACACTCGGTGCACGAAATAATCATCTCTTTTACAGGCAAATACGGCCTCACCAAAGCCGAAGTCATGGCGGAGATTGAAACAGCTTTCTCCACTATGCTCTCCAAATGGTATCGGCTGGAGGTGATGGTCTTTTTTCGGGAGGATTTCCAGTTGGAAGCGGTGGCATACAACCATACCGGCGGGATAACAATGCAGCAATTTGTCAATTTTTCCGTGATGAAAGGCGTGAATACTCTTACACGGCAGCTTGAGAGAAATCTGGCGAAAGCCGCCGTGCTCAAGCAGACAGCCTTTTACAAGCTTTATGAACGAGAACTGCTTTGGGGCGAAATAACAGCCATTGATGCGGAACACAATTTCTATGTCGAGGCAGAAATTGTTCCCGGAGAACGGGTTACAGCGATTTGCCCGCTGAACCGAATTGGCCTGCATGAACGGCATACCAGGAGTTTTTCAGTCGGCAGAAGACGAGCCTTTCATCTGCGCCAGGTAGAGCCTGTTTTCTTGAACGGAACCCCACGGCTCAAGGTGGTGGTGGACCGGGTGTCCAAGACCCTGGTAGAGAACCTGTTCAGGAGCCACCTGGGGGAAGAAGCGGAAAATGTTTGGTTCCGCTGCGTTAAGCGGTATGTCGGTCATAAAAGCATCGTCCTGACCACGAAACTGCTGCCGAAGTCAGCCATCATCGCCGTTGACCGGGAACTGAAAGAGCGGGTCCAGGTAAAAATTGTCAAGTCCTTGCCCGGCGACTAATGATCAAACGCAAAGCAAAAGAACCCTGGACCCATATCGGCACCGGGGTTCATCTCGATCATCCCCATACTGTAATGGATCTGGGTTTTCCGGACAGTTACCGGAAGGGCCACTTCTGGTGTTTCGGCACCACCCGGGTGGGCAAGACCAGGGTCATGGAGCACATCATCGAGCAGGATATCCGTAAGGGTTATTCCGTGGTGGCCATCGACCCCAAGGCCGATATCGATTTGTTTTCGAAAATCACCCAGCTCGCCATCGACACCGGCCGTCACCACGATCTGATGCTGGTTACCCCCATCTTCCCGCAGTACAGCGCCATCCTTGATCCCCTCTCCTCGTACTACATGCCGGAAGAGCTGGTGGCCCATATCACCGCCGGGGTGGCGGTGGGCCGGGAGCCGTATTTCTTCGGGGTGGCCTATGAGGTGAGCCTTGTCGTGGTCCAGGCCCTGATCATGCTGGCCGAGGTGGCCGGCACGACGCCATCGTTTAATCTCAATGACATCAAGAACCATATCAGCCATCAGGACCTGGAAAAGCTCAAGGAAAAAATCGATTATATCAACACCCCGGAGGCGGAGCAGCTTTCCCGGGATATCCAGAAGATCCTCTCCACCCCGGCGGATTACTACTCCAAGGTGGCCAGCTCGCTCCGGGTGGCGCTCACCGAACTGACCTCCGGCAATGTCGGCAAGATCATCGGCAAGGCGGACGAAAACCGCTTCATCAAGCGGCTGGAACAGGGCAAGGGCATCATCCTGGTGGTGCAGCTTGGCTCACTGCTCACCAAGCGGGCCGCCTACACCGCGGGCAAGGTCATCATCTCCATGATCCAGGCCTTTGTCGGCCGGGTCTATTCCAGCGGCAGAAACGTCACCCCCTCGCTGGTTCTGCACATCGACG
>JBMOLU010000065.1:0-50235 GCA_049325275.1 Chloroflexota bacterium
ATTCTGCCATGCCACTCATGATATCTTCTGTCATCTGCCGCCACTTTGGATCTTCCTTGTCTAGCATTTCATCCTCCTTGTTCCCCATCTATCTTACACCCCTTTGCAAAATTTTGAACCACACCCGGGCATTTTGTGTTTCTGGAGTGTTCGGTGTAAAATTTATTCCATACGGGTTCGACGCAGAACGCGCCAGATTTGGAATACGCGTACACGAACAGCCTTCATCAGAGGCGGAAAGACTGCGGGTATAGTTATGAAGCAACGAGCATGGTTCCTGACCGATAGCGGCGTTGTGGCGGTTGCCGCTGCACTTACCCTCGTCGTTCTTGTCGAGAGCGTCTTTCCCCCCTGGGCACCTTACTTCATCATTTATGCGGTGCTGGCAATCGTCATCCCGCTTGCCTGGAAGACCTACACCTTTGGGAACTTTTGTGCCGTGTTGCGCACCCACTGGCGTTTCATCTTGCCGGCGCTGGTTGTTGCCATTACGCTGAATATGGGCTTTTCCTGGCTTTACCAGGGTATGCTGAACGGCTTCGGGCTGGGTGATGATGCCTTCTATTCTCTCGATCTGGCTTTGGCAGCGCTGGCTGCCAGGGCTGGCGTCCGGTTTGGCATCAGCACAGATACGGCCATGCTGGTTTACGCAGCCTTCGTCTTGTTGTGGGCGCCGGTTGGTGAAGAGCTTTTCTATCGAGGCTATGTGCAGGGTGTACTGCGCCGCTCGCATGCTTTCGGGGCAGCCGCGCTCGTTTCGGCGGCGTTCTTTGGTTTGCGACACGCCACGCACCTGTTTTTTTTGTGGCCCCATGTGCCACTCGCGGCTGCGGCCAGTTGGGTGGTGAGTTCGTTCGTTTTTGGCGTGTTGATGAGTTACCTTTACGAGAAGACGAATTCTCTCTACCCGCCGATATTGGTGCACTTTGCTGCGAATGTGATCGAGGTTTTGCTGACGGTATAACGTTATCTCCTGCCGACGGACGAGAAGCAAGGAACTGGAGGCCACAGAATGGACCCGAAAACCACGCCGCGTAAGCCCGAGATGGAAGTCGTTCATAAACTCATCGACGCCCTGCAAAATCCCGATACCCCCCAGCGGCTGGAAGCGATTGCCGCCCACCAGGCCAAAGTGCGCAAGTGGCGACGGCGCGAACGTTACTTGACCGTTCTTGCCAGCTTCGTTTGTACGATCTTGCTTGTCTTTTTCTTGCGCGATCGGTGGCTGGCCGAACGTAATGGCTTGGTTTTTGGCCCGGCTTTGTTTGCAGGCGCAGGGCTGGCGGCACTCACGCTCGTGACAGCTGTGAAACGGCCGCGTCGGGCGAAACCGCTGCGCCCTGTATGGATGGGAATCTTTTTCATCCTGGTGATTGTCCTGCTCCCTGCGGCGGATTTTTTACGCCGGCGCATGCCGATTAGCCTCCACGAGGGGGCCGTTGTGGCCTCCCTGGCATTTCTGTTGGTTCTGGCCGTTTATGCTTTGGCGTTCAACTGGCGTCTGATCCGCGCCATGGACGCCTGACACGTTCCGGCCTCGCCCCCGCTTCACAGAAGAGGCGTGGTCGATAAGAGACTGATCCTTTCGCTCCGGCGGAAGGCGAGGAGATATTTCTCCGAAAGGTACAGGATGGATTTACGCGTTGTTTTCATGGGCTCTCCCGAGTTTGCCTTGCCGACCTTGCAGGCTTTGGCCGAGCATTATCCCGTGGTCGGCGTGGTCACGCAGCCCGATAAGCCTGCCGGGCGCGGCCGCACGTTAACGCCGCCGCCGATCAAAGTCCTTGCCGGGCAGTTGGGGCTGCCGGTGATACAGCCGCGCCGCCTGCGCCAACCCGAGGCGATGGAACAACTCGAAGCGTGGAACCCGAATTTGATCGTGGTGGCCGCTTTTGGACAGATTCTCAAACCCGAGGTGCTCGACCTGCCGCAGTGGGGATGTATCAACGTTCATGCTTCGTTGCTGCCCCGCTGGCGCGGCGCAGCTCCCATCCAGGCGGCCATTCTGGCCGGTGACGCCGAAACGGGCGTGTCCATCATGCAAATGGATGCCGGCATCGATACCGGCCCGGTGTTCAGCCGGCGCGCCGTGCCAATCGACCCACATGATACCGCCGGCACCCTGGGCGCCAGGCTGGCTACCCTGGGCGCCGGATTGCTTCTAGAAACGCTGCCGGCCTGCTTGTCGGGTGCGATCACGCCGTCGCCGCAGGAAGATGGCGAACCGACGTATGCGCCCATGCTCAAAAAGGAAGACGGCCTGTTGAACTTCCACGAAGCGGCCTCTGCGCTGGCGCGCCGTGTGCGTGCCTTTCAACCCTGGCCGGGCACGTTTTTCTTCTGGCAGGATCAACCCTTGAAGGTGTTGCGTGCACGTGCGGTGGCCGAAGAAATTGCCACACCGGGCCGGCGTGTCCTTTACCAGGGACTGCCGGCGGTTGGCGCGGCCGATGGCCTGTTGGTTCTCGATGAAGTGCAGCCGGCCGGCAAGAAGGTAATGCCGGGCAAGGTCTTCTTACAGGGCGCACGCGGCTGGCTTGATTGAAATTAACCTGACATTTCGCCAAAATATTAAGACTTCTGTCTTTGACTTTTGCCCTACCGGCGGGTATAATCCCCCCTTGCCTAAAATCTGGATTCATTGGGAGTGTGTGCTATGGAAACGAATGTAATCGAAACCACTTCGGAGACCGGTGAGATTAAGCGCAAGACGCATTATACCGGCACCGTGGTGAAGACTTCTCTGGCTGGCGCGGTGGTAGACATTGGCGTGGGGATTCCAGGTGTTGTTCACATTTCACAGTTGCAAAAAGACCCGGTCAACCGCGTCGAGGACGTGGTCCAGGTCGGGCAAACCGTAGACGTGTGGGTGCGGCGCACCACTGCCAAAGGCGACCGCATCGACCTGACGATGATCAAGCCGCTCGATCTCGACTGGCGCGATATGAAAGCCGACATGGTGCTCAAGGGCAAAGTCGTGCGCCTCGAGAAGTTTGGCGCTTTCGTCGATATTGGCGCCGAACGCCCCGGGCTGGTGCACGTCAGCGAACTGACCTATGGCTTCATCAAGTCTCCCGACGAAGTCGTCAAAGAAGGCGACGAGGTCGAGGTTAAGGTGTTGGATGTCGATCGCAAGAAGAAGCAAATTCGCCTGAGCATGAAGGCCCTCGAGGAACCGCCTGTACCGGTTGCCAAACCGGAGAAGAGCAGCCGGGGCAGAGAGAAGGGCAAAGAAGCTTTCGTTGAAGAAGCCCCTGAACCCCCGGTGCCTACCGCCATGGAAATTGCCCTGCGTGAAGCCATGGAGCGTTCGCAGGCGCAGCAAGATAGCTCACAGACGAAAAGCAGGAAAAAATCTTCCGGCGGCCGCAAGTCGCAGGACCTGGAAGACATCCTTGCCCGCACGCTGCACACCAAGCGGTCATAGCACGCCTGCGATGACGTTTCCGCCCGGCACCCTCCCGGCCGGGCGAAGATCTCGGGGGGGGGGGAAGCGCTCCCGGCTTCGCCGGGAAAGGGAACTCTTCACGCTAAACCCGGAAGACCCTTTTTTTGCCTTTCGTGCAAACGAAACGGCAAAAAGGCAGAGCCGCAATATTTCGCTGCTTTGGGAACTTACGCTCAGCCGTGAGAACGGCGCATTTTATCCAACCGATTGCGGGTAGCCGGTAATTTCTCGGATGCGTTCGTAGAGCGGCTTGAGCCGGGCGTATAAGTCTTTGTAGACGCGGAAGTAAAGCTCGTTGTAAACTCTCTGGTTGGCCGCATTGGGTTCGAATGTGTCGCCCAGGCGTGTCATCTCTTGCACGGCCATTTTGAAGTCGGGGTGCAGTTTCAGGCCGACGGCAATATCCATGGCGGCCCCCAGGCCGGATGTTTCGTAAACGTGCGGGCGCGCCACCGGCAGGCCGAAGATATCGGCGGTCAGTTGCATGGTGGCGTTGGACTGTGAGCCGCCACCGGATACCCTTAAGGCCGAAATCTGCGTTTTGCTGCGCTTTTCGATGCGCTCCTTGCCCTCGCGCAAAGCATAGGCCAGCCCCTCCAGGATGGCGCGGTAGAGATGGGCGCGCGTGTGGCTGTCACCAAAGCCGATGATGGCGCCCTTGGCTTCTGGCCCGGGCACTTTTAGCCCTGGAGACCAGTAGGGTTGCAGGATCAGGCCCAATGAACCGGGCGGGACCTGGTTGACCAGTTCGTCGAACAACATTTCCGCCTCCACCCCCAGCGCTTTGGCGCGGTGTTGCTCATAGTGCGCAAACTCCTCCTTGAACCAGCTTACCATCCAGAATCCGCGGTAAATTTGAATTTCCAGGCTGTAGGCACCCGGCACGGCCGAAGGGTAAGGCGGAATCAGCGGGATGGCCTCGATGTAACGGCTGTGGGTGGCGTTGATGGTGGCGGCTGTGCCGTAACTCAGGCAGCCGATATGTGGTTCGATACAGCCGGCGCCGAGCACTTCACAGGCTTTGTCGGCCGCCGCCGCAATCACCGGTAAGCCTACCGGGATGCCCGTGGCCGCGGCCGCTCCTGCATTGACCGTGCCCAGCAGGCTGGCTGGTGCTTGTAAGTCAGGCAGCATGGCTGCATCCATCGGGATGGCTTGCCACTTCCAGTCCGATTTCGCCGCCCAGCGCAGGCGTTTATAGTCGAAAGGCATGTAGCCGACTACACAGGCCGACGAGTCGACGAACTGGCCCGTCAGACGATAGTTCAGGTAACCCGAAAGGTACAAGTACTTGTGCGTTTTACGCCAGATTTCGGGCTGGTGCGTACGAATCCAGTTGCCTTCCGCTTCGGCTTGTAGGTAAGCGACCGTTTCGGCCATGCCGGCCAGCTTGAAAGCCGTCCCCCACCAGCCGCCGACCGGTTTCAGGCCGTACGTGCGGCGCTGATCGGGCCAGACGATCGCCGGGCGTAAGGGTTTTCCATCGCGCCCGATATTGATGACGGTTGAGCGCTGCGTGGTCACGGCGACCCCGGCGATGGCGTTCTTCTCCACACCGGGCTGCTGCCACAGCGCTTGACATGCCTGGCAGAGCGCATCCCAGTAGTATTCCGGGTCTTGCTCTGCCCACCCGGGTTGTGGCGAGTTATAATCCAGGGGTACACGGCTGATGGCCAGCAGGTTGCCCTGCAGGTCGAAGATCAGCGCCCGCAAGGACTGCGAGCCGTTGTCGATGGCGAGGAGCAAGTCTTTCATAAAGGGTATTATATAACTGCCGGGTATATCGGGCAAAGAGGATACAAGATGCGGATTGGCATGATGCTGGATGCATACAAGCCCTATGTCAGCGGCGTGACGAATGCCGTTTCTTTGCTCAAGCACAGCCTGGAGACATTGGGGCACCAGGTGTTCATTTTCACCTTTGGCGGTGTCGATTACGAAGATGATGAACCTCGCGTGATCCGTTCTCCTGGGGTGCCTTTGACGAAAGAGGGGTACACGATGGGCCTGCGGTACAATCTGCGCGCCCGGCGCCTGTTGTACCGTATGGACATCGTCCACGTCCACCACCCTTTTCTCAGCGGTTCGTTGGCGCTGCGCTATTGCAAGCCGCTCGAGATTCCGATCGTTTGCACGAACCATACCCGCTACGACCTGTACGCCAAAGTCTACCTGCCTTTTGTGCCGCAGGAAGTGGCCGATAAAATGTTGCAGGTCTACCTTTCTGCTTTCTACAAAGATTGCGACCTGGTGATTGCCCCCTCACAAGGGATGCGCGACGTACTGGACGAGTTAGGCGTCAAGGCACGTGTCGAAGTGATCCCTAATGGCGTCGATCTGCTGCCTTTCCGGCAGCCGTCCCGGCCGGTGCCGCGTGAACGTTTCGGCTTTTCGCCTGATCAGGTCGTACTGATTTATGTCGGGCGGGTCAGCAAGGAAAAGAACATCGACTTGCTCGTCGAATCGTTTGCCTATATCGCTCCGGCGGTTTCGCAGGCGCGTTTGCTGATCGTCGGCGATGGCCCCGAACGAGAAGACATGCTTGCCTGGGTGGCGGAAAAAGGGCTTGAAGAAATGGTAGGGTTTGCCGGGCTGGTGCCTTACGGCGAGCTGCCGGCTTACCTGGCGATGGCGGATGCCTTTCTGACCGCTTCGGTGACGGAAGTCCATCCCTTGACCGTGATCGAAGCCATGGCTGCAGGCTTGCCGGTCGTGGGCATCGATTCGCCGGGCGTGGGCGACACCGTCGAGCACGAGCGCAGCGGCTTGTTGGCGGCTGCGCCGGAAGATTTTTCCGATCAGATTTTGCGCATCGTACGTGACCGTGAAGGCCGTCTGCGCATGGCGCAGGGCGCGCGCAAGGCTTCCGATGCCTATTCCATCGAGCGCAACGCACAAGCGATTTTGAGCCAGTACGAAGCCGTGATCGCCAGCCGGGAACCCCTGGCATGACCGCCGCACGCCAACAACTGGCCCGTTGGGGTGAAGCGCTGGCAGCCGACTTCCTGGCGGCGCAGTGTTACGAAATTCTCGAACGCAATGTCCGCACCCCCTACGGTGAACTGGACCTGATCGCCTGCCGGGAAGATGTGACCGTCTTCGTCGAAGTGAAGACGCGTGCTACCGGCGCCTGCGGCCTGCCCGAGGCGTCCGTTACGCCGGCCAAGCAGGCCCACATTCTGGCTTCGGCCCAACATTACCTGCAAACCCATCCCAATCGTGACGGTGATTGGCGTGTAGATGTGATCGCCATCCGGCGCTTTCCGCAACGGCCGCCGGAAATCGTCCACTTTGAAAACGCCTTGCGTACGTAAAGCGTTACCCACCTTTTACCCATAACCCTTGTCGTCTACTTCCTCATTCCAACACCCTTCTGGCCCGCTCGTCGTCCTGGTCGGCCCAACCGCCGTCGGGAAGACCGAAACGGCCATCCGGCTTGCCGAACGCCTCGACGCCGAAATCGTTTCGGCCGATTCACGCCTTTTCTATCGCACTATGGATATCGGCACCGCCAAACCCACGCCTGCCGAGATGGCGCGTGTGCCCCACCACCTGATCGATGTTGCCGATCCCGATCAAGTGTGGAGCCTGGCGCTGTTCCAGCAGGAAGCGCAGCGCGCCATTGCCGGCATTCACGCCCGCAGCAGGCTGCCCTTGCTGGTTGGCGGTACGGGCCAGTACGTGCGCGCCGTGATCGAAGGCTGGTCCCCGCCGCCGGCTGCCCCCGACACACGCCTGCGTGACGCCCTGGCGGCCTGGGCGCACGAGATCACGCCCGACGGCCTGCACGCCCGCCTGGCGCAGCTTGACCCGGCCGCTGCTGCGGCAATCGACCCGCGCAACGTGCGCCGCACGGTTCGCGCCCTGGAGGTGATTCTCGCCACGGGCCGGCGTTTCTCCGATCAGCGCCGGCGCAGTGCCTCGCCTTACCGTTTACTGGTTTTGGGGTTGACACGTCCGCGGGACGAGCTTTACGCCCGTGTCGATGCGCGTATCGCAGCCATGTTTGCGGCCGGCTTTGTCGACGAAGTGCGCGCCCTGCTGGCCGGGGGCTATGCTCCCGATCTGCCCACCCTGTCGGCGATCGGTTACCAGCAGGTTTGCGCCTATTTGCAGGGCCAGATGACGCTGGACGATGTGATCGTGGAAATGAAGCGCCTGACGCGCCAATTTGTACGCCGCCAGGCTAACTGGTTCAAGGCCAGCGACCCGCAGATTCACTGGTTCACGGCTGGCGCGAAGACGGTGGACGAGATGGAAGCGCTGTGCCGCGAGTGGCTGAAGCGTGAGCGGGATTAATCGCACCCCAGGTCTGAAGGGGATCGAGTACAATTCGGCCTATTCGGAAGATGAGGTGAAATGATGTCGAATGCATTGGATGCCCGCAAGGGAAAAACGCGTTTAAGCCGCGCATCTGGTAAAGGCAGGCGGCCGTGAGCCTTCCACGAGTTGTTGTTACCGGTATTGGTGTGATCGGCGCCCTTGGGTTGGACCTGCCTACGACGTGGGAGAACCTGATCGCCGGACGGTCGGGCCTGGCGCCTATCACGCTCTTCGATACGACGGACTATGAAGTGCGCATCGCCGGCGAGGCACACGGTTTCGATCCGGTGCAGTTTATGGCGCCCAAGGACGCCCGCCGCACGGACCGCTTCGTCCAGTTTGCCCTGGCCGCTCTCGAAGAAGCCCGGGCGCAGTCACGCCTGGACGTGGCCGACCACGATCCCTATCAAGTCGGGGCGCTGTTAGGTTCGGGCATGGGCGGTATTATGACGTATACCGATGAACTGCGCGTGCTCGATCAGAAGGGACCGCGGCGGGTCAGCCCGTTCCTGATCCCTTCCATTACGGTCGATGTGCCTTCCGTCCATGTGGCCTTGCGCACCGGCGCGCAAGGGCCGAATGTGGGGGTGGCGTCGGCCTGCGCCACCGGCACCGACGCCATCGGGCGCGCGTTCGACGCCATCCGCCTGGGCTATGCCAGGGCCATGTTCACCGGCAGCTTCGAGGCGGCCATCACGCCGGTGGGGATCGCCGCATTCGACCGCATGCGCGCCCTCTCGCATCGCAACGACGATCCGGCGGGGGCCAGCCGTCCCTTCGATGCCGGCCGGGACGGCTTCGTTATGGCCGAAGGCGGCGCCGTGCTGGTGCTGGAAGAACTCGAGTTCGCCCTGGCGCGCGGCGCCGAACCGCTGGCCGAGATGCTCGGTTATGCGGCTACTTCGGATGCCGTTCACGTCGCCGCGCCGGACGCCGAAGGGGTGGGTGCGGCGCAGTGTATGCACCTGGCGTTGGCGCGTGCCGGTTTGCGCCCCGAAGAGGTCTCCTATATCAATGCGCACGGCACCAGCACGCCCTTGGGCGATGCCGCCGAAACCCAGGCCATCAAAGCGGTCTTTGGCGCAGCCGCCTATGGATTGCCGATCAGTTCGACGAAGTCGATGACGGGGCATGCTCTCGGCGGGGCCGGTTCGCTCGAAGCGGCCATCTGCGTCCAGGTATTGCGTACCGGTGTGGTGCCGCCGACGATCAACCAGCAGCAGGCCGACCCGGCCTGCGATCTCGATTACGTCCCCAACCGGGCGCGTCACGCTGACGTGCAGGTTGTTCTTTCCAATTCGCTCGGTTTCGGCGGGCACAACACGACGTTGGTGTTGAAGAAGTGGGTTGGTGAATAGTGCCTGACCCATACACGCTGTGCAGAAAAAGAACAGAACCAGGCGCTGGGTTAGGGCCGTGCCGCTTTATGCGGGCTAGTTAACGAAGGGTGTTGCAATGCTTTCCTCCCGCTTCGAAGAAGCGCTTACGTATGCCTTTCAGCTTCACCAAGGCCAGGCCCGCAAGGGTAGCGGCGTGCCTTATGTTTCACATCTGCTGGCCGTGACGGCGCTTGTCCTCGAATACGGCGGCGACGAAGACCAGGCGATTGCCGCCCTCTTGCACGATGCGGTGGAAGATCAGGGTGGCCTGCCCGTGCTGGCGCAAATCCGCGATCGTTTTGGCGAATGTGTGGCCGATATCGTCGCCGCCTGCTCCGATTCGTTCGAAACGCCCAAGCCACCCTGGCGGGCGCGCAAGGAGCGTTACCTGGCGCACCTGCCCGAAAAGTTGCCTGCGGCCCGCCTCGTCTCGCTGGCCGATAAAGTCCACAATGCCCGCACGATCCTGGCGGATTACGGGCGCATCGGCGAGGAAATTTGGGGGCACTTCAAGGGTGGCAAAGACGGCACGCTGTGGTACTATCAGGCTTTGGTAGATGCTTTTCGCACCGGCGGCGACGAGCCGTTGATCGATGAACTGGCGCGCCTGGTCGGCGCGCTTGAAGATATCGCCTCATGATGCCTCCCAAATCCAACCAGTTTTCGCCGACCGACATGAGCGATTGGGCCGTTTACGTCGTGGTGGCCATCTCGATCGTCATGACGTTGTGGGCGTCTCCTGAGATGCCCTGGGGACAGCGCCTGTTGTTCTTGATCGCCAACGTGCCTTACACGGCCCTGCTGATCGGCGGTACGGTGTTGTGCGAACGCTTGAAGACGGTTTGGTGGCAGGCGCTCTATTTCATCGGTGTGTCGCTGTTGGGGGCCTTTATCCTGTATCTGAGCGGGGGCATGGCCTGGTTGATTCTGCTGCCGCTGGCTGCACAGTCGGTCTATTTTTTCTCCTGGTTGGGAACGTTTTTGATCAATTTCGTCATTTTTTCCGAACTGATGCTGGTCGTGCGGTTGGTCTCGGGGGGCTGGTCTTCGTGGGTGCAGTCGGGCGTGTCTTTCATCGCCGCCCAGGTGTTTGTCGTCGTTTTCTCGAATATTGCCGCCAAGGAAGAACGCGGCCGCCTGGAAGTGGAACGCCTGGCGGCGGAGTTGGGCCAGGCCAACCAGAAACTACGTGCGTACGCGGCGCAGGTGGAAGCCGTGGCCGTTTTGCAGGAGCGTAACCGCCTGGCGCGTGACATTCACGATAGCCTGGGCCACTACCTGACCGCTCTCAATATGCAAATCAAGGCTGCCCAGGCCGTTCTTCCGGCGGATGTGGGCCGCGCCCAGGGCGCCCTCGAAAAGGCGCAATCCCTGGCGCAGGACGCGCTGGCCAGTGTGCGCCAGTCGGTTGCGGCACTGCGTGAGGAACCGGCGCTGCAGCAGCCGCTTCCTGAAGTGCTCGAGGTGCTGTTGGCTGCCTGCCGGGAGGCCGGGCTGGTGGCCGAACTGCACGTGGTAGGTGAAGCCCGCATGCTGCCCGCCCCGGTTGCCTTGACGCTCTACCGCGCCGCACAGGAAGCGCTGACCAACGTCCGCAAACACGCTCTCGCCAGCCAGGTTGAAGTAACGTTGGATTACCAGGCCGACTGCGTGCGCCTGTCCGTGGCCGATAACGGCGTCGGTGCGCGTCAAGGGAACGAGGCGCAGAGCGGCTTTGGCCTGCTCGGCCTGCGCGAACGTGTGGCGCTGCTGGGCGGCAAGGTCGACCTGACGACGGCCCCTCAGCAGGGTTTCACGCTGGACGTGGAGATCGGCACCTGTGAACGCAGCGCATCCGTCTAGCACCCCGTTCGCGGCGAAACGCATGGCGGCCGGGGCGTTTGCTGCGCCTGGAATACCAATCTGCGCATAGCCAGTCTACGGAGAGCCTGCAAGTCGTTTTCGATGGCGGTGTGCTGAATGCGCGGCAAATTCGTTCGATTTGCTTGCCATCCGTCGAACTGGATGTATGTCGTTTTTGTACCTGGAAAGATGCCTGCGGCCTGCTTGCCTCAAAACTGGCGCAGCGCCTGGTTTTTGCACGCCGCGCCCTGCAAAAAGCTTGTGTGTTGGTTCTGGAAGATAAGCATGAAGTCCATTCGCATTCTCCTTGTTGACGATCAGGCCCTCTTTCGGGAGGGGCTGCGCACGTTGCTCTCGGTGCAGGCCGGCCTTGAAGTGGTGGGCGAGGCCGCCAACGGCGAAGAGGCCCTGCGCCTGGCGGGGACTCTGCAACCTGACGTGATCCTGATGGATGTGCGCATGCCCGTGCTCGATGGCGTGGTTGCCACGCGCCGCCTGCGGGCGGCCCATCCGGCCATGCGTGTGATCGTGTTGACCACTTTCGACGACGACGAATACGTTTTCGAAGCCCTGCGCGCCGGTGCGGCGGGCTACTTGCTCAAGGATACTCCTTCGGAGAAGCTTTTCGAGGCTGTGCGCGCTGCGGCGCGCGGCGAGTCGTTCTTGCAACCGTCGGTGGCGGCCAAGGTAGTGGCCGAATTCAGCCGCCTGGCGAATCTCTCGCCGGCACGTCCCGAGCCGCTGATCGACCCGCTTTCGGAACGCGAACGGGAAATCCTGCGCCTGATCGCCCAGGGGGCCAGCAATCGTGAGATCGCTGTGCAGCTGGTGATCGCTGAAGGCACGGTCAAGAACCACGTCACCAGCATTCTCGACAAGCTGGGGGTCGGCGACCGCACGCAGGCTGCGCTGAAGGCGCGTGAGATGGGACTGGCATGATCGCCATCCTGCCGGCCGCGCTGCCTGTCCTGGCGTACCTGGCGATTTTCTTCCTGGTGGCGCGCTGGTTGCGCCCGGTGGATTGGCGGCCGGCTTTCATCCGCGCGGCCCTGATTTGGGGGGCCTACCTGGTACTCGTCACCGAACTGCTCAGCCTGGTGGGTGGCGTCACCGTATTGGGCCTGGCCGTTGCCTGGTCGCTGCCGCTGGCGGGCGTGTTGGTTTTGCGCCGCTTGCCGGTATCCGCATCGATTGCGCCGGGCGGGCCGCAGCCGAAAGCTGCGCCCGATTGGGGCAACCGTTTTTTGCTGTTGGGGGTGCTGTTCGTCCTGGGCGCCACGGCCCTGGTAGCCTGGGTCGCTCCGCCGCAAACCTACGATTCGTTGAACTACCACATGCCGCGCGTCGCCCACTGGGCGCAGGCACGCGCCGTCCGTCACTTCACCACCGGCATCGACGTGCAAAACGTGCTCACGCCGGGGGCCGAAATGGTCGTCCTGCACTTCTACGTGCTCGGCGGTGGCGATCGGCTGGCAAACTTTCCTGCCTGGTTGAGCCTGCTGGGCAGCCTGGTAGCTGCTTCGTGGATTGCCGCTCTGCTCGGCGCCGGCCGCCGCGGCCAGGTGCTGGCGGCCGTGGTGGCGGCAACGATTCCGATGAGCATCGTGCAGGCCTCCAGCACGATGACGGACCTGGTGGCGGCCTTCTGGGTGGCCTGTGTGGCTGTTGAGGCGCTCCACCTTTGGGCCGGCTCTATGCAACCGGCCGGCCTGGCCTTCGCCGCCCTGGGCGCCGGGTTGGCGCTGCTGACCAAGCCGACGGCGGCAGCTTTCGTGCTGCCTTTTGGCGCGCTGGTTGGGGTTTTGCTCTGGCGGCATTGGGGATGGCGGCGCACGTTTTTGTGGGCCGGGATCGCCGGGCTGTTGGTGCTGGGTGTGTGCGCCGGCCACCTGGCGCGCAACACCGCCCTGTACGGCAACCCTCTGGGCGATCAGGCGCGCCTTTCGACCCATGCCAACGAACTGCGCAGCCCGCAGGGGGTGCTTTCCAACCTGTTGCGCAACGCGGCCCTGCACTCGGGGTCGCCCTGGGGACGTGCCAATGGACTGGTCTATGCCGTCGTGATGAAAGTGCACGGCTGGATCGACCTTGCGGCCGACGATCCGCGCACGACGGCCATCGGACCCTACGGGTGGGCCGGCTGGCGCACCGAGGAAAACATCACCGGGAACTTCCTGCACGCCCTGCTCACGCTGTGGTGCCTGGGTGCGGCGCTGGTTATGGGAAAGCGCCTGCAACGTGCCCACCGGCTGTACCTGCTGCTGGCTGTCCTGGGTTTCGTGCTCTTCAGCGCCATCTTCAAGTGGCAAAAATTCGGCGGGCGCTACCACACGCCGTTTTTCGTGCTGCTTGCCCCGGCGATTGCCTGCGCCCTGGCAGCGATCCTGCGCCGGCGGGCGGCGTGGCTGCTTGGCGTGCTGCTGGTCGTCGCCGCCCTGCCGTGGCTCTTTTCGATCGATTCGCGCCCGTTGGTGCCCACCTCCGACCGTTCGTATCCCGTCAGCATCCTGCAAGAAAGCCGCCGGCGGCTGTATTTTGCCAACGCCGCCTACCTGGACTATCCCTATCACGAGATCGCTGCCTATCTCAAGGACGCCAGCTGCCTGCGCGTCGGCCTGGATATGGGGGGCATGGCCGCCGAATACCCGCTGTGGGTGCTGCTGGGCGCGCCGCGGCCCGATTTGCAGATCGAGTGGTTCGTTTCGGGGCCTTCCAGGCGCTATGCCGAGACCGGTTTTCGCCCTTGCGGCGTGATCTGCGACGGCTGCCAGGATCAGCAGGCCTACAACGGCCTGCCATTGGTTTACCAGTACGACACGTTGCGCCTGTATTTGCAGCCGGGGAATCCTTAGAAGCTACCTGAAAAGCAAGGTGCGACGCACTTTGCCGTTTAAAAGTAGGTCTCATCTACCCTTATGAAAGGCGTCGCACCTGCCGGCGGCGTTTTTCAGGCAGTCTCTTAGCGGTTGCCGGAAGAATTTTGGACGTGATGCCGTAGCGTTCGTTGTTGCCGTAAGAACGTCGATTGATTGCCAGGGCTGACCAGCGCCGCCGCTTTGGTTTAATACTTTGTAAACACATAGAAATGCCCCAAAAACTGTCTTGACATGCCTTTCTGTCTGATGTAAAACAGTAAAGTCTTTTGCTGCACTCAGGGTTTTCCCTGAGTGTGTCATAGTACTTTATTCTCTCTTTCACCCCAACCAAGAAAGGAAACGCAATATGTCACCCGAAAGCATCATCGACGATACCAAGCCGAACGCCGGTCGTATGTACGATTATTACTTGGGGGGATTTCACAATTTCGCCATCGACCGCCAGGCGGCCGATCAGGTGCTCAAGCTTTTGCCGTTTGCTCGCAAATTTGTTCGATTGCAGCGTTGGTGTTTGCAGGATATTGCCGAGGAGTTGGATCGCCGGGGGTACGACGTGATCGTTGACTTTGCCTCCGGCTTGCCGACCAACGATCACATTCATCATAGAGTTTCCTCTAAAACGACTGTTATCTATTCGGATTCTGATCCGGTGGTTGTGGAGTATGCTTTGGAAATTTTGAAGAGCGATTTTTCCAATGTTTACTGTTTTAAAGCGGATGCTCGACACCCCGAAGAATTGCTCGAACGTCCCGATGTACAGCAAATTTTGAACGGACGGCGTAAGGTGGCTTTTGTCTACTGGGGGGTCAGTGCGTTTCTGACAGATGCCGATTTGACTCATGCGTTGAAGTATCTTTATGAGTGGGCCGATTCTGGAAGCTGCCTGGCATTCAACGCACAATTAGCAGGGGTTAACCCTGAAGACCCGGCATCGATGGAAGTGGCTGGGATTTATACACGCATGGGGACTCCGGTTTTCCTGCGTTCGCTGGAGCAATATCAGGAGTTGTTGGGTAATTGGCGGTTGAATGGTGTAGACTTTGTCTCACTGTTAAATTGGCATGGTTTTGATCAATCTGAGTTAAGCGAAGACGACGTTAGTGTATATGGCCCGATGGGCGGCGGCTTTGGCGCCTACCTGATCAAGCCGTAGGTGTTTCGTGCCATGACAGAAACACCATCTTTTTCCACCTACGCCGCCGATATCGAGGGGTGGCGCGCCGGCCTGGTGCAGCAGTACCGCCAGGTGCTGCAAAAATCGATGTTCACCAACCGCAAGGAGATGCGCCCTGCGCAGCTCGGAACGATCGCCGAGGCGGAGGTCGAGGCCCTGCTCGACTATCTGAAGCAGGTCACGCCCTCGGGTGAGGCCCGCGGCGCACAGTTGTGCGAAGCCGGCCTGAGCGAAATCTCGGTGCTGCGCCTCGGCCAGGCCACGCGGCAGTTCTTCATCGCCAGCCTGCAAGATGGCCGTCTTTCCGGCCTCGTACACGCCTACGACGAGTACCACAACGGCGTCGTCCAGGGGTACATGCACAAAGGCGAGCAGATCGTCCTCAGCGAGCAGGAGCGCAGCCGCTACGCCCACGAGCGCGTGCTGGCGCGTGACGGCAAGGCCTCGTAAGCGGCGGGCCGGCGGCCCACCGATGAGACGAAAGAAGCCAGGTGTATCTGGCGTTGTGTTGCAGCCCGGGCACCGGTGCCCGGGCTGCAACGTTTTCTCGGCGGTGGAGTTTGCCTGCCGCATGCGCCCGGACTGAATGTCCGGTCTGCCGGGCAGCGCCGGCCAAGGCCGGCTGGAAGCCGGCGGCCATTGGCTGCTTGATCGGGCGTTGCCGGTGGCCGTTGGGGTCATCGCATGGCCGATTCAGGTTTGGAACTGCCGAATCCCGATGGTTGTCTTGACATTCGCTCGGGTTTGGTGTAAAACAACAGGGTCTTTTGTTGCGATCAGGGTTTTCCCTGAGTGTGTAATACACTTTGTTTTCTCCTTCACCCCAACCAAGAAAGGAAACCCAATATGTCACCCGAAAGCATCATTGATGATAGCAAGCCGAACGCCGGCCGTATGTACGATTACATGCTGGGGGGCTTCCATAATTTCGCCATCGACCGCCAGGCTGCCAAGAAAGTGCTTGAATATTTACCATTTATGAATAAAACAATGCGCTTGCAGCGTTGGGCGTTGCAAGATATTGCTGAGGAGCTGGAGCGGCGGGGATACGATGTGATTATTGACTTCGCCTCGGGGCTGCCGACCAATGATCACATTCATCATAAGGTTTCGAAAGATGTAACCGTGATATATTCCGATTACGACCCTGTGGTGGTGGAATACGGGCTTGATATTTTAAAAGACGCATCACCGAATGTCTACTTCTTTCAATCCGATGCAGTCACGCCTGATGTGTTGCTCAACCACCCTCAATTACAGGAAATCCTTGCAGGGCGCCGCAAGCTGGCTTTTGTTTATTGGGGCGTCAGCCTGTTTTTGCCGGATGACGGTTTAAAGCACGCAGCGCAGGTGCTGTACGAATGGGCTGCACCGGAGAGCTGCCTGGTCTTTAATGTGCAGGCGGCCGATGTCAACTTGCAGGATCCGGCCTCGCAGGCTGTTCTCCGGGTTTACGAGCAAACGGGTTCAAAGCTTTACTTCCGCTCTTTGAAAGAATATCAGGACATTCTTAAACCCTGGCCTGTGGATGATCGTACGTTTATTTCCTTGCTGCAGTGGCATGGTTTTGAACAGTCGTTGTTAAGCCAGGAAGATATTAGCGCCTTTGGCCCGATGGGCGGCGGCTTTGGCGCCTACCTGGTCAAGCCGTAGGGATCATGCGCTGTGATTTTTCCGGTCATTGCATGGGCGTGTTGCTTGCTGTGCTATACTTCGAACAACAAGCGTACATCAAAAAATGGGTCGTGTTGAGCGAGAACCTTTGCCGGCAATCCCCAACGCGCCTGTGCGTGTGGCAGAAAGAATGATAATGCGTCAGGCCGCTCGCACCCCGGCGAGCGGCTTTTTCTGTGAACGAAATAAAAGCGATGCTTGCTTCTTTCTGAACGAAATAAAAGCGATGCCTGCTTCTTTCGATGTAATTCCTCCCTCGTTGGCCCCCTTTTTTCAGGAATATGATTTGTCGCAGCTGGACCTTGCCCGGTCGGCCAACACGATCATCGAGCGAGTTTTGCAATACGGCGATCGCGCCGAATTGCGCTGGTTGTTCGAGCACTATTCCAAAAAACAGGTAAGCGACTGGGTGGCACAGTGGGGGCGATTTGGGCTGCCAGAACCTCACCTTTCCTTTTGGCGATTAGTTTTAAAGATTGAGGACCCATGATCGCTTACTGGGGAACTGTTACTCCTATCATGCGCCAGATCATGTCCAGTTTTGGGCAAACTGAAATTGGACAGCGTTTTTATCTGGCCGGTGGTACGGCATTGGCACTGCAATTGGGGCACCGCCAATCGGTCGATCTGGATTTCTTTTCGCCTACGGAGGACATTCCATCTGTTCGAGAAGCCTTGTTTGCCGCGCTGCAAGGATTTTCGCCTGTCCTGACAGGTTCGGCCTGGGGCAACCTCGTGTTCACCGCTGCATCCGTCCGGGTAGGGTTTTATGGTTACGGGTATACAATGACTTCTCCATTTCTGGAAATTGAAAATTGTCGCCTGGCAGGAATCGCCGATATTGGCTTGATGAAAATGGATGCGCTGATGTCGCGAGCAAGTCGTAAGGATTTTCACGATCTTTATGCAATCTGCCAGACGCTTCCTTTACGCCGCTTGCTCGATCTGGCTCCGCAAAAATATCCTCATGCGCGTGATTTCGAGGCTCAGGTCGTCAAGCACCTGGTCTATTTCGATCGCGCCGACCAAGAAGAACCACCGATTTTGTTGCACAGTGTCCCCTGGCAAGCGGTCAAAGATTTCTTTCGCCAGCAGGCGATTGATTTGTCGAAAAGCTGGTTGGAATAGTTGCCAATATCGTTTTTGTGGCGCTGCGAAGGGGCAGTTAGCGTGCCGGCGTCGGGGCGGGGCACTCACCGGCGCGCATCAGCCAGGCGTGGCGGGTGAACTGGTTGTTCGCCGTTGCTGCGTCGATGCTTTTTGCCCCGGTCAGGTTGTGGTAGGCTTCGACTTCGATATAATCGCCTTCGTTCATGTAAAACATGCCGGATGTCGCCGAAAGGATTGCGGCCGCGCCGGGGATGGAACTCATGCTGCTGATGGACAGGTAAACCGTTCCGTTGTATTTGATGTTTACACCGAGGTACCTTTCTTCCGAACCAATACTTGGGCCGTTAACCATATAGCCGCCGCCGGCCAGGTAGCAGCCCGCAACGCGCGCATACAAGCGCGAGGGAAAATCTGTATCGTGGCAGTTTTTGCCCGGCGTGGTATCGTTGATCTGGGTGTCGAGCGTGAGCGGTGTCCACACGAGAGATGGGATGCTTTGAGCGGCGGACGCGCCGGTGTATCGACAACCGTAGGCAAAGGCAATCGCGCTGCTGTCCTTCCCGTCCAGGGTGTCGGCGTTGGCGGCCTGCAAGGCATAGGGCACGGCCGTGAAGCGCTGCAGCGGCAGGTACGTATAGGTTTCACCTTCTTTGATCGCAATGCGGATCCAGCGGTTGGCCGTGCTGAAGTTGGCAGCGCTCAAAGGCAGTTCCAGCGTGAAGTAGCCGGCGGAGACAGGCACCTGGTCGAAGTCTTCTTGCCAGATCGGGTTGGCGTCTGCCTGGTCGGTATCGTACAGCCCGACCCATAAATTGGTGGGTTTGTTGATCGGCCCGCTGGCGCTGGTCAAATAGCCCTGGTAGCCTACCAGGGCAGGCACACCGGCTTGCGGCGCATCAGCGGCCAGCCAGGGCATGGCCTTTGCTAGCAGCGGTACAGCCACCAGCAGGAAAACCAACTGCACACAGAGGGAGACGATCAAGGTCATGAAAAAAAATTTGCGTCGCATTGTGAACAAGCTCCTTTTCGGGGTCTATCGCGTTTGCCACTACCAGGATAAAATTATATCGTAGGGATACGACAGTTTACTTATGCAAATTCAATCCTTGCGCGCCTATTTTACGTATAGTATTCCCATCACCAACTGGCTTGATTTAGAGCGGGAGGATGACCTGGGATTGGGTGTGGGGGCAGATCTGCTCGAATGCTTCAAGGGCAGCTTTGATGTTGTTCCTGCGCCGGTTCCGGCATTTTATACCGCTCACTACCGCAACCAGCACACCCCCTACCGGGTCAGTGATCCGGCCACGCCGGGAGGCACTTTTATCCCCAAAGAAAAGCTGGCCGCCATCCCGTTCTTTTCCGGGTTGAACCTGAAACGCGATATCCGCCTCACTTGGGAACTGACAGCCCAACTACACAACATTGGCTTGATCACCCTATGCCTGCACGCGGACGAAGCGCTCTCAAGCACCCTGGCCTACCGCCTGGGTGGCCTGTATCTTAATCCTGCCTATGCAGTGATCGCCACCGGGCCGTTGAAGCAGTTGTGGAGCCGCAACCCCGCGGAGCGGCCTGACTTTGTTACCCTGGACGAACTGGCGCGGGTAATCCATACCTACTTCTTCACTGCCTGTGGGTTGCCGGTGTACCGCTACCAGGCGCTGGGTTACGAGATGCAAATCCCCTTTCTGGCGGTGGATGTCGAAACCGGTTGCGACACGCAAGCCGAGTTCATCGAAAAAGAGGCCGAGAACCTGGCCGAACTGGTCTTCCGACCGGCCTGCTGGGAAGTAGGGCGTACCAGCAATGTTCATGTGCGACAAGTGCTCGGCGACGCACGCCTGTGGAGTGTTTCGCGGGATGCCCTGGTATTTACTTCCTACGAAGGCTGTGTGCTCGTTCATATCAAGAGTTTTTCCATTCCCCCGCTGGGCAATATCTCCGGCTTTTACCTGACCAGCGAGGCGTCTATTTTCCACACGTTCCAGGTCGGGGTAGGGAATTATCTCTTTTTGCGTATTCTGGACGAACTTTTGGACGAGCGCTTATCGCAACTGGTGGAAGAAGTTCACCATCACCAGCATACCCTGAACGCCTCCGATACCGACGACGACCAGCCGATTCTGCGTAAACTCGACGATCTGACGATCCATATTACCTACCTGCGCTTCCGCCTGCTCGATCTGCTCGAGGAGATCAGCAATTCGGATAAGCTGATCGACGAAGAGTATCACATCATTTTACTGGATAAGATCAACAATGCCATGGGCATTCGGGCGTGGTTCGAGGGCCTGAACCGGCGCATCGGAAACTTGCAGCAACTGGTTGAGGCGATTGAAGGCACTTACGAGCGCCTTTCGAACCTGCAGAACACGCGCCAGATTCAACGCTTTGAAGCGCAGATGTTGCAGATCAATTTGGACAACCAGAAATTGGATGAGCGCCTGAGCAAGGCTCAACCTTTCTTCGAAGCTTTGGCTGCCGTAGAAGCGCTTACCTTATTCATTTACATCTGGTTCGACCCTGGCTTTCCGATGATCAGTACGTTGAGCGTTGCACTGGGCCTGCCGGTGGGATTTCCCAGCCGCGTGCTGGGGACGATCCTGGTCGGTGGGGCCTTGTTCGTGATCATCAAGGGTATTCACTGGCTTGCGGGTTACCGGGCATCCAAAAAAGAAAGCGCAAAGTGACGCAAATCCTTTCCATGCTGCTGTTTGCTTTTGCGGGATGGCTGGCTGGGGCCGCCAGTGGTCTCGATCCGGTGACCGTGAGGGGATTTTCTGTATTTACTTCCGTGGCACTGGTCATCGGTTTGTATGGCAGTGTGCTCGGGATCGATCTGGATGCCATTCGGCGGCGGAAACGTTTGGCGATCATCATTATTACGATAGCTGTGCCGTTGCAGATCCTGGCGACGGGGGTCGTGATGTACCTGTTCTACCCGGCGGCGATCAGTTTTTTGCTGGCAGTCGCTATCGACCAGATCGACCCCATTTCGACCGCGACTTTGCTGCAAGATAAGCACAAAATGTCGGAAGAGGCCAAGGGCATCTTGCGGGTGTGGGCCTCGTTCGACGACCCTGTCACCGTGTTGTTTGGCTTCTTCGTTCTGCTTCCGTTGGTCAGCGGGCATTCGCTGGCCCTGGCGGGGCTGGACGCAACGGCGCTCAGTTATTTGGGCAGCCTGGCGCTCAATCTGATTCCGGCTTTGCTTCTCTGGTTGGTGTGTCGTTATACGCCCTGGCTGCACAACAAGCCGCTGGCGCTTGGTGTGTTGGCGGCCATTTTATTGTATGCCTTCCTGACAAACAGTTATCTACTGGCGGCGATCACTGGCCTGCTGTTACGCCCGATTCCTGAACGCTACTTTCAGCGTGCCATCCAGGTTTTGTATTACGCCATCGTTTTTATCGTGGGGATGGCGATTGCCTGCTATGGCCTGGATCTGCGCCTGGGCGTTCTGCTGGCGATGGCCGAATTCTTCATCATCCAGCCGCTCAGCGCTATGGTCCTATTCAACGGGCGGCTCAGCGATATTGTTCGGATTGCCTATGCCCAGCAAAATGGCCTGACGACGTTGCTGATGGGCATCGCTTTCGAGAGCCTGGGCTTGCGCGTGCTGCACATCCTTTTGCCGGCCATCCTGGCCGTGAATCTGTTCAACCTGGGGGTCAACAAGCTTTTTAGCTGGAAAGAAACGCACGGGTATATCGTCGAATGAACGTGAAGTCGTTTGCAAAAAGAAGGTGGGCAAATTTGCCCGCCTTCTTTTTGCGTGGTAATTTATAAATATTTCCCTGTGTGAGATGTGCTTACCCGAGCTACCTGCTCGGGGCTGCCTTCGGCCACGATCGCGCCGCCGGATGCACCGCCCTCAGGGCCAAGATCGATGATCCAGTCGGCGGAGCGGATCAATTCCAGGTTGTGCTCGATAGCGATCACGCTGTTCCCCGCGTCCACCAGGCGTTGCAGCAGCGCCAGCAGGCGGGCCGTGTCGGCCACGTGCAGGCCGGTGGTCGGTTCATCGAGCAGGTAAAGGGTGTGTCCTTTGGATTTCCTGCCGAGTTCCTTCGCCAGCTTGACGCGCTGCGCCTCACCGCCCGAAAGGGTGGTGGCGGGCTGGCCGAGCTGGAGATAGCCCAACCCTACATCCACCATTACTTGCAGGCGTGAAGCTGCCGCGGGTACGTTTTTGAAGAGCGGCAGCGCCTCGGCAATCGTCAGATCGAGCGCCTCGGCGATATCGGCGCCGTTGTATTTCACCGCCAGCACTTCTTTCTTGAAGCGCCGCCCGTGGCAGGCCGGGCAGCGCACGGGCACGTCGGGCAGGAAATGCATCGAGATGGTCAGCGCACCGGCCCCTTCACAGCGTTCGCAGCGCCCGCCGGGAGTATTGAAAGAGAAATGGCGCGCCGTCAGCCCGCGGCGTTTGGCTTCGGGTGTGGCGGCGAAGGCCTCGCGCATCGGGGTAAAGGCGTCGGTGTAAGTGGCGGCGTTCGAACGCGTGCTGCGCCCGATGGCCGACTGATCCATCGTAATCACACGGTCGATGAAATGCCAGCCTTCGATCGAATCGTGCTCTCCCGGAAGCTCCGCCGCGCCGTTGAAACGCTGCCGGGCGGCTTTGTCAAAAATATCGAAGAGCAGCGACGATTTTCCCGACCCCGAAGCCCCCGTGATCGCCACCAGTACCCCCAGGGGAATGCGGGCGGTGACGTCTTTCAGGTTGTGCTGGCGTGCCCCGCGAATGACGAGTGCTTTGCCGTTGGCCGGGCGGCGCGGCGGCTGTGGAAAGGTCAACGCACCGGCCAGGTACCGGCCGGTCAGCGAGCCTGGTTCGGCAGCAACCTGTGCCGGCGTTCCGGCGGCGACCACCCGCCCGCCGTCGCGCCCGGCACCGGGTCCAAAATCGACGACGTAGTCGGCAGCCTGGAGAAAATCGAGGTCGTGTTCGATCACCAGCACGGTGTTTCCCAGGTCGCGCAGTTGCTGCAGCACGCCGATCAGGCGGCGGTTGTCGCGCGGGTGCAGACCGATGGTCGGTTCGTCGAGAATGTAGAGCACGCCGGTCAGGCCCGAGCCGAGCAGTGCGGCCAGCCGCAGGCGCTGCGCTTCGCCGGCCGAGAGCGTGGGTGACGAGCGCTCGAGGGTGAGATAGCCCACGCCGACGTCCACCAGCCGGCGAATGCGCCCGCGCAGGTCGTCGATGACCGGCGCAGCGATGGCGTGCTGCGCCGCTGGGACGCCTGCCGGCAGCTCCTCGACCCACTCGGCCAGCGCGGCCAGCGGAAGCTGGGCGACTTCGACGATGCTACGCCCGGCCACGCGTACGGCGCGGCTTTCTGCCCGCAGACGCGTGCCGTTGCAGTCGGGGCAGGTCTGCGAGATCATCAGCTTTTCCATTTTCTCGCGGTAGTCTGCGTCGTTGGCTCGTTCGGCGTAGCGTCGCAGCAGGTTGGTGACGATGCCCTCGAAGCGGCCCTGGAAGGCGCTGGTGGGCGTTTCGATGTGCGGGTAATGGCGCTGAAATTGCGGGCTGGCGACCCCGTAGAGCAGCAGATCGCGCTGCGCCGGGCCGTAGTCTTTGACCGCCTGGGCCACGTCGAAGGCAAAACCGTAGTGTTTTCCGGCGGCTTGCAGGCACTTGGTGTAGTGGGTGATGTAGTGAACGTCCCAACCGTGGACGGCGCCATCGAGGATGCTGCGTTGAACGTCCACCAGCGCCTCCAGGCGGGCATCGTGGACGCTTCCCAGCCCGGTGCAGGTCGGGCAGGCCCCGGCGGGCTTGTTGAACGAGAAGTGCGCCATGCCCAGCTCGCCAACGGCGTGCCCGCAGTGCGGGCAGGGGTAGGACGCTTCTGTTGCTGCTTCGTCCTCCCATTCTTCACCGGCGAAACCGGCCACCGGGGGCACTTCTTGCCCACACGCCGGGCAGGGTTGGTGTCCCAGGCGGGCGAACAGCACCCGCAGGTATGTGTATACTTCCGTTGCCGTGCCGACCGTCGAGCGCGGGCTGTGGTTGCTGAGGTGCTGATCGACGCTGATCGACGGCGACAGCCCTTCGATGGCATCGACCGGCGGCTTGGTCAGCCCGTCGGTTACCAGGCCAAGCGATTCCATGTACTGGCGCTGGCCTTCCTTGTGCAGCGTGTCGAATGCCAGGCTCGATTTGCCCGACCCCGACAGCCCGGTGAAGACGATCAGCTTGTTCTTGGGGATGCTGACGGTTACGTTTTTGAGATTGTGCAGGCGGGCGTTGCGGATAACGATTTGAGATTGCATAAGCCTCCAGAGGAAAGGGATGTTGGATTGAATTAACCATCAACTACGATTGTACAAGACTGGTGTGCTAGTGGAGAGTTTGAGCTGGATGCCTTCTTTTCGCTTGTATCGCAGATACCGGCGAATGCCCAGGTATTTGAATCTCAACAGGGGGCTGCCAGTCCCGAAGTGGTTGGGCAGATGGGAGGTGCGGTATTATCGTCAGAGATGTCGTTCTCGATGGAGATTATGCCTATCTTGCTGCCGGTATGGGAGGTTTGCGCATCATTGACGTTGCGCAGTCTGGCTCGCTGGCCGAGGTCGGTTCTCAAGAGACACCCGGTTTTGCATACGCCGTCGTGAAGGCAGGCAACTATGCTTACCCGGCGACCACGCAGGCCCTCACAGTTTACGGCGTTGCCGATTTGACCGTCCCCAATCCGGTAAGCTATTTCTTAGGGTATACGGCAGACGTTGTGGTTGCGGAAAAACTGGCCTATCTGTTTCAGGAAAGTACACTCTGGATTGTCGATATTTCTGAACCGCTGTCGCCAACGCAAGTTGGTGCTTTGTCGTTTCCGCTTCACCCACAAGGCTACGTACGTCGTAATGCGCGGTTAGTCGTTCGCGAAAATCACGCTTACATTTTTAATTCCAAATTGTAGGATAGTGATAGGGGAATCGTAGGCCAGGCAAGACTGCGTTCTTCGCTGAACAGGTATAATGAAATATGTTGCTGGCGCTTGGGGCTGGAGACTCGGTATTGGTCGACAACGGCGCTTACATCAATCAACCTTTCAAAACCTAACCCGTACGTTCTGGCAGAACCGTGTGGTTCTGTGTAGAGAAAGCATGGCGCACAAGTGCGCGATCAAGAATGGGGTTGGGGCCGTTCCGTTTTTATGCAAGTTAGGAGACTCGAATGATATCTTTTCGTCGTGGTTTGCGTTCGCACGCCGGCTTGCGTGCAAAGCTGTGGTCCTGCGTGATACTTTTTTCTCTCTTGCTGGCGCAGGGTGGGCGCGCCGCGCCAGCGCCTGCGGTGGCAACCAGTTTGCCGGTTGCTGCATCGCAGCCCGGGCAGGCAACGGCTCAGGTACGTGTGGATGGGGATAAAGGTTACAGCGGTCCGGTCTATTGGGACGCCTTCCCACAGTCGTACGAGATCGTCACCACCCCAAATGGCGGCCAGCAGATCATTCCCGGTCCCGGCAGCCAGGTGCGCTTGCTCGTTCAACTGAAGGGCGAGCCGCTGGCCGTGTACCGGCAGGGCCTGCGTAGCTCGGAGGCTGCCCATCTTACCGCTGCGCTGGAAGCCTACCAGGCCCAACTGCAAACCGCCCGCCGCCAGGTGCTGGCGGACTTGCAGGCGCTCGGCGTGGCCGTGGAAGTGAACGCTGAGTTCTCTTATCTGTTCAACGGCGTGGCCCTCTCGGCGACGGAAGAATCGCGGGCAAAGATCGCCGCCCTGCCCCAGGTGGCCGGCGTTTTCCCCGATTACCAGGTGAAGGCTACGCTGCACGAAAGCGTTCCCTTGATCGGCGCGCCGGATGTGTGGGCGATGACCGATTCGCATGGCGATGCGGTCACCGGTACCGGCTTGCGCGTGGCGATTATCGATACGGGGGTCGATTACAGCCATCCCGATTTGGGCGGCTGTTTTGGCGCCGGTTGTAAGGTGGCCGGCGGCTACGACTTTGCCAACGACGATGGCGATCCGGCGGATGATAACGGCCACGGCACGCACGTGGCCGGGATCGTGGCTGCCGACGGCCAGTTGCAAGGCGTTGCCCCAGGAGCCAGCTTGCTGGCCTATAAAGTGCTGAACGCGTACGGCTACGGCTCGGACTCAGACATCATCGCCGCCATCGAAGCCGCCGCAGATCCCGACGGCAACCCTGCCACCGACGATGCGGTCGACGTGATCAATATGAGTCTGGGCGGGCCGGGTAACCCCGACGATCCCTTCAGCCAGGCCGTCGACCATGCCGTCGGCCTGGGTATCGTCGTCGTGGTGGCTGCCGGGAACGATTGGGATTACTTTACCCTCGGCGCGCCCGCTTCGGCGCGCAAAGCCATCACGGTGGCTGCATCCGATAAGGCGGATTTCGTGGCTCCCTTCAGCTCACGCGGGCCGGTGAGCGGCTACTTCGACCTGCTCAAACCCGATCTGGCCGCGCCGGGCGTGGCGATCTCTTCGACCGTGCCGCTGGCAGGGATGCTGGGAAGCGAAACGCGCTACAACCTTTTGGAGGGCACCAGTATGGCCTCGCCGCACGTCGCCGGCGCAGCGGCTTTGCTGCGGCAACTGCATCCCGCTTGGCCGCCGGAAGCGATCAAAGCCGGCCTGATGAATACGGCGCTCGATCTGGGCGCGGATCTTTTCTCCCAGGGCGCCGGGCGCATCCGGGTCAACCAGGCCATCACCACCACCAGCCTGGTTTCTCCGGGGGCGCTGTCATTTGGCCTGGTGGATAGCGGCCAGCCCGTCTGGACTGCCCAGCGCGTGGTGACGGTGACGAATACATCCGCCGCAGCGCTGGACTACACGATGACGGCTGTCTTGCCGCTGACGCCGACGCAGGGGATCACGGTCACGGTGTCTCCGGCAGCCTTTACCCTTGCGCCGGCTGCCAGCCGGCAGGTGATCCTGACGCTCGATGTCAACAACGCCCTCGTCCCCTTTGGGCTGCCGCCCACGATGAGTTACGAGGCAGCCCTCGAACTCGATGCCGGCGGCCAGGCCATTCGCATCCCTTACGCGTTCATCAAGGCTGCTTCCCTGACGATTACCTTCGAAGATCAGCTGCCCTGGTCCATCACCGTTCACGACCACGACCAAAACGCCCAAATTCTGCGAAGCTCCCAGATCGTGACGGAGACCATGGTGTTTTTGCCGCCGGGCACCTACGACGCCGTTGCGAACTTCTTGTTTTCCGATGCCCTGGCTTTTCAGGAAGGGATGGTCGTCACCAGCACAACGCGTGTGACGATGCGCGCCGGTGATGTGAAGAACGCTCTTACATTTGCTGCCCTGGACGCCAACGGCTGGCCCCTGCCCTTAACGTACGAGACGACCTATGGCGTCTTTATGTCGGGCTGGTCGAGCGATTCAGGCACCGTGGCCAGCGAATCGATGACTTACTACAACGAAGAAAGTGTTCTGCCGCCGACCTTGCACCTGTCCGATGTGAGTGATGCCTACTTTTTCAGTGCGCGCATCCCGGTCCGGCCGGTCGATCGCCCCGGCGACTATTACGAAGTCTTCTATCCCCTTGACAACGGCCTGTCGGGTAGCGCCACACTGCAAAACGACCCGCAGCAGTTCCGCCGGCAGCGCATCGAATTCGACCCCGGCATGGCTTATCAGGCGCACGTCGTTACGCCGATGTGGTTTATAGCGTGGCCGGGTATCACGATCGGCAGTGCGTTTTCCTCCTGGGCGCTTCCGTCTACGGTCGCGCAAACGGCCTATTTGCCGCCCGTGTCGTCTCCGTTTACAAAGTACTACACAGGTTTCGGAATTTCTTCCCTCGACGATGTGGGCATAGGGGTCTACCAGTCGGCGTTACTCTACGCAGTAAACGAAGATCGCGCCGTGCACCTGCACACGGGCTTCGATCCGCTGCCCGACGTGGCACAGAGCAATCTGCTGCTCGGCGGCTCTCCGCTGCACTGGTTCGGACGTTTGGCCGTCA
Source organism: Chloroflexota bacterium (assembly GCA_049325275.1). GTDB lineage: Bacteria > Chloroflexota > Anaerolineae > Anaerolineales > UBA4823 > CAIQJJ01. The sequence continues at coordinate 27,789 of JBMOLU010000065.1, forward strand.
CGCCGGGGCAGCTCGTGCTGTCCGAGGCCATCCCGGGATACTACGGTTATTTGCTCGATCAGGGCATGGGCCATGCGTTTACATCCCCCTTTACCTACACCCTGGCGCACGCAGGCATCGCCAACGAAGGCGTGCTGCCTTCTGACGCTTACTATCAGAACTCCTTCAACTTGTCCGAGTCGGGCGTTTATACGATGGCGGTCAGGCACGCCGGTTACGATCTGGGCGGACGGGCCGGCCAGGGGCTGGCGATGGCCGTCTTCGATACGACGCGGCCAGACCCCAACCCGCCTTACTTGCTCACCCTGAACGTACTCGAAAACGGCTACATGCGAGATACCATCTCGAAGGATGGCGTGGTGCGCTTTTCCGTAGGCGATGATGTGGGGGTGGTAACGGCGACGCTTGCCTTGAAGCTGGATGATGGAGCCTGGTTCGACGTGCCGCTGGCCGACGATGGCGATTTTTACGTAGCCGACCTCTCCGCTGTCGAACTCGATGCCACGGCAATAGCCAGCCTGCGCATCGGCGCCTTCGACGAAGCCGGAAATACGTTCTCTTATGAGGCTTCGCCGGCCTTCGTGCTGGCGCCGTACACCGAGAAGCTCTTCTTGCCGCTCGTCGTACGGTGATGGAGCGTGTCGCAGGATAAGTCCGGTTACAAAATCCAAAGTCATCCCGCCAACCGTCCGGGAAACGGGTAAAATTTCACCGCCGCAATGGAGGCTGCTCGCCAGCCACTGCGGCGGTTTTCCACGTTTATCGCCATCGATTTGCCGAAACGGAGTTGCCCTATGCGAAATTTACCCATCACACTTCCGATGCGCGCTGCGTCCCTGGTTCTGTTTTGTGTGTTGCTCGCTGCGTGTGGGTATGCGCAGCCCACCGCAACGGCGCAGCCTGCCATGCCCACCGCAACGACACGGCTTGCCACGCCCACCGCCGGCTCTGTCCCCGTCGACTGCGGCGACCAGGCCCTCGTCGAAAGCGGCGCCTACCGCGCCGAGAATAACACCTGGGGGAAAGGCGGCCTTACGGGTTGGTCGCAGTGTGTCGGCATCGAAACAGGTCCCGACGGCGCGCTCTCGGGCCGTTGGACCTGGGATTGGCCGCAGTCCGGCAACAACGTCAAGGCGTATCCTGAGATCATTTTCGGCCAAAAGCCGGGTTCCTCGACCACCACTGCCGATCTCCCGCTGCCGGTCAACCGCGTCGGCGAGTTCGTCGTTTCTTACGACATCACTACCACGCACAGCGGCAGCGGGAATCTGGCCTTCGACGTCTGGCTGACCGATACCCAGGATCCTGCCACCTGGGGCGTGCCGCCGATCTCGCACGAAATTATGATCTGGCTGGATGCCTACGGCGGCATGCGGCCCGGCGGTGTACCTCTCGAACAAGTGGACATCGATGGCGTCCGTTATGATGTTTCTGTGGGCTACAATTATGGTGACGGCTGGACCTACGTGGCGTTCAAGCGTGTCGAGCCGCACGTCGGGGCAGGAAGCCTGGACCTGGCCGCTTTCCTCGCCTACCTGCAAAGCAAGGCACTCGTCACCGGTGAAGAGTATGTCGCCTCGCTCGAATTCGGCAACGAGGTGATCGGCGGGACCGGCGAAACCGTCCTTCACCGCTACCAGGTTTCGGTGTCGGCACTCCCCGCTGCAGCGGCGTTGCCTGCGACGCCCACCCTGCAGGCTGCCGCAACGGGCGGGCAGGAAGAAGAACAGAACGGCGTGTTTCTGAGGAAAACCTTCGTCAGCGAGAACGGCGGGTCGATTCCTTACCAGTTTCTCATCCCCGAAGTTTTCAGCGCGGATCAGGCGTATCCCTTGTTCGTCTTTTTGCACGGCGCCGGAGAGTTGGGCAGTGACAACCGCAGCCAGTTGGCCGGTTTCCCGCATGCTCTGCTGGATGGGCACCACAAATCGCAGTATCCGGCGTTCGTCGTTGCCCCGCAGTGCCCGGCCAGCGACTCCTGGTCGAGCTTTCCCGGCTACCCCAACAGCACCCGCGCTTCGCAAGACCCCACCAACGCCACGCGCCTGGTGATCGAGTTGATCGAGGATCTGCTGCGCACGTACAATATCGATGCAAGCCGCGTGTACGTGGTTGGTTTCTCGCTGGGCGGCGAAGGCGCGTTCGATATCGTCAGCCGCCGGCCAGACCTGTTCGCGGCAGCCGTGCCCATCTGCGGGATTGCCGATGTCGAACGGGCCTCGTCGATGAAAGACGTGCCTTTCTGGGTCTTTCATGGTGAAAAGGACGACATCAACCCGGTCAAGCATTCGCGAGCGATTGTGGAAGCGTTGGAAAAGGAAGGCGCTTCACCGAAGTACACCGAGTACAAAGGCGCCGGGCACAGTATCTGGAGCCGGGCCTACAGCGAACCGGATTTCTTCTCCTGGTTGTTTGCCCAAAGGAAAAAGTAGCTTGCCTCGTGATGAAAGGACAGGTGGCCTATGCGAAAAACTTTACCGGTCTTTTCTTGCGCCTTGATCGGCATCTTTGTCTTTTTTGCCTGGCGTGCTTCTGGCAGCAGCCTGCCGCGCGCCTCCACGTTGACTGCCCGGGTAGCCTGGGCGGCCGACACGTTTCTTCAGGTAAGCACGCACGATCAGGTCGTTTGCATGCCTGCGGTGGCCGACATCAACCGTGACGACATGCCCGAAATCGTCTTTTCCAGTTACCAGGGACAGAATTACGACTCGGACGGTGTGCTGCGCGCCTTGCGCGGCGACAATGGTGACGAAGTTTTCAGCGTCACCGATGCCGCCTTGCGCGTGCGCCCGCTTTCCAGCCCGGTGTTGATCGACCTGGAAAACGACGGCGATGTCGAAATTGTCGTCGAACGCAGTGCGGGCGGCCTCTATGCTTTCGATCATCTGGGCGCCCTTCAATACACCAGCGTGCCCACGTTTACCCTGCGGGCGCCGCAGGGCAGCGCACTGGCGGTTGCCGATTTAGATCTGGATGGTTACCCGGAGATCGTGGCCGGGCGTTACGTGCTCGATCACACCCTCAGCCATGTCGTCACGCTGGGTGCAGGCAACGACACCCTGCTGATGAGTATCGTTGGCGATGTCAACCTGGATGGCAGTCCGGACGTGATCATGGCAAACACGGTGTACTCGGGCACGGGTGGCGTTCTGCACCACAATGCCGCGCTGCCGGCACTGGCTTCCAACGCCCTCGGCAACTTCGATGCAGACCCCTATCCAGAAATTGTGCTGGTCACGCCTTATGGAGGCGGGCAGGTATATCTCCTCGATCATCAGTTGCAGGTGGTTTGGGGCCCGGCTGCCGTCCCCGGTGGGGGCGAGCCGAGCGGTGGGCCACCGACGGTGGCCGATTTCGATGGCGACGGCTTTGCCGAGATTGGTGTGTCCGGTGCCAACGCTTATACGGTCTTCGATGCCAATGGGGATGTGCTGATGCAGCGGCCTGGCCAGGACCTAAGCTCCGGCTTTTCGGTGGCTTCGGCTTTCGATCTGGACGGTAATGGCGCTGCCGAAGTGATTTACGCCGATGAAACCACTTTTTACATCCACGATGTTCTCCAACCTACCGATTCGTTCTCGACCACGCACGCCTCGATCACCGGTTACGAAATCCCCGTCGTGGCCGATGTCGACGCCGACCGCCAGGCGGAGATCGTCGTCGCCGAGGCCGATGCGTTTTGTCACGAGTACGGTTGCACCCCGGGCTTCAAGGGAGTTCGCGTTTTCGAAGCGGCCGGCGTTCCTTGGGCCAACGTCCGCCGCTTGTGGCACCAACATGCCTACGATACTACCAGCGTGGACGATTCGTTAAGAATCGTCAGCAATCCGCTGCCGGTTTGGCAGTCTGCGAACACCTTCCGCGGGCAAGTTGCGCCGCCCGGCGGGGGTGTGAAGATCTATCTCCCGCTCTGCGTTCGATAGTCCCTCACACACCCTGGCGCCGGTTTTGTCGTTTCTGTTTCGGTTGCGAGATTGCCTGTGGTTTCTGGTCCGTTAGCGAACGCGCCCCGGCCGGCGCTATCGCCGCCGGCCGGGGGAGGAAGTGCGTCGCACCTGTCAGCGGCACTTTTCAGACCGCCTCTTAGCGAATCACAGTGGGCAGGTAGATCGTGAGCGTTTCACCAATGACCATGCTGCCGGTGGTGTACGCATAGGGTGACTCATCCGTGCCTTGTACGTATTTGATACGAAAATCGTAAGCGCCTACTTCACCGTTGGCAAAGCTGAACGTGCCGGCATCCGCACTGGCCGTTGCCAGGGGGCTATATTCGCTCTCGCCAAAGGTCATGACCTCGATCACGGCGGTGACGCCGGCCGGTCCGGACGCCCATGTCAGCGTGATTTGGGCGCTACCTGTCTTCTCGGCTGCGAAATCCTGCGGGGCTGCCAGGCTTTGCGTGAAGGTGGCCGCGTTCAAGACGTTGGAAGGGTTGCTTTGCCCGCTACTGTTACGGGCGATCACCCGGTAGTAGGCGGCTGTTGCCGGGGACAGGCTGTTATCGATCTGCTTCAACGATTCACCGGTAACGGTGATCACCGCAGTGAACGGCCCGCCGGCGCTTGCGGCGCGTTCGATCACGTATTGCGTCACCACGTTGCCGGCCGCAGGCGTCCAGGCCAGGGCGATTGCCTCGGCGGAAAGGGCATCGGCGCTGTCTAGCGTGGGTGCGGCGGGAATGTCGGGCAAGCTTTGAACGACCTCCAGGGTGGTCTCGAAATCGGAGTTGCTGCCATCACTCATCAGGTTTTGCACGCGGTACTGGTAGCTCGTGTTGCCGGTGATGTGGGTATCGGTATAGACCGTGACGCCGGGGTCAAGCAGGGCCACATCTTCCCATGGGCCGCCATCTTCACTGCGTTGTAGCAACATGGCGATGATACTGCTCGCCGTTGCGTCCATCACCTGCGAGCTATCCTCACCGATGATGGGTGAATCGGTTGCCAGGGAAAGCGCAGGCGTTAAGGCAACCGTTTGTTGGATGTCGATGTTCATGAACTGGCGGCTGGTGCCCTGGAAGACACCGGCGGTAACATTGAGATATGCCGGGCGGTTAGCCCAGCCTTCGTTGAAGGCCATCACCTTGCCGGTCACGCCCTGCACGTAGATTTCGCGCCCGTAACCGACGGAAACGGATGCGTAAGAGATTTCGCCGCCCAGGCTGCGCTTCCACAATTGGGCACCGCTGCTGGGGTTGTAGGCCCGCAGATAGCCATCGAAGGCCAGGTAGATGGCGCTGGTGGAGGAGGCCGGAATGCCGTGCAAGGAGGTGTATCCCAGGTTTTTCTGCCAGCGTACGGTGGCCAGGTTTTTTGTCAGGCTGTACATGATGCCGTTATTGGTGACGATCAAGATGTCGCCGCTGGAGGTCGCCACCGGGCCCATCTGGACGGCGCTGTCGGCGACGAAGGTGGCTTCGATGGCCAGCGTGTCTTTGTTGAACTTGTAGAGCGTGTCGTCCACATCGGCAGCATAGACAGCCCCGTAAGCCAGCAACGGTGGGGTGTTGAAGCCATCGGGGATGCTGGCGTCAACCCACGAGTTGTACGGGCAGACATCGGGATAGACGAAGGTGTCGCAGAACTGGGTGAAGCGGTAGATGTAGCCATCTTGCCCGCTGGTGGTGACGTAGATCACGCGGCTGGCATCGGTGGCCACGTAGTAGGCCGGGTTGTGATCGAGCGCCCAAGAAGAGAACAGCATGCCATCGGGGCGTAGCAACCACAAACGCGGGTCTTCGGCATATGCGCCGCCCACCCCGGCCAGGATGTAGCCGTCGGAACCGATGGTCGGGCTGGCCTGCGGGTTCTCCCCCAGGTCCAGCTTCCAGCGGCGGTAACGTTCGCTGGAGGTCAAGATGTGGCCCCCATAGTTCAGGCGTTTGTAGGGGAAGGCATATACGTTGGCATCCTGATCCATGACGTAGATCGTGCCATCGGCCGAGAGCGCCGGGCTGCCGAAGACATAGCCATCCAGGTTCAGGCGCTGATGCAGCGCGCCGTTACGCAACACATCGATGTACGTTTCGGCTGCCACGATCACCTCGCCATTGGCGCTCACCAGGGGCGTGGGGCCATACGTATCGGCGGTGTGCATGCCGGTCTGGTACTCCCAGTGTTTCTTGGGCACGTTCGGGCCAGGCAGGGCCAGGTAGCTGTCGCCGGCGGGGGTGCGGCGTCCCATCGGCCAGGGCGCCAGGCTGGCCTGCCCGTTGGGGTTGCCGTAGAAATTGAGCGTGGGGTCGCCGTACAGGTCGTAGGCGACACCGCCGCTGCCCGATTTTTTCTTGTGCAGCAGGTCAGCCAGCGTCCACCAGACCGCTTCGCCCAGGCGGTAGCTATTGCTGACCAGGCGCTTGTTGACGTAATAGCCGATGCTTTCCACGTTGCCGTGGTTTTCGTTCAGCCAACTGCCCACCGTAACTACGCTCAGCGCGGCCACCGATGCCGGCCCATGACCGTCGGCGAGGATCGTCGCGGCCAGGTTGCTGGCGTTGGTTGGGCTGGCGTTGGAGCAGGCCAGCAGGACGAAGACGCTGCCGCGGCTGCCATCGGGGGCGATTGGGTCGAGTACGCTATTGATGTTGAAGAACACGGTTTCCGAAAGTTCGCTGCTGCTGTCATCGCTCACATCCACCACGCCGTTGTTGTTCTTGTCGCTGCTCCAGAAGTTGCGGTAGACGCCGGTGGAATTGCCGTGCCCGCTCATCACAGCCAGACCAAAACGCCCGTCGTCGAGCGCCTGGCGCACGTTTTCCAGCGTCAGATCGGGTGTAGAAACGCCGATGCCGCCGGCGACTGCAGCTTCGTTTTCGTAGAGTTCGGTGGTGTCGAAACCGTTGACGTTGAGGAAGTCATTTTTCATCTCCTCCGAGAGCACGGCCGTATCGTAGCTGCGTTCGGTGTTGGAAGATGGCCCCACGCAGTGATCGCCCCAGTGATCGGCGCACGGTTCGCCGTCGAAGTACCCCTTGAGCGCCACGAGTGACATACTGTTGAGGGCTTTCAGCTTGTAGCTTTCACTTTGCTTCTCGAAGCCCATGCTGTTGGCCAATACCTGGCGCACGGTTTCGGCATTATCGAAGGGGATGCGTCCCAGAACGACGGTGGGATCGAAGGCGAAGCTGTCTGGCGTGTAGCCACTGACGCGTTTGGCCGGGTCGCCAAGCGGGCCATCCAGGGAACAGCCATTGCCATTGCTGTTGGGGTTACTGGTCAGGTCTACGTACAACCAATCGCTGTACTTGTAATTCTTGGGGTCTTCACTGGGGCAAATTGGTGCTTCTCCGGTGGCGTAAGGCGTGATCTTGGCGAAGGGAATGGTTTCGCCACTGCCGACCAGCATCACAAACTGGAAGCGGTTGCCGTAGGTGTTCAGGTATTCCTGCTCCATGGCCCGGATCTTTTCCAGGCGTGTGGCTCCGGCGTAAGTGTCGGCTTCTTCGACGGAGCGGATGGCAATCGCGTATCCCTGCTGGATTTTGAAGGTACGGAACGCTTCCAATGCGCCGGCATCGATCACCGCCTCGGGCGCAATCACCAGGAACACCGGGCCGTAGGGGGCGGCCAGGTTGCCGGGAGCCGGATCGGCCAAGGTGAAGATGTTATCGGGGTATGTACCGCCACCGGCGTTGCCGTAATCGATCGTGCGGGCATCGAGTACGCCGGCCACCCCGGGCGCTTCAGCTTTGCTGGGGATGTAACCCTGCGGGAACTGGGTCAGTTCCAGGCGATGGTGGGTGAAATCGTCGTTTGTCGTCAGGCTGAAGCCGCCCGATGATGTGCTGGTGCCGGTGGCAACGAGTGCTTCGTTTCCACCACTGTCGTAGCCGTACAATTCGAGCTTTGCGCCGCCAACGCCTGTGGGATCGTAGCTCAAATTTTTTGGCTGGTAGAGCACACTGCCGCTGAAGGTGCGCGCCGGGCCGGTCCCGGCCAGGGTCGCGTTGCTCCAGGTGGATGGCAGGGTGCTGGCAGACAGCGCCGGCCAGATGCCTGCCATATCGAAACCCTGGAAGCCAGGGATATAGGGATCGAGCGCCAGGCCGATTACGCTGCCCCATTCGCCCAGTAGCGATTGTGCCACGCGAAACTCGGCGCTGTGATAGGGAAATTCCCCACCGCTAACATACCACTCGCCATCCCACTCGCTGCTGACCGTATCGGTAATCACCCAGTGCCCGGCGTCATCACCGGCGTAGCTGGCCAGCGAGTCATCGTTTTTTACATCCAGGCGCAGGTCGTCGGTTTGGGCCGGGTCGAGGCGGTCATGGTTGGGGTCGAGCAACAGGCTGGCGCGCGTAAAGCCTGCGTTGTTCGTGTAGAAATCGTAGCAGACCCATAAATCGGTGGCGGTGTGTTGCAGTGAGACCATCACCCCCTCCACGCTGACGACGGCGGCATTGGTGTACTCGCCGGAGCCGCACTGGCCGTTGAGGCTCGGGGCCGTAGCAACCTGTGGGATGCGTATGTCGTGTGGGATACTGCTATCATAAGCCCATGAGGACGACCCCAGGCCACCCTCCACGCTGCCATCGTGATCGCCAGTTTCGTCGGTCGCATCGCCATTCAACTGCCAGTAACCGATCAGGTTGCTGGAAAACGGGCTGCTGAAGGGCTGGAACAGGTTGGCCTGGATGTCTGCCGCGCTGCGTACGGTATTCCAGATGCGCACTTCGTCAATTAAGCCGTCGAAGTAATTGCCCGTGAAGGGGTCAACGTCGTAACCGATGCCAAGCGGGTCGCTGGGGTTGGCCGCAATCGCTCCGGCGGATGCCGTGGTGGTCTTATCCAGGGCGCCATTGATATAGAAATTGCGTTGGCTGCCGTTGTAGGTGACGGCGACATGGGTCCATCTCCCGGCGGTTACCGTGCTGGTGCTGTCCACCGTATCCCCGCCGTGGGCGATAAAGCGCAGCTTGCCTTGGGGTGAAAAACCGAGCCAGTAGGAAGTCGTCCATCCGTTGCCAACGATGGTTTCGCCGCGGGTGGTGTTGTTGCGGTACACCCAGGCCTCGATGGTGATGGCCGAGAGGGAATTCAATTCGGTGCTGTTGGGCACGCGTACATAGCCATTCGTGCCGCCGAGCGCCAGGCTGTTGAAGGTGGCCGCTGCGGGCGCAGCCGCTTCTGCAGGCGCTTCAGGTTCGGCAGCTGCCGGTTGGATCTGAAAACCAGGCAACGCACCGAGCAGGATGGCAATGATGACCAACAGGTTAAGGCTGCGCCGGATGCTCACGGCGAGCTGGGAAGAGGGGAAGAGATGATTCATGGAACACTCCTGTAAAAAGTAGGGTTTTTGTTTTGATCGAGTGATGGTGCTGCGCCATCCCAGGCTGGCCATGTTCCCGCCAAACAACCAGCGGAAGCGTTCGGTTGCATCCATCATGAGTTTTTTTTGGAATAGGATAAATGCTATCGCTATTATTCTATATATCCCCTGAGAAATTTTCAGTAACACAAACTGACACCATTTTTGACACAAACCGCTATAATCGGAATCGGAAGGGTTCATTTGAACGATCAACAGCCGTTTGCCCTGTGGTTGAGACGCCGGCGCAAATCTCTTGACTTGACCCGCGAGGCTTTGGGCCAACGCGCCCACTGTTCGGTCAGCGCCATTCGCCGCCTGGAGGCCGGTGACTTGCGCCCGTCAAGATCGCTGGCCCAGTCGTTGGCCCGTGCGCTCGATGTTCCCGCCGAGCGGCAGGCGCAATTCATCGAATTTGCCCGCGGCCTTGCCGCCGATTTTACTTCCACCAACCTGCCGCAGGCCCCGGCGACTTTTCCCGTTTCCTCCTCTAACATTTCTATACCCGCGCCACTCACCAGTTTCGTCGGGCGTGAACAGGATGTCGCCGCGCTTTACGACTTGCTTTGCGAAGATGGTGTCCGTTTGCTGACGTTGACAGGCCCGCCCGGCACAGGCAAGACCCGCCTGGCAATCGCTGCGGCCACAAAGCTCGCTACTGCAGGGATTTTTTCTGGGGGGATATTTTTTGTGCCGCTGGCATCCATTACCGATCCTGCCTTGGTCCCTATAGCCGTTGCACAGGCGTTGGGGGTGCGCGAACTTCCGGGAAAATCGCCCACCGAAACGCTCAAAGAGCATTTGCACTCGCAGAGGCTGTTGCTCGTGCTGGATAATTTCGAGCAAATTCTTAACGCCGCACCTTTGTTGACCGATCTCCTGATGGTTGCCTCCGGTTTGAAGATGCTGGTCACCAGCCGCGAAGCGTTGCAGGTGTACGGAGAACACCAATTCCCCGTCCAGCCGTTGGCATTGCCCAATATCCACCAGTTACCGACGGAAAAGGCTCATACCTATCTGGGGCAATATGCTTCCGTTCGCTTATTCTGGGAACGTGCCCGCGCTTCGCAGCCCGATTTCAAACTTTTGCCCGAAAACGCCGCCCACATTGCCCGTATTTGCGCCTGGTTGGACGGCCTGCCCCTGGCGATCGAAATGGCCGCTGCCCAGGTAAAGTGGATGCCGGTCGAGGGCTTGCTCGAGCAGTTGAGCAACCGCCTGGCCGTTCTCACCGGAGGGCCGCGCGATCTTAGCCCGCGCCAGCAATCGCTCGAAGGCGCCATCGATTGGAGTTACAACATGCTTGATGAAGGCGAGAAGCAGCTTTTTCGCCTGCTGGGGGTCTTTGCCGCAGGCTGCGACGACGAAGCACTCTTCGACTGTAAGACACAACTTATGCATCAGCGCCAACGGCGTTCTAACGATCTGCCAACCATACGCTACGCATTGCGCAGCCTGGCGGCCAAGAGCCTGTTGCGCCAGTCTTTTACCCCCGGGGGGCAGGTGCGCTACGAAATGCTCGAAACCATCCGGGCGTATGCTCTTGAAAAGCTTTTGCTCGCCGGCGATTTGCAGTCCGCGCGCCGCGCCCATGCGGAATATTACCAGCGCCTCGTAGCAGCCGCGCATCCTGATCTGAGCGCCGGTGGTGACCGGTCGGACTGGTTGCAGCGCCTCGACCTGGAACAGGGAAACCTGCGCGCGGCCCTGGAATGGGCCACGACCGGCCAGGATGCGGATGTGTCGCTTGGCTTGCGCCTGGCCGTGGCTATGTCGCCATTTTGGCGCATTCGCAACCAATGGACGGAAGGGTATTGGTGGTTACAGCGTGCGTTGCAAAGTGCGCCGGATGCACCCATCGCAGTGCGCGCCCGCGCCTTTTTGGAGGCCGGTAAAATGCTGCATTACCAATGGCAACTGGAAGAGTCCGGGCCGCTTTTGCAACAAGGCCTGGCGCTTTATCAAGAACTGGACGATCGGCAAGGAACTGCCGAAGCTCTGGCCTGGTTGGGACGGCACGCTTTCCGGCAAAAGGATTATGTGGAAGCTGTACGGCTCAATGAGCGTAGCCTGGTGTTGTACCAGCACATCGGTGATGCAAATGGGGTTTCAACGGCACTACGCAACCTGGGAGATTGCGTCAGGTTGATGGAAGATTATGATCGAGCACGCCAATTCTACGAGCGGGCGTTATCGCTCTCGCCCGATAACCCCCAGGGAGCCATGGCCGTATTCAATTCTTTGGGAGAACTGGAACGTATCCAGGGGAATTTTGAGAAGGCAAAAGAAACCTACGAAAAAGCGTTGCCTTTGCTTGAAAAACTGGGCGATAAGTTGTCGTTGGCAATTGCCTTTCACAACCTGGGACATACGGTGCTGAGTTTGGGAAAACCAGAGGCCGCCGTGCAACTTTTCCAAAAAAGCCTGGATATTTACCGACAGTTGGCCTACGAACGTGGCGTTGCTTTATGCCTGGTGGGATTGGGCGGTGTCGCCAGCGTGACTCGCAAGGCAGAGCAAGCGGTTTTGTTGCTTTCATGTGCCCGGACGACGTTGGCTGCGGGACGTTTTCCGCTCCCGCTGGGACCGGCCGATCAGGCCGCCTTTGGACGTTATCTGGCTGCAGCGCAAACGCAGCTCTCACCTTCCGCTTTTGCTGCCGCCTGGGATGCCGGCGGTAAAATGACGTTGGACCAGGCGCTCACGTCGGCAATGTAAAATAAAAAGCGGCTCCCTTACCCGGTAGACTGTCGGCCCATACCTGCCCACCGTGGCGATGAATGATGCGCTGGACCGTCGCCAACCCGATGCCCAAGCCCGGAAATTCGCTTTCACTGTGCAGACGTTGAAAGACGCCGAAGAGCTTGTTGGCGTAGGCCATGTCGAAGCCAACCCCATTGTCACGCACGAAGAAGATACTTTCATCTCCTGGGATGCACCCAAACTCAATCACTGCCTGCTCGTTCTTGCCGGTAAATTTCCATGCATTGCTGAACAGATTTTCGAGCGCGTTGCGTAGAAGAACCGGACTGGCATAAACAACCACGGTATCCTGGATGGCAAACGTCACCTTTCGGTCGCCGGCGTTGTTTTGCAGCTCGCTGGCAATCGCATGTGCCACCTCGCTGAGGTTGAAGGTCGTTCGCTGGAAATTGCTTCGTTCCAGGCGAGAAAGCCCCAGCAAGGCGTCGATCAATTGCCCCATGTACACCGAAGCCTTTCGAATGGTGTAGATGTATTCCTGCATTTTGGGGTTGTTTTGTACCGTAGCTTCTTCTAACAACAGGCTGCTGTATCCGTCGATATGGCGCAGTGGCGCGCGCAGATCGTGCGAAACGGAATATGAGAACGTCTCCAGTTCTTTATTGGCTGCATAGAGCTGTGCCGTACGTTCGTCGATGCGCTGTTCCAGTTTCGCGTTTAGCTTGCGAATTTCTTCCTCCGCCTGCTTTTTTTCCGTGACGTCGCGGGCGACGGCGAAGATCAGCGCTTCGTCCGGTAGGGGATAGGCGTTCCACGAGATCCACTTATACGTTCCATCCTGGCAGCGATAGCGGCTCTCGAAAGAAAGGATAGGCACCCCTTTGCTGGCCCGTTCGAGGGCATCGAGCGTGGCTGCCCGATCTTCAGGGTGAACGATTTCGAGGTAGGGCCTCGCGAAAAGCGCTGTTTCGTCCCAGCCGAGTGTTTTATGCCAGGCGGGGTTGATCTGCTTGAGGTAACCATCCAGTCCGGCGATACACAAGAGATCGATGGAATAATTGAACAAACGGTCGCGCGCTTCTTCGGTCTGTTTGTTTCTCTCCGCCAGTTCCTTTTTTCTTAGCAGCTCGTATATGGCGTAGGGCAGGCGCTGAATGTGGTGTGGCGTTTTGATCACATAGTCGGCTGCACCGCGCTTTAGCGCTTCGACGGCCACTTCTTCAGACCCGGTGCCGGTGACGATCACCACCGGCAGCGCCGGTTTTGCGGCATGGATGATGTCGATCACTTGCAGGCCTTCGAAGCCGAGGATGTTGAAGTCGCTTAGAACCAGGTCGTATTCTCCTTCGGCCAGACGCTTTTCGAAGTCTTGTTGAGATTTCGCTTCTACAAGTTGAAATCCCCCATGTTCTCTTTCCAATGCGTCACGCACCAGATCGCGATCCAGTGGGTTATCGTCGATATAAAGTACGCGGATGAGCTCGCTCATGTTTCGTTTTCGGGAGGGGCAACGTTGAGGGACAGCCAGTAGCCTTCTATCTGCCGCACGACTTCCAGGAAGCCTTCGAAAGAGACGGGCTTGACCAAGTAGCTGTTTGCTCCACTGTCGTAGGACAGGGCGCGATCGCCTTCTTCCTTCGACGATGTAAGCACGACGACCGGAATGCGCTTGAGCAGCGGTGTGTTTTTGATCTGGCGCAGGACCTCGAAGCCATCGATCCCCGGCAGCTTCAGGTCGAGCAGAATGAGATTGGGCAGGGGATAGCTTTCCCGATCGGCATATTCGTCCTTTCCGAATATATAGTTGAGCGCTTTTTGGCCGTTGCTGGCGACATACACCCGGTTTATCAGGCGTGCCTCGCGAAAGGCATCCAGTGTTAACTCTACGTCCATCCGGTTGTCTTCAACGAGCAAAATATGTGCTAACTTTCCCATACCTTTCGTCCTCTTATGATACTTGGGCTCTCCCGGCTTCGCCGGGAAAGGGATTCTTCATGCTAAACCCGGAAGACCCGATATTTGTTTACCGCTCTTTGCCGGCAGTCGGACAGAAAACGTGCTTCCCTCGCCAACGATAGACTCGACCCATACGTGGCCTCCTAATAACTCAACCGACTTCTTTACGGTCGCCAGGCCGATGCCGGTGCCGGGATATTCATCTTCACTGTGCAGGCGTTGAAAGATGTTGAAAATTTTGTCGAAGTACGCTTCCGGAATGCCGATGCCGTTATCGCTTACCCGGATGGTAACGCTCTGATCTTCACAGCGGCAGTTGATGTCGATCGCCAGGGCGACGTCGTTGCGGCGATAGGTAAGTGCGTTTTCCAGCAGATTGGTGAAGATTTGACTGAGCAGTGTTGGATCGCTGTCGAGCGTCGGCAGGCTGCCTGAGATGGTCAAGCTCCCCCCGGCCTGTTCCAGGTTCTCCTGCAGGTCCCGCACGATATCGCCCAGGATTGCCGCCAACGCAACGGGTTCGTGGCGCAGGCTCTGGCGCCCCAGACGTGAATACTTGAGCAGATCGTCGATCAGTTGTCCCATGCGTTTGCTCGCCAGGACGATATTGTCGATATAATGCTGGCCCTCTTCATTCAGGTTGGCGCGGTGGCGGCGGGCGATGATTTCGGCGAAGCCGCTGATCGCCCGCAGTGGGGCGCGTAAATCGTGTGAAACCGAATAGGAAAACGATTCGAGTGACCGGTTCGCCGCGGCCAGCTGCGCAGTTCGCTCGGCGACGCGCTTTTCCAGCGCAGTGTTGAGCACGCGGATTTCTTCTTCGACGCGTTTTCGTTCTGTTACATCGGTGACGACGGCTACGCGTGCCATGCGTTCTTGGTAAGAAATATCGTGCGAGCTGGCTACGATGGTGATGAGTGAACCGTCCTTTTTGCAGTGGTGCCATTCGCCGACGTTCCTGTACCCATTCAGGTGTGCTGACAGGTAAACGATTCCGGCCCGTTCCTCTTCTGGGTAAAGGTCAGGCAGCCGCATGGACAGCGCTTCATCGTTTTCGTAGCCGTAGTGATGCAAAAGGGCGTCGTTGACGGCCAATATTTTCAGGCTGCCTTTTTCATAGATCAACATGGGCGCCGGGTTTTGCTCGAACAGGTGCCGGTAGTGCGCCTCGCTCAAGCGTAGTTGCCCTTCAATTTGTGTATGCTCGAGACGGGTTCTCAGAGCCTGGACGCCGTAAGCCAGGTCGGCTGCCAATTCCCTGAGCAGCGCGATTTCTTCTTGATCGAACGCGTTGGCCTCGCTCGCATAGACGTTCAACGCCCCAAAGATATTTTCCCCCGTCATCAGTGGAATGGCTGCGGAAGATGCGTAGCCGCGTTGCGCTGCCGCTTCCCGCCAGGGCGTATAGCTTGGGTCATCCAAGATATTGCGGATCACCTGCGCCTCGCCAGTGCGGATGGCCGTACCTGTCGGTCCCCGCCCGTACGCCGAATCTCCCCACGATATTGCGGTTGCGTGGAGGTACCCTGCCTCGAAGCCTTTTTGCGCCACCGGACGCACGCACTTCTGATCATCGTGTTCGGCGTAGCCGATCCAAGCCAGGCGGTAACCGCCGATTTCGACACAGATGTGGCAAATCTCGTTCAAAAGTTCCTGTTCATCGCCGGCGCGAATTACGGCCTGGTTGCAGGCGTTGAGCGCCTGTAGCGCCCGGTTCTTCCGCTTTAAGTCATCTTCAATGCGTTTGCGTTCGGTGATGTCGTTGAAATAAACGAAGAGTCCGTTTTGCATTGGATGAATGCGGTGCTCGAACCACCGTTCATGGGCGGGGTAGTAAGCTTCCAGCGAGGTGGCCTGCTGCATTTCGACGGCCCGGTAACATGCCTGGCGGAGCGGTGTTTCGATGTCGTTGGGGAAGCCGGTCCAGATGTGCTTGCCGAGCAGGTCTGTGCGCTCGCGGCGAAAAAACCGGGCAGCTTTTTCGTTGACGTATGTACAGCACCAGTTCGTGTCCAAAGCCACGAAGGCATCGCTGATTTCTTCTATGACGTGAAGTACATGTGGGTCAATCACAGGATTCTTGGATGAGTCTGGTCTTACTTCCCCAGGGGTTGCAAACCTCTTGTCCCGAACCTACCTGTAAACTGCAAACTCCCTGGAAGTGGGGTTGGCCGTCGGCGCTTTAAAAACGTTTTTGGCTTGCCCTCAAAATTTACATTTAGTATACAACTGTCGGCAAACCTTCTTCCTTACCGATTTGTCAGGTGGAAGACAGGGCTTGTCCCAGCCGCCGGATGGCCTCCCCGATCCGTTCCATCGGCTGGCCGGCAAAACTGAGCCGCAGGTACGCTTCGCCGTCGGATGGATCAGGAAAAAAGCGCGTCCCCGGCATGAACGCCATGCCTTCCCGGCAGGCTCGCGGCAGCAGTACCTCGCTCGAAACGCCTTGCGGCAGCCGCAGCCAGACGAACAGCCCGCCTTGAGGAGGGGTGAAGGTCACCGTTTCGGGCAGATGGTTTTGGATGGCCCGCAGCATGGCGTCGCGCCGCTGGCGGTAACGCCGGCACGAGCGTCGCAAAAAGGCCTGGTAGCGGCCGATTGTGACGTAGGCATCCAGGGCCTGCTGGATCAGGCTGCTGCTGGCCATATCGATGGCGTGTTTGGCCGTTACCAGCCGTTCGTAGACCGGCCCTTCCGCAGCAAGAAAACCGACGCGCAGCCCGGGCATAAGCATTTTCGAAAACGTGCTGACGTAAATCACCTGCCCGCCGGGATCGAAGGCCTTCAGCGCCGGTTGGGCGCGCCCTTCATACCGCAAATCGCCGACGAAGTCGTCTTCGACGATGGGCACGTCGTAGCGGCTGGCCAGGGCCACCAGTTGGTGGCGGCGGGCTGCACTCAGGCTGGTTCCGCTCGGGTTTTGAAATGTCGGTACGCTGTAAATCATCCGGGGTTGGTGCCGGCGCAGCAGGCTTTCGAGCGCTTCTACCTTCATCCCCTGTTCGTCCATGGGAATGCCGATCACGGCTGCGCGATAAGCGTGGAATAGATCAAGCGCGCCTGAATAGGTTGGTTCTTCGACCAGTACGCAATCACCGGGTTGTAGAATGACGTGGCAGGCCAGCGAAATACCCTGCTGCGAGCCAGACGTGATCAGGATATTTTCCCCGCGCAAGCCCAACCCCTGGCTTGCCACCACCTGGGCGATGGTCTCTCGCAACGGGGCATAACCGCGCGGATCGCCATAGCCGAAGGCGTTTTGTTCCTTGCGGCGCATGACTTGCTGCACAAATTTACCGAACTCCTGCGCCGGGAACTGGGCCGGTGCGCCGGTGCCGTCGGAGAGATCGATCGGGTTGCCATGCCCGCTGCATTGCAGCAACACGGCCGGGTTTGGCGCCTGCTCCAAGCGTGGGTGCAGCCTGAGCCGCTGTTGCCAACCCGGGCAAGGCGGCGCGCTGGCTGCCGGGCGGGCAGTGGCAGGTTGCACGGGGGAGGCGACATAAGTTCCACTGCCGGCGCGGCTGAAGACCAATCCTTCGGCCTCCAGGCCGGCATAGGCGGTTTCTACCGTCAGGCGGTTGACGCCCAGATCGCTGGCGAGCGCACGACTGGCGGGAAGGCGTGTTTCGGGTGGGAGTGTTTGCGAAAGGATATTCTCGCGTAGATAACTGGCGATCTGCCGGTAGAGTGGGGTAGTGCTGTTTCGGTCGATGGGAATGCGCATGAAATTGGCCTGGTAGATATTGCCCGATATTGGCTCTGTCGAGTATACCAATTTCTGGCTACAATCGGGGTATGAAAAATTCCACCTTTTCTCCGAACCATGCTGCACGTGGCTATGCCGTTGCGATGCTTGCCGCCGCAATCCTCTCGACCACGGCCATTTTTATCCGCTACCTGACCCAAACCTACCAGATTCCCTCCCTGGTGCTGGCCTTTTGGCGTGATGTTTTCGTTGTCTTGACGTTGCTGCCGGCGTTGGGCTTGCTGCGCCCGGCGTTGCTGCGCATTGGCCGCCGGCACCTGCCTTACCTGGCTTTTTATGGGCTGGTGCTGGCTGCGTTCAACGCCTTATGGACGCTTTCGGTGGCGCTAAACGGGGCCGCCGTGGCCACCGTGCTGGTGTACTGTTCGGCGGCCTTTACGGCCTTGCTCGGCTGGTGGCTGCTCAAGGAGGGCCTGGGTGCAGCCAAGCTGGCGGCAATTGTGCTCTGCCTG
Organism: Chloroflexota bacterium; assembly: GCA_049325275.1. Taxonomy (GTDB): domain Bacteria; phylum Chloroflexota; class Anaerolineae; order Anaerolineales; family UBA4823; genus CAIQJJ01. Next base: position 45,978 of record JBMOLU010000065.1, read on the forward strand.
AGCGGCTGCGCTTTGGTGGCAGATGCCTTGAATCTCTCGGCCTGGCAGTCGAACCTTGCGGGCATTTTGACGGGCATGTTGGCCGGTTTGAGTTATGCGGCCTACAGTCTCATGGGACGCGCGGCGGCCCAGCGCAACATCAACCCCTGGACGGTCGTTTTCTATACGTTTTGCTTTGCCACGGGGTACCTGTTCATCTTCAACGGCCTGCCGGACCGCTTTCTGCCGGGCACTGCCGCACACCTGGCCGATTTTTTCTGGCTGAGAGATTCATTGCCGGGTTGGGTGGCCTTGTTTGCCCTGGCTGCTGGCCCGACCGTCTTGGGCTTTGGCCTCTACAACGTCAGCCTGGGTTACCTGCCTTCCAGCATCGCCAACCTGATCGTGACCACCGAGCCGGCCTTTACAGCCGTCATCGCCTACTTTTTCCTTGGTGAGCGCCTGACCGTGGTGCAGGGGCTTGGCAGCCTGTTGATTTTGGCCGGTGTGGTCGTTCTCCGGCTTTTCGAGGGCCGTCTTGCCGGCAAAGGCGGTGCGGCTTTCAGGCGTTCCATAACGAGCGTTCCGGCCGGGCAAGCCGCTCGGGATGCGCTGTTCACCACCCGGAAGTGAGTGACCCGTGCTGGCAGCAGGAAATTGCGCCAGGTAGCTTTCCCACCCCGTGAGAACGAGTCGGTGTCTACAAGATGGGCAACAGGTTTATAACAGTTCCCCGTGTCTCTGCAGCATTGCCTCGATCTGGGCAATCGTCTCTTGCGCCTGCCGTTCCATCTCGGCCAGTGCCGAAAGCCAGCGGTCGTTGACCATGAAGACATCCTCGTCTGCGCGCGGTGTGTCGAGCGACTGGCGCAGGTTCTCGGTTTGGCCGTCGTCGAGCGCCGTCAACATGCGCAGGATCGCCATCATGCTGTAACCGGCGCGCAGCAACATGCGGATCACACGCAGGCGGCCGATCTCCGGCGCGCCGTAAAGGCGGTAGCCGTTGGCCGGGTCGCGCGGTACATCGAGCAGCCCGTTGCGCTCCCAGTTGCGGATGGCGTCGACCGTCGTGTTCAACAGGCGGGCGGCATCGCCAATGCGCAAGGCGCGCCCGGTAACGTCAGCAGGCGCACCGGCCGCCCACCGCTCCAGGTAAGCCGCCGCAGCCTCGGCCTGGGCGCGTTCGGCCTGTACCTGGGCGACCATCTGGTGCGCCAGTTCCAAGGCACCACCCAGGTCGCCCGTGGCGCCGCACTGGATAATGGCCAGTCCCGTTTTGCGTACAGCATGGCCCGGCCAGCCGCCCTCAAAGATTAGCCGCACCAGGCGCAACTGGTCGAGGTCGTATCCGGTAAAACGCCGGTAGCCTGCCGGGCTGCGCTCAGCCTTGGGCAAAAAGCCCCAGGCTTCGTACAGTCGCACGGTGTTGGGGTGGATGCCGACGGCTTTGGCCAGGTCGGAGGTGCGTAGGTAGGGTTTCTTCATGGGGGGGATGGCGCGCTGCCAGGTGTCTCGGGAGTAGATCGTATTGAGGTTTTCGAGCAGGCTGGCGAATTCGAGAATTGCGCCGATTTTACCCGCTTTTTGAAAGGACGCGCCATTAATTTTTCGCGGGCGCATCCTTATCCACATCACGACAGCCCTGCCAGGGTAGCGCCGGCGGCTTCGCAGCTGTTGAACCGGAGCATCAAGCGCTGGAAGGGCGTGCCCAAGATGGTCAAAGAAGATGGGCAGTAGTGCGCTAGATGGTTGACGGCAAAGGTCGTCTCAAACCCATCGAGTGTCCGCGAATTGGCGCCGGGTAAAGCATGGCCGAGCAGGATCCCCTTTTGGATGTTACCAAAGATGCCGAGTTTCTTAACCGCCTGGTTGTCGGGATTGGTGAGACTGCGTATATTACCGGCGTGCCGCAGCGCCAGATTCGCTATTGGCAGGAGAAAGGCATCATCCAGGCTGCGGGTGGAGATTCATCTTCCCGGCGGTACGACTACCTGAACATCAAGAAGATCATCATGGTAAAACAGTTGCTCGAGGATGGGTATACCTTGGACGCTGCCGCGGCAAAAGTTGCCAAGTACAGCAAGCTGTTGCAGAATGCGTTGGCGAAATTAAAAGAACCAAAGCGTTAGCGGCAACTTCCTTCCCCTGGCCCCGAAAACGCTATTAACTCTCGGTCGCCTTGTCTGTGATGCCCAGCGCCTCATCCAGCACCGCGAAGCCTTCTGCCAACTGGTCAGCGGTGATGATTAGCGGGGGAACGATCAGGATGGTATGCCAATGTGTAGAGACGAAAAGCCCGTGCGCCAGGCAGAACTTACGCAGGGCGTTCATTTCTGGTGAAGACTGGTTCCACGGGGCCATGGGCTGGCGCGTTTGCCGGTTTTTCACCAGTTCGATGATGCCAAACAACCCGATCGAACGTACCTCACCGACCGATGGGTGGTTTTCCCCCAACGCGGTGAGCATTTGGTGCAACGTTGGCCCCATCTCCGCCGCACGTTCGACGAGCCGGTCTTCCTGCATTACCCGGATATTGGCAATTGCCGCAGCCAGCGAAATGGGGTGGGCCGTATAGGTCAGGCCGCTTTCGAAGACGTGGTCGTCGAAATGGGCGGCGACTTCCGCTTTCATCGCCACGGCGCCCAGCGGAGCGTAGGCGCTGGTCAGGCCCTTGGCCATCGTCATCAGATCCGGAACGACGTTCCAGTGATCGACGGCAAACCACTTACCCGTGCGGCCAAACCCGCTCATGACTTCGTCGGCGATCAACAGGATGCCGTAGCGGTCGCACAGGGCACGCACGCCGGGCAGGTAACCTTCTGGGGGGATAATTACCCCATTGGTGCCGGTGACGCTTTCGAGCAGGATGGCGGCAACCGTGCCAGGCCCTTCGTAGGTAAGGATCTCTTCCAGGTGGTTGAGGTAATCCTGGCAGAAATCGGCTTCCGAAATCGCAAGGTTCGTGCGGTGGAATGTCGAGCGGTAGCGGTAGGGGTCGAGAAAGTGAACGACTCCCGGCATGAGCAGCGGCTCCCAGGCCGTGCGGCGTGGGTCGCCGGTTGCCGCCATGGCGCCGGCCGTCGCGCCGTGATAGGAACGATAGCGGCTGAGAATCTTGGGCCGGCCGGTGACGGCGCGGGCGATCTTGATGGCGTTCTCGTTGGCATCGGCCCCGCCGAGTGTGAAGAGCACCTTTGTTAGCCGCCCACCAGGAGAAATATCGGCAAGCAGTTTGCTCGCCAGCGCCCGGGGTTTGGTGGCCATCCCCGGGGCGGCGTAGGCCAACTCGGCAACCTGCTGCTGGATGGCTTGAACGACGCGCGCCTCGCCGTGCCCGATATTGACGCACATCGTCATGGCATTGAAATCCAGGTAACGCCTGCCGTCTGCGTCCCAAAAATAAACGCCCTTTGCCTGCGTAACGGGGATGGGGTTGACGCTGCCCTGCGCCGACCAGGTCCAGAAGGCATGTTCGTGCGCAAGGGGCAAGATTTCCGAGTTAGAAATCTCCAACATGGTTGCCTCCATAAAGGAAAAAGATCAGGGAACTGGAAGGTACCCAAGGGGCTACTTCCTGAACTTCCTGATCTCCTTGAAATCGAGCAATCAGAATCCGGCCTACTGCCCGGCTACCGGTACATCGAAGAACAAGGCATACCATACCTGCCAGTTTGCCAAAGGCTGCCGTGTAACCGCCACAGTTGGCGTGGGAATCGGTGTGCTGTTGATAGGGGTCGCGATCACGGCTACCCGGTCGCCGGGTTGGGCCATGTGCCCTTGCTGGCGCGCCCATTCGTAGACGGCTTCGTCCGACGTGGCGTAGGCGATACGGGTTTCCAGCGCCTGCTTGGTCGCCGAGAGGCGGGTGACTTCGGCGCGGGCCGCGTCCCGTTCCCTGTCCAGCCGGCGGGCTTCTGCCGTGCGGCGGTTGAAATCACCGACCATCAGGATCAAAACGATGATCCCGGCAAAAGCCAAAATGTACTTCCAACTCTGCTGCCAGAACTTGAGAACGTTTTCCATACCAAAATATTACCGCAGATACCCAAAGGAGGCAAGTTGGGCCGGGAAGGTGCCGTTTCTACGAAAGCGTGCGCGCTCTTGGCGGTGCAAGTTGCGTGCCCGCCGGCCTAATCGTGTACCGTTCTCTTACCGGCCTTGCGGTCGGTGTACTGCTGTTCGATCCAGGCGTAGGTCTTCGCCAGGCCATCGCGGAAGGGAGTCTTGGGTTCCCATCCCAACACTTCCTGGATGAAGGTGTTGTCGCTGTTGCGCCCGG
>JBMOLU010000066.1:0-46963 GCA_049325275.1 Chloroflexota bacterium
CGATATGAAGTGGAACGGTTTCCAAAACGGGATTTTGCACGCCCGCTATACGTTCCAGTTTCACTACTGGGTCGGCCCCGGCATCGGCCGGTTGGCCCTGCGGGTGTGGACGGGCGACTACTTCGGCTGTGACAGCGGGAAATGGATGGACCGGGGGGACGGCTTGAACGACTTCCTGTACTTTGCCGATGACGAGAGCTTCGACATCAACGATCGCTGCGTCGTCGATTTCGACATCATCCTGCGCGATGACTCCAATGCGACCCTGGCGCTGGCGGTGATGCACTTCAACCACAGCTACGCGGCCACCTACGGTGCGGCCTACGAAGGCTATTGGGAAGTGCTCGGCGTCGAAATCCCCCTGCCCACGCCGACACCCACCCCCACGCCGCAGCCGACGGGCTGCCCGCCAGGTGAGATCTGCCCGGCAGGCGGTGCGCATAACCCATAGGGCAGGTGCATGCTCTATCGAAGCAGGCGCGGCAGCCGGGCCAGAAAGCAGGCGGCTGCCGCAGAGAAAGATTGCAAAACGTGGAGAAAGAAAGGCTCAGACCGGCGGCAAGTTGCGGCGCAGCAGGGCGCGCATCTTGAGCGCCCGCGCCGCACCCTGGGCAACACAGGTGGTGGGGTTGTCGACCAGGTAGGCCGGAACGCCCAGTTCCTTGGTCATCAGCTTGTCGATGCCGCGCAGCAGGGCGCCGCCGCCGGTCAGGGCGACGCCGCGATCGATGATGTCGGACACCAGCTCGGGGGGAGTTTTTTCCAGCGTGCGGCGGGCGGTTTGGACCATCATTTGCAGGGTTTCGCTCATCGCTTCGACGACTTCACCCGTGGTCAGCGTTACCGGGCGCGGCAGGCCGTTAACCTGGTCCTGCCCCTGGATTTCGACGCTCTGTTCTTCGGGCATGGGCACCGCAGCGCCGATCTTGAGCTTGACCTGCTCGGCCGTTGCCGGGCCGATGATCAGGCCGTACTTCTTGCGTACGTAGGCGATGATCGCTTCGTCGAGCTGCATGCCGCCCGCTCGAATGGCCTCGCTGGAAACGATGCCATACATGGCCAGCACGGCGGCCTGGGTGGTGCCCCCGCCCAGACTGATCAGCATGTTGCCGGACGGCGTCCCGATGGGCAGGTCCACGCCCAGGGCAGCGGCCAAAGGCTGCTGGATCAGGGCCACGTCGCTGCTGCCGGCGCGCAGTGTGGCTTCGTGCACGGCGCGCCGCTCGACGCTGGTGATGCCCTCGGGGACGGTGATCATGACCCGGGGATGGAAAAACGGCAGACGCCCGCCCAACTTGCTGAGCAGCGCCTTGATGATCAGCGTGGTGACCTCGAACTCGGCGATCACGCCGTTGCGCATGGGCCGCGCAACCTCGATCGACTCGGGTACGCGGCCGTACATATCGGCCGCGGCCTGTCCCCACTCGGCCAGCATTTGTTCTTCGACGACAATGGCAGCGATCATCGGTTCTTCCAGTAAAACGTGGTCCCCTCGACCGCTTTCTGCCGCCCGGATGTACATGGTGCCCAGGTCAACGCCCAGGTCTCTGCTAAAGATTGACATAATATCGCGTTAGGCTTCCCCGCCGGAATAATCTCCGCTGGTCTTGGCGCGGTGGCTGCGGTAGCGCCGCGCCGCTTCGATGCGTAAATTGGAGCGGCGCATGGCCGCTTCGAGCGCCAGAAAATCGTCGCTGTCCCGGGGCACGCCCTGTTGCAGCAGGTCTTCGACGCGTTTGCGGGCCTGTTCGGCGCGCGCCACGTCGATCTCGGCCACGTTTTCTGCCGCATCGGCCATCACGGTGACGCGATCCGGCAGCACTTCCACGACCCCTCCTGCAACCGTGAAGACTTCCTCGTTGCCGTGCGCGCGCACCCTAAGCAGACCGTACTTGAGTGCGGAAAGCAGCGGGGCGTGATTGGGCAAGATGCCCATCTCGCCGCCTGCGCCGGGCACGACGACCATATCGGCCTCGCCTTCGTATACCAGGCGGTCTTGCGAGACGATTTCACAGCGAATTGGCATGAATCATTCCCTTGCTTCTTTTTACATCATACTTTGCGCTTTTTCGCGCGCATCTTCGATCGTCCCGACCATCGCGAAGGCCTGTACGGGCAGGTCGTCGTGCTTGCCGTCCAGGATTTCGCGGAAGCCGCGCACGGTCTCGCGCAGCGGGACGTACTTGCCCGGGATGCTGGTGAACTGCTCGGCGACCGACATCGGTTGCGAGAAGAAGCGCTCGATCTTGCGGGCGCGCAAGACGAGCAGTTTGTCGTCCTCGCTCAATTCGTCGACACCCAGGATGGCGATGATGTCTTGTAAGTCCTTGTAGCGTTGGAGCACGCGCTGTACTTCGCGCGCCGTGTTGTAATGTTCCTCGCCAACCAGGATCGGGTCCAGGATGCGCGAGGTAGATGTGAGTGGATCGACGGCCGGATAGATGCCTTTTTCCGCGATCGGGCGTTCGAGGGCGATCGTGGCGTCGAGGTGGGTAAAGGTGGCTACCGGAGCCGGATCGGAGTAGTCGTCTGCCGGTACGTAGACGGCCTGCATCGAGGTGATCGACCCGCTGCGGGTGGAAGTAATCCGTTCTTGTAGCTCGCCCATTTCAGTGGCCAGAGTCGGCTGGTACCCGACGGCGGAGGGCATACGCCCCAAGAGCGCCGAAACTTCCGCACCGGACATCGAGAAGCGGAAGATATTATCGATAAACAGCAGCACGTCACGGCCTTCGTCACGGAAATACTCGGCCATTGCCAGGGCCGTCAGCGCCACGCGCAGGCGTACACCGGGCGGTTCGTTCATCTGGCCGAAGACCATCACCGTGTCTTTCATGACGCCCGATTCGAGCATTTCGCGGTAAAGCTGCGTGCCTTCACGCGTGCGTTCGCCCACGCCGGCAAACACCGAATTGCCCTTGTGCACCGTAGCAATCGTGCGGATCAGTTCCTGGATCAGCACCGTCTTGCCCACGCCGGCGCCGCCGAAAATGCCGGTCTTGCCGCCTTTGGTGAAGGGGGCGATCAGGTCGATCACTTTGAGACCGGTCTCGAAAACCTCGACGCGCGTCGACTGTTCGGAGAAGGGTGGGGCGAGGCGGTGGATGGGATAATGCAGTGTGGCTTCCACCGGGCCGCCGTTATCGACCGGGCGTCCCAGCACGTTGAAGATGCGCCCCAGGGTTACCGGCCCAACCGGCACGCGAATCGGTTCGCCCGTGGTTGTGGCCGGTAGGCCACGCTGCAGGCCGTCGGTCGTTTCCATGGCCACGCAGCGTACCCAGTTGTTACCTAGGTGTTTTTGTACTTCCAGGACCACCGGCGGGCGGTTCTGCTGGGGAATTTCTACGGCGTCGAAGATTTCGGGCATCTGGTCGGCGGGGAATTCCACATCTACCACACCACCGAGAATTTGAACGATTTGACCGGTCGATTTTTGCATAACCATCTCCGATAAGGGGAATGAGCGGGAAGCGGGATGGCCGAAGCGCCGTTCGCCTATCCCGTGTCGTGTTTCACTGGTTGAGCGCGTTCGCGCCGCCAACGATATCCAGAATCTCGCTGGTGATACCCTGTTGGCGGGTCTTGTTGTACTCCAGTTGCAGCGCGGTGACCAACTCGGTGGCGCTGTCGGTTGCGTTTTTCATGGCCACCATGCGGGCGGCATGCTCGCTGGCCAGCGATTCGAGAATTGCCTGGTAAACCTGTAAGGCCGTAAAACGCGGCACGATCTCGTTCAAGATTTCCGTTTCACCCGGCTCGTAAATGTAGGCGGCCGCCGTGCGGTGCCCGCCCTGGAATTCGATCACCCGGCTGCCTTCGCCGTCCAGTTCGAGCGGCAAAAGCTGCTTCACCTGGGGGTCCTGCTTGACCATGTTAATGAAATCGGTGTACACCAGGTAAACCCGGTCGGCCTTTCTCATCAGAAATTCATCTACAGCCAGGCGCCCGATGGCCGAGACGTCGGCAAACGAAGGCCAGGCCGGCAAGTTGCTGAACTCGGCGATCACGTGCTTGCGGCGGCGTAGGAGTAGATCGCGCCCTTTGCGCCCGATGGTGACATACTGTACCGGCGTCTCGCTTTTGTTGAAACGCTGCAAACAGTGCCGCACGACGTTCGTGTTATAAGCACCTGCCAGGCCGCGATCGCCGGTGATCAGCAGAACGAGGACATTTTTGGGATCGGGACGTTCGGCAAGCAGGGGATGCAGGCTGGCGTGCCCGGGCTGTTCGACGATGTGGCTCAAGAGCTGCCAGGCACGTTCGGCATACGGCTTGGTTTGCTGGACCCCTTGCTGGGCTTTGCGCACCTTGCTGGCGCTGACGGCCTGCAGGGCACGCGTCACCTGGGAGATGTTCTTGACGCTTTTGATACGAAGGCGGACTTCTCGGGTATTAGGCATGGAGAGAACGTTGAACTGCGAACACTACTGTGCGAACACTACTGTGCGAACACTACTGCCAGCTTGCTTTGAAATTTTCCAGGGCCTCGATCAGCGCCTCGCGGGTTTCGTCGCTGATGCGTTTTTCTTCGGCTATCGAGCGGCCGATTTCCGGGTAGCTCGTGGCCAGGTAGCGCAGCAGGGCCGCTTCCCACTCGCGCATGCGCTCGAGCGGCACCTGATCGGCGTAACCGTTGCCGCCGGCAAAAATCACCATGACCATGTCTTCCAGCGACATGGGGGCATATTGGGGCTGCTTGAGAATCTCTTGCATGTGCTGGCCGCGGTTGAGCGTGGCCTGCGTGGCCTTATCCAGGTCGGAGCCAAACTGGGCAAAGGCGGCCAACTCGCGAAACTGGGCCATGTCGAGGCGCAGGCGGGCAGCGACTTGCTTCATGGCCTTGCTTTGGGCATCGCCGCCGACACGCGAAACCGAAATACCGACGTTGATGGCCGGGCGGATACCGGCATAGAACAGGTTTCCTTCGAGGTAAATCTGGCCGTCGGTGATCGAGATGACGTTGGTAGGCACGTACGCCGAGACATCGCCGAGCAGCGTTTCGATGATCGGCAGCGCCGTCAGCGAGCCACCGCTGCCCTGTACTTTACATGTCTTGTAGTTGCCGGCGTCGGGGAGGGCCTGAAGGGCCTCGTTGGCCTCGTGCTCGGCCACGGGCCCGTCGAAGACTTTGCCACTATAGGCATCGGCGGCGAGCGCCTGTGGATGGGCGTAGTCCTTGGGGACAATGGCGAACTGATCGGCCAGGCGGGCGGCGCGCTCGAGCAGGCGGGAATGCAGGTAGAACAGGTCACCGGGATAAGCTTCGCGCCCGGGCGGGCGGCGCATCAGCAGTGATACCTGGCGATAGGCCCAGGCGTGCTTGGAAAGGTCGTCGTAGACGACCAGGGCATCACGCCCGGTTTCCATGAATTCTTCCCCGATGGCGCAGCCGGCGTAGGGGGCAATATACTGCAAGGCGGCGCTTTCGTCTGCCGAAGCCAGCACGACGGTGGTGTATTCCATGGCGCCAAAGCGTTCGAGCGTGGCCACGGTGCGGGCAACGGCCGCTTTCTTCTGCCCGATGGCTACGTAAATACAATACAGGCCTTTGCCTTTTTGGTTGATGATCGTATCGATGGCGATGGCGGTTTTGCCGGTTTGCCGGTCGCCGATGATCAACTCACGCTGTCCGCGCCCGATGGGGATCATGGCGTCGATGGCTTTCAAACCGGTCTGGACGGGGGTGTCTACGTCCTTGCGTTCGACCACACCGGGGGCAACCCGCTCGATCGGGCGATAACTGCTGAACTTAATCGGCCCTTTCCCATCCACCGGTTCGCCCAACGCATTGACCACACGCCCAACCAGCCCATCTCCGACAGGCACCGAAGCAATGCGTCCGGTGGCGCGTACGCTCATGCCTTCTTCGATGTTGGCATAATCTCCCATGATGATGATGCCAACATTGTCCCGTTCGAGGTTGAAGGCGATGCCCATGATACCGTTGGCGAACTGCACCAGTTCTTGCGAGCGTACTCCTTGCAGGCCGCTGGCGCGTGCGATGCCGTCGCCGGCTTCGAGCACCGCGCCGATGTCGGACAACTGATAGGCCGGCTGAAAAGAAGCGATTTGTTGTTTGAGATCGGCGGAAATTTGGGAAATCAAGTCGGTCATGGAGAACCACACCCTTTCATTTTTCTGGGTTGAAAGCGGTCAAATGATACCTGAAAGCAGGCGTGTTGTCTAGCGGGAAATTGGATAAGGTTGGGGGCATTCAAGCGAGTTTTTGCAAGATGGCAAGGGTCTCACGTTTTCCGCCCGAGCCGCCTTCTCCGCCGGGGCCGACACAGGCCGGGCAGCCGTCGGCGCAGGTGCAGGTGGAGACGACTTCGCCGGCGCGCCGGATCAGGTCGCCGTGCAGCTCGAACAGGCGAGCGCTGAAGCCGATCCCTGCCGGGATCAGTTCGTAGATGGCCACAGCCGGCTGGCCTTCGGCCAACGGGGATTGCGCATCGCTATGGACGCTCAGGTCGCCGATGTCGCACATCAGGAAGAGCGGGGCCAACTGCCACAGGACGTACCCAAGCCCGGCCAGCCCAGATCGCACGCGCACGACGCTTTCGGCGCGGTGATGGCAGGCCGGGCAGAGCGTGACCAGATTGGCGGGGTTATTGGCTTCTTGCAGGCTGATGAATGTGCGCAGCGGGATTTTGTGGTGAACGTCGTGGGCACGCCCTTGTTCCGGCGCGCCGCAGGCCTGGCAGCGATAGCCGTCGCGGGTGCGTATCTGGTGGGCCAGCGCAGTCCAGCCGGGGCCGTAGTCGTTGGGTGCGTTCGTCCAGGCACCCTCGGTTTGCAGCGCGGCGACGGTGGCTTCGCCAAGCGCCAGCCAGTAGCCGGTGGTTTGCAGGGACGTGGGGGGTAAATCCAACGGCTCGAAGCCCAGGTTTTCGCGCCCGAGCCAGCGTACCCGGCGGAAGCCGCTGACCTGTGTGGTGACTTCGATTTCCCCGTGACATTTTTGCCCGCCGGCGGCTGTCGCTATGTTCTGCTGCTCGATCAGGGTCAGGGTGGTATCGCGCTTGGCTTCGGTGAAGTAATCGCCATCGAAGGGGGACAGGCGGGCGCGCCCGTTTTCGAGATCGAGTTCCTCGACCAGGTAAGCCTGGCTTTCGTGCAGGTAGACGGCGCCGGGGTGCACCATCCACAACGCCGATTCCCGGTCGACCTGGCCGACGGTCGTTTCTGTCTCATGTAAAACGATATTTTCTGCCCCGGCGCTGCGCAGCGAGACGTTTTGCGCCGGATACTGTTCGGACATCCAAAAGTACCGGCTTCCTGAATGGTGCAGCTCGCCGGCCTGGCTGAGAAAATCGAGGAACTCCTGAGTTTGGCCGGCAGCGAGCCGCCCAAAGCCTTCGCCCGCCTGAAAGGGCAATTCGAACGCCGCGCAGCGCAAATGGCCGAGCAAAATCAAGAGGTGATCGGGGTTGACCAGCGCCTGTTCGGGCGTGCGCTCGAAGAAGTATTCAGGGTGGCGGGCCAGATACTGGTCGAGCGGGTTGGCGGAGGCGATCAGCACGGCCAGCGAAGCGGCCATGCCGCGCCCGGCGCGTCCCATCTGCTGGCGGGCGGAGGCAATCGTGCCGGGGTAGCCGGCCAGCAGGGCTGCGCCCATGCCGCCGATGTCGATACCCAGTTCAAGGGCGTTGGTCGCAACCACGGCGCGCACGCTGCCATCGCGCAGGCCCTGTTCGATTTCGCGCCGCTGGCCGGGTAAGTACCCCGATCGATAACCACGGATGGGGGCAGGCGAGGCGGGGGGCACGGCGAGCGCATCGGAGTTGTACCCGGCGTGTTTTTCTCGCAGCCCTCGTAGCAGCATTTCCACGCCCCGCCGCGACTGCCCGAAGAGAATTGTTTGCACGCCGGCGGCGAGCAGATCGTCGGCCAGGCGGATGGCCTCGGCAGACGCCGAACGGCGCAGCCCCAGATCGGGGTCGATCAACGGCGGGTTGTAGATGATGAAGTGACGCGGCCCGCGGGCCGAGCCGTCTTCGTCGATCACCTGTACGGGCGCCTCGGCGAGCCACTCGGCCAGTTGGGCCGGATTGGCGATGGTAGCCGATGCGAAGAGGAACTGCGGGTTTGCGCCGTAATGCCGGGCGACGCGCCGCAACCGCCGCAGCACGTTGGCGACGTGCGACCCGAAAACGCCGCGGTAGCTGTGCAGCTCGTCGACAACAACGAAGCGCAGGTTGTGGAAAAAGTCGGCCCACTGCGTATGGTGCGGCAGGATGCCGCTGTGGAGCATGTCGGGGTTGCTGAAGACGAGCCGGGCGCCAGTGCGTATCGCGGGCCGCCGGTGGGCAGGGGTGTCGCCGTCGTAGATGGCCGCCGGCAGGCCTTTGGCCGCCTCTTGCCCCGGCGCGATGCCGGCAAGCAATTGGTTGAGTGCGGCATGTTGGTCCTGGGCGAGGGCTTTGGTCGGAAAGAGATACAGGGCGCGGGCCGAGTCGTCGCGCAGCAGGGCGTCGAGCACGGGCAGGTTGTAGCACAGCGTTTTGCCGCTAGCCGTGCTGGTGACGACGGCGATGTGCTGCCTTTGTTTTGCGTGTAGCCACGAAGCGGCCTGGTGGTGGTAGAGGGCGTTGATGCTTTGCGCTTGCAGGGCTTTGGCTAACAGCGGGTGTAAATCGGTGGGGAAGGCTTCGAAGCGCGCCGGGCGCGCCGGGAGGGTGTTCCAGGCCACGGCGTTACCACCGATGGTAGGATCGGCGCGCCAGCGCGAGAGCAGGGGGGCGAGCGAGGAAGTTGCCAAGGTTGATGTTTATGGCCCGGCCGGCGTGCCGAGCGACCCCGGTGCTTTGCCGGGTGTGGTAGCAATCGCTTCGCCAGGCGCGCAGATCGGGATGGCGGTTTGATCCGCTGTGGGGCAGGAACTTTCTGTGCCGGCCCCCGGTAGGGACACGGCTTGCTGCCACGCGGCCGCCGCGGCCAGGCCCACGGCCAGCAGGCCGGTGAGAATGAGGAGCGAGAGAAGGATGCGTTTGCGGACGTTCATGGGATGATTATATCGCCGGATGTGCGTGTATAATCGCCTTGTTGCATTCTTGGCTGTCAATACAACTGTGTTCTATAACTTTTTGCCGATTTTCTTTACGGCAGCCTTGGGTATAAAAAACGACATCAGGAGGTTCTCCGTCCTCGATGCGGAAACCTTCATGGAAAAACAGGAGTCCCCATGCCGACCTCGTCTCACTTTTCCCGCAAAGACTTTTTACGCCTGACCGCTGCCGGCCTGGGCGCCCTGGCGGCTGCACCGTTGCTGTCGGCTTGCGAACAGGCTGACCCTACGGCAGTGAGCCGGCCCGACACACCCGTGCCCGCATCTATCACGTCCGTCGCGGCCGTGGAGACGGTCGCCCCTGCTGCTTCGCCTACCCCGCTTCCTACGCGTGCCCCTTCAGCAACGCCCACCCTCGCTTTCACGCCGCGTCCGCTTGCGCCGCTGCCGGACCTGGTCCGGCGTTACCCGGCCGTTTCCAGCAAGGTCGTGCAGACCCATCACGCCGGCGTGTGGTCCGGCAAGACCCTCGTCCCGGGCGCTTTGCGGCAGATGGTGGATGCATCGCTGACGCAGCTCACCGGCCTGAACGATGCCAAAGAAGCCTGGGCGGCGCTCTTCAAACCGGGCGAGCGAATTGCCATCAAAGTCAACGTCTTCCGCAACAGCCTGATCTGGACCCACTTGCCCCTCGTTACGGCGGTAACCGATGGCCTGATCGAAGCGGGCATCCCGGCCGAGAATATCGTCATCTTCGATTACCAGACCACCGAACTGCAAACCGCCGCTTACCCGGTCAACGTCGATGGCCCCGGCGTACGGGTATACGGCAACGATGAGAAAGACTACGAAGCCGCACAAACCCAACTGCCCAACAAGAAGAAAATCCGCTTGAGCAATATCCTGTTGGACTGTGACGCCATCATCAATATGCCGGTCTTGAAAGCGCACATGATGGCCGGTTTGACGTTTGCGCTCAAAAATCACTACGGCTCGTTTTACTATCCCGACGTGCTCCACAGCGGAAAAATGCTCGACATCGCCGAACTGAACGACTTGCCCATCCTTCGCGACCGGACGCGCCTGGTCATCGGCGACGCCCTGGCGGCCAACCTGCACTATGCCAACCGCTGGCCCTACTGGGAGGAAGACTGGTGGGGCGATTCGATCTTGATGAGCTTCGACCCTGTGGCCCACGATAGCGTGGGCCTGCAACTGCTCAGCCGGGCGCTCGAAGCCGATGGCGGCAACCCGGCTTCGCTCCAGGGCATGGCGAATCCTTACCTGCAATACGCCGCCGAGCTTGGCCTGGGCACAAACGACCCGGCAAACATGGTGTTGGTCGAGACTTCCTTGAAGTGATGATTGTAACGTGAGACTGCGAAAGGAAGGTTACTGTGGCGTTATGGCGTAGAAGTTTAGGATTTGTGTTGTTTCTCCTGGCAGCCGTTGTGGTTTCCGGTGGGGTGGTTTCCGTGCTCTTGTGGCCTCCTTCTTATACGGAACAACGTTGGGAATTGACGTGGGATTCGGTCGACGGTACTTTTCTGTACCATTCCGACCTCATCACTTCCCTGGCGGTTGCGCCGAACGGCGATATCTGGGGTGGCGCTGAATGTGGGATGGTTCATTTCGACGGGCAGTCGTGGACGTACTATTCTTCGGAGCAAATCAACGCCATCAAGTCTGTCGTGGTGGCATCCGATGGCCGGGTGTGGGCGGGCAGCGCTGAGGGTCTGTTCCGCCTGGATGGCGATGCGTGGACAACGGTGAGAGCGTTTCGATACCTGCAAGATTTTGCCGTTGCTGCCAATGGTGATGTTTGGGTCGCTACTTCAAGCGATGGCCTTTATCGTTTCGATGGCAAGACGTGGACCCAGGCGTACGTTTATTCCGCGACCGGGCAAGACGGGTGCCTGAGTTCGGTTGCGGTTGCCCCGGATGGCATGATTTGGGCGGGCAGTTGTTACAACGACTTCCGCATCGACCGTTTTGACGGGCAGGAAACCTCGCACGATTTCCCTGCGCAAGGAATTACGGGCGGCTTCGTAAACGATGTCGTGATTACTGCGCAAGGGGATGTTTGGGTCGGCGCGGTTGGTAATAAGGGGTCTGGGGCAGGTTTTTCTCACTTCGATGGCAGGCGCTGGAAAACGTATACAAAACCTTTGGAAATGATCGACAATGATGTCGCATCGATTGCTGTGGAGCGCAGTGGGGTTGCCTGGCTTGCTACGGAAGAAGGAGTTTGCCGTTTCGATGGTTGGCACTGCAGCACTTACCTGCCTGATGAAATTACATACGCCGTCGTGTTGGATGCAAATGATGATGTTTGGGTCGGCCTGAATGGCGCTGTGGCAAGACTCAGGAAGAAGTAACCCTTTAAACGATGGCCTTTTTGTGTCAGAAAAGCCGCGCTTTGGCGAAACAGCCCATTCCTCGGCCTGTTTCGTGGGCAGCGGTAACTTTTTAACAGGATGGTTGTGATATGCCAAAGCTTTCCCGACGTGATTTTCTGAAGTTGAGCGGTGTAACTGCCGCCAGCCTGGCCCTGGTTGGGACGGGGTGTTCTGCTTCCCAGCAGGCCGACGCCTTGCCTGCTTCGTCTCGCCAGGCAGCCACGCCGGCTAACGATCAGCCTTACCTGGCCGTGGTGCGTGGCGCAGACCCGGCGGCCATCGTCCAGGCGGCACTGGCTGCCCTGGGCGGGATCGAACGTTTCGTCAAGCCGGGTAACGACGTGATCGTCAAGCCCAATATCTGTGTCGACTATCACACGCCCGAGTATGCCGTCACCACCAATCCCGAGGTCGTCGGCGCCCTGGTGACGTTAGCCCTCGGCGCAGGCGCGAGACGCGTGCGCGTGATGGACACGCCCTTTGGCGGCACACCCGAATCGGCGTATGCGGTTTCGGGCATCGAGGCTGCCGTCAGGGCCGCCGGCGGCGAAATGGAGGTGATGAGCCAGGTCAAGTTCGCCAAGTTCGACATCCCCAACGGCAAGAGCATCCGCTCGTGGGCGATTTACCGCGACATCATGGAGACCGACGTGCTGATCGACGTGCCGATTGCCAAGCACCACTCTTCCGCCCGCCTGACGCTGGGCGCCAAGAATCTGATCGGTGCGGCTACGAATGCCAACCAGATGCACTTAAGCCTCGCCCAACGCATTGCCGATCTAACCAGCGCCATCCGCCCGACGTTGACGGTGGTGGACGCCTACCGCATTCTCAAGGATCACGGCCCGACCGGTGGCAGCCTGAACGATGTCGAAGAGACACACACCGTCATTGCCAGCCACGACCTGGTCGCCGCCGACGCTTATGGGGCCACCCTGTTCGGCCTGCAAGGGGAAGACGTGCCCTTCATCAAAAAGTGCGCCGAGATGGGCCTGGGAACGCTCGATTTGTCTGCCGTGAAAGTCGAAGAAATCCATGTATAGCCGCTCGCATTTCGCTTGCCTGCTTGTCTGTCTGCTGGTACTGCCACTTTCCCTTGGCGCCTGTACGAAACAGGTTGCCAGGGCCACGACCAGCCCGCCGCTCGATCTGCCCGGCCTCTTGCCCACCGGGGAAGCCGTGTCCGGGTGGGCGGTTGTGGCCGGTGCGGCGGTCTACGATCGGGAAAATCTCTATCACCTGGTTAACGGCCAGGCAGAGTCCTTCTTTGCCTACGGCTTCGAGCGCGTGGTCGTCCAGCGTTACCAGGATTCTGCCAGCGTCTGGTTGAACGTCGAGATCTGGCAGCTCGCTACCCCCGACGATGCTTTTGGGCTGTTTACTGCCGGCAAAGTTGGCCAGGCTGCGGAAATCGGCGTGGCAGGTGATGCAGACCCCGGCCGGCGGCTGGCCTTCTGGCAGGACCGCTACTTCGTCAGCCTGGGCGCCAACCAGCCGGTGGACGATGCCGTCTTGTATGCTTTTGCTAACTTGATCGCTGCAGCGCTGCCGCAGGGCGGGCAGACACCACAGTTGGTAGCCGCCCTGCCCGTTGATGGTCTGCTTTCTGGCAGCCAGCGCTTTTTTCACGAGGAAATTTCCATTCAAAACGACCTGTGGCTGGGGGGGGAAAACCTCCTTGGCCTGAGCCAGGAGACGGACGGCGCCCTGGCGCGCTACGACCTTGACGGTGAGGCAGCGATCTTGCTTTGGCTCGAATACCCGGCACCCGTACAGGCTGCCGAGGCATCGAAAGCGCTCCAGGCCGCCGGCATCGACGATTTTTTGGCCGGCGACGTGAACGGTAAACGGCTGGCGGCCGTGTTCGGGAAGGCCGACCCTGCCGCAGCGCAGGCCTTGTTGGACCAGGTCTTGAAGTAAGGATTTGTAAAACGTGATGAAACGTAACTGGTCTCACGGGCGGCGCGTCCGCCAGAGCGTTCAGGCGTTCTTCTTCGTGTTGTTCGTCGCCCTGCTTTTTGCCGGCCTGCAGCACCGGGATGCCGGTCTTGAAGCGCATTCCTGGGCCGGTTGGTTCTTTCGCGCCAACCCGCTTTCGGCGCTGGCAGTCACGCTGGCCGGCCGCCGCTGGCTGCCCGGTTTCGCATGGGCGCTGCTTGTCCTCGGGCTGACGCTTCTTTTGGGCCGTGTGTGGTGCGGCTGGATCTGCCCGACGGGCACGCTGCTGGAGTGGGTTTCCTTCCGCTCGGCCCGCCGGCGCGCCAAGGCGATTTCCCCGCGTTGGCGGTCGATCAAATACGTGCTGTTGGCGCTGATCTTGATCATGGCGCTGCTCGGCAACCTTTCGCTGCTGGTTTTCGAGCCGCTGGCCTTGTTGACGCGCACGATGACGACGGCCGTGATTCCGGGGTTGAACTACGCCATCAACGCCGGCGCACACGCCCTGTATGCGGTCCCGTTTCTGCAACCGGCGGTGGATTGGTTCGAAAGCAGCGTACGCGGCTCCGTGCTGCCGGTCAGGCAGCCGGCCTTCCGCGGCGCACTCCCGATCGCCGCCCTGTTTTTCGGCGTCGTGGCCCTCAATTTGCTGGCCGATCGTTTCTGGTGTCGTTACCTGTGCCCCTTGGGGGCGTTGTTGGGGTGGTTGTCGAAAGTTTCGCTGCTCCGCCCGCTGATCGGCTCGGCCTGTACGGGGTGTACCCGCTGCGCGCTTGCCTGCAAGCCCGGGGCGATCAAGGCGGCCACAAGCGGCGGCGTACAGGCGGAAAAGAGCGAAACGGATGCGCAAAACCAGCCGGCAGCAAGCGCACGCTCGCCGTTCTCGATCGAAATCATGCCCTCCGAGTGCACCGTTTGCCTCGACTGCCTGGCGAGTTGTTCCAAAGACAGCCTGGGCGTTCAACCGGTGCTGAAGCCTGCTCCCGCGCAGGATTTTGACCTGTCGCGACGCCAGTTTTTGCAGGCTGCGGCCGCCGGCGCAGCCGGGTTGCTGCTCTTGCGCACCGACCTGCGCCTGCGCACCAAGAATGCCCGCCTGATCCGCCCGCCGGGCGCACAGGATGAAGCGGCTTTTCTCGCGCAGTGTGTACGCTGCACGCAGTGTATGGAAGTATGCCCGACCACGGCCCTGCAGCCTGCGCTGGTTGAAGCTGGCCTGGAAGGTTTCTGGACGCCGGTGATGGTACCCCGCGCCGGCTACTGCGACTATGGCTGCAATGCCTGCGGGCAGGTCTGTCCTTCCGGTGCGATTCCGCTACTCGATCTGGCCGAGAAGCGCCAGCAGGTGCTCGGTAAGGCCAGTGTGGATCGCAATCGTTGCCTGCCGTGGGCTTCCGCGACGACGTGCGTCGTTTGCGAGGAGATGTGCCCAACCCCCGAAAAAGCCATCCGTCTGCAAACGGTAGACGCCGTCAACGAGTGGGGTGAACCGATCGGATTGCAGCAGCCCTATGTGATTGGCGATTTGTGCATCGGCTGCGGCATTTGCGAAAACCACTGCCCCCTCGAAGGTGAGGCCGGAATCCGCGTGTACGCTGTGTAAAAGATTCGCACTTCATCCCCCCAGCGTGGCCTGCGCCCGTGTACGTAGCGTTTCCAGGCGTGTTTGCAGGTTTTCACGCATCTGGCCTTGCAGGCGCGGTTCTTCAGCCGCAATCTGCAGGGCCTGCTCGATATCCTGGAGCGCCTGTTCGGCCTGGCCGCTGTTCAGGTAGGCCTCGGCGCGGCCCACCAGGGCCAATACGTCGCGGGGGTTCTTTGCCAGGCGCTGCGAAGGCGCAGCCAGCTCTTCGTCGGGGATTCTGGGCAGGCGCGGCGTGGTTGCGGGCAGCCCGGGCGGGCCGGGAAGTTCGGCCAGCGCCTCCTCGCAACGCAGCAGGTCGGCGTTGGATGCGGTGACGTGCAGCAGCGGACGGGCGGCGCGCAGGCAGCGGGCTGCGTCGTTGAGAGCGTTTTGGCTAATCAGGAGCAACCCCAATTCAAGCAAGAAACGCCCCTCCAGGGCACGATCTTGTACCTGGCGGGCCGACTTCACCCCCTGCTTGGCGTAAACGATGGCGCGCTCAGGCTGTTCAGCTTTTTGTGCGGCCCACATCGCCCCGGGCAGCAGCGCCAGGACGTCGCGTGCGCTGCTCTCGTGGGCGGCGTGCAGGGCCAGATCGTAGGTTTTTAAGCTCTGTTGGAAGTCGTTCAGGCTTTGGGCGCGCGCCAGGTTGCTGAGCGCAGCGGCTTCGTGCCTGCGCAGGTTATTGCTGCGCGCCAGACGCAGGGCTTCTTCGAGGTGGGCGACGGCACGTTCAGGCCAGTTGGCGTCGGTGTATGCCGCCCCGATATTGCACAGGATTTCGATGATTTCCTGGGGCGTGCCGGTACTACGCGCCAGGGGCAGCGCTTGCTCTTCGCAGGCCAGCCAGCGATTCCATTGCTTTTCGCGGGCGTAAACTTCGGCCAGTTGGCGCAAAATATTCTTTTCCCCGCGGCGATCTTTCTCACGGCGGGCTGCTGCCAATTCATCTTGAAGTTGAGACATCAAAGACATGGTCAAACCCTTGTGTTGTTATCGATGAGGGTTACGCAGCGTTTGCTGCCTGGAAGTTCACTGTCCGGCTGTGCGCTGCAGCCAGCCGGTGACGTGCGCTTGCAGCGTTTCATGGAAAACCCGCTGTTGCTCAGGCGCTGCCGGGCCGCCGCCCTGTGCCATCTGCGGGCTGCCGCCGCCACGCCCGTTCAACGGAACCAGCAAACTGCGCAGCAGGTCGGCCGCAGAGAGACCCGTGTCGGCGGCGCAGGTGACGAGGACGGAAAGCTTCTGCCCGTCGAAGGAGGTCAGCACGGCGATCAAACCGGCTTCGGCTTTCAGCCCATCGGCCAGGGCGCGTAACTCGAGGGGCGGGCGGTTTTCAAAGCCCACCACGGCCAGCCGCTGGCCGTCCAGGCTTGTGGCGTTGGCGGCAAGCCGCCGGGCTTCGCCGCCGATTTGCTCCAGGCGCAGGGCCTGTAATTCCTTTTGGATGGCTTGCAACTGTTCGCTCTGGCGCGCCACCAGGCCTGGAACGTCGAACGGCGCGGCCGACATCTGGTTCGCCAGGTTGTTGAGGGCCTCGAAGTAGGCTCGGAAGGTTTGCAACGCCTGCCATCCGGCGATAAAATGCACGCGCAAGCGATCGTTCTGGCGCTCGGTTTTGACCACTTTCAGCAAGCCGATCTGGCCGGTCTGGTATACGTGTGTGCCGCCGCAGGCAGAATAATCGCAGCCTTCGATCTCCACGATGCGAATGTCCGCACTCACTTTGGGCGCCTTGCGCAGCGGCAGTTTGCTCAAGGCTTCGGGCGTGACAAGGTAGCTCTTGATGGCGCGGTTTTCGTAAATGATCTGGTTTGCCAGGCTCTCGGCCCGGTCGAGATCGTCCTTGCTCAATGAGGTGAAGGGCACGTCAAGCGTGGATGGGGAGGTACCATTGATGTTGGCAGAGAGCGTTTCCAGGCCGAATAGCCGGATGAAACATTGCGTCAGCAGGTGTTGGGCGCTGTGATGTTGGCGGTGGCGCATCCGCCTTTCGGCGTCGATCTGCCCGGTGATCTTCCCGGCCGGCAGTTCGCTCGCCGGTGTCGACTCTGTGAGCACGTGGACGATCACACCGCGGGTTTCATCCTTGAAGACATCGACCACGCGAGCTGCGCCGAGTGCGCCGGTATCGTGTTCCTGCCCGCCGCCGGTAGCGTAAAAATACGTCCGGTCGAGGACGACACCCATCCGGCCATCCGGCAGGTCGATCGTTTCCTGTACGAGCGCGGTAAAACATGTGCAATCGGGGTCATCGTAGTGCAAATACTGTGCGTGGTTCATGCTTGAATTTTAGCACAAGGTTTTGTTGTCCGAATCAAGTACAATTCTATTCTCCCGTTTTCGACGGGATGCACGGCCAGATTTGGGGTGTAACTGGGCGCGGAGCGCCCAAACACACCCCTGGCCAGCCTTATCCGTAAGAAAAAACCGGCCCACCTGGGTGGGTTTGATACACGTTTTTGGGAGAAACGCCATGTACGATACGTTTAGCGACGACTACGATCGTTTTGTCAACTGGAAGGACCGCCTGGCCGGCGAACTGCCTTTTATTCGCTCCTTGCTGGCCGCGCCCGCGGCCGGTCGGGAGGTTCGTGTGCTCGATGCAGCCTGCGGCACCGGCATGCACGCCATTGCACTGGCGCAGCACGGTTACACCTGCGCGGGCGCCGATCTTTCGCCGGCGATGATTGCCCGGGCGCGCGCCAACGCCGCAGCGGCTGGCGTCGTCGTTTCCTTTTCCGTGGCCGGGTTTGGGGCACTGGCGGCGGCTTTCGGTGGTGGCTTCGATGCGCTGTTGTGCCTGGGCAATTCGCTGCCGCATCTCCTGACCCCAGAAGCCCTGGCGGCCGCACTGGCCGACTTTGCAGTTTGCCTGCGTCCCGGCGGGCTGCTGCTGATCCAGAATCGCAACTTCGACGCGGTGATGGCTTCACGCCAGCGTTGGATGGAACCGCAGGCCTATCGCCAACCGGCCTTGCCCTCCGGCGGCTCTGGCGAAGCGGGTGGGGCCGCAGAATGGCTCTTTTTGCGTTTTTACGACTTCGAACCGGACGGTTCCATCACCTTCAATATCGTTACCCTGCGCCGAACGGGCGAGGCGCCCTGGGAGCAAACCGTCACCGGCACGCGCCTGCGTCCTTTGCTGCACGTCGAGGCGGTGGGTGCTTTGCAGGCCGCCGGCTTCGAACGAATCACGGCCTACGGCGGCTTGACCGCTGCGGCGTTCGACGCCCGCTCGAGCGGAAACCTTGTCCTGGTCGCTTACAAGGCTTCGTCGTAAGAAGCTGTCTGAAAAGCAAGCTGCGACGGCACTTTGTCGACGAAAACAGGCGTCCTCTTGCCCTTATGGAAGTGCGCGGCAGCTGCCGGCGGTGTTTTCGGGCAGCCTCCAAGAAATGATCTGCCCTTTCCAACGGAAAGGGCAGATCGGAAAACTTTCATGCGTTGGATGAACGAGGAGCGTTTTATGGAACTGGTCACCTTATCTTGCCCGGCTTGTGGCGCGCCGGTCCGTTTTGCAGAAAATGCGTTGGTCGTTTTGTGTGCGTACTGCCGCGCCCAGGTGGGGCGTGCCGAGGAGACGCCGCCAGTCGATCTGGCGCAAGGCCTCCAGGCATTGAGAAACCTTCAGTACGAACAGGCTGCTTTGTGTTTTGCCGAGGTTTTGCGGCGTGATCCGCAAGACAGGCAGGCCTGGCTCGGGCGTGCGGTGGCGACAGCATTCAAGCCCTACGGTTCGGCTGCGGAAGCGCTCGGTTTCTTTCAGGAAGCGCATTTAACGAGCGAGGAAGCCATCACCTGGCTGGCGCAGTTGACCACGGAGAGTTCGGCGCTTTTCGATGCGTGTTTGAAGCGTTCCGGAGATTTGGCCCGCTTTGCCCCTTCGTTTGCGGCTCTTGTGCTCGAAGGGGCGCTGCACAGCCAGAACCCGGCGCACCGGGCAAGCGTCGCCCAGGCCTGCACGGCCGCTGCCGATCGAGCCTGGCAGGGTGGCGACGTGGCGCAGGCCACGGCGTATATGCGCCGGGCCTTGCAGCTCGATCCGGATCAGCGCCCGCAGAATTTGTGGCTGCTGGAACTGGCCCAAAAGGCGTAGCGGCGGTTTTTGCCTTTCCTGTCACGAAATTCTCCCCAAACTCATGTAGCCATGTCCTCTCTTCCACCGAGGAGATAATGAAAGTCCGTTCACCTTCCACGGGTGGGCGGTTGCAGGTATTGCCTCCTTTTCAAACCGGAGACTGTATGATCACCCCTGAAAAAATCGACGAATGGATCCAAGAAGCCGAAGCGCGTCCCTGGTCGGCAGCGATGCTTATCCGCCACGTGGCCAACCGCCTCAACGAGGTCACGCAGTGGAACGAAGAACTACAGGCCGAGAACATTGCCTTACGCAGCGAAAAGAAGGTAGAAGACTTCGAGCGCCAGATCGCCGCGCTCGAATACCAGCTGGACTTGTTGAAGCGCCAGCTCGGCGGCGAAGCCGTGCTCGATCTGCCGGCCCCGCTCCCGCGGGCCGAGACGCTCGATTTACTGCTCTACACGCCGCAAGGCCGTGTGCTGCGCTTCACAATGGATGTCGAGCGTCTTGAATCGGGATTGGTGTTGGCGGAGCTGGCTGCCGGGGATCCGTCGGTGCGCATGTTGGTGGCTTCTTCGACCGAAGAGCTGTTGTTTGCTTTCGACACCGGCCGCGTGGTCACCATGCCCGTGGGCGACATTCCGCTGGCTGCCGCTGAAGGGCAGCCGTTCCCGCCTGCGGGTCCCATGCAGGCCGATTGGGAGAAGGCCTACATGCAGCTTCCCATCGGCAGCGAAGAACTCGTCCACCTGCTCCCGATCGCCCGCCTGCCGCTTTACGACAGCATCGTGCAAGTCAGCCGCAAGGCCTGCGTCAAAAAGATCAAGGAGTCGCTCTTCAAGGGGTATCTCACCAGGCTTTACATCGGTTCCGGCGTGAAGGCCAACGTCGATCGCATGTTTGCGCTGGCGATGTGCCAACCGGACGATGCAGTGGTCCTGATTAGCAAGGAAGGCTTTATGACCCGGTTGGCCGTCGCTGACCTGCCGATTACCATCGAAGAAAGCCTGCGCTTAGGCATCACCGATCACTTGGTGGCGGCGTTTGCGGTGGGTGAGAAGCCATCCTTGCTGGTGGTGACCAACAACGGCAAGGCCATTCACCGCGAGCAGGGTTGGCTGCAAAGCGGGCCACTCAAGTCGAAGGGTTACGCGGCCTTTTCGGAGGCACGCCGGCGGGCCGGGATTCAGGTCGTGGGGGCGGCAGCGGTGGCGGAAGACGATTGGGGTCTGGCCCTGCTGGCCGATGGACGGGTTGTTTGCTTGCGCATCGCCAATCTGATGGCGCACGGCGCGCTGCTGCCGGGTGAAGAGCCTGTGCAGGTGGTCAGTTTTACGGCGTGGTAATGGCAAGATAAAGGACGGACTGTTATGGGCGTAAAAGTCGGCATCGACTTCGGTACTTCCAACTCAGGTGTTGCGGTTTTCGATGGCCGGGACGTGCAACTGCTGCCCGTCGACCGGAAAAACCTGATCCCCGAAGTGGTCAAAACCATTCTTTACATCACCAAGGATCACAAGGTCACCATCGGCCAGGAGGCGGTGGCCTTGTACTACCAACAAAACGTCAACCGGCAGCGCCGCTTTGTGAGAAAGTGGGCCGGCGAGATCGATGTGCGTGGCGCCGATATGCACTACGTGGACGATGTATACGTCTATGTGGACGAACTCAAGCCCGGGCGTTTGCTGCAATTCATCAAAACCGCACTGCGCTCCGCCGGTTACCAGGGTACCTGGATTTTCGACCGTTACTACACCACCCGTGAGATCATTGCCGCTTACCTGGCCGAGTTGCGGCGCCGCGCCGAACAACTCCTCGGCGATGAAATCGAAGCGGTGACGCTCGGCCGCCCGGTGGCGTTCTTCACCGATCCCAAGCAAGACAAGCAGGCCGAAGAGACCCTGCGCCAGGCGGCGCTCGAAGCGGGTTTTCCACGCGTGGATTTCGAGTTCGAACCCGTGGCAGCGGCGTTGTACTACGAACGCACGCTGGGGCGGCCCCAAAATGCCCTGATCTTCGACTTCGGCGGCGGCACGCTCGATATTACCATCCTGCGCCTGGGCGATTCAGCCGGGCGCCCGGTATATGCCAACCGTGGCCTGGGGATCGCCGGTTCCGATTTCGACCGGGCGATCATCCAGAAACGCATGCTGCCCCACTTTGGCCTGGGAAAAATCTACGCCAATCCGGATATTCAGGAACTGATTTACGCCGTTTCCGACTGGATGGCCCTACCCGAACTGAGCACCCCCCTGGCGCGTGGCCGTTTGCAGCAGGCGATCCGTGAAAAACAGGCCCCCGTGCGCATGAAGGCGCTCGAGAGCCTGATCTTCAACGATCTAGCCTTTACGTTTTACAACATGGTTGAGGGGGGCAAGATTGCGCTTTCCGAGCAAGGCGCCACAGTGATGCGACTCGACGAAAAGGACCTGCGCCTGTGGGAACTGTACACGCGTACGCAGTTCGAACGCGATATCTGCGACTACGTGGCGCAGATCGAGGCCGTGTTGCTCGAGGCCGTAGCGGAATCGGGCCTGCGACAGAACGAAATCGACGTGGTCGTCAAAACCGGCGGGTCTTCCAACGTGCCGGTTTTTGCCGAGATGCTCGAGAAATACTTCGGTCCCGAACGGGTCAAGGCTTCGAACACTTTCAGCAGCGTCACCGCCGGGTTGGCCATCCGGGCGTACCAGCGTTCGTCGCCGTAGCGGCAGGGCCTATGGGTCTGTCCCTTACGTGGCCTTGGCTGCAGCCAATTCGCCGGCTTCGGGGCGCTCCTTATAAAAAGGATCCAGCGGGTAGCATCCCGAAACCAGGCCGTTGCGGGGTGCGGTGGTGCAGTCGCTGAAGGTGCGGCAGATACGTTTCCGCTGTAACGTACGCCCGGCAAGCACATCGGCGGGCATTTCCGGGTACGAAAGCACCATGCGGCCCAGCCCGACAAAATCGGCCATGCCTTGCCGTACCACTGCCTGCCCGACCAGCGGCAGCCACTCTTGCAAATAGGTATAAGCTGAGCCGACGATCAACAGATCGGGGCGGTGGCGTTTCATTTCAGCCGTAAAGGCGATCTGGCGTGCCACGCCAACCAGCGGGTCTTCGGGGGGTTGGTAACCATCCGACGGCGGAAAGAGCGCCGGGCGCTGGATGTGGGGGTTGTAGTAGGGGCTGCCGGCGCTGATGCAGACCAGTTCGATGTCCAGTTCGGCCAGCAGATCGAGAAACGCGAAGGGTTCGTCGTAGCAGATGCCGGTTCCGCTCTCGTCGCCGCCAAAGGCGTAACGGTATGGAAGCGACACGTTTTCCGATTCGCCGCGGCCATCCGGCCCGGGGCGGAAGGGAACGTAGTCAAAGCCGCTCAAGCGCACGCCGATCTGCATGCCGGGAACGTTTACGCGGATGCCGTTAACGATCTCGCGCAGGAACCGGGTGCGATTTTCGAAACTGCCGCCGTAACGTCCCGGGCGATCGACGGCGCTGAGAAACTCGTGGCCCAGGTAGCCGTGGCAGTGCTTTACGTCCACGAAAGTGAAGCCGGCCTGCTGCGCCAACTTGGCTGCGGTCACGTAGTCGCCGATCAGATCGTCGATCTCGGCGTCCGTCATCACGGGGTAAGCGGGCGGCAGGCCGAACTTCCGGTCGAGCACCGGGTGGTGGTACAGGATCTTGGGTTCGAGGCGTTTCTTGTCGTTGGGGCGGCAGAAGCGGCCGGAATGCGTCAATTGCAACCCGACCAGTAGATCGTCGCTGCGCCCGTAATGGGCCTGGTGGCGCTCGATCAGCACTTGCCGCAGGGCGGTAATTTCAGGCAGAGTCTCAGGATTGATGAGCAGTTGGTTCGGGTTGGCGCGCCCGTCGGGGTGTACGGCGGCCGCCTCGCCGCCCCAGATCAGTTTGGCGCCGCTCAAGCCAAAGTTACACCAGCGGCGGACGGTCAGTTCGCTGGGGCGGCCATCGCGTGTGCCGTCCCAACCCTCCATCGGCAGAATACAGAATCGGTTGCCGATGGTGAAACCGCTGCGCAGGGTGTAAGGCCGGGCGAGCGGCGCTTCGGAGCCGCTTTCGATGGTTACGTCGGAAGGAATGTCAATTCCCAGGCTCTCGAGATGATTTTTGAACTTTTCGGCAGTCTGGAGTTTGGCAACGCGGTGGTAAGAGATTGTCATGGGAAGCCCTTTTAAAGGTGGATTACCATCCCGAACCGCCCCGTTTTGCCCTGCTCGGCGCGGTGGGAATACCAGTCATCAGTATGGCAGGCCGTGCACAGGCTGGCGGTCTCGATCTTGCGCACGCCGGCCTGCTCGAGGACCACACGATTGGCGGCCCACAGGTCGAAGTGTGTGGCTGCGCCAAAGCCGGGCAGCAGGGTGGGTGCCTCGGCGCCAAACGCGGCCTGCACCTGTTCGAGCACATCTGGCCCGACAGGATAGTGATGGGCGCCGATCGACGGGCCGATGCCGGCCAGGATGTCGGCCGGGTTCGAGCCGTAGCGTGCCTGCATGGCTTCGACGGCTGCGGCCGCCGCCCGCTTGACCGTTCCCGGCCAGCCGGCATGGACCAGCCCCACCACTTTGCGCCGCGGGTCGTAGAGGGCGATCGGTACGCAGTCGGCGAAGCGCATCAGCAGGGTGATGTGGGGTTTGTCGGTTGTGATGGCGTCGGCCTTGGCGTGTTCGGCGTCGAAGGGGCGGGGCGCATCAGTACAGACGACTGCGTTTCCGTGTACCTGCCACACATCGTAAACGCTCCTGGGGTCGCGCCCCAGCGCCTGAAAAATGCGCACCCGGTTGGCGACCACGCGGCTCAAATCGTCTCCGATCAGCCCCCCAAGGTTCAGGGAGGCCCAGGGGCGTGGGCTAACACCGCCGTGCCGGGTGAAAATAGCGTGCCTTACGCCGGCGGCGTCGAACGACTCGAACGTATAGTAGCGTAACGAATCTACCTGGTGGAACGGCATGACAGGCGATCTTTCAGCTTTCCGATTCTTTTGCGCCTTTGCGCAACTGTTGATCGTACAGCATCTTTTTGCGGCTGTAGATGCGCAGCGTTTCACCGAACGATTCTTCCATGTAAGGGATGCCGAACCAGGCGGTGCTGAAGCCGAAGAGAAAGCCCGTCAGGCTGCGCAGGAAGGGTGTGCTTTCGCGCACAGGAAGGTAGTTGGTGAGCACAGGCATATACTGGCTGACCAGTTGCGAGCCGCCATCCAGCCCGATCGGGACGATTCCAATCAAAATCCAGAGCATCCAGTGCAGCGGGCGAATCGGCCTGCCCGGCCAGAAGCGCCGCCAGGCGGCAAAGACCAGCCCAAAGAAAATGATGGCCGCGTAAATGGCCACGTCGCGCTGGCACAGGGCTACTTTGTAGCCTATGCGCTCGTCGCCGATGTAAACGCGTGCCGTCCAGACGGCATCTGGTTCGGTGCTTTCGCTGATGCCGGTGGCCTGCTCGAACGTCAGCAGGCCCGTCACGCCGGCCAGGGCACGCGGGTAAGCGGTCTGCTCGCCAAACAGGAACCACGAGCGGTAAGGCAGTTGGTGGCAGACGTAGCTGTAGGCTTTGTAAAAGACGTTTGCCGGGGTTGCCAGGCCCGCTTTTGCCAGGAGAGCCGGCAAAAAGGCGCCGAACAGGTAAACGGCAACCAATGCCGTGACGAAGGCCAGGTAGTGTTTGCCCATCCACAGCGAGAACCGGTCCGCCCGCGTCCACGTCAGGCCGAGATCGAGCCTGCCTTCCGCCAGGTCGGCGTCGATCTGGGCGTTTTGCTGCTGGCCGAGTTGCACGGCCTGGAGCGTGATGGCCAGGTCTTTCGGTTCAATCGGCGCCTTGAGCGTGTACGGGCCGACGACGACCACGGGAAGGCTAACGCCGTACCTGGCAGCCAGCTTGGGGTCATCGTCGACATCGACCATGTTCAGACGGTGGGGGATGGTTTCTTGCAACGCTGCCAGGTGGGTTTGCGTTTGATCGCACAGGGAGCAGTTTTTGCGTGTATACAGTGTAACGACAATCATTCCGTGATACCAATCAGTTTCAAATATTTTTCGAGCTGTCGATCGTTGAGCGAACCGCTGTGAACGGCCCTGACCTGCCCTTCGGCATCGAGGAAGTAGGTCGTGGGCAGTGCGAATACCTGGTAGCGTTGGTTGACGCTGTCGGTGGTATCGAGCAGGATGTGGAACGTCAACCCCCACTTTTCTGCAAAGGCTTCGACCGTTTCGGCCGGTTCGTTGGCGTTAACGGCAACAACCTGCAAGTCGGGATAGCGTTCGCTGTAGTGTTGGAAAACCGGCATTTCGAGCGTGCAGGGGCCGCACCATGTGGCCCAAAAATTCAATAGAACCGGTTTGCCGCGCAGTTCACTGAGGCGTCGCCTTTCGCCTGACAGATCGGCCAGTTCGAAATCGGGGGCCGGCTCACCGATTCCCGGGGCGTTGGTGTGCAGCGATTCTGACAGCTGGCTCCAGGGAAGCAGCATCGAACCGAGGGTGCACGCCAACCCACAGACCAGGCCGGCGAACAGCCCGGCCCTCAACAAAAGCAGGGCGCGCAGCTTAGGATTTTTGCTCATTTTTCTGGGTGTCGAGGCGCAGCGCCATGACCAGCGCAACGGGGAAGAGGCTCGTGCCGAAGAACCACCAGTCGAAGAAGTTCCGCCCCCGGCCGCGGGCGATAAACGCCGGGATCAGGCCAAGCAGCGCCAGCGCGGCCAGGGTGGCCAGCATGATCGTGCCGGTTCGCACTTCGTCGAGTTCGGCAAATAAATCGGCGCCCAGCGTGGCCAGCGGCCCGAAACCCTGGGTATAAAACAGCATGGCGCCGATCAAAACCATCAGTGCGCCCATGCCGATTTCGATGTAGCGGGTGGCTTTGCGGTAGCGTCGGATGGCCATGGTAACCAGGCTGATTTGTGTGGCTGCAAAAAGGAAGGGGATTGCCAGGCCGGCGGAGTAGGCCAGCAAGAGGGTCGTGCCTTGCAGCACCGACCCGCCCGTGAACGAGAGTGTCAGGATGGCGCCCAAAACCGGGCCGACACACGGCGACCAGCCTGCCGAGAAAAACACCCCCATCATGAACGAAGACAGGAATCCCCAATTCCGGTCCGGTGTGGACTGCGGGCGTAGATCGTATTCCAGCCAGCGGATGCGAAAGACGCCGATCATGTGCAAACCGAAGACGACCACGATGATGCCGCCGATGCGGGTCAGGTAAGGCATCAACCCTGTCAGGGCGCCGCCCAACAGCGAGACACCCAATCCCAGCAGGGTAAAAACGGTGCTGAAGCCGAGCACGAAGGCCGCTGCGTGCGCCACCGTTTGCAGGCGGTTGCTGCCTTCTCCCTGTGCCGATGCTGCCGCCCGCCCGCCCAGGTAAGAAATGTAAGCGGGAACCAGGGAGAAAACGCACGGGGAAAGGAAGGACGCCAACCCGGCGATAAAAGCCAACCAGATGCTGATGTCAGGATTGATCATGTTCGTGTAGGCGTTTCATCACATACCGGCCTGGGCCTGCCGGCCTCAGGCTTCGACGACTTCGATGGGCGTTGCCGTCATCCCGTTGATGGTCACGTCGCCGGGGTCCAGGGGGACGACGGGCGAGGTCCAGCGGAAAACCCACTTGGCGTCCTCGGGGCGCAGGTTGACGCAGCCATGCGACATCAATTCGCCGCCGAAGTTGTTGTGCCAAAAGGTAGAATGCAGCGCCACGCCGGTGCCGCTGAAGAGCACCGTCCAGCCGATGGCGGGCAGGTCGTAGCCGCCGCCGGTGGTGCCGCCACTCATGTGTGTGGAAACCTGTTTGCGCCAGATGAAGTGCTTGCCCTGGGGTGTGGAGGAGTGGTCGAGGATGTTGCCATCCGGGTCGGCCTTGCGCCCGGCAGCGACGATGGCGTAGTAGACTTCGGTGTTGCCCTCGAAGCACGACAGCGTTTGGAACTGGTCGAAGACGTTCACCTGGACGCGCTTATCGGTCACGTCCGGGCTGATCGGCGCAATCTCTTCTGCCGTGATCGGTCGGAAGGCTTCAGCGGGGCCCCAGAAAATGTCGCCGTAGCCGAACTTCTCGTTCAAGCGGTACCAAACCTGGCCGTTCTCGTCGCTTTTGATCTGGTCGGCCCAGATGATCTGGCTGTAATAGAGCCGCGCCGGGCGATTGATCTCAACCAGGTACTTCAGCCAGTGGGCACGCGCCGGTGGGTTATCCAGCACCAGGTCCACGTAGGGAACGGTGACTTCGACCCACATCCCTGGGCCGAGGCTGGTCGCCGGCAGTTCTGTGAGCGGCTGATTGGGTTGGTTTCGTACGGGTTGCAGATCGGATGCCCAGATGTAGCCCTGATCGGTTTCGACCCAGCGTTGGCGAAAGCGGTGCGGATGGCTGCCGGAGACTTCATGCACCCAGGGAACGACCGTGTCGTCGTAGAGCGTGGCAACCGTTTCGCTGCTGTAATCGGGGCGCGCTTTTACGTCTACCTTGGTGTAGGTAAAAACACGGCCTAGCCGTTCGGCCTGGGGAAAGGCCGGTTCATCCTGCTGGGCGGGCAAGGAAGGCAATTTATCCAGTGGGGGCAAGGCCAATCCGCCCAGGGTTAGGCCGGCGAGTTTGAGAAAGGAACGTCTGGCAAGTGGGGACATGGTGAGTAGAAAAATTTCAATGAGTAACGATGTGGCCGTGTCCCGTTTATACCCGGAAAGGGAAGCCGGGTCAATGGTGCTTGCTTAAGGTTCGATGAAAGTGCTGTGTCCGGCAGCGGCAGTGCGCTTGCGTATGGGCAACCTGCACGTACAGCCGGTCCGCTGCGTGTGTTTTTCAGGCTGTTACCTTCGTAATACCGATCATATCCGGAAGTGATTTTTGTCACTATTTACAGGAGCAAAATTTCTGGTAAAACTAAGAACATCCCACTCATCTTATTTTAAGGTAGCGGGCAATATCTTCTCGTAGAACGGGGATCACAAGAATGCACCAGCAAACCAATCTCATCCGAAAAACCATGATCGTCTTGGCCCTGGCTGCGCTGACGTTGGGCACCCTGGCGGCCTGTACGCCGGCAGAGCCGACGGCCACGCCCACGCTGCCGCCGACGGCCACGCCCGTGCCGACCGACACGGCGACGCCGACCGAGACGCCCACGCCGACCGACACGGCGACGCCGACCGAGACACCCACATCGACGCCGACCGACACGCCGGTGCCGACCGAGACGCCGGACAAAAAGGCAACCGCCGCCGTCAAGGCAACCGCAACCGCCGAAGCTGTTTTGGCGCAAATTCTGGAGGACCTGGCGCCTTATGAGTTGACGGTGGAAGAAGGGAGTTTGGCCTGGTACAGTGAAGATGTGACCGAAGTTAGCCTTTCCTCTTACAACTCGTATAATTTCAAGGATCTCGATCCGAAGATGAAGTTGGCTAACTTTATCATCAAGTTCGACGTTACCTGGAATTCGACCGGTGGGCTGGCCGGCTGCGGCTTGTTCTTCCGTGCCGAAAATGACATCACAAAAGGCGATTCGTACCGCTTTGCAACCCTGCGCTTTTCTGGCGCGCCGGCATGGGACCTCGAATACTGGAGCAACGGCCGAAGCGATCACTTCGTGAGCGGTGAGGTCAAGTTCAGCAACCTGATCGACCTGGCCCAGGGCAGCACCAACGCTTACATTATTAAGATGGACGGCGATGAAATCACCGTGTATGCGAACGGCGGGCGCATGGGGACGTTCAACTCCAGCAAACGCCTGGACGGCAAACTGGCCTACATGGCCTTGCAAGAATCGGGTGAGACCACCTGCACGTTCAGCAACACCTGGGTATGGGAACTGCCGTAAAACGCCTGCGCACTTCAAGAAAGGTGCTTTGGCAAGCCTCGCCCTGAGAGTTGCCAAAGCACCTTGGAAACTTCAATCAACCATCAACCGTGGAATTTTCTCATAGAACGGGGATCACAAGAATGCACCAGCAAACCAATTTCATCCGAAAAATCATAATCGTCTTGGCCCTGGCTGCGCTGGCCTTGGGCGCGCTGGCGGCCTGTACGCCGGCTGAACCGACGGCCACGCCTACGCTGCCGCCGACGGCCACGCCCGTGCCGACCGACACGGCGATGCCGACCGAGACGCCCACGCCGACCGACACACCCACACCGACCGACACACCCACGCCGACGCCGACCGAGACGCCGGTGCCGACCGAGACGCCGGACAAAAAGGCAACCGCCGCCGCCGAGGCAACGGAAGCGGCCGAGTTGGTGATGGAAATGATCCAGGCGGATTTGGAAGACTACGATCTCACGATAGAAGAGGGGGCATTGGCCTGGGCCAGCACCGGTCCCACTGAAATTGCGTTGACCAAGTACGGCGAAATTGTCAGCATGGGTCTCGATCCAGACATGGTACTGGCGAATTTCGTTGTCAAGATGGATATTACCTGGAGCTCTTCGGGCGGCCTGGCCGGCTGCGGACTGACATACCGCTCGGAAGCGGATCTGTCGAAAGGCGCACAATACCAGTTTGCAACACTGCGGCTTTCGGGTGCGCCGGGATGGGATATCGAGTACTGGAATTACGGCAACTGGAATCACACTGTGACCGGAGAAATCAAGTTCAGCAACCTGATCGATCTGGCCCAGGGCAGCACCAATACCTATATTTTGAAGATCGATGGCGACGAATTTACCGTCTTTGCCAACGGCGGCCGCATCGGTACTTACTACAGCGGCAAGAGGTCAGAAGGCGTGTTGGCTTTCCTGGGGTGGCACAACTCTGGAAAAACGACGTGTAAGTTCGATAACGTGTGGGTGTGGGAATTGCCGTAATCCCCGCAGATTCCGCCGATAAAAGCGCCTGAGATGCCCGTTCATCCCAGGCGCTTTTGTTGTCAACGGGAAATTTTGTGGTGGCCGGCGGCCGGCGAAACCCTTTTGCGTTTGGGAAGCTGCTGCACGGCTTGATACATGGCTGGCGGCATACACTCTCAAAACTGTCAGGTAAAGGGAGCGCGCTTTTCGATATGCTCGCGGTATTGTTTGAGTTGTTGTACAATAAAGTAGTCTCGGGTTGGCCTGATGTGTCTGGCTGGCCTTCATACAGCACACAGAGCCATAGGGAGATTGGAAAGGGAAATGGGCGAAAACTTTCAGGCTGTGGTGATAGGAGCGTCTGCTGGTGGTTCGGCGGCTTTGCTGCAAATCCTACCGCTTTTGCCACAGGGCTTTGTCTGCCCGGTGATCATCGTCCAACACCTTCATCCTTTGCAAGATAGTCCGGCCATGCTTTATCGTGCCCAGGGTTGCGCCATCGGTTTGAAAGAAGCAGAAGAAAAAGAATCTGTACGTGCCGGCATGGCGTATTTTGCGCCCCCCAACTATCACTTATTAATCGAAAGCGATCGCACGTTCTCACTTTCGATTGACCCCCGGGTAAACTTTGCGCGCCCGGCAATCGACGTGCTCTTCGAGACGGCTGCCGACGTGTACGGTGTGGGGCTGATCGGTGTCGTGTTAAGTGGTGCAAATCGCGATGGCGCCAAAGGCCTCCGCTACCTTAAGCAGCGCGGCGGCCTGGCCGTCGTCCAGGACCCCAAGACGGCCGAGGTCCCTTATATGCCCGATGCCGCGATACAAGAAGCGCAGCCCGGTTACGTGCTGTCGCCCGATGCCATCGGGCGGTTGTTGGTATCCTTGGTTTGTAAGAGGAGTGACTCGTGATGTTAAAACGGTTCCGGCGTTTGGTTGCGCCACCGGTTTTCGATGGCGATGAGGCAAAAACGCATACGGCGAGAGTTCTTAGCCTGATTGTCTGGTGCAGCTCGCCTGTCTTCGTACTTTTGTCGATCGCCGTCTTGCTGTCACGGTGGCCGGTGATAGCTTCGTCGCTGGTTACGGCCATGGTGTTGGCGACGGTTGCGGCGCTCGTTGCCCTGCGCGCCGGTTACGTTCGCTGGACGTCGTATGCTTTTATGTTTTTTTTGTGGCTGGTGTGTGTTGTGCTCGTTTGTCTTACCGGGGGGATTTTCAACCCTCAAACCTTGGGATTTTTGGTCCTGATCCTGGCAGTCGGTTTGTTGTTGGGGATGCAAGCAGCCTGGACATTTTTTGGTTTCAGCGTGGTCGCCGTGGTCGCCATTGCGTTGCTCGATACCCAGGGTATGCTTCCTGCGCCGTTCCTTTCACCGGCGTGGGCTTTGTCGATGGTTATTCTCAATATGGCTTTGGGTAGTGGGCTGCTCTGGCTGGTCTTGTCCAATCTCAATCAAGCGTTACGGCGTTCCCGCGAGTACGCACAAGCGCTGGAAGCCGAGCGCGCAACGTTGGAGCAGCGCGTTGAAGAGCGTACCCACCTGGTGAATGCGGCGCGCGAGGAAGCTGAAACTGCGCGCCTTGCCCTGGAGGCACAGGTGTGGCAGGCAACCGGGCTGGTGCAGTTGAACGAAGTCCTGCACGGCGAACAGAGCTTGTCGAGGTTGGCGAATCGCGCCGTACAGGCCATTTGTCGGCACATTGGCTCCCCGGTTGGTGCGCTCTATCTCTTGGAAAAGGATACGCTGTTCTTGTGTGGCGGTTATGCCGCTGATGCGCCCGAAAACCCACCCAGTTTTCGCCTGGGTGAGGGGTTGGTGGGCCAGGCTGCCCTGGATAAAGAACCGATTCATCTTACGGATGTGCCGGTTGAATATCTGACGATCCGTTCTGGCCTGGGGAATACCACTCCCCGGGAGGTTGCGGTCTGGCCGCTAACTTACAACCAAAGCGTTATTGGTGTGGTGGAAGTCGGCCTGCTCTCAGCGCTTACCGATGCCCAACGGTACTTTTTCGAACAAGCAAGCAGAGCCATGATTGCGGCGCTGCAAACCGTTCAGGCGCGCCAACGTGTGGACGAGCTTTTGGCTGAAACCCAGGCGCAGTCTGAAGAACTACAATCTCGTGAAGAAGAATTGCGTGCCATCAACGAGCGGTTGCTGGCGCAGGCCAAACGGTCGGAGGCCCACGCATGAACGAGTACGAACGGCGTTCCGTTATCCTTACCATCTATTTTTTCTTGACGGTTGCACTGCTGACCGCTGCAGGTGTTTTCCTTACCAGCTTGCCTGTCGAGCGAAGCCGGGGGACGGCCTTCGTGGCGGCTTTTTCTTTTGTGTTTTGCCTGGTTATGTTGTGGTTGAGCGTGCGGCAGTTGTTCTGGATTCCCCGCCTGACGCTGCCTTTGATGACCTTTTTGCTGGGTACTTACCTGGCATGGGCGAATTACGGCATTCACGATGAGGCCATTCTGCTCTATCCGTTATCGATTGCTCTGGCCGGCTTGCTGTACGGCCGGAAGGGAATCGTGTTTTACGCCTTCATCAGTGTTTTGACCGTTTTCGTGATGGGCCTGGCCGAGTTTCATGGCTATCTCATCACGCATTCGCAAATTGTCATTACCCCCATTGCCATCATTTCTGTGCCCATTTTGCTGACTCTAACATCGGTGATGATGTATTTAATGGTCAACTATCTCAACAACGTGCTTGAGAACACACGGCATAACGAACATGCCCTGGCTGACCGTAACCGCGAGTTACAAATGCTCCAGGATTCGCTGGAGAACCTGGTGGCAGAGCGCACGCGGCATGCAGAAGCAGCCCGCCAGGAAGCTGAAGAAGCGCGCCTGGATGCCGAAGCGGCCAATCGCGCCCTGGAAATTCAGATGTGGCATATCAGCGGGCAGGCGCAGCTCAATGAAGTCTTGCGAGAAGCTCGCGGCATCGGTTCACTGGCCGACAGTGCTACGAGTTTTTTGTGCCGTTACCTGGAGTTGCCGGTGGGGGTGCTCTTCGTTCACCGCAAACAGGTGTTGCACCTTGCCGGTGGCTATGCTTATCCGCACGACCTGCCGAGCCGTTTCGCACAAGGCGAAGGCCTGTTAGGCCAGGCCGTACTCGAGAAGCGCACGCTGATCCTCGACAGCGTGCCGCACACTCAGATGAAGGTTGCTTCTGCCCTGGGGCAAATGGCGCCGCGCAGTGTGATGCTACTGCCCTTGATCTATAACGACCAGGTGGTTGCTGTTCTGGAACTGGGCGCCCTGGGCGACCTTTCCGCCCGTGCCGTGCAGTTCCTCGAACGCGCGGCAGAAAGCATTGCCATTGCCATTCACACCGTCGAAACCCGTGCAGAAGTCGATGAGCTGCTCGAAAAGACGCAGCGCCAGGCAAAAGAACTGCAAACGCAGGAAAAAGAGCTGCGCTCTGCAAATAAGAGATTACTGGCCCGTACAGAACAGCTTCAGGCTTCTGCTAGAGATTGAGTTTGTTTATGAAATCAACGTCTGGATTCAACATCACGACTCGGTTACAGGAAATGAATGACTTGCGTCGCCGCGCGCTTGACTTTCTCTTGGGTGTGGCGGTTTTTTTGGGAACGGTTTTGTTGGTTGCCGCTACCTGGCGGTTTTCCAAAGATGAGACGTACGAACTGTCCGCACTGTACGTCTACTTGGGCTGCTACCTCGTAGCGTGGTTCTTGCTGGTCGTTCGCCGTATTCCCGAAAACATCCGGGCGCTGCTTTTTTTGCTCGCATTGTACGTCTTGAGCCTTTATACGCTGCGGAGTGCCTGGTTGGGCGGTGCGGGGCGCGCTTTCTTGCTCACGATGATTGTTTGTACGGCCGTTTTGTTCGAGGCTCGTTATGCGATTTTGGCGGCCTTGCTCAGCCTGGTTTCGTACGCCGGCCTGGCGCTGGCGTTTACGACAAAGTGGTTGGCCTTGCCTGCGCTCCCTTCCATGGCGGCGCCTTTCCCTGTAGCGACGGAGGGATTCGCTTTTCTGCTGGCCGTTGGGATTGTGACGTTAGGGCTTGGCTTCGTCGGGCGGGCCGTAAGCCTATCGATGGGGACGGTCAAAGACGCCCAGCAGGCGCACCAGCTTCTCGATCAACGTGCAGATGAACTGGACCGCGCCAACCAACTGCTTGCCGAGCGGACGGCAAGCGCCGAATCCTCGCGCCAGGAAGCCGAAGCTGCCCGGCGCGCGATCGAGGCCGAGGCGTGGCAGTCTACCGCACAAGCGGCTCTTGGCCAGGTGATGGGCGGTGAACAAGGCCTCGCCAGCCTTTCTGCGGGCGTTATCCGCCAACTGTGCCATGCACTCGAGGCGCAGGTAGGCGTACTGTTCGTCATGGAAGAAGACGATACCTTGCGCCTGTTGGGCAGTTATGCCTACGGCCATCGTAAACATGCAACCAACCGCTTCCGCCTGGGAGAAGGCCTGGTGGGCCAGGCTGCCCTGGAAGGGCACATGATTACGTTTTCGGGCATCCCCGGGGATTACCTGCCGGCGGTTTCTTCGTTGCTCCAGGTCATGCCCACGCATATCGTTGTCGCACCTTTCCTGTTCGACGGACAGGTTTTGGGTGTGGTGGAGTTGGGACTGTTGAACGCACTGTCGCCGATTCAATCCGAGTTCCTCCAAAAGGCCCTGGTCAGCATTGGCGTGGCTTTCAATACCGCCCGTACACGCGGACAGGTAAACGCGCTTTTGATGCAAACCCAGGAACAGGCTGCCTCGCTTCAGGCGCGTGAGGACGCCCTTAAAGCCATCAACGAGGAACTGCGTGCACAGTCCGAAAGCCTGCGGGCCTCGCAGGAACAGTTGCGCCAGCAGCAGTCTATCCTTGAGGCGACCAACGCCGAGTTGGAAGAACAGCGCGGCGCACTCGATCAACAAAACCGCACACTGAAGATAGCCCAGCAGCAGCTTCAGGCGCGTACCGAAGAGCTTTCGATTGCCAACAAATACAAGTCCGAGTTCCTGGCGAACATGAGCCACGAACTGCGCACACCGCTCAACAGTCTTTTGATTTTGGCCAGGATGCTGGCAAGCAACGAAGAAAAGAACCTTTCCGATGAACAGGTGGAATCGGCCCGGGTGATTTACCAGAGTGGGTCCGACTTGCTTTTGCTGATCAACGAAATCCTCGATCTTTCCAAGATCGAGGCCGGACGGATGACGTTCGATTTCGCCAATACATCGCTCGCCAATGTGGCCGAGAGTATGCGCTCGATCTTCGCCCACATTGCCGAGGAAAGAGGCCTGCTGTTTGAGATGTCGTTGAGCGATGACCTGCCCCAGGAGATCGAAACCGATCAGCAGCGCGTCGAACAAATCGTCAAGAATTTGCTCTCCAACGCTTTCAAGTTCACAGAAAAGGGTAGCATCCATATGCGAATGGAACTCGACGCAGGGATGGTTGCCGTGCGTGTGAGCGATACGGGGATCGGGATGACGCTCGAGCAACAGGGGCGTATTTTTGATGCTTTTCAGCAGGCAGATGGCGCCACCAATCGCAAGTATGGCGGTACCGGCCTGGGATTGACCATTTCGCGTGAGTTGGCTGCACGCCTGGGCGGCCGAATCGATGTCAAAAGCGAGCTGGGCCGCGGGAGCACTTTTAGCCTGTACTTGCCGCAGCGCATACCGGCCAACCTCAAAAACAGCCAGGCTGCCGCACCCGTGCCGATGACAGCCGCGCCGCAGCCGAAGGCGCCCATTCTCCCGGTTGCGCCGGCGTCTTCTCCTGTTTTACCGGCTGGGCTGCCCGCACAAGTCTCTCCCGGCCTTCCTGACGATCGCGCCAACCTCCAGGAAGGTGATAAAGTCCTGCTCGTCATCGAAGACGATCCCAATTTTTCCAAAATCGTCTTCGACTACGCTCACAAGAAGGGCTTCAAGTGCTTGCTGGCGACGACCGGCGAACATGGCCTGCTGCTGGCCCGGCATTCTCCCCCGAGCGCGATCCTGCTCGATTTGAAACTGCCGGGCATTAGCGGTTGGGATGTGCTCGACGAACTCAAGGGAGATGCGGCGCTGCGCCATATTCCAGTTCATATTCTCTCTGTGCAGGAAGAAACGCTGGATGCATACAAACGCGGCGCTCTCGGTTTCTTGAGCAAACCCGTCAGCGCCGAGGGTTTGGAAGGCGTTTTTCAAAAGATTGGTGATTTTCTTGCCAGAGAGATCAAGTCGCTGCTGCTGATCGAAGACGATACCAACCTGCGCAACAGCGTCAACCAGCTTTTAAGCGGCAACGATGTGGCGATCAGCGAAGCGGCCAGTGGCCAACAGGCGATTGAATTCTTACGAACGCGTCCTTTCGACTGTATCATCCTCGATCTGGCCTTACCCGATATGACCGGTTTCGATTTGCTCAACCAGTTCAATCACGACGAAACCGTTTCCAAGTGCCCGGTGATCATCTATACCGGGAAAGAGCTGACCGAAAAAGAAAACGCCGAACTGCTCAAATACGCCAACAGTGTGATTATCAAAGGCGTGAAATCGCCGGAGCGTTTGCTCGACGAGACCGCCCTCTTTTTGCACCGCGTGGTAGCCGATCTACCCGAGGAAAAACAGCGCGCCATCCGGCGTCTGCACGATGCACACGCGATCTTTCGTGGCAAGCACATTTTGATCGTCGATGACGATATGCGCAACGCATTTGCGCTTTCCCGCTTGTTGAGTGATCGCGGCCTCAAGGTGAGTATTGCCCGCAGCGGACAAAAAGCGCTGGATATGCTCGACGAAAATCCGGAGATGGATTTGGTTTTGATGGACATCATGATGCCCGATATGGACGGTTATGAAACCATGAAGCGCATTCGCGAACAGCAGCGCTTCGATGAAATGCCCGTCATTGCCTTGACGGCCAAGGCCATGCGCGGCGATCGCGAGCGCTGTCTCGAAGCTGGCGCCAGCGACTATCTCTCGAAACCGGTGGATGCCGACCAGCTTTTTTCGATGTTACAGGTGTGGCTATATCAAGGATAGTGTTATGTCTGTCCGTCCCGAAATATTGATTGTCGATGACCGGGCTGAAAACCTTTACATGATGCAAAAGCTGCTGGCGGAGCTTGATGTTGACGTGTATACGACTTCATCGGGAAGCGAGGCACTCGGTTTGATTTTGGATCACAGCTTTTGCGTGGCCATCGTTGACGTGCAGATGCCGGAGATGGATGGCTACGAACTGGTTGCGTTGATGCGCAGCAACCTTAAAACGGCTAACTTACCGGTGATTTTTGTCAGCGCCATCTACTCGGACGAGTATCACCACCGTAGAGGCTATGATGCCGGTGCGGTTGATTTTCTCAGCAAACCCTTCGTGCCTGAAATCTTGTTGAGCAAAGTTACCGTGTTTATCAAGCTGTACGAGCAGCGTTTGCAGTTGGAGACGTGGAACCAGTATCTTGAATGCGTGGTTGCCGAACGCACCGAAGAGTTATCCCGATCGTACGATGAAACGCTCCTGGGTTGGGCAAAAACCCTCGAACTGCGTGAGCGCGAGACGGCCGGCCACAGCCAGCGGGTCGTGACGCTGACGTTGCGTTTTGCCGAACAAGTGGGTGTTTCCGCCGACGATCGCTTGCACATCTATCGCGGCGCCTTGCTTCATGATATCGGAAAAATGGGCGTGCCCGATTCGATCCTACTCAAACCCGGCCCGCTCAGCCCGGATGAATGGAAGATCATGCGCCAGCACCCGATCTATGCCTATAACCTCCTCGGGCATATCAAATTCTTGCAGCCCGCTATCGATATTCCCTACTGCCATCACGAACACTGGGATGGCAGTGGGTATCCTCGTGGCCTGAAAGGCGAACGGATTCCGCTGGCGGCGCGCATTTTTGCCCTGGCCGATGTGTGGGATGCTTTGACGTCCGATCGTCCTTATCGCTCGGCCATTCCGGTTGTGGATGTGATCGCCTATCTGCGCCAACAATCTGGTGCACAGTTCGATCCGTCGCTGGTAGAGCCTTTTCTTGCCCTTGCTCAACAAGAAGATTTTTTGGAGTTGAACGATGAACAGCCGACCGAAAATCCTGATCGTTGACGATAAACCCCAAAACCTGTTTGCCCTTGAAGTAACCTTACAGAAGTTGGACCTGGAGGTGCTCAAAGCCTCTTCGGGTGAAGAAGCGTTGGGACTG
This sequence comes from Chloroflexota bacterium, assembly GCA_049325275.1. Lineage (GTDB taxonomy): Bacteria > Chloroflexota > Anaerolineae > Anaerolineales > UBA4823 > CAIQJJ01. The sequence continues at coordinate 38,009 of JBMOLU010000066.1, forward strand.
ACGCTCGATCACGATTTTTGTGTGGCCATCGTCGACGTCCAGATGCCGGAGATGGATGGCTACGAACTGGTCGAGTTGATGCGCTCTTACCCGGCCATGACAGCGCTGCCGGTGATCTTCGTCAGCGCCATCTTCTCGGACGAGTACCATCACCGCAAAGGTTACGATGCCGGCGCGGTCGATTTCCTCAGCAAGCCTTTTGTGCCCGAAATCCTACTCAGCAAGGTCAAGGTTTTCGTTGAGCTTTACCAGCAGCGCCGCCAGTTGCAGGAGACGGTGGAGCAGCTCAACCAGAGCAATGCAGCCCTGGCCCGCCGTGCGATGCAACTCGAGATCAGCAGCAAAGTCGGCCAGCAGGTTACGGCCATTCTCGATCTCGAATCGTTGCTTTCACAAGTCGTCCACGTGATCGAGGCCGGCTTTGGATATTCCCGGGTGGCAATCTGGTTGTTGAACGATAGCGATCAGACCTGCACCATTCGCGCCTGTAGTGGCGGTTGCCAGGCAGACCTGGATGCCCTTGCCTTGCAGAAGCCCGATGCGATTATCGAACAGGTGCTGCGCGGCGGAGCCCATTATCTCTCCAACGATGTCGCGCCGCCCTCGCTGAACGTTCACATGAGCAGGGAGATGAGCCTGCTGGCATCCCAAGTGGTTTTGCCGCTCAAGGCGCAAAGTGGCATTGTCGGTGTGCTCGACATCCAGAGCGAGCGCCGCAGCGCTTTCGCCGAGGGGGATATCGTCGCCTTGCAGATCATTGCCGACCAGGTAGCAATCGCCATCCGCAACGCCCGGCTTTACTCGCAGGTCGTGCGCTTCAACGAACAACTGGAGCACACCGTCCAGGAACGCACCGCCGAGTTGCAGCGCGCATACCAGATCCTCGAAAAGTTGGACAAGACCAAGTCCGATTTTATCGAAATTGCCGCCCACGAACTGCGCACGCCGCTGACCCTCATCCAGGGTTATGCAGAAATGCTGGCCGATATCGTCACCCCCATCGATGGCGCGGAGAAGATGGTGCGGGGCATCCTCAAAGGCGAGAGCCGCCTCCTTGAAGTGATCAATACCATGCTCGACATCTCTCGCCTGGATACAGAGACTATCGAGGCGTACAAAAAGCCTGCCAGCATGGCGAGCGTCCTGCGCCAGGTGGAAAGCGACTTCGAAAACGCCTGGGCCGAGCGGCAGTTGGTGTTCTCGCTTCAGGGTCTCGACGGGTTGCCTGCCTGCGATGCAGACCCCGATTTGTTGCGCAAACTCTTCCGCCAATTGGTTGGAAATGCGATCAAATACACACCCGATGGCGGGAAAATCACCATTACGGGCGATCTGCGGCCACCAGGCGAACTGGCCGATCCGGCGGTGGCTGCCGTCCATGTGGCCATTGCCGATACGGGGATCGGCATCGACCCCGCCCAGCAGGAACTGATCTTCGAAAAATTCTACCAGACCGGCCCGGTCATGCTGCACTCCACCAGCAAAACGAACTTCAAAGGTGGTGGGCCTGGCCTGGGGCTGGCTGTCGCCCGCGGTATCGTCAACGTACACGGCGGCAAGGTGTGGGCGGAAAGCCCCGGTTACGACGAGGAAGCGCTGCCGGGTAGTACGTTCCACGTGCTATTGCCGGTGCGGGTAGAAGTGCAGGCGTGAAAACGGAAACCATCTTCTCTACCGTACATTTGAGATAAAAGGCCAGTCATGAAGTACACTCTGATGTGACCAAACCAAAGGAGTGGTTCAGTGACTGACTGATTTTTTAAACCCTGCATTATCCTACCTGTTTGCCTTCCGATAGGCCAAGAGCGGCTCATGATCCCAAACTTGGGCTTCGATATAATTCGCTAAGTTGCTCGGTAGTTCAGTTCCCCATTTATCCCCAGGTAAACCGTTCGTCTCCACTATCGCTTGCATTTCCGCTAAGGTGAAGACTTTGCCATGATACTCTGGCAGATAATAAGCTGGATTTCGTTGCTGGTTTAGCATGTACGAAACCATACTATCTGGATAGGTAAAACTTACCGCACTTTCGCGAAATGCCGACAGCGGCACTTGAATTTCTATCGTCGTCGCCAACGTCTCCGCATCCCCTGCCGTCTCCATCCACTTTGACCTTCCCCAAATCATATAGATCGGGTACGCCGCCCGAGGCTGTCCCCCCTTGACAATAAATTCCCCGCGTATCCACGCTTCAACCTGTTTGCGAATCTGCCAATATCGCCCTGGCTCTTTGAACCTTTCCCAGAACACCGCCCCTTCTGTGTAAAGCCCCTGCATTCTATCCAGCGCTTCTGCATCGGAGAGAGCCGATAAACTCCGAAAAGGTTCAGTTCCCCGTTTGTAGATGTGAATTAAATTATCCATCATCACCTCTCTGCTCTAAAGTCTCCAGCCACTTCTCAACTGGTTGATTTTGCCAGTATTCAAAGCCGGATTTCTGCTCCTTCAGCTTTGCCTTGGTATATGTCTTAGCAATCGTTCGCTACGAAGCGAGATACTCCAGCACGTCGTGCGCCTTTGCCACAACTGCGTCTTTCAATTCCGTCGGCTCCACGACTTCAACAAACCCAGCCAAACCGAAAACGAGCATTTTTGCCAGGAGGTCAGAATCCATTGCCAGAGATATTGTCATCCATCCTTTATCGTTAGCGTCTGTAATAAATTCCCAACGTCCAGGCATCAGCCACTTAATGAACGATATCCGCTCAGGATGAATCCGTAGTACACAGCTATACTCGGATGGTAAACTTTCAAAGCTTTGCGCCTGTGCGCGCCAATATGTTGGCAGGTCAAAGTCGAGACGGCGTGAAAACGACTGATCGAGCAGGCGCACCGAATGTATGCGGGTCACGCGATAGGTACGCAGTTCCTTATCCCGCTCAGCCAGTAAATACCACACACTCGACTTGCATACCAAACTATATGGGGCTAAAAGGCGCCGGGTTATTTTTCCATCGAAATTCTCATACTCCACTTCGATGAGCCTGTCTTCATAAACGGCTTTCTGAATATCATCCCAGAAGGGTGAGATGGAAGCATCATGCCACCACCATGTCGGGTCGATCATCAAGCGTTGTCGAATATGATCGGCGGTGGAATGATGTGTATTCGGCAAAGCAGCCAACAACTTAAGTAAGAGGCGTTCCCCTGCGTCGCCCAGACCGACATCACGCAAGGCGTCACTATTGTTGGTGACAAACAGACTTTGCACTTCGAATTTATTCAAACCTGTTAACGTGGTGCGATATTCCTCCAGGAGCGCAATCCCACCTCCATGACCGCCTTCACTATAGACAGGCACGCCTGAAGACGATAGTGCAGTGATGTCGCGCAAAATCGTTCGGCGCGAGACCTCCAACTCTTCCGCCAGCGCTTTAGCAGTCATCTTGCCGCGAGTTTGCAACAATAGAATGATCGATAATAGTCGGTCTGCTCGCACATTTTCCTCAATTTGGGTGACACAAGGTGTCACCCAATGGAATGTATCATCAGAATATATCAGAATATATCAGAAAACAAAAGGAGAAACGAAACGATGCAGACAAAGAAAGGCCACTTGAATTTGGGTGAGGGGAAGTTGTACTACGAGACGGCAGGCAGAGGAATGCCGCTCGTACTGTCACACGCGGCATTTCTCGACAGCAGAATGTTCGATGCGGTCTGGGAGCCACTTGCAAAACACTTCTGCGTGATTCGATACGATATGCGTGGCTTTGGGCAATCCAGCCCTGTGACGGGTCCGCTTTCTCGCCGCCACGATCTGGACCAACTTCTCAAGCATCTCGAAGTCACAGAAGCGCATTTGGTCGGATGTTCCAATGGCGGACAGATTAGCCTCGACCTGGTGTGTGAACAGCCTCAACGCTTCAAATCTTTGACCTTGGTTGGTGCTACCCCGAGCGGCTTTGAGTTACACGGAGAGCCTCCCCGCTACATGCTTGAAATGTTCGATGCGATGAAAAAAGGTGATATCAATCACTCGAACGAACTTCAAATCCGAATTTGGTTGGATGGCGAAACTCGGGAGCCAGAACAGGTTGACTTAATGTTGCGTAGAAAGGCTTTGGAAATGAATCGCATTCCCGTATCGCAAAGTACATTTTTCATCGCCGATGCACAGCCGATCGATCCGCTTGACCCACCTGCAATTACTCAATTGGAATCGGTAAACTGTCCAACATTGGTTATTGCTGGAGCACTTGACCACCCTGAAGTACTGCGCGCTGCTGACGAAATGGTCAAGCGGATTCCCAATGCCAAAAAAGCCATTATTGCGTCAACTGGGCATGTTCCCAGCTACGAGCAGCCAGATGCTTTTGCGAAACTGTTACTTGACTTTCTGCTTGAGCACAAAATAGGGCAAAAATTGCTCGAAAACCACGGCTTTTAAGCGGCCACGGAGACTTCCGAAGTCTTCTCCGACTGGCTGCTAGGTTGCATCCAAGGCAATGCCAATCTGTTTAGATTAATACTTGTGTTTTGCAAGGAACTGGTCGGGTAAGGAGGCGGCGTTGCCGCCGCCCCCTCCCCTAAGAACCAGTGTTTGCGGACTTTCGCCGCACACGGCTCAAGCCGCTCGAAACGCCCTTTGGCAGGACGCGCTGCAACAGGATAGCAGGATAGCTCAATCTGCTGCAACTTCACGATACGCACTTGATGCTACCCAACGTTTCTGTCAGTGGGCGCACCAGCAGGATATACCTGCCGTCATCTGCTTTCCCGCTTGGGGGTGGTTTGTCAAGTTCTCTCGTGACGAGCGACCCGGTGGAATTCTGCCCGCTTTCACGTGGCGTGATGTTGCTTGGTGTTCCCGCTCACGGTCTTCGCCGTCAGGCTCAATACCTGTCCTTCCCACTACAGAAAGGCTTTCGTTTTTTTCACCATCCCATACCCGCAGGCCCATCGGCGTTCCTTGCGGCTCGCCTTCCCTGGTCAACCCAGGGAGACCTACGGGCTTACCACGTTCTGTACAAGTACCTGTGTGGGTTAGGTCCTGCCTCTTCGCCAGGGGTTCTTCGTCTGTGATGGATGAGTTAGGAGCATCCATACCTGACCCCTTGCCATTTTGGCCCAGGCCTGTCAGCATCTTTGGCTTGTCTTTGTTTACGACGTTTACCAGCAGTTCACATGAGCAATGCTCTTTATTGCCGTTGACCATACCACACCATTCCAGCCCCTGAACACCCGATGCTGGTGTTGGCAGTGTCTTCTCCCGATTTCACTGCCGCTTATGTTACGGGCTACTGTTTTGCTCCTTCTTCACGAAGGGTTATAACGCTTTAACATAGCCAGTCACCCGGCCACATCGGTTGCCTGCTATCTGGTGGCCTGACTCTTACCAGAACTGGACTTTCACCAGTGAGCAGACGATGACTTTTCAGGACACACCAAACCGTGGTTGGGCAGGTTTTGGCCCAAATCTGTTATCAAAATGCATTCCATCAGTGGGCGGGTTCGTCATATATTGATGGCGTTACGGTTTAAGATTACTATGCAACTGGAGTATGTCTTGAATCTGCTCTGGTTCACCCTCATAGGCCACCTTCTCACTTATATCAAATGCGTACACAAACTCCCCTTCTATGAGAACGGCGATGATTACAGAATCACTACTCCAAACAATATCCTCGCGCCAGTTACGCTGTGTGGTGGGTTCATAATCTTTTGATATCCACAAAGCCCTCTCTATCCAGAGAACTTCGGTCTTTGTCGTTTGATCAGCCTTTGATGAAATAGGCCTGTTCACTGCTATCCGTAATTTCGGCCATATTATCGTCGGTAATATAAAGTGCGAAATTAAGATCCAAGAATGACGCATACGATCGAGCAAGGATAGCAGTATATTTTTGGTCAGGCGAAGTTATCCTCCGTGATGCATCTATGGGGCCAAAACCTGATGAAACATCATTTATTTTGCCTAAGAGATGTAGACAATACCAGCAAATACCTACCCAAATGAACACAAATAACCCAATTCCCATTACCTGGATGATTTTCTCATATTTTGTCTTGCTAGTTGTTAGAGATGTCATCGAGCTAATTTACCTCACCGTGCGAGTTTACTCCCTGCTGTATCAACCCGCCCAACGTTCCGACTCACCTGCTTTTGGACAGGATGAGATCACTTTCTGATCTAGCTATCAACTTTAGCAATAGAGGGTATATTCTCATGCACGATGATGGCCTGGATTTGTCCGGCAATATTATTCATTACAGCTTCACTTACGCGTTCCTGCTCCGAAATGCCAAGATAATTAAATACCTTTGGCCCTTTTCGTTCTTCAGGTTGGTCTATCATCCGCGGTATCACATGAAAATGCACATGATTATGCCCTTCTGCTTCCGCAAATTGAACCACATAGGTTTTTGTGCATCTCACTACCTCCTTTAGGGCTATCGACATTCGGTGAAGCAGCACGCCCAGTTCGAGGGCTTCTTCATTCGTCAACTGATCAATCGCTTCAATATGTCTCCGGGCTACTAATACAAGCCATCCCGGTATTGTCGTGGCATTACAGTGTGCTATATCCCAATATTTAGTTCGATAAATACAGTCCCAGAGCGGAGCTGTACCCCTATCACGATTAGCCACAATGCCACATGTTTTACAATTCGCCTGTTCCGGCATAATTTCTGTTATTCCCTTTGCTTTATTCCATCAACGAATACTCATCTTGATGGTTGGTGCTATTAGTGAGTTGAATGCACCCAACGCTTCCATCAGCCGCCGCAAGCGGCGTTCGCACTGAAACCAACCTTAAGAAATGCATTACGTTGGCTCTGAAGACTCGCCTGCCGCAAGCGGAGCGCAGCGGTCGGCCTGCATGCGGGTGTTGGGTGCCAACTTATGCCTTATACAATTCTTCTACAATTCGAAGATTCCCGAGAATATTCGAATTGCTTCGCAGCAATGCCTATATCTGTCGCTGAGAACATTCCCAAATGAGTTTCTGTTTATGCTTGCGCTCCAACAGCTCTTAATATATCTGCAACATCCGCATGACCCTGATTAACCGCTTCGCTTAGTGCGGTGCCATTGCCTTTGTTCTTTATACTCACTTCAGCTTTAGCATCAACAAGTATCTGTACGATCTCAACGTGCCCCTGATGAGCTGCGCCAATTAGAGCGGTATTCCCACTGATCGAATGCCTTCCATCGATATCAGCGCCAGCAGCAACAAGTGCTTTGACAATATCTGCATGGCCTTGATGAGCAGCCATCATTAAAGCCGTATGCCCATGGCGATTCGTTGCATTGACATCGACACCACTATTTATCAAAGTCATTACCGCTTTTAAATCTCCAACTGCCGCCTCGATGAAAATGTCCGATGCAGCCCCAGCAGTTTTTAGGGAATTCACGATCTCAGCATGTCCCATAACCGCTGCCCAATACACCATGGTGTAGCCACTGTCATTTTTTGCGTTAACATTTCCTCCGCTCGTTATATAGTCTTCTATGGCCTTTGTATTGCCTTGTTCAATGGCTTGAAAGATATTCATGTCTCTATTCCTCGCTTGTTAGCATGTTTGCGTGCAATCGCGGCGCCGTCGCGGTAGCCAGGGCAGTTACCCGCCCTGCCCCCGCACGGATCCCGGCGTGCGGAACTGGCGATACTGTGTATCGCAACGCACCGGGCTCTTCAGAGATACTCGCTTCCGCATGACTACCTTTCGGCAGCCTTCGCTATTCCCTGCTTGAGGTTTGCACCGGTTTTGATGGCCCTGCATGTCCATGCCGTTGTTTCCTGTGCAGTGTCAGCAGGCTGCGTATCCCTGTCAGCCCCTTCCCCTTTCAGGTACTATGAGCTGATCCGACTCCCGTTGGCCTTTGGCTCTCCTACTTGGTATTTCGGTTCGGCCTACCTATCTCTCGACAGGAACCTTTCGGGTCTCTCAAGTTCTCAACGTTTCTCTTGCCCGGTGTTCTTTACCGGCCATGCCACGCTCTTTGTGGACCCCGGCAGACCCTCGGAGAGCTCACCGTTCGGCTGTTTCCATCCGTCGCTGAATTGTTTACGAACATCATCACCTTCAACTGTTTACCAACATCGTGTCCATTGGCCTAAATGTTGGGGCGATCCCGCAATCTTGGCTTCAAAACCGTCCCATTGGCAGGGTAGGGTCACGATGTTGGTAAACACCCTTGGGTGATGATATTCGTAAACAGTACAGTCGCTCTCTCTGTTTTGGCTTATGGCACGTTGACACCATCGCCATCTGCTTTGGGGCGGCTTTCGCCACCGATTCCATTACGAGGCTATATCAAGTCTTCGGAGAGTGCGGTCTCTCCTGTGGCCTACGTCATTCCCGCAGAAACGCAGTTTCTGAATGTACGCTTCAACGAAGTCGTTCGTCTGCAATCGCAAACTCCTTGTTCGCTGCAACACTCGGTATGGGTGGGTGGTTAGTCCTTACCCAACAGGGTCTTTCACCCTGTAAGAAAACGTCAAGCTTCGCTTGACGCACCAACGCATTTTTCAGCCGACCTGGGCGGGCTGAGATCATTTTTGGGGATCAGAACCAACTTTGGGACTTCTGAGTCCTATTTTACCGGCAGAATCCACCCGGTCAGCCTGCAAATGGTTGTTGGGCCGGTTTTGCTCTATAACAAATGCCATACATACGATTTCACCACATCCCATCGCTTTATGTACTCCAGGTAACCGATTACCAGCCTTTTCCAGTTCTCTATTTCGTCGGGTCGTTCTTCGGGGCAATACTCACACAAAAACGGCATCAAGTGATCTTCTTGAGTAAGTATTTCATCTAGCATTAGCCAGCCAATTGGCCCTGACTGCTCCAATACATCACTTTCGATTACTTCCTGAGGGTAGGACACGGTAGAGCGTATTCCGTTGATATTCCGTTTGGGTGGGTTTTAAGCGGAATACGTATTCCGTTTTGAAGCTCGCTTGCATTCTGCGAACGGTTTGATAAATGGATAAACGGAAT